>CBDBIW010000014.1:420000-556000 GCA_965206015.1 Cyclobacteriaceae bacterium | reverse complement strand
CCATAGTTTTGGGGTTTGAGCAGTTTTTTGATGCGCGCCTCCTGCGCTTCAGGCGTTTTTTCAAGTCGCTTCTATTCATCGAAAGCTGCTTTAATCATTTTGTTGATGACCGTATCCATCGCTTGCCTGGTGATTTTCGCCGCCTTTAAAATGTCTTCTTTGTCCTGCTTTTTTTTCGCTTTTTCAATTCCGTCAAGCATCTCCAGGGTAAGTGCCTCAAAGGCTTCAAAGGTGTAGCCGGCGAGCTTCTTTGTGTCCGAGAGCTTTTCAAAGGAGGACGCATATTTGACAGCCTGGTCGGCGGTGATCCTGGGCTGTTCCCCTTCAAGTATGGACTGGAAACTCTCTACTATCGCCGAGAGGATTTGCGGACGTTGCATCAGGTAGGCTTTACGTGCTTTTTTGAAGTCATGGGCTTTTGCCCATGATTGCAGCGTAGAGAGTGACACCCCAAGGTATTGGGCACAGACAGGCAGTCCCGTACCTGCCGCATAGAGCTTACGCGCTTCCTCGATGATGTTTTTTTTCTGCGCTTGTGAATATTTAGGCACCTTGTTTCAATCAGGAATTAAGATCCCTGCCGCAGGCAGGGGCAAGTGCGAAGGTGGGCGGTTTTGAAAAAAATGCGAAAATCCGAATCACCCGGCTATGCTGTGGGCGCAGCCGGTTATACTGTGCCCACACTGGGTGATCCGGGATTTGCACCCCCGGCCACGCCCTTATTATTATTGCGGCATGAACCGTTTCGTTCTTATTGATTTTTCGAAGGAAAACCGGCACGGCTACAAAGTAGACCAGGGGACTTTTAACATGGATGCGTTCAGGAAAAACCCCGTACTTCTGTTCATGCACGAGCGTGGTCAGGTGATGGGCCGGTGGACGGATTTCAAACAGGACAATCAAACCATCACTGCTGTTCCGGTCTTTGACGGGAAAGATCCTGCGGCGATGGTACTGAAAGGAAAAGTAGAACGCGGATTCATCAAAGCAGCCAGCGTAAGGTTTGACTACCGTTCGGCGGAGATAAAAAAAGATGTACTGTATCACGGAGAAGTTATAGAGGTGTCGCTGGTGGACATTCCCTCTTATCGGGAGACGCTGACACTGGAGAACTGCTGCTATTATAACTCAATTAACGGACTGATCATGGATATGAAAGAAGAAGAGAAAAAAGACAGGGAGCCGGAAAACAGCCCGCCTGGCCACAACGAACTTGAAAAAGAGAACGCCGCATTGAAAAATGCGATGGTGAACCGTATTCTCCGGGCCGGAGGGCAGCCC
The DNA here is from genome assembly GCA_965206015.1 of Cyclobacteriaceae bacterium. GTDB lineage: Bacteria > Bacteroidota > Bacteroidia > Cytophagales > Cyclobacteriaceae > JAJCYL01. The sequence goes on along the minus strand of CBDBIW010000014.1, from coordinate 554,719 downwards.
GGCGACGAGGTACGCAAAAAGGCGTATATGTCGCTTTCGGTGGAGGATCTTTTGAAACTGGATGCGGAAAACAAAACGGCGCAAGAGCAGGATACGGCGAATGCCGCTGTACCGCCTGCCAATGCGAAAGATACGGCAGTTCTGGAAGGGATCAACCATCTGGTGAATGCCCTGGGAAAAGGCCGGACAGTACCCGAAAAGGGTTATCACGACTACACGGCGGAAGAACTGGAGGAGCTTCAATTGAACGCACCCGGCCAGTTTGAAAAATTAATTAACGGTTACACCACTAAAAAATCCTGACATCATGCCAACAGCAAATCATATAAATCAGCTATTTTCCAGGGACCTGGAGCCTTTATTGTTTCCGGACAACTCCTATATGCTCCAGAGCAAGAACGACACGGCATTTCTGAAAGGCGGTCAGGTGAATATCCCGCAAGTCACCGGGAATGTGCCGGTTACCGAAATTTCCGACTACGGGAAGGATACGAGAGTCTCGGCACAAAGGACAGACGAGTCCATTGCCTACAACATCAGGCAGCTCAAAACGCAGGCAACTTTTTTGCAGGATTCTGAAGACCTGGTCGTGAACTATGCCAAGCGGGCCAGCCTGGTAGAACAGCATGCCGAGGAGTTGACCGAATACGCCGCAGACTTTGTGCAGCACGAGTGGGCATCGAATACCAGTGCTAAAATGCTCAGGACCGGGGGCGATGCGAGAGTTGGCACCACGGGGACGGGCAACCGGAAAGCGATCAGGTTTGAAGACCTGCTGGAGGTCCGTAAAGCGTTTAGAAAAGACAATGTGTCGATGGACAATCTGTGTGCTTTGATCAGCCCGGAGATGGAAATGGACCTGCTTAAAATGACCGAAGTAACCAGTACCGACTACCAGGGTAAGGGCACCGGCACCGGAGTGCTCAGGATGGGTGATGTGGATCGCATTTTAAGGATTCAGTTCTACGTCCGGAGTACGATCAACTCGTTTACGAATGCGGCTACGCCGGTGTTGAAAGACCAGGGGACGAATGCGGCGAATGCTGACAATGCCGGGGCTTTGTTCTGGTCATCCAAATACGTAAGCCTCGCCAGAGGAGCGGTAAAAGTCCTTTATGAAGCCGGACAGCCTAAAATTGGCGGTGATGAGATCAGTTCTCTTATGAGACTGGGAGCCTTGTACCGCAGGAAAGACGGCAAAGGCGTGGTGAATCTGGTGGAATCGGCAGCGTGATCCCGGTTGAAAGTTGAACATTAAAAAAAGTTGAAAGTTGATTGACAGGGAAAACGACAAGATTGATTTGAACCAGCTATCACAAAAGGAGCTGCTGGTCCGTTTGGTGGATCAGGTGAGTATCATTCGCAAGGAGTTGGACGAGTATGGACATGACTTTGTCAAATTCAAAGTCAGACTGGCGGTACTGGAAACGAAAGCAGCTATCTACGGCGGCATCTCGGGAGCAGTGATAGGTATCATGATCAGGTTATTGAGTTAAAAACAAGTTAAAAACCCCTTCGGGGAATGATATGGGAAAACCTTTGAAATATCTGGTGATTCATTGCACGGCGACGCCGGAAGGCCGGGAGGTGACGGCAGCCGATATTGAACGCTGGCATCTCGGGGGGCGGGGCTGGTCACGCGTGGGCTATTCGGATCTGATTGACCTGCACGGCAGGCTAATCAACCTGGTTCCCTTCAACAGCGATGGCCAGATAGACGTTTGGGAGATCAGCAACGGTGCCAGAGGAATAAACGGCGTGAGCCGTCATGTGGTTTACGCGGGCGGATGCGACCGGGCCATGAAACCGGAAGACACCCGCACACCGGAGCAAAAAACCGCTCTGGCAGACTATGTTCGCTATATGGTGCGGCGACACCCCGGCATACAGGTGGCCGGGCATTATCATTTTTCCAGCAAGGCCTGTCCGTCTTTTAAGGTGGAAGACTGGTGTGAGGAGATTTTTATCCCTGAAAAAAACATTTTCCGGTCATGAACTTTTTAGCAAAAATATTTGGTGGGGTAAGCCCGTTCAGGGAGGTGGCAGACGTGGTCGACCGCTTTGTGGAGACCAAAGAAGAAAAGCGGGAGTTTTTCAAAGAGATCTATCAAATGGAATCCACCGGGCGGGAAAATGCCCGCAATCTGTACGGTCAGGACAGCAACGTGCAAAAAGTGTTTGCACTGGTGTTTTTGACCGCTTATGTGGTACTAACCGGGTTTATGCTCTACTGGGCTTTTCATGGCGAAGGGATGGACCTGACCGACTTTCAAATCACCATGATAAGCACCACCTTCGGTGCGATGAGTGCCAAAGTGAGTACGATCACCGACTTCTTTTTTGGAAGTGCGCAGCACAATGAAAAATTAAAAATCAAATAAAATAATGGCATTACCGGGCGTAAATATAGAGATCAATACCGATGGACGGCAATCATTGCCCAGACTGGCCGATGGCACTTTTGGCATGCTTTGCACCGCCACCAACGTGACAGGAAGCGGAAATTTTTCCCTCAACAAGAGTTACTTGTTGCCGGATCTGGAAGATTTGAAAAACCTGGGGGTCACCCCAGAAAACAATGCTTTTTTATATGGGCAGGTATCAGACTACTTTGCCAACACCAGCAACCGGCTATGGTTGCGGTGTGTGACGGCAACCGTCACGATGCCGCAACTGGTTGACGCAAGCCTGACACATGGCAGGCGATTGATTGACGACAGCAACGAAGCCATCCGGGTGTTGCTGGTTTGCAAGCAAACGGGCAGCGGCCCGGTGACCCGTTCCGGAGGACTGGATCCGCAAGTGCATACGGCAGTACCGAAAGCACAGCAGTTAGCCGGTGGGTATAAAAATATTCACCTGGGTGTGGTGCTGGATGGACAAAGTTTTAGCGGCACGGCCGCTGACCTGACCGAATACCAGTCGTCTTCTTATGAAAATGTGGCCATATCCATAGCGGCGAACGACAACACCGGTAATGCGTCTGTCGGCTTTCTGGGAGGGCTGTTGAGCACCCTGAGCGTAGAGACCCGGCTATCGAGAAAGCGCAACGGAGCGGTACCGGTGAGTACAGGCTATCTGACCAGTAAAAGCAAACTGGAGGACATGCTCACTTCTCTGGGCGTGATCCATGACAGGCATTATATTACGTACCGCCATTTTCCGGGAGAAGCCGGCGTGTACTTTGCCAATGACTTTACCCTGTCAGGCAGTTTTGTGAACCGGCTTTCCCGTGTGCGGGTCATCGACAAGATCAAGCGCATTGCGTACCGCACGGGCATTCGCGAGGTGGACGAAAAAGTACCCCTGAATGCAGACGGCACTATCCGGGAGGACGTTGCCCGCAGGATAGAGGCAGATATTGAGCAGGCACTGGCGGTGCAAATGCTCGGGAACACAGAGATCTCCTCGGTGGAAGCTCAGGTCAGAGGCAGCAATATACTGCAAACCGAACAGTTGGGCGTGGAGTTGCGCATCACTCCGGTGGGCTATTCCAATTCTATTAACTACCTGATTTATTTATAGGCATGGCACAGACAGACAGCAGGGAATATCAATACAGCCACATTACGGTCAATGCTTCCGGCATTGACATTACCTCCTTGCAGCATGTGGCTTACAAGACCTCTTTGGAGAAGGAATTTATCTACGGGAAGGGCAGCAAACCCAGAGCCATACAGGAAGGCAACTTTTCATTCGAGGGCAGTATTGGCCTCTTGCAGGGAGATCTGGCAAAACTCGAATCGCTGCGGGCCGACCGTGAATTGCAACTGCTGCGGGGTACCAGTATCGTAGTGGTCTACAAGACGGATAATCACATTCTGGGCGAGACCCCGAAATTGAGAACCGACGTCCTGCAGGGGGTCCGTTACGGGGAGATAGAACAACGCTTTAATCAAGGCGATACGAAAATGGTGATCGAAATCCCGATCATGTTCCTGGACATTAAAAGACTTTAATATTAAAATAAAAGATTGTAATAATGGCATTGGTATTAAAAGAGAACGGGGCTTTCAAGCCGGTGGAAAAAATCCACGAAAAGGCACTCGAAGAGCAATGGGGGAAGCTTGAAAAGATGGTCATTCCTCTCAAAGGGAAAGCAGACAAAACAATATGGCTGCGTCAGCCGGTACGCGGGGAGGTGAAAGCAGCCCTGCTTCACGAGACCACTGCCGACGGCAAAACAGACCGCATCACGCCCGGAGAAATGATTTTGGAGACGTGCATGGTGGCCGGTGACCAGGAGGTACTCAAAGAGGACAGCTATTTTTTCAGAGCCGCCCTGATGAGCTACTACTGGCTCCAGAAACGCCTGGGGTTTATATAAACAAGGTGAACACAGCCGACGGCAGGGCGAAGGCCAGTCCGTTGCTTTATGTAGATACGCAGTTGCGTTACCACCTTGGGGTCAACCCCGACCAGCTCACTGACCAGGAATGGGCATTGAGCTTTGCCCAGCTTGTAGCAATAAGAAAAAGGGAAAGTCATGGCTGAAACGCTCACATTTACGCTTGAATTAAAAAGCCGGATTGACAAAGAACTCAGTAAAATAAGCCGTAGCACAAAAGCCATGAGCGATGCGGCGGGTGAGGACGTGCGCCGGTTTCAAAAAAAACTGGGCGGTACCAAAACCACTATTGACGGGCTAAACAATGTTCTGGAACGGCTTCGCAAACGGAAAAACAGGGCTTTTGATACTAAAAAAATTGAGCGACTCAACAAGGTGATCACAGAGACCGAACGAAAGGTTGACAAACTCCGAAGTACAGGTCTGCGCAACAAAGGCATGCCCGGCGGCGGCCTGGCGGGTGGCCTGGTGGGGCGATTTGCCGGCCCCGCAGCACTAGGGTATGCCGGCTTTTCACTGGCTAAAAAAGCCATCACCGGAGGGGTGGAATTAGAGCAAAACCGCATCGCTTTCCAGACCATGACCGGCAGTGAAGAACAGGGCAGTGCCCTGGTCGACAGCGTAAACAGCCTGGCCAACAAAACGCCCTTTGCCAATAGCGCATTACTCGATGCGACCAGAACCCTGCTCAACTTCGGATTTGCCGGTCAGGACGTCCTCCCGACGCTCTCCCGTCTGGGCGATGTCTCGGGAGGGAACGCCGGGCGGCTGAGTTCGCTGGCACTGGTCATGGGACAGGTGCGCTCGTCCGGCAAACTCATGGGGCAGGACCTGCTCCAGTTCATTAACGCCGGTTTCAACCCCTTGCAGGAGATGGCCGGGATGACCGGCAAAAGTATGGGCGAACTCAGAGAGGAAATGAGCAAGGGCAAGATCTCCTACGAACAGGTTGCCGAAGCGTTTGGCTCGGTCACTTCCCGGGGCGGGAAGTTTTACCAGATGATGGAGAAGCAGAGTGAGAGCATGGGCGGGAAATGGAGTACCCTTACTGGCACTTTCTCCGCTAAACTGGCAGAACTGGGCTTATTATTCAAACCGGTGGTGGATGGTGTGTTAGACCTGGGCATTGCCATGATGAATGGCCCTGAAGCAAATCAAAAAACTTACGCCATCAATGCGATTGACCACTACCTGGAACAAATGAAAACAGCCGGTCTTTCCATCCGGGAGCGGCAAAAGCTCATCGGGCAGTTCAATGCCCAATTCGGGGAGGATGTACTGGGTAAAAAGCTTGACATCGAACTGGCTCTGGATAGTGAAGGTTTTTTAAAAGCGTTTGAGGAACTGAAAAAATACCTGGAGAATGAAAAACGATCAGAGGTCAAAATAGAGCAGAAAGAGGCATTATTTAAGCAAAAAAGACAGATAGAAAGCAGGATCAGACAGGCCGGTGACAGAATCTTTGACATAGCAAAGGGTACAGAACAACAATATACCAGCACCTACGCAGGAAGAGGAGTATATGTCAAACCGACAGATAACCTGGCACAAGCTGAAGCACAACGCAAAAAAGCCCGGGACCAACTCAGTGGGATCAATCAGGAACTGACCCCACTTATCCTGGCCGCGGGAATCTCTGACACGCAGGAAGAAAAAATATTGAAAGCGCGTCTGAATGCCCTGACCCTTCATCGTGAAAAAGCTGCCCTTTTACCCGGTGTGCACGATCTTTCCGGTCATCCAGGCAACAGGGAGGCTGAAAAGATCAAAAAGGCACTGGCAGCGTTTGAAAAAGCAACAAAAAAGGAGGGCACAACTGAAAAAGCAACAAAAAAGGAGGGCACAAATGGAGATCATCCAGACAGGAAAACACTAGGGGAGTTGACCGACCAGGTGAACACCGGAGGCAGGACGCAGCGGATCATCAACCTCCATATCAATAACCTGAATGGCGTGGGTGAAATGAATAATCATTTTGAGGGCTTTGAACAAGAATATGAAGAGAAACTGGCAGCTAGTGCCGAGGATCATATGAAAGCCCTGTTAAAAGTATTGAATGGCGTATCAAGAATGGGTGAAGCATGATAGAAGTACCTCCCGGCGGCGATATATTCAAGCTGAAGATCACAGCAGTAGCAGGTGGTGAACCCTTCACTTTTCCTGTCGAACCCCGTGTGTGGGTAAGGCGGCGCAACCGCATCATTCGCAAGTACCCGCAGAAAGGACTCAAAGGCTCCATCAAAGAACGATGGATGGTCGATGACTTCGATGTGACGATCCGGGCAAATTTCATTGGTGAAGCAGGCTACCTGGAGGAATTAAGGCAGCAGATCCCGGAGCAAACCCCGACGCAGGGAATCGCTCCGGGCAATAGTCTGAAAGATGCGGTGAACCAGCGTCTGGAAGGAGAAGCGAAGCGTCTGGGCGAGTTGGGCACAGGCATCCTGCCTGCACAAGCGGCAGGAGCTCCGGGGAGGTTCAAAAAAAGGGAAAAGCCGGTACAGCCGGTTAATACGCTGGTGCCTTCCTATCCCCGGGACACGATTCAGGAGCTTCTTGAACTCTGCCGGAAGGTGTACTGGCAGGTCAGCGGAAATGAGCAACTGAATGCGCTTGATATTACACACCTGGTGGTGTACGATGTGGAGCTGCCTTTCACTGCGGGGGAATTGAATCAGGAAGTAGTCATCAGGGGATTTAGTGACGACGCGGACCAATGAATGATTTTTTGATGAAAAACGGAAAACCGGCCATTGGAGACGGGCTGGAAAACGAGGTCCGGGATATTTTGACCGCCCGGAAAGGGGATTTCAAATTCTTTCCGGACATAGGCGTGGGGATAGCCGGTTTTGTGGACGGGAAGATAGCCGACCAGGAGCTTTTCAGCATTGTGGCCGCGGAATTGAAAAAAGATAATAAACGGCTCGTGCAGGCGAGGACCGCAGGGGATATTTATGTGACCCGCGTGGAAAGAAATTGAGGACCGGGAAGGGATGGAAAAAATTAAAGTCAGGAAAGGACAGAGTTTGATGGACATTGCCGTCTGCTACTATGGCAGCGCGGAAGGGGTCTTTGACCTGGTCAGAAGGAATAAACTGAACGGCATCACCGCTAATGTTTACCACGGACAAGAGTTGGAAACAGGCGAACCGCTGAATGTTCGTCTTTCCCATATTTTGCCCAAAAACATAGCCACCGTAACAGGAAGCAGAGCCAGTGGCATAGGCTTTTGGCGGATCAACAAGGAATTTATCCTGCCGCAGACAGAAAATTAAAAGTTAAAACAATATGGCAAGAACAATAGAAGAGATCCTGAAAGTAATGAACCAGAAGGCAAAGGAATATCCCGGGCTTTCGGAACTGGAAGCCAACCACAGCGTGGTGCAAGTGTGGAACTACGCCAAACAAGTGATGGCTCTGGGTATTGCCCAGGCAGAACATGCCGTAGACCAACTCAACGCAGAGGTTAGGCAAATGGTCAACAAAGACGAACCCGGCGGCATCGGGTGGTATCGACAAAAAGCCTTTGACTATCAGCATGGCGACCAACTGCTGGTCATCAACAACCGCCCGGCATATCTGACCCCCAATCCCGCCGCCCGGATCGTTCAGCAGGTGAGCGTCACAGAGTCACCGGCCGATGGCTCACTTACCTTCAAAGTGGCTAAGGATACCGGCGGTGATTCTCCTGTGCTTACCGAAGCCGAGCAAGACGGGTTCAGGGACTACATAGGCAGGATAAAGATCGCAGGGACCCTGATCACTGTGCAAAGCGATCTCCCTGATAAGATCAGCTACAACATTGTGGTGGAGGCAGACCCTGCTGTGCTTACCGGACATGTCAGGCGGACGGTATACCAGACCCTGGACCGCTTTCACCAAAGCATCGAATTTAACACCGTATTGTATTTGAGCAAAGCCACCGATGCCCTCCAGGCCATTCCCGGTATCATCGATGTAGAGATTACCAGTGCGTACGCCGGTGCGGCAGGGGTCAGCCTCACCGAAAACCACCGGGTGAACCGGAAATATGAAACCATAGCGGGCTATGTGAAGCTCGACCGTAACGATTCTTCAGTCACACTAATTCGGGGATAACACCACAACAACGTTATAAATTAAATGGAACAGAATGTATACAATCGATTATGATGCTTTCATTCAACAGGCCCTGCCGCCGCACTGGCGCAGACAGTGGCAGGAACACCTCATTGCCGTGTGGTGCTATCCTTTAAAACAACTCTTTGACCAGATCTTTCTGCTAAGAAAACAGGCGGTTAACGAGTTGAATCATAATTCGCAAGCAGAAAGTTTGCAACACAAGCTTCAGGACTCTCACATGAAAATAGAAGTAGGAACCGTATCGCAGAACGGCACCATAAAAATATTAGCCCCCGACCTGCCAGAGGTCAGAAACAAGATCAAACTCCACCTGGACAAGGTGAAAACCGCAGGAAAAACAATTGAATTTCAAACCATTATCTAAATAGTACGACTATGACCATCAAAACAAGAAAGCAATTAGAAGAAACTTTCCAAAACGGAGCCACCCCCGACGCACAGGATTTCTCCAACCTTTTCGAGAGCTTCCGGCACCAAACCGACCCGGACTTGAACCTCAGACGGGCCAACCAGACCGAAGCCGAAGAAGGCAATAGCAATATTCAACTGATGACACCCCAGCGCACCAGGCAGGCGATCATCGCCCTCACACGCCTGGCCAGCGTACCGGCCCTGAGCAGAGAAGTGGACCAAAAAGTAGCAACAGCCATTTCGCAACTGATCGATAATGCACCCACCGCCCTGGATACACTCAACGAACTCGCTCAGGCACTCAATGACGACCAAAACGCCTACAACACACTGGTCGGGCTCATCAACACCCACGTCAACCGCACAAACAATCCCAATCCCCACGGCGTGACCAAAGCGCAGGTAGGACTGGGCGGAGGAAACCAGTTGAAAATGGCTACCCGTGTGCAATTCGGCTCTAAGGAAACCCGGGGGTTGTCACAACCAGTTGTATACACCTTTCAGAGAGCTACTGAGCCTGGTCAGGTCTACCGGACAAGCTATATAAAGTATACAGCAATCTGTACGGGAAATTATTACCCGGAGTATCGAAGGCATGGAATTTTGGTTTTTAGACATTTTCAAGAGGGTACAGCACAATTAAGTGGCCATGATATATTTAATAGTGGCTCGATGAGCGTATCTGCCGTTTGGTCCGGGGGTAACTGCACCTTAACCTTCCGCGCAACCGGTTCACATCATATGCTCACTACAGTAGAGGTGGCCCTGCCCGGGAACTTTATCAGGGACCTGCAATAGACCACCGCAGAAGACACCTCCGGACTCGCAGCAGCAAGAGAGGCATGGTTCAGGGCGTGTCTTAACAGGGTTGAAAAGAAGCACTCTCGCTGCTTAAAAGCAGAACCGAAAAATGTAATAAAAAAAAGCCCCAACAGGCTGCCCGGCCCCGAACAGGAACTTAATGAGTTTAGTGCACCAGACACAACTCCCCACCCATTGAGGCCATACCTCTACCGGAGAGTCTAAATAGTGTTTGGTGTACTTTTTTATATGACAAAAACAAAAACCAAATTGAGAATGAACATGAAAATTGAACAAAATAAAACAGAAAAGCTAAAGACACCCATCAGTTATTATGGTGGTAAACAAAAGATGCTAAGGCACATATTGCCATGGATACCGGAGCATACTACCTATACAGAACCATTTGTCGGTGGTGGGGCGGTGTTTTGGGCAAAAGAACCAGGCAAGATTGAAGTCATTAACGATACCAACAGAGAGCTTATCAATTTCTACGAGTGCGTCCAAAATGAATTTGTAGAACTCGAAAAAATGGTAAGGATCAGCCTGCACAGCCGCTCTATGCATAGCGATGCTACGGTGGTGTATAACAATCCGCACCTGTTTACACGGGCTAAGAGGGCCTGGGCGGTCTGGGTGTTAGCCGCTCAGTCCTTTTGCTCCATACTCGATGGTCCCTTCGGATATGATAAAACCAGCAAGGCAACCACTAGTATAAACATCGCTAATAAACGTGATAATTTTACCATAAAATACGCTGAACGTATCCAAAACGTGCAGATAGAAAATACCGATGCCTTACGAATCATACGCTCGCGGGATCATGAAAACGCCTTCCACTATATAGACCCGCCCTATTACAACTCCAACTGCGGGCACTACGATGGCTATACCAGGGAGGACTTTGAAATGCTTTTGGAAACGCTTTCAGAGGTTAAGGGAAGGTTTTTGTTGTCCAGTTACCCAGGTGACGTACTGACAAAGTATGCCAGGCAATTCGGTTGGAATACCCAAAAGTTAGAGAAGGTAGTCCGCGTAAACCAGGGCTCCGGTAAGCCTGGAAAAAAGAAAATAGAGGTACTCACCACTAATTATCAGATGTAACCCCAAAGAAAAGGGCAGTTGAGGCTGTCCGGGTAAAAACGGGTGAAAACAGAATTTGTACTATTGCCGGGTTGTCCGATTTTCAGCTATCTTCTGATTGTGCTATTCCCCAAACAAAATTCTCATTCAGAACGTCACATTCTGAATGAGAATTTTTGACATTCCGAATGAGACGATTTATATGGCCGTTACTCCTACTGCTGATCAATATCAATATCAGAAAATGGAAATTATCGGGTTCATTCATTTTAGTGTCAACACATTTAACAACAAAGAATGGGGATACGGCGACGAGAATCCTCGAATTTTTAACCCTGAAGAACTCAATGTTGAACAGTGGGTGCAAACAGCCAAGGCAGCCGGAATGAAAGAACTGATACTAACCGCCAAGCATCACGATGGCTTTTGCCTTTGGCCTAGTAAATTCACTCAACACAGCGTTAAGAACAGTCCATATAAACATGGCAAAGGAGACATTGTTAAAGAATTTATAAAAGCCTGCCAAAAATACGGATTAAAAGCGGGATTGTATCTTTCTCCCTGGGATCGAAATCATAAGGATTACGGTAACTCTGAATACATCACATACTATAGAAACCAACTATCTGAATTACTTACAAGTTATGGAGAAATTAGTGAGATTTGGTTTGATGGAGCCAATGGCGGCACCGGCTATTACGGGGGAGCAAATGAAGAAAGGCGTATAGACAAGGAAAAATATTATGATTGGGATTCCACCATTTCTCTGGTAAAAAGCCTACAACCGGCAACTATGATCTTTTCAGATGCTGGGCCAGACCTTCGCTGGGTTGGAAATGAAAAAGGCCATGCCGGTGAGACCTTCTGGTCTACCATTAGTTCTGAAAAATTAATTATAGGTGGGTCGGATCAGGAGTACCTGAATACTGGTGACCCTAATGGCACCAACTGGATAATTGGTCAATGTGACGTTTCCATCAGGCCAGGATGGTTCTACCACGCTAAAGAAGATACCTTAGTAAAATCACCACAAGATCTAGTTGATATTTACTACAAATCTGTTGGTAGAAACGGTGTCTTATTGATTAATCTTCCACCCCAACCCAATGGACTGCTCCATGAAACAGATGTGGCTAATATTGCCATGTTTAAAAAAATTATTGAGGAGAGCTTAAACACCAACCTGGCACTTAATAAAAAAGTAACTTCATCCAATCACCGCCAGAATTTGGATTACTTCTCTCCCGCCAATATTACTGACAATGACCTCGAATCCTATTGGGCAACCGATGATTCGATCGGCTCCGCTGAATTAATAGTTGATCTAGCAGAAGCAGTTACTTTTGACCGGATCCTAATACAAGAACCGATTAAATTCGGCCAGAGGGTTAAGAAATTTACCATTCAGGTGCAAATAGATAACCAAAAGTGGCAAACCATCTATGGCGGAACCACAGTAGGTTATAAACGATTATTAAGAACTCAGGAAGTCGTGACTGCCAAAAAAATAAAACTCATAATTATTGCAAATACTAAGGTGCCTGCGATCTCTAATTTCGCCGTCTTTAAAGCCTCTGATAAAGAAAGCCTTTATTGAGGAATTTATTATGTATTAGTGGACTAAGTTTCTTCCAGTTGCCTAAGTGGCTTGAATTTGTAGGACCACTACATGAAAATACGAGTTGAGTTGGCTATAGAATAAATAAATTTCTCCTTATTTATATAATTTTCTCTCCATTGATTTCAATCCGCGATCAATCAATTTTCTTGAGTATTTTGGTGATTTAAGCTCCATAATTTGGGCAATTTCTTCGTAGGTAAAACCTTCATAGAAATAATATAGAATGGATTCTTTTTGACGAGCTGATAAATTGTTCAGGGCACAATTTAATTTGTTGAGTTTTGACTGATTTAATTCTTCTTCAATAAAATGAAGATTAGGTTCAATAGCAATCATAAAATTATCGCAATTGCGGTGATCGTATGATTTACAGGCTCTAAATTTTTGAATACAGCGAACAATGTCCCTCCTCAAGATACTGAACAAGTATGCTTTGATATTTTCTGCATCAGTTGAACCAGTTGAAGAACGAAGCTTAACAAACATATCATGAATACAATCTAACACCAAATCTCGATCGCTTGTAAACCGTCTACCATAAGTTATTAATGTATTCAGATATTTTAGGTAAACCGTTTTGAAAGCATCCTCACTCCCTTGTCTGAACATTTTCCATAATTGAGCGTCATTATCAATTTTGGTAGTTCTTCGAATGGCTGGTATACGTGCTGCTTGGATTGGATGTGACATGCGATGCCGTGATAAAAATGTAAAGTGAGAGTCTATGTCAAATTATATATTTCATTTTATGAATACTATTCTAATTGCTTTCAATTGGTAGATACTCAATCAATATAAGGTAATTCTTCTTCATTTCTCTATATAGATGGATGTTCAACACTACCGATTTCATTTTAATTTGAGTCTATATGAACTTAAAAGTAAATAAAATCAAATAACGGGGGTTTTTCTCATAGACATTTTACAGCTCGCCTTCTCATCTTACCGAATGAAGTGATATTGAATTTCTCAACCGAGCTTCCTCACCACCTCTTCTGACTGCTCGGTTCAATTACATTTTTATAATCCGACGGGTTATAATTTCATTATGTACTTCCAATCGGAAGTAGAATATTCCTGTCCCTATGTATTTTGGTAATTCGATGTCCAAGTTATTTTGATAGGCGAACAAACCGTTGGCATATACTTGCTTACCAACCTGATCATAAAGGGCAAAAGTTATTTTTCCTGGATGAGATAATCTTACATTAACAACTGAGTATTCGGTTATGGGATTGGGAAATATTTCTATCCACATTTGAGACGAAGGACTTCCTTCTGGAGTCTCTATTGCCGTCACAACGCTTTGACGAGTACCATAAGACTCACCTAGTACTTCCGGATGTTCTCCTTCAACCAATTTCATCTTCTGATTAACCTCTAGGTCATAGATTTTTTCTACTCGCCCACTGGGCCAAAATATCGTAAGTTCATCAATAAGCTCGTGATTGCTGGTTCCAAAATGAATAGGTTTAACATCCTGCCCTAAAAAATTTGCGCCGTGATTTAGCCGGTGCTGATATTGATCTCCAATTTTAATTCGTATAACAGTTCCAAATGCATCCCTATTACTTTCTGTTCCTACCAGATTAATTTTGATCCAGTTGCCTTTCTGATTGATAGAATTACTATAAAGAATAGACGCTGCTCCCCAATTGGTTATAGCCATATCGAGATCTCCATCATTGTTATAATCAAAGACGGTGAGCCCTCTACCATCCGACAAATTGTTAACTCCATATTCTTCAGATTGTTCTTCGAATTTATTATCCTCCGCTACAAATAGTCGGTTGTAATCTTGAAAATCATCGAGGAAGTGCTGTTGATTTACAAGGTACATGTCTTCGTCCATGTCATGGTCCATGTCAAAGAAACGAACTCCCCAGCCCCAACCTGCATTCTTGAAACCTGCTCTGCTCCATTGCTCTTCAAAACTCCCTCCCTGATTAACAAAAAATGGGTTAGGGTGCTCCTGCCAGATATTGGTTAGGTAAATATCGAAATCACCGTCACCATATAGATCACAAACGTCAACACCCATTCCATGGCCAATATCATTGAGGTTATATTCCCTTGTCTCTTCGATGAATCTGCCATTGCCTTGATTAATAAACAAATCATTATCAGCAAAATCATTCATCAAGTATAGGTCCTGTAGTCCATCATAGTTGACATCTATTGGTAAACTCGTCCAAGTTTGGAGATAAACTTTTAAATTACTTTGCTCGCTAACGTCTGTAAACTGTTCATTGCCGGTATTTTCATACATTCTATTCGGCTGATTCCAGTCACTAACATAAAGATCAAGGTCGCCGTCGTTGTCATAATCCCACCAAAGACCGCTTGAACTATAACAATCGCATCCTGCTACTCCAGCGGTTTCAGTGATGTTTTGAAAAGTACCGTCTCCATTATTTTTCCAGAGCTGATCGTAGCCATAGTTTGTCAAGAACAAGTCGGGATGACCATCATTGTTGAAATCCCCCCAACTAGCACCCATCTTTATGCCCATTTCGGCAGGCTTATCTACATCGTATTGATCCTGGTTCAATCCGGATGGAATCGTAACGTCAGTAAAACTTCCGTTTTGATTTTGCAGCAATCGATTCCAGGTCGATTGATCCTCAGGGTTATAAGCATCGGCAGCTACTATATATATATCAAGTTGGCCATTTCCATCATAATCTGCAACTGAGATTCCATTCCCTTTTTCAGTTTTGGTTATTGACGCAAAACCATTAAATGGGAAAAACCCTTGGCCTCTTACTTGTGTGATTACCAGTATAGCAATTAATGCCAGTAAATTTCCACATCTATTCATATCCGGTATGTAAAACAGTGAGGCCATTCTTGACAGAAATGGCCTCACTATACAAATTTATTTGTGAGAAATTCATTTGGATCTTGACTATAATGTGGGATCGAAGGATCCACCCCAATCGATATTTTGCTCCAAAAGCGAATTCCTCTGCAACTGATCTAATGGAATAGGAGCAAAATAGTAGCTCTCTGGAACAATATGATCTATGACATCACCAAAAATTGGAACAACTTCATAAGTGAAATCCTCTGGTAAGTAATCAAAATCACCCTTATTAGGGTCAAGACCACTTGTTAATTTCGATAACAAGCCCTCTTCAGTTTCGCCATCCAATGTTTCGAGTAAGCGCCATCTTTTTAAATCCCAAAATCTTTTGCCCTCATAGGCAAACTCAAGATACCGCTCATTCATAATGGCATCCCTGACAGCCTCTCTGGAAGTTACTCCAGTCAAACCGAAGTCATTTCCAACCCCCGATTCAATTCCGGCCCTCTTACGAATGTCTTTAAGAACCTGAATAGCATCGTCGGTCCTGCCGTTTTCATTTGCGGCCTCGGCAAAATTCAGCAGTACCTCAGCAAATCGGATTTCAATCCAGTCTATATCGTTAAGCCCTACTTGCTCCACTATTAATTCTTCTTGCAAGCCTTTTCTGGTATAAAAACCTGTCCTGTTAAACTGTGCGCTTGCTCCAAAGCTGTCCTGGCTGTCAGCAAGAACTTCATCCGTATATTGACGCCGGCCAGTGATGCCACTCAATTCAAAAATAGCTCCGTTATAGACCACATTGGTATAAAACCTAGGGTCCCTATTTTGCCAATAAGTCTGTAAATCAAAGTTGTATGTAGGAGAACTACCTGGTGCAAAACCGTCTGCCATAGGATAGGCTGATACATGTTTCCAAGTAGGCTGATCACCCCCCGTCGCATTCTTCGATTGTGTAAGGGGCCGAACCCTATCCTCCCGTCTGCCGTTAGAACGATCTGGATCTGTAAAAACCACTGATAATACAGCCTCTTTACCCCCTTCATCATCTGCCGACCAAATATCAGCATAGTTATCACTTAGTGCAAAACCCATTGATTCCAATTGAGTTACCGCTGTTTCAGTGGCAGTAAGTGCATCTGCCCAAAATTGGTTCGAATAGGGTGAATTTGGATTAAAGAGAGGGCTGGCTTTATAAAGCGCGACTCGTCCTTTAAAGGCCATTGCACTTGCCATTCCAATACGCCCATAGTCATCACCTACAAACTTCTGTCCATCCAACAGGTCAATGGTCTCGTCTATATCTGAAATTACAGTATCAAATACTTCCGAAGATGATGCCCTGGCAATTTCAAGATTGTCATCAATACCCTGCGGATCTGTCAACAGGGGTACACCACCGTAAATCCTAAGTAAATTAAAATAGCTCCAAGCTCTTAAAAAATGAGCTTGACCAACGATTTCATCTCTAACTTCTGGCTCAAGTGTACCACCATCTATTTCAGTTAGCAATGTATTGATTCTTCTAATGTTCTGATATAGATCATCAAATGAACCTGCCCATGGGTGCACAATTTCAGTGATCGCATCTGGACCGAAAACTCCAACTGTCTCATCGGCCGCCAGACCACTATTAATAGCACCAGAACCGGTAGGCCAGCCATTTGGCATTACATCGCTATAAAGGTTAACTAAATATGCATTAGCTAACTGCGGATCGCTCCAGGTTGCTGAAGGATCAAAAGCACCTAGGTTTTCTACGTCAAGTACATCCTCACAGCTAATTGACATTATAAGAATAATTGATCCTATAATTGATTGTATGCTAAATTTTTTCATTTTTCCTTTCATTAAAATGAGAAATTAATACCACCGGAATAAGTTTTAAATATTGGGTAGGAATCCAGCGTTGCTTGCTCAGGATCGTACTCATCAAATCCGGATATTATAAATAAGTTGGTGCCATTGACGAAAAGGCTGAAGTTAGTGATTCCAAATTTTTCAGTAATAGAAGCTGGAATCCGGTAACTTATATTAAGGTTTTTTAACCTTAAATATGCACCGTTTCTACGCCAAAATGTGGAAGCACCATGTCCGTTTTCAACGTGATTCCAGTTGTTTTCAGCCCGCGGATACTTCCCGTCAGGATTGCTTGCAGACCATGAATCTGTCCATAATTCGAAGTATGGTCTCGCCTGCTGAAAAACACCTCCATTGTTACTGGGGTTTGTACTAGTTTCGCTTCTTGTATTTCGTGTGGAGACATATCTATCATATGCACCTACACCCTGGAAAAGAACATCAACAGTAATACCTTTCCAACTCACATTTCCTCTTAGACCATAGTTTATCCTAGGTGTGGTATTTTCAGAAAGAATCGTTACGTCAGCATTATCTACCTTACCATCAGGACCTTCTGAGAAATCTGATCCCCTGATATCTTCAAATAGTAATTCGCCTACCTGTGGTCTTCTTCCGAATTGAGTAAAATCACTTGGTAAATTATCAGCAACAGATTGGTCCCTGATAATACCCTGTGAAATAAATCCTATGATCCTCCTATTTGTTCTTCCTATTCTGCTTCTAAAATCCGGTATATCCTGGGCTTCAGGATAGGCAATCCACTCATCTTTGGCAAAGCCCATATTGATACCCGCTGAATAGGAAATTGCACCAACTCTCCTGCGATAATTTATTGCAAATTCATAGCCGGAAATTTTTCTTTCTGCAATATTGGTTGAGGGTAATTCTGAACCGAATGTTCCTGGAACAGTTGCATTCGGCGGAGCCAGTACATCTTCGATGTTGTTTCTAAAAACATCAAATGTGAAATCAAGTTGATTCTCCAAAATTGCAACGTCAATACCCGCATTTAAAGTCGTATGGGTTTCCCAGGTAATATCTGGATTAGAAATTACATTCTGTGGTCTAATTCCATCTTCTAAGCCTCCAGCAAATACATATGACGATCCTCTTTCAAAATTGGATTGAAACTGAAATGGTGCTATCGGCCTGCCACTATTTCCGTCAAATCCAGTGCTTCCTCTTGATGCCCTAACTTTCAAGTTGTTGATAAGACCAACGTTGAAGAAATTCTCCTCCGAAATTCTCCAGCCCAGAGATAAGGAAGGGAAGAATCCGAATCTATTTCCAGCAGGAAATTTGAAAGAACCATCATTTCTAAAAGAAAATTCAGCTAAGTACTTATCCGCATATGCGTAATTAATTCGACCTAGTTGTGAAAGTCTAGACTCCTTAAATTCTCCTCCGGTGAAATTCCTTCTGTCGGTACTTTGGCTAGCAGACAATATTTGATCTATGTTAGTAGATACTAAGTCGCCCGCTGAACCAGAAATATTCTTTACATCACGCTCAGCCTGCTCAAAGCCCAACAGTGCATTTAAGCTATGATCCCCGAATGTTTTGTTGTATTTCACAAAACCATTGATTTGGTATCTTTCATCTAACCCAAAAGCCTCATTAACTTCAGGAAATGAAAAACGGAGATTGTTTACAACATCCTGACTACCATCAGTTACTAATGGTGTCAGCGTAATGGCATCAATGCCGGTTTTACCAGCAGTTTGCACTCTAAGGCTTCTATTGAACAAAACAAAATTCTTTTGATTCCTCACATCCTGTCTGTAGTTGCCCTGAAAGTTTACTGACAACCCCTCTATTTGTGGAATCTCGACATCAAGGTTGATGATACCATTGAAAGTATTATAGATAATTTTTCTATAAGCGTCATTATTCACGACTTCTGCAGGATTAAAGCCCCATCCGGGTTGAACAACTGGAACGGCATCCGGGTCGTTGCTCGAACTGGGTGTACCATCGAGTCTTGAGTAGAAAGGGTACAATCTCGATAGATTAAAGGTTGCACGGTAAAAATCCGAGATTTCAAAACCTTCACCATTATCGCCATCAAAGGGCCAAAAAAATCTGTCAGTAACTCGTCTGTTGCCACTTATGTTAGTTGAAAGAGTAATATTATCAGTGATTTTAGCACTAACCTTTGCTCGTATATTGTAGCGATCAAAATTCGTGTTTTCGTATGATCCTCTGGCTTGGTTAAAGCCGGTAGAAAAGAAGTAGCTAACCCTTTCAGACCCCCCCCCACACTTAAATTGTGCTGCTGGGAACTGGGGCTTTGCCAAATCTCGTCATTAACGGTTCCGTAATCAATATTCCTTGCAAACGCCAATGCAGCATTGTCAAACGGAACAGTAAAATCAGGATCTGGATTGGGACTTGCCATATTTCTATGTGTCGCCACATTATTCATAAAAGTCAATTCTTCTTCGGCAGTATATTCCTGTAATGGTTCAGTCAATGAATTAGTCGTGAACACGTTGCTATAATTGAATACAACTTTACCCGGGGTTCCCGTTCTTGTTGTAACTACAACTACACCACCAGATGCCCGCGCTCCATAAATAGCTGCTGCAGCAGCATCTTTTAATACCGTTATGGTCTCTACTTCATTTGGGTCTAGCACATCAAATTGAGATTTGTCAGATATAATATTATCTATCACATACAATGGTTCTGTACCGGTTCCCCTGATGTTAATACTTGAATTAGCACCAACTAACCCCGAATTACCAATGATTTGAACACCAGGAAGACGACCGGCTAAACTATTAGATAATTGAGAAGTCGGAATCGATCTAATGTCCTCAGCCTCCACTGAAACCACAGCCGATGTTAGACTTGCTTTTTTCTGTGTGCCATAGCCTATGACCACTACCTCCTCTAATTGGGAAACGTCAGCGGTCATTGAAATATCAATCACAGACCTTCCATTTATGGTAACTTCTTCCTGTAGATATCCTATGTAGCTAAAAACCAGCGTCTGTACGTCGTCATCCACTGATAAGTTATAGCTGCCATTGATATCGGTTATAGTACCTACCGTAGTACCTTTTGCAATCACGCTTGCACCAGGCAACCTGTTCCCATTTTCATCAGTTACTGTACCACTTATTGTTTGGTCAATGGAATCAATCAATTCTTTAATTGGTGTTTGACCGTTTAATTTGGATATGTGAATGTTCTCATTCACCCTTTTAAAACCGACCCTTAATGATTTTGACAAATCTTCCAGTATTATTTTGAGAGATTTATTTTTCTTCTTCAAGGTCACAATAGAAGATTTTGCAACTTCAGAACTGAAAGTAAAGAACAGGTCAGTTTGCTGTTCCAGTTCTCCTATTGCGTCGGTAAGAGTGGTTGAGTTCCAATTAATTGTAACATAAATCTCACTAACACTCTTTTGTTGTGCTTTACCAGATTCAGCCCACAATACATTGAGTGTTGTACACTGAATAATAAGACCGTAAAATGCATATCTAGACATAAGCAACAATTGCTTGAGTATACTTAAAATCATATTTAAAATCATATTTTTGTGTGTTTATATAATACATGCTAACTCATTAGCTCAATAAGTTTCAAGCCTAGAGCTCGTGAGTTAAATTAAGTTTTGAAAACAGGTCCGCCTAGCGGGCCTGTTTTTAGCGAGTATCTCATTCTTTCATATTTCTTTCATATTTTATCTATTTATGTTTCGTAAAAAGACTTTATTATCTTTAATATCAAATTCGAAATCAAAAGCATAGGAAATACCTGTAAGAACGTTTCTCAATGATGCTTTTTCATATCTTCCATTATATCTACCCTTGAACAACTCCTGATCACTTCCCATTATAAATTTTACACCATACCAATTTTCCAAGATCTCCACAACTTCCTTAGAAGAAGAACTTTCGAAAAATATAATTTCGTCTACCCAGGCTGTGACCTTGCTTGGATCAAAGTTTTCTTTAAATACTTTGTTGTTTTGAAATCTCGCTAATTCAAGCGGCTGAAGAGTTGCGGTCATACCATTATCATTACCAGCAATCAATTTCCCTTCCACCAGAGCAACTTCCACCAAGTTGTTATCAATATCGTTTACAATGTTGAAAGACGTCCCCAGCACTTTTACCTGCACGGATGAGGTTTCAATTATGAATGGTCTGGATCTAAATTCAACAACATTGACAAATGCTTCACCTTCCAGGTAAATTCTCCTCTCTTTTGGTCCAAACTGTTTTGGAAATCTGATTTTCCCTTTTGAATTGATCTTAATCTGAGATCCGTCAGGTAATTTCAGATTCAACTTCTCCCCTTTTGAAACAATCCTGGTGATCAACTCAGACTCCTGACTATCAAACTCTTGATTGTTAGTTATATATTGATTTGGCTTATTGCCTAAATAGAAATAAATAGCAATGCACATAAAAATAGAGGTGGTCGCAGCAATCCAATATAATCTGTGTCGAGAAAGAAAATTTGAAGTCGTGTACGCTATTTCTGATCCAGAAACAGTACTTGTAGGTAATCTTACCCGGGTTTCATTCAATATTGAATGAAGGGATTCTTTAGACTCCTTTTCATCCAAGCCAATAACTTCCTTACATTGAACAATTGAACAGATCGATTGAACAGATCGAATTATGTGAATGGCTTCCTGAATATTTTGCTTAATCCCCAAATCCGAATTCATAAGATTGAGCCAATAATCGGATCTTGATGCCCTATTACCTTGAACCCATTGAACAAAGTCAGGATTTCTCAATAATCTTCGTACACTATATTCCCTAATATGCTTATGCTCCACTTTGAATATTTTTAAGGTCCTGCTAAAGAGATAAGAGTAAGCTTTACCGGAAATTACCCCAGTTCCAATTGTATTTATTTTATAAAACAGAATTATTTGTTACTGAAACTGGATTTTTTTAAAGATTCCGTTAAAAAATCAACTAAGAAAAGAATCTTCCTCTATAAATACGGGCTCGTTCACCTGCCATAGTTTCGTGTTAGAACTGTAGTTAACTCTCGGTCATATCATGATAAAATAATAGTATACTACCTGTTGTGCATTTAGAAAAAAGATTGCTCATGTGATATAAAAATCGTATATTTAATTGAACATCAACCAGTTAAATATAATGAACAATCTTATTGAAGGTTACGAAATTATCTTGAATAACTTAAAATTAACTGACTGTAAACCGCATTTCATAGGATCAAAAGTGTAAAATACGATCGTTCAAAGTTCCGCAATTCAAAAGGGCAATAAGTTTTAGCTATCCCAACAAAAAAGGTGATCCGAAAGAACCACCCTTTAACTGCTGGATAAATACTATTTTTCCGGTGTTTACACGGCATCTGAAATGATTGCTCCGATGCCCTTGTTTCTTATTGGCATACTGATAAACCGTTTGTCAAAGCCTACGATGGTTCCCCTCTGTTCGGGATTGTTTTCATCTGCATAGATGAACGTGCTGCCGTCTGCCTTCATGACTTCCGGCCCGTGAAAGGCAATAGAGCAATAGGTGTCATTAGCCGATTCTGCTGCACCAGAAGCAATCTTTGTTCCATTGCTTAGGTCATACCTGGGCAGTCTGGTAAACTCTAACTTATTGAACCCTGCAAACCTGAACAGTTTGCCATCCTTGTAATTGGAGATGTCCTTAAACAGCTTCAAATCCGCACTTAAAAGCTGCCGAACGTGTTTAGGGTTTAGCACCACATAGCGTTTGTCCATCGGTATTTCTGCTTCGTCAAATCGCCGTTTGAGTTCCAGAAGGTCGTCTGCTGAGAGCATTTTTCGCCCTGATCCGTCATCGCTTCCGCTAGTCGTGATCACAGGAGAAAACTCATCCTCTTCCTGTGGGGCTATGGCATGAGCGGCTTTCTCTGTCGTGGTAGATGTGTTTTTTGATTTGGTCGTCGTAAATGGCACGGAGTTGTTCGCTCTTTCTAACTTCCTGCTCTTCCTGTTCTGCGGTGGTCAGAATGCCGTATTTCTTGCGAGTGGGGGAAGGAATGGTGTCTACTTTAATGTAGACTATTTTATCCTTGTAATTCTCCCAAGAAGTGGATTTGCCTTTTCTATTAGAATTTATCCCACAATCAATAGTGCCTTTAGGTACTTTATAATTTTCTATTAAAAAACGATATGAAATTAGCTTATTCATCAAGTAGATGTTTTGCAACCTCTATTTCATCTTGATCGCTAATAAAATCTTGAATTGATATTATTTCCCTAGATTTTATTTCCTTATACAATATCAGGGTTGCTAGGAATATTTTCTTTCCTTTATCATACCTCACATTCCCTCCATCAAAGAATTTTTTTACAGTTGCGTAAGAACAATTTGCCCCCTGAGCAATCACTTTTTTGCTACCATGAGGTAAGAACTTTGCTAATTCCGTTATTTTTCCGTCAGATTTCATAGAGTTTAATTATAATAACATTAAAATATTAGTATAATTAATATCTAATTATAATAGAATTAATAAAATTATTTTAGAAAAATGAGCTCCTATTTGTCATGTTTCCCCAAAAACTTAGTTTACTTAAGGAAGAAAAATTCAATGAATCAAAGCGACTTATCAGAAATTTTAGGCAAGAAAAATGGAATAATTAGTGCTTATGAAAAAGGTGCTTCTTCACCTCCTCTGGATGTATTGATAAATATTTCTGGTCTATTTAAAGTATCATTAGATTCTCTAATTAATTCAGATTTTTCTGATGCTAAAAATCAAAATAAAATAGATTTAGAACAAGAAAATAGCTGGAACTCTCGGTCAATTCCGTATTATATTGACTTGGATAACTTCAACCCTTATACTATTATGAGTGCATTGAAAGATGTAATTGAAGATACTAATCCTGATCTTGTGAAATTAGACAATGAGATTAGTAGTTTCAATTCAAAATCTTTTAGGCTTAATACGATTTTTGAAAAATGGATTTTATATACTCCTATATTAGAGCAAGCCATTGATTCAATGGGGGCACTGAAACCGATTACAGAAAATAAAGTTTTTGAAGAGCTTAAAAGAAGACTTGAGGAAGCGCAAAGTTTGATTAGAGGTAGAGAAAAAAATATTGCTAGAGATTTAAGCGAAATCAATAACCTTTTAAAAAATTTTCTCAAAAAGAATTCAGACTTAAATGATGTTTTCAAGGATGCCCTACTTTCTTGAAAACCGTCCCTGAACCAAGCCTAACTGTCCCCTAATTGTCAAAAATGGGGTCAGATACATCAAAAAAACCATCAAAATGGGCTGTTTTCTGTGGGTATTTTGCAGGTTTTCCGTGTATTTACCTCATATTATTAAAACTTATTGCGCATTTGTTCTCTCTTTTGTTTTTCGCCTTTTTAGGGTGTAAATCACTTATTTTCAATTAGTTAATTGCCTTTTTTGCCCTTTTATACTATGGCTTATTTGTAATAAGGGGTACAGTATGGTTGCTAAAAGATTCTTTAGCTTATCACCGTAGTGATGTCCAATTGGTGAGTAAAAAGACGATCTCAGGATCTGTTGAGGGAGCTCTTCAAATGCTCAGGCTTTTCGACACTTCTGCCGACGGTATGAGCAGTTGCTCCATGAGCAATTAGTAATTCTGTAGTAGCTCGACCGATGCTGCTACTCCCTCCAATTATGAGAGCTGTTTTTCCTTTGCAATCTGACATTATTTTGTTTTTATGATAGTACAGAAAGAATTAGGTTGTATGCTCTGAAGCTAAATTTTTTATTCAATGATAGCACTAGCCATTTCTCTGGCTACTACAATTGGTTTTCTGATCCTTAATCTCTGTATTAATTCTAATATTGTATCTTTTTTGTAAGTAAGCCAGATGTCCTCGTTTTGATTTAAAATGATCATAAAGACTGGCCTTTGCAACTTCGGACTTTTCTAGTATCTCGTTAATGCCTGTACTGTTGTACCCTTTTTCGTAAAACAGCTTTTTGACACGCCAACGACAGCTCCGGCTATGCCGCTGTCAAGATGAGACTGGACAGTGAATCAACAGAATATTCAAGTGAATTAGTACTGTACCCCACTTGAGGTTGACTGCATTGGAGGCTAACTGCTCCAAGTAGAAATCCATAGATAAGGAAATGAAATTTCATTTGATTGTAGCTTAAAGTCGGATTAAAGATAATGGCATTAGTTCCTTATTCCATTGTCGGTTTTGGGTTCGCACTGGCTATACTCACGGTCTGTGTTTTGACCTGTAACAAGAAGCTTTATCTTCGCTAAACCGAATTAAGTATTTTTATCAATGAAAGCATCAATCAAAAACCTCAAACAGTTCATGCGAACTGTTGTTGGACTATTCCTTCTTGGCTTATTAAGTCATGCAAGTGTAGTGGCTCAACTCACATCACCTAGTCTCACTCAAGACCTGAAGTGGAGAAATATTGGCCCCGCTAATATGATGGGACGTATCGCAGCTGTTGAAGCACTTGATACCGACTACCGGCATGTACTGGTGGCCTCGGCTTCCGGAGGTGTGTTCAAATCTACCAATGCGGGTATTACCTGGGAAGCAATCTTCGATGATTATGGGGCAGGGTCTATTGGCGCAGTAGCCATGTATCAACCCCATCCGGATATCATCTGGGTAGGAACCGGTGAGGCTGCAAATAGAAATTCCAGTGCCTATGGTGATGGTATTTATAAGTCAATCGACGGTGGGAAGACTTTTCAACACATGGGACTTGAAAGCACACATCAAATTGCCGAAATCGCCACACATCCGTCCAATCCTGATATAGTTTATGTGGCCGCAGTGGGTCATTTATGGGGATATAGTGGAGAAAGAGGCCTTTTTAAGACAACAGATGGAGGAAATACCTGGGCAAAAGTGGTTAACGGATTGCCCAACGATGAAAAGACAGGATGTACTGAAATTATTATGCATCCAACAAATCCGGAGATCCTTTTTGCAGGCTTCTATCATCGATTGAGGCAACCGGCCAGCTTTTATAGTGGCGGTGAAAACGGAGGTCTATTTAAATCAATAGATGGTGGTGTTAGCTGGAATAAAGTTACCTCTGGAATTGCGAAAGGAAGTAGCGGGATGATAGATATATCCTTTCATATTGCTAACCCAGAGATTATTGTAATGGCTTATGAGGCAGATGAAAATATTCCGGAAGGCCAACCAGGAACAGGTGTCTATCGCAGTGACGATGGGGGAGAAAATTGGCAATTTCTACTAAAGCATGCAGTGAGACCATTTTACCATGGCCAAATTCAAATTGATCCAGTGGACCCCAACAACATCTATGTAGTTTCCCGCGATTTCAGGATATCAAGAGATGGAGGTAAGACATTTGGACTAAAAAGCTGGAATGCCGATGGTGGTGATGACCATGATATGTGGATTGCACCCTATGACAATAAATTCATGTACCTGGCCACAGATCAGGGAGCCAAGTTAAGTGTCGATGGTGGCCATAACTGGCTTTCATTTAACAATATGGCCATTGGACAATATTATGCCATTGGGGTAGATATGAGGGATCCATATTATGTAATAGGCGGACTGCAAGACAATGGCTTATGGATGACCCCCAGTAACAGCAGGGAAAGTAGAGGTATATTGAATCAACATACGACACACGTCGGGGAGGGTGACGGATTCCACGCCCAGATTGATTGGCAAGATTGGAAAACGCTGTACCTGGTGAATCACGTCGGTTTTGCGGCAAGAGAAAATTTAGTTACGAGAGAGCACAAATACATTACCCCAACTCCCGAAACAATTATCAATTTTGAAGACTGGGTGGACTATGACTATGATGAAACCGCCACATTTTATACGATTTATCCCGGCGAGCATTGGTTTTTTCGTGAGCGTCCGGAGCGTCCCCTACTACCCCCTCAATTTCGTTTCAATTGGAGTAGTCCGTTGGTCATGTCGCCAAATAACCCACATACTATCTATTTTGGAGGCAATCATCTCTTTAAGTCAGTTGATATGGGTGACACCTGGCGAATTATTAGCCCGGATTTAACCACAAACGATCCGGAACGAAGGAACACTTCAAAAGGTGGCGGTTTAACCAACTCAAACACTGGTGGAGAGAATCATTTTAATATCATCACCATAAGTGTCTCACCTTTTGATGAAGATATTGTCTGGGTAGGAACGGACGATGGATTGGTTCATGTTACAACTAATGGAGGTAACACCTGGACTAATGTAAAAGGGAATTTCAGTGGAATTCCAGCGAAGATATGGGTAAGTAGAATAGAAGCTGGGCATCACAACAAAAATGCAGCATACGTAACTTTTGATAATCACCGCTACGATGACAACAAGCCGTATGTCTTCAAAACTTCCGACATGGGGAAGAGCTGGCAAAATATCACGGGAAATTTATCTGAGAAATACTCCGTTTATGTTATTCGCGAAGATTACCAAAACCCTGACCTGTTATTTGTAGGAACAGAAGAAACCGTTAATGTTTCACTTGATGCTGGAATCACATGGACCAACATAAGGTCAAATTTGCCTACGGTAGCTATCCATGATTTGGTCATTCATCCCCGAGAAGGAGATCTTGTTGCCGGCACACATGGCCGCAGCTTGTGGATCATGGATGACATCAGTGCTTTGAGACAGTATTCTTCAGAAGTAAAAATTAAAGACCTCCATATTTTTAAGCCAAAACGTGCTACCAGATGGCGTTCGATATTTACAGGTCGAAAGCAACCAGCCTTTATTTTCAAAGGGACCAATCCACTTAAGGGAGCGATTATCGATTTTTACGCGAAAAATACTTCTACTGATAGTGCAACCGTAACCGTTCGAGAAATGACTGGTACCCGATCATTTACATGGAAGACCTCTGTTTCAGCGGGGATCAATCGGACCCTTTGGAATTTGGATTTGAATTTAACCGCAGATGATATTGCGGCCTATGAAGAAAGACAGTCTGAGGTAATTCAGATTCTGACCAAAAAAGTAGAACGGAAAGACCTAAAGAAGAAACTCGATGAAATCTCATCGGAATTAGCCCAAACTAAAACAGTTGAGGAAATTACTTCCATAAGGCGAAAAATACTTCTGGATTTTACGGCTTACGCGACAGGCGAACCATTTTTTGGAGAGAAAAAGTATGATCCATTGTCGGCACCCGCTGGTTGGTACCATGTTGAGATTAAGATTGGAGATAAAACTGCAAGGGAGTTGTTGGAACTAAGGAATGATCCATTGTCAGATGAATAAAAATACCCAGTCATTCATGCTGACTGGGTACGATTTGGTAGTCAGTTTTAACTACTACATGTTCATGCACTCTCTTAACTTCAATAGTTGTTGTTGGGTTTTGCAGCACTGGGCAGTTTTTTGATAGGCCCACCGCTTCGGCTAACGAGTCAGCATTAACGATCAGGTAACCCTGACATTTACATTGCCCTCTTCATGACGACCGTCACTTGTCCCGCTGGCCGAGACAACTTTTCCGCCATCACCAAAAGGAAGTCCGTCGACCAATTTATCGCCAAGCCCACCCATACACCCCAACTTTCCATTATAGTTCCACGCGCTTCGTCACTGATGATACCCCAATAGTGAGGACAGGTTTAGCCTTTTGTTACGTTCAACAATAGTAATTGATCTATCCATTAAGCTGCTTTTTTTTGAACTGAAAATATAGCTGTTCAGGTATTTGACCGTCAGTTCCTCTATGCCTTCTTTCCATGTTGTAATAGTTAAAATATTTGGCTAATGAAAGGTACAAATTGTAGTTAATCATACAAGCAGGTAAGAAAATTGATGATAAATTTGCCC
Organism: Cyclobacteriaceae bacterium; assembly: GCA_965206015.1. Taxonomy (GTDB): domain Bacteria; phylum Bacteroidota; class Bacteroidia; order Cytophagales; family Cyclobacteriaceae; genus JAJCYL01. Next base: position 525,875 of record CBDBIW010000014.1, on the reverse strand, counting down.
ATAGGGTTGTACGAATAGAAATTGACTAATTTGGAATTCATGGTATTTGTCAGTTTATTGGTTTATGTTTTTTATGGCTATTTAGTAGTGGGTTTGATTATCGGCCTGTCGGTAATTTCGAGAGGTTTATCTACCATTGAACCTGTCACTAAAGATTCCCCGATAACTTTCAAGCTAATTGTTTTACCCGGAGTGATAGCACTCTGGCCACTATTCCTTATTCGATGGATAACCAATTATAGCCATGATTAGCCAGTTGAGGAAGAGACATTGTATGGCTTGGAGCATGATCGGCATAGTGATTCCCTTTGCTATCATTTACGTAGGCACTATTTCATATTCTCCACAAGTTATTGATGATTTGACCTTTGATTCAAATGAATTGGTAAGCAATAGCGGTAATCTCCAAATTGTTTTAAACAATGAGCAGATAGAAATTAATGTGCTGAAAGCCCTAAAGTCCCCATTAAGCGAAGTGTTCCTGATGTATGGGGAATCTTGCTCCACGCAATATTTTATTGGCACCCTTGAAAGTACGGGAACTTACAATTTTGAAGTGCCCGGGAATGGACCATGCGAGATGGTAGTTATTGACGGTTTGAATGATACGATTATAGAAAGAGTTCCTATAGGAAAATGAGTCACGGATACCAACCCATTTTGTGGAATCGTCAAAAGAAGATATATGACTTCATCCTTTGGGCCTTTAATTTGATTTACATTTTCCTGTTTATCATGATCTCATCGGCTACCAATCCTGAGATTACCGAAGAAACTTTAATTATAAGGTCAACCGGAACGCTGGCCATTTTCTTATTACACGTTATCTTATCAATTGGACCACTTGCAAGATTGCATACCAAATTTCTGCCATTGCTCTATAATCGGAGACACCTGGGAGTGTCAATGTTCTTGATTGCAGCAGTTCATGGAATATTTAGTATCCTGAATTTTCATTCATTAGGCAATGTCAATCCGCTGATTTCCGTTTTCGGATCAAACACCGATTACCTGAGTATTATTGATTTTCCGTTCCAGATATTGGGATTCTTTTCCCTCATCATATTTTTCCTAATGGCTGTTACCAGTCATGACTTCTGGCTTAACTTTCTTTCTCCCAAAGTCTGGAAATTACTTCACATGATGGTCTATATCGCGTATGCAATGCTCATCTTCCATGTTGTACTGGGTGCATTACAAAATGAAAAGTCGGTGATTTTGTATCTCTTGACTGGTGGCGGTTCACTGTGGATTATTGGATTGCATTTATTGGCAGCGAGGAAAGAAATCACTTTCGATTCGGCAGAAAGTCAGCTTGAGAATGACCTAGTATATGCCTGTGACATTTCGGATATTGCGGAAAACCGGGGGAAAATTCTATCCCTAAATGGTGAGCGGGTGGCTATATTTAAATATGATGGCAAACTGTCAGCAGTGTCCAATGTCTGTTGTCATCAAAACGGGCCTTTAGGAGAGGGGAAAATTATTGACGGGTTGATCACTTGTCCGTGGCATGGTTACCAATATCAACCGCATAATGGCTGTGCGCCAACTCCCTTCACTGAAAAGGTTGCTACGTTTCATTTGAAATTAGATGGTCAGAGGATTTTAATAGACCCTACAGCGGAGCTCGCCGGAACAGCAGTGGAACCCTTAAAATTCGAAGTCAATGGATGACTTTTACGTTGGATATTTTCCTAAAGCACCCAATAACTTAAAGGGCTGGCTGCTAAAAGCAGTGTCAGCAATAATTTTAACTGGACTCACAATCTCAATGATACTCCTATTTAATTACGAAAAGTCGACAAACAGCACCTTTGAATATGGTATCTATAAAGAATTGACTGGTAGAATTTATAGAGGACCCGTGCCAGTAATCAAAATATCGACTGAAAATTCATCCAAGAATATTGTGCTGGTGAATTACGGAAAGGCTGGTGTTTTGGGCACTTTGGATAAGATAGAAGAGTCATTAAAGGAAGGTTTGGAGAATTACGAAATCACTTTGAGAGGGAGTCTAATTTATTATGATGGCATCACTTTATTTGAATTGAGTGAATCTGAAGAATCCGTAATTGAAGTCAAACCTGCTACTATTAATTCAATTAGAACACGAGAAGATCTTGGCAGGCTAACGCTGACCGGTGAGTTAGTCGATTCCAAGTGTTTCTTTGGTGTGATGAAACCTGGTTTTGGTAAGATTCATCGATCATGTGCAGTCAGATGTATTGCCGGAGGAATTCCTGTTGCAATTTCTGACAATGATGGCAGATACTATTTCACGCCTGGTGAACAAATTTTAGAATATTCTCATCTTATTGGCAAAGAAGTTCAAATTGAGGCTCAGGTATATAGACTGGATAATCTCAAGTATTTTAATTTTCAGAATGTAACGCTTGCCGAAAATTCTTTGCAAAATGCTCCTGTTTCAATCAGATTGGCTGGTATGCCAACAAATATGGATTCTGACATCAGTTCATGTAAGTCGTCTGTTGACTGAATAACTATAATTTGGTTAGAAATAAGTTATTCATAATTCAGGGGATGTGCCAAAGATTCCTCTTCACTTTTATTTATGTATTTTGCTTTAAAGTTGAATGATGAATACATCCCTGATCCTCCATTTCCTAACAGACTTAAGTAAAAACAACCATCGAGAATAGTTTGAAGGCCATAAGAAACAAGACCGTTGCACTGTATTGGTGTTTTTTCAGCCTGCCAGTGAGGTGGATATTCAAGAGATGCTTTTTATCCTGGAGTCATGAATAAGCGCACTACCCTTAACCCTGGCCGATAGTAGTATGTGATCTTCGAAGCAGCAAGATAAAAAAGATCTTTTTCACTCAAATAAATTCTCTTTTGGATGGGGTTACAATAGATGGGGTGATTAGCCAATACTGCACCAAAGGGAAGCCAAAATATCAGATCGCCAAAGATGGAGAAGAAGAACGCCCGTCAGAAGAACCCTCTAAGGAAGCGGCATCAAAAGAAATGGAAAAACAAATCCAACTGCCCATTTGAACGAGATTAGTCATTTGGAAGAGATTGTGGACCGTGCTGATTGACCCGAACATATCGCATTGAAAGCAGACAAAGACTATCAGTCAAAGAAAAATGCAGACCTTTTGACCAGGCGAAAGCTGAAGAACCATATTTTGAAAAAAGCCAAAAAGAACCAACCATTAACCCACTGGGAAAAAGCATTCCATAAACTAACAGGCCAAACAAGGTATAAAGCAGGGCGGACATTCGGGAGTATCCGCAGATGGTTTAGCGGAGCGGTCGCACGCTATAGGGGAATCGAAAAGATGCACACGCAAAACATTGGTGAAAGCCATTGGTTACAATTTATACCGGTCACCTGGGATAATTATGTCCAGTTCAATTAAAAACAGTAAATAATGAGAGAAAATTACAATAAATAAGCTCGTTTTGACCCATCTGGAGAAGTAAACACAAAAACCGGATTCCAGAACTTGTGAAATTCAGAATTTACGCTCTTTCTGCAACCTTTTGCAACGGTCTTAACTAGCTAACGGTGGAAAATCCACTTACCATTACAGTTACTAATTCGAATGACGGAAGTCTCATTAAAGAAGAAGTCTTCACATGCTCTAATTCGCAAAATCATACTCTGTTCGTTGGTGGTGATAGCGATAATGCAGAACGATCCTATAGTACAGATGTACTGCAAGCCGTAGGGTTGGAAATCTCTATTCGATTCTTAAACATCAGTTCTGCTACTCTCACCCTGGATATTATTTTGGATGGTGATTTCAATGATTTCTTCTCTGGGTTGGAAGCTAATAAACTTTCTTCCCGGCAAACACATTTCGTTTCTGTTTTCAACTCTGACCAGGCCTTACAAGTGAGCGGAAGCCCTGAATTGATAGACATCGATTACAACAACAAAAGTAGGATGTTTTCGGAAGCGGTTCAAATCCACTCAACATTTCTGTAATTAAACATACTAAAATCAATTCTTGATCAAATTAATCTTTTCTAAAGTTTAGTGGAATTTTTGATCCTTTGAATACATTGTTCTAAGAAGTGAACTACATCGGTAACGATCTTCGTGGTATCGGTCGTAGAGAGTATCCAGTTCAGAAACACATCTTTCAACACCAATGTCATCTGCCCATTTTAGTAGACCTTTTGGATAATTTACTCCTTTGGTCATTGCCAATTCTATATCGTCAAGACTGGCCACTTGCCAAAACAAAGCTTCGGCGGCCTCGTTGATAAGCATGCTTAAGACTCGATCCACTATTAATTGGCCAAGTTTTCCGTCTTTGGTTGGCTCTGGTCTTTGAGCATCTTCGGCGTAATCATAATATCCCCTGCCCGTCTTTCGGCCAAGATATCCTGCTTCCGACATCCTTTTTTGTGTGAAAGACGGCTTGTAACGAGGGTCATAGAAGAAAGAGCTAAATACAGTCTCCGTTACAGTGTAGTTGATGTCATTTCCAATAAAATCCATCAATTCGAACGGGCCCATTTTAAAGCCACCGATCTCCTTCAATGCCCAATCAATGGTTGGAATATCTGCGATACCTTCTTCGTATATCCGTAATGATTCTCCATAAAATGGTCTGGCTACTCTGTTCACTATAAAACCAGGAGTATCCTTGGCTAAGACCGTAACCTTACCCCACCCATTTATAATTTCTTTAGAATGATCAACAATATTTGGATTCGTTTGTACTGCCGGAATAATCTCAACCAGTGGCATCAAAGGAGCAGGATTAAAAAAATGAATGCCAATGACCCGTTGGGGATTAACACATGCTGTAGCAACAGAGGCAATTGATAGTGACGAGGTGTTAGTGGCCAGAATCGAATCTTCCGCTACAACCTTTTCCAATCTTGCAAATACTTCCTTCTTAATCGATAGCTCCTCAATGACCGCCTCGATCACCAGAACGCATTTCGCAAAGTCATGAAGAGCTTCACGGTAGTGAATCCTTGATAAGATGCCTTTACCCTCACTTTCAGAAAATTTGCCCTTTTCAATTAATCGACTTATGATCTTCTTGTGCCCCGTTCTTGAGTTATCGAGTGCCTTGCGATTAGCGTCATAAATTACGACCTCATGACCGGCAGTTGCGGCCACTTGGGCTATCCCAGTACCCATTGAACCTGCTCCTACAATACCAACTTCATCCATCATTTATTTTGACAATGTCATGCGAAGATAATGGGACTCAATTACTCAATCAGTAAGCACTTATATTTTGTGGTCATTAAAGCTTAAAAATTGCTTTTTCAATTAGATCAGGCCGATTCCGGGGAATAAAATGATTGACACCATCCTCAAGCCACACCTCCACATATTCAGGAGCTAACATTCGTTCTGCAAAGAGAGCGTTCTCTTTTGGGACAAGGGTGTCTTCTACTCCCTATCTTACAGTCACTGGAATTTGGATATTTTTCCCATTCCGGAATCATTTCCTCCAGCTCCTGTTTTAGGAAAAATATCTCTTCATTGGTTGGCCAAAATGATCCAGGCAATAGTAGTCGACCCAATGCAGTCCGCATTATATATCTGTACTACGCATCTTTTTCCATTTCAGGGTCAATTGATCCTCCTACCAAAATCAAACCATCTACCAGGTCCGGGTAGTCCATAGCCGTTCTGGCTATTACCGGCCCGCCAAGTGAATGTCCCACCAAAATAGTTTTCTGATTCACTACTAACTCGAGAATCGGTTTCATCAATTGACATTGACGCTCTCAGGAGGTTACCGGTTCTCCGTATTCTGGGTAGCCATAACCGGGTCTGTCAATTGAAATCACTCGAACTACCTTTTGCAATTCAGAATTAGCCATAAAATCAATGAAGGCATTTCATCCTCCTGGTGCCCCGTGAAAAAAGATTACTGCGGGTAAAGTATCACTACCTATATCCGCATATTTCACTTGATGACCTTCTACATTAATTTTATGAATTCGGGGCTTAAGTGGTTTGTCTTCAAAATATTTATATGCCTTCTTTTCACTCATACGGAAAGACAGGCAACTGGTAGTAAGCTGAGAAAGACCAGTTTTGCAGTTCTATTTTTTTATTTGCCGGATAGCCTCATCAGTATATCTCTTTGTTAAATAAGCCTGGTCAGGTCCGCTTTCAATCAGCTCCTTGTTTTGATATAAAGGAAGCGGTGGTGATTGAAAATCATTGTGCTCGTAATAATAATTGTCCATATCGTTAGAATATGGCACACCATAAAACTCATCGAAACCTTGATTGTTTGGCATGTATTCTTCCTTGTGGCCCAGATGCCATTTCCCAATGCAAGAGGTAGTATAGCCGAATTCTTTAAGCATCTCGGCCATGGTGTATTCTTCTATGGCAAGCCCGTTTTCTGAATATGGAAGAGTACTGCCTTATGCAGGTTACTTCTTTTTGGGTAGCGGCCGGTAAAGCAGACCAGCCCTATAAAGTGTGCATACCGTAGCTGGCACATAAAAATTAGTGAACTTTATCCCATTAGAAACCAGTTGGTCAATGTCTGGGGTCTCAAAACCTTCTGAACCGTAGCTACCCGAATCAGCATAACCCTGATGATCAGTAAAAAAGATGATAATATTCGGTTTGACTTAACGATCAATTTCATGGTTACATGCAATTTCATGGTTACATGCTGATATATTCAGCATGACAAATACTACGACTAATATGTATAATTCCTTCCCTTCCAAAATTTCATCATTCCTCAAAAGCTAACATATCGGCAAACCGATACTTTAATCTTGTACGTGAAGCATAAAGAACCTACGTCTGCCCATTTATCAAAATCAAACATTTTAATATTTCACAGACGCAGGTGACCAAATTAATATTTCTCTACCAACCTGGATTCTGAGTTATTAATAAGAGCATTATTTAGTTCTTATTATTTTTATTTATTGTATCTTTACTGTATGAAAACAAAGGTAAAGAAGCGCAAAAACAAACAAGCGCAAGAGGAGACACGGTTTAGAGTAGCAGAATATTTGCCAAAGAAGTTAGGGACACAAAAGCAAGCCAGTATTGTTTTTGGAATAACAGAGCCAGGGGTGAACAAGATTTGGGCTATCTATAAGCAAGGAGGAAAAAGAGCTTTAAGGAGTAAAAAACGAGGTATTCAAGGAGGTAATAAGTTAAAGAAAGACCAAGCTTATCAAGTGCGTCAGTTAATCAAGGACAAATTACCAGATCAGTTGAAGCTCCCTTTTGGTTTATGGACCCGAGAAGCAGTACAACAACTCATTGCTATAAAGTATGGCGTAGAATTATCCCGTTGGCAAGTAGGACGTTATTTAAAGAAATGGGGATATACACCTCAGAAGCCTATAAAAAAAGCTTTTGAACAAAAACCTGAAAAGGTTCAAAAGTGGTTGGAGCAAGAGTATCCATCTATAAAAAGGTGAGCTGTCCGAGAGAAGGCTGTTATTTACTTTGGAGATGAAACAGGCTGTAGAAGCACCCATCAAGCAGGGAGGAGTTATGCACCAAAAGGAAAAACACCGATGATTATGGCAACAGGAAAACGCTTTACAGTCCATATGATTTCTGCTATTAGCAATAGAGGTCATTTACAATTCATGTTGATGGATGCAGGATTTAATAGCGAAGTGTTTCAAACCTTTTTAGAGCAAATGATAAAATACAGTAAACAAAAAGTGTTCTTTATAACAGACAATCATCCCGCCCATAAAACTAAAAAGCCAAACCAATGGCTGGAAGACAATAAAAAAAAGATTGAGGTATTGTTCATCCCTGCTTATTCACCTGAACTGAACCCACAAGAATACCTAAACCAAGATTTGAAAACAAATATCATAGGAAAGAAAAGGGCTATAAACAAAGAACAGCTCAAAAAAAACATCAATAATTTTATGAGCAAAAGAAAAAAGGATAAACCTCAAGTGAAAAAATATTTTCATCATAGGCACGCTCAGTATGCTGCCTAGAAAATTCATACGAACTAATTAACCTAACGATTAATAATCGCCCTCCGATGGTAAGCCAGCTATTAAGATCAGATTCCAGGTTAGCCCTAATCCCATATCTGGTTGAACCTGTATTTTGCACAATGCCTTCCTGGTTCAAATAATTAAAAGATATGAACGAGGAAACAGTTGATGATCCTCCCCTGATGGACACATTCTGCTCCTGAATAGTTGCCGTCCTAAATAGTTCATCATAAAAATTAGAGTTAGGATACAGGAATCTGTCATTGCCATTTCTGAAACTAGAAATTAACGCATCAGAATAAAGAGGGCTAGAACCATCATTACCCAGTCCCTGATTCCATAGTTCCATATATTCGGTACTATTGTCGACAATTTCAAACCTTCTTCCCAAAGATTGAAAACCAACATAAGAAGATAAGTCCACTTGTACTGGTTGGTCCTTTTTACCGGTTTTGGTAGTAACTAATATTACACCGTTTGCTGCTTTTGACCCATAAATAGCTGCACTTGCGGCATCCTTTAAAACGGTAATTCCTTCAATATCATTTGGATTTAGTTGACTGAAAACACCTTCAATTCCATCAATTATTACTAAGGGATTGGAATTATTCAATGTACCCCAGCCACGAACTCGTAATTGGGCTCCATCTCTGCCAGGTTGGCCGGAGTTCTGGCTTACCCAGACTCCGGTTACATTTCCTCCCAAAGCCTGTGAGGCATTGGTGATTGGACGATTATTGATACTTTCATCAAAATTAACCGTCGATACAGCCCCTGTGAGGTTTACCTTTTTGGTGGATCCATAGCCAACAATTACGATTTCCTGTAATTGATTCAAGTCCGGCGTCATGGCAATATCAATAATGCTTCTTCCGTTAATGCCTACCTCAATTCTTTCATACCCGATGTAGCTAAAAACCAATATAGCATCGTCAGACGCCGTTAATGTGTAGGTACCATCGGCATCAGAAATTGTGCCCGTTTCAGTGCCCTGGACTAAAACACTAACGCCAGGGAGACCAACATTGTTCTCATCAGTGATCTTACCTGTAACAGTAATGTCATCAATCGATTTAATAACAACTTCTATTTCCTTTATTTGCCCATGAAGTTTCACCTGCGAAACGGCTATTTGGTTATTAATTTGTCGAAAATTAATGTGTGCCTGATTAGATATCTCCGTCAGGATGTCTCCCAAGGGCCGGGTACCTCCCTGGACTATTATCAGTTTGGAATGGTTTAGTTTTTCTTCGTCGTAAGCAAAATAATAGTCCGTTTTTTGCTCAATTAAACTGAAAATTTCATGAATCGGTTTCCTCCCGGTTGGTAGTTTTACTTCCACATCATGTACACTGAGGGTTTTTTGGCCAAGAGTTTCATTAGCCCAACTTAAATTTATTATTAGGATTGATAAGAAAACTCCTGCTAAACCTATTTGCATAATAAAATACAGTATTCGAGTAAGTATCTTTTTTTTCATAATTTTAAATTATTGTTTAACATAAATGAGTCCCGGAGGATGCAGTGTTCGGCAAAAAGTGCTGTTTCTCCGGGGTGATTTTTTGGTTATCGGATTATCCGGTATCGTTGAATTTTTTCATAGGTTATATTATTTTAGTTGTCAAAACTTTAAGATCACTTGTTTGTCATTAATGGCAAAGTCAAAGCTTTCGGTGAAAGCGATCGTCTGTAGTACAAGTTCAAGGCTCATGTCTTTAAAACTACCAGTGTAACGCCAGGAATTTTCAGGAGGAGTATCAACATGTATTTTTACGTCATACCATCTTTCCAGCTCTGTTATAATTTCAATCAGGCTGGCTCTTTTGAAGAATAGGACCCCGTCTTTCCAGGAGAGCACTTCTTCGGGATCAAATTTCTCTACCTTTACCAATTGAGAAGATGATCCTGATATACTAACCCGTTCATTTTGGGAAAGAACATACTCTCTGCTTTGAGTTTTACCTTCTCTAATAACTGCCACCGATACTTCCCCGGTTAGCAATGATATGTTGGTCAATTCCTCGTTTCGACTATTTTCGATATTGAATGCAGTTCCCAAAACAGTGGTAATTGTATTGCCAGTATGTACAATAAAAGGCCTTAAAGTATCTCTGGTTACCTGGAAAAATGCTTCTCCCTCCAGTATTATTTCCCTTTTGTGGGTGAAGGGCTCCATGTAAGAGATACTGCTCTCCGAATTAAGGATTATTTTACTGCTGTCATTGAGAAAAATGGTTGATTTTTGGCCTCTCGGAGTCACCTTTTCAACCATAGTGGTTCCCTGAACTGAAAACATGGTTAAATCTTGCTGTAAAAAAACAAAATAACCCAGGCCAAGTGCAACAAGAATGATAGCGGCATATTTGGTAACGCTTCGCCAAACCGGTCGTCTTGACCAAGAGATAACACTATTAGTCTGCTGACTCTGTAATTCCCTTACTTTTTTATCGTTTTCTCTTTCGTTAAGAATCTGTTGGTAAATCAATTCAAAGTCGATATTGTCCAGTGATTTCGTTTTATCTACCGCCTCCCAGTGTTGCTTTAATAATGTATCCACCTCATGTTCTGCGTGGTTTACAAGCCATTCTTTTATTTTCTGGCTGTCTTCTGAATAATTTCTCTTTAAAAATCTCTCAATTAATTTTCTATTCATTCGTTTGGATTCACTTTGTTACATAGTCCGATTGATAATAAAGACACAGATTTTGTAATTAGGGGTTACTACAAATAAAAAAGTAAATATCCGTCTACACCAGGTTGAGCGATGTATCAACCATTCATACAATGTGGATTCGATCTAACTAAAATGATTGCATAAGGGTAATTCTTATGCATCTTGCAGTTACAAAGACCAGCTAAACGGATATCCATTCCATGTAATTTCTTAAAAAGGACAACGCTTTACGAAGTTGAGTTTTGACGGTATTTACCGAAATATTCAATTGATCACCTATCTCTTCATTGGTTAGACCATGTTCCCTGCTGAGACGAAATATCTTTTGTCTCATAGGTGGCAAAGCTTCAATTGCAGTATCCAATATTTCCCTCATTTCATGAAACAACACGTCGTTTTCAGTTTGATTGAGCGTTAGATCATCTTCCTGAATGATCTCAAAATACTTTGGTTGCCCCGACTTTCTCCTGATCTTATTGAGTGTGAGATTTTTAGCTATGCGGTATATTAAACCATTAACTGTTTGAACCTCATCAAATTTCTTTCTGGATTGCCATAATTTGAGAAAGGTATCTTGAAGAATTTCCTGGCAATCTGTTTTTGACTTAAGAATAGAATAGCAAAAATTAAAAATCTGTATTTTATACAAATTATACAGTTCTTCAAAAGCGTTCAGATTGTGTTTTTGAACCTTTGACCATAGCTCTTTGGCAATTTTTTCCTGTTCTCTCCTTTTCAATATATTAGCTTTTCAAAAGCCAATATACTTTTTTGTTTTCAAAATCGTGATGAATAAGTCCCGTGAAGAACATTAACAAACCTTGGGATCATTCAAAAAAATGGTGCTTTTAGGTCTTGAGTTCTTTAAAAATTGAGTATGACCACTTTTGAAAAAAGTTGCCAAACCCACGCTGGTAGAAAAGGTGCTGCTGCCATTGATTGCCGTAACCTCTCTTTTTTTCCTTTAGGGTTTCCTAATGATCTTACTAATGGTGGAAGTGTTTAAAAATGTGTTGAATATCTCCAATCCGACAAATGGGTACAGTCCTCAATGTTTTTTAAAGATTGACTATAAAAGTTCTGAAAGTATACGCTCGTAGAACGAATTACTTATGCTGGGCCGTAGCCTTACCAGTTATCGGGCCATTCTAAATTCAACTTTTTTTCATTTAAATCCGCTATTCTGGGATTAGTATTCAATTTGTGAATGGCCTGATGGTGGTAGTTTATTGGAGATATGCCTTTTAAAGAGCTGTGTGGGTGATTGTGGTTGTAATCCATTCTCCATTGTTCAGCTATTAGCCTTACCTGTTCCGGGTCTTCAAACCAATAGGCATTGAGAATATTCTGCATACATTTTCTTCAAGCGTGTATTCTCATCTTCAAGCTCCTTGAGCCGCTTCAACTGACTCGCATCCATGCCAGAGTATTTTTCCTCCAATTGTAAAAAGCACCCTTATGGATACCCATCTCCCGACAGATGTCCTCCGTCTTACGACCTTGATCATTTTCCTTCAGAGCCTTGATGATCTGGCTCTCTGTAAACTTTGACTTTTTCATTTTGACAGTTTAATGTTACTGATTTGTTCATTTTTAAACTGTCCGATTTTTAAGTAAGGCTACCTAACTTCAGGACTTCGCTTAACGAATAGATATAAACCCCGCGTCATTCGTTATTGCAGGAATAATTGCAATTTTGATTGGGTAGATTACAGTGAGTTTTCAATCATTTACAAACAGCAATTGTCAATCCGGTAAGGTCTTTGCGGAGTGAATAAGTATGAAGGTTAGTATAAGCATCTTTCTTTTGGCTATCTTTTGGTTTACATCTAAGGGGCAGGAGGTGAACTATAAAGTTGTTTCTGAATCTATTACTTGTGACCAGCTACCCACTTCATTTAAAAACAAAGATCAGGCACTTGAGCTTATATCTGACTCAAAGTTCAGATATCAACAAAATTTCAGAATTAGGAGAAAAGCCGGCCTTAAGGCTGGTGATTACTACTCATGTGATAACCAAAAAGGATTCCTGATTATTCAAATTGATGATGAGTTTGAAATTTATAGAGATGTGATAAAAACGGACTGGGAGGTCCTAATATCCTCAAACGATCCAGAGCAATTATTGAAAAGCCTATTTACGATAAAATACGTAAAATTATAAGTAGTAAAGCGTAGTTATGTGTCGATTTTAGATCGAAATAGATAGTTTTAATAAAAAAAAACTGGCTATGTTTCATATAACTACGACAATAATATTCTTGTTTTCTACTGCATGTGTGTATTCGCAGACTTTTGAATTTCCCTCCAAGCAAGGTAAAATTAGTTTATGGTCCGAATCTGGGATAGTTATCAAAAATCAGCCGACCGAATTCACTGTTAAGCCTCTTGACGGTGCTGATTTGAACGACTTGACCATTATTGCTATTAATGGCTCAATTGCTTATTCCGGATCAGAATTACACATAAACGTAGCAAACGAGACATTGATTTACCTACTGTGGCCTTATATACTGACGACGGGGGTACGGAATTCAAGTACCATGACTTAATTGGTGTCCCATTGCATCTTCAACCTACCCTTATATTTCTGTATATGCCGATGGCGTTCCGATTCTCCTCAAAAGAGGGATTCCTGACAATGCCAAAAATATCAGCATGAATTTGTTATATGGAGAACTGAAAGGTAGCTGTCAAAGTGTCTTTGTTAACCAGATTGCCGTGTCTTTTACGGACAGACAGCGTGAGGTTGGTTCAGTCAGAAATCAAGGGAATGAGGTACTGAGATCAATCGGTTCAAAAATTAGCAAAACATTCGCCTAATAGCGTTACTTGCACCAACTTGGATAAAGATGTGGAGCAAATTATCGGCCACTTAAACGCAGAAAATAAGATCGTTGCAAGGCATTCTGAAATATTACTCGTTATGTATTATAGTTACGTATGCAAAAACAATCCATTCTCAGCCTGGCAGGCAGCATTTGTGAGCTACGAACCCGCAAAATAAAAAAGACTTTTTTCACTCAGATAAATACTGCTTTGGACCGGGGATCGATTGAATCAGTCATCTCTGCCTATTATAAAAAGGGCAGGAGTGCGACAGGTAAACCCGGTTATGATGGGCTGTTGCCATTTAAGATGTGTTTACTTCAAACAGGGTACGGATTGAGCGATTATGAAGTAGAAGATCGTGTCAATGATAGTATTTCTTTTGGCTATTTCTGTGGATTAACAATAGATCAGGCAGCTCCGGATCATAGTACTTTAAGCCGCTTTCGTAGTGCCATGTCCAAATCAGGTGGTTTTGAGCTGCTTTTTAAGGAGATCAATTCGCAGTTGAGCAGGCATAAAATCATCGTTAAAACAGGAGTCATAGTCGATGCCGGTGTGATAGAAACTCCTTTGAGGCCTAAAGGAAAAACCAATCATGAAGTCACTACAGACAGAGAAGATGAGCAAGAGGCGGGTGTCCATAAAACCTGCCCTTCAAGGGTAGATCAGGAGGCATCATGGTTAAAGAAGGGAGGTAAATATCATTAGGGCTATAAGAAACATTGCCTCACCGATGAAGAAGGACTGGTGCCGGGTGTTGTGACCACCAAAGCAAGTGTGAATGAAACAGGAAATCTGTCTGAGGTGTCGGGCACAGTCGATTTACCTGAGGGTATTGCCCTGAAAGCTGATAAAGGGTACCAATCAGAGAAGAACGGGCAACTTCTCAAAAGCAAAAAACTCAAGAATCACATTTTGAAGAAAGCCAAAAAGAACAAGCCCTTAACCCATTGGGAGAAGCGTTTCAATAAATTAGTGTAGCCTTACCAAAAAATCGGACAGTTTAACAATGAACAAATTAGTAACCTTAAATGTATCAAAGAACCTTTGTACGTTGCTACAAAACCTAATCATACCTGGAACATGGACTTTATGAGCGATGCACTTACAGATGGGCAAAAGATCAGAGTATTGAATCTCACAGATGATTATACTCGAGAAGCTCCTGCCATCGAAGTGGGGCTTAGTTTTCCAGCAGATCGGGTAGTTAGAATCCTTGAAGTCATGGAAGAAGAGCATGGATTGCCAAAGCACATAAGAGTAGATAATGGGCCAGAGTTCATCTCTCACCGATTGGGTGATTGGTGTAAGACCAAGAACATCAGGTTAAAGTTTATCCAACCAGGCATGCCCACCCAAAACGCTTACATTGAAAGGTTCAATCGGCTCTTTAGAGAAGATGTACTGGACGCTTACTGGCTTGAAGATCCGGAGCAGGTGAGAATAATAGCTGAGAGATGGAGACAAGATTATAACCGGCATCATCCCCATAGTTCACCTGGTGGAATATCACCGATGGACTACTATGTACAAGCTGTGAACAGTGGAAAAGTGCCTCCCCGCAAGCCTGTTCAGGACTTTACCACAATTAACAGCTCCCTGATAGCTAAAAAACCAACTAAAAAGTTGATTTTTTAGTGGTCCGATAACTGGTAAGGCTACACTGCGACCTGGTCATGATGCTCCATGAGCCATTTTCTAAAGGAGAGCTATGCGGTTAAGAAAATAACTTTCATTAGAGCCTTAAATTAATCAGTATTGACACAATCCTATCGACATAAAGAATACTGCTCTACTGAGATCGACCATATAGTACTTGACATGGAGCTTAAAAAAAGATAAATTTGATTGTTCGATTATAATAAGAAATGGCAAACTATTGCGTTTTCAATACATGTTTAGGCATTCAATATTCATCATTTTTCCACTCTTCGCCCTGACCATCTCCCCAAGTAAGGCCCAGGAAAAAGAAGTTGCTGTGGACCGTCTTTTTGAAATTAATTATGAGTCCCCCTTAACCATTGATCTTGGCGAAGATGAAGAAGAGGAGGAAAAAGGTGAGTCCAAGAAGAAAAAACGCAAGCGAAATGTCTTTTATAAAATAAAGACGAAGAAAGGTTTTACAAGGACAGGTTTTGGCCAGGATGTGGTGGTCGAGTGGTTCCACTACCTCAAAGTTTATGAAGAACCTGATTCCTATGTTAGAGACATCTACTGGTATGATTTCAAAAAAAGGAAGATTACCAACTCAAGAAAAATCAATAAGAAATATGCTGGTATACTACATGGCTCTTACCTTAAAATGGTCGGTGACCAGATTTTAGAGGAGGGTATTTTTTATAAAGGCACCAAACATGGTCGTTGGATGAGGCATAACAAATACGACATTCTGCAAGAGAAGAAAAAATGGTATAAAGGTTGGCCAAAAGAAGCCCAAATCGCATACTATAAAGATACAGAGGGTAAAAGAATGAGAGAAATTATTCCTGTTCACTATGGTGAAAAGGATGGGGATTATTACGCTTTCCATAAAAATGGTCGCATTGCGGTCATAGGAAAATACAAACATGACTATAAAGTTGGTTTGTGGCGTGAATACTACGGCGAGCGAAATCGGCGAAAAAGAGAGATTCAATACCCGGAAAAACCATTCGATGATGAATATCAACCATTCATTTCAAAAGAATGGGACGACGCTGGGATTGTCATTTATGATCGAGAAAAAGAGGCAAAGAAATGGCAGTAGACCACAACCAGATTTTATCTACTTTCGGCTATCAAGCCATTGAGGAAAGTCATCAAGTAGTAATAACCACCAAACCTCCTTACTTCTTCTTTGCCGTACTTGCGATTATTGTCCCTTTTGTAGTTGCATTCGCACTAATAGGAAGTGCCGAAATGTTAATCCTCCTAATTCCAGTACTGGCACTACCATTCATACATGATAGCTGGAAATTCCCGTCTACAGTACATTTCGACTCTAAAGAGAAATTACTTTCAGTTTCAAGACCGTTTTTCATTAAGGCTCAACTTGCTTACAACGAGATTAAAGATGTATCCATCAGCGTTACTTCTCAATACGCGGGAACTAGTCCTTTCGAGGAAGGCAATAAAGACATAACCTACAGAATCTATCTGGAACTAGGTGGTGATAAAGTCATCAGATTATTAAAAATAAAATCTCGAAAGGACATCTCTGAGGACATCAAAAAATTAACAGATTTCGTTCAGAACCTGATTAATCCCACGAACGGTATTTTTACAGATGCTTATAAGCCCAAGCCTTAGAGTAACCACTCATTGAAGGTTTATTAAATCATCCGTTGTATCAATATCAATGGCGCAGTCTTCGCAAAGTATTGAAACTTTCTTTTCGTAATTATTAATCATCTCTTGGGCACCTTTATCGCCGGTCAGTGCTTTTAAGTCACCAAAACATGATCTCGGAAAGATGGCTGGTACGCCAATCGCTTCACTATATGCAGAACATACAATTTGCTCACGTTCTTTCGACGAGTTTATCAGAGCGTTGTAATGAGCAACTGTTACTTTGGGCTGGTCGCTGAGAATTACCAGTACCGCCTCGATTTGGTCATCAAACTCAAGTGCCCGTATCCCTGCACTCAAACTTGATCCCATGCCGTCACGCCACTCATCATTATAAATTGTTATGACTTCAGAACTATGAATAGAGGATGCTATACGGTTTCGATTAGCCCCTAACACTACAAAGACATCATTAATACCTGTTTCTAAAAGTGTGTTAATCGCATGATTTAATAGTGAATTCCCCCTGTATTTTACCAACTGTTTTGGTCGCCCCAGTCTACTAGACTCCCCAGCTGCCAATATTAGCCCAGCTATTCGCATAAAAACCTATTTTGAATGAAGGTAGTGCTAACAATGGTCTAAATCTAAGCTCACAAGAATTAAATAATCTTGGCACCAATCAAAAAATACAGTTTGAAATGTTACCTATTATGTTCAAATTGTTGATAAACAACCCCAAATGAGACGCAACCTATTCATACTAAATATTGTCGTCATTTTATTACTGACAGTAAGATGTGAATCTCCACAACCCGAAGAAATAAATGCGCCAACTTTTACTAAAATGACAGGAAGAAAGTACACCACGAAATTCAGGACCAAAGTAGTACCGGAGGCTCTCAAGGAGCGGTCACGTGTTGCTGAACCAGCACAGAAATACGCAGTAGCTCCACCGCAAATCAGCCTGTGGAAAAGGGATTTTTTGGCCAATGCCGATACGCTTTTTGCGAAAAAAGGGAAGAGTAAGCAACCCCAAGCTGATGAAGAAAAGGATCAGCTACTGAAGGCTATTGGTCAACTCAAACCGCTGGGATCTTCGCCAACTATGTGGCAAGTCAAGGTATAAACCTTAGTATGGATGGCAAAGGAAGAGCTATTGACAATGCCTTTATCGAACGATTGTGGAGAAGTGTCAAGTATGAGAAGCTTTACCTGTATCCTTCCGGGGACGGTACAGATTTGTACCTTTCATTAGCCGAATATTTTAACCATTGCACCATGGAAAGAAGGCATAGAGGAATTGACGATCAAATGCCTGGACAGCCATACTTTCAGCTCAAAAAAGAAGCGGCTTAATGGATAGATCAATTACTCTTGTTGATCGTAAAAAAAGGCTAAACCTGTCCTGACTATTGGGGTATCATCAGGATGTAATTAATTAAGGGATGTAATTAACCTTAATTATTATGCGTGAACTTTTTGAGAAGCCATTTTGCTTTTTCGTTGCATTTGCTTGACAGTTAGGCTTGAGCCATCAGGGCTCCATCCTGGCTCACCAAATATGTACATCAATGCTTCGTATAGATTTTTTGAGCTCTTGACATCTCTCCAAATGCTTTTGTACTCATGTGATACAATGACTAAAGGATTATACGATTTAGGATCGTGAACGACACCGTATTCTATTTTGACATCATCGTCTAAATCTTTCCAACTGCCAAAGAGTTTATCGAAGAGATTAAGATAACCTCCATGATTCTTATCCAGGTAATCAAGATTTTTGGCATGATGCACTTGATGCTGTTTGTGAGTATTCATAAATTTTTCAAGAAATCCTAACTTTGCAACGTATTTGGTATGTAACTGAAATTGCCAAAGGGCTTCGACTCCCATGCACACTAGGAGCATTTCTGGATGAAAACCAATGGCGCATATCCACATATAGAAGAAGGGCTTGTAAAGAATAGTAAACCACCCATTTCTTAATCCCGTTCCGAGGTTGTACTGCTCTGATGAATGGTGAACTATGTGCGCAGCCCACATAAATCTTACAGTATGGTTAAAGCGATGCAGCCAGTAATAGCTGAAATCATCCAGAAGCTGGCAGATTAACCATAAATACCAAGCCCAGCCGAAGGACTCATACCCTAAAATGTTGGTTCGAATTCCATTTATTTCAGGATTAAACAATTCGTAAACCAGATAAAAGATTGTTGCTGCCGAGACTATCTTAATGAAGGGTGTAATAATTACTGCTCCAAACCCCATGGTGCTACTGGCAATAAGATCCTTCCAGTTGTAAAGACCTTCGTCGTCGTGAATCTTGCTGTAAACAAGTTCCAGGAGTACCAGAGCAACAAAACAAGGCAATCCCCAGACAAGAGGATTCACAAATTCCAGATTCATTCGGTTGGCGTATTAACGTGATTTTAAAGTAGCCATGGCTATAGAACGATTGTTTTCCTTTCACATAATGTGTGCAAATTTATCATAATACTGAGTTCTGTCAAGAAAATGTCGAAGACTGCTCACTATCTTTCATTTCAATCCATGCTTTAATCACCGAACGAAGGGCATCCTCCTTTTTTCCAATGTCATCGATATCTTGAAATCTGGCATGCCTCACTTCTTTTCCATCTCCTTGCAATAAGCCCGTTTTATCCTTGATTAATGCGCCTTTGTGAAACATGAGACTTACAAATTTCTTAGCATTCATAAAATAAGAGGCAATATTGCCCTTATAGATAAAAGTAGGGCTACTCCATTTGATGACTTCTTCCATACGAGAATCTGTTTCGAGAATTATTTCTCTTACACTTTGTATTTCAGCTGTCAGTGGATGGTTTTTTTGTTTAAGAAATTGTCACTTCCGGGTTGGTTTTCATGCCAATTCGAGATTTTAGGTGACACTCTTTGACTGAACAACAAAAGTTAACTCAACAAAAAAAGCCCTTATTTACATACTTTTGGAAGTTAAAACGTCTCCTAGTTGACTCATTTTGAACCTCTCATTCTCAGCAGGAGTATGTTGTTCTTTCATTAAATTTTCAATTTGGGAGACAACATCAGGATTCTCGCCGGCAATATTGTTTGACTCTGAAGGGTCATTCTCTAAATTATAGAGTTCAATTTCCATATTCCCATCAAAGATGTCTTTCCTTATTCCCTTCCATTTTCCCATCCTAACAGCTTGTTGGCCATTATAGCTTGGGAATTCCCAATACAAGAAGTCATGCTTGGTCTGTACTTGTTCTTGTAAAAGAGTTGGTAAAAAACTGATACCATCTATGTCACCGGGTGTCTCAGCACCTATGAGATCAGCAATGGTAGGTAGAACATCCCAAAACGCTGAGATATGATCGGTTGTCGTGCCTTGTTCAATCTTTCCTTGCCAGTGGGCAATCATGGGCACACGGATTCCTCCTTCATAGGTAAATCCTTTTGTTCTGCCGTACTCTTCCATGAAAGGCCCAGCACTATTGAAAAATGGAGCATCAACGCCACCTGTATAAGTAGGTCCATTGTCGCTGGTGAATATTATTAGTGTATTCTCATACAGGTCCAGTTCCTTCAATTTAGCAATCAATTCTCCAACCTGGTCATCCAGATAGGTGATCATGCCTGCATAAGCTGCATGTGGGTAGCGATTAGGGAAGTATCCTTTGGATCCATTGTAGTGTTCCTCATCGCCTAAAAGCTTGACATACCTATCAACATATTCCTGTGGAACTTGCAGAGGTAGGTGAGGTAATGGTGAGGCATAATAAAGAAAAAACGGATTGTTCTTATTGTCTTCAATGAAGTTCAAAGCCTCGATTTGCATCATTGCAGGGGCATAATATTTTTGTTGCCATTTGGCATAACTTGCCAAATCAAGTGTGTCTGCGCTATCGGCTAGTTCGTTGTCCCTTCTTGGAGCAATTATTTCATTGTTTAGCCAATGTTTCTCTTCATTGCGCCACAAATGTTTCGGATAAAGCTGGTGAGCTTGCCTCTGGCAGTTGTAACCATAAAAGAAGTCAAAACCACGCTTAGTAGGTATTCCGTCTGATAGCGGTCCTCCCAGACCCCATTTTCCAACTAATGCGGTTTTGTAGCCAGCTCTTTGAAGAATATTTCCGAGTGTTACTGTGTTAGCTGGAATAGGACGTTGTCCCTCAAGATTTGGATCTTCAACAGCTGCTGCAAAATCCCAAACGTCCCCTCTTTCTCCCCATTCATCATTGCCGCGTATGTAGGCATGGCCAGAATGTTTACCTGTCAAAAACATATACCGGGAGGGTGCACACACTGGTGATCCAGAATAATGTTGAGTAAAGAGCATACCTGACCTTCCCAATTCGTCTATATTGGGTGTTTGAATCTTTTTTTGTCCATAAATTCCCAATTCTCCATAGCCCAGGTCATCAGCCAGTATGTAGATGATATTGGGTTTCCGCGTTTCGGAAACGCTTGTGACAGAGGGCTGGCAACCACTATATAGAATAATTGCCAAAAAACAATGTTTCAATATCCAGTTCATAGGGATTTCTATTTTTTCATTGAGTTCGAATATATGGAATTAAATACCAACTTATAGGTTGCTCTTGGCTGACCCCTGAATTGGGGTCGGAAAGCAAATAAAATGACTTTTCCATTGCCATGGTCAACACTTACCATAGCTGCTTTCCCGCCGATGTATTTCTTTTCGTTAAGTGCCCAACCGCTCATCAAGAGATCGTTTTTGGCATAAGTAACGACTACTTCAACGTCGGGTTTAGGGCCTGCCGCTACAGTATATTCGGTTCCGTCTTCACCTTTATTTGATTTGACAATTGTACTAAACGCCCTACTTCGATTAAAGGAGGCAGCTACCTCACTTTGCATACCGTAAGCTAAAGGGTGGTCCACCATAACAGTAGTTCTGATCAATGAACCGGGGATAAAGAATTTTTGGTCACTTAGACCTTTGGTTACATTTTTTATTGGAAGTCCAAATTGATCTATGAATAGATCACTTGCTTTGTCAAAGGCAATCAATGTTCCTCCCACTTTGACATATTTTTGTAATTTCAAGGTGCCGGCAAGTCCTAAACCATCAGTATATTGATCCGGCATGCTTCCCGTTCTGTGTCCATTGAGTATCCTTTCAGGATTTTGATCAGGAATAACAATTGCTGTGTATTGATTCAGATCACGGTTTCTGACATCATTGTCATGTAGTGTATCCCAATCAAAGTTGTATTCGGTGAGTAACCATCTCGTCCATCCTTCATCCATATTGGCAACCCAGCTTTTATATAGACCAACCTTTGGTTTAACCATTTCAGATTTTTCTACACTTGGTTCAGCATTTAATCCACTAAAGTCTATTCCAAGAGTATTTGCCATCTCATTTATTGTATCAGGATTTCCCTCAACAATAAAATCACCTGCTGATAGATTGCCTACGGAAGTTGATAACCGATGTACCTTAATTCCTTGAGCTAACAACTGATTAACTGCTTTATAACTGTGGTTAGTTTTTGCAGACAGACTGTATCCGTAACTGCCTTTTGAAGCTTTACCGGCATTGAGAGCCGCTCTTGCAGTTATTTCTTCTGTTTTTACTTTGAATTCTGTTTTTATCCGATCAACTTTCAAGCCCATTTGCATTGGTAGTGTCCAGCCCGCCAAATCATAGGGGGGTACAGGAGGACCTCCAGGATAAACTCTTTTATCAGGATACTCTTGCTTTTCCATGAGGTCAACGAGGTATGGTCTGAAGGCCTGTGCACCGTAGGCAATGTAAGATCCAGCTTTATAATTCTTACCCTCCGCAGTGAAATCCCTTGTCGCCAGATGCACCTCAACTCCCCCTTGCCGAAGCACATTGACCAGGTTTGTAGCCTCATTGTAATCATGCTGATCTGCAGGAATCACATAGGCATAGAAATTTTCAAGCAAACTCGCCTCTATAGCATCTCGTCCCATGGAGTATATGTTATACAAGTATTCTTCCTTGCGATCTGCAGCAAGGTCAAGAACAGCCATCGAAGCAGTTAATGTGTAATCCATTGCATCGCGAAAATGGGACTCCCCACCTTTCCAGGGATATGGATAGAATATCTTCGTGCCGTTTGTAGGTACTTTGCCTCGCCCACGTCCTATCTCTTTTGGAATAGAATCCGGTGGATAGATTCTTGGAGTTGGAGTAGTGTGACCAGTTTCTGTCAGTATCCCGACCATATTGTGATAGTAAGGAACAGTTCTCATACCGCCGTTCCACCACATGCTAAACGTGAGATGTGAGATAACTCCCGGCATCTTTTTGATCGCAAACCGATTGGCCATGGCTGTTCCTACAAGATTGGTTCCTGTTGTTGTGCCGGGATGAATATTTGGATTTACAGGATCTGAGAAAGGAGGGAGGAATATCCTTGCCCAGGGAGGTGATGATTGGTGGTGGTTATAAACAATCTGAGGGTACCATGTATTGTAAAGAATTTCGTTCACGTGGTAACTTTCCGACATGTTGTTCATAAACCAGTCCCGATTATTGTCATGCCCAACATAGTGGTGGTAGAGTATTGGTGGGCCGGTAGTTTCGTATGGAGTACCAAGGTTTTGTTTGTACCAATCCACAACAATTTCCAATCCATCTGGATTCATTACAGGCATGAGGAGCATGATGACATTGTCCCGAATCTTTTTCATTTCGTCCGTTTCACCAGTAGCCACATTGTATGCTAACTCAGGAAGCATCTGAGCGGGAGCTCTTTCGGTTGCATGTAAACCACCATCTATCCAAATGATAGCTTTCCCATCCTTAGCATTTTGTGTTGCGCTGGCCTGACCAATTTTTGCCAATGCCATGTCCTGACTGATTTTTCGGTATTTATCAAGATTAGCAATGTTGTCTTTGCTGGAAATGAATAGAAGCAACATTGGACGACCAAGGGTAGTTTTCCCTATTTCTGTAAGCACTACTCTATCAGAGGCTTGATCTAGTTTTTGATAATAATCTTGCAACTGAGAGTAATCGGCTAATTTGTAATCAGCACCAGGCTCAAAACCGAAGACATCAGACGGTTTTGGCACCTGAGCAAATAAGTTAAAAGGAAGAATGAGAAGAACGAACTTTTTCATGTTTTATCAATTATACATTGGTTGGTAATGATAACCATCGATTGCAACATGCCAGGCATGATTTGGGAGAAGCGGAAGGATTATTATGAGATTGGCCTTAAAGGGTGGCACACAAGTTTTTTGAACTTGTGTCTGTATCAAGATCAATCAGGATATTGTAACTCTTGAATTTGACGCCAGGTGACTAATTTAATATTTCTTTCATGTATTAATTTTTTGAACTCCTGACTCAGAACAACTTCATAATCTCTTTGCCTCCAGGCCGATCCAAAATCAGGATGGTCAATGGTCACCGCTTGCATTTCGGCGTTGTCGTAGGCAATATGAACAATGATCTCATTTAATCCGGGTTGTAGATTTTTGATAATATTGAGGTAGTACTCTCCCCAATCATCTGGCACAATTTCAGGGTTAATCATTGCCAAGTTGTCAACTAAAATTTGTCCAGGCTGGATGGCATCAATAAGTGGCTGCGCCCCTTTGAGTGATCCGTATGGGATAAAGACTGGGATTTTATAATCGGCTCCAAGTTTTTGGTAAAGTTTAAATAGATCCGGTGTTTGAAAAAGACTGCCCATGTGACTGTCCAGATGTGTGGGTTTTATGCCAAATGAACTGGCCCGGTCCACTTGCGCTCTTATTTCCTTTTCCACTTCTGCCAGGTTTGCTTTTTGTCCTACTTCCTCACTGGAGGAGTAAAAATGCTGTTGATCATTCAGCAGTGACGGTATAGCTGATGTGGAGGAAACACCATTCCATTTGTAGTTGCTCCATTCAGCTGTAAGCGTGAGATGGAGGCCAAGATCGAAATCGGGATTCTTGGTGGCATATTGTGCAATTTCAGGAAACCAGGGGCAGGGAACCATAATGCTGGCAGAATTAATTCCACCATTTTCATAAGCGTTAATGGAAGCTGAATTTTCAGAATGGGATACGCCCAAATCATCTGCATGTAATATCAAGAGGATGGCGTTCTTTTCGTAGCCAAGGCGTTCTGCCGTATTTTGGGCAGTACATGAACAACACAGCGTTGTTAATATCAATGCGAGTATTTTCTTCATTCACTTAGATTTCAACTTTAAACAGCAATTAAAAGAATTCTCGTCTCAGATTTGGATTTTCCATCGAATTTTTTGACATAGTTGAAATTTTCAGATATGGAGTACTTCCTTTAGGGATTTTACTCACTTCTTAAAGCATCTACCGGATTTGAAACAGCTGTCCTTAATGATTGATAGATAATCGTACTTAATGCGATAAAAAGGGAGACGCCAGTGGCAGAGCCCAGCATCCAACCGTCAATGTAGATGCGATAGGCGTAGTCTTCCAGCCAGAGATTCGTAGCATAATAAGCAATAGGAAGGGCTATGAGGTTTGAAATAATAACCCATTTGGTGAATATTTTAGAAAAGAGCATCACAATGTTTTGTATGGAAGCACCTAATACTTTTCTCACCCCAATCTCTTTTTTCATTTGTTCTGAGGTAAAGGTGGCCAAGCCAAATAATCCAAGGCAGGAAATGAAAATGGCCAGACCGGAAAAGATGTTAAACAGTTTGCCAGTCATGATTTCGGCCTGGTAGAGGTCGTCAAATTGTTTGTCAAGAAAGTGAAACTCAAATGGAAGATCGGGGTTTACGTTTTTCCAGATTTCTTCCATTTGTGAACTGACTTGTGAAAAATTAGCACCCTTCAGTCGAACGGTGAAGATACTGAGAAGCCCTGGATCACATCTGAATATCATAGGTTCTATTTCGTCTGTCAGGGGACGAAAATTGAAGTCTTTTACCACACCGACGACATTGCCACTTTCTCCCCACATCTCCAGTTTGGTATCTAATGCCCCGTTTTCATTAATCAATTTGGCGAAAGTTTCATTGACCAGGAAGTTGGCGGTGTCTGACGAGAATTTGGTAGAAAAGTCTCGCCCTTCTGCCAACTGCATGTTCAGGGTATTGATATAATCATAGTCAACCATCATGATATTAATCAATATCACATCGTTGGGGTCCTTACCTGGCCAGGAGATATTTGAAGTAGAGTTGCCTACATCCACAGGGAGCTGCATGCTTGCAGAAACATTCACTACTTCCGGGATTTGACGGAATTGATTTTTCAGCAAGGGATACCTGCGATCAAAATTGTCGCTGATCTCAAAATATATGACGTTGTCCTTCTGGTATCCGATTTCCTGGTTTTGGATGTGGAAGAGTTGTTTATTGATCACTATTGTACTTACAATCAATATTACAGAGAGGGAAAATTGAAGAATGACTAGTGCTTTCCTTAAGGTGGCACCTTTCAGTTGCACTACCCCTTTTAAGACCTCTGTTGGTTTGAAAGCTGAAATGTAAAAGGCGGGATAACTGCCCGCCAAGATGCCTGTGAAAAAGGTGATACCAATGAGACCCACTATATAAGACCAGGCTGTTACATCTATTCGGATGGACTTATTGGTTAAATCATTGAAAGACGGAAGCAGTAGATGAATCACTACCAATGTAAGTAGGAGGGCAATAACTGCCATCGCGACAGATTCTAACAGGAACTGAATGACTAAATGATGTTTGTACGCACCGATTGATTTTCGGATACCCACTTCTTTCGATCGGATACCTGACTTTGCGGTAGCCAGATTCATGAAATTAATACAGGCAATTAGCAGAATGAAGATAGCAATGGCTGAAAAAATACGAACATATTGAATGCGACCACCGCCACTAATGCGATATAAGTAGGATTGGGTAAATTGATAGAGGTGGAGGTCAATCACCGAATCTTCCTCCTTGTCTTTGATATAATCGACCATCTTTTTTCCCAATGCCTCGGCATCTGCTCCGGCACTTAGTTTGATATACGTATTGGTGTAGTTGCTACCCCATTCCATAAATGTGTCCCAGTTCCACATTTCTCCCAGCGACTCAAAGGGAACCATGAAAGTGAAATCAAAAATTGAATTGGACGGGTAGTTTTCCACCACCGCCGTTACTTCGTATTGCCAATTGTTGGATAGGAGAATGTTCTCACCAAGTACGGTCTTTGCTTCCCAGTCTGAACCGAAGTAGCGTGCTGCCAGACTTCGGTTGATGACTATGGTGTGTGGCCTGGTCAAGGCACCGTCACTCTGTCCGATGATAAAGTCGAAAGCAAATATTTTAAAGACATCCTGTCCGGTGAAGTAACCTTTATCTTCATTGAAGATCTTATTATCATAATTGAAAACTACGTTGGACCAGATGGGGGAAAACTGTGCTGAGGCCTCAATTTCAGGATAATCGGCGATTAAAGCCGGTGCCAGTGCTCCGGGAGTGGAATAAGTTGGAAAGCTGTTTCCTCCGCTGTAGTGTTGCCATTCATAAACCCGATAAATCTGACCCAGGTCTTGGTGGAAGTCATCGTAACTCAATTCATCCTGAACCCACATTAGGATCAATACCGAAGTTGACATACCTATGGTCAATCCCAGGATGTTAATAATGGAAAAGAGCTTTTGTTTCCTTAAAGTTCTAAGGGTGACTAGCAGGTAATTTCGAAGCATTGAATGTCGGTTTATTTTATAGAGTACCTAGGGAAGAAGGAAAGGTTGCAAAAATTTAAAACTTATTTCTTGATGCTTGACACACCGGTAAAATATTGGCACATTGAGCCTGAAGTTGAAAAGGTGGGAGCTACGGCACCCTTTTATATAATTTAACGTGAGTTCGATATAAGAATGAGGCTTTTCTGACAGGAAAAGAGGCAGATTTTTAGCATATTAAAACACTGCATTTCAATATATTAAACTAAAACCCTGCCCATGTTATCTGCTGATAAACTTACCGGAATTTTCTGTTCCATTGACGATTTTTGCCTGCCGATACAGGTGAAATCGCAGATTTTATGCTTCCCCCTGGTAATGTGGACGCCCGTAAGCCTCTTACAATTGAACGGTTTATCAACAAGCTTTTTGGAAAGCTTTTTGGTGACAAAGGGTATATCAGTAAGGAACTTTTTAAAAAAAAACCTTTTCTTCCAGGGGGTACGTCTGGTCACAAAACTCAAACCGAATGTGAAATCTTCATCAATCACACCCATGATGGATGCTGTACTACCTGGTAAAAGAGCTATTTGTAAAACCAGTATTGACCAGCTCAAAAACATATTTCAGGTCGAAGCATTCAAGACACAGACGTCCTTACAATTTCCTTAACAAGCTTTTCTCAGCATTAATGGCTTACAATTTCACTGAGAAAAAACCTGCAATCAAACTCGACTATACGGATTTTGAACAGCTTTTCCCGCCTTGATGATCTCTCTTTACCCCGAACTCACGTTAATTTATATAGAAGGTATTCAGGACTACGTTAAAATTGTAACTGAGTCTACTACTCATCTAATTTTGCAAGCCATGAAGCATTGGGAGGCCCATCTACCTTCCAGCCATTTTATGAAGATACATAAATCATTTATAGTGAACTTAAAGTATATAAATACCATTAATGGCAATGTAGTTGTGATTGGGAATAAATAGATTTCTATAGGCAGGAATTTTAAAGAGTGCTTAATGACGGAAATAGAGAACAGTTATTTGATTTAATAAAAGCGAAATGATAAAACTTCAATTGGCAGTACTTGCAGCCGCAGTCTTGTACCTCATGTCTTTCCGAGCAAATGACTCCGTCCTGCATAATTCCGATGAAACCGAAATCAACTGGGTCTCAATTGAAGAAGCCCAGGAGTTGGTCAAAAGTAATCCTCGCAAGGTGTTTATCGACATTTACGCCGAATGGTGTGGTTGGTGTAAGATTATGGATCGTAAAACATTCACCAACAGCAAAGTTTCAAATTACATAAATGAAAATTACTATGCCGTTAGAATCGATGCCGAAAGCCACAACCCCATTACATTCAATGGCCAAACACTCACTGAACGAGAACTGGTGAAATCGTTCAAGGTTCAGGGGCTACCAACGATTGTTTTCATTGACGAAAGCTTTAAAAAAGTAAAGCCCGTTGCCGGGTATCAAAATGCGGCTCAATTCCTCAAGACCTTGGAGAATTTCAATAAGTAATAAAGCCATGCACTGGGCTCCTTTCAGTCTAATTTACCTGATCATTTGTTTTTAGGCAACTGCTCAAGAGTGGTATAATCCTGCTCCTGCTCAACCGTGGATAACAGATAGAACGAAACACATAATCTAATGGAGGCCACTATGTTATAATTTATACCGCTCACCTGGGATAATTGTGTCCAATGCTGTGTAACACAGCGAAATAAGAGGGCAAAAGGTGCTCAAACAGATCAATTAGAGCTAATGGGGCAGACAAAGAAACAGGTACTATAACTGTCTAAATCCAAAAATTACAAATCTCGACTCTTAAAATTCAATCAGTGACTTTTGCAACGGTCTTAATTAGTTCTTTCCTGGGATTTGATTTGAGCATTGTTTGAAGTTGACTCGTTTCTATGTTTTGGCTTCCCCAGGTGGATAACCGTAAAAGTCAGTCAATGATTTAGTGAAATCAGTGGCACTACCAAAACCTTACCTGGTAGGCGGACTTCAGAAGCGGTAATTTCTTCGCCTTGGGGAATTTCAATAGCTTTCTTCAATCGATACTTCCGTATAAACTGACTTATGGATTGACCAGTGGCTTCTTGCAGTTTCCGATGCAGGTGGGAGCGACTCATACCTGCCTTGTCGGCTAGTTCTTCTACTCCAAACTGCTCATTCTTTAGATTATCCTCCACTTCTGATCGCAGTTTTTCCAGAAGTGCTTCATTCGATGAACTCATAGAGTGATCAAAATCTTGGTCCAGTTTGTGATTCTAATGGTTATTAACTTCTTAAAAATAGGGAAAATGGAGACAACAGAGCACTATTGGTAGCTAAACAGGATTGGTGGTCACCAATTCTTTAACGTAATCGTTCTGAGGCTTGCTCTTTAATTCATCTTCAGTACCAATTTGTTCTATTTTACCATTTTTAAGGATCACAATAGAATCAGCTATTGCAAACGCATCTCTAATGTCATGACTTACAAGAATAGTGGTGGTCTTGCTCGTTGTAATCAGAACCTTGATTTCTGAGCGGACTTTCACCTTCAGAGGTTCGTCCATATTGCTGAATGGCTCATCGAGTAGGAGCACTTTTGGCTGGCAAACCAGTACTCTTGCAATTGCAACTCGTTGTTGTTGTCCGCCAGATAGTTCATGCGGATATCGATCAATGAACTCCTCGAGATTGGTGAGATCAATAATTTCCTGCAAACGCAATTTCTTATCTTCTATTGCCAATTTCTTAAGACCAAATTCAATATTTTTTTTAACCGTAAGATGTGGGAAAAGAGCATAATCCTGGAAGACAAGACCAACATTCCTTTTTTCAGGTGGCAGAAAGATTGATTGACTACAAACCTCATGATCACCAATTTGAATCTTACCCCTTGAAGGACATTCAAGTCCAGCGATAGCTCGAAGTAAAGTTGTTTTACCACAGCCACTTTCACCAACAAGGGCAACCGTTTGGCCATCTTGTACCTCAAGATGTTCTATGTTCAATTCGAATGAATTGACATTGTAATGGTGATAGATATCGTGAATGATGACGTTGCCCACTATTGAACCTGGTCTATTTTTCTATTCAGGAGTATAATTGGTATCAAAGCTGTTGCAATAATAACCAATGATACTGGTGCGGACTCTGGAACCATTTCATCGTTTGCATACCGAAATGCCCTTGTAGCCAGTGTCTCATAATTAAACGGTCGTAGAATAAGTGTCAACGGAAGTTCTTTCATCACATCCACAAAAACCAGCAATAATGCACTCCACAGGGCTGGCTTGAGCAGGGGTAAATTTATTGAAAACAGACTTTGAAGGGGGCTAATTCCCAATGTTCTTGACACCTCCGTTAATGAAAAAGCAATCTTCTTGAACCCACTATCAATTGGATTATAGCCCACAGCTAAATACCGAATAATGTAAGCATATAGCAGGGCAAACATGCTCCCGGTAAGTACTAATCCGGTCGAGAAGTTTAGAGTCCTCAATACGGCCTGGTCAATAAACAATGTGGTCATCATTATCCCAACCGCCATCGCTGCGCCGGGAATGGAATAGCCCAATGATGCAATTTGGCCAAAAATTTCTGATTGATTATTTCTACTCAAGCGGACTGAATAAACAAGTACAACAGAGATTGCAACGCATAAAAGTGCAGCCATAAATGACAGCGAAAAACTATTGGCAATCAATGGTGCAAAATCGTCACCTATAACTTTACCAAAAGTGAATGTTCCCCAGTAAAACAATTGGAGAATGGGGAAAAGGAATCCAGCTACAACGGGGATTAAACATACCAAAAACGCTAAGTATTTGGAGGTTCCATTAAGACGATATCTGCTCAATGGGGAATTCCCAGTTCCACTTTTAAACTGCCTTTTTCCACGCTGTAACCTTTCCGCGATGATTAAGGCAAATACAAAAGTCATTAGCAGTGCCGAAAGGCAGATGGCTGCCTGGAGATCTTCCAACGAAAACCACGCTCTGAATATACCTGTTGTAAAAGTGGTGACACCATAGTATTTGACAGCACCATATTCGTTCAAAACCTCCATGATTACAAGGCTCATACCTGCAACAATAGCCGGTCTTGATACAGGTAACACGATTTTCCAAAAGTTGGAAAATGGTGTACTCCCCAGTGTTCTGGCCGCTTCGAACAGTCGGCCGGAATCGACAAGAAATGATGCTCTGGCAGCGATATAAACATAGGGGTAAAGCACTGATGAGATCACTACTATGGCACCATAAATATTTCTAACATTTAAACCGCTCAATTCAAGATTGAATGAGTTCCTGAGTAAACTGAAAATTGGGCCGGTGTATTCAAAAAGACCTGAGTAGGCATAAGCGGCAATATAAGTTGGTATGGTAAGGGGCAGTACCAGTAGCCAGCTCAATTGTTTTCTGAATGGGAAGTCATAAGCAGCGACAAACCATGCGGTAAGTGTGCCAAAAATCAAGGTTAGAACAACTGTTCCAAGAACCAGAAATGATGTGTTTGCAATGTATTGTGGAAGCAGGTTTGAAGTAATATGATTCCATGTTGGACTGTTTCTGTTAATTAATCCAGTGTAAATAATGAATATGGGTATTGAAATGAGGACAAGGATCAAGACTATATTGACCGTCCACGGATTATAATTCCTCCCTGATAATTTATGCATTATAGTATTTGAAGGTTTGAAGATTCGATTAATTCCAAATCTTCAAATCCTTTAATCCATAATCTTATTTCCAGCCCACCTCATCAAAAATCATCACCGCGTCACGGTTGTTTTTACCCAATTCAGCCAAATTGAGTTCATCTGCTTTAAACTCACCCCATGATTGTAGAAGGGCCGATGCTTGATTTTTTGGATTCACGGGAAATTCGTAATTGATCTGTGCGAATACTTTTTGGGCCTCTTCCCCGGACAAGAATTCCACTAATTTGATGGCGTTCTCTTTGTTTGGAGCATATTTGGCAACTCCAATTCCACTTACGTTGATATGTGCTCCTCTACCGTCCTGGTTAGGATAGAATACTTTCATTTGCTTGCCAACTTTCACCTCTTCAGGGTCGGATGAATTTAGTAAGAGTCCCAAATAATAAGTATTGACAATGGCTATTTCACCTTCACCGGCCACAATAGATTTCATTTGATCTCGATCACTACCCTGAGGGTCCCTGGCAAAATTTGCCATTACGCCAGTTGTCCATTCTTTTGCACCTTCTCTTCCATTTGCAGCTACAATGGATGCCAGTAATGATTGGTTGTAAATGTTTCCAGAAGACCTGATCATGATTTTACCCTTCCATTTTGGGTCTGTCAGATCTTCATAAGTCGATAATTGTGCGGGATCAACCTTGTCTTTGTCATAAACCACAATCCTGGCTCTGTAAGTCAAACCAAACCAATTGCCTTCCGGCTCTCTGAATTTCGAAGGAATGTTTTGATTGAGTGTTTCTGAATTAATGGATTGAAAGAGGCCTTTTTCGTGAGCTCGATGCAGACGACCTGCATCTACAGTCAATAGCAAGTCAGCAGGTGAATCTTGCCCCTCAGCTTCCATCCTCGTGATCAATTCATCAGCACTTGCCTGGACGATATTAACCTTGATTCCGGTAGTTTCTTCAAACTTTTTATAGAGTTCTTTATCAGCATCGTAATGACGGTGAGAATAGAGATTTACCACTTTCTCTTCAGTGGCTTCTTCAGTTTTTTGTTCAGTACCTGAACACGCTGAAATTGCGACCAGGAGGGCAATAGATAGGAATTGAGATGTTTTCATCTTGTCTGAATTTTAAAAGAAGGTTGCAATGTTATTTAGATTGATTCTAAATAACAAGATGGTATTTGTCAGGAGCTAAAATTCTGAGGTGAAATGAAAATTGATTTCTGGAAAATTGTCCTGAACCATTTGAAGCCAGGCTTTAGATTCGGCCATAAAAACTTGTTTGCCATCTTTGTCTTTAGCAATATGTCTTTGTTTGGAGTCGATAAATTGTTTTAGCTTTTTGTCGTCTTTGCTATCAAACCAGCAGGACTTGTAAAGATTGCTAGATTCAAATTTGCAGGTGGCACCATATTCATTCTTCAACCGATACTGGATGACTTCGAATTGTAAAATGCCAACCGTTCCAACTACTTTCCTTGCCCCCATTTCATAGGTAAACATCTGCGCCACACCTTCGTCCATTAATTGCTTGAGGCCTTTTTCCAGCTGCTTTGATTTCATAGCATCCAGGTTAACTACCTCTCGGAAGATTTCTGGGGAAAAGCTTGGTATTCCTTTGTATGAGCCTTCGTTTTGCTCGCTCAAAGTATCTCCAATCTTCAGGTTACCCGTATCGTAGAGACCCACAATATCTCCAGGGTAAGCAACGTCAATGGTTTCTTTGTCCTGAGCCATGAAAGCGGTAGCGTTTGAGAAACGAAATTTCTTGTCCAACCTCACATGATGGTAATTGCTGCCTCTCGCAAATTTGCCTGAACACACTCTGACAAACGCCAGCCTGTTTCTGTGTCGGGGATCCATATTAGCGTGGATTTTAAAGATGAAACCTGAGAAAGTGTTTTCCAAGGGAGATATTTCCCTGTCTTCCGTTTCTCTATTTCTTGGAAAAGGAGCCACGTCAATGAAACAATCCAAAAGTTCTTTTACACCGAAATTGTTTACGGCACTACCGAAAAATACGGGAGCAACTTTCCCGGACTTGTAATCTTTAATATCGAGATCACCATAAACACCGTCAATCAACTCAATATCTTCTCTCAGTTGCCCAGTTTCTTTATTGGTGATATACTTCTCCAGTTCTGTACTTGAGATATCTGCAATCTCAACATATTCATTTTGTACTGTTTGTTTACCGGGCGTAAACAGCAACAACTTCTTTTCATACAGGGAATAAACACCTTTGAAGCTTTTGCCCATCCCTATGGGCCAGCTCATAGGGTGAATTTTAATATCCAATTTGGCTTCAACCTCATCCAGCAAGTCAAAGGGATCTCTGCCTTCGCGGTCCAGTTTATTGATGAAGCAGATGACCGGAGTTTTTCTCATACGGCAAATCTCCATCAGCTTTTCGGTTTGTATCTCGACACCTTTCACGCAGTCAATCACCAAGACCACACTGTCAACCGCTGTTAAAGTACGATAAGTATCTTCTGCAAAATCCTGGTGACCAGGTGTGTCCAGGAGATTGATTTTTACTCCCTTGTAATCGAAACCCATTACTGAGGTCGCTACTGATATGCCTCTCTGTTTTTCAATCTCCATCCAGTCGGAGGTGGTGTCCCGGTCAATTTTGCTTGACTTAACTGCGCCGGCTTTTTGAATGGCACCCCCAAATAGCAGCAGTTTTTCAGTAAGTGTCGTCTTGCCCGCATCAGGGTGACTGATGATGCCAAAGGTCCTCCTTCGCTCAATTTCCTTCCTCAATAATGCATCTTCCTTAACTGCTACTGCCATGATACTTAAAATCGGAGGGCAAAGATAGGTGATGAATTGTGATTTAAGATTTAATGCCCTTAAGATAAGGTATAATTACGTGGTTATTAGTATTTTATGGATATAAAAAGAAACCCCGGAAATGGCTTTTGAGGGTTTCAAAACAAAACTTCTCTGTGAACTCAGGTTAACCATATCGGATGAAAGATTTATTGCCAAAACCCTGCTTATCACACTGTGTAATACCTGATTGCTTTGGCATTAAACCAAAACCATCCCAAAGACAAATCATCAACAGCAGCAATGAAAAACGGGTCGCTAGTATCAACCGAACCTATGCACTATACCACCTGAAAACAATCCTGACCAGAACCCGCTCATACCATCGAAAGATTACGGCATTATCTCAAATCCTTCTTTTGAAAAATCAGCCATCAGGCAGAGCACTCCCGACCAGATCACTCCCCAGTACGAAAAATCAAACCTTTTATCAAATACTCTAGCACTTATAAATATTTATGAGTGCTTATCTTTAGTGGCATTGGATTTCGACTCTTACAATTCAATCAGTGACTTTTGCAACGGTCTTAATTTTGTCTATGTTTGATGGACAAATCAAAAAACATAACATCCTGAACAAAAGATTTAACCTTAAAGTAGCCATCAGCATCAATAATAACTGTAATTAATCATTGGAATAATCAGGTGTGTGTAAGTCGATTCTGCGGTTATAATATAACTTCTCTTAGAGGAATCACACCATTTGCTATAACCCGATTTCAACCAAGACCAATAAGTACTAATTACTACTATTCATTTAGATAGAAAACTGTTTTTCAATTAAAACTCTCGCTATGAAACTTTTCTTTAAATGGTATTTAATTCGATTTCCTGGAGCAATTGCCCTCATAATAACACCTGCCTCATTAGTTATCTTCCTTTCGGGAGGTGAGTCTAATAATCCTGTTGCCTTTGCTCTTTCAGCTATAATAATGGCTACGCTCATTACAATATCCCTTGCAGCCTATCATTACTCTCGACTGAAATCCTGGGGAATAAAGACTATTACTCATGAGGTGCTTGCTTCTACAAAAGTCAAAAAAGTAACTACGAAGTTGACCTTTGAAGAAATAGAAGACAGGTTGCAAGCTACTTTTAAGAAAGCAAATCAATCGAGTGTCAGCAAGGACATATTTGAGTATAAATTGAAGTATAAATTGAAAAGCTGGTATCAGGCAATTAAACTCAGGTTAGTATTTTCCGGTGAAAAAAACGGCATGAATTCTATTGTCATGATCTGTGAGCCTCTTGTTGAATTTTCGTTATTTGAGTTCGGTGAGTGTCTAAATACCTTAAGACGAGCTGAAAGATTATTAAAAGCTTAGCATCGAGAAAAAAGCCTGCAAAAAGGTCAGCTCAAAGAGCTGGCCTTTTTATTTCAGCAATAAAACTTGACCTGACCACTCATCACTGGCGCAAGCGCCTCGCTTGTGCCTTACACCGCTTCAGCCACCACAAATTGCTCCAGCACTTTACCCGGCATGGCAGGGTTCATTAATTGCGAGTGCATTCAATGAACCCTGTGGAGGACTCATTAATACTAGGCTGGCCGTCAAAATTCCCGTCGCGATTATCAGGGCATGACTGAGCTGCTGCACATTAAAAAAGGGGACAATCGTCACCGCTAAAAACTGCGACAGCAAGAACCCGATTATTAGTTGAAAACTAAATTTGAATGGTCTCATTTCCTTGTATAAACATGAGTTCGACGCAAGAGAAATCATCAAGGCAGGACAAGCTGTTTAGAATCTGTACAGTTGAGTTTGATTGAAGGTTTTTCTCAGTGAAGTTGTAAGCCATTAATGCTGAAAAAAGCTTGTTAAGGAAATTGGAAACCCGGGTTCGATTTTAAAATACAGGTAATTATTGAGTTTTTGACAGGTTGGTATTTGA
Source organism: Cyclobacteriaceae bacterium (assembly GCA_965206015.1). Taxonomy (GTDB): domain Bacteria; phylum Bacteroidota; class Bacteroidia; order Cytophagales; family Cyclobacteriaceae; genus JAJCYL01. The sequence continues at coordinate 489,108 of CBDBIW010000014.1, read as the reverse complement.
TGGTTAGTTTTTTTCGGAAAGAATGAATAAGCAATCAGTCCGGAGATAAGGTTTGTAATGAAGTTTGCCCATCATCCATGTTTTGGATGCCAATTCTTGAGAAATGTAGGCTTTATCAGCGTATAATTTTCCTTTGAGGGCCTTGGTGAATGACTTGTTTTTGAGTGGTTCCCTGTCCTCTACATTCCCCTGAATAATGGCGAAATGGAGTATCTCTCCTTTGTCATTCATGATAATATGAAGTTTGAAGCCAAAAAAAACAGCTCATTGTGGATTTCCCAGTTTAGCCAATCCTTCAAAAACCTTATTTCTTTTAATTAAAAGAATTCCCTGATGCTCTGCATCGGGTGTTGCGCATAGATAAGGTAGCTATCTTTCTTATATGGATTACAGTATAATAAAGAGTCATAATAAAAGTTTGCTATTATATCATTATGTGTGTCCAGCGAAGTATTGAAGAGATGTATTGAGTGAATCAGTGGAATTGAGATTGAAAGCGGTTTGTTTTGTTATATTAACTGTATACGAGATAAACTTTGTAGAAAGTAGGAGCAGATGAAGATCATGTTCATTTTTTAGTACAAAGTGTAGCGATCAGCTCCCCGAAGCGAATAATTCAAACGATTAAGAGCATAACAGCAAAACGAATATTTAAGGAGCATCCGGAGGTAAGAAAGAAATTATGGGGAGATAAATTTTGGACCAGTGGTTATTATGTAAATACGGTAGGTCAGTATGGCAACGCAGAAGTAATCAAGGCTTATCTTAGGAACCAAGGTAAAGGATACAAAGAAATTCACTTAGGCCGATTAGAACTGCTACAGTATCGGTAAGCTCGATGCCCCGTCAGTTCTGCTGTGGGGTTGTTCATTTAAACTCTCTACAATGAAGACACAATCATAATGGACCCATTATTCTTAGTCGTATTGTTTTTTACCGGGCTCATCTCCGGTTTTTATTCAGGAATGGTAGGAAGTGGTGGTAATGTCATCCTAATTCCCATTTTAGATTATATTTTATACAAGATGGGTTTAAGGGATGATTTATTGGTAAAATCAATTATTGCGCATTCATTAATGGTATCCTTTTTCTTAGGTGGCATTATTACCTACCGCCAATTTAAAGTAAGAAACTTTTTCCTAAAAGAAGTCATGCTAACTTCAGTTTTAGGAGTATTTACTGCAACCTTCACTACCTGGTTAATTGCACAAGGAGACTGGTACGATAAAAAAGGCTTTGACATTGTATTTATTATAATGCTGTTTTTATTGATATTAAAATTAATTGTTGATAAGAAATCTGGTCTTACAAGTGTCCATGAAATAAAATCAAACTCGCTCTTATTAGGTATCGGAAGTATCACGGGTGCAGTAACTTCACTTTCCGGACTTGGAGGCGGAATTATACTTATCCCAGGTTTTACAGATCTAATGAAGATGTCGCTTAAGAAAGCCAGTTCTGTATCAATCAGTGTTATTGCAGTGCTGGCATTGCCTATTAGTATGTCCTACCTGATGGAATCAAAAGTGAACGTAATAGAAATGCCTATGCGAATTGGACTAATTTCATTTGCTGTGGTGATACCAACTTTAATTGGCGTTCTTATTTCTGCTCCATTTGGTGTGAAAGCGGCTCATAAAATCAATCCCAATATTATCAAAATGATATTTGCAATCGTTGTCGGCTCTTTACTCATCAAAATGATTTATTCAATGAGCTGAAATTCACATTAAATTACATTTACTTAGACCCTTAATTAAACATCGAAACTGTACTCTTATGAAAATGTTTTTACCTCTTGTTATGATTATTCCCCTTTTTGTCTGGAGTTGTGGAGGAGGAGGTGACAAATCAAAATCAACTGAAAGTGACAAGCCCAAGGCTACTACTTCAACCACATCATCCTCAGGTAGTGTGCCTGTCGATCTAGGTAATAAAGGAATTGGTCCCGTTTCATCGGTATCCCTGGGAGATATTGATCAGGTAAAGGTAGATGAAGGCAAACAACTGTTTGATTCATATTGTGTTGCATGTCACAAAGCTGAGGAAGATTTTATAGGACCATCTCCAAAGAATATCTTGGAAAGAAGGTCTCCAGAATGGGTAATGAACATGATCTTGAATCCTGGAGAAATGGTGGTGCAAGATCCAATCGCAAAGAAATTGTTGGAGGAAGCCAACGGTGTACCAATGATAGGACAGGGGCTAACTGAAGAACAAGTCAGATATATATTAGAGTACTTTAGGACACTATAATTAAGACTGCCCCAAGATCAACAGAGTTGTTATTGTTGACATGCCTAACTTTTGAGGGAGCCTTTTCTTAATTGCTATATCTCTGGCTACCGGAAGAAGATACTCCCTTTATTTCAATATCTCCCCCTTGTCTATCTATATAACGATCTTCTGCTCTTCGACCACCAATCCGTAATGAGCCGGAACTTGCATCAAGATCAAAGTTGAGTGATTCGATCTCATTCACCAATTCCATGTCAATGGACCCGGAAGAACTTCTGAAAGAAGAATTAGTGGTCAATTCAATTTCATCGCCATTCAAGGACCCTGACGTTGATTCCAACTTTAGGCCGCCTTTGAATCCGTCCAATTCAATCCCTCCCGAAGAAGTTTCGGCTACAATATCTCCAACAATATCATCAAGGCTTATTCTGCCCGAGGAAGAACGTCCGTCAATATCGCCTTTTACTTTTCGCAAACGTTGGTCACCCGAACTTGACTTTGACCTCAGGTTCCCGTTCAAACCTGTTAACTCGATATCTCCGGAAGACGTCTCTAATAACAGGTCATTTCCAATATCGTTCGCCTCAATGTCCCCCGAACTAGCTTCAAGTCTGATATTCCTTCCGGTCAAATCAGATGCATATACATCACCGGAGCTGTTATCTACAACAACTTCAATTCCGTCAGGCACTCTTAGATTGAGTTGCCCCCGCGTAAACCCCCAGTTATTATGTGGTGATTCAACCCATATTTTTAAAAAAGATCCATCCCGATCATATTCAATCGAGTAATTCTTGCCACTTGATCCACTTATTTTCCCGTCAAAATAAAGTGTTTGACCAGTATATCCTTTGACTGTGACATCACAAAAACTACCTCGAACCTCAACCTCCTTGATGCCGTACAGTTCAAATTTCTCTTCGGCAAGATCAGATTGGGCGTATATTAATGAACTGTTTATTGTTACAGTTCCCAGAATTATTATTAATGTTCTCATAACATGTATGTCTTTTTCTATTAGACTCTCCAAATGAGAAGAGGTTGCACAGTAGGCTAAAAAGATAATAAAACCCGTGGTGCATTAGAAAGTAATTTAAATTTTCAAGTTATTAATGCTCCTATTCAAGTCAAATTTATTGATATATTGAATAATAGTTAAGGCTGTTATTTTGGATAATATTCTGGTTTTAAATCCTTGAAAAGATTTCGCATAGTTTCTGCTAATCATAAACTGATCACAGAGTTCACACAAGAGCATTTCGATTCTTTTTCTTGACTTTCTAAAGATATAGGCTTGCTTTTTGTAATTAATTTGGTTCTTCCTCATTGGCACTTCCAATTTAATCTTAGCCCTGGTAAACAAATCTAATTCTTGTTCTTGATTTAGGTAGCCTTTGTCTCCAATTAGAACACAGTCAGATAATTGGCTTTTTAGATCTTTGAGATAATGAATATCATAAACAGATGTTTTACTGATATCTACACTTTTAAAAACACCTTGAACAGAACAAACTCCATGGAGTTTGTATCCATAAAAGTACATTTGTTGACAAGCACAAAACCCTTTGTCAGGTGATGAATAAAAAAATTCTTTACATATTTTTGACCTTGAGTTCTTTGATAGCTTACAGGCTTTCAGTGGCGTAGAATCAATAATGAAATAGTCTTCAAACTCATTGAATTTTTCAGAAAAGACCACTCTAATTTGTTCTATATAATTGACCAGCCTTCTTTTTCTTCTATTGTAAAGAGTCCTGTCGATTAGATTCTCAAAACCAATTGAGCTCAAAACCCTAAAAAGTTGATGTTCGCTGTCAATACTCATATACCGGGTTGTTAAATCAATGGCAACAAGTTCTATATCAGATAGTTTAGGCTTCCTGTTTTGATGTGTAAAAGTAGCCGGGTATATGTTTTTTCTTAAAACCTCTAAAATTTTATCGTAATTTGCTTAAAAGTTGTGCATCAGTATTGTTTTGTAGTTATTACAATAAGATACTTATTATCAGTTTGTTGTACAACTTTTACTCCTTATTTTACTAATGCAACACGGGTTAATGATACTTCCCATTATTGCTAAGCTCAGATTAATATAAATACTTCATCTTATTAACAAGCATTTACCATTATTGGCCCTCAGCAATTCGAGTTTTAGCTTCTGGATTTCAAAATTATGTATCCTAGAAGGTAGTAAAGGATAATAATTAGCTCCATTCTGGGGACAATTCCATATGCTCTGTAGAATGGTACTTCCTAAAGAGAAAGCTAGACCTACTCTATTTCTACTCAGTGATGATGCTTCGTTCATTACTGCTACTAATCTTATGATTGATGGGGGATATATTTATATGGGTCCAGAGGGCATTGGTGAAAGCACTGTTAATGCAGGCTCTAGTTGACCTAACTTTATTGTGACTATCGGAAAATAGTATAATTCTTAGGCCTGTTCTGAGTAAAAAGTCAGTATTGATAACCAAATTGTCTGAAGAGAGCTTTTATAATGTCAGGTGGGCGGACAATTACATGAAAACCTGATCTAAAATAAAAAAGCACTTACAATTTTTATCTTGTAAGTGCTTGACAATCAGTATACACCCACTGGAAATAGAACCTTGTCTAAATATATCTGATAATCAATTAGTTATAATTTGTGTTTAAAATCACGCACCGAATCACGCACCGATTATTTTGATGCTAATGGAACAAAATAATCTATCAGTTCTAATTGTGACGGGATTACTTCTTTTCCGGCAACTATTAGAAATCAGTTATTTATATTTCGTTTCGAATTCCTGTTCACCGGATTGTTCACTTAAATTTGGAGCTAAATTGAATTAAAAAATACAGCTTGATCTATTCAACAATTAGATTCTCATTGCAAATGAACTTCATTTGATGATAACCCTTTTGGGTAAGCTGACACCACCATTTCTTCTTTCAATCCGTTCGTTTTCAGGAGTATTGATGCTATACCGGCTTCAGCTTTTACAGGGTTTTGACCGATGAGTTTTCCGGTGTTTGTTTCGAAGGTAACTTCAGCATTGCTATTAGCAACCAATGTCCCCTTTTCATCAGTAATTTTAGCATAAACAAAGACTATGTCCATTTCATTACTGTCAATTGGTTTTCCTGAAGTATCTACTTCAACCATAATATTTGAGGGTTTGCCTGGAGTGGAGACAACATCGGTGGCAACTTTTTTATTGTTCATAAACCCGATAGCTTCTAGCTTACCAGGTTCGAAATCCTTTAATTCAAATAAGAAAGGTGGGAAATCTAGGTTATTGGAATATTGATCTATTCTTGGGTTGGAACGACCGATCAACGAATCATTCAGGTATAAAGCAACCTCTTCACAATTACTAAACACCGTAACCGGTTTTTCAGATTCCTCTGTCCAATAAGATGCAATTTTTACCATGGGACCAGTGCCAATTTTAAGAGCTATTGTGTCATTTGGAGGTCTTTGACTTTGGTAAAAATAATATGAGAATTTTGGCAACCTGAAAATATCACAGATTCCCGAAGCTTCAATATCGTTGGCATATCCCCGGTTATAATCAAAGATCAGCCAGTTAGCATCACCTATGGTGTTTGGACCAAAACGATTGGAATTTGCAGATTCCTGATAATTCATTGCCTGCTGTAAGAGGCGTTTTTCTCCATAACCTCTAAATTGACGACTTGTTCTTTCTTCTTCCTTCAGGTTTTTATATTGAGTTTGATTAAACCCGGCATTTTGTGCGTAATACTCCCAATCCCCATATTCAGCTATGAATAAAGGTCTTGAGCCAATTTTATATTGATTCCAATAATTGGGAGCTTTTGCATGCTGTCTTGCTGGGATGAAAAGATCGAAGGATTCATGATCCATCCATCCCGCACTATATGTATCTTCGAACGGCAATTCTTCTCTAAGAATACGATTTGCCTCAATCATGTACTCTTCTGACATATTCGATTCATTCAATGATACTTCCCAGAACACCACACATGGATGATTTCGATCACGCCTTACCATATCCCTGATATCTTGATATGAATTTTTCAAAAACACACTATCTCCAAAATATTGCCACCCGGGAATAGCATTCATGACAAGAATTCCTAATTCGTCACATGCTTTCAAAAAACTTTTTCCTTGAGGATAATGGGAAAGTCTAACGAAATCAAAGCCTGCTTGCTTGATTTTCACTGCATCTCGGTAATTCGCATTTTTCGAAATAGCATAACCTATATATGGATATTCCTGGTGTCTGTTGGTTCCTTTGATATAGAATTTTTCTTCATTGATATATAAGCCATCTGTTTCGAGTCGTATTTTTCTGATACCGATTTTTTCTGTGCAATGATCTACTACAATACCATTTTCTAACAATTCCAATTTTAGTTGATATAAATTTGGAATTTTTGGAGACCAGAGTGCTGGCTTTTCCATATGAATATCAATTAACAATTCCTTTTCAGAACCGCCTTCTATCTTGGTTTGTATCGATTCGAATGAATTTTGCTCATAACTGGAATTGGATAAGCTGGCCCTTGCTGTGATAGAGCTTTGCCTTTTGTCATCATTTCTGATGTGGATTCTAATAGTTCCTCTAGCTTCTTTTTCATTTACTTTATCAAAATGGATTAAATAACCCCCAGAAGCCGTCTTACCCTCTAGTAGAGGATCTGTTATGTAAATTCGATTCGTTTCGGTTAAGGTCACACTCCTGTAAATCCCACCGTAATAATTAAAGTCAAGCTCGGTTGTGTTTTCATTAATTACTAACTATTCACATAAATTAAACATTATGAAGAAAATTCTATTAACTGTATTAATGTTAGCACTGTATGGTAGCATTTATGCGCAATTCATTAAAGGGGTTGACTTGTCCTTTGTAAACCAACTGGAAGATTGTGGAGTACAATATGGGGAAAACGGTGTGTCTAAGGATCCTTTTGAAGTTTTAAGTCAAAAGGGTGCCAACTTGGTACGTGTCCGTCTTTGGCATACACCTGAAGCAGACCTGAAGATCAAAACCCAGGTTATGGTAGTAGTCTTGATAACGTTATTACAACAATTCAACGAACAAAAGCTAATGGTATGCAAGTCATGTTGGACATTCACTATTCAGATTGGTGGCTGATCTCCATAATCAATGGGTGCCTTCTGCCTGGCAGGCGATAGCAGGTGACAATCAGGTGTTAGCTGATTCGGTATACAATTACACTTATAAGGTTTTAAATACTCTTGCTGGATTAAACCTTCTACCTGAATATGTGCAAATTGGTAATGAAACCAATATTAATATTATTCAGCCATGGGGTGGCATTAAGGGAAAACAGATAAAATGGAATCGTAATGCTATTCTTCTTAATGCTGGAATTTCTGCAGCACGTGCTGTTCAAACTGAGCAAAACCAATATATAAAGTTAATACTACATGTAGCTGGAGTTGATGCCGGTCAGAAAAATTGGTTTGCGGACGCAATAAGTAATGGAATTACTGATTTTGACATTATGGGATTCTCCTATTACCCGGCCTGGAGTAGTGTAAGTATTAGCGGAATTGGAGATTTGTTAAAATCTTATTCCGACGAATTAGGAAAATCAGCAATGATTGTAGAAACAGCTTATGCATTTACTACGGAAGATGCGGATGGTTGGGCAAATATTCTTTCAGGTTCAGCCTCAGATTACCCGGATATATTTGATGAGCAACACCAGTTGGCGGTATTGCTAATTATATATAGTTTTCTTATTTTTACAGAAAAAAGCCATGAATTGTCCTTAAGTATTCAAACCGTGCTGTCATTAAATCCGGCAAGATAAAAGGAAAACAAAGGTATAAGTGTAAAAAATGCGGCTACCACTATACGGTACAACAAAAATCTACGGCCAAACCAAAAGAGTTGAAAAAATACGCCCTGCAATTATATCTTGAAGGGTTGGGTTTTCGGTCAATCGGTAGAATACTCAACGTGAGCAATGTATCTGTGTTAAACTGGATAAGGGGTTTTGGCCAAGAAGTGCAGTCCTTGTCCAATAGCGGTTCCGAAGTGGATTTCGTAGAGCTTGACCAGATGCACAGCTACATTGGAAACACTATTGCTGGATTTGGATTGCTGTTGATCGATAGGGGAAAAAGTTCATCAATTTCGTTATTGGCCACAGAAGTACTGAGACAGCAAAAAAGCTCTGGGGGCTAATAGGCACTAACCAGATGAATACTATAGCAAGTGATTACTGGAAGTCATACGAGCACATGGTCCCTAAAGACAAACACATTCAATCAAAAGCAGAAACTTTTACCGTAGAAGGCTATAATAGCTTGTTCAGGCATTTTTTGGCAAGAATGAGAAGAAAATCAAAGTGCTATTCAAAAAGTATTGAGATGCTTACTTTATCCGTTTTGCTTTTGATGCATCATCGAAATGAAATATTAACTGTATTTAATTAGCAATGCCGTATTTGAAATATATTTTCGCAGTTTGCGGATTTCAGAGCAAAGAAATAAATGCATTTCCTTATGCTTATTGGCTGTCCGGATCTGCCTTGATTGGAGCTCTTATTGGTGCCAAATCAGCAGTGGAAATTGAGGGAGAGATATTCAATAAAATACTGGCAGTTGTAATGGTTGGTGTGATTTTGATCACAGTTTTTACACCGTTCAAAAGTGCTGATTCTTCAGGGGAAAAATTGAGTACAGCCGCTCAAATAACTGGTACAATCGCCTTCTTTTTTGTCGGCATCTACGGTGGTTTTATTCAGGCTGGTGTTGGATTTTTTGTGATTGTGGTCTTGACTAATGTGAATAATTTCACATTAGTCAAGACCAACAGCACCAAGGTTTTTGCTATCCTGGTCTATTCTATTGCTGCACTGGCAGTTTTTGTTTACGAAGATGTGATCCATTGGGAATATGGACTGGTTTTGGCTGTAGGAAATTCTGCCGGAGGCTGGTTCGGTAGTCGCTGGCAAGTAGAAAAGGGCGATAGATGGGTTAGAATATTTTTGATTGTCGCAGTAAGTATTATGGCCGTTAAATTGTGGTTTTTCTAGGCATTACTCCCTCTGGAAAATGCGCATTCCAGTAATTCTTCATTAAGAGCATCCAATATGGCTAATATCAACGAATTGAGATATTCCAGAGCCATCATTGGCGGTTGCAGTAACGCTAAAAGTAGCACCGAATTCTTCAGTTTCAACGAATCCAGTTGAAGAATCCACCATTCCGGAACCACTTGTAACACTCCAGGTCACCCGTCTGGTCCGTTGCATTTGGGGGCAGCACAGAGACGCTTAAGTCAATAAAATCTGTATCACAATTGGTGCCTAAAGTCAGAGAATTACCTGTTGGCGTACCGTCACTTTCATCAAGTAGCGTCAGACTCGTAACCAGAACAGGACAGGCCTCAGACAAAATACATCGAGAACGTCAGATTGACCTGATCCGTCGTCATTGGCAGTTGCAGTTATTTGACTAGTCGTTCCAACACCAACTGGAACTAAGATAATAACCCCAGTTGTTTCATTTACAGACACTGAAGTTCCGCTGGCATTCCAGGTAACAGAATTGTCAGTAGCATTTTCTGGAACAATCAAGGAATTTAACTGAAAACTGCTAGTTGCACAATTTATGGGAAGTCCGTCACCATCACCAATTGTTACACCAGTTACCAGGGTGGCCACATTAAAATTGACACTGCGGGATATTGGATTGCTTGCGGCTTCGGCCACAACTTTTAAACTGCATCCGTTATCACCGATAGCCGTTATAAGGTCACTGGCAGCAATGGTCACATAGTTCGTGGCTGGTGGAATGGTCTCACAATCGTCACCGTGTTCAATGGACCAGGTTATTTGTTGATTAGTAGCGTTCCCTGGAGAGATTGTTGCAGACATTTGACGCGTTTCATCTGCATTTAAGCCGAATTCCATATTAAAGGTCTAAAAAATATTGGCGACAAGTACATTTGTAGCGATTATTTCAACACTTGCAGTCAATCCTCCATCTGTGGTAGTTGCAGTGACGATAACTCCTCCTGCGGAGATAGCAACTACTAGACCATTGTCACTTGCTGTAGCAATATCTTCGGCAGCCGTTTCATTTTTTGATCTCCCCGCTGGTAACATTACCGACCATTCAATACTTTTAGCTGTTGCATCTTTTGGTGTAACAGTCGCAATTAATTGACCACTTAATCCCACATTAATATTCAAAGTAGATGGAGTAACAGTGGGTGCAAATAAGAGTGACTCCTGTTAACGGTACCACATTGGCAATTACGTTTACCAGTAACTGTGGCAGACAATTCAGTATTTGACTCTGTGGCTGTTACCGAAGTACTACCTACTGCTACAACTGTTAGGGTACTACCGTCAACGCTGACAATGCTTCATCAACTGTGATGAAAAAGAAATTTCAGCCAGATTGGCATATCACTCCCCATTATATTGATCTCATCGTCCAGGTTTATTGTAAACCCTTCCACAACTTCTATAGAGTTTCCATCAAAAGAAAGACCGGTGATGCCAATATCCTCTTCGTCATCATTGCAGCCGAAAATCATTATGGATGTGAGAAGGAGAGAATAGAATTGGCAGGTATGGCTTTTTAGATAACGCATAGCACTGAGTTTTAAGCTAATTTAATCGTTATTGGATAAGATAAATTAAATAATAAGATGCACTTATTCGTGAATATCCGATCAGGGAGTCACCAATAAAAAAAGAAAAGTCAAATACCACTTTTTGGACCTCTCATGATTACATAAGAGCGAGTATATTTCGAGAATGAACTGGAAAGAAATTCGTAACAACTATCCCCTTATAACAAAGTACACCTACCTTGATAATGCAAGAACAGGTGCAATCTCAACGGGCACGGCTGATGCTTTGAAATCCCATATCGATGACTTTCTTATTGACGGTGCACTACACAGGGAGCAATGGATTGAAGTGAGGGAAACTACGAGAAAGAAAGTAGCAATGGTTTTGGATGTTGAAGACTCTGAAATTGGTTTCCTAACTGATGTCTCTACAGGAATGAGCCTCATAGCAGCAGCAATGAAGAAATATCAAAAAGTATTATTGGTTGAGGATGACTTTCCTTCTGTTGGTATTCCGTGGATACGTTCTGGGTTTGATATCACCTGGGTCAAAAAAGAAAACGACCGAACCATTGACCTCCATAAGATTGAAGAAGCACTGAAGAAAGGAATTGATGTACTATCCATTAGCTGGGTCCAGTACAACTCAGGTTTTAGGATCAACCTGGGTCTATTAGGAGAATTATGCTCAAAATACACTACCAGACTGATAGTAGATGGAACCCAGGGGTTCTGTGCATTACCTGTTGCTCCGGCCAAACCCAAAGTGCATGTATTTGTGTCGAGCGCATTCAAATGGATGACCTCTGGATACGGGATTGCGGTGATTTATATAGATCCGGAGTTACAAAAGGAGCTCGAATTTCAAGCAGGTGGCTGGAATAATCTGGTTGATTTTTTCGGATCTTGGGAGAAAGCCGAGAATTATAAAAACACAGCGGAATTTATTGAACTGGCTCACCCTAAATACGCCAATCTCATCACCCTGAATCATGCATTAGGCAGGTTACAAGAAATTGGATTGAGCGAGATTCAGAAGCGGACTATGCACCTATCGAAATATCTTCAATCAAGTTTGGAAACGGCTGGAATTGAGACGTTATCCAATTTTTCAGCATCTGAATCTTCAAGCATTCGCTTGATGAGGGGTAATCTAGAGTTGTTTAAAAAATTAGAGTCCGAGAATATCAAAGTCACCTTCAGGGAAGATTATTTTAGAGTTGCACCTCATTTTTATAATGACGAAGCAGATATAGATAAACTGATTCAAATCGCAACTGATTGACTCAATCCTTCCAGAATGGATATAGTAATCTTGCTACTCAATAGGTCGTAAGATTCCACTTTAACAAAGTGAATGCCAGATATCAAGGTCTTTTAAGAAATGAAGAAATTCCTCATAATTGCCAATCCTGGCAAACGACTTTACAATGTTGTTGAAAAAGTACGCAGTTCAATTCAAAGAGGAGGCCACTCATTTATTGTGGGCCATGACCTTGATGATCCTTCTTTAGCCAATTTTTCGGATATAATCCTAATTGGTGATGATGGCACACTGAATTACGCAATTAATCAACTGCCATCTTTTGACTTGCCAATTGGAATTGTACCAGCTGGAAATGGTAACGACTACATCAAATCAATGAACAACCCCGCAGCAGAGCTGACGGAGTATCGAGCTTACCGATACTGTAGCAGTTCTAATTGGCCTAAGTGAATCGTCTCATTCGGAATGTCAAAAATTCTCATTCTGAATGTGACGTTCTGAATGAGAATACTGGCTTAGGAATAGCAGAATCAGAAGAGCTCAGGAAGATCACAACCAGATTCTGTGGTTCTCATTATACCAATTTAATGATAAACAGGGGTTAAGGAGCGCAGTACACCCTCAAAAACAGGGAATAATACAATTCATTAGAAATCATTCCCTTGTATAAAATTGCACTTTTACAATATTAGCATACGACAACCACACGACAAGCACGGGATATTTCGTTACATTCTGTATGGAGTGTCGCAGGGTATTCGGGGGTATTTACAGGATACGGGCGGTATATTTGCGTTGGATGGGTGCTTTAGAAGATCGCCATTTGCAGGGTATCAGACGGCATTTTATAGCGTATTAGGGTCATTCGCTCCCATTCGGTAAGATATGCGGCTCATTCAGGAGAGAAGCCCCGTCATTCGATAGTCATTCACTACTCATTCATTCTCCTTTGTATGAGAATCATTTTCAAAAATCGCCCTTTGCAGGGTATCAGACGGCATTTCATACGACAAGCATATTTACATCTCGTGTGACACCCCCTAGTAAGGTTTATGCTGCCATTGGGAGCAAAGACCATTATGTCCATTGCAAATAATAATGCTGCCGCTGCAATTAACCATTTTTGTTTGATATTGAGATTTTTAAAAATCATATCTATAACTTAAAGTAACTAAAATAAATAACTATATGATGCAAATCGAAGACAATAGGATGGTGTGCTTAATCCACGGCTCCTGTAATAAGAACACGTTGCAGTTGTTCCGGTAAGAGTAGTTCCGGTATAACTTGTGACCTGAGTGCCATTGGTTGATGGGTTGGATCTGAAACAGGACAATAGTAGTTCATTCACTATTCCGTATGATGCACCATAAAGAAATCCCGATGCGCCTCCGAAAACAGCTCCCCCAACACAGCCGGTCACTGTACCTAAACCAGGGAATGCAACAGTACCTCCTGTACAACCAGCATAAGCTCCGTATGTAAGACCTCCGAAAAATCAAGTAACTGCACTTCCTAATACCTGCCTGGTGTTCACTGTACATCCCAGCGTACGAGTATTTACTCCATGCTCCACATCCAATTGCTGTTGCAATGACATATAAATTGCATCTATTCCACCGCTTTCGGCGAAATCAATAAATGAGGCAGTTTGAGAAGATAGCATCAATAGAACAGTTTTCTCCTGCTCGCTCATTACGGAATTAATAATACTAGAATCAAATCTTTCAATAAAATCTCTTGTTACCTCCAAGTCCTCCTGATTGTAAACATAATCAACAAAAGAAATAGTATGCCTTCTTCATCTGTCATTATCAATGCTTGCCCCAAACTTATATCATCATCATTTGAAAAGGCTGCATAAAGACGATCCAAAAAAATATCATTTCTTACTTGATCATTGAGGATTATTGGATTTTGAATAGAGGTCACAGTACTTAAGTAATTCGTAAATATCGACTCGATCTCCTCATTTGCAAATGTGACCTCTGTTGGTCCATCATTTTTCGTAGTTGTATGGATAAGCTTTCCTTCACTAGTTTGTCCAAGGCTATTTGAAGTTACCTCATTTAGCTCAACTTTATTATAGGTTGATAATAAATTAAAGCCTTGACTTGTGCTGTACAATTCGCCATCATCCGTACATGAATATAGTGCTATCCCTGATAGAACAGACATTATTCCACATGTTACATGAAAAGCAATAGTCGGTAAGCGACAAATGTTTTTATCAGCACTTATTTTAAGAATTCTATACATTACAGTATAAGAAAATTGGGCGAAAGGGGGGGAGAGTTAAGGCTCTTGATTGGTCAAAAATTACAAAACAAACGCCAAATATGAAGATAGGCTATCCTGGTCAACATTTGGCGTCTTTGGTAACAGGTATGGAGGGTGTGAGAACCGGGAAGCATACAACGTTGAAAACGGAGTCCTTCTTTACTATTTTGGCAGAATTGAAATACGGTAGGTCGCTTTAAATAAGTGGGCTTTCCTCAATTACAGTTATAAATAAAAACCTTCCCATCACTTTTGATGGAAAGGTTTTTATGGCTCAGATTTTGCCCCATGGAATTGATTTCTTTAACTTTTTTTGACTTCCCTTTCCTTAGCGAAGCTAAGTCCAATGTGTAAGGCAATCAAAGCAAATGTAGCACCAGAAAATGCTCCGGCAAAATCCCATTGACCGTCAAAAAAGAAGTAATTGAAAATCATAGTGACTATAAATGCAGCACAGAATGAGAAAACGTATCTTAATATAATATTCATAGTTAGTATTTTTTCAGTAGCAATGCGGTAGAAGGGCCTCTCGTAAATCTACTGTAATCTATGAAATTACGATTAAGTCGTAAATTTGGAGTCCAAGCCTGGGAACTTGAAGTCCAAGTGCGAAGACATTGATCAGTCGCTTCCGCAACTGCTCCGCCTGCCGCTCCTCCAAGAACACATGCTCCCCAAACTTTCCAACCAATTGGCCCAAAAATACTGCCAGCAGCACAAGCCGCAGCACCACCAAGCGCACCTGAAACAGCTTTCTTGCCAACCATCCTCCATGAACTAATACATTTGGCTCTGCCATTAGGAGCAATCTCTTCCCATTCACCTATGTTATCATACCAATAGGTAATTTGACTTCTACTGGTTGTAGTAGACATTAGTACCAAACCTATTTCATTTTCAGGCAAAAGAATAGAGGCATTTTGTTCTAAGGTGTCTAACAAAGCCAGAGAAGTCTCGTATCCATATCCACCATTAAATATTTCCTCAAGTGCTGCAAGGAATGAGGCTTGTAGTCTGTTAAGTCAGGACTATCGTAGTAAACATCAATTTCTCTACCAAGCGTTTGACTCAAATAAAATAAAAATGCAACATTTTTCATTGATAATGAATCATGTTACATGAAAAACAATAGTCGGTAAGCGACAAATATTTTTATCAGCACTTATTTTAAGAATTTTATACATTACAGTATAAGAAAATTGGGCGAAAGGGGGGAGAGTTAAGGCTCTTGATTGGTCAAAAATTACAAAACAAACGCCAAATATGAAAATAGGCTATCCTGGTCAACATTTAGCGTCTTTGGTAACAGGTATGGAGGGTGTGAGAACCGGGAAGCATACTTTTGATGAACTTATGGAAGGGATTGAAGTGAGTTCAGTTAGAAGAACTCACTTCAATCCACAAAATTCACATAGTGCTCCCACTTATTGACCACAGCGGTGAAATCCTCGGGCAGCTCAGAATCAAATTGAACTTGTTTTCCAGATTCGGGGTGAATAAAACCTAATGACTTGGCATGCAAAGCCTGCCGGGGCATCAGTTTGAAACAATTCTCCACATACTGTTTGTACTTGGTAAATACTGTCCCTTTAAGCACCCTATTCCCACCATACTGTGCATCATTGAACAAAGGGTGCCCGATATGTCTCATATGCGCCCTGATTTGATGGGTACGACCAGTTTCCAGATTGCATTTTACTAACGTCACATAGCGTATGTTTTTCAAGATTTCATAATGGGTAATTGCTTTGCGGCCTATACCTCCCTCCGGGAAGGCAATGGTGTCCTTGCGGTCTTTGGGATTGCGGCCAAGATTGACATTTATAGTTCCAGCCACAGGGTCTGGCTCTCCCCATACCAAAGCATAATAAGTCCTTTCAATGGAGTGGTCAAAAAATTGCCTGGCCAAATGAGTCATTGCCTTTTCTGTCTTGGCGATCACCAACAGACCAGAAGTGTCCTTGTCAATGCGGTGCACCAGTCCCGGACGTCCATCGTTGTTAGGCATAGCTGGCAAATTTTGGAAATGATGGGTAAGCGCATTGACCAAAGTTCCGGACCAATTGTTAAAAGCCGGATGAACAACCATGCCAGGTGCTTTGTTTACGACCAGGAGACTCTTATCCTCATAAATGATATTCAGGGGAATGTCTTCCGGCAAAACAGTTGTATCCCGTGGAGGATCTGGTAGATTTATTCGTATTTCATCACCAGGATGCACTTTGTAGCTGGCCTTTACAACCGCATCGTTGACCAGCACCATTTTCTCCTTAATCCCTTCCTGAACCTTGCTGCGGGTCACATTCGATAATCGATCATGTAAAAATTTGTCAATCCGAATTAGCGACTGTTTGGGGTCAGCTGTTATATGGTAATGCTCATAGAGTTCTTCGTTTTCATCATCCAGTTGCACCAATTCCTGATCGCTCATGGTCCAAAGTTAAAGGAATTCCTTGTCGTTAAAGAATTCTACATCACCTGAAACAATTTGACTGCTGCCAATTATGGTAGTGTGAATTCCAATTCTTATTAGTTTTACAAACTCCTCTTGTTGAAGAGGGTTTAATAATTATTTAAATGAGCAACAATCTACCCCCCAGCATTTTCGATTTGAGACAATATACAGTGGAAGAAGGGGATCGCCCCTCACCACTAAGTGAGTGCCATACTTCACGCAGAATCTTAATGGGTCCAGGTCCAAGTGATGTACACCACCGCGTTTTACAGGCCATGTCAACACCGCTAACAGGTCACCTCGATCCGGAATTTCTGGACATCATGGATGATATCAAGCAAATGGTTCAAGCATGCTTCCAGACGCAAAATGAACTTACTTTTGTGGTAAGTGCTCCCGGTAGTGCAGGTATGGAGACTTGTTTGGTTAATCTGTTAGAACCTGGAGATGAGGCACTCATTTGTAGTCATGGAGTTTTTGGTGGCCGGTTAGTTGATATTGCTGAAAGATGTGGTGCTAGCGTGACTAAAGTAGAGGCAAAATGGGGTGATCACATTGACCCTGCCCAAGTAAAGGAAGCACTTACCAACTGCAAACCCAAGATTATTGCCATTGTGCATGCAGAGACTTCAACAGGTGTTTTACAACCTCTTAATGAGATCAGTGAATTGGCCAAAGAATCCGGCGCATTGTTTGTGGTGGATGCTGTAACATCATTTTGTGGAACAGATCTGAGGGTAGATGACTGGGGTATAGATGCCATTTATTCCGGTTCCCAGAAATGTTTAAGTGCTCCTCCTGGCTTGTCCCCGGTTTCATTCAGTGAAAAAGCTGTTGAAGCCATGGAGAACCGTAAGACAAAGGTTCAAAGTTGGTTTCTTGACCTGGGCATGGTTCGAAATTACTGGTCCGGAGCCAAGCGAGTTTATCATCATACTGCACCTGTTTCTGCAATGTTTTCCATGAGAGAAGCGTTAAGGATAGTACTGGAGGAAGGGCTTGAAAACAGATTCATAAGACACACTGCAAATCATTTATTACTGAAAGAAGGATTGGAGTCACTAGGCTTTAAGTTTCTGGTGAAAGAAGGATACAGATTGCCCATGCTGAATTCAGTGATTTTACCTGACGGGGTTAACGATGCAGCCGTAAGAACAAAATTGTTAGAGAATTACAACATTGAAGTGGGTGGTGGATTAGGTGATCTGGCCGGAAAAATTTGGAGGATTGGCCTGATGGGCGAAAGTTCATCTCCCAACCATGTAAATATGTTATTATCTGCGCTTAAGAGCATTTTGTAAACACATGAGAATAGCCAGCTATTTGCTCCTAATAACACTTGCCTTCTCCCTTTCAGGTAATACCTTCAAACCTCAACCAAGTCGGTATTGCCAAATTTATGGATCAATTGCAGTAGTTGACGATCCACGAAGGGCACACTACAAAGTGTATGTGGAGGAGTCAGAAGGGCTGGCTGATGTGATTATTTATGAAGAACAGATTAGACTATATGCCGATCGGGTAGGAATTTGGCATTTCATGGAAAATCCAGGACTGGCTGACTATGTAATCTATTTCGAAGACAACAAGCATTTCTCGGATTTTATCATCTACTATACAGACATTGAGTCATTTGCCCGCTGTAATAATTAATGGAATACCTGGAAATTAAATTCAAATTACCCGAAGAATTCAGGGATACCATTATTGCGGAGTTATCGAACTAGGGGTTTGACACTTTTCTGGAAACAAACATTGGTTTCAATACCTATGCTGACAACCCGGAGCTTAACTTATCACCAATTGAAAGAGTAGTTTCTGTTTACAAAGATCTTTGCTCAATTTCATTTGAGACTATCACATTTCCTGACAAAAATTGGAATAAAGGATGGGAAAAGAACTTTGAACCTGTTGTTGTTGAGGAAAATGTCTTGTTAGGACCCCTTTCCACCAAATAGACCAATCATACCCTTTGGAAATCCTCATTCAGCCAAAAATGGCATTTGGTACCGGACATCATGCCACAACTTGCCTGATGATCCAGGAATTGATGAAAATGGAACTCAAAGGAAAGAGTATTTTGGATTTTGGTTCGGGTACCGGAATATTGGCGATTGCTTCAGTTAAACCAGGGCTGACATGGTTTGGGCTACAGACATTAATGAGTGGAGCATTAATAACAGCCAAGTCAACTTCGAGTTAAATGACTGCCCGGATATTAATTTGTTATGTGGTCAAATAAACGATTTGGACATCCCGCATCAATTTGACTACGTTCTGGCCAATATTAATCGCAACGTTCTATTGGAAGAAATCCCTTTCTATTTGCCTAAAATCAAACCAAATGCTTATTTGATCCTGTCTGGGTTCTTTGAAGAAGATCAACCACTTATTGAAGCCTGCGTGATTGAAAACAGTTTACAAATAACAGGTAACTCAACCAGGAATGATTGGTCTGCTTTGGTGTGCAGGATGTTATAAACGGTAGGTCTTCTTTATCGTTTAATTATCGATTTCTAAGTTTAAAATAAAATATACCCTCTCAGAGTTATATAGGTGGATTTTGTCTAAATTTGTTAAGGGTCAAAGCTCTGTTTGTGAAACAATTACGCACATTTTTAATTGCTTTTATTCTCACCACAAGTGCGTCTGTTAAAGCTCAGTATTTTGAAATTGATTATGACCCGGACCAATTCGTGCTGCACATCTCGAATGGCCTCCAGAAAATTGATACAAAGTCGGCCAAAAAACTAGCCTATGATTTTAAAGCACTTTGGTTGGGAAGCAAAATATCCAATGCACAGAGAGATACGATTATTCTTATCACAAAAAAGTTGCGGGAAAGACGCCTTCGCACGAAGCCCTACTTTGAATACTTCTTCACCTATGCAGTTTATGCTATCAATAACACAGGTTTGGCCTCCAATGACTATTCCAGCCTGTTAAAGGCAAGTCTTGCCGCAACAGAAACTTACGGAAACCGCCAATTGGTAGATTTTTTTCTAACCTTAAATCACATTTTCGCCCGGGGTAAGTTGTATAATTCAAACTATTACAATGTGAGTATAACTGGAGGTAAAATCAGTTTTGACTACACAGGTCCGGCTATCGAAGACGAAATTGCTTACGAAAAAGAACCGATTGAGGAATTGTCTGAAGACGACCGGGGACAGGAAGAAGACGATATATGGGCAACCAATGATGACTGGTCAACAGAAGATACCAATAGCAGTTGGGATGCATTTGATGATAATTCCAATGATTCTTGGGACACGTTCGAACAGGAAGAGAATCTCAATAATAGACCCGAAAGGGAAGTATTTGTTCCGGAATTTATCAGTCGCGAAATTGAAAACAGTCAACCTGCTTTATCAGGGCCAATCATCAAATTTGAAAATGTGAGCTTTCTGATGGTCACACCCTATGACTCGGTGACAATTGAAAATACATCCGGTGCACTCGAAGTCAATACCAAATTGTTTGTTGGTCAGGGTGGTGAGTTTAAGTGGCCGAAGGGCATTGAACTCACCGAAGAAGCAAGTGCTGAATTTTCCGATTATAATTTCAAGGTTGATATTCCTTACATCAATGCTAAGAAAGCAACCCTAAACTATCCTTCGTTAATAAATGTAAAGTCTGAAGGTGATTTCATTTTCAAAAGTGTTCGCCGAGGAAGTCAAGACTCAAGAAGTTATCCATATTTCAGAAGTTATGGGAATGATATAAATCTGGAAATTCCAGGAGAAGACATGACCTATCGTGGAGGATTGACTATAAAGGGAGATCGAATAATAGGGGCCAACTATTGGAATGACTATTCAATAATTGAAGCAAATGACACCAAGGGTCGGTCATTCAAGGCAATTTCCACGGAATTTATTTTTCTTGATTCCTTAATAAGATCCAATAGAACTCAAATTGCCATTTATCACGACAGTGATTCAATCGTTCATCCTATTGTGAGGTTCGATTATGACTACAATATTAAACTTTTGACTTTACTCAAAGACAATGGGAATTATAAACACACCCAATATTATTCGAGCTTTTTTCGAATGAATTTTAATGCCGATATGGTTCGCTGGGATTTTAATTCCGACAGCCTGGAAGTTTCTGTTCTAATGGCCAGTCATCGCGTTCCTGCCGTTTTTGAGTCAGATGAATACTACAACGAGCAAAGGTATGCCAAGTACACTGGTCTATGGGGCTTTCATCCGGTCACAGCTGTAGTTCGGATGGCCCGACGAATTGGATCCTCTGAATTTTATTTGAGTGAATTAATTAACGAATTGAAACTTGATCCAAAGTATGCTGAAGCAGCAATGAATTTTCTGGAGCAAAACAGTTTTATCAATTTCGACCAAAAGACCAAATCAATCAAAGTTTTTCTGAAATCTTACCATTATCAGTTAGCCAATCGGAAAAAGAAGGACTATGACTACTTATTAATCTCCTCCATTACAACCGCATCAGCAAATGGCACCTTCAAATTTGATAGCGGACAAATGCAGCTTAGAGGTGTGGAAAAGCTCTATCTCACACCAGATCTGGATATCACCATCGAGCCAGATAGTGGATTTATTACAGTACTCGAAGATCGCGATCTCATATTCGATGGCACAGTAAATTCCGGTAATCTCCGATATACGGGCAAAGATTTCAACTTTAGTTATGACAATTTTCTGATTGAAATGCCAACTATTGATTCAATCAGAATTCAAATTGATTTACCTGACAGTGCTCAAGATTCAACTGCTATTAGTGGTAGTGAAAAAACAGTGCTTCATAATCATCTCACAGAAACATCAGGTACACTCTATATCAATTATCCCGATAATAAGGCGGGATTAAGGCAAGCCATACAATATCCGTATTTTATTACAACAAGTGATGCACTTGTTTACTTCGATGGTCCTGAAATCCTTGATGGTGCTTATGACAAATCGATAAGATTCCTTATTCCGCCCATCGAAATAGACAGTTTGGGAAGGGATGACGCCAGTAGCATTCAATTCCCTGGTACATTTTATTCAGGGGGAATTTTGCCTCCTTTTCAAGACACCCTTCACATATTACCAGACCAATCCTTATTAGGGTTTAAACACTCAATACCTGATGAGGGATACACCCTTTATGAGGGTAGTGGTAAAATTTATAATGACATCAGCCTAAGTGCTAAGGGATTGAGGTCCAATGGACGGGTAGAGTATATAACCACCACTGTCAGTTCTGAGGACTTTATTTTCTATATGGATTCAGTGACAGCTACAGGCACCGAAGGCAAGATCGTACCTGGAACAGTTGGCGAGGGTTCCTACCCTCAGGGAACTTTAGGTCCATATAGGATGAAGTGGTTGCCACAAAAAGACAGTATGTATATCGCCAACACTGGTGAACCATTCCAGTTTTATAACTCAACAGCACAACTGGGTGGAGAAGCCAATATTACCGCTAAGGGCATGTTTGGTAGTGGTACACTGACCACAAGAGGGTCAGTCTCCAAATCGACACTAATGGCCTTCGAAGAGACTAAATATTCGGCCCGACATGCTGAATTTGAAATTCTCACTGATATCCCTGATAAGCCGGCCATGGCAGGGGATGACATTAGTTTGAATTTTGACCTAAATGCAAATATTGCAGAGATTCACCCGGAAGAATTAGGCGTAGCGGCGATAAGTTTCCCTTATGCACAAATGAAGACTTCTATTACTAACGCCATCTGGGACCTGGAAGGTCAAACCATTTCAATGATCAAGCCTGAAACTGTTCCGATCGAAGATTCCTATTTTTACACTACCAGAGAGGACTTAGATTCCCTGGCTTTCAATGCCGCTTCAGCTACATACGACATCAATACTTATGAATTAGATATTGATGGTATTCCATGGATAATTGTTGCTGACGCAAAAATTATCCCCGAAAATAATCATACCACCATTCTGGAGAATTCTACCCTTCAACCTTTTACCAATGCTGAAATTGTACTCGATACCCTAAATGAGTATCACTACCTAGATCAGGGACACATCACTATTTTATCCAGAAATAAATTTGAAGGAACCGCACAATACAAAGTCGCCATTAATCAAGATACCTCCTCCATTGATTTTAATGAGTTTAGCCTTGTACAGGTACCAAACGGGAAAAAATCCTTCCGAACAATGACTGTTTCCGGTGGAGAAGTGCCCGGGAGTAATCCAATTTTAATGGCACCCGGTTTTCTATATAAAGGAGACGCAACCATGTTTGCCGACAGACCTGCTCTTGAATTGCACGGATTTGTCAAAATGGATTTCAAAAGAACCCCAAATCACAAATACTGGATAAAGCACGAACATAATCTGGAGAAAACCTCGGTGTTTATTGACTTCGAAAGTGCAGTAACAGAGTTAAATGACCCATTAACCGCTGGTTTGTTCTATGAGAATGATCTCCGCGAACTCTATCCGAAATTTTTGGATTATAAGCGTGTTGAGCTTGATGATATGTTCTTTCAACCAAAGGGAGAAGTCAAGTTCGATACGCTCCTTCAGGCATTTAAAATCGAGGAACCGCTTAAGGAGACAGGGGAAAGTTATGCTGGCAGAACCTTCATCTATGATGAAAATAATCAGACGATAATTTTTGAGGGACCCCTTAATTTCATTCATGGCACACAGAACCTTGGAATAACATCGGCTGGAGTTGGCACAGGAAAAATTGATTCCTCCCAATATGAGATTGAATCCATTATGGTTTTTGATTTCAATATTAACAGTGCAGTGGTTAATGCTATGACACTGGACGTTTTGGACATCATAGATCGGTTGGGTGCTTTGGAAGCTCATGGCATCGAGCTTGAATTAATGTACAACCTTGCCAACCTTACAAGCGATGCAACGGCCAAGACCTACGAGAACAGCTCACTTAAGGACTATTTACCACTTGTTAATGTCGCAACAGCGGTGTTGGCCAAAACCGTAGCTTTATCCAATGTGAAGATGCACTGGTCCAACGATTATAATTCGTGGTACAACACCTCAAAACTTGGCCTTTCAAATATTGGCCCTTCGGATGTTAATGCCAAAATTGATGGTTTTATTGAGATTAGAAATGACTCCGAAATAGGGGAAATAGTAACTCTATTTATTATGGTTGCTCCGGAAACCTGGTATTATTTCGCCTATGAAGACAACCGGTTGGAGATGTTCAGTTCCAATCGTGGATTTAATAGTGCAGTGGAAGCTACGTCTAACATTGCCAAGGCAGGTATTGGTGAGTATGCAACATTGCTTGGAGACGAGAATCTCACTTTGAAATTCATCAATGACTTCAGAAAGAAATATTTTGGAATCGACGAACCTTTTAATCTTCAGGTCCCAATGGATACTTTCCTGGAAGATCAGGAATTTGAGACCGTTGAAGAAGAGGACGATGACGGTTTCAGGTAGTTACTGAGTTTGGAGTGAAAGTATTGTGAACGCTACTCTACGGTTTTTTTGACGACCCTCTGCGGTGTCGTTATTAGATACTCGCTTTGATTCTCCGTACCCTTTGAATCTTAAGCGTTCTGTCGAGAAATACGGCAACAGATAGTTATTACCTCTCTAGCCCTGTGCTCGGACAGTGATTGGTTATAAGCAAATTGTCCCTCGTTGCCAGTATGCCCTGATAGTTCAATGTACATACTTTCGTGCTCGTTCATAACAGCAATCAACCGATTTAATTCATGACATGACCCGGGTTTGACATTATACTTATTTGTCTTGACCCAAATATTATTCAATCGAATTGCAGACCCCTCTTTCAACGGGCCCAATAAAAGATCTTTTTCAATTTGCAGATACTTTTTCACTGACAGGGCATCAACTCCTTTTTTAATTTTCTTGTTTTCTTCCGTTCTATTGCGTTCAGGTGGAGTAAGGCGTACCCTTTGGACAGGACCAGGTCACTTCTATCATTGAAAATTGAAAAAGTGCTGCCATCAATTGTTTCAAAAAAAGAAAATCTTAAAGAAATCGGGGCTCACGATATTAAGGGTGTCATTAAAAGACTCCTTTCCTGTTTTAATTATAGTGCTGTTTGCATGGTACTGAGTTGCACCTTTTATTTTCGGAAAATTTGACTTTGATTCACCCGCCAGAACTAAGAAGTGTGGCACTATTGACGAACTCCTCCCCTTCATACTTTTCCTTCAGCCAAAGTCTGTATATATTATCCGCCTTGGTATGGAATGAGTCAAAAGCCAGTTCCTCCTTAATAAAGAGTAAAATTAAAATTCCACAAGCAACCCCTATCGACAAACTGAGGGTATTTATAAATCGTATGGAGTTTGTGACGGATTGAGTTACGAACTGCGATTTTTAAATAGTTCTTGAGCATGATAATCTATTTAGCAAACCAAATTCTTCAAAATGACCCGAATTCAAAATTGAAACGGTGTCAATTGTACTAAATCAGTACTCAACTGTAAAATTAAGGTTACCTGTCATTTTTATATCTGGAGGTGAAAAATCAACCCATTTGAATAAAAAAATCATCAAGGTTTCTTACCTTATGGTATTATATTTTGACCATTAGCGTTGCTTTATCGTATACCAGTTTTGGTGGTCATTAATCCCATGTAAAGCAGGAAGTATGAAGGTGATTTTTCTAAGTGTATTTGGAGTGCTACTCTTTTTCGGGGTATCTGAAGTTAAACCTGTTGTTGCTGAATTATTCGAAAGCGATACTACCCGGTTAATACCACTTGAAAAACATAAAAGTGAGGCCTTAGTAGTTGCAAGCCTTTTAGGGCAACATCACTATCGCAAAACCAATCTGAATGATTCACTGTCCTCAATAGTATTTGACGATTACCTGGAGTCTTTAGATTATAACAAATCTTATTTTCTGAAATCAGATCTTGATTATTTTGAAAAGTATAGGTATCAGCTAGATGACAATTTAAAACAAGGAGATATTGATGTTCCTTTTCAGATATTTAGAATATACCGGGAGAGACTATATGAAAGAATTGACCAAATCTTGGTAGACTTTGAAAGTGAAATCGACTTTACAGTTGATGAATATTACGATTTTGACCCGAAAAAGACTGAATGGGCGACTACCAGAGAGGAATTAGACGATCGCTGGAAGAAAATCATAAAGAGTCAGGCTATTAGTCTAAAGCTGGGCGGCAAAGCATGGGACAACATTCAGCAGACCCTAACCAAAAGGTACAAACGATATGTAAAAATCTTCCAGCAATACAAATCCGACGACGTATTTCAGATTTTCATGAATTCCTTTTCTCAGCAATTTGATCCTCATACAAATTACTTTTCACCAAAGGACTCTGAGGATTTCAAAATCAATATGAGCTTATCCCTCGAGGGGATCGGTGCCAGGCTGAATAATCCCAACGACTACATTACCATTGTTGATATCGTACCTGGTGGTCCAGCTTATAAGAGCAAGAAATTATTTAAAGATGACCGCATCGTTGGAGTAGCTCAGGAAAAAGATGAGGAGTTTACTGACGTTTTCGGTTGGCGAACTGAAGACGCAGTACAACTAATACGGGGAGACAAGGGAACTATCGTAAAACTACAAATATTGCCTCACGATGTACCAGTGGCATCTGAACCAGTGATAGTACAATTAGTAAGGGATAAGATTAAACTGGAGGAGCAATCAGCTAAGAAGCAAATTATTCCAATCAGTAAAAATGGCAACACCTATCAACTTGGCGTAATTAAAGTGCCTTTATTTTACATTGATTTTGAAGCAGCCAGTAATGGAGATTCCAATTATAAAAGCACCACAAGGGATGTCAAAAAGTTGGTTGAGGAGCTTAAGGCCGAAAGTGTTGATGGCATTATGATCGATCTAAGATACAATGGCGGTGGGTCACTGCAGGAAGCAACAGAGCTTACAGGCCTGTTCATAACACAAGGTCCGGTAGTCCAGGTGAAAAATTCAAATGGTAACATTGACGTCCAAAAGGATGATGACCGATCAGTGTCTTACGATGGCCCACTTGCTGTAATGGTTAATAGATTCAGTGCTTCAGCATCAGAGATATTTTCCGGAGCAATTCAGGATTATAAGAGAGGAGTAATTATTGGTGAAGTGACCTACGGTAAGGGAAGCGTTCAACAATTGGTTAACCTGGATCAATTCTTACCCGGAGAAGCGGAAGAGCTGGGTCAACTAAAACTGACCTTAGCTAAATATTATAGAATTACCGGAAGCAGTACTCAAAATATTGGAGTTACTCCTGATGTTGAATTTCCCAGCTTCGTTGATATGGAAGAATATGGTGAGAGGTCTCTCCCGAGTGCACTTCCCTGGGATCAAATTAGGTCAACTCACTACAATGCGTCTAACTACATATCATCCGAAATGGTAGAAAATCTGAAGGTTCTTTTTAAAGATAGATTAGAAAACGACCAGAATCTCAGGGATTACATCAAGGATGCCAAAGAAGTACAAGAACTCCGCAATAGATCAAGCATTTCATTGAATTTCGAAAAGCGTAAAATGGAGATTGATGAATTGGAAAAAAAGAGAAAAGAGCGTGAAGGTGGAGAGATCAATGACCTTAGTCAGGCAGTCGCTCAATCTGAGGTTGCCACAGACGGGAGCGCATATGAGAATTTGGACAAAGATCTCTTTTTAAAGGAGGGATTGTATCTACTTGCAGAATTGACTAAAGGGAAAATTGAACAATAAGCATTTAAAGGTTTTATTGCTTAAATTTCTCCATTCTCCCTAGCCGCCTTAAACCCACTCCCTTGATACCATTTCGGGAAGTAATCCTCATTTGACAATCTAAATCCAACTTCATAAAGAAGCTGAGCATCCGATCGAATTTCACTTAAATTCTGTGTTAGCAGGATCATACTCATCTCCAGGTTGATGGTAGTGGTATTTTCGGTACTCATTAAACAGCCCGGAATTCTCAAGGGAAACTTTATCTTCAGTCTTCTCAGAATGGACCACAAAATCATCCCGGTAATTCAATTTGAAATCTCCTTTCGGTCCATCAATTGCCATAGTTTCAGATGGTGTCCCGGTAATCTTCGACCATAGGAACATCTTGAAAGTAGCTGCCGCCATTACCTGGAGTCAGACCCAACTTTTCAAATTCTTCTTTCAGATATTTAACCGTTCGAGCTTCTCCTTCGGTGAAGGGCATCCGTCCCAGGAATTCATCCGAAACAAGCCATTCAATGTGCTTCCCTATGGTTTCTTGGTTCACTTCAGAAACAATCCCCTTTTGCGTATCAGGTTGACAACCTACCAAAACAACCAATGCAGAAAATCTAATAATGCCTTTCATAACATTATTCGCTTTCAGTGTTTTCCTTTTCTTTAAATGCCACTACAAACATAAGAGAAACGCCTACAGCGAAAAGACACGGTATCCACCAGAATGTACTCCAATCTTTGATCCCATCTGCGGTAAACAAATCAAGCACGTTACCGGAAATAATATTGCCAATCCCAATGCCAAAGCCGTAAGTAATTAAAGTAATAAACCCCTGAGCGCTGGCCCTGATGTCTCTTGGAGCTTTCCTGTCCACATAAATCTGCCCGGTGACAAAGAAAAAATCATAGCAAACACCATGTAGAATAATGCCCAAATAAATCATCCAAACCATTGCACCTCCGTCTCCCATCGAGAAGAGTGCATAGCGAGCCACCCAGGCAAGCATTCCTACCAGAAGCATTTTCTTCACCCCGAGTCGTACCAGGAAGTAAGGCATCAGAATCATGAAAAGCACCTCCGACATTTGCCCCATCGATTGGGTAGCCGCTGCATTGGCCATCTTTAAATCATTGAGATAAACGTTGGTGAAGGTATAGTAGAAAGCCAATGGGATTGAAATCAATAATGAACTCAAGACAAAAATGATGAATGATTTATCCTTCATCAGACGGATCGCTTTTAGGCCTAAAATATCTCCCATGGTAATCTCTTCCCCTACATTCTTCGGAGGCGTACCTGGAAGAGTAAATGAGTAAAGCCCTAAAAACACCGATGAAATTGCAGCCATCTTTAAGGGTATGCTGGTCATTTCTACATTTTCGAATATTGGGGCCAGCATAAAACTGATAGACAGCCCTGCAATGACCCAACCCAAAGTTCCCCAAACTCGAATCTTTGGAAATTCTTTATCTGGATGACTCATTTGTTGAAATGAAATATTATTAACCAAAGCCAACGTGGGCATGTAACAGGAATTGTATAGTAGAAGTAAACCAATAATCGTGGCAGTTTCTGTCACACTTGTTGTGTAATACATCACTACTGCACCCAACAAATGCAATACACCCATAACCTTCTCTGAGCTGAAAAATCTATCGGCAACCATACCTATAAAAAATGGTGCGATAATGGCTGCGATATTATTCATCAAGTATGCGTTACCTATATTGGCACCACTGAACCCTATACTACCCAGGTAAGATCCAATGGTCACAAACCATGACCCCCAAACGAAAAATTCGAGGAACATCATAATACTTAACCGTGTGTAGATTGATTTATTCATAATGGTGGTCTAATTCAGGTAATCTCAATATGTAATATGCCACAATTCCTTGATTTGGGCAATACAACTGGTTTTGAATATATTTACCACATGAATACAAAATATAACTACCTATTTGCAGTTTTAATACTCTTTTCATCAGGGTGCTCACAACCTAAGGAAAAAGCGAAAGAGACTGCTGAATCCAAGACTGAAGAGGTTTTGCCAAATCAACTTACCGAAGCTGAAATAGCTGATGGATGGAAATTACTTTTTGATGGTAAAACTGTTAATGGCTGGCACAAGTTCAAAACCAATACTATTGGTAAAAAGTGGCAGGTACAGGATGGTGCACTTGCCTTCGCAGGTGACGCTGAAAATGAAGACGAAACGGCAGCCGCCGAAGGCGGTGACATCATTACCGATGCTGAATTTTCAAACTATGAACTAAATATTGAGTGGAAGATTTCACCTGGTGGTAATAGTGGCATCATCTATAATGTTATAGAATCAGATGATTATGAAGCCATCTGGCATACTGGTCCGGAAATGCAGGTCCTCGATAATGATGGACATGCGGATGGGAAGATTATTACACATAGGGCCGGTGATCTGTATGATATGATTGCCTGTAGTCAGGAAAATGTAAATCCGGTGGGACAATGGAATCAGATTCGATTAATTGTAAATCAGGGAAAGGTTGAGCATTGGATGAATGGGATTAAAGTGGTTGAAATCGAAATGTGGACTCCTGAATGGAATGAATTAGTAGCCAAAAGCAAATTCAACGATAAGCCAGATTTTGGAACCGCTAGAAAAGGACGGATTGCTTTACAGGATCACCATGACCCGGTTTGGTATCGCAACATCAAGATAAAGGAGTTGTAGCCACGGTTATACCTTAGAATTCCGCCTAAATAAAAAATGGGATTAATTTATCCGTTATCTCAACGATAAATCTGACGAACTTTAGCTGTTAGCCAGCACAAACTCCAAAGCTCTCACCTCCGACCAATAACGGCCATTATTATTGAATGACGGGAAGCCACAGTGACCACCTTCTTTAGGCAATTCAAAGGACACTATATCTGATTTCTCAAATTCACCTTGCTCATAGCAATTAGGTCCTAAAAAAGGGTCGTTCAAAGCATTAACGACTAAAGCCGGAACAGTTATTCCCTTAATAAACTTTATTGAGCTGCACTGTTCATAGTAATCAACCGCACTCTTATACCCACTCAAGGGGGCAGTGTAAATCTCATCAAAGTCGTAGACTGAATTAACCTCTATTAATTTGGACCGGTCGATCTCCTCAAAGTCTTTTGACTTTGACTTTATCTTTTTGAAAAAACTCCTCAAAAACCTTCGTTCATACAAATAATTAGATCTATGATGTATTTGTTTGGAGCAATCATAAAGATCTAATGGCACGGAAAACACCACAGCACTAACTATTTGAGCAGGCTTCAACGTGCTGTCCTCTCCGAGGTATTTGAGAGTCATATTCCCACCTAAGCTAAATCCAATTAAAGATATTTTTTGATAGTCCAGTGATGCTCCATGCTGAAGAACAGTTTCGAGGTCATAGGTTGCTCCACTATGGTAGGAATATGGCTTTCTATTCAATTCCTCGCTACAACCACGATAGTTCCAGGCCAAAATATCGAATCCCCTTTCTACAAATGTATTGACCATGCCAGTCATATATGACCTGGTGCTGTTCCCTTCCAGCCCGTGGGAAATAACCACAAGGTGTGAATGCCCATTTCTAACCCAGTCCAGGTCTAAAAAGTCACCATCCGGAGTATCAATTCGCTCACGTTCATAATCAGGTAGCACAACTCCCCTTATTAGTGCGGGATAGATAGTTTGAAGGTGCTTATTGAACAGAGATTTCGGTGGAATATAGGTAGATGTGGTACTAACTGACATTAAGATTGTAACTCACCTTTTAACCAAAAGATAGCATATATATGATGTGCCTCATGCAGTAGAAAGAATTCCGTCCATTCTGAAATATTCATCCAGCCTAACTTTGGATGCTTGCCAGTTCTCATTAAACCCAAATTAGTAAGATTATTCAATGTGTGAAATAACTCCTTCCTCATTTCAGCAAGAGATACAAGAGCCTCCTCCGTGGATTTATACAACCACTCTTCAACTGACTCATCATCCCCGGCTTTATAACAACCAAAGGTTGGCTTGTCTTCCTTCAGGATTCTTTTGACCCTTTGTCTGAATACTTCCTGATACCTACCAAGATGAGCCACATTCTCTACAATGGGCCATTTTTTGGGAGTAAGATGCTTAATCGTATTCTCAAGTTTCATTTTTGCAATTAATTCAGCAATTGCTTCATGCTGAAATTCAAGCCTGGTTAATTGTGATTTAGAGAGCATCTTTAAATTAGAAATCTATTGAACATACAAATGTATAATTGTTAAACCCAATATAGCATGCTTAGCTTACAGGTTATATATTTGAACTATCAACATTAGTTGTTTAGATAGTTAAAAAGAAAAGATAGTATAAATGGCAGAAGTTATCCGAATGCCTAAGATGAGTGACACCATGGAGGAAGGTGTTATAGCATCTTGGCTAAAAAAAGTTGGAGATGAAGTGAAGTCCGGAGATATCCTGGCCGAAGTTGAAACTGATAAAGCAACCATGGAATTGGAATCTTACTGGGATGGAATACTTCTGCATATAGGCGTTAACGAAAAAGACACTGTGCCAATAGATGGTGTCATTGCCATTATTGGTAATAAGGGTGAAGATATTAGTGATTTGATAAATCAGGCTTCAACCGGTGGAAATGGCAATGCCTCAGCCGAAGCTTCCATCGAAAGTAAATTTGAGGAAGCTGCCCCGTCCAGTTCTGAAGCGATCGACACATCAGGCATCAATGCAGAATTAATACCCATGCCAAAGATGAGTGATACCATGACAGAAGGCACTATCGCTCAATGGCTGAAAAAGGTTGGAGATGAAGTGAAATCCGGAGACATTCTGGCTGAAGTCGAAACGGATAAAGCAACTATGGAACTGGAGTCATATTGGGACGGGATTCTTCTTCATATTGGACCAAAGGAGGGAGAATCTGTAGAAGTTGACGGGGTTCTCGCAGTTGTTGGTGAGAAAGGTGCCGACTTTGCAACGCTCATAAAAGCACATCAACCAAGTATTAGCTCTAGTAGTGAAAGTGCTGCTACTACACCTGAATCTGCCGAAAGTCCGGCTACACCCGTACAAACATCAGCACCGGTTGCTGCACCACCAGTTAATTCTGCAGATAATGGAAGAGTAATTGCGTCACCATTAGCGAAAAAATTAGCGGCTGATAGGGGCTACGACCTTTCGCAAATACCAGGTACAGGTGACGGAGGTAGAATTATTAAGAGAGATGTTGAAGCATTTACGTCTTCAGCCGTTACAGCCTCGGGAAATGCAGCTGTCAGTCTTCCTCAAGTGGTTGGACAGGAAAGTTTTGAAGAGACTCCTGCTAGTCAAATGAGAAAAACAATTGCCAAGAGATTGTCTGAAAGCAAATTCACTGCTCCGCATTTCTACCTGACCATGGAAATTAACATGGATAAGGCGATGGAAGCAAGAAAAAGCATAAATGAAATAGCTCCGGTTAAAATCTCATTCAATGACATTGTCATAAAAGCTACTGCTGCGGCTTTAAGACAGAATCCAAAAGTTAATGTTTCCTGGTTAGGTGACAAAATGAGAACTAATCATCACATTCACATTGGTGTTGCAGTTGCTGTTGACGAAGGGCTCTTAGTGCCGGTTGTAAGATTTGCAGATCACAAATCCCTCTCGCATATCTCTGCTGAAGTTAAAGAGTTGGGGCAAAAAGCCCGCGATAAAAAGCTGCAGCCGAGTGAATGGGAAGGAAGTACATTCACCATTTCCAATTTGGGCATGTTTGGCATTGAAGAGTTCACAGCCATTATCAACTCTCCTGACTCATGTATACTGGCAGTAGGTGGAATCAAGCAAACTCCGGTTGTAAAAGATGGTCAAGTTATACCTGGTAATGTTATGAAAGTCACTCTATCTTGTGACCACCGCACCGTTGACGGAGCCGTGGGATCAGTTTTTCTTAAAAGCCTCAAAGAATATTTGGAGGACCCTGTAAGAATCTTGATTTAGGTGTTGGTCCTCATGGGTACATCAAGATCGACTGAGTATTTTTTACTATACGAAAATTAGGTGCATTACCTAAGGCATTTACAAAAAAACTCTATTGATGAGGTTTGAACGGTGGCTTAAATTTGATACAAGATTCTTTCCAACCATTTAAGGAACTCAGCCAGCGATATGGGGCTCCATTAGTTTGAGCCCTTTTTTTTATATATATCTCGCTCATATCAACAGCACATCAGCCATAACTTCTACCATTCCAGGTCCGTCATGTTTCATTAGTTGAGTAATCCCGTCATCCAATTCGGACTTTTCAGTCACCCTTATGCCAAACGCGCCACAGTTTTTTGAATATTCGGAGAAATTAGGATTGTGAAGCGAGGTCTGCCACACATCAAACTCACCAGCCCTCTGCTCTTTACTAATTTTGCCCAATTCGTGATTGTTAATCAAAATATGTTTGATCGGCATCTTATACTTCACCGCTGTAGTCACTTCTCCCAGATACTGCATGAAGCCTCCATCGCCGGTGACAGTGATAATTGGTCTTGAGTTTCCAACTGCGGCCCATGCTCCCATAGCTGCAGGATAAGCAAAACCAATTGAACCCAGATATCCAGACATTAAAAAGGCCTGCCCTTTTGGTTCAAAGTACCTGCCAAACGAATAAGCATTGTTCCCAACGTCCACACACATCACGGCATTATCAGGAATATGCCTATTCATTGCATCAAAAACCGCAATAGAACTTACACCTTTGCCATGATCATCAGCCAGTCTATTTTTCTTTTCTGCAATCCAAATTTCCCACCTCCGAGCGACATCAGGACGTTGATCTATCGCTTGGAGCGTCTCATTTTGAAGACGGTCTATAAATATTTCAGTTGTTGCTGATATTTCACCCCATACCGGGGTATCTATCTTGTGGAATTTCGCAATAGCCAGATTATCGAAATCGACTTGAATAGTCGGAATCTTAGGTGTAATCCCGGTATGATTAGAAAAAGAAGCCCCAAATACACATATAAGGTCCGCCTCATTCATTATCCAACTGGCAATTGGTGTTCCACTCCTGCCAAGCACCCCACAGCCAAGTGGGTGATGATCTGAGATCAGGCCTTTGCCCTTGAATGTAGTCAGAACAGGGGCATTGAGCATTTCAGCAAGTTTAATGATATTATCCATGTGAAACCTTGCTCCGTGCCCCACAACTATTGCTGGTCGTTTGGCATTCTTGAGTTTATCAACTGCCCTGTCTACAACTGTTTTGGAAGGTGTAATATTTACGTCACCAAAACGGTTGTCAAGGTCGGAGGCTCGTGTATCTGGAGCTACCACGTGTTCCTGGACTTCATTCGGGAAAGTTAAATGTGAAACATCGCGATTTAAGATGGCGTGTTTGACCGCATCAACCATTAACTCCGCATGTTTACTATTATGCAAAACCCGGTGGTTATAATCAGCGACAGATTCAAAAGCAGCCACAAGGTCGACTTCCTGGAATGCTCCAGTACCTACAACCTGAGTTTGTACCTGTCCAGTAAGAGCCAATAGCGGTGCCCGGTCGTTCTTTGCATCCCACATACCAGTAAACATATTAGTAGCTCCCGGTCCGGCAATTCCAAAGCATCCGGCCGGCTTTCCAGTTAATTTACCATATGCTGAAGCTGCAAAAGCAGCAGCACCTTCATGTCTAATACCTATAAATGTTAGTTTACCCTTTTCTTCCATTCGCCTCATACCATCCGCTAAGCCAAGGTTTGAATGACCAACCATGCCGAATACATGAGTAACTCCGCAATTGACCATAGTTTCTACCATCACATCAGATACTGTTCTTTGGTGTACTTCTTCCTCCTCTATCCCTACATAGACACCGTCATCTCTGACCTCGACCGGAAAAGTCACTGTTTTATCATCATGAAACCCGGGAGACTGGCCGGTGTGTGGGTCAAAGTCCCATCCATGCCAAGGGCAGCGCACCAATCCATTTTCTATTGAACCTTCTCCCAGTGGGCCCCCCTGATGAGGACATCGATTGTCGAGTCCCCCGAATTTTCCTTTGTGATGTGTCAAACAAATCCCTTGGTGACCTGCAGTTACAGATATAACTCTTCCTTCGGGAAGTTCTGAGACATCATCCAGAACTTTATGCCATATTATATCCTTGTTCATTGATATTTCATTTGAGGCAAGAATATAATAATTATGAGTAAGAATTTGTCAAATGCAATACAAAACGTAAAAATCAATTGCGGACAAGCCGTATACTCAAACCCATATTTACCCGGTTAACCATGACATAAGTCTGTAACTGCACCTGAGACTAGTCATTTTCTATTCATTCAAATCTTCTGAATTTGAGTTGAATCAAAACAATTTAACCATGAAGAATAATCTGCTCAATTTTGTAGAGCTGTGGGTCGAAATAGTTGACGATATTGCCCTTGTATTGATTGCGTAGCCTTACCAATTATGTGGCCTTACCCATTATCGGACCACTCTAATATCGGACCACTCTAAATTGAACTTTTTCAATATGCTTTGTTTTCTATGTCTTATTTTTCCTTTCGCTACTTCTTCTGAAGAGTAGTGTACCGGAGATTGATCCTCCAGTGAGCTATATCACTATGCGGGTGATGATGGTTATAATCCCATCTCCATTTTTCAATAATTAATCGCAATTGTTCCAAGTCATCCAACCAGCAGGCATCAGGGATAGCTTCCCGGAAGGATCCTGTTGAACCTGTGGGAGATAAATTCCGGCTCATTGTCTACTCTAATGTTTATTGGTAAGCCATATTCTTTTTCAAGCATTTGAAGCGTTCTTATCACGCGGTCAGCAGGAAAGTTTAAACCTGCTTTAATAGCAAGAGCCTCTCTATTTATAGTCACTGTGATGTTAAGCACCCTGATCTTCCTTCCGTCAGTTAAAGCATCACTCATAAAAATCCATACTCCGGGTATGGTCTGGATGTGCAGGGAAATTAAATTAAGAATTTCTAAATAAAGAAGCAAATGTAGAAGTCAGGCCAAATAATTGCTAGTCACATGTCTGTGGCTAGTTCAACCCCCCAACAACTACTGTATAATAATCCTTTATTATTAATTGCTCATTAGCGACTCTAAGAATTGTTTCGGCACTTATATCCTGAATGGTTTGGGCATACTGGTCATAATAGGAATATTCTAAGCCATGAAAATGAATTGCTTTGAATTTATCTGCCAGTGAAAAAGGAGTAGTAATTGAGGATAAGAATGAACCTTGCATGTAGTTCTTAACGTTCTCCAGTTCATCGTCATGAACAAGCTCCTTTTGCAAGAGGACTATCTCCTTGAAAATTTCATCCAGAGTCTGTTGGGTATATTCCTTTTTTACGTCCGTTCCAATCACCTGGATTGAAGCATGGGTGAGGTTCATTATATTAGAATGAACACCGTAGGTAAACCCTTTTTCCTCACGGATATTCTTCATCAACCTTGAACCAAAATAGCCACCTAATATTTCATTGACAACTAGTAAATTGATGTAATCGGGATGATTTTTAGGCAGGCTTTGTTTCCCAATTCTGATTGATGACTGGAGGCTTTGAGGTCTGTCTATGATCAGCTGTGATACCGTATCGGTTGGGTCGTCAATATTTTGACTGTAAGGTTTTCTAAGTACAATGCTCTTGAAGTGATCATCCAGTAGTTCCAAATCATCATCTTTAACCATTCCACTCAAGATCAAGACAGGAGAATTGTAAAACATTTTCTCATAAAAAAATTTGATATCTTGAGTTTCAACAAGATCAATCATTTCTATATCCAGGCTATTGCCGTAGGGATGATTTATGCCAAAAATGACTTCACGAATCTTTCTTGATGCCAGGAATTGGTTTTTTTCCAGGTTGAGACGCAGGTTATCTTTTTTTAGAGACTTTTGTATCTCTAATTCCTTTTCTGGAAAATTTGATTCATTGAGACATTCACTGAGTAATAGTAATAAACTACCCAGGTGTTTTCTGAGAATATAGAGGTTTAACCCTGTAAAATCTAAACCTGGATTAATATCAATTTGAGCTCCATAAAAGTCAATAACCTTAGCAATTTCTGTTGAGCTATGCTTGGCCGTCCCTTCAATCAACATTTTTGAAGTAAAAAATGAAGAGCCCCTCTTAGACTCATATAATGACCCTGCATTTGTAAATAGCTCAACTTTCAATACCTCCTGACTACCGGCATTCAAATAATAAACAGGTATACCAGATGATAATTGGAAATGCTTTGCTTCAACGACTTTAACACTTTCAATGCGTTGAAAAGGAGGTGCAACAGTACGATCTAACATTAAACGCCGCTATTCGGAGGTGGTGACGGGGTATTATCTCTCAGGAAGTTAAATAACAAAGTAAATCTTAATGTTTCAGATAAGGGGTGATTCTGTTCTGTAGGAATTAGATAGGCAAAGTCCACTCCAAATACCTGGTAACGGAAACCAAGACCAATTGTGATAAACTTACGATTGCCTTTGTCCCTATGTTCATGAAAATAACCGGCTCTGAAAGCGGCAAGATCTTTATACCAATATTCGATACCGGAAGATATGTTGATCTCTCTCATTTCTTCACTAAATCCGTCCGGCGCATCGCCGAAGGAACCGAAGACTCCACTTAAAAGACTCGATTCCTTAGGAACACCAGTGCTTGTGGTGTCTGCCAATGAAGGAGTCGGGACCATCAATTTGCTGAATTCCAGGATAAATGTGAAGGAATTAAAAGGATCAATATTGGTTTTCAGGGACGTTCCCAATCTAAGATTGGTGGGGATAAAATTTTCATTACTTGCGCTACTATAAGTCACTTTTGAACCGAAGTTAGATATTTGACCCCCAAAGGAGATAGTTGAATTCTTGCCGGCAAAGAGCATATCCTTTGTATAAAAGACTCCTAGGTCTACAGCAACACTGGTGCCAGCTTTGGCATCCTGTGAAGTCGAAAATTGCCCGGACAGATTTGATCTGATAAACCTTGCTGTAAGTCCAAGGCTGAGGTTATTACTTAATTTCCTGGAATAGGTGCCATCAATTGCCCATTCGCGTGGATTGAAATTACCTAATGGCCTCCCATTATTGTCAGTCAAACTTATATCTCCAAGGTCAAAGTATCTTAAAGACATACCAACCGTTTGGAATTTATCAATTCGTTTATAGCCAGCCAAGTAGGAGATAAACATATCATTGACAATTTTACCTAACCAAGGTGTATAGGAGACCGAAAAACCGTAGTCGTTGTCAATAAACGCCAATTTGGCGTTGTTCCAATGGATAGAATTTATATCAGGGGAGGTGGCAACGCCAGCATCTCCTAAAGCTGCACCTCTGGCATCAGGGGCGAAGCTCACAAATGGCACCGCGGTTGTTATGGGGTTAAGACCAGTTTTGCCTGCAATTGCATTGGCATTTGTGGTTCTTTGGGCATTAGCGAACTGTGCTATGCAAAACAATACTATCAATAAACCATACTGCACTCCAAACGTTCTCATCAGGTTGTCTGTAAAATTAGTCAATAACAATTAGTCAATAACAATTAATTTGTGGTGGGTGAGGTCTGCACCATCTTTGGTTTCTAAAGTGATCTTCGCAACATAGATTCCTTCCCTCACTCGTACTCCATTTATGTTTGTTCTATCCCACTCCAATTGATCTATTGTACCTGTGTTATCAAATAATTCTAAATTTAAAGTTTGCGTTAAATCACCATTGAGGCTGTAAATTTCTATAGTAACCCCTAAATCCTCTCCAATCCTATTGTGAGAAACTACGAAAGTAGTGCTCTCCCTAACTGGATTCGGATAGCTAATAACGCCTGAGATGGCACTTTTAGCGTCCTGACTCACAAAAAAATCAATAGATTTTGTCGTGGAGTTGTTATATGTGTCGAATAAAGTTAATGTCAGGGTATGTTCCCCCTCTTCTAAGTCATTGAGAGGAAACCTGATAGAGCCAGATTGGTAACTATCCAAATCTGCAGTATAAAAATCGTTGAGATTTGAAGGTTCACCTTCATCAATCATCAAACTTATGTTTTGGCCAACTCCCGCCTTACTGATATTAATTCCATTTTCATCGAAGATATGAGCCAGTAAAAGTGGATTTGCGTTGGTCTGCCTGCCAGATTGAAAGCTTTCATCATTAAGGAATAACTCCAAATTCGGGCCCGTATTGTCAAGGGGAGCGTTAGGATTAGTCCCTCCAAGCTTAAGATTGATATTCGCCCCATTCGCATCTATCAGATCATTTGACTGGGCGTAAAGACTAATTTTTGCTTCTTCAAATAGATAAGTTATGTTTTTGGGTACAACGAATTCAAAATCAAAGGAGCCATTTTCAATAGTAACATCTCCTCTAAAGATGAGACTGTTTCTTTGACTAAATGTTGAAGGATTACTTTCGTTTCCCAAGGTTACAAATTCACTTGGCGAGTCAAATACCTTAACGGATAGTATTCCGGAAAAATCATCACTCTTAATTCCGTTTGAATCGACTACCTGACCTCTGAATTGAGTGAGATCCAGTGCCTTAACGGTATCCCCGTCCATGGTAAGCTGCTTTCCATTGAGTTCTGTTATTTCAACCTCGTTTGATGGATAAGCCAATTTCATCATTGGGTCCCCTAGAAGAGCAAAATTCCTATTTACAGGCCCTCTGGTACTTTCATTCTTTGTCTTTTTGATAATGTCCCCCAGCCTCGGGAATTGACCATCTTCTTCTTTTTCGAAAACGTTATTATAAAAGGCTTGATTTAAAAGGAAGTTAGTGTTTGAAAATACTGGTCGAGAGGTGGTCAGTACCCCAATTGCCCCACCATTTTCACTGAGCAGAAGTAACTCTCCGCCAGAAACCATATCGGGGTCATCATATTTACCAAATTCGCATGTTGCAGTTATAAACAGCGGTAACCTATTGCGATTATTCCAATCCCGGATATTCTGTTGATCCAGTATTTCTTCCTGGCACCAAAACCTTTCATTGCCATGTCCGGTAAAGTTGAAGATCAGAGAGCCTTTATCAATAGCTTCATTTATGGCATCTGTAACCGAGTTTGCGGTCTGCCCGTTGGGAGTAGATACCTGTGGAAAAGCGTCAAGGTAGATTTTATTTGGATTGAAGGCTGTAAATTTATTGTCTACAAAACTTGCTAATTTATCAGCATCTCTTTGGTGAATGTTGAAATCCCCATCATCTGCCACAAAGTAGAGCTCATTACGCCAATTACCAATCGATTCTTCATTGGTTGCGTAGCTAATTAATTTATCGACAAGTATCGTGGCCTCCTTGGTGTTTTTGGCAGGCAATCTTCCAATCCCAATATCTAATTGGTGGTCACCAGCTTCACTTTCTTCCCAAAATCCTTCGTCATCATCCAAAAAACCATAAAAATCGTCAGAACTGTAGCTGAAAATCGGATGAAGAGAGTTTCGGGCTTCGTAAATGGGGACAAAGTTGGTATTGTTTGCAATAGTTCGTTCCTTATAATCATAAGAGGCATCCCCAAAGAGGAGAACATATTTTAGCTGATTATTTTTATCATAAAGATGTTTTAGAAAGTCTCTTATTGCCGAGATGTCTTGCCCGCCACTGGAAAACTCGTTATAGATTTGCTCTGTAGTTACAATGGCGATGTCAAGGTCATCATTACGAGTTCTAAATGCTGCCAACCTGTTCGCCTCGCTCAAGAAATGAGGATGAGTTATAATTAGACCATTTGGAGTATTTATTGCTCGAATATTCTGATTGTCTGTTGCTTCTATGAATTTCGGTGTTTCTAAAGTACTGCCTTTGAAAGCTATAAATTCTTTTATGGTGTTGGTTGAGGTTCCAAACCTAATAGTGCTTCCAGCCAATTCAACATCTTGTGATAAGGCGTTTTGAGGATCGGAAATATCCCACACAAAAGTCTCACTATCGGTTTTACCAATTTCGAATGTAGAAAATGTATTTACTGAGCTTTTTATAGAACGGAACTGAACTGCCTTTTCCACTATTTCCAGTTTACGTTCTGCTTCAATAATAACATAGTTATGGTAACCTTCTGGCTTGCCCAATGTGGGCGGATTGAAAGTATAAGTCAAGTTAATGCCTTGTGAAAGGCCCTGAAGATTATTGGTATTAATTGTGAAAGTATCGACTCTATCAACCCCCTTAATATCGTAAATTTTACCAGGTATAGCACCTATCACTTGAGTTCCGACAGGTGATCCATTAATCGCCAATTCAAATGTGGAGGAACCAATAGACTGGACCATTACGGCTGATGTCATTTTAATCGGAGAAGTGCCAGCTAAATTTGAGATTGGAAATTCGATTTCCAATATACGCTTGCTTGAGGTAAATAGTTGACCGTAATATTCTCTGCCACTCTGTATATGATTCCTTAAATCCTGTTCAAAGATGGCATAATGATCGTATGTTGAAATCAAGGCGTGATTGGAACCTTCATTCTTAATCCGAATGACTCTTTTCCCGGGTTGGTTTTTTATGGTTAGAAAATAATAGGTCAGGTCTGAGTATAAATTTTTCTCGTATTTACTAATACCCATGGCATCAAATTCTACTCTGTCAGGAGATTGTCCGAAAAACAGGGCATAGTCACTCTCATCGAATGAACCATCTGATTCTCCCACCACCATTATTGCATTTTCTGGAAGATCCACCGGTCTCTCCGCATCATTTGCTTGTGGAAGCATACCTCCCCCATAACCATAAATCGATAGATTCCTAGGGTCTATTGATAAGGGGTCAATTCCCAAATCACTCAAAAAATCCCGGTCAATCTTATAAATCCCACTCTTGGGGATTGCTAACTTGTACCATTCTCCAGTAGATAGCACACTATTATGCTGACTACTACAGACAAATGGCAATAGCAAAACAACACAAAAAGTTGCTGCGGATTTTAGAGGGGCTTTCATGATTTATCAGCTAGATTAAACGTTCATGTATTAAAAATATTGAACGTATTAATGCTAAAGTTTAGAAAATACGTTTCCTGCCAGGGAAATTGCTATGTACCATAATACTACAAGTGAAATCGAATGTATCCCAAGCAGGAGGGTTATGGCCAATGCTCCCGGAAGAAAGACAATTTTCATTTCATTTCCATTCCAATTTGTGTGACTAAATTTTAGAGCTATGAATTTTATTGGAGAAACCATTAATAAAGAGAAGATCAAGGTAATTATCAGTAAAACAGGGTACCCCGAAATCGCATTTCCAATATAATTTGCGTTTGTGAACATCAATCCTGTAAAAAACAAGGCATTTGCGGGGGTAGGCAATCCAACAAAAACTTCACGTTGCTTTGTGTCGACATTGAACTTAGCCAATCTCAACGCCGAGAAAATCGCTATCAGAAAAGCCAGGTATGAAACCCACTCGGGCCCATTTCTCTCAAGTAATTTGAAT
Source organism: Cyclobacteriaceae bacterium (assembly GCA_965206015.1). Taxonomy (GTDB): domain Bacteria; phylum Bacteroidota; class Bacteroidia; order Cytophagales; family Cyclobacteriaceae; genus JAJCYL01. The sequence goes on along the minus strand of CBDBIW010000014.1, from coordinate 446,168 downwards.
ATGACAAATGAAGGTAATACTCCGAAAGTCACCATATCGGCAAGTGAATCATGCTCCTTACCAACAGGAGATTCCACTTTGAGCAATTTGGCAGTAAATCCATCCAAAAAATCAAAGAAAGCACCGGTCCAAACAAAGTAGGCAGCAGATTCTAATTTGCCAGAGGTAACAAATACGATCCCAACGCACCCCGATAAAAGGTTAAGGCTGGTAAACAGATTAGGTATATGTTTAACAGTGGACACCCGTTAGTCAATTTGATTTGATGGCACAAAATGGGTTATGCATTTTCTCATAACCGATTGTGGTTGTTGGTCCATGCCCTGGATAAACAATGACATCATTTTCAAGGGCAAACATTTTTTCATGAATATTCTGGATTAATTGTTCATGATTTCCCCCTGGTAAATCCGTTCTTCCAATACTCTCTTTGAAGAGGACATCTCCTCCAATACAAAATTCCTGACTTTCATTAATAAGAACGACATGGCCTGGAGCATGACCTGGAACAAAAAGAATTTCAAGCGTTGAGGTTCCAAAATTTACTTCATCACCTTCTTCAAAAAACTGGTCAGCCTGTGACGGTTCATAATTATTAAAACCATAAACGGGAGCGTATATTTGTACCGCTTCCAGTGTAGGTTGGTCCAACTGGTGAATGATTAATTCAACACCATATTTTCGTTTGATAAATGCGTTCCCCAAAACATGATCTATGTGGCAGTGTGTATTAACCAACTTAACAATTTTTAAATTTTGGTTGCTTATGTATCCCGTCACATCGTCTCTCTCTTCGGCTGTAAGACAACCGGGATCTATAATGATACATTCTCCGGATTCATCAGAAAGAACATATGTATTTTCGCTGAATGGATTGAATTCGAAAGATTTAATATTAATCATGTGCTATAATAATGGCTTGCAAATTTGACCTTTTATTACACAAATTTCAATCCGAGCAAATTTTCCGGTTCACATGAGTAAGAATGTTGATTTCATTATTGTTGGTCAAGGGCTGGCAGGTTCTGTCTTAGCTCATATTCTGTTAAGAAATGATAAATCATTACATGTTTTTGATACAATTAATCAGAATTCTTCATCAAGAGTAGCGGCTGGTTTATACAATCCTATTACTGGTCGAAAGATGGTCAAAACCTGGAATGCGGATAAGCTGTTTCCAATTATTGAGCCGTTTTATGCTGATGTTGAGAAGATTGTTGGCAGTAAATTTCTTCATAAGGTTAAGATTTACAGACCATTCATCAGCATTGTGGAACAAAACGAATGGCAAGGAAAAAGTGTTGATCCTATTTTTGAGCATTATATTGACTCTATTTCGTCTAGCTCATGTTTCAAAAATGTTGTTGACCCTTTTGGAGGTATCAAACTGAGACCTTCAGGATTTGTTGATATTTCCAATTTTCTTGATTCTACCGCTCACTATTTGAAGGAACTCAAGAGCCTGACTTCTCAAATTTTTGATCATAAAGAGATGAAAGTTGGTACTGGTACTGTGGAGTACGGGGGGATAACTGCTACTAAAGTTGTTTTTTGTACGGGTATTAATTTAGAATCTCTGTTTAGCTTCTTACCACTCAGACCTGTAAAAGGAGAAATCCTTGAGATTAGTAGCTCGTTAGACGTTGATAGTATTATAAATCGAGGAGTGTTTGTAATACCCGGAAGGGGTGGTAACTATAGAGTTGGGGCAACTTATAACCGGAAAGATCTATCAGTGAATATGTCAATGGAGGGTGAGAAGCACTTAACTGAAAAGTTTGAGCATTTGATTGATGCAGATTATAAAATTATTGGAAGTAAAGCGGGTATAAGGCCGACTACTCCGGACCGACGACCGTTTATAGGATTGCATCCAAAAATGCAAGAGATAGGTATTTTCAATGGTTTTGGAACTAAAGGAGTATCTCTGGCACCTTATTATGCTAATCAATTTTATAGGGCAATCGAATTTGATGAAAATTTAGATTCTGAAGTAAATATCACCAGGTTTTTTCGTTATCTTAAAAGGCTCTATTAAGAATGATAACTAACAAAGTTAAGGAAGGTATGAGAGGGTTGATGGTGATGTTGGGTCTGGCTATAATACTCATCAGTCAAACTCATGGTCAGTCTACCAAGGAAGTTTTTGGCAAGAACAGGATTCAGCACAAGAACCTTGTATGGCGATATTTCAGCTCAGAAAACTTCGACATCTATTTTTATGCAGGTGGTGAAGAAAATGCGAGACTGGCTACAGAATTCATGGAGGAGGACTTCAATCGAATCACCGATATATTAGGGTATGCTCCTTACGCAAAAACAAAAATTTTCCTCTACAACTCGCCAACTGATTTACAGCAAAGCAATAACGGTCTCTATGAAGTTCCTTTTACAATTGGCGGTCAGACAAATTTTATAAAGTTACAGGTTGAGATTGCCTATCCGGGAACCATGGAAGGCTTTAAACAGGAGTTATTGTTCAAAACAACCCAGTTGCTCATTAATGACATGATGTTTGGCGGTAGCCTGTCAGATATGTTCCAAAGTGCTTATCTACTTAGTTTACCCGCCTGGTTTATGGACGGAGCTGCATACTATATTGCCTATGGTTGGGATATTAGGATGGATGACTATGTAAGAGACTACTTCCAGAATAAAAAATTTAAAAAACTTAAAAGATTATCTGGTGAGGAAGCCAAGCTCCTTGGTCAATCTATATGGAATTTTATAGCTATTAAACATGGTAGAAGCAATATTTCGAACGTGCTCAACCTTACTCGTATTATTAGAAACGAAAAGAATAGCATAGCCAGCACTTTAGGTGTACCCTTTAAACAGTTTCTCATTAATTGGCAAAGTTATTACGTCGAAACTGGTGCTTCTGCCATAAGTAATTATGTTCCACCCTCACCTGAGGATCAGGTGCTGAAAAGAGTGAACAATTACAAATTTAATCAAGTCAAAATCAGCCCGGACGGCAAGCGTATAGCCTACTCGGTCAATGACAATGGTCGTTATGGTGTAAGGGTCAGGAACCTTGAGACTGGTAAAGAGAAAAAAATTATCACAAAAGGCTATAGATTAATCAATCAGGAGTATGACGAAGACATGCCATTGCTTTCCTGGATTGACGAGACTACTTTAGGAATAGTTGACACCCGTCAAGGCTTCCTTCAGGTTTCACAGCACAACATCCTGAATAAGGTCACGGTTACAAAGCCGCTTATTAGATTTAATCAGATAAAAGATATTGGGTTCAATGATAATGGTAGATTGGCCGTAGTTAGTGCTGATATTAATGGTGCGAATGATCTTTTTCTGATCAGTTTGAGAAGAAATGCAATTAGAAGACTGACGAATGACATCTATGACGACATAAATCCAAAGTTCTTACCCGGCACTGATGCAATCATTTTTAGCTCCAATCGGGCAATTGATTCATTGGTAGTATCTGATGCGGCATTCAAAGACATTGACGATAATTTCAATCTCTTCCTTTATGATTTAGACACCACAGAAAACATGGCTGTCAGGTTAACCAATACATTAAGTAAGGACGTCAACCCCAAACCAATTGATAGCAATACAATCTACTATCTGAGTGACCAAAAAGGAATAGCTAATATTTACAAGTATGTTATTTCCAACAACATATTTACGCAAGTAACAAATTTCAATACGAGTGTTGAAAATTTCGACATAGTCGAAGCAGGTAGTGGTTTGGTATTCAGCATGCTAAATGCTGGAGAGCATAAACTCTATTACAGTACCGACTTTGACAGAAATACATCAGTATTTACTCCTCAGACTGTTAGACAAGATATAGAACAGGCCAAATTCGTGACCAACCGGCTCAATCAAAGATCAAAGGTGGAACCAGAAGATATAAATACGGCTGCTTTTTTTATAGCAGACTCGATCTTATTTGAAGAAGAATTTGCATCGACATTGCCTGATTCATTGACAAATCTGGAAGACTATATTGATACTGATAATTATGTGTTTGAAGAAGAGGTCGAGGAGGATAAAGCTGAAGAAGAAGTTCAGACTCAATCATTCCTGTCCAACTATAGGCAGTTTCAAGAGCAAAGCGAAATAGTCGGACCGAATCCTTATGATACTCGGTTTAGTGCTCAAAATATTGTCACCTCAGTTGTAATTGATCCATTGAGGGGGTTTGGAATTCTATTAGAAACTCAAATGAATGATCTGCTGGAAGATCAAAGATTTTATGGAGGAGTATTAGCCATATCTGACCTCCGGAGTGGTGACTTCTTTGGTGAATACGAACTGTTAAAATATAAACTCGATCTCGGGATTAGATACGATCGAAAGAGTATCATTCATGACAAAGATGACAGAAACACTCAAAGCAATAACAGTACACCGTCATTGCAAAAGTACATTCTCAATAAATTGGAGTTTGGCGGATCCCTGCCTTTGACAACCACCTCAAGGCTGGTTTTCCGACCGTTTTTAGCAACAACCAGGTATCTTGAACTTATAGAAGAGACAATTTCAATAGCTGCTCCAGCAGGACCTGACGTAGTTGACTCTTTTGCAGGATATAGGCTTGAATTTGTTTTTGATAACAGCTTGACAAAAGGCTTGAATCTCTACGAGGGAGCTCGGGCTAAAATAGGCCTGCATCAATGGGCTGGTATTTCAAATGGTAATAAAAGTTATGGAAAGTTCTTCGTAGACCTGCGTCACCACCAAAAGATACACAGGGAAATTTCATTAGCCCTCAGGGGATATTATGGAAATTTTTTCGGAAACAATGCGCCGCAATTCTTATTGGGTGGAATGCATAACTGGTTATTCAACAGCACTGTCAAAAAGGGGGATACAGACCCGCTGCAAGGCGTGACCAATGTTGACAACAGCAACATCCTTTTCCACGACTATGTACCTCTTCGAGGCTATAAGTACGATAAATTCAATGGAAATAATGTGATGACCTTTAGTGCGGAGTTGCGAGTACCAATTATTAGGTACATTATGAGGGGACCCATCCAATCAAATTTCTTTAGAAATTTGATGCTTGTTGGATTTTATGACGTTGGGTCAGCCTGGACTGGAATATCACCTTTTAAGGAGGAAAACAGTATTAATACCCTAGTCATAAAAAATGAGGGGTCTCCATTTCAGGCAACATTGCGCAATTCCCAAAGCCCTTGGATTGCAAGTGCTGGATTTGGTTTGAGGACTGTGATGCTGGGTTACTATTTGAAATTCGATTTTGCCAAACCAATTGAAAACCTTGAGTTAGGTAAAATGAAATTTTATTTAACCTTGGGCCATAAATTCTAAAATCCTCTCCCTGTTCGAGGGTAACCTTTACTTTTGCGTCAATTATCAGTGTCCTTGAGATATGATTAAATCCATGACCGGGTACGGTACTTCCAGATATGAAAAATCCGGTGTAAAAATTACGGTTGAACTAAGAACACTCAACTCAAAATTTATAGATGTACTCATAAAGCTTCCCAAAGAATTTAGTGATCAAGAATTAAAAGTGAGGTCACTATTGGGGGATAAACTGCACAGGGGAAAAGTTAATCTGACCGTGGATTATTCAAACGAATCAACTGAAAATGCCAACCAGATTGATCAGAAAATTTTAATCGGTTATTACCAACAATTAAAAGCGTTGTCTGAGAAAACCGGGGAAAGTGAGACCAACTGCTTTGAATTGGCGGCTCGTATGCCAGATGTCATTGCTACAGGAGAAAACAGCCCAACAGAAGAAGAATGGTTACAGGTTGAGTTAACCATTACTGAGGCGATAGAAGCGTGTGACAGTTATAGAATATCGGAAGGTGAAAAGCTTATGCCAGTTTTGTTATCTAATAGTGAAATTATAGCTGAAAAATTGAATCTTGTGAAGCAGGCGGACCCGGAACGAATAGAGACTATTAAGAACCGAATTAGTGGAAGCCTTAAAGAGCATTTAAGTGGAGATGCAATGGACAAAAATAGATTCGAACAAGAGGCGGTCTATTTTCTGGAAAAACTTGACATTACAGAAGAAAAGGTTCGGTTAAAAAGTCATTTAAACTATTTTCAGGAAGTGTTGAAAGCAGATTTTCCCCAAGGAAAGAAACTGGGTTTTATTACTCAAGAAATAGGCAGAGAAATAAACACCATTGGCTCCAAAGCAAATAATGCCTCCATTCAACATTTAGTAGTTGAAATGAAAGAAGAACTTGAAAAAATCAGGGAGCAGCTACTTAATATTCTATAATACTTAACCACTCAAATAAGAATCTAACTGGTCATTAACAAAAGAGGCCCCAAAAGGGGCCTGAATATTTTTATCAATTTAAAATCTATCCCAACTTAAATGTAATAGGAAGAATCATTCTCACTTTTACTGGGCGTCCTCTTTGCTTACCAGCTTTCCATTTAGGAGAAGATTTAATAACTCTTACAGCTTCTTCATCACATCCGGCACCAATTCCCTTTACCGCTTGCACATCTGTAATTGATCCATCTTTATCAACAACAAACTGAACATACACTTTCCCTTCAATTCCCATTCTTCGGGCCTGATTGGGATATTTCATTTGCTTGCTTACGAATGCATAGAAAGCTGCCATACCACCTTGAGGTGTTGGTTGATCCTCCACGATAGTGAAAATCTCATCCGCAACTTCCTCTTCGGGTGCTTCTTCGAAAACGATGTCTTCAATCACCGTTTCTTCTGTTATTTCAACATCAAGTTCAACCTCGATTTCTTCTTCGATCTCTTCTTCATCAGGAACCTCAATAATCTGAGGAAGCTGAACTTTTGGTGGAGGGGGAGGTGGTTGCTCTGTTGGTGGTATTTCCATCAAATCTTCAAAGTTGTCTTCCACTTGTCCCAGATCAACTAATGAACCGTCGTCGTAGAATCTCCATTCGAATGCAGTGATTATTAAAAGAAGACTGACAGCTAAACCTACGTTCAGGAATAACCCAGATTTCTTTGAAAGATCAATGTCGGGATTCTTTTTTAATTCCATCTTCTATTTTTTTAAATTATTCTAACCAAATATAAAAAATGTTTACGCCTTTTTGATCAAGTATTTAAATTTTTCTTCTCCTTAGGGCTATAAATGCCAAATACCCTAGAATAGTTCCTGTGCTATCGGCTACCCAATCTAATAATTCAAACGACCGCTCAGGAACTATTATTTGAATTAATTCAAGAATTATGCCATAACCAGAACCCAATAGCAATACAATCAAGAGACTCGTTATGCGCTGAGAGAGGCAGAAGGTCATCGAAAATATTAAAAATGAAAGAGTATGTATCAGCTTATCACTACCAGGCCAATCTAAAAATCCAATGGGGTTTTGCCCATTCGAGGGGTTTAACAGTGCGATTGTCAAAACAGTCGTCCAACCAATAAATAAAATTTTGTATCTGATAATGTTTGATAATTATCCAATAAGGTCCAAGTATTGATCTGCAGAAAGGAGGTTTGCAATTTCTGCCTGATCAGATAGCTGAATTTTGATCATCCATCCAGCTCCATACGGGTCGGAATTGACTTGCTCCGGGTTATCTTCTAGATTTGGATTGATTTTCGAGACCGTGCCTGATAAAGGCATGAACAGGTCCGAAACAGTCTTGACGGCCTCCACAGTACCAAAAACCTCGCCATGAGCCACCTCTTCACCTTCAGTTTCAATTTCCACATAGACGATATCACCCAATTCTTTCTGAGCGAAATCAGTAACACCAACCGTTGCGGTGCTGCCTTCTATTTTTACCCATTCATGATCTTTAGTGTATTTGAGATCAGCAGGAATATTCATGATATAGTTGATTTTGAGTGTCAAAAATACACTCTTTTTAAAAAGTCAAAAATTTTACTGACTTAAACTGAATCTAATCTGAATACCCCCTGTGGTACTAGCTCTATCGAAGGAATTTGATACTTGAGGTTCGTTGATTGTTCTTTCAAAAAACGCTTGGACATTAAGGCGTTCGTTCACAATATAACTGATAGTGGGTCGCAGTTGGAAATTGATATTTCCCTCGGTTATAGTTGCATCTTCATCAATTTTTCGTTGAATTGATTCAGTGTCACGAATTGTAAAATTTAAGCGAAATGTTATATCATTTTTTAGTGTTACGGTTCTGCCTTGAACCCTAAAAGGAATTCTCCATTCAGATTTCGTATAACCAAAATCAATTGAAAAGTCGTTGCTTCTCATTTCTGTAATCTGACTATTAGAAAGTTGAAGGGCTAAATTGCGTTCCTTCCTATATTCGACGCGGGCAGTTAATCTCGATTTTGTCCTGATATTTAAACCAATCAATGGTGCGAAGCGTTCTGAAATGCTAACATCGGTTATTACGTAGAATGGCACTATCGCTCCCTGAGAGTTGGTTCCTGTTGATAAGGGGTAATTAGAAATATTATTAGTAAGTTCTAAATCCGCTGAATTTCTCGTCGAATCATTAACAAGAGGATTTGTGAAATTTCCAACAGAATATGTTGAGGAATAACTGTGAGTAATATTAATTGACGAAAATACCTTCGACAAGGCGGGAACTCTGGAAAGACCCGCATAGTCTACACGCCAGTTGGGCAAAGGAGTTTTTGGAAACGGATTTAAGGCGATTTTTTCTGGACTTTTATCACCATACGCTGCTATGAAAGCTGGAATAAGTACATCTTGTGAATTCGATCCATATTCTCCACTTGGATTCAGGATTGCCAATCTATCAAGAATTACCTGACGGTATGATTCAAAATTTTCAAAGGCTGCGGAATTGTTAGATGTATCATTTTTTTGAAAAGCAGTCTTCATTGAAAAGAAAGATACACTATAGCTACCTGACCGATTTGGTGTAAAGGATCTAAACCCATTATCTATAGTTACGTCAGCTTCAGGATCGAATCTATATGTTTCCTGAAAGCTCCCGCTCACAGTTTTTTTAGCATCTAATTGAATTTTGAAACCTTTCATTGGTTCAATTTGGGCCCTCAGGCTAAGATCAATCGTTTTGTTTTGTACAAATGGAATTGTAAGAGTAGAACTACTGGCAAGCCATCCTTCCCGAGCAGCAGTTCTTCTTATTTCCGGATTCTGACTTCCAAAAATAAACCCCGGCCCGGGAGCGTCTAATCCACTGTCCAGTCCGAATAGAAAGGGTCTTGGCCGAAAGCCCGGTAGTGTAGTCCCCTCTCTAATGCTGTAATTCATATTAACTGATCGCAGTGACATTAACATTCTGAAGAACCCTTTAACAATACCCGGTGTTCCAGCTTTTGTTGTGTCACGTACGGTAGGTTGTTTGCCTCTGCCCGGTATCGCTTTTCTAGCGGGAGTATTGATGTCTTTCAGAAAGGTTACTTTATTATACAGTTTCACTAAATCAAGTTTGCCGTTAACCCCTCGTTCACGGCTATTTTGAATAGTGTTACCCAGTGTATCAGCTTGTTGAAAGGAACCTGCTGTCCATATGAAACCAGTAGAATAGCGAACATCAGCACTGGCCCAGTCAGTAGCCGGAAATTTGTCTAAAGGCAGTTGATATGTGGCAGTAATGTTTTGATTAAAATTTTTGGTCCTTCCAAAATGCTTGAGGTTATTGTAAATCGAGTCTTTTCTCTCCTTTTTAGTTAACAAGTTCCCATTTTCATCTATCTCACTTGGCTCGTCAATAATCGCATTGACACGGGCACTATAGTCCAGGCTTAAACTCCTGGTCAGGTTCCACCTCAGGTTATACAGGCGGTTAAATGTGAAAATTTTTTCGAAAAATGGACTAATACCATCTATTGACAGGTCTCCATTTCGTAATTGAGTACGAGTAAATTGTCTATTTAGATCACCTCGAAAACTCAGATTATTGGGTATAGGTGAAAAATTAAAATCTTTTATCAGCTTGGTAAAAGGATTATCCAGAAACCCAACATTTTTAAATGGTTCTATGGATAATTCAGCGGGGCTAAAATTATATCCCAATCCCCCGGTATAGGTTCGTTGGACATAGGACTCAGTATTCACATTAGTCCGTTTGAATTCGCTAAATGAGTAACTGAAAGACAAATTTTCAACATCATAAAGATGACTCCTTGATTCGGGGTTGACTTTTTCCTTTCGAACATTGGTGAAATTGATGCTTCGACGTTCCGATCTGTCCTGAACAATCTTCAGGAAATTCTCACCTTCTGTGGGGTTGTTGAATGCATTAATTGAGTTTTTAAGTGGTGTGTCAGGATCTGTAGGATCAAATTTTGGAGTTGCGACACTCTTCTCCAAACTGACAAACATTGGAATTTTGACACCATGATTGCCGGGTATCATTTTGTCGATATTGACATTTGCCGAGATGTCATACTCCTGTGTTTCTTCCCGTGTTCTTTCAGAGATACGTTGTTGAATGCCACCAAAATCATTGGAAACGTACCTGGCCGAAGTAGTGATATTAGCAACATCAGCCAGTTGTATATTTAGTCTGCCATTTGCGGCGTATCCAGCTCGTTTATTAAAATCGGTTACACGCAGTTCATTGGCCCAAAGACAGACGGATCTGGGTGCCTGGTCGGCACTTTCGGGATTTCTAATTCCAATCATTAATACCTGAACAGAGCTAATATCGGGATTACCCCTTACAGTAATCTTCTGATTTCCCGCAGAATCTGTAAAAAGCAGCTCTTGACTAACATTGAGTTGATTTCTTCTTGCTTTTAGGGTCAGAAGGTCATCGATTGAAACATCGATTTCATTATCCTCAGGCCAAACAATTTCATCTATATTACTTGGAAAACTTTCTCTTGTACCAAAAGGGGTGACTTTCAAAGGGATTTCTATTTCATAGAAATTTTCTACAAAATCAGTTCCTAATCGCAGGAAGCCAGTCACTTCATCATCTTGCAAATTTGGACCTTCGGCATGTAAGAACATTTGCAAACGACCATAATTAATCAAATCGAAATCGACATTCTTAAATACAGCCCGGGCGTCCCGGTCGGCAAGATCATCCACGCATACCTGTAGGGACTGTTCATTGATTCTTCTAAATATAGGAGAGGTATTATCGCGGTCCCTATTAATACCCGGTGGTATTTCATAGGGTGAGCTACGATCACTTCCAGAACTATTTTCTTCAATATTTACTACCGAAACAAGAAAGTCAGAGGTGCTCTCCTCAGGTATTTCATTGTAACCTTTTTGAAAAAGGTTCTCGGGAAATTTTCTCCATTTACTGCCCACAAGTTGAAACTTTGACATTCTTAAGACCACCGGATTAGCAAATCCGGTAAGGTAGGTTCTCATATAGCGCATAGACTTGAAGCCTTCTATGTTGCCTTGAATGCGAGTAGGATTTCTGACAGGAATTCTGAACAAGTACCATTTAGTGTCTGTCTCAGTACCTACAAGTTCATCCACTATATTATTCTGTCCTACTTGCAGGTCCCGGGGTCTTAAAGGAATGCGATATTCGTAATAGCTTTCTAAATCAGTAATTGAGTTGTCATTATTCAGGTCTTCATTGTCGGGGACATTGGTGCCTGAAGTTGTGAAATTCAGGTTATTGCTAATGGCAGAATTCCCATCCATGCCATTAAAATTCTTATAGCGCTCAAGAATTTTATGGTCCTCTTGGTCAGAATTGTGAATTGGGTCCAGGTAGTGAAGAAAATTGTCGGCAGACACGTCATCGTTGACTATGGCTGCAGCATTTGAATTGAGTTGACTGAGGAAGTTGTCATTAAAAAAGCTGGTTTCATCAGTGTTTTTAACACCATCTAAACCAACATCTTGATTCTCGCGTGCACTGGTTGAATTATCAAAAAATTCTGTCAGGAATTGTTTGTTGGTTACCCGACCCCATTCATTAGTAATTACATCACCGGAATTGTCTGATGGCAGTCCGTTTTCAAAAGCATGTCTGCCATCCTTCATCACATCTTCAGAAATATTTCCAAGATTAAAATAGAGTTCTCCTCCCTGCACTGCCTCCCGGGGAGTTAATCCAAAGAGCCCATCCCTTCCGTTTGTTCCCGTTGTGAATGGGTCCATCAGCCAGAATTCAACGTACTCGATATTTGTTTTGTCAAAATCGACATTGGAACTAATTCCTTGCGTGATACCCCCCCAATTTCTCGTTGGATCTGGCAGTTTTCCTTCAGCATCAAGGTTTGGGTTGTAGTTGTATTGTCCCCTTTCTTCCGGATAATAGGCCAGATCAAATAGGGGAAGATTAGTATTGATGACATTTGGATCTTGTCGTTGAAATATTTCCTGAGGCAAAACTGCTCTTATATAATTATTGGTCCGATCATCCTGGTCAATGTTGTCGGGTCTGTCAGGACCACCTCTTGTATAAAATACATTATCAATTGAGTACCATGCCAACTTGGCTCTTCGATAGGCATTTCCAAGAACATTGCCAGCGTCTGTTGACAGGTCGAACCTGTTGTCCTCTGTTTCAGGAGTGGCAGCAAGTTTCCATTTTAAAACACTCCCACTGCCCCCAAGGTTGAATGACGGGGTGTCTGCAGATTCAAAGTCATCGATATATGACGTTCCCTTCCCGTCAACAATATTGGAAGTTCCTGGCAGTATTTGGGCAAACTCACTACTAAACGTTACAATAGACTTTTCCTTGGTGGTTATAAAAGGTACGGCATCAATTATTTTAGTTAACAGCCTGGATTCTCCAGTAACGTTTACATCAAATCCGTACTTGGTGTTTTTGGTAGGTTCACTTCCAACACTAAATCGTGACACCCCTCCAGGACGTTCGTTTAGATGGAGGATAGTTGCTCCAAAATTGACATTGTCACTTAATTTATAATCGAATCGGGCACCAGTGAGCGAGCGGGTTTGAAAGTTGAAAAGATCGGCCTTCTCGTATGCGACATCAATCTGTTTACCAGAACTAAGAATACCTTCGTTTAGGATCCGAACCTTCCCTAAATTGTAGTCGACTGTATAATCAAGCCCTTCTGTTAGCGGAGTATTTCCGGCGGTAACAATCACTGATCCTTCGGCAATGTTGATACCCGGTAATTTGATTTCATTTGAAGACCCGGCATTTAAGCGTCCGAGGATAAAATATTTATTTTTAGATGCCACTAACTCCGCATCTGCTTTCGTAGTTCGGTAAAGTGTATCGTAAACAAATTTATCGATTAGGTTAATCTCACTGTTGGGGTTGAAAAAGCTTTCCAGAGTGGATCCAAATGGCTCTAAAACAGGGAAGATGATATTACCGTTCCGGCTGTCAATGGTAATTCCTTCGATATAGTCGAAGTTGCCATCAGGTTGTGTGTCTTTGTTGGGGTTTAATTGGTCAAGCCTGAGAAGCTTAAGTAACTGCTGATCTTTTGTTCTTGCCCCTTGATGCAAACTTGGATTGTCTACGCCAGTTAAGTCATCCCTGTAATGAATTCGCAAAGTGAAACCTTCTCTTTCTATCTGATTGGCCCCAAGATTGTATACATTTTTCATCATTAAATCCCAAGAAGGTACCCGGGGATTAATTTGTGTTGGTCGTAACATTTTCATTAACAGGACTTCGTTTTCCGGTCTGTTAGCGTAATCCTCGGTCAGTTCCCCAACTTTAAAGTTTTGACCGTTGAAAGTGTACTCATAAGCCACTGCCAATACTTCATCGTTTTGTAAACGCCTGAGTAATGAGATATATCCCAATTGTGCATTCAAGACATATTCACGCTGGTCTAATTTTCGAGCTGCCGTGATTCGTTCGAAATCAACTGTGCTTTCAAAATTGAAAGCACCTCCTTCCAATAGTCCGCTTACTTGGTCAACGTCTCTTATATTTGGATTTGCAATCAGGTTTGCGAATAGGTTGTTTGCATCGTTAGAAGCCTCATTCCGATTTCCATTACCGACAGAGGGATTGGAGTTTTGAAATATTCTTTGACCTTCTCCTAAATCCATTAGTGCAACGACGTTTCGCAGGGTCTGGGTATCATTGTTTCTGTTGAGGATATAGACTTCAACACGTGTGACATTAATTCCGGATAAAACCTGCGGTAATCCAGTTAACCAACGCTCATAATTGTTCCGAAAGAAGTGCCCTAAGAAGAAATGGCGACTTTCGTCGTAGTTTGATGCCCGTACTTCAAATTCGCGCCCCTGAAAACCACTTTCTACGGATATAACTTCATTTTTCCCTTGCTGTCTTGAGGCTACACCAGTAACGAATAATTTTCCAAACTGTAATTGTGCTTTGACCCCAAAAAGGCTTTGCCCCCCTGTAATAAGGCTATTAGCTATTGGCATACTTATGTTACCAATTTCAATTTTTTTAATGATGTCTTCTTTAAAACCAGTGTACTCTACTTTTAGATTATTTTGATAGTCGAACGAGTTGTTATTGTCGAAATTGGCAGTAACGGCAAGTTTTTCTCCTATTTTACCGAGGACATTCATCGAAATTTGCTGATCAAATTCGAAACCCCCATTACGCTTCTGTCTGGTCGGAACTGCCGGATTGTCAATGCGTTGAAAGCGTACCCCAAAATCCAGATTTACGAAACCATTGGGTTGGATATCGATATAGCTTCCCCCGAATATCCTGTCAAATACCGGACTAATAAATAACTTTGGAATGAGTTGACGACCACTGACTGCACTTTGGCCATCTAGCCCGACTGATCTCTCTTTCCAGTAGTTCTTTATGATTTGTCGGTCAATATGGTCACTGAATTCCTCAAAACTCATCGTTGTCGTAGGCCTGTAATTGACGTCACCAATCTTTTCATAAATGGTGTAGTTCATTCCAGTGTCAATCTCAATGTCTAATTTTAGACTGGCTGGATCTTGAAGCAAAAGAGGTGACGGGCTTGTATCATTGGAGAATGGATCTCCAAACCTGTCCTTTTGTTCGTACGTAGGTCGTCTGTCAGGCTCATATGGCCCCTCGAACCTATTTTTCAAGGTGTCTTGTCTTGTGGTGTCCTGTTGAAAAAGTATTTTATACGATGAATTACCTGCATGAACAGTGCCTGGTCTGTAGACAAAACCAAAAGTCAACAACACAAATAATCCTATCGTCCGCTGGCTCACTTTAAAGGTTAATGATTGGGTAAAGGTTAATGATTAGGCTGTTTTTAATGCCAGTTTGATTAATTCTTCAAGGGAAATGTTACCCTGATGTCCTCTCAATATCGTATCAATACTTTTTTCCGCAGAATTTCTGTTAATTCCTAATGTGATTAAGGCGGATAACGCCTCTGATCTGAACGTATTGCTAGTATTGGAAGATAATTTCGAATCAATCCCGGTAATGTCCTCTTTTCCCATTTTGTCCTTCAATTCAAGGATCACTCTTTGGGCAGTTTTACCCCCAATTCCTTTTACCGATTGAATCGTTTTCACATCATCGTTGAGAATAGCATTTTGCAATTCAGCCGGTGATAGGGAAGACAAAATCATTAGGCCTGTTGCAGGTCCTACCCCCGAAATGGATATTAAATCCTGAAAGCGGCTTTTTTCCTTTGGATCAGAAAACCCATAAAGTGTATGGGCATCCTCTTTTATATGTAGATGAGTATGTAATTTAAATTGATCGAGGTTTTTGATAGTGGAGAAAGTGTTAAGAGTGATTTTTACCTCATATCCAACGCCATTCACATCCATTACGACATAGGTAGCTTCTTTAACAGCAAGTTTGCCTTCTAAATAAGTAATCATGTACTATGCTTTTGTACTGTGGTTTTGAGCTTCTACTACGGCAATTGCAGCCATATTATATATCTCTCTAAGTGAACTTCCCAATTGCAGAACGTGGACTGGTTTATTCATGCCAAGGAGTACTGGACCGATCGCCTCTGCATTACCGATTTCCATTAATAACTTATAGGCAATATTACCTGATGTAAGATCAGGGAAAATGAGTGTATTTGCACCGTCTGGGCATAAGTCACTGAATGGGTATACACCATTTAATAACTCCTTGTTTAAGGCCACATTTGCTTGTAAATCTCCATCTATAACAGTGTTAGGAAACCTTTCTTTTGCCATTTTGACGGCTTTTTGCACCTTATCAGGAATATCACCTTCGCTAGAACCAAAGTTTGAATAGGACAGTGCCGCAATTCTGGGCTCACTATCAAAAAACCTCACACCTCTTGCAGTCATTCCAATTATTTCCACCAGATCTTCTGCTGTGGGGTTAACATTTACGGTAGTGTCTGCAAAGAAATATGTGCCATTTTTATTGAGGATTATATACATCCCAGCCACTTTTCGAATTCCTTCCTCCATTCCAATAACTTGTAAAGCTGGCCTGACAGCGGCAGAGTAGTTATTGGTCAGACCTGAAATAAATGCTTCCGCTTCACCGCATTCCACCATAAGGCAGCCAAAGTAATTTCTCTCTTTTGCTAGTCTTTGGGCTGTTATTGGGGTGATCCCTTTTCGTTTTCTCTTGTCATATAGTATGTCGGCAAAAACCCGAATTTTTTCAGGACTTTCTTCCGGATCAATAATTTCACAGCTGAAATCCAACTCATTTTCCAAGATTAGCTTTTTTATTTTAGCAATATTTCCCAAAAGAATTGGATGGCCAATGCCATCCTCCTTCATCATTTGTGCGGCTTTAAGTATTTTCGGATGATTTGCCTCCGCAAAGACTACTCGTTTGGGGTCCTTCCTCGCTCGACTTACGATCCGCGACATGATCTTTTGGTCAATACCGATTCGTTTTTGCAGTTCCAGGTCATAAGTATCCCAATTATCAATCTTATGTCGTGCAACCCCCGATTCAATTGCAGCCTTTGCCACAGCAGGTGAAATGGTTGTAATCAATCGTGGATCAAGGGGTTTTGGGATGAGGTACTCTCTTCCGAATGAGATTTTCTGGTTCCCATAGGCTTTAACTACCATTTCTGGAACCGGCTCCTTGGCGAGTTGAGCAATGGATTTAACCGCAGCCAATTTCATCTCTTCATTAATGGTTGTGGCTCTTACATCCAGAGCTCCTCTGAATATATAGGGAAAACCCAATACATTATTAACTTGATTGGGATGGTCCGATCTACCGGTGGCCATAATTATGTCATTACGAGTGGCCATGGCAGTGTCATAAGCAATCTCGGGGTCAGGATTAGCTAATGCAAATACTAGGGGATCATCAGCCATACTTTTTATCAGTTCAGGAGAAACAACATTTCCCCGGGAAACGCCAATGAACACATCGGTTCCCTTCATGGCATCATCCAGCGTAGAAAGATTTTTTGTGGTCGCAAACGCAGCTTTCATAGGATTCAAACCCGATCTGTCTGCTCGAATAACACCTTCACTATCGACCATTACAATGTTTTCTCTTGACGCTCCAAGCGCGACATATAAGGAAGCACATGCTATGGCAGCTCCACCAGCTCCATTTATTGCGATCTGAACCTTTGCAATTTTTTTGTTAACAAGTTCTAGTGCATTTAACAATCCCGCGGCCGATATAATGGCAGTCCCATGCTGGTCATCGTGCATCACAGGAATTTGCATTTTTTCCCGAAGCTCAGTTTCAATTTTAAAGCTTTCTGGTGCCTTGATGTCTTCGAGGTTGATACCGCCGAACGTGGGTTCGAGTGACTTAACAATTTTGATGAACTCGTCGGGGTCGTTCTCGGCAACTTCAATATCAAAGACATCTATTCCGGCAAACTTCTTGAAAAGAACTCCCTTTCCCTCCATCACCGGTTTGGAAGCCTCTGGTCCAATGTTTCCTAATCCAAGGACTGCGGTACCATTTGTAATCACCGCTACAAGGTTTCCTTTTGCCGTATATTTATAGACACCGTCTTTATTTTCGGCAATTTCCAAGCAGGGTACGGCAACTCCTGGAGAATAAGCTAAAGCAAGGTCTGATTGAGTACTGACTGGCTTAGTAGAGGTTACTTCAATTTTTCCTTTTGGTTCCTGTGAGTGATAGTTGAGGGCGTTTTCCTTTCGGTTTTTACTATTCATAGTAGTGGATTGACCCCAAAAATATCAATCCAAACTGTTCGGGCACAGCTTTTCCTGGATATTCCGGTTCAAATGATGCCAGTGATTTTGGTCGAAACTGTGCCACCGGTTTAGAGGTTTTAGAGGAGCAGTTTACGGGTCTACTTGTGCCACTTGGGAGCTACGTTTTTCTGTTTTAATTGAGCCACTATCAAGGAGGCTTTGGAGATCAAGACGGTTTAATATTGCGATGAAAAAGTGATAGGGCCAATACACTTGGTCCGATGGACTTAAAACAAATTATTACACTTCATCCCGACGGAATGGGCAACCGAAATATTAGTGATTAGCAAAGTATCAGCCGTAATACAGTCAATGAGTCCATACGGCTTGTCAGATCCAGTGATTATTCTTTCAAAGAGCTTGCCCTTCACTACAACGTGTATTGTTCATCCTACAGGTAGCTACCCTGCTGAGGATAAGGCTTTGGTAGAAAATGCTGTTCATTTGGTCTATCAACGCATTTTTATCCCATCCGGGAAATGACCTTCTTCTCTCTTAAAGCTCTCAACAATAAGATCAAAAAGCTTCTGGAGCGATACAATGACCTCCTTTTTCAATGCACATCGTCCAGTAGAAAGGAGTTGTTTCAATCTGTAGAGAGAGGATACCTAAAACCTCTTCCCGGCGCGGTCTGTCAACTCAAAGATTACAGAAGAGCCAAAGTACAGAAGATGGGGTATGTGTACTTTCCTCTCCACAAGAACTACTACAGCGTTGCTTATCGCTACACCCACTATACACAGACAATCATCGAGGTTTATTACTACTGCTGTAACCCCCAATTCAATTGCTGAAATTATTTGGACCTGGTTGTGTAGCAAAACCATCAAATGACCTATAAATGTATGTTCCGGCTACAAAAACGATGTTTTCATCGTCCGGGAATACTTTGACATATTGATCGTAACCACCTTGTGTGTGGAGTACACCGCCGCTGCTATTGAAATTAGGCAGATTGTTACTTCGATTTTTCCAATTTCCTCCAGACCCCGTTCCGCCACCGGACACGCAATTTTATTTCCAAAAGTCGTGTCCGGAAATTGAATTAGTTCCTGATGGAAGAGCATATACAATCTTTTCATTGGAAGTTACCACGCCAGGTGTTATTCGACCAAAGACCGGCGAGAATCCAGCCGGAGTTATCTTGGTATAAGATTCAAAATCTCCATTAGAAGATCTGAAAATTCCACCCCCAACAGGACTTGCCTGGATGGCTGCAAAAACAACTCCAGTGGATGTAACAAATAATGTGAATTTTTCAAATATTTCTAAATATCGGTATTATTTTAAGTGTAAATTCTTATCAAAGAACTACATAAAGTCAAAAGAGGTTTGACCCTCATGGAGAGTGATTCCATTCTTCTCAGCAGCCTGATTGGCTGTTTCCACAAGGGATTTAGAAACAATCAGGGCATTGACTTTTTGAATGTCATCGGCAAACACCCGGTCTTCCTCCGCGTGGTCAATATGATCTCTAACCAATTCATGACACGATTCAAGGATAACGCCAGACTTGAGAGGTTTTCTATAGTCAAAAGCTTGAGCAGCGGATACCAATTCCACCGCCAAAATATTTTCCAGGTTGTCAATCACCTGATTCAGTTTTCGTCCAGATATTGAACCCATGCTGACATGATCCTCCTGGCCTAAGGAAGTAGGTATACTATCGACTGATGCTGGAAAACATAACGACTTATTTTCGCTAGCAAGAGCTGCTGAAGTATACTGCGGAATCATAAAGCCGGAATTGATTCCAGTATTTTTCATTAGCAATGCAGGCAAGCCTTCGACGCTGCCTTCCAGAAGCAAATAGGTACGGCGATCGGAAATATTGCCTAACTCTGATGCCGCAATTGTTGCATAATCCAAGGGCAAGGCTAATAGTTGTCCATGAAAGTTACCTCCACTAATGGCTTTCTCCTGACTCAGGATAACCGGGTTATCAGTAACTGAATTAAGCTCAGTGGTAACCAATTCGTTGAGGTGGTTCCAGGCATTTCTTGACGCTCCGTGCACCTGGGGTATACATCTCATACTATATGGGTCTTGAACCCGACCGCAATCAATATGAGAAGTTACCATCTCAGAATTTGTCAATAATGCTCTAAGCCTGTGGGCTACTAACTGTGAACCATGGTAAGGTCTGAGGTTATGTAACTGGGGATCAAACGGTGCTTCAGATCCCAGGTAGCTTTCCAGACTCATTGCCCCGATGATATCAGCAGCTTCGAGGCAATTGTGTAATCTCTCCAACGCTCTCACACCATAAGCAGCGATAAACTGTGTCCCGTTGATTAATGCAAGCCCTTCCTTTGGTCCTAATGTGATCGGTTCAACTCCATGTTTTCTTAAAGATAGTCCACTATCTATGTATTCTTTTCCATCCCATACCTTTCCGAGTCCAATTAATGGAAGAAATAGATGTGCCAGTGGGGCCAGATCTCCTGAAGCTCCTACAGAACCTTGTTTGGGAACAAGTGGTATCAAGTCATTTTCGAGATGCCACTGAATTCGCTCCAATACTTCAGGGGAAATGCCAGAGTATCCTTTACTCAGTGCCTGAAGTTTCAGCACTAGCATCAATTTGGCTATCTCTAAAGGAACAGGGTCACCAACTCCTACACTGTGGCTCCTTAATATATTGTCCTGAAGTTTTTGGGTGTCTTCAGCAGATATTACAGTACTGCAAAGAGGACCAAAACCGGTATTTATTCCATATACAACTTTTCCACTTTTAACAATCTGGCCCACCGAATGTGCGCTGTTAGCAATTCTTTCCTTCGCGGTTGACGAAATGGTAGCAAGAGAGAGCCTTCGGGCGATTGCTAAAGCAATTCCCGGAGTCAGGGTGTCTTCACCAAGCTTAAAAATATCCGGCATTTAATGTTGTTTTTGGGGTCAATCAAAGGTAAAGTAAAACCTCATTACTTTTGTGAGTCCAAAATTCAGAAAATTAATGACACCAGAAGGCATTTTATATTTGATGATAGGAATTCTCGCACTTGATTTTTTAATTGAAAGGGTCCTTTCTTACCTCAATAGCAAAAGCAGGGAAAAAGATATTCCCGAGGAACTCAAAGGCATTTATGATGATGAAAAATATAAGAAGTCGCAGGAGTACCAGTCAGAAGTTGAAAGGTTCGGTCAAATAACATCAACCTTAAGTTTCATTCTGATTATTACTTTGCTCTTAACCGGTGGCTTTGGGCTTTTAGACTATTGGCTAAGAGAATATGCAGCGTTTAACCCTATCCGAACTTTGATGTTCTTCGGTCTCGTTTTCGTTATTTCCGATATAATCAATATTCCTTTTCAGCTTTATTCAACCTTCGTAATTGAAGAAAAGTATGGATTCAATAAAACCACACTCAAGACTTTTATCCTTGATAAAATCAAAGGTTACCTGATAACCGCAATACTGGGTGGTATAATCCTTGGTGCGCTCATCTTCCTGGTGAGTCAATTTGGCAGTGGCTTCTGGATTTACTTTTGGATAGTGATTAGCGTGTTCATGCTATTTATGAATATGTTTTACACTTCACTGATTTTGCCACTGTTTAACAAATTAGTGCTTTTGGAAGATGGTGACCTTAAGTCAGCCATTGAGAAGTATTCTTCGAAAGTGAATTTTCCATTAAAGAATATCTTCGTTATCGATGGGTCAAAAAGGTCTGCCAAGGCCAACGCCTTCTTTTCCGGTTTGGGAAGGAAGAAAAAAATTGTGTTGTATGACACCCTCATTGATAATCATTCCATCGAAGAATTGGTTGCTGTCCTGGCACATGAAGCAGGTCATTTCAAGAAAAAGCATATTGTTTACTCGATGGTTTTCGGAGTTTTACAAACAGGCTTTATGCTCTATTTACTCTCGTTAATGGTGAACAGTAGTGAAGTATCCTGGGCATTGGGGGGACAGACAACTGCATTACACCTGAATATGTTGGCCTTTGGTATTCTATATTCTCCTGTCAGTACTTTGCTAGGAATTTTAATCAATATGTATAGTAGAAAAAATGAGTATGAAGCCGATGAATATGCAGTCACTACTTATTCAAAAGAACCGCTCCAGGTGGCTTTGAAAAAATTGACCTCAGATAATTTATCGAATCTGCTGCCTCATCCATGGTATGTCTTTGTGCACTATTCGCATCCTACTTTATTGCAGCGGTTGAAAGCGATGGATGCTATTGGGTAGCTACGATTGGTAAAAAAGAGATCGAAGAAAATTCACTGGCCAACATTTATGGACTCTCCTGATAATATGGGATTGGTAGCCGGAAAATCAGTTATTTCCCGAATTATTAGTCTTTAGATCTTCAAAAAAGGCCAACTGAAAATGTTGGTAAAGTTCTATCCTGTGGCAATGAGTAGACAATCCCAATTTGGAAAAAGTATTGGCGCAAAATCCCACGCATAGCCTTCATAGTCTGGATGAATTTCTAGTCCATGTGGACATGAATTAACTGCCCATTGTATTTGCTAATTCACGATCGAATGTCAGGTAAAAACTCGTTAATCATTAACTAACACCCGGAAAAAGTTTAATAGAAACGTAATAGTTTGAAAATGACGGAATAATAAACTCCCTTTTTTGCTTAAAATTGCTATGCTTTACTCATAAATTAAACAGGTTTCACTAAGATCGAACTATTACAGGGATCCAGAAATCCCGTTTTCTCAAAAATATGGCGGAGAATTTTATACTCGATGCATCTCTCAAAGTTATCAGGCCCCGTCATTCTCCTTTCAAAGCAAAATGAAGAAGAGAACTGGAGAGGGAACTATAAGGAAAGTGTGAATTCTGGTGTTGTCTGATATTCATTTAGGAACTTACGGATGTCGCCCTAAGGAATTTCTCAATTACCTGAGAAGTATCTCTCCGAAGCAGATCATCCTCAAGGGGGATATTATTGACATTTGGCAATTCAGTAAGCGATATTGGCCGAAGAGTCACATGAAGGAGTAAATCATCACATTCGGAATGTCAAAAATTCTCATTCTGAATGTGGCGTTCTGAATGAGAATGCTGGCTCGGGAATAGCACAATCAGAAGAGCTCAGGAAGAGCACAACCAGATTCTGTGGTTCTCATTACGCCAATTTAATGATAAACAGGGGTTAAGGAGCTCAGTACACCCTCAAAAACAGGGAATAATACAATTCATTAGAAATCATTCCCTTGTATAAAATTGCACTTTTACAATATTCGCATACGACAACCACACGACAAGCACGGGATATTTCGTTACATTCTGTATGGAGTGTCGCAGGGTATTCGGGGGTATTTACAGGATACGGGCGGTATATTTGCGTTGGATGGGTGCTTTAGAAGATCGCCATTTGCAGGGTATCAGACGGCATTTTATAGCGTATTAAGACCGTTGCAAAAGTCATGAACGATGATTCGCATTGGATTTTTGGCTAAAGACTGAAGTTGTCTACTTGTATTTTTTCTGTTTTCTCTGTTTTTTGGGGTGCGACAGGCTTCATTTTTAACGATTAGACACGATAATCCCGGGAGAGCGGTACAAATTGTAAGATAAAGCTTCCATTATGTTCTGATTATGCATCTTCTCTATCCCTCTGTACCCTGCTACTCCTCCGGCGAACCAAAGTTTGATGCTCCCAAATGTGTGTGCTGCTTTAAAACGTGTCTTACCTGCCAATTTATTGAAACGCTTCTCCCAATGGGTTAAGGGCTTGTTCCTTTAGGCCTCAAAGGAGTTTCTATCACACTGGCATCGACTATGACTCCTGTTTTAACGATGATTTTATGCCTGCTCAACTGCGAATTGATCTCCTTAAAAAGCAGCTCAAAACCACCTGATTTGGACATGGCACTACGAAAGCGGCTTAAAGTACTATGGCCTGATCTGTTGTTAATCCACACAAATAGCCAAAAGAAATACGATCATTGACACGATCTTCTACTTCATAATCGCTCAATCCGTACCCTGTTTGAAGTAAACACCTCTTAAATGGCAACAGCCCGTCATAACCAGGTTTACCTGTCGCACTCTTGTCCTTTTGATAAAAGGCAGAGATGACTGATTCAATCGATCCCCGGTCCAAAACAGTATTTATCTGAGTGAAAAAAGTCTTTTTTATTTTGCGGGTTCGTAGATCACAAATGCTGTCTGCCAGGCTGAGAATGGATTGTTTTTGCATACGTAACTATAATACATAACGTATAATATTTCAGAATGCCTTGCAACGATCTTAACTTATTTTAGGACGGATCACTTTTAAATAAAAAAGCCCCACCGTATCGATGAGGCTTATAATTATTCTTGGCCGACCGAGGCTTTGACAAATAAATAAAGATTTTGGCGACGCCCTACTCTCCCACCTGTTACAGCAGTACCATCGGCGCGGAGGGGCTTAACTTCTCTGTTCGGAATGGGAAGAGGTGGACACCCTCGCAATAGCCACCATAAGATTTTTTGTCAGATAAAAGATTGATGAGCAAAGATTAACGACCAACTTGTACGCCTCTTCTCTTTGTTCTTTCAGCTAACAATCTCTTTTGACATGATGTAGTGAGAAAGTAGGGTTAACAGACACTTTAGAATCTTGATTGTAAAAAAGTTTACGGGTAATTAGTACTACTCGGCTTTGACATTACTGCCTTTACACCTGTAGCCTATCAACGTCGTCATCTTCAACGCCCCTTATAAAGAAACCTCATCTTGAGGTGGGTTTCGCACTTAGATGCTTTCAGTGCTTATCCCTTCCCAACGTAGCTACTCAGCGGTGCAGTTGGCACCACAACTGATACACCAGCGGTTGGTCCAATTCGGTCCTCTCGTACTAAAATCAGATCCTCTCAAGTTTCTTACGCCCACAACAGATAGGGACCGAACTGTCTCACGACGTTCTGAACCCAGCTCGCGTACCACTTTAATGGGCGAACAGCCCAACCCTTGGGACCTTCTCCAGCCCCAGGATGTGACGAGCCGACATCGAGGTGCCAAACCTCCCCGTCGATATGAGCTCTTGGGGGAGATCAGCCTGTTATCCCCGGAGTACCTTTTATCCTTTGAGCGATGGCCCTTCCATGCGGAACCACCGGATCACTATATCCGTCTTTCGACCCTGCTCGACTTGTTAGTCTCACAGTCAAGCACCCTTATGCTATTGCACTCCACGCATGATTACCATCCATGCTGAGGGTACCTTTGAAAGCCTCCGTTACTCTTTTGGAGGCGACCACCCCAGTCAAACTACCCACCACACACTGTCCCCCATCGCCGGGGTTAGATATCAAATAAATAAAGGGTGGTATTTCACCAACGACTCCACCATACCTGGCGGCACAGCTTCGAAGTCTCCCACCTATCCTACACATCATTTATACAATACCAATGTGAAGTTGTAGTAAAGGTTCACGGGGTCTTTCCGTCCCGTTGCGGGTATCCGGCATCTTCACCGGAACTACAATTTCACCGAGCTTGTGGCTGAGACAGCGCTCAGATCGTTACACCATTCGTGCAGGTCGGAACTTACCCGACAAGGAATTTCGCTACCTTAGGACCGTTATAGTTACGGCCGCCGTTTACTGGGGCTTCAGTTCAGTGCTTCTCATCCGAAGATGATAACGCCCCCCCTTAACCTTCCAGCACCGGGCAGGTGTCAGGCTGTATACCTCTTGTTACCAATTCGCACAGCCATGTGTTTTTGCTAAACAGTCGCCTGAGCCATTTCTCTGCGCCCCACCGAAATGGGGACCCCTTCTCCCGAAGTTACAGGGTCAGTTTGCCTAGTTCCTTAGCCACAAATCACTCGAGCACCTTAGGATTCTCTCCTTGACTACCTGTGTCGGTTTACGGTACGGGTACCACAACCATAAGTTTAGAGGTTTTTCTTGGAAGTCTGATTAGGGTCACTATCCACGCGTCCGTAGACTTGTGGTACTGTCAGGTTCAGCAGGATATGCGGATTTACCTACACTTCCTTTACCTACACCCTTCAACGCACTATTCCGTCAGTGCGCGGACCTTTCACTACTCCGTCACCCCATCACTGGTTGCGGTAGTATCGGAATATTAACCGATTCGCCATCGACTACCCCTCGCGGGTTGGCCTTAGGTCCCGACTAACCCCCGGTTGATTAGCATAGCCGGGGAAACCTTAGTCTATCGGTGAGCTGATTTCTCATCAGCTTTATCGTTACTTATG
>CBDBIW010000014.1:0-415000 GCA_965206015.1 Cyclobacteriaceae bacterium | reverse complement strand
CCATGTTTCAGTGAATTCCTCGGAACTAAAAGAAATTGTCTCCATATTAAGTGTACATGTCCCGACTTCGTTAGTATTCGAACCAAATGTAACATCGGCACTTGCAGGAGTAATTACTCTCTCAATATGTATTATTACCTAAAATATCCAAGCTATACTCAGAAAAGATCTCGTTTGATGGCAAATTTATTCCAGAATTATCTTCGAAGCCAGTAGGGAAATCAAGTAATACAAGGGTGTTCAAAGACCAGCTTCCAATTTTCATTGGAAGCGGTTCCATTGATTCACTTTCAGAACAAGATGAAAGGAATAAGATGAACATGGCAAAAATAGGGGAACGAACAAACTTTTTCATAAGTGTTAATATCATTACACATGTAACTACCTAAACTTCAAGATTCAGAATTATCTGATATAAAGGAAAACTAATCAGAATTACTCCAATGAGTTTAACAATAAACCAGATCGCTGTGATCCTCGTAGAATTTTTCGACATAATAACGGGGTTGACAGTTAGAAATATTAAATATAAGGGCAAAGTTAGAATGAAAATGAATGATTTGTGCCCCCAATTATCAGCATTACCACTTATACTCCAATGGATTGGTATATCTTCAGGTACTTTTTCCCAAAAGACTACCAAATAAATCAATGGCGCAACGAGAAAAATAATCAAAACTATTTCGTGTAGAAAACCAAAAAATTTCATCCTTACCGTCATTTTCTTTTTCCGTCCTTGTCAAATGAAGCAATTAAATGGTATTCTATAACCGGGAATATGCATAGAAGCATTGCTACTGTACTGATCTCAGTAATTCTTGTTTCAGGAAAATAAAGGAAACTTAGAATACCTGCTATAATTGAAACTAACCCAATAAAAATAAATAAATTGAATGCCAAACTGTTCGCAACTTTCCAACTTTCATCACTCCTCATGGCTCTCTTCGTCCTATAGCCGTATAAATAATTGATTTTCTTAGGGGGAAGAAGTTTTGAAAGAATTCCGATAATTAAAAGTCCTAAACCAAGGAAAATTTTAGTTAAAAGCAATATCATTTTTTGCAAAGTTAAGTTTATATCCTTTTAGAACTGGCCCCATAAAAATGATTAAACTTCCAAGACATAGCAAAGAAGAAACTAAAAAGTCCATGAAATATGAAAATTAGAAAATGAAAAGCGATGCTAATTAATAACAATATCGGTCGGTATTTTTTATCCATGAATAGACCGGCAAAAATCATAAATTCAAGGCAGATTACAGACCAAGTCATAATTGTTATTAAAAACCCATTTGTGATTATTGGGAACAACAGTTGTCGCAATGAATTTGAAACACCAAACATAGGGTGAATAAACCAGTAGTAAAGTGCTGTGCCATTCATCCATTCCGCAACTTGTGCTTTTGCTACGGCTGCATTCAAATAAATAATTGCAACCTGTATTCTTATAATAAGAAATGAAGATTGCGCAACAATACTTTTGATTCTAAATCTATCGGTAAGTCTTGAGTCTGTTGATTTGAACCAATGATTCCGGCGGTAGTCTGTCATTGTTACTGGAATAAGCAAAAGGCTAATTACAACTGCTACCTGATCTCCCTCATCTACTATAATTGCTGAGGTTGAATAACTATAGGTGACCCACCAATGCAATATTCCACTAAACTTTGGATAATAACCTGCAATTACCAAAAGCAGAATAATGATTGCAATCCATTTGGCAATTTCAAGTTCACTTGACAATAAGCAAAACAATCCATACTCTCCTATTCCTTTGCATATTGGATATTCTGCTATTCCAGATGCAGGTCTAAATAATATATAAACATCATTGAACAACAGAGTGCTTAGGGTTCCAAATGCGAGTGAGCTTCTAGCCAAACCATACAAATTATTCCAAGGGTCGTTGCTTGAATATTGTAAAATGACTCGTTGCAAGTCATTAATCGAATTCATAAGCATTCAATCTTAATTCGAAGTACCTCAGTTGGCATTCTTTCGGTCATCGATTTTGACCAAGCCCAAGGTATGGGTTTCGACTTAGCCAAAAAAAATTCTCCACATAGAATGGGATAGGGATTCTCATTAACTAAGGATTCAATAACCCCTTTTTTGGATAATTTGTTTGAACACAGCCTTAATTCGCTCTCATTGCAAGCCGACCATTTCAAGCCTGAAATAGCAGTTAACAAAATCCCGATTTCAATATTAATGGCCCTCAGTCGTTTTGATATTCCAAAAGAATTGGAGGTGCTAGAATTTGGGGTATTAACTAGTATCATTTCCTCCCCTTCAATCCTATAAATACTGGTTTGATGTTCTTGAGGATCTCTTGTAAAAAAACTCCATCCTTCAGGAATTAAGTACCGAATTGCAGACGATGTCTTTAAATTTAATCCAGGTAATCTAATCGTATTTGTGGGCATGGAAACAACAAACACGTATAGGCCTAAGGATATCCAAAAAAAAACCAATAAAGACGGAAACAATTATCAGTTTTGTCTTTATATCCACAATCTCTCCTTAAACTTTAAAGTTTCAAAACTAATATGCTTAAACGATCTCTATTTTAGTAAAGAATAATTCTACCACTGTTGTAATTTCTTAGATCATAAACTTGAGTAACAATGATATTAGCTCTAAGATCATTATAATCAAAACCAGTATAGCTTCCCGAATTAAAAACACCAACGGCACCCCAAAATGCGGTTGCGGCAACAACATACAACACATATAAAACCGCTCCAACAACTGCTGCAAAAACAGTCACTGCTGCTCCAATATGCAAGCATAACCTTCTTTCATTGGGTGAAGCAGATTCATTGTTCGTAGAAACTCCTTCTGATGATGAGGAATACAATTGCCCCAGTGTCTCCTCATTGTCTAAAAAGCTCTCTGACTCTTCTTGAGAAACTTCTGAGGGTGACAATTTAAATATTTCTAACTCTGGCGATTCTTCGGCAAGTCTTATGGTATTTTCACTGCTCAAAAAGGAGCCATTTATATTAGTTCCATATAATTCGTCCACTGATGCTATTAATTTGGTGCCATACGATTTTAAAGCATTTCGAATCTCCAAATGACTTCCCTCATAGATGATGTGTTGAAATTCATCTAATATTTGAGGATTGTTCTCAGCCAAATGCCGAATGATATTATCTCTTAATTTTAGCAAGCTCGCTTCGTCGAACACTATCTTCCATCATGAAATCTAAATCAAAATTATTTTTGATCTCCGGCAAGTAGTCTGCTACTATACCCTCGGCAAAAAATATTCCGCGAAGTAGTTCTTCACCTGAGAACTGTTTTAGAACAATGGTATCAGAATCGTTACTCTTAACAACTAACGAATAATAAAATTAGCCCCATTGGCAGTGCAACATACCATTTGGAAGAGGTTTTTCGTATTGCTTTCATAGTTTTAAAATTGAATGGATTATTTAGGAAAAGACTCCTTTATTTCTAAATAATGGTTTTATTTGCACTGCAAAGTAGACCACATTGCATTGACAACCAGACATAGCCTAAATATTTTAGGAATTGCATATAAATAAAGGATGTTTTGAATAAATTCAAGTGTTGAATATCAATAACTTAATCTCAAAACGACCACTTATGCTTGCCGATAAAGTTACCGAACTCTCACGGCAAAGAAGAGCCCAGATATGCAAAGAAACTTTGCTAACATCAACTGACAAAGGTTTCTGTGCTTCTCGGAAGATGTATCTTATGGTTACTACTTCATTGTATGATCAATTTACGATCAGGAGAAATTATGCAAAGACTTTCAAGGGTTTCAGCACTAGAATCTTAGCAAAATCACCGCCTTAACCATCGTTCAACTCATCAATTATTTTATCCTTGACAGACCAATTAATAAATTGAAAGATGCTATCCTCTTTAATTCACCAACAGGTTGAACTATTATTTCTCAGCCAACATCAGATCATTTCACAGCTACGGAATAAACGAATTTACTTAACAATGGAGGTATGATCAAAAGAGTTATACCCAAAGGAATTACTAGGCAAAGAAAGGAGGTCCTATATGGATTCTGCAATTCGGTTTTAGCGCAAAGCTTCCGTTTTAAAGAGGAAAGTATTTTAGTTTAAGGTTTATCGCGGGCGGTTGAAGGATCTTATTGAAGCATTTGCAATCAAAAAATTACTTTTGACATTCGTTTAGACTCAGTATGTTAAAAAGTCTGGAAATAAAGAACTACGCTTTAATCGATCATCTTGAAATGGCTCCTTCTCAGCAACTCAATATGATCACCGGTGAAACAGGTGCAGGCAAATCAATCATGCTAGGTGCTGTAGGATTGTTAATGGGCAATCGGGCAGACACTAAGGTTCTACTAAGCCAGGAAAACAAGTGTATCGTTGAAGGAATATTTGATATTTCTAGCTACAGGCAACTCAAAATAATATTTGAACAAGAAGATATCGAATATGATTCTCAATCCATCATCAGGAGAGAAATAAGTCCATCAGGAAAGTCCAGGGCTTTTGTTAATGACCAACCTGTCATCTTAGATGTTTTAAGAAAGATCGGCCCAAGGTTAATTGATATTCACTCACAACATGAAACGCTACAATTGGGATCAAATCAATTTCAAGTCTATTTAATTGATCTTTTTGCAGAAACCGGCGACGTTCAAAATTCATACAGGCAGTCCTACAATAATTTCATATCTCAGAAACGTGAATATGAAGAGCTTGTGAAAAATGCAGCCAATCTTTCGAAAGACCACGACTACAACTCATTTCTCTTACAGGAATTGCAAGAGGCGCAACTGGATACCATTAACCAGGTTGAAATAGAGCAGCAGCTAATTACACTGGAGAATGCCGAAGAAATTAAATCCCACTTGAATGAGATCATAAACGGGCTAGATAGGTCAGATTTTAGTGCAAGCAATATTATCAACCAGGTACAAGCTCCCTTAAACAAATTATCGAAACTCTCAACGGATTTTGACACCCTTCACGACAGGCTAGAATCGTGCCGCATAGAACTAAAGGATATTGTTAATGAACTCCAGGAGAAAGAAGATCGTGTAGAACATGACCCTGAAAAAATTATTGAACTCCAGGGCAAATTGGGGCTCTTGTATAAGTTGATGCAAAAACACCAGGTTGAAACTACAGATGCCTTAATTAAATTAAGAGAAGACTTTGATGCAAAAGTTAATCAGTCGTCAAATATTGATGAGCAATTAGAAAAAAGCAAGTTGGCCGTAGAGGAGGCCAAAATTGATTTAATGGATAAGGGTGAGAAGCTCAGTTCAACTCGTAAAGCGATATTTAGCGTACTCGAAAAACGTATTACGGAATTACTGGCAGAAGTGGGAATTAATGACGCTTCCATTTCGGTTAATATTGAGCGAACGGAACCTACCAAAACTGGTCTCGATCATATAGATATCCTATTCAGTGCCAATAAAGGAATTCCTCCTCAGGAAATAAAACACGTCACTTCCGGTGGTGAATTCTCGCGCTTGATGTTTTGCCTTAAATATTTGTTGGCGCATAAAACAAAGTTGCCTACAATCATTTTCGATGAAATTGATACCGGCGTATCCGGTGAGATTGCGTTGAAAATGGTACGAATGATGAAAAAAATGGCTCAAAACCACCAAATAGTATCCATCAGTCACTTGCCCCAATTTGCAGCCCAAGGTGATTCACATTATTATGTCTACAAAGACAGTTCTGAAACTCGTGCTGTAAGTAAAATAAGGAAGTTGGATGGAGATGAGCGTATACTGGAGATAGCAAAAATGATTGGTGGGGATCAACCTAGCAATACAGCGGTTGTAAATGCCAGGGAATTAATGACCATCTAAATTGAACCAGCCCATTGATCAATCACACCTTTCAACTTCGTCTTGAGCAGTACCTTCTCGAAGAATAAAATGCCAGTGACAGCCACGACAACCCCCAATAGGACATCAATCACATAATGATGGTTTGTGTAGACCGCCGCAAACCAAATTCCAACCATCACGATTGCAAAAAAGACATTAATCCAGCCCATCTTATTCTTGATGCCATAGGCAAGTGTGACTACTGGATATGCGCTATGTAATGAAGGCAATGCGGCAAAAACATTTGAGGCTTTTGTATAAAGATCTTCGAAAACAGTTACACCAAAAAACTTGTCAAACCTTTCAAATCCAGCCACATTTCCAGGTATTTTGAAATTCTCTTCAAACCCATACAAATCAACGTACCACGGAGCTGCGGCTGGATAGAGATAGTAGATAATCCAGCCAAATATATTTACGACCAAAAACGCAATCGAGAAGTGAAATAGAATCACCCGATTAGTATAAGTCAGGTAGCTGGCTAATAATAGGGGCACTGGCATCCAACATAAATAAAAAAGACCAGTAATGACGTCTAGAAAAGAGTTCGTATTGATTTGAAAATAACCACTAGGTGTTAATAAACCATTAGGTGTTGAAATGCCGAACAGGCTTTTTTCAAGGTTTAATGGCTCAGCAATATGGACCGGATTGAATTCGTAGTTTGGAAAAACCTTATGGGAATCGTACAACAAAGTGTACAAAACGAATACAGACATTCCCAATACATACCTCCTCGTGACAGGGTGAGCATAATACCCAATGAGCAAAATAAAATAGAATATATAATGATCCGGCCGTAGTCCAATAGTTAAGTGATACCACGAAAAATACAGAACTGACAGCACACTGGTAACCATTAAAGACTGGGATTCAAACCTTTTAAAGTTGCCCGGCTGAATAAGTTCGTTCATTGATTTTAAAGAGGCGCAAAATTATGAATTCTAACTACATTACCCAGTCTTCAATGTTCAAGGAATTTGGCAAAAAGGTTATTTAAAAAAATCAATTCGTTTATAATTGCGTTCGCTATCTCCATTCAATTTCAAATATGATTGAAATTAAAAAAGTCCACACCAAAAGTGATCTCAAAAAATTTATTGACTTCCCCCACGATCTATATGCCGACGACCCATATTATGTTCCTGAACTTTATCTCTCACAAAAGAACCTTCTCAGTAAAAATCATCCTTTTTATAAGCATTCAAAAGCAGACCTTTTTCTATCTTTAAAAGACAAAAAAATAGTCGGACGGATTGCAGCAATCAGGAACAATAACTACATAGATTATACTGGCAACGAAATCGGATTCTTCGGTTTTCTGGAATTTACTAACGACAAAGAGGTCTCTCAAGCACTATTTAATCATGCATGTGATTGGGTTAAGAAAGAAGGGTTAAAGGGTATAATGGGGCCAGAAAATTATTCAACTAACGAAACATGTGGCACACTAATCTCAGGGTTCGATTCCCCACCAATGATTATGATGCCTTATAATCAGGCTTACTACCCTGAACACATCGAGGAGTTCGGTCTGTTAAAGGCGATGGATCTTCTTGCTTATCGCTTTACTCCAGATGGGTTTACAGAAAGGCTGAAAAGGATGGCACTCTTAATTGAAGAACGACTTACTAAGCAAAACATAACCGTCCGGAGATTTGACATCAAAAACTTCGATGAAGAAATCCCCAAAATAAAAAGTGTATACAACTCGGCTTGGAAAAAAAACTGGGAGTTCGTTCCAATGACTGATGAAGAGTTTGCACATTCCGCAAAAGGCCTTAAACAAATCGTTGACCCTGACTTGTTATTGATTGCCGAACAGGACGGGAGAGCAATTGGGTTTTCCTTAACACTGCCTAACCTCAATGAAATATTAATCAAAATTAAAAGGGGGCGACTTCTTCCAACAGGGATATTCAAGATTCTACTTGGCAAAAAGAATATAAAAGGGGCTCGTATAATCACACTGGGCATAATCAACCGATACCGTAAGATGGGAATTGATGCTTATTTCTACTATAAAGTATATAAAGAAGGCATTGGGAAAGGTATGAATTTTGGCGAATCTTCGTGGGTTTTGGAAAATAATGAAATGATGAATCGGGCCATTGTCAACGTCAATGGTGAACTGTATAAAAAATATAGACTCTATAAGCTTGATTTTTAGAAGCTATCCCTCCTGGTTTTTAATTATTTAAATTTTTTAAATACATTTGCGGCTTATTTGGATCATTGCCCGTATACGATGATTTGGGTGTTGAAAAATGTGTCCAGAGAGGTGAAATTTTCTTGTATTTCTTTTAGGGGAGTACCTTAATTTTTTTGCCTCCAATTAGAATAAGCGTTTCCAAATGAGTTTATTAAAAGCCAGAGTTTCCCAATACACAAGAGCCATTGAAACTCGAAAGGCCGGAATCTATCCATACTTCCGTGAAATCCAATCCGATCAGGATACCAAGGTTTACATGGACGGGAAGGAAGTTTTGATGTTCGGATCAAATAGCTACCTGGGCCTTACAATTCATCCAAAAGTTAAAGAAGCCGCTCAGAATGCACTCCAGAAATATGGTACAGGATGTGCTGGCTCAAGATTTTTGAACGGAACCCTGGACTTACATATTCAACTCGAGGAGCAATTGGCAGATTTTTGTGGCAAAGAAGCAGCCCTCGTTTTCAGCACTGGTTTTCAAGCCAATCTTGGCGTGATTGCCACAATGACCGGTCGAAATGATGTCATTCTAATTGATGAATTAGATCACGCCTCAATTATTGACGGCAGTAGACTTGCTCTTTCAAGAGTCTTGAAGTTCCGTCACAATAACATGGAATCACTTGAGAGGCAGCTCTCCAATATTGACCACGGATGTGTCAAACTAATTGTAGTAGATGGCATATTTAGCATGGAAGGGGATATTGTTAAACTTCCCGAGTTAGTTGAATTATCAAAAAAATACGACGCAAATATTGTAGTTGATGATGCTCATGCAATTGGTGTTTTAGGAGATAAGGGAGCTGGTACTGCGTCGCATTTTGGACTAATTGATGAAGTTGATTTTATTGTAGGCACATTTAGTAAGTCGCTGGCTTCTTTAGGAGGTTTTGTAGCAACTGACTGGAAAATGATTGAGTATCTCAAGCATCATGCCAGATCTCTAATATTTAGTGCCAGTATACCACCTGCATCTGCAGCCAGCGCATTGGCAGCACTCGAGATAATGAAGAATGAGCCCGACCGCATTAATAAGTTGTGGGATAATGCTAATTATGCAATGAATGCATTGAGAAGTATGGACTTCGATATTGGTGATGCTGAGTCTCCGATTATTCCTATATACATAAGAGATGATTTAACTACTTTCAAGGTGACACAATTCTTACTTGATGAAGGTATCTTTGTTAATCCGGTTATATCACCTGCTGTAAAAAGTGATTGCTCGTTGATTCGATTTTCGCTGATGGCCACACACACAACTGGGCAAATTGATTTTGCAATTGATAAGATTGTCAAGGCACGAAAAATGTTTGGCTTTCCAATAGAGGCAATCCAAGTTCCCATGAATGGGAATGGCCGAATGAGCTAATATTCAAATCACACCTATTCATTAACCTTTTAGTCCATTGCGTAGAGATTTACGTTTATGAAAAAATTGTTAATCACCGGCGCAAGCGGTTTTATTGGCGGTTTTATAGTAGAAAAAGCACTGGAGAAAGGGTTTGGAGTATTTGCTGTCGTCCGAAAAACAAGCAGTAAGAAATACCTCTCTGATACCCGCATTAATTTCGTGGAATTAAGTTTGAATGATGTTGAATCAATGACTAAAGAACTTGAGTCATTGAAAACCGAGCATGGCCAATTTGACTTCGTAATTCACAATGCGGGAATTACCAAAACCAACCATAATACAGAGTACTTCGTGGTTAATACCGAGATCACTAAAAAGTTTATCCAAAGTCTCATGAAGGCCGGGCTCATCAGTAACAAATTCATTTTCATTAGTAGCCTTGCGGCCGCGGGACCCGGAACCGAAGAATCAAATAACACTATTAAAATAGATCAGACTCCCCGTCCTGTAACCTCCTATGGTAAGAGCAAACTGGAAGCGGAAAAATTCTTACAGGAAACTAGCCGATTCCCCTATTTGATTCTCCGACCTACGGCAGTATTTGGACCGAGAGATGCTGAATTATTTACACTTTTCAGCATAGTAAGCAAGGGGTTCGAATTTTATATCGGAACTGACAAGCAAAGGCTTTCTTTCATATATGTTAAGGATTTTGTCGATCTGCTATTTGGAGCATTGGAATCTGAAGTAACCAACAAGATTTATTATCTCAGTGATGGCAAGAACTACTTAATCAAGGATTTTGCCCAGGCCATTAAAAGTTCAATGACCAAAAAAACATTGAAAATTATTGTCCCAGTTCCGATAGTATCTGCTATTGCATTTATTCTCGAAAAATTATTAGGCGCATTTGGTAAAGTTCCTGCCCTTAATTCTGAGAAGATGGCTGAGTTAACGAGTGCTAATTGGACTTGCGATATGATTCCTTTCTTCAATGACGTTTCAGCCAGACCAAAATATGACCTCCAGTCTGCAATTGATGAAACTGTGACTTGGTACAAACAAGAAAATTGGATTTAATTAACAAACCGAAAATTATAAATGTCAAATATGCACATTGAAAAAACAAGCGGAAAGCTGGGGATTTTAACTCCTGGCATGGGAGCCGTCGCAACAACTTTTATGGCCGGCGTCCTTGCCGTTAGAAAAGGAACTGCTGCACCAATCGGGTCTCTTTCGCAGATGGGCACCATACGCTTAGGAAAACGTACTGAAAACAGAACGCCATTAGTTAAAGACTTTGTTCCGGTCGCTGCATTGAACGAAATCGTTTTTGGAGGTTGGGATGTCTTTCCAGACAATGCTTATGAAGCTGCCATGCATGCCCGGGTGCTTGATAAAGATTTGCTGAACGAGATCAAAGAAGATCTGGAGAAGATTAGCCCAATGAAAGCTGTGTTTGATAAGAATTACGTAAAAAGACTTGACGGCAGCCACACCAAGAAAGGTGGCAGTAAGATGGAGTTGGCCGAAGCGGTAATGAAGGATATTGAAAACTTCAAACAAAGTCATGGCTGTGACCGTGTGGTAATAGTGTGGTGTGGCTCCACAGAAATTTACCTCGAGAAATCTGAAGTTCACTCAACAATTGAGAAACTTGAGGAAGGTCTTATAAATAGCCATAAAGATATTGCTCCTAGTATGATCTATGCTTACGCAGCGATTAAAATGGGAGTACCATACGCAAATGGAGCACCCAACTTATCGTGCGATATCCCAGCATTGGTAGAATTATCTAAGCAGACTGGAACTCCAATAGCAGGTAAAGATTTCAAAACCGGCCAAACATTGATGAAGACTATTCTTGCTCCAGGATTGAAAGCAAGAAGTTTAGGAATAAGTGGCTGGTTCTCAACCAATATTCTTGGTAATAGAGATGGAGAGGTGTTGGATGATCCAGACAATTTTAAAACCAAGGAGGTTTCGAAACTTGGCGTTTTGGAGCACATCCTTCAACCTGATAAGAATCCTGAATTATATAAGGATTTGTATCACAAGGTGCGTATCAATTACTACCCTCCACGTGGTGATAGCAAAGAGGGATGGGACAATATTGACATATTTGGCTGGCTCGGATATCCAATGCAGATCAAGGTGGACTTTCTTTGTAAAGATTCTATTCTTGCTGCACCGCTGGTACTTGATTTAGCCTTGTTCCTTGACCTGGGTAAAAGAGCAGGCATGAAGGGTATTCAAGAATGGCTATCATTTTATTTGAAATCACCTCAGACTTTACCTGGTCTTCCTCCTCAGCATGATATTTTTATTCAATTAAAAAAATTGGAGAATACGCTACGCCACATGATGGGTGAAGAGCTTATTACTGATCTCGGCCTGGATTATTACGAGGAAGACTAACCTCAAATGCTAGGCTTCTATCGATTTTTAGCCACCGGCTTTGGCTCAGGTTATGTGCCGGCGGCCCCTGGTACCGCAGGAGCTTTGACGGGTCTTTTACTGCTGTATGGTTGGCAGGCAGTCACCCCTACTGGCTATTTAGTTGATAGCGCATTTTTACCACTTATAGTAATGACTGTCATCTTCAACATGGTGGGTGTTTTCGTGACTAATAAAGTTGAGAAGGACTGGGGTCCAGATCCCTCCAGAGTAGTTATTGATGAAATTGTCGGGATGTGGATTGCAGTGCTATGGATTCCACCTACATTAATGAATTGGGGAATTGCTTTCATGTTGTTTAGGTTTTTTGACATCGTAAAACCATTGGGCATTAAGAAACTGGAATCAATTCCAGGTGGTTGGGGTGTGATGCTGGATGATGTATTGGCTGGAGTTTATGCTAATTTGGTATTGCAGGTAATTATCAGATTACCCGGTTGATTCTAATGACATCCTTGGAAAACCTTTCAGAGCAGAAAAAAACATCTCCTGTAATTTCATTTTTCCGCTACAACCTTGTGGCCATGCTTGCCACAACAATTGACTTCCTTACACTTATTTTTCTCACCGAATTGGTCGGCATTTGGTATCTATCGTCAACCACAATAGCTGCAATTACAGGGGCTTTTACAGCTTTCCTGCTTAGCCGGTATTGGGTCTTTGTTTCTTTAGAAAGCAAAATTCATCATCAAATGCTACGCTACTTTTTGGTCGCTGCTGGAAGTGTAGCACTCAATAGTCTTGGAGTTTATACCTTAACTGAATTCGGGGAAATCCAGTATTTGATTTCTAAAGGAATTACAGCAATAGTAGTTGGTATTGGCTACAATTATACTCTAGGAAGATACTTTGTCTTTAATTAGCCCGCTCTTTTCTTCTACCGCTATTACCCCTCATAAGAATGAAAATGGATTAGTGTGTCAAAGAAATTTGATTGACTAAATTTGCGGTCAATTCAATATTAAAGCCAATAGACCCACTGAATACATCCCATTCTTAATCACTATTTGATTCAGAAGTAAATAGAAAGAAATAGCATGACTCATACCCCTAAGATAATTTATACAAAGACCGATGAAGCTCCGGCACTGGCAACCTATTCGTTACTTCCAATAATCCGGGCATTTTCAGCACCAACCGGGGCAATAGTTGAAACACGGGACATATCCCTGGCTGCTAGAATTCTGGCTTATTTTCCGGAGAATTTATCAGATGACCAGAAAATATCGGACGCCCTCTCAGATCTGGGAGAATTGACACAAGTACCAGAAGCTAATATTATCAAATTACCGAATGTTAGTGCATCAATTCCTCAGTTGATAGCAACCATTAAAGAGTTGCAGGCGCAGGGTTATAATTTGCCGGAATATCCTGAAGAGCCAAAAAATGACGAAGAAAATACCATCAAGACTAAGTACGAAAAAATAAAAGGGAGCGCAGTTAATCCGGTTTTAAGAGAAGGCAATTCGGATCGAAGAGTGCCCGGTGCAGTAAAAGCATATGCCCGCAAGCATCCCCACTCAATGGGTGAATGGAAATCTGACTCCAAATCACACATAGCAAGCATGAGTTCCGGAGATTTTTATGGCAGCGAAAAATCAGTGACTCTTAATGAGCCTGCAGACGTTCGAATTGAACTGGTGGCTGAGGATGGAAACTCAACCATTTTGAAGGAGAAGACTTCACTACTTGCGGGTGAAGTGGTCGATGCCACGGTAATGAGTCATAATGCTTTGAGAGATTTCTTGGCAACAGAGATCGAAGATGCTCGTGAAAAGAACGTGCTGTTTTCTGTGCATCTCAAAGCGACCATGATGAAGGTGTCAGATCCAATCATTTTCGGCCATGCAGTGACTGTCTTCTATAAAGAAGTCTTCGATAAACATGCGGCGACATTTGAACAAATCGGAGTTGATGCTAATAATGGCCTTGGTGATGTCTACTCCAAAATCCAGGATTTACCTGCCGACCAAAGAGACGATATTAAGACAGATATCGCCGCTTGCTATCAAAACCGACCCGAGCTGGCTATGGTGAATTCGGATAAGGGAATTACCAACCTCCATGTGCCAAGTGACATCATAATAGATGCATCGATGCCCGCGGCGATTAGAACTTCAGGTCAAATGTGGGGACAGGGTGGGGAACTACAAGACATGAAAGCAGTCATTCCGGACAGAAGCTATGCAGGCGTTTATGCAGAAGTGACTGACAATTGTAAGCAGTTCGGAGCTTTTGATCCTACAACTATGGGAAGCATCCCCAATGTTGGATTAATGGCCCAAAAAGCAGAGGAGTACGGATCTCATGATAAAACATTCGAGATTCCTGTAAATGGAGTAGTTAAAGTAATCGATGCCTCTGGAAATACTTTGATTGAGCATTCTGTAGATAAAGGTGATATCTGGAGAATGTGCCAGGTAAAAGATGCGCCTATTCAGGATTGGATAAAACTGGCTGTCAATCGAGCCAAAGCGACTGGTGTGCCGGCAGTTTTCTGGTTAGATCAGAATAGAGCGCATGATAACGAATTGATCAAAAAAGTGAATCAATATTTGCCTGACCACGATACATCAGGGCTGGAAATAAAAATTATGCCGCCTGTTGAGGCAACAAAATTCTCAATGGAAAGAATCAGAGAAGGGAAAGACACAATTTCAGTAACTGGAAATGTGCTTAGAGATTACTTGACCGACCTGTTCCCAATTCTCGAGGTGGGTACAAGTGCTAAAATATTATCAATAGTGCCATTGATGAGTGGAGGGAGCTTATTTGAAACAGGAGCCGGAGGTTCAGCCCCAAAGCATGTTCAACAATTTGTAGAAGAAGGACACCT
Source organism: Cyclobacteriaceae bacterium (assembly GCA_965206015.1). Lineage (GTDB taxonomy): Bacteria > Bacteroidota > Bacteroidia > Cytophagales > Cyclobacteriaceae > JAJCYL01. The sequence goes on along the minus strand of CBDBIW010000014.1, from coordinate 400,273 downwards.
CCGGTGGGATTCTCTTGGAGAGTTTCTCGCACTTGCAGCCTCACTTGAGCATCTTGGTAATCTCATCAACAGTGATAAAGCACTAATTCTTTCCGAGACTTTGGACCAAGCCACCGGTAAATTCCTTGAGAGCAATAAATCTCCATCAAGGAAGGTTAACGAGTTGGACAATCGAGGAAGCCATTTCTACCTCGCACTTTACTGGGCACAGGCACTGGCAAATCAAACAAAAGATTCTGACTTACAATTTAGATTCAAACCATTAGCTGATGAACTCCAAGCTAATGAGGCTAAGATTAATGAGGAGCTTCTTGCCGCACAAGATCAACCGGTTGAAATTGGTGGTTATTATTTGCCAAATGAGGAGTTAGTAACCAAAGCAATGAGGCCAAGTGCTACTTTCAATAGTATTATCGACAACTTTAAGTAAACCGTTTAAAGGAGGGGAACATATTATATCGTAGGCCATGAAGAAGAAACTCCCCCTTTTTCCGTTGAACCTTGTCGCCTTTCCAGGAGAGGAGTTGAATCTCCATGTGTTTGAACCACGGTATAAGCAATTGGTGAATGAATGCCTCGACCAAAGCTCAACATTCGGAATACCTGCCTATATCCACAATAAATTGGATATGGGAACCGAAGTAGAAATAATTGAGCTGGTTAAAACTTACTCTGATGGACGAATGGATATTCGTACTCGCGGTTTGGCGATTTTCAACGTATTAGATTTTGACAACCCCTTGGAGAATAAGCTGTACAGCGGTGGTACAGTTGAAATCCATATGATTGAATTAGAGATTGATGAGGAAAGGGTTATTATCATTAAGTCACTACTCGATAATTTCTATGAGCTTCTAAAAGTTGAGAATCCTTACCTCTCAGATAACTACAAAACATCCTTTGACTTTGCTCACAAGATAGGGCTTTCACTTGATGAAGAATATTTACTCCTTCAAATGAAGAGCGAACAAGAGCGATTAGATTTTATCACTAAACACCTCGAAAAAACAACACCAGTCCTCGAAGAAGTGGAGAAAACGAAGAAGAAAATTGCTTTGAATGGTCATTTTAAGCGACTTGGCCCATTGAAATTTTGAAGAAAATCCGGTGATCGTTGAGCTATGACCCTCTCATTTAAGGTTTAACACCAACTCACCTTCTTTCTTAAGCAACTATTCCTCCATGTTGCTGGATTTTAATTTGAATGATCTTGAAATATTCCTATCACTTTCATGTTTTATACAACAAATAATTTTAAAGAACCATAAAAGGAATTCATTTAGGAGAACTTGAAGATTTCATCTTATTGGCAGCCGGTTCACTTTACGACGGAGCCTATGGTGTGGCCATTATTGAGGAAATCAAAAAACAAACAGGTCGTGAATTGAACATCAGTGCAGCGCATGCCGTTTTACGCCGATTGGAAGAAAAGGACTTGTCAAGTTCACGAATGGGGGCACTACCAACCAACGTGGTGGAAGACGAAAAAGGTTATTCACTTTAACAAAAATGGGCAAACAAGCAATTGATGAATCAATGACAGTTCGAGCTGCATGCTATAATAAAATCCCCAAGCTCACCTTCAATTGCTCACTATGAGCAATTCAAAACCTCCCAAGTGGGCAGACCGATTTTTGAAATGGTATTGTAATCCGAGATACTTTGAAGAAATCCAGGGAGAAATCCATGAATTATTCGATATGAGGTTGGAAGAAAAGGGTAAAACATCAGCGAATAGAAGTTTCATCGGGAACGTTTTTAATGAACCGGTTATGCTTCAACATGGCAGTAATCCAGAGTGGAAAATCCAAGGTTTTGAAGCTATCCAGCTAAATGAACTGGCTCTAAGACCATATAATACAGAGGGGCAATAGAATGGAATCTACATCCAGATGGAAGAATAGCATTTATTATAATGGCCTGTCTATTGTTGGGAATGGCATGTTTCAATTTTATGAACATAGTGGTGACCAGTGCAGCAAAAAGATTGAAGGAAATTGGGCTGGGAAAAGTGACGGGAGGAGCCAGAAGGCAAATTAGGGGTCAATTCTTAATAGAGACTATTCTACAATGCTTCATAGCCCTTTTATTGTTGGCACTTTATTCACCTACTTTGCAATCGTACCTGGATTCGATTCAATAATACCTTTTGACTTACAGTATAGTTTCTTTGAAGTCAATGCTGATAATATTACAATATCTGTATTTATTTCTACTGTTGCACTCATTTTAGCCTGCCTGGCTTTGTATAGTTTACTTTCTTTTAATATTCAGAAAAAATTGAAAGAGTTTGGTATCCGCAAAATATTGGGGCTGCTCCACGGGCTATTGTAAGGGCAGCAGGAAACAGTATTCCTGGATTGTAAAAATTGCATTTGCGCTTGGAACCCCTTAGGTTTCTTAGCTATTAATGCAACTATTTCAAGTTTATTTCCGGATTCCAATGAAATTTCATCAGTCCCATTTCTTTTTTCCATCTTAATCATTACAATCACAATTACCATCACTGTTCCTGGCCAGGTGAGGAAAGCGATTAGAGTAAATCCCGCATCAATACCCGGGGCTGAATGCGTTTGTCGTTCTTCCACAAAGTGCTAACAATTCATTTCTTCAAATTCTCCCATATTTGCATGCTAATAAATTAACCCAATGTCTAAAGTTCTGATAATAGGTGCTGGCGGTGTAGGTCGCGTGGTGGCATTCAAATGTGCACAGGTGCCCGAAGTCTTCTCCCAGATCATGTTGGCAAGTAGAACCAAGTCCAAGTGTGATGAAATTGCCCATGCGGTTAAAACTAAATATGATGTTAATGTAGCAACTGCCCAAGTGGATGCGGACAATGTTTCAGAATTAATTGAACTGATTAATCAATTTCACCCAGACATAGTGATCAATGTAGCTCTGCCTTACCAGTACCTGACCATAATGGATGCCTGCCTGGAAACTAAGGTTCATTATTTAGATACCGCCAATTACGAGCCAAGAGATGAAGCCAAATTTGAATATAAATGGCAATGGGCTTATCAGGATAGATTTAAAGAGGCTGGTTTAACAGCAGTACTCGGGTCGGGGTTTGACCCAGGCGTGACAAGTATTTTTACTGCATATGCTGCCAAACACCACTTTGACGAGATGCACTTTCTTGATATAGTGGATTGCAATGCCGGTGACCATGGAAAAGCATTTGCCACTAATTTCAATCCTGAGATCAATATCAGAGAAGTTACTCAAAAAGGTAAGTATTTTGAAAATGATAAATGGGTAGAAACTGCACCTCATGAAATTAAAAAAGTGCTTAACTACCCTAATATCGGACCTAAAAATTCCTATCTGATTTATCATGAAGAGCTCGAATCACTTGTCAAAAATTACCCAAGCCTCAAAAGGGCTCGTTTTTGGATGACTTTTGGAGATGAATATCTTACTCACTTGAGAGTAATTCAAAACATCGGTATGGCAGGCATTGAACCTGTTATGTATGGGGGAAAAGAAATAATCCCTTTACAATTTTTGAAAGTTGTCCTTCCCGACCCCGGCGAATTAGGAGAAAATTATGCTGGTGAGACTTCTATTGGTTGTAGAATTCGAGGTATTAAAGATGGCACTGAGAAGACCTGTTATATTTATAACAATTGTAAACATCAGGAAGCTTTTAATGATACCGGGGCACAGGGCGTGTCTTTTACCACCGGTGTTCCAGCAATGATTGGAGCAATGATGGTCTTAACGGGTAAATGGTCAGGAGCCAGAGTATTTAATGTAGAAGAATTTAATCCGGACCCATTTCTGAAAGCCTTAGAACAATATGGACTTCCCTGGCATGAACTTCATGATGTGGACCTTGAAGTAGATTAATGCCAATCGATTATTCTAAAATACCATCTCCTTGCTATGTTCTTGATGAGCAATTATTAAGAAGGAACCTTAGCCTCATTAAGGCCGTGAAGGATTCTGCAGGTATTGAGATCACCCTGGCTTTCAAGGGATTTGCTATGTGGAGCACTTTCCCAATTGTCAGAGAATATCTAAACGGAGCAACAGCAAGTTCACTCAATGAGGCAAAGCTTTGTTATCAAGAAATAGGAGTAAAAGCCCATACTTATTCCCCCGCATATTTGGGTAAAGAGTTCGGAGAATTAATGAGCTATAGTAGCCACATTACCTTCAATTCCTTGAATCAATTTGAAAAATTCAAACCACAGGCCGCCTCATCAAAAACCCACAATATTTCTTGCGGGATAAGGGTGAACCCCGAATACTCAGACGTTTCCACGGATCTCTACAATCCTGCATCTCCCCATTCAAGGCTTGGTCTGACACAAGAGCATTTAAAAGATGGACTGCCAACCGCTATAGAAGGATTGCACTTTCATGTGCTGTGCGAGTCCTCATCCTATGCTTTGGAAAAGGTCCTACAAGTATTTGAATCAAAATTTGGACACCTTCTACCACAAATCAAATGGGTCAACATGGGAGGCGGTCATTTAATGACCAGAAAAGATTATGATACGGAACACTTAATTCAGCTGCTAAAACTTTTTAGGGAAAAACATAATGTCCAGGTCATTCTTGAACCTGGCAGTGCTATCGCCTGGGAAACAGGCAATCTGTTTTCAACCGTATTAGACATTGTTGAGAATCATGGTGTTAAGACAGCTATTTTAGACACTTCATTCACTTGCCATATGCCTGACTGTCTGGAAATGCCGTATAAACCCAAGGTTGAGGGAGCGTCCTCTCAAGTTATTGCAGGCAAGCCAACTTACAGGTTAGGAGGGCTAAGCTGCCTCGCAGGAGACTTTATGAAAGAATACTCTTTTGAAAAAGAATTGACACCGGGAGACCAGATCATTTTCCTAGATATGATACATTATACAATGGTAAAGACCTCAACTTTTAATGGGGTTGGTCATCCGTCAATTGGTATCTGGAGGGTGGATGATTCATTTGAATTGGCAAAGGAATTCGGATATTCGGACTATAAGGGCCGGCTATCGTAATTTATATATCAATATAAATAGCTCCCGCTTCTTCGGTCATTCTAAATATTCTAACATCCCGACACCGGCGTGAAGATTCCTCCCCGGATTTGAGATTAAACCTATAGCTATGCCAGGGACAAACGATTTCTCCAGTAAAATTCAAGGTGCCTTTTACCAGAGATTCACCTAAATGCGGACATGAATTGGATAGTGCATGAAGAGCATTGTTGTTATTGACTAAACAAATCGCCTCCCCTTCTATTGTGATTTTGACTTTTTCCCCGGCGGGAATTACGTCAAAACCTGCCTGTTTGCTTTCAAAAATCAGATGCTTTCCCAACGTTTTCTGATATAATTATTGATGGAATAAATATAATTAATACAGTTAAACTAATAAATGGACATACTCGCCTGACTAATGATCGGATTCATCAAAATAGCCAGAATTATGTCCATTTCGCCAGTATATTAGAGTAGAATTAAACAAAACAATGCCACTAATCAACGAACATAATCATCAATATACGGGGGTCATCCAAATGCTTTTGAGGTCTGGTTTTTACATTTGGGCTTTGGATTTTGTCCAAGCAAACCCCCGTTTTATTCTTTCTTCAGTTACTCCTTTACAGTTGGATAGGATATACCAAGCTGCTCCAGATAAGTATCATATTTAGACTCATCATAGTAGAATTTCTCCAACTGAGGCTTGAATTCATTCATAATCCCGGTATTGAGATAAATCGCAGGTTTTTCTTCCTTAGAGATCATCGGCTGATACTCCGTTTCCATTCCCTGAACGTCCTTGAAATATGTCCAAGCCTGGTCAACCAACACTGGCCGGGTCAAGAAATCAAGTAATGTCATAGCAACTACCCGTGCTCCTGCTGTAGCACCTTTATGAGCTATGGGAGTGGCCATTGCCACAGCATTTGACCAGTGATGCCCCTGCAAACCTGGAATGTTTGAAGGAAATCTTAGCGTCACAGTTGGTAATTTCCATGAAATATCACCAATGTCGTCAGATCCGCCACTGATTGGATTTTTGGTTGGCAGTCCTAATTCACTCAATTCAGAAGCAAGTCCTTCCTCTTCTTTGGAATCAACTTCTTTTTGCAAGGCCTTTGCCAGGGTTTGATCATTATTGTCCCATACTGGTAAACCAACAGACTTAATATTCTCATACATAGTTTCGGCAACAACTTTGTTGAAATGGCGAGGCCATGCACTACCTAAAACTCTTCTTGATACAGACGTACTGGTCATCAGGGCTGCACCATCGGCTATTTTATTGGCCTTTTCATACATAGCCATAATTTCACGATACCTAATGTTTCTGAAGTAGTACCAGATTGAAGCCTTGGACGGAACAACATTAGGTTGGTCACCACCATTGGTAATTACCGAATGTGAACGCTGCAGAGGATGAAGGTGCTCACGCTGATAATTCCAGCCAATATTCATCAATTCAACTGCATCTGCTGCACTTCTACCTCTCCAGGGGCTGCCAGCGGCATGCGCCGCTTCACCGTCAAAAGTGTACTCCACTGAGATCAGTCCAGTACCCCGGGCCTGGCCATAAGAAACCGCCAGATTGCTGCTGACGTGGGTAAAAATGGATATATCCACATTGTCAAAATATCCGTCGCGTGTGTAATAGGCTTTAGTTGCTACTAGTTCTTCTGCAACACCTGGCCATAATATCAGTGTACCAGACAAACCATCCCTCTCCATTATTTCTTTCACTGCTAATGCCGCCGTAATATTGACTGGAACACCACTATTGTGACCCTCTCCATGTCCAGGAGCTCCTTCTACTAAGGGATCATGATAGGCAATTCCTGGCTTTTGAGATGCTTTAGGAATACAATCAATGTCACTACCTAATGTAATCACCGGCTTACCAGATCCCCACTTAGCAAACCAAGCGGTTGGTACACCAGAAATTCCCGTTTCAATTTCAAACCCATTTTCTTCAAGGATTCCTGTCAAGTACTTGGATGTTTCAAATTCCTGGAAACCCAATTCCGAAAAACTGAAAACCTTATCGACCATGACCTGAGTCATCTTAGCATTGGCTAATACTTTATTGGATGCCCCATTCTTTAAAGCGGCAATCTGCTTTTTAGATAGCTGTTTTTGTCCGTATGCATCAGATCCAGCTATGCTCAATGACATAATGATAATGCAGAGCAACAACAGGCTATCAAAAGTGACCTTCTTCATGTTTTAATATTTTAGTTGATAATTTGAAGGAAAGTTAAAACCAGTTGTTTTGCAATACTGAGTAGGATCGAATGAAGAGTTAATTGATGGACGGAAAAGAAAAACAGTTAAAAACTCGTTTTGCCCGTACACCTAGCGGATTTCTGCACAAAGGCAACTCTCTTTTCCTATTTCCTATCAGCTTATATCTGCTTTTTCTTCTGGAAAAAGACCATAAATTTTTATATCCTTACCAAGGGGTTGTTTGTAAATAATGCTCCCGTGCATACAGAAAGGTTAATTTCGGAATTATTATTGGCTTTTTTTGATCCAATTTATATCCCTGGGGTCTTTGAGGGGTATTCCAGTTGCCCCACCGGTTAAAACAATAACATCGGGCGGTGAACAATTGTCCAAAGTGTAATTAGGAATTACCTTGAGAAATGTCTGGCTAACCACTTCATCTGTTGTCACAGCAACGGTATATACATTGAAATCCAAAGCTGGGCTATTGAAGCCAGCGGCGACAAACACTTCTCCAGGTCCGGCGAAATCAAATAATTCAACACCCCCATGAATAAAAATGGCAACGTTTTTTACCTCCCGTCTGTATTGTGAAAAGCTGTCGAGAGAGATAATTCATGAAAATAAGATCAGAACGAATTTATGGTTCATAGTTTTGGAGTTTTGAGAGACAAAGGTCTTCCGGAACTATATGAAATACGGTTAAACCATCGTTAAGAGGATTTATTGAAAAGTTAAATGAGTTAAGTAAAAGTTAAGATGGATTCACTATCGCAAATTGCAGCAGGGTGAAATATTTGACGGATTTTCTTTCATTCAGACAAGTTGGATTACTTTTGAATTAACTTGGGGGGTGAATTTTTAAAGAAGATTGTTTTAAGCCCAAATAATATCAATGAATCAATTTTTAAGCCCGGTAAGAATTTTAGTAGCCAGCGTGGTCATCATTTCTTGTAGCGATGACGGGTCGGCATCACTGGATGAAGTTTCGGAAAATATAGAGGCAGAGATCAACCCTTTTATTGAGTCATTTGTAGAGGAGGCCGCAATAAGAAGTGCGTCTTTTGATTTCAAGGGGTTTGAAGCCACTTTTTCACTTGAGAACATTGATGATAATGAATTAATCTGTGGAAGGGCCTCAGCATTTTCTGACAGTAAAAACTCCATTACAATTAGACGCAGTGATCGATGCTGGATTCAGCAATCCGATGCCAGTCGTGAAGCCCTGGTTTTTCACGAAATGGGTCACGCATTATTGGATAGGCCTCATCGTGATGATCTTTTTGAAAATGGTTTAGTGAAAAGTGTTATGGAAACCGGAACGCTAGGTCCATACAATAGGTTTACTCCACTGTTAAAGACATATCTTTTTGACGAACTGTTCGATGAGACAACAGAACAACCCCCATGGCTGTCTGGAAAAACTGAAGAGATGATTGTGGAGATCAATTCTGGTTTAGAAGAATCAGGCGAAGGGTGGTCATTCATTACCACCCAGGATTTTCTAAATAAATCCGCCGTGAAAGGATTCAGAACTTCTCAGGCTGCTGCATCAGGTAATTTTTCGCTTGGTCTTGAGACGACAAAAGAATTCGATGAGACTTTATTCTGGAGATTCCGAACTGATGAACTAAATGACGTTCCTCAGACTGCCGACATAATCGTTGAAGTAAAATTCAGAATGCAGAACGTTGAAGGAGGAGGGGTTGCTCTGGCAGGAGGATTTGACAAGGACAACGAAATCTTATCCTTTGCCACAACTGAAGCTAAAGAAACTTTTACCGGGACCAGTGTTTTTCAAACTCAGACATTTACAATTCCATACTACCCCAACACATCCGCTGTGGTGAGTATTATTCTCGCATTCTTACCAAACACTACTGGTCTGGTCTTCTTTGACGATATCACAGTGAAGGCGGTTTACAATCCAGCATTTGGGCCCGTTTAGAAATAACAAATAGGATTTATTATTTCTAGTGCATTTGATTTAACTTTCCAATAATTTTCAATAAGAGTAATCAAGTGAATTATGAATAAATTCTTCTTACCCGCTTTAATAGCTGTATCGGGTTTTGCATGCACAATTCCGGATCAAAATCACGAGATGACACCCCCTGTACTGGCTCCTTTTGAAGGGGTTGACACCCTGGCTACAAATGATTGGTGGAATAGAGCCGTTAATCCAATTGTCGATCTAAAGGCCAATAGAGATTCCGTAATAGCGTTTGGAATTTATACTGTTGCTAATCAACAACTGAAACTTTCAGCTCAATTTTTCCCCTTGTACCCAAATGAATCAAGAGAGGTCAGTTTGCAGATTTTAGCAGATGAGAACTGGGAAGAAATAAAGAGAGAAAAAATCAACGACATAGGCTGGTCAGCACTTTTTCGTGTTGATAATTGGGATCAATCTGTAGACGTTCGGTATCGGTTACTACATGGAGAAAAGGCTTCATTTGAAGGACTGATTAGAAAGGACCCAAGTCAAAAAGACGAAATTGTCATGGCAGCACTGTCGTGCAACAGCAATAAGGATAGAGGTGACAGAAAGAACTACGTTCATAATATCAATTATCAGAATCCAGATTTGGTTTTTTTTGCTGGGGATCAGTCTTATGACCACAAAGAGCATACTGCAGCCTGGCTTAAGTTCGGCATGCAGTTCAGGGAACTTTTCAGAGAAAGACCATGCATTACCATTCCTGACGACCACGACATTGGACAAGGTAATTTGTGGGGTGAAAGTGGAAAAATAGCTTCTTCCCCGGCCGGGGGTGATGGGGGATATTTCTATCACCATGAGTATGTAAAGATGGTAGAGCGATGTCAAACGGCCCATCTTCCTGATCCTTTTGATAATACACCAATTCAGCAAGGAATAGGTGTCTATTATACCAATTTGATTGTTGGTGGTGTTGATTTTGCGATTATAGAAGATCGAAAATTTAAATCGGGCCCAAAGGACAAAATACCTCAACAAGGGCCGCGACCCGATCATATTAGGAATCCCAACTATAACCCCACGTCAGTCGATGTTGAAGGTCTTGTTTTACTTGGCAATCGACAATTGGAATTTTTAGACCGGTGGAGCAGGCCGCATGAAAATGTAGCTATGAAAGCGGTATTGTCACAAACAGGATTTTGCGGGGGAGCTCATCTTCACGGGGAGAAAGGAAATCGCTTACATGCGGATATGGATTCTAATGGATGGCCCCAGACCGGTAGAAATAAAGCACTGCGTGCTATAAAAAAAGCAAATGCTGTTCATATTGCCGGTGACCAACACTTGGCCACCGTGATCAAACAAGGAATAGATGAATACGACGATGGGCCCTGGGCATTTGTTGTTCCGGCCATTGTGAATAATTATTACAGCAGATGGTGGTGGCCAGAGAATGAGCAGGCTGGACAAAACAACAATGAGACTTTGCCCTGGACTGGGAGGTATCGGGATGGTTTCGATAATAAAATCACCATGCATTCTTATGCTAACCCGGACACGCATTCCAATGGTGCCGGTTATGGTTTAATCAGGTTCAAAAAATCAAAAAAAGAAGTGACCTTTGAGTGTTGGCCAAGGTATATGGATGTCAGCTCTGATGATGCGGAGCAATTTGCCGGATGGCCAAAAGTTGTATCGTTGCTATAACTAAATATAACCCATAAATGAAAATTTATCTAACCTTCTTTTTAGTTAGTAGGACGTTCTTTGGAGCAATCGCCCAGGATGCAAAACGTCCTACTACAATTGATGACTTCTTTAACTCAGGACTGTAAGGAATCCACAAATCAGCCCGGACGGAAAGTGGGTGGCATACAAAGTAGCGACTAAAGATCTTAAGGAAACCTGAATTCGGATTAATGCAGGTAAGATCAATCAGGCAAAAGCGGAATTGGTAGAGTTGAACACCCTTCGTGATTCAGAAAAGATCAAGACTCAAATGATCTGGGAAATCAACACTCAGGCGGACGTAGTAGGGATAGCCTACAATGTATTGCAAGGTGAGATTGCCAGGGTGACTGGGCAAGAGGATAGGGCAGTACAATTCTTTCAGGCTGCTGTTGAAGCCGGGAATCCACTGGTTTATAATGAACCACCTGAATGGTTCTTCTCAGTTCGACATTTGCTTGGAGATAGATCTATCTCAGAAGATTTAAATGTGTTTCCTGAAAATGGGTTTGCACTCAAAGGACTTTATCATTCTTTGGAAGGTTTGAACAAAGTAAAGGAAGCAAGTCAGGTATTGAAACAATTCCATGAGGCCTGGAAAAACGCTGATCTGGAGCTCAAATACTTACGTGTAGATCAATCGAAAAGAAAAAATCTGGCGATCAATCCAAAATCAGATTCCCCTGACAACTTGATCTATATCGCAGGGACTTCCTGCCTATCAAACAGTTTTTGCATACAATAAAATGGACTAATCAAAGCCGCCTCGAATTTCGAGGTGTCTTTTTTTGTTGATGCGTATGCTTCAACAGGCTCAGTATGACATACCTAACTAAAACGGTAAATCGTCGTTCTCCATTGCACTGCCAGCATCCGAATTCTTAATCCATTCAGGTTCTGAAGCAGGTGTTGCAGCTTCTGAAGATGGAGCAGCGGTATTACTCGGCTGTGATTGGGCAGCGGGGGAAGGGGCCTCTGAAGTCATGCTCATTCCCTGGGCTGGAGCAATTTTCCATGCCTGGAGTGAATTGAAGTATTTAATCTCATTTTGTTTGTCCGTCCATTTTCTTCCTTTGATATTGAAGTCAATCTCAATTTCATCGTGTAAGTTAAATGGCTGAATAAGATCACATCTGTCCTGAATCAGTTCAAACTTTACATATTCAGGATACATGGGATTTTCCGCATACTCTACCACGAATTCTCTTTTCTTAAATGAATCGGTGATTTTTTGAGTATCTAGTTTTTCGATGAGTTTGCCTTTAATGTTCATGACGTAATAGTGTATTTTGATTTCAAGGGTTTATTAAAAGTTCAAAGTTAATTGAGCATACGAACTTATCTCTTTTTCAGGCAAATTTGAAACAGTCAGTCCCAATAAACGAATTGGGTTTAATTCAAGATCACATTGCCGCAATAGTTCTTTAGTTACCTCCATCATGAGTTCTAACGAGTCAAATGGATGATTTAATGTTTTGCTCCTGGTTATCTGTTTAAAATCAGAATATTTCAATTTAAGCGTCAAAGTTCTGCCAAATGCTTCTGACTTTTTTATCCTGTTAAAGACCACTTCACCAATTTTATCCAACTCAACCATCATTTCATCAAAGGATTGTAAGTCGGTCTCGAATGTGTCTTCTGCGCCGACAGATTTTCTAAGCCTGTTTGGGTTCACCTCCCTCTGATCATTTGCTCTACAAATGTTGTAGTAATATTTCCCCGCTTTTCCGAAAACTTGTACCAGCCTACTTAAATCCCACTTTTTGAGGTCACACCCTCGCTGGATGCCTAAGTTGTGCATTTTCTTGGCGGTTACTTTTCCAATTCCATGAAAGTTACTGATGGCCAGGCCGTCAATAAATGCTTCTGCTTTTTTCGGTGCTATCAGAAACAATCCATCTGGCTTGTCCTGACCAGAAGCGACCTTTGCAAGGAATTTATTAATAGATATGCCAGCGGAAGCAGTTAGTTGAGTTTCTTTTTTAATCTGGTCTTTTATCTCTTTGGCAATGAAGGTAGCTGAAAGCATCCTTTTCTTGTTGGTGGTAACATCAAGATAAGCTTCGTCCAGAGACAGCGGTTCCACTAAATCGGTATAGTCATGGAATATTTGTCGTATTTGCTGCGATACTTGAGCATAGATTTCAAACCGTGGCTTTACGAAGACAATCTCAGGGCATTTCCTGAAAGCAATTACGGATGGCATGGCAGAGTAAACCCCGAACTTTCTAGCCTCGTAACTGGCAGCTGCTACTACCCCTCTTTGGCTGCTACCCCCAACCGCAACAGGTTTTCCTCTTATAGCCGGATTATCACGTTGCTCCACAGAGGTATAAAATGCGTCCATGTCAACATGAATAATCTTTCTTATTGTGCCATCGGAGATCATGGATTAAAATTAACCTCATTCGGCCATCAAGACTAATGCGTATAGAAGTGTTTAAAATCACCGAGTTTCAGGATTGTGTATAAAAGGTCTAATTTTGCACTGCAAAAGGAAAATATGCAGTGATATGTCAGAGATAGAGAACAAACCGACACCGGAAAAGAAGTCAAATATTGTCGCAATCGTACTGGGAATCGGAATTGCCTTGTTGATAGGGCTCCTCATCTACGGGTACATGGAAAAGGAAAAATTATTGGGAGAAAAGGCTGCCACTGAAGCTGAGTTGGACAAGGCATATTTTTCATTAGACTCTATTGGTGATGAGCTCAATGATAAGATATTGACTATTTCACAGTTAGGAGGAGACGTTGACTCATTGGTTAGGGTAAAGGAACAACTGGAGACTGAAAAAGAGCAAATAAGGACAAGAACTAATCGTCAAATTAGTGACTTGCAAGCACGAGTTAGCGGTTTCAGGGAATTGCTGGTTGCTCAGGACGAAGAGATTGTCAGACTTAAAGCATTGAATGAGGAGTTGTACACCGAAAACAACGAGTTAAAAGTGCAAACCAATGAATTGAATCGTTCCCTTCAAAATCTCAATGACACTAAATCAAAACTGGAACAAAAAGTTGCAGTGGCCAGGCAGTTGAAAATGGAGAATATGAGCATCATTGCAATCAACTCCAGAGGGAAAGAGCGGGATACTGGTTTCAGAAACAGGCACATCGACAAATTGAAGATTGAATTTGACGTAAGTGAAAATAAAGTTGCTGAGATAGAGAGTAAGGATATTCTGATTCGAGTTGTAGCTCCTGATGGCAACGTATTATTTGATGTAACCCGCGGATCAGGGTCATTCATTTTTGAGGATCGGGAGATGTTTTACACCGATAAACAAGATATCCTGTATGATCGCTCTACCCAGAAATTGACCTTTTTATATGATAAGGGCAGTGAATATGCGTTAGGGCTGCATCAAGTGGAAGTGTATACGGAAGATTATTTGATGGGTATTGGGAATTTCACAGTACGGTGAGTTTTATTGAGGGGTTAAATCTTTAAAACATCCCTCTAACCCCTTCAAAGGGGGGAGTTTAGTATCGATAAATTAATATTTATTACCCTTTTGCAGTCACAACTCCTTAAAGTGGTGCAAGTTTGCACCTTAATACCGTCGTACGGTATTAGTGTTTTTTAGCCTGCAGTGAGGTGGATATTCAAGAGATGCTTTTTATCCTGGAGTCATGAATAAGCGCATTGCCCTGACCCTGGCCGATAGTATCTGTGATCTTCAAAGCAGCAAGCTAAAAAAGACCTTTTTCACTCCAATACATTCCCTTTTGGATGGGGCTACAATAGATGGGTGATTAGCCAATACGACACCAAAGGGAAGAGTGCAACAGGCAAACCAGCCTGTAATGGGTTATTACTGTTGAAAGTTTGGTTGCTTCAGACCTGGTACGGGTTAAGTGATGATGAAGTAGAGGATAGAGTTAATTACAAGAAATAAGCTCGTTTTGACCCATCTGGAGGCGTAAACACAAAAACCGGATCCCGGAACTTGTGAAATTCAGAACTTACGCTCTTTCTGCAACCTTTTGCAACGGTCTTATAATTTATCTAATGTAAGATTTTCTATTGCCTGATGCATGGATTTTGTCATTTCAGGGGCATCCGGAGATTTAAATTCTGCTCCAGAATTTTTACCTGATTCCTGCCAAAATCAGTCAAACTCCATCCTATTGCGAGAAGCACAGAAGAAAAGTTCATTGTCCCTTTTACCTAATACGGAAATGAACTCTTCGAGAGCAAATTCCTCCCATGAGGAGCCCAATTTAGGATTGGTTTTTGGGCTACCCATATCATTTAAAATTCGGAATTATATTCCGAGATTTCAATGAAACTAAAGTTAGATACGGGTCAAATACTATTTAGCAGAAACCAGGGAAACAGAATTATAGAGCAGTAGTGTGTTCAAACTCAAGAATTCTACATCCGACTTATGTTTTCCTGACCTCGAAGCTATGGGTCACATTCGGGCCACCTTTAAGGGTGGCGGCTACTGAACAGTATTTCTCCACAGATAAATCAACAATTTTGGCTACTTCTTCATCCCCGGCGTCAGGAGAGGTGATGATGAACTTGATGTGAATGTCTGTAAAAGCTCGTGGATGCTCATCGCGACGAACGCCTTCAGTTTTTGCTTTGAAATCAACGAGTGTTTTACGCCTCTTCTTTAGCATCAATGAAATATCAACCATAGCACAGGCTGCTACCGAAGTCAAAAGCATTTCCGTAGGCGACATGGCCTTTTTATTTTCAGGATCATACATGTCAATGGCCACTTTAGCACCTGTAGCATTTACTCCCTCATATTCTTTATCGGCTTTGTAGTTGACGGTAGTTTTGACGTTCATTCTGTTTAGTTGGAAGGTTTAAAAGCTTAAAGTTACTTGACTGAGAGAATTAATTTGGTATCTGGCTACTAAAAACCTTTAAACTTTCTAACTTTTCAACCTTGTAACCTATTTTCAAAGAGCGAAGTGAATGACTATTGATTTAAGAAGTGATACGGTAACTAAGCCAACTCCTGAAATGCTAGAAGCCATGCGGCAGGCACCAGTCGGTGATGATGTTTTCAGTGAAGATCCATCTATAAATGAATTGGAAAGAAAAGTTGCCGACAAATTTGGAAAGGAAGCAGCTCTGTTCTGTGCTTCCGGAACCATGACCAATCAAATTGCGATTAAGGTAAATACCAATCCCCGCGATGAGGTGATCTGTGACCACAACGCCCATATTTATAGATATGAAGGTGGGGGAATGATGTCCAACTCTCAAGTCTCGGTTAGGTTGCTAATTGGTGATAGAGGTAGGATTACTGCAGATCAAGTCATGGAAAATATTGGTCCTGATGATGACCACGCCGCCAAAACGTCATTGGTTTCAATAGAAAATACAATGAATAAGGGTGGTGGAGTGTGTTATGACTTCGAAGAAGTAAAAAAGATTAAGAAAGTTTGCCAGGAAAATAATTTGCGATTTCATTTAGACGGTGCCCGGCTATTCAATGCTTTAGTTGCAAAAAAAGAAGACCCTAAAGTTTGGGGTGAGATGTTTGATACTGTTTCTGTCTGTTTTTCAAAGGGATTAGGAGCACCGGTGGGTTCAGCGGTACTGGGAACAAAGGCAGATATCAAAGAAGCCCAACGGATTCGTAAGACTTTTGGTGGAGGTTGGCGGCAGGCTGGTTCATTAGCAGCTGCATGCATTTATGCTCTCGATAATAATTTAGACAGATTGGAAGAAGATCATGCTAAAGCAGCCGCTTTGGTGGGAGCACTTCAAGATAAAACGTTTATAGACGATGTGCTATTTGTTGATACAAATATAGTCATAGCCAAGTGCAATGGCATTTCTCCCCGGGACGTAGTTGCTAAATTGGGAGCGAAAGGTGTCCTATGTTTTCCGTTTAGTAAAACCGAGTTTAGAATGGTGACTCACCTCGAAATTACTGAAGACAAACTTAATGCGGCCCTGGACATCATCAATAACCTCGAGATCTGATGTTGGATCAGACACAGCCGCTGGCCGAAAGAATGCGGCCTACCAGATTGGATGAACTGATTGGTCAGGAACATTTAGTTGGAGAAAATGGGGTGTTGAAAAGAACCATTGCCAATGGATCTATTCCGTCAATGATTTTATGGGGTCCACCAGGAGTAGGTAAGACCACCATTGCCAATATCATTGCCAATGAAGTTAAAATGCCCTTCCACACAGTGAGTGCAGTGAGTGCTGGAGTAAAGGATGTGCGTGAAATAATTGACCGAGCCAAACGTGGCAATAAGGCCATTTTATTTATTGATGAAATCCATAGGTTTAACAAATCTCAACAAGATGCGCTGCTTGGGGCCGTTGAGCAGGGTGTTATTATTCTTATTGGTGCAACAACTGAGGCTCCCAGCTTCGAGGTTAATTCAGCTCTTTTGTCAAGATCACAGGTATATACACTCAATCACCTCACTGAAGAGCATTTAATTTCTTTGCTGGAAAGGGTCATCAAGGTTGATGTCGAGTTAAAAAAGAAAAATATAAAATTAAAAGAGATAGAATCACTCCTCAATCTTTCTGGAGGCGATGCCCGGCGGTTGCTTAACATCTTTGAGTTGGCCATAGATTCCATTAACTCTGATGAGATTATAATAACCAATGATCTGGTTACCGATGTAGCACAGAGGAAAACTGTACTTTATGACAAGCAGGGAGAAATGCACTATGACATTATCTCTGCCTTTATTAAATCTCTTCGCGGGAGTGATCCGAATGCCTCTGTTTATTACCTGGCCAGAATGATCGAAGGTGGTGAAGATGTTAAGTTCATCGCCAGAAGACTGGTAATTCTGGCTTCCGAAGATATTGGTAATGCCAATCCTACAGCTTTGGTGTTGGCTACAACTGCTTTTCAGGCCGTCAATATGATTGGATATTCGGAAGCAGAGATAATTTTAGCGCAGTGTGTTACTTACCTCGCTACTTCTCCGAAGAGTAATGCAAGTTATATGTCCATTAAAAAGGCTAAATCAAAGGTGATGGAAACAGGTGATTTGCAAGTTCCATTGGCCATTAGGAATGCTCCAACTAAATTAATGAAAAAGCAAGGTTACGGTAAGGACTATCAGTACGCTCATGATTATGCCGGCAATTTTATTGATATAGAGTTTATGCCAGATGAGTTAAAAGGAACTAAGCTTTATGACCCGGGAAAGAACCCACGGGAAGAAGATATACGCAACAGATTACGTGCCATGTGGAAAGATAAATATGGGTACTAGGACTTGAGTTTTCGCATGGATGTGGGTGTTGGATTTTAGTTGAAGTCTACTGAATTAGGACCAATTCGTAATTTGTAAACTTTGAGCTATCCCCTTTCGAATACAAATAGCAATCCCTGATAAATTTAAAAAAATGATCTTCTGGGCCTTTGGCATGAATCGATCCTTCCCATAAAATCTCAATCTTTTGTGTCATTCCTAAGGTGGTGAAGGAATCTGCGTTCTGTTTTCTAAGAACTAATTTCTCACCCATTTGCTCCTCAATTTTTTCTATGGTCCACGCTGACCCACCATAAACTTTTCGCCCCGCATAAAAAGGCACATTATCTAAAAATCTGCCCTCGATAAAAAAGGGAATATCGGAATTTGGGATTTCGGAATTAATGGATGCTTGAATTTTGCTGTAAGGTCGGAATTGTTCTACCCAGGGCATTAAACCAAGAAAGATAATGAGCATGAATGCGGAAAACATTGTCCACAACACCACTGCTTGTTGCTGAAGCTTACGCAAATGTCTTGACCAATAAAAAATCAAACCTGATCCAACGACCAGCGGTACAGCGGACAGTATCGGGAGATTTATCTCACTGAAAAGCAGATAGGCTGCAATGACTATTAGAATCCCCGGAAACCAGAGACACAATTTCCACACTAATTTTTCGAGCTTTTGTTCCGGGTGATAGCGCACCACCACAAATCCAGCTATTAGTGCCATAGCCGGATGCGCCTGAAGAATGTAAACGGGTAGTTTTCCGGATGAAATGGTAAAAACAACTAAAAAGACAGACAACCAGATAAGCGGTAAGGTCAGAACTTCCTCTTTACCGCTCACAATTTTCACAAGGCCATATAAAAAGAGTAAAGAGAAAGGGAAAAAACTCCATAAAATGGTTTGTGGATAGAATAGGAAACTATCCAAAATCCCTAAAGAGGACGGGTGATTTGTCACCCGACCGTAAGTCTCAGCAATAAAAGCACCCGTGTATTGATCACCATATTGGATGAGGATAAAGACAGACCAGCTCAATCCGGTCGCAGAGGCAATCAAAAAACCAATAAATAATTCCTTTGACTTGATTGAATAGCCAACTTCTCTCTTTGTAACGACCCATCCATGGATTAAAATGATTGAAAAAAACAATAAAATATAGGGAAATCCTTTAGTAAGCACTGTAAATCCCAATGCTACCCAGGAAAAAAAGGACCAACTTCTATTGGTAGTGAGTAGTCCTTTGAAGTAGCTAAATAAACTTAATGTGAAGAACAAAGTAAGAGGAATTTCAGGCGAAGCATAACTCCTAAACCAAACGAATTGCAAACTCATTGAAAAGATAAGCATACTCAAAAGTGCTACCCTTTTATCAAAGAACAGTTGACCTGTTTTATAAACCAATAAGACAGTCAACAGACTACACAGCACCATAGGGAGTCTCAGAGAAAACTCAGATAATCCAAAAACTGATGATGAACTTGCCATTAACCAATAGGTCATTGGGGGCTTTTGGAAACGTGACTCATAGTTGAAAAAAAACTCAGACCAAACCTTTGATTCTAACATTTCCCTCACCGCTTCCGCATAGTAGGCTTCATGGGTAGTCCAAATAGCATTGCCCCCAATATTGAATGAATAAATGAGGACAATTAGTCCATAGAAGAAATAAAATTGTTTGGATTCCTTTGGCATACATCCCTTTGCTATATTGTCATGACCGGAAAATTAAACCCTAAATTCTGAAAAGGGCTTGATTTATCGGCTATCTCCTCGTCAAATAACTTGGTCTTCAAATAACCTGGTCTTTATATGCCCGCGACTGTAATTATTCTTTGTTATATGTCTTTTGTTATATGTCCTTTGTTATATGTCTTTTTGACCGGACTCATTTCGTCAATAAGGTGAGAAAACCACTTTTGATTATTTTTGTTAGTCAATATTTGAAAACTAATGGCTATTGTAAAATTTACCGCCAACCTCAAAAGGTTCTATCCTGATCTTGTACCCACTCAGGTGAAGGGAGAAACTGTCTCGGACGTGGTTAATGAAATCGAAAAAATGCACAAAGGCATCAAAGATTATATTGTTGATGAGAGCGGAGAGTTGAGAAAACATGTTAATATTTTCATTGACAATGAATTAATTAAAGACCGAAAAAGTCTAACGGACTCCGCAGGGGACACAGACGAAATATACATCATGCAGGCCCTTTCAGGGGGCTAAAATTCTGGATATCATGACAGCGAAGAACACTTTATTGCTTGGAACTAGAAAAGGTTTGGTCGTCTATAAGAAAAATGGCCAGAATAAGTGGAGCTATGATAGGACGCACTTTCTTGGAATACCGGTGACCATTGCTACCGTCGATTCACTTACCGGCACTTGGTGGGCATTACTCGACCACGGTCATTGGGGGTGCAAAGTTCATCGGTCAATTGACGGCCAGACTTGGGAAGAAATTGATGCTCCGAAATACGTTGAAGGTGATGAAGTAAAAGACGGTGTACCCGCAGTTACAAAATTGCTCTGGGCGTTTGCCAGTAGGCCAGGAGAAATACTGATTGGAACCGAACCAGGGGGTTTGTTTAGAAGCAAGAACAATGGGGACTCCTTTGACTTAGTACGATCTCTTTGGGACCATGCCTCACGAAAGGAAGGCTGGTTCGGTGGTGGTCGTGATAACCCAGCGATTCATTCTATTAATGTAGATTCTCGCAATCCGGATCATTTCTACATTGGAATCAGTTGTGCCGGAGTATTTGAGACCTGGGATGGCGGTGAGTCCTGGGAAGTAAGAAACAGAGGACTGAAAGCGGATTATTTGCCGGATCCGAATTCTGAAATTGGACAAGACCCACATTTAGTAGTAATGAGTCAGGTTAATCCTGATGTGATGTGGCAGCAAAATCACTGCGGCATTTTTAAAACATCAAATGGAGGAAAATTGTGGGAGGATGTCGGTCAGGAGAATGGGCCGGCAAGTTTTGGATTCGCAGTTGCCATTCATGAAGAAGACCCCGATGTAGCCTGGGTGGTTCCGGGAATTAGCGACATAGTGAGAGTAGCTGTTGACCAATCACTTTGTGTTTGTCGAACCAACGACGGTGGCAAGACCTGGAAAGATTACAGGTCAGGGCTTCCTCAAAACGACAGCTTTGATATCGTTTTCAGACATGCCCTTGATATTACGAGTGACACCTTGGCATTTGGAACAACCACTGGCAATCTTTATATGTCTGAAGACCTAGGAGAAAATTGGGACCAAATCAGTGGTAATCTGCCCATGATTCACAGTGTAGAGTTTGTTTGAACTCTGACATTACTATTCTTACTTTTGATTGACTGGTTAAGTTATTAGCGTCAAATAAATTAGGTTGTAGTGTAGCCTTACTATAAAATCGGGCAGTTTAAAAATAAACAAATTAGTAACTTAAACTATCAAAAGATGAAGCGAACAGATTTACTGAGAGCCAGATTAAAGGTACTTTTTACAATTGACGCAAAAAGTATCCCGGCATGGATGTGAGTCAGTTAAAGCACCTCAAAGAGCTTGAAGATGAGAATAACAGATTAAAGAAGATGTACGCAGACCTGAGCCTGGACAATATGATGCTCAAAGATGTGCTGTCCAAAAAGTGGTAAGCCCTGTTGTTAAGAAACAGATGTGCGAGCAATTGATAGTTACCTATCGTCAAAGTGTGAGAAGAAGTAGCATAATCTCCATATTCAATTAGCCTTCTGCTTAGCGTTAGCAGAGCAACAGAACCAAATGCATGTACCAGACCAAAAGCCATCATTCCACCCACATGAATCAAAACTATACGCCTTAGCTTTAATTTGTTGGTACGGAAATAGATATAATAGACGCCGCAGGTCAATAACCAACAGGTCAGGTAGTTGGGCACCAAATAAGTCAGTCGATTGTCCCATCTCATTTGCTCTCCACCTATAACCTCATAACTCAAGTAAAGAGATGCTCAGGAGGATGAACCAAAACACGAAATTGACGAGGTTAAGATTCCGTTGAGAAACTATAGTCTTATTAGTTTTCAATGATTGGGTAGAGAAAAAATTAGTCGACTACTCGGAGTAGTCGACTAAAAATAGTCAAATTCGAAAATCATAGTTCCGCTCCAAAGCTAATATCAAATTAGAAAATCACCCTCAAATACTAAGCCTTTGCAGGGAAATGAGCTCCTTTTGAAGTTTGCAGATACATCCTCAAAATTTATCAATTTCTTCCGTTGGTAAAAGGTAGTAGTCATCGTAAATTTACCTTCCCAATTGAATTTAAAATCAAGTCCGAAATGAGTGAACAGAAAGAAAAACACAAAGCATTACAACTGACAATTGAAAAACTTGAAAAAGCCTACGGCAAGGGGACTATCATGAAGCTCAGTGATGAAAAAGTGATGAATGTTCCTGTAATATCAACCGGCTCTATAGGATTGGACATTGCTTTGGGTGTAGGGGGAATTCCTCGTGGTAGGGTGATTGAAGTTTATGGCCCGGAGTCATCCGGTAAAACAACCTTGTCAATGCATTGCATTGCAGAAGCTCAAAAGGCAGGTGGTCTTGCTGCATTCATTGACGCTGAACATGCTTTTGATAAATCATATGCCGAAAAACTAGGTATTGATACCGAAAACCTTTTGATATCTCAACCGGATAATGGGGAACAAGCATTAGAAATTACTGAGCATCTAATCAGATCGGGAGCAGTAGATATTATCGTTATAGATTCAGTTGCTGCCTTGGTTCCAAGAAGTGAACTGGAGGGGGAAATGGGAGATAGCAAGATGGGTCTTCAGGCCAGGCTTATGTCCCAAGCTCTCCGAAAATTAACGGGAACAGTAAGCAAAACGGGATGCTCCTGCATTTTTATTAATCAGTTAAGAGAAAAAATTGGAGTAATATTCGGAAATCCAGAAACAACAACTGGTGGTAATGCCCTTAAGTTTTATGCGTCGGTGAGATTAGATATTAGGAGAATTGGTCAAATAAAAGAAGCTGCGGATAACATAACAGGAAACCGAACCCGTGTTAAAGTTGTTAAGAACAAGGTCGCACCTCCCTTTAAAGTTGTTGAATTTGACATAATGTACGGAGAAGGTATTTCAAAAGTAGGTGAGATAATTGACCTTGGTGTAGAATTGAATATTATCGAAAAAGCAGGGTCATGGTTTTCCTATGACGGAAATCGACTTGGGCAGGGAAGAGATGCAGTTAAAGGGCTAATTCATGACAATCCTGAATTGATGGAGGAATTAGAAAAAAAGATAAAGGCTAAAGTCAAGGGTGAACCAGCAGTTGTTGAAACTGAATGATATTCATTACAAGAATTTCTTAATTCCAATCACCAAATAACCAATTGCCATTGGCCTCGACATTATCACTTCTTAGAAATTCTTTAACAGCAATAACTAATTCTTCACGAGCAATATGTCCATCATTATTTAAATCCAATTTGCGAAAACAGCTTGATGCGTACCGCACCTCCACTCTAAAAGACACGAAAATACTAAAGAATTCTCTATCTGAGATGAGACCGTCTCCGTCAGAATCAAACAGCAGAAATAATCCCGTGACAACTGCATTGATATAATTGTCATACCATACATCGTCACAGTTGACTATTTGATCATCTGCAAATTTTAACCACTCTTCAATTGAGCACGAATCTCTTCGACTTTGGTCGCTATATTCCCTAATGTCCATCCAGAGTTTTTCATTTGCTTCGTCTATTTGTCGAAATACTATGGTGTCCAATTCTAGACCTTGCATAATGCAAATATTTTCTCCAATAGACTTAAAATCACCGGAGCTAATATAACCGTCCCCGTCAGAGTCAAGTAACCTAAAAAATAGTCGTTGTTTCTTTTCCTGTAGATCCGTTAACATGGCGTCTGTTGCGGAGGCCAAAATTGAATAAAAACTGGCAAGATAAAAAGCTGTTTTTAATGACGGTTTTTTCAAATATTAACTTTGACTTGACACATCTGAATAAAAATTAACATTATTTGAATTTAAACCTTTTGATATTAGAGGTGTCTTTAATCTGATGAAAAGAAGAGTCTCTGGCCCCTTGAACTCTTTATTTGTGGTTTTATCAAAACCAACCATTCTAATGGTTATTGGAATTTTAGTGAGCTTAATAATGCTGTTCGAAGAACATCTTGCCCAATTAACATTCTAAAAAGGTTTCATTTCGGTTCAATATTGAACACCAGTGTATTAATACCGTACACTACAATGACATTTAAATATTATATCACTCTGATTATCAGAATTTTATATGCTTGGCATATATCTTGACAATTATCGTTTCCAATTAATGAACTGATTACATAATGAAACGATCGACCATTACGGTTTTGGGAATAATAGTTGCACTTCTCTTATTCGCTGAGATAGGCAAGGCACAGGAAATTATTACGCTTGAGCAGGCCATTGATGTAGCCCTGGAGAATAACATTGGTTTGAAAAGGGCTAAAAACAATGCTTTAATTGCGAAGGCCAATAAATTCCAGGCACTGATGAATTATTTACCAAGCCTGACTGCAGCAGCGAATTATGATTTTTTCTTTGGAACATTTTTCGATACCAATGCAGCCAGACAGATATCAGCAATAACTAATTCTTCGAATCCCCGGTTTGACATAAACGCTGTTCTTTTTGGTGGATTTGCCAATACCTATAATTTAAAGCAGCGAAATGCTGATGAACAGGCAGCCCAGAGTGACATCGAGGGACAAAATATATTTGTTAAAGCGACTGTCATGTCCTCCTATTTAAATGTGTTAATTGATAAGGAAAATATTAAAATCTCTGAAAACCGGATTGGGCTCCTGAGAAAGCAATTGGAGAGGGAAATAAAAAGAGAATCCGTTGGTGTTGGTAATATCGAACTTGTTTATAATTTTCGATCTCAAGTGGCCAATGAACGACTTAATAGAATAAATTTTGAAAACCAGTATCAAAGAGATTTACTTACATTAATACAGACATTACAACTGGACCCAAAGAATGATTATGATGTAGAGTCTTATGATTTTGAAGATGGTGAGGTGCTTCTTGACATAGAGGACTTTGATCAGATATTGGCTGCAAGCCTGGATTTTGCTCCTGATTTGAAGAGAGCAGAGGCTAATAACACTTCAGCCATATATCAAATGAAAGCTGCCAAAGTAGCACGGTATCCAACTGTTAACTTTTTTGCCAGGATTGGTTCGAATTATTCATCCAATGGAGCTGTTAACCCCAATCTTGACCCTGGTCCAACTGGTGGCGAAAATTTTGAAGCGGACGCAACATTTTGGGACCAAATGGGATACAATCAATTTGAATATTTCAACTTCTCGTTAAATATTCCAATTTTCAATCGATGGCAAACCAATACTAACATACAGGTTGCCAGGATTAATATGGTAAATAGTGAGCTGGATGCAAGACAAGCATATCAGGACATGACCAATACGGTTCAAACTGTTTATTTAGATCTCGTTTCTGCTCAAAACACCTATAGAGCCGCTGAAGAGAATCTCACAGCACTGACTCAATCTTACGAATTCTCCAATAAAAGATACCAAACTGGGAATACCGACTTTTTTACTTATCTGGAAAGTTTAAACAACAAAAACAGGGCGGAGATTCAATTCGCCAACGCTAAGTATAGTATCGTGTTCAGAAAAAAGATACTCGACATCTATAAGGGAATAAATTAATAGCTGTAAACTTCTCTTTGGCGAAAAGATAGACTCCGCTCTTGGAGGCTAAATAATACTTGGACAGCGGAGTTTCAATGAATCTTGTAGAACTTAAACAGACATCCTCGAAAGTGAGTCTGTCCCCTTTTTTGGTAAAAAATCTCATTTTCAACGAACCCGAAAAATGTGACTTCAGCTACAGAGATAGTTCTCGGATAATTGCCCAGGTTATCAAAAATAAGAATACCTGTATTGAGGTTACTGATAAAAAAATAGGTTCTGATATTCCCTGACCAATATAATTTGATAATTTTCTGAATCCAGTACTCAATTCAACGGGGTGTTAATAGTCACTCCATTTAAAGAGGTATCCAGAAGTTTTAAGCTGAAACCAGGGTCATCTATTACCCGTCAGAGTCATCTATTACCCAAATACTGGCCTCATAATTGAACGTAGCTAAGCTCGGCATCGCATACCCACAAATCAATTGTATAAATAGGCGTCAGGAACCTAATTCAGTAATGTCAGGCTTTGGAGTCCTTCATGAAAAGCAAGAATATCGAGTGTTGTCCATGCTTCCAATAAAGAATCGCTGCATTCTTTTGAGGTAATAAATCAAACCCGGCTCGCCAGTATTTTAAGCTTTAGTAATTTTTCCTCCATTATGGCCAATAAAAATTGAACCATTGCGGTCCATAGAAACAGCAATTGAGTCATCAATTTTTACTTCCTTGATTTTTTCAGATTTTGTGTAATCCCCAATAGTGGTAACATCAGGAAAACAACGGCGAATAAATGCCTATGTTGAATATGTCTGTAATTCCAATTTTCCATTAGCAAAAACCGCATAAGTACATTGGTCAATCCACTCACCTATGTTGACATATTTGGCAGTAGCACTAAGGTCCAACTCAGTGGACACATGCCTGTGACCAAAGATGTAATAGTCGTGATGGGTCTTTGATTCAACTTTGCGGCAATATTGTATAAGCCATTCGGCCTCAAGGTCTAACGATTTATGGCTGCCGCTAATTCTACTCTTACTCGACCAATATTTTGCAATCGCCATACCGATATTTGGATGTAACCATTCAAACAGTTTTTGACAAACCGAATTGCTAAATAGTTTCTTGTAAAATTTATAGGCATGATCGCCAGGACCAAGACCGTCACCATGTCCTATTAAAACTTTATTCCCATTTACCATTAAAAACTCTGTAGATCTGTGAATCTTAATATTCAACTCCTTTGGGAAATAGTCAAACATCCACATGTCGTGATTACCGGTGAATACTATCACCGGAATTCCAGTGTCACTTATTTCAGCCAGTTTACCTAAAAAACGTGTAAATCCTTTTGGAATTGTCTGCTTGTATTCAAACCAGAAATCGAAAATATCACCAACTAAAAAGATACCTCCGGCATCCAATTTTATCATTTCAAGCCAAGAGACAATTCTCTTTTCTCTTGCAAGGCTGGACTCGTAGTCAGGAGCCCCTAGATGAAAATCACTGGCGAAATAAAGTTTTTTTCCTTCAGGCAAGTTTTCGAAGGTAGTTATCACATTGTGTACTTTTAATGGATGTAACTGCCAGCATTGATGTCAATTGTGCAACCAGTTGCATGATCCGCCATCCCTGAAGCAATAAAGGTAACCATAGGTGCTACATCTTTAGGCTCAGTGAGTCTTTCCAAAGCGATATCTTCACTTGCGTATTCGGAACCATATTTTTCAATAAAATCTTGAGCCATATCGGTCCTGACAAATCCTGGAGCAATATTGAAAGCTTTTATGCCCTGCTTACCATAAGCCCTGGCTATAGAGGCTGTCAATGCAACCAACCCTCCCTTGGATGCTGCATAAGCCAAGTACTCTGCCTTATCACCTCTAAATGCTGCTCTCGAAGTGACGTTAATAATTCTTCCCAAACTTTTCCTCTGCAAGAAATGATTAATTGCGTTGTGGCAAAGAATACCCGCAGAAGTCAAATTGGTCATCATAGTCCTGTTCCATGATTCGATCCATTTTTTTTCAGATTCTTCTATTGGTGCATCAATCGCAACCCCGGCATTATTTATTAAGATTTCGATACTGCCAAACTCGCTGGTCACACGATCGAATAACGAATTAACATCGTCAGGTTTTGCCAAATCCGCCTGGAATGGTTGAGAATCATTTCCTAAAACATGCGCCAGATTTTCTGCTTCCCGTACATTCTTATTGTAGTGAACAGCGACGGTTGCTCCAGCCCCGGCTAATTTCGATGCGATTGCCTTACCAATACCCCGACTGGCTCCAGTGACTAGAACATTTAATCCTGACAAATTAACGTACATTGTCTTTCTGTATTACGAGTTGCTAAAAACCAAAGATAGTTTAAAATGAAAAAGCCGGTAAAAATTATTCAACCGGCTCTATTCTATCTATTTCTTAAATCTATCCGCCTATGGCAATTCTCCTAAAACTCTCCACCGTTAAACCAGACTTTATGCTATCTAAATATTGACCTACGGTTTTGGCATTGTCTTTGACAAATGGTTGACTTATTAAGGTATTGTCTTTGAGGTATTTATTAACCTTTCCTAAGGCAATTTTTTCAATAATATTCTCAGGTTTACCCTCAGCCAAAGCTTGTTCTTTACCAATTTCAATCTCCTTTTCAATTATGCTTTGGTCCACACCATCCTTATCAACTGCAATTGGTCTCATAGCAGCAATTTGCATTGCCACATCTTTCCCAGCTTCAATCACATCAGCCCCGTCAGCCCCCTTAAGTGCTACTAACACTCCCAATTTGCTACCTGCATGAATGTATGGTATAACCGCTTCGCCAGATAAGGTGAGATAATCGGAAACATCTAATTTCTCCCCTATTTTTCCAACCATTTCAGTGATGCTCTCACCAATGCTTAAATCACCAAATTTTAAAGCTTTAAGCGCATCAATGTCAGAAGGCCTCTCATTATATGCTGCTTCCAAAATTTTATTGCCCATGGCTTGAAACTCCTCATTCTTAGCAACAAAGTCCGTCTCGCAGGTAAAAGATACAAGTACTGCCTCTGTATGGTCAATATTGGTTTTTATAAAAACACTTCCCTCTTTAGTTTCTCTGTCAGCTCGTGAGGCTGAAACCTTCTGACCCTTCTTTCTCAGTATTTCTATTGCTTTTTCAAAATCACCATCTGCTTCAACCAATGCTTTTTTGCAATCCATCATGCCAGCACCTGTCATTTGCCTTAATTTGTTAACGTCTTGTGCGGTAATAGCCATTTTTCTTTTTTCTTTTACCTGAATCCTAATAAGCAAAAATTGAACATTGCCGAGGCGAATGTTCAATTTTTGTTTTGATAAAAAATATTTTAATTCTTATTGCTCAACAGTTTGTTCGTCCAACTGACGTTTCTGCTGCTCTTCCTCCTTCAATTTTGCATTGTCTTTGTCTTTCTTTCCCTCCATCAAACCTTGCTCCATTGAATTGAAAATATAGTTAATAATGATACTGATTGATTTGAATGCATCGTCATTGGCAGGAATTGGGTAGTCAACAAGCTCAGGATTTGAATTCGTATCTACCATACCAAACACTGGAATGTTCAATTTTTGAGCTTCATTAACTGCTATATGTTCCTTCTTGATGTCAACTATAAACAGGGCGGTTGGCAATTTGGCAAGATCAGCTATTCCACCTAAAACTCTTTCCAGTTTTTGTCTCTCTCGGGTAATCATTAACCTTTCACGCTTTGCCAGATTTAGATAAGCATCATTCCTGGCCATCTTATCTATGGTTGACATCCTCTTCAAGGATTTTCTGATTGTAGCAAAATTGGTTAACATACCTCCCAACCACCTATCGGTTACGTAAGGCATTCCCAATTTTCTGGCTGACTCAGCGACAACCTCTCTCGCTTGCTTCTTTGTGGCCACAAACATTACTTTACGGCCCGACCTGACAATATTAGTCAGAGCATTTGCAGCAATCTCAACACATTCTATAGTCTTATTGAGATCAATGATGTGGATACCATTTTTCTCCATGAAAATGTAAGGTGCCATCTTGGAATCCCACTTCCTGGTCAAGTGTCCAAAATGAACACCGGCATCCAATAAATCTTTCTGTTTAATCTTAGTCATTTTAAATCCTTATCTCTTACTGAACTGGAATCTTCTTCTGGCTTTTCTCCTACCGTATTTCTTTCTTTCTACCATTCGAGGGTCTCGGGTTAAGAACCCTTCTTTCTTCAATGGAGGCCTATGCTCCTCATTAACCTCGCATAAAGCTCGAGAAATAGCCAGTCTGATTGCCTCAGCCTGACCCTTCATACCGCCACCACCAACATTGATCTGAAAGTCATTTTTCCCGTCTTCTTCTACAAGAACAAGGGGTTGTTTTACAATGGTCTGCATAATCTCCGAGGGGAAGTAATCTGATAATTCCCTTTTGTTGATTACAATCTGACCCTTACCCGGCTTAAGGTATAGTCTGGCAATCGATGTTTTCCTTCTGCCAATAGTATTAATTACTTCCATTTGGAGCTACTAAAGTTTAATTTCTTGTGGTTGCTGAGCATTATGTGGATGTTCAACTCCTTCGTAAATGTATAAGTTCTTGAAAATGGCTCTTCCCAATCGATTCTTTGGCAACATCCCTCTAACTGCTTTTTCAATCAGGATAGTCGACGACTTTTCCATGACTTCTCTTGGAGTAGCAAATCTTTGGCCACCTGGATAACCAGTATGTCTCACATAGACCTTATCGGTCATCTTATTGCCAGTTAACTTAATCTTATCAGAATTTAAGACTACCACAGTATCTCCACAATCTACATGAGGAGTAAAGTTTGGTTTGTGCTTTCCACGAATCAAACTAGCCACTTTGCTAGCCAATCGTCCTAACACTTGTCCATCTGCATCTACGACAACCCAATTCTTATTTACCGTTGCCTTATTTGCAGAAATTGTCTTATAACTTAATGTATCCACTTCTATAATCGTTTAAAATGGTTTGAAATGGCCGCTTACAGCCCCCTTGGAAAAGGATCACAAAGGTAGAATTATTAAAATTTAAAACCAATAAGCAATCTGAATTTGAGTAATGCGACATTAAGATGAATTAAAATTACTATCTCATTATTACTTTCTCATTATTACTTTCTCATTCGTTTATACTTGCTATTATTTAATTTCGTATTTAAACCAGTTGTACAAGCTATCAAAATACATAAACATCGCCAGGCATATTGCCCGGAACTGTTTCAAATAGACAATCATGAGCAAAAAAGATATTCTCTTCGGCTTTATTAAAGGAAGTGATATTTACTTAAAGGGGTTTTCAGATCTTCCTGATAGAAAAATTGGAGAAGTAAAAGAGAGTGAAGAGCAATCCATTCAATACTTCGTAAATCGCTACGAAACTGCTAAGTCGAAAGTAGACCAATTAGCAGTTAATATTACTGAAGCAGAAAATAAAGGATCTTTCCTGATGAAGCTTATTCACCTCCGTGAGAAGCTTAAGAAGCACGATGGTCTTGGTGACTATCTTCCACTATTCAGGCAACTCGACCAACTAGAATCTGACCTGAAAGATTTAATAGCGAGTAATAAAGTTCGCAATGAAGATATTAAAACTACACTATTAAAGGAATTCGAACCCTTCGGACATGTCACGGATTGGAAAACTGCAACTGAAGAGATATTAAGCATAAACGATAGGTGGTTAAAAACCGGAACTGTCAACAAAGAAAAGAACGACGAGTTTGAAAGACTCTTTTCACAAAACATGCAGGATTTCTTTGACCGCAGGCGAGAGTATGTTGAGGAGAAACGAAAAGTAACAGAGATTCGGCTTAGAAAAATGCAGGATTTAATTGGGAGAGTGCGTAAAATCAATGTTCGAGAGCCGGGCTTTAATTTGAGGGATAAAGTTGACAAACTGAGAAAGGAATGGGCCGGTATTGGTCAAGTTCCAATACGAGATAAAAAATACCTTGAGAAAGATTTCAATTATAAAATAAGTCAACTTTTCAAAGATAAAGGCCCTTCGAGAACCACTGCAACAACTCCCGAAGAGCTACAGCGAAATTTATCTCTTAAAAAAGAACTTATTGAAAAGGCAGTTGAACTGGAAAAGAATGACTCATTTCTTGAGTTGCAATCTCTTCAAGAGGAATGGCAAAAAATTGGTTTGATCCCGAAAGAAGATTATAAAGGGTTGACCGGGCAATTCAAAACTCTTTGTGACCGAGCATTTGAAAAACGATTCCTCGAACAACTAGCTCAAAACAAGGACGATTCTTATAATGGAAAGAACAACAGGGAAAAAACCCGATTCAAAATTATTCTGTTAAAAGATCTTTTGAAACGTGATGAGAATGACCTGCAATCGTTTCTGAACAACATGGATAAATTTAATCGTGACCAGAAATTCGACAAGGTTATGAGCAACAAATTATTGAATCAGAAACGAAAGGTTACTGTAAAACGACAGTTATTGAATGAGTTGAAAAATTCCCTGAACGACATACCTATTCAGCACTAAATCATTTTGTTAACAGTTCCCATTCAAACCATAGAAAAGGAATCTCTCTTCTATATTTACACCCTAATTTTTAGACATGAGTCATAAGATTGCAGTTATTGGGTTGGGATATGTTGGCCTCCCACTTGCCGTAGAAGCCGGGAAGAAATACAACACTACAGGGTTCGATATAAATGTTCGAAGAATTGAAGAGCTCAAAAACGGTATTGACTGTACCAGGGAAGTCAGCTCAGAAGAGTTAAAATCATCAAAAAAATTTAGCATGTCATCTAACATGGATGATCTCCGTTCTGCCAATTTCTATATTGTTACAGTTCCCACTCCAATTAATGAGTTTAAGCAGCCAGATTTTACACCATTAATTTCCGCAAGTGGAACGGTTGGCAAAGTATTGAAGAAAGGAGACATAGTTGTTTATGAATCGACCGTGTATCCCGGATGTACTGAAGAGATCTGTATCCCGATCCTTGAAAAAGAAAGCGGGTTGAAATTTAACGCTGACTTTTTCTGCGGTTACTCACCTGAAAGGATAAATCCAGGTGACAAAACCCGCCGAATTGTAGATATTCTTAAAGTAACGAGTGGAAGTACCCCTGAAATTGCAATTGTTGTAGACAATTTCTATCAATCCATTATTCAGGCAGGAACTCATAAAGCGTCTTCCATTAAAGTGGCTGAAGCCTCAAAGGTGATCGAAAATACCCAGCGTGATATCAATATTGCCTTCGTTAATGAACTCTCACTGATTTTCAATAAGATAGGGATAGATACCCAGGAAGTATTGGAAGCAGCAGGAACTAAGTGGAACTTCTTAAAATTCCAACCAGGCCTTGTTGGAGGTCATTGCATAGGAGTAGATCCGTACTATCTGACACATAAAGCCCAGAGTATCGGGCACAATCCGGAGATTATTCTAGCTGGAA
Organism: Cyclobacteriaceae bacterium; assembly: GCA_965206015.1. Lineage (GTDB taxonomy): Bacteria > Bacteroidota > Bacteroidia > Cytophagales > Cyclobacteriaceae > JAJCYL01. The sequence continues at coordinate 367,013 of CBDBIW010000014.1, read as the reverse complement.
GGCGGATAAATGACGCCATGGGAGGCTATATCGCCTCCAGAATTATCAAGAAACTTATCTCCAAAGGAGATTCGATAGCTAAATCAAGAGTGCTTGTTTTAGGAATTACTTTTAAAGAAAACTGTCCAGATATTCGAAATTCGAAAGTAATGAGTCTCATAGATGAATTAAAAAGTTATCAGCTAGAAGTAGACGTTTATGACCCTTTGGCATCCAACACGGAAGTTCTGGAAGAATACTCCATTCCATTAATAGAAGAGATTGACGGAGGCTATTCTGCAATTGTGCTTGCAGTAGCTCACACAGAATTTAAGTCCTTAAACTGGCAAAAATTAAAATGTAACGATCCTGTTGTTTTCGATGTAAGGGCATATCTTTCTTCAAATCTTGTAACAGACCGACTATAATGAAACTTGGAACTCGAGGAAGACATATAGCAAAGACAATAACGTGGAGAGCAATAGCTTCTCTCACGACTTTCTTCTTGGCACTCTTTTTCTTCAAAGACGATCCTGAAGCTACCGAGAAAGCAACAGGAGTGGCTCTCACAGAAGCTGTCTTGAAAATGGTATTTTACTACTATCACGAACGTCTGTGGTTTAGATGTGATTTGGGGTTATCAAAAAGAAATTCGGAAAGTGAATAAAATTCCTGAAAATATAATCCTTCACCCGCACAAAATTGATCTGAACGCCCGGGTAAAAAATAAGGGGTACCATCCATTGTTACTGTGGTTTACTGGCCTGTCGGGATCAGGGAAATCTACTCTGGCCAATGCAGTAGAAGACTACCTATTCCAACTGGACCACCATACATATATTTTAGATGGTGATAATATTCGATCCGGGCTTAATGCAGATCTGGATTTTTCAGATAAGAGTCGAAAAGAAAATATTAGAAGAATTAGTGAAGTAGGAAAACTCTTCATTGATGCCGCAGTTATCACCTTAACTTCTTTCATCTCACCGTTCCGTGAAGACAGAGCAATGGCCAGATCGCTCATTGGTTCAGAAAAATTTGTTGAGATATTCGTTGACTGTCCATTAAAAGTTTGCGAGAAAAGAGACGTCAAGGGGCTTTATAAAAAAGCTCGTAATGGTAAAATTCCTGACTTTACTGGGATTGATTCTCCTTTTGAGATTCCAGACAATCCTGAAATTTACGTAAACACGCATCTGATGAGTCTTGAAGAATGCACTACCGCAATCATTGAATACATTATACCAAAAATCAAGTCAGGTAATGCATAATTACTATCTATCACATTTAAGAGAATTGGAAAGTGAGGCCATATATGTCCTGCGTGAGGTATATTCTCAATTTGCGAGACCAGCTATCCTCTTTTCAGGCGGGAAAGATTCACTTGTAGTTACTCATATAGCAAAGAAAGCATTTTCACCAGCAAAGATTCCTTTCCCATTATTTCACATAGATACCGGCCACAACTTCCCTGAAACCATTGAATTTCGTAACCGAATAGTTGAAAGAATTGGAGTCCGTCTAATTGTCGGTTCCGTTCAAAAATCAATCGACGAAAATAAAGTCGCTGAAGAAAAAGGGCCGAATGCCAGCCGCAATATTCTACAAACTACAACACTGCTTGACGCTATAGAAGAGCATCAGTTAGATGCCTGTATTGGAGGGGCAAGGCGAGACGAAGAAAAAGCCAGAGCAAAAGAACGGTTCTTTTCACACAGAGATGAATTTGGTCAATGGAATCCTAAAAATCAGAGACCAGAATTGTGGAACATTTTCAACGGAAGGCAAAACAAAGGAGAGCACTTCAGAATTTTCCCAATTAGTAATTGGACTGAAATGGATATTTGGCAATATATTCTGGAGGAAAATATAGAAATACCGTCGCTCTATACGGCTCACCAAAGAGAGATTGTAGAAAGAAATGGAACATTGATCCCCAATTCAGAATTCTTGACTCTAAGAGAAGGAGAGCAGATCATTTCTAAAAAACTGAGGTTCCGTACCTTAGGTGACATCACCATTACTGGAGGAATAGAATCCAATGCAGATACAATCGAAAAAGTGATTGCAGAAGTAGCGGCGGCACGCCATACAGAAAGAGGTAACAGGGAGGATGATAAGAGGTCAGAAACTGCAATGGAGGACCGAAAGAGAGAAGGTTATTTTTAATAAATTTTGAATTAAAGCATTCGTTTCTGATGAAACAGATGGAATTATTGAGGTTTACCACTGCGGGTAGCGTTGACGACGGCAAGAGCACACTCATTGGACGATTACTTTACGATTGTAAATCCATTTTTGAAGATCAGCTAGAAGTTGTTAAGAAATCGAGTGAAAGGAAAGGTCTTGAACATGTCGATTTGGCTCATCTGACTGATGGGTTAAAAGATGAAAGAGAACAGGGTATTACCATTGATGTTGCTTACAGATACTTCGCTACACCAAAGAGGAAGTTCATTATAGCAGATACACCTGGACACATCCAGTATACAAGAAATATGATTACTGGAGCTTCATCAGCTAACATGGCATTAGTATTAATTGATGCACGTAAAGGAGTCATTGAGCAAACTCATCGCCACTCGATTATCGCATCTCTTCTGCAAATTCCTCATTTAATGGTTTGTATCAATAAGATGGACCTGGTTGACTTCAGCAAAGAAAGGTTTGATGAGATTGTGGATGAGTATCGCCAATTCGCAGCCAAATTAGATGTCAAAGACGTTCATTTTATTCCAATAAGCGCATTGAATGGAGACAATGTGGTAAACAGATCAGACAATACCAAGTGGTATGAAGGTCCTACCCTCCTGCATACTTTGGAAAATCTTCATATCGGGAGTGACCATAACCACATAGATTGCAGATTCCCTGTTCAAACTGTAATTAGACCTCATTCAGATAAATACCATGACTATAGGGGATATGCAGGGAGAATTGCTAGTGGCATTTACAGACCAGGAGATGACGCTCTAGTTCTACCAAGCGGATTCAAATCCAAAATTAAATCAATTGACACAGCAGATGGAGCAGTAAAAGAAGCATTTGCACCAATGTCAGTATCAATGACCCTGGAAGACGATATTGACGTCAGTCGCGGGGACATGATTGTAAGAACTGGTAACCAACCAAAGACTGCACAGAATCATGATATCATGATGTGCTGGCTAAACAATGAAAGGCCTAAACCAAGGGGAAAATACATGATCAAACATACGTCCAATGAAGCCAAAGCATTGATCACAGAAATAGTCTACATAATGGACATTAACACACTTCATAGAAATGAAGATGACAAAGAGATCAAAATGAATGATATTGGACGGGTTAAGTTAAGGACTACCAAGCCTCTTTTGACAGACCCTTATAATCGAAATAGAATTACCGGAAGCATTATACTTATTGACGAGACTACAAACCAGACAGTTGCAGCTGGAATGATCATTTGATGTGACAATTGACCTGATTAAATCACTGGAGATCGCTAAAGATGCGTCACTAAAAGCAGGTGATGAAGTGATTAAGATCTATGGTTTGGATGATTTTAACATTGAGATTAAAGACGACAATTCACCCCTGACTCTGGCAGACAAAGCTTCTCATGATATAATCTGTAGCTTATTGTTAGGAACTAATATTCCCATTTTGAGCGAAGAAGGAAGAGACATTCAATACTCTGAAAGAAAGGATTGGGAATACTTTTGGCTAATTGATCCCCTTGACGGAACAAAAGAATTCGTCAAAAGAAATGGGGAATTTACCGTGAATATTGCATTAATTAAAGGCAATAAACCCATTCTGGGTGTAGTATATGCTCCGGTACTTAACTGGCTCTATTGGGGATCTGAAAGTAATGGTGCCTTTAAAAGAACTGAAAATAATGAGGCAATAATCAAAACTAACACACCTGACATGAGTCAAACTGGTTTGAAAGTAGTTGCATCGAGATCTCATCTCAATTCTGAGACAGAAAATTTTCTGAGCACTTTAAAGGACCCGGAAATAGTGTCCATGGGAAGTTCACTAAAGTTTATGCTTGTCGCCGAGGGATCGGCAGACCTCTACCCCAGATATGCCCCAACCATGGAGTGGGATACAGCAGCAGCGCAAGCAGTTGTTGAAGCTGCTGGTGGCCAAGTATTTACAGAACCAGGGAGGGAACAAATGATCTACAATAAAGAAGGTCTTTTAAATCCTCATTTCCTCGTTTTAGGTTAGTCGTCAAATTCAAATCAGGTCAATAATCTTGTAGATTTGACAAAGCGATTCTTTGTCCTACTTTTGTTGTCCAAAACACCCCTCCAATGAGCGTTCTAGTAAATAAAAATTCAAAAGTTATAGTCCAGGGCTTTACCGGTACTGAAGGCACTTTTCACGCCTCTCAAATGATTGAATATGGCACCAGTGTTGTAGGTGGCGTGACTCCTGGAAAGGGTGGTCAGACACACCTCGACAGACCTGTTTTCAACACAGTAGCAGAGGCTGTTGAAAAAGCGGGCACAGATGTATCTATTATTTTCGTCCCCCCTCCATTTGCTGCCGACGCTATAATGGAAGCTGCAGACGCAGAAATTAAAGTAATAGTTGCCATAACTGAAGGCATCCCAGTTAAAGATATGATGATTGCCAGGGATTACATCAAGCAAAGAAACACAAGATTGGTTGGTCCTAATTGCCCTGGTGTTATTACTCCTGGAGAGGCAAAGGTAGGTATCATGCCGGGTTTTGTTTTCAAATCAGGTAAAATTGGAATCGTTTCAAAGTCGGGGACACTAACATACGAAGCAGCTGACCAAGTTGTAAAAGCCGGATTGGGAATCTCTACAGCAGTCGGCATCGGAGGCGACCCAATTATAGGGACTTCGACTAAAGAAGCTGTTGAGTTACTCATGAACGATCCCGAAACAGAAGGCATTGTGATGATCGGTGAAATTGGTGGGCAATACGAAGCAGATGCAGCCAAATGGATCAAAAGTCAGGGCAATCCAAAACCTGTCGCAGGGTTCATTGCAGGGCAAACTGCACCAAAAGGAAAACGGATGGGTCATGCTGGCGCAATCATAGGAGGTGCTGATGACACTGCAGCCGCCAAGATGAAAATAATGGAAGAATGTGGTCTTCATGTGGTTCAATCTCCAGCAGACATTGGCGAAACTATGGCCAAGGCTTTGGCCTAATGCAGCTTTAGAATTATTAGATGGCTATAATCAGCAGGAATGTTTCTGAAGCCCTCATGCACCTTGAGAATGGTGAAATTATTGGCCTTCCAACTGAGACGGTATACGGCCTGGCAGGTAATGCCTACGATATCAATGCCATTCTGAAAATTTTTGAAACTAAGAAAAGACCCTCATTCGACCCATTAATTGTTCATACCAATTCAATAGAAAAAGTTCATGGTTTAGTGAAAAAGTTCCCATCACAGGCATTGAAATTCGGGACCCAAAACTGGCCTGGACCAGTGACTTTAATTCTACCTAAATCAAACGCAATTCCAGACCTGGTTACTTCTGGATTAGATACTGTTGCCGTTCGCATACCCAGGCACTCCATGGCACTCGATGTTCTTGCGGGTGTAAATTTTCCGTTGGCCGCACCAAGTGCCAACCCTTTTGGATACGTTAGTCCCACCACTGCTCAGCACGTTAATGATTTTTTAGGGGATTCACTGTCCTTTATACTCGACGGTGGCCAGACCAGTATTGGGATCGAGTCTACAATCATTGATTTTACTGTGAATAAAAAACCAACTGTTTTGAGAATGGGTGGAATGACATTAGAAGAAATTCAAGAGCAAATTGCTGATGTCAAATTAAAATTATATCAAAGTTCAAATCCAACTGCACCCGGTATGCTGGACAGTCATTATGCTCCTCGGAAGCCCCTGGTCATAGGTAATATCAATGAGTTGATACAGCACCATTCAGGGAAAGAAATTGGCATCATTTCTTGGTGTCAGAAAATTGTGGGTGTCAATCCAGAGCATCAACTCGTCTTATCCCCAGATCAAGATTTGACAGAGGCATCCAAAAATCTATTTTCTGCGCTGAGAAAGATTGACACTATGGATGTAGATGTAATTCTAGCTGAACTGTTGCCAGAAAAACACCTGGGAAGGGCTATTAATGACCGATTACGAAGAGCAAGTCAATAGATTACCTGCCCTGTTGGACTTCTATTTCAAACTTTAGGGGGGGTCTAAAAATTGATTTTTTCTATTTTCTCAAAAAGACAGGCAGTGTAAATTAAACGCTGTCTGCTGAATCATTCCTTTTGGAGGGGTATACCCCTCCAAAAGGAATGTGTTCTGAATCCAAAGGTAACCGCTCTCCAGATTTAATCGAAAGAATTCCCCGATGCTTTGCATGGGGTGTTGCGCATAGAAAGGTAGCTATCTTTATTATATGGAGTATAGCCATATAATCCATATAATTAAAACCCGTTGTATCAATTAGACGATAGCAACTTTCAAGTTATTGATTGATCTGTTGCAATCAGATTTGTTGACCAATTGAACGACAGTCAAGGCTGTAATTTCAGTCAATATCCCGGTTTTAAATCCTGAAAAGTTTTAGCGTAATAGTGATTTGATTGTTTGAAGAATCCCAATCCAATGAAAAATCGCCCGGTGCATTACCACCATTTGCCATCAGGCCCTCTCTCGGGACTCCATAAGGATTAATACCACTATTTAGACATGATTAGTACCGTTATTTATAATATTATTCTTGCTAATTTCATTTTTTTGGTACATCTTTCCTATTCAACTACTGGACTTGTTTTTGCATTACCTTTTTTTATGAGATATTGGCTTGTAATTGTTTTTGCTATTCTAATTTCTTCAAGCGCAAGGAGCCAGGGACTAATACTGCAGACTGAGCCGGTAAAGTCAAAACTCATTGATTGTTTTTACCATACCTACAATTCAGACACTGTAAAATTTCCTGAAGCTGCAGCACTGTTAAAGGAATTCATACCTGATCATCCGGCTAACGATTTACTAACCGCCCTAAGCATTTACTGGTCAAAGTATCCTCTCAATCTAAATGGAAGCGAACTAGGGAGAATGACTCAGTTGCTTAAAGTAACCATGGACCAATGTCATGAAAGGCTTGATGAGAATGAGGATGATTTTGAAATAAAATATCTTGATATGGTTGCTCATGCAATGCAAGCAATGACTTACTCTATAAATCGACAGTTTTTTAGAGCCGCTTCGGAATCAAAAAAAGCATACAATTACTTTCGTGAAGGTTTTGAACTGATGAATGACTACAAAGAGTTCTATTTCTCATCGGGTTTATACAGTTATTACAGAGAAAAATATCCGGAAAAATATCCGGTATATAAGTCCATTATATGGGTCTTCAAAAGTGGTGATAAAGAGGAGGGGCTAAAGCTCATGAAGAAGGCGGTAGAAGAAGCCACTTTTGCAAAGGCAGAGGCCTCCCATTATACCGCTCACATTTTGTTTAGATATGAGATGAAGGCTGAAGAGTCATTGCCATATGCCCGATTGTTAGCTGAGGAATACCCTAAGAATCTGTTTTTTAAATCAAATTATATTGAAAACCTGCTTTTTCTTAAACAGTTTGAAGAAGCTGAAACGGTTTTGGACAGTTTTCCTGAAACCAATCATGCTTATTATAGAATGGCTAAGAGCGTTTTTAAGGCCATTATCGGTGAGAGCAAGTTTGAATATGAATTAGCGGAAACGTTATTTAATCAGTCTCTGGAATTCTCCAAGCTTGGGGTAAATGAAGAAATCGATAACCTCAAAAACTTGGCTTATTGTGGACTTGCCAGACTATCTCTACAAGTGAATGATCAGGAAAATGCTGAACGATATTATAAACTGGCACTCGAAGAAGTCAAGTATGAAATCTATCAACAAGAACCTGAAGAGTATTTGGAACTGCATAAATAGATAGCGAAGCCTTCTTATTTTATGAGAAGCATATTGGTCTAAAAGCAACCCTGGTAAATTCTATTATGTACTCTTTCTAATGATTAGGAGGAGTCATTCATTAGCTACATTTAGTATTTGTGTTGTATTAAGTAGTCGTCCCTTAAAAAGCGCATTGACCTTATAGCCCTGTAAAGGAAGAAAATCCTGCCTTTGTAATACCCCTTTCCCACAGGATGGTCCAGGGGGAATATTACATGATTTTGAGGAGTTGCCTGATCTCTGTAAAAAATATCTCGATCTGCCAGCGGCTTTTATAAAACCCACTGATCGTATTTGCTGTCCAGGATATTGGATTAGTGACCAGTTCAATAGTTTGTTGTTTTCTCTGATCTCAAACAGCAATCCGTCCAAGCCTGTCTGGATACTTCTGTTTCGAGGAGTTGTTTTTAAGCTCGATTATTTCCTCTGTCAACATGTGCTCCTGCCTGTCATCAGGCCAGTCATTTTCTTTTATTTTGATACACTGGAGGTTCTCTTTATGGCGAACGAGGAAAAATACCTTGTTGCTGTGCCAAACCTTCAGTAGGGAGGAGTTATTAGAAAATCGACCGGCCACAGTAACACTGCCTTTATGTATGGGGATGTCTGAGGCTCCTTTATTGTCTGCGGTCTTGCCGTCAGTAATGTTTACATAAGCAGGCAAATTTCCATCGTAATCGGGCAAGGTGTGCATTTTTACAGCTCCTTTGGCTGTTTGGTATTTGTGGCCCGGTTAAGCAAGGATAAACACAGGTTGAAGCTCCCGGCAAACTGACAAAATAGCATCGAGAACAGACGGGTACAGCTATTATAATCCTTATTGTGTTTGTCTGTCTGTTTTTTTATCTACCGGTTTATTGAACCTGGACCAGTCAGGTTTAGAACCTGATTTGAGAAAATAGTGTTAGGTTTAGCATTCAGGAAGGGGTTCTTTTTTGCACCTCAATGATAACTTTCAGATAAATTGTCCCCTTTCTTTTCTATTCGTTTAAAACGCTATTGGTTTTGAGCCTTTTTATTAAAAAATATTATACCGATATTTGCGAGCTGTTTTTTAGCACACTTAAAAAGGAGGTCTAAAATCAAACAAAGAAATAGTCGGGGGAGGAATTTTAGAGAAAGAGTTCAGGAACCCTATAAAGTTAATGAGAAAATTACTGCCAGAGAAGTCAGGCTGGTTGGAGAAAACATCAAAATCGGCATTTATGAGATTGGAGAGGCTTTAAAATTATCTCAGGAAAGTAGTTTGGATCTTGTAGAAATTTCGCCCAATGCCGATCCCCCCGTTTGTAAGATAGTTGACTATTCAAAGTTTAAGTACGAACAAAAGAAAAAGCAGAAGGAAATAAAGTCTAAGGCTCAAAAGATGATCGTTAAAGAGATTCGTTTTGGGCCTAATACAGATGAACACGATTTTAATTTTAAATTAAAACATGCCATCAATTTTCTTGAAAGTGGAGCAAAAGTTAAGGCCTTCGTTCATTTTAGAGGGAGGACAATAGTTTTTAAGGAACGCGGTGAGATATTGCTGCTGAAATTTGCACAGAAATTAGAGGAGTATGGTAAGGTAGAACAGCTGCCAAAGCTTGAAGGGAAAAGGATGAGCGTTATCCTTGCGCCAAAAGCGGCTAAGAAGAAATAGAATAATCAATAATTATTAACAATAATGCCTAAAGTAAAGACGAATTCAGGAGCGAAGAAGAGGTTCAAGATCAGTGGTTCTGGTAAGATAAGGCGAAAACATGCTTATAAGAGCCATATTCTGACAAAAAAGGAGACAAAACAAAAAAGAAATCTTACTCAAATGGGTGAGGTTCACCAGTCAGACGAGCCAAGAATCAAAGATTTGCTTAATATTTAAATTCAGGGACTGACTACTAAAGCCAGAACTCCCGGTTTCATGTTTCACCCGACGTTTGGTATTAAGTTTTGTCAATGACAACCGCCAAGGGTCAAAGAAGAGAAAAGTAATGCCAAGATCAGTAAATGTTGTAGCCGCAAGGGCTAAAAGAAAAAAAATGATGAAGCATGCCAAAGGTTACTTTGGCAGGCGTAAAAATGTTTGGACTGTTGCAAAGAATGCAATCGAAAAAAGTTGGCAATACGCATACAGAGATCGTAAGGTCAAGAAACGTGAATTTAGAAGTTTATGGATTCAAAGAATTAATGCAGGTGCCAGGGAATACGGCCTTTCATATTCACAGTTTATGCATAAACTAAGTGAAGCCAACATTGAAATTAATAGGAAAGTATTAGCCGATTTGGCAATGAATCAACCGGAGGCTTTCAAAGCCATTGTTGACAAGGCAAAATAGATTATTAAGAAGATAATGGTGAAGCCCCGTTTGGGGCTTTTTTGTTTTAGGATGATAAGAAACAAACAATTCTCAAAACTTACGCAAATAGAAACGCCTTTTTATTGCTATGACCTCAGTCTACTTAGGGAAACGTTGAATGAAGTAAAAACATTGAGTGTCAAATATGAGTTTTTAGTACACTATGCTATTAAGGCCAATTACAAAGACCGAATATTAGGCATAATAAGAGATGCAAATCTTGGGGCTGATTGTGTAAGTGGAAACGAAGTATTAAAATCAATAGAAATTGGATTTAAACCTTCTGAAATTGTTTTTGCCGGGGTTGGTAAAAGTGACAAGGAAATTGATATTGCCTTAAATGCCAACATATCCGGATTTAATTGTGAATCTCTTCAGGAGCTTCTAATTATTAACGAATTAGCAGGTAAGTGCAAGAAAAAGGCAAATGTTTCTCTTAGAATCAACCCCAATGTGGATGCGAAAACCCACAAAAACATCACCACAGGACTTGAAGAGAATAAGTTTGGAATAAACGTTTGGGAGTTATCAGATGTCTTGGAAAAACTTGATAGCCTACATAATTTATCCCTAATTGGGCTTCATTTTCACATTGGATCGCAAGTCACTGACCTTACAAGATATAAAGAGTTATGCACAAAAGTTAATGAAATAAACCGGCTATTTATTGATAAAGGTCTGACCTTGAATCACATTAATGTAGGAGGAGGGCTTGGAATAAACTACATGGATCCACCAAATTACCTGATCCCAGATTTCAAATCATACTTTGAAGTTTTCAATAAAAACCTGCAATTGCAATCGGAACAACAAGTGCATTTTGAACTGGGAAGAGCGATAGTGGGTCAATGTGGCCTATTGGTGACGAAAGTGCTTTATGAAAAAATAGGGAAAGCCAGGCGTTTCTTAATACTGGATGCGGGAATGACCGAATTAATGAGACCAGCTCTCTATCAGGCTCATCATCATATTGAAAATATTTCCAGTAAAGTTTCTGAAAAGTTTGAATATGATGTAGTGGGGCCAATATGTGAAACCACCGATGCTTTTGCAAGAGGGTTTACCCTTCCTAAAAGCAGTAGGGGCGACCATTTAATTTTATACTCAGCAGGCGCATACGGAGAGGTGTTGAAGAACAGATACAACCTTAGAGACGAAGTTGGTGCCATTTACTCGGATGATATAATGGAGTAAAGCTGATACTTACCATCTCTATATTATTCTTAACCTGAATTCGAGTAATACTTGAATGAATTTTCTGAGAGAAACCCCTGAGAACTCAATAAAGCCTGTAGTTGTGATTAATTTAAAATGTTGGATTTCAAATACTTAATCACGAAATACATGACTCCATCTGAGGATAAGATTACTGAAATTTTCTACCTGGTGGACGATTTTTGCATTCAATTCGATCAATCCGTCAAAAAACACCTTATTGCAATGAGCCCGGGAGAAAGCCTGAGATGAGCTGTTTTTTTTGGCTTCAAACTTCATATTATCATGAATAACAAAGGAGAGATACTCCATTTCGCCATTACTCAGGGGAATGTAAAGGACAGGGAACCCCTCAAAAACCAGTCGTTCATCAAGGCCCTCAAGGGAAAGTTATGCACTGATAAAGCCTACAGCCCTCAAGAATTGACATTCAAAACATAGATCATGGGCAAACTTCATTACAAACCTTATCTCCGGACTGATTGCTTATTCATTCTTTCCGAAAAAAACCAACCATCAAATACCAACCTGTCAAAAGCTCAACAATTACCTGTATTTTAAAATCGAACTCAGGTTATGAGGAACAAACGATCAAAGGCTTGGACTATCAAATGTTTGTTAATATTGGCAAACGATTTAAATTTGAAAAAATCTCTTTTGAGTGAGTACCATTGAACTGGAAAGGCGTTTTCAGGAAAAGATTGATAGTGAGATAAAGATCGAGCCAAAAGACTGGATGCCTGACAACTATCGACAAACACTTATTCGACAAATTTCACAGCACGCTCATTCGGAAATTGTCGGTATGTTACCAGAAGGTAATTGGATAACAAGAGCTCCCACATTGAGGAGAAAAGTGGCTTTATTGGCTAAAGTTCAGGATGAAGCCGGACATGGGCTCTATCTCTATAGTGCAACTGAAACCTTGGGAATTGAAAGGGACGAAACAATAGAAGACCTTAATTCCGGTAAAGCAAAATATTCTAGTATTTTTAATTATCCGGCACTCACCTGGGCGGATATTGGTGCTATTGGCTGGCTGGTTGACGGTGCTGCAATTATGAATCAGGTACCATTGTGCCGATGCTCATATGGCCCGTATGCAAGGGCCATGGTTAAAGTGTGTAAGGAGGAAAGTTTTCATCAGCGGCAGGGATATGAAATTATGCTCACTTTATGCAATGGAAGCCCTGCTCAAAAAGAAATGGCGCAAGATGCTTTGAATCGGTGGTGGTGGCCGGCATTAATGATGTTTGGCCCTTCAGATGAAAATTCTCCGCATACTGCTCAATCAATGAATTGGAAGATCAAGAGATTTACCAATGATGAATTAAGGCAAAAATTTGCAGACATTACATCTCCCCAGGCAGATTACCTAGGAATATCTATACCTGATGATAAACTGACTTGGAATGAAAATGAGGGGCATTATGATTTTGGAGAGCCAAAATGGGAGGAATTTTATGACGTCATTCGTGGAAATGGACCTTGTAATAGCGAGAGGCTCAGAGCAAGGCAGAAAGCACATGATGAAGGCAGATGGGTAAGAGAAGCCGCATTAGCTTATGCGGAGAAAAAATCTAAGAGTGAGAATTTGGTTTAAGAGTGAGAATTTGGTTCAAGTAGCCTAGTTCATATATGGTTAAATTCTTTATTAGTATTTTCAAGTAAACAGGAACCCAAAATGAGTAAGCGAAGTTGGCCTTTGTGGGAAGTTTTTATCAGGAGCAAGAATGGCCTTCACCATAAACACGCGGGGAGCCTTCATGCTACTGATAATCAAATGGCACTTGCGAATGCACGTGATGTTTATACACGTCGGAATGAGGGTGTTAGCATTTGGGTGGTGGAATCCAAATGCATTACAGCGTCAGATCCCAACGAGGCAGAGGAATTGTTTGAACCAGCAGTTGATAAAATCTATCGCCACCCGACATTCTATAAATTACCAGACGAAGTCAAGCATATTTGATTTTGCAATGGGAACAGAGGAAGCACTTTTCAATTATGTGATCGGGCAGGCCGACAACTGCCTTATTCTCGGACAGAGATTAGGAGAATGGTGTGGGCACGGGCCAGTGCTTGAACAAGATATTGCGATGACCAATATCGCTCTTGATTTGATTGGTCAATCAAGAAGCCTGTATCAATATACAGCAAAAGTACAAGGTGAAGGAAAAACCGAAGATGATTTAGCTTACTTGCGTGATGTTTGGCAATTTAAGAACGTATTGCTTGTTGAACAGCCAAATCAGGACTTCGCATATACAATAGCCCGACAATTTTACTTCGATACCTTTAACTATCTTTTTTACCAGGAGCTTGTGAATTCTTTCAATGAACAATTGAGAGCAATTGCTCAAAAGTCCTTGAAAGAGGTAACCTATCATTTAAAATGGAGTTCCGACTGGATGTTAAGATTAGGGGATGGAACTGGAGAAAGCCATGTTAGAATTGAAAATGCAACAAACGATCTCTGGAGTTTCACTGGTGAACTTTTTGAGAGCAATGAAGTTGACATAATGATGGCAAGTGCTAACATCGGTGTTGATTTAAGTCACATCAAAACTAAGTGGATAAGTAAGGTCAGTGAAATTACTTCCCAAGCCACATTGAATATGCCCGAAGGTAAATGGATGCAGTCAGGAGGAAAAGAGGGCAAACATTCAGAACATTTGGGCTTTATATTATCAGACCTTCAGTTTTTGCAAAGAGCATATCCGGGTGCCAGATGGTAATGACAATAGATCATATATGGACGTTATTGGAAGAAGTTAAAGACCCTGAAATTCCAGTACTATCTGTGATAGATCTTGGCGTCATTAGGGATATTAAGACAGATGCAGATACGACTGTAGTGGTAATTACTCCTACCTATTCTGGATGTCCTGCAATGAATACGATTGAAAGTGATATCCTAAAAAGTCTCAATAAAGAGGGATTAGAAAATATAAAGGTCACAACCGTTTTATCGCCAGCCTGGACTACCGATTGGTTAACCGACAGAGGTCGGCAAAAACTTGAAAAATATGGTATAGCTCCGCCAGAAGGAATGTCATCAGAGATAAAGGGCCTTACAGGCGAACTCCCTGTTATAAAATGTCCTCAATGCAAATCAATAAATACTCAATTGGTTAGTCAATTTGGGTCAACAGCTTGCAAGGCTCATTATAAATGTAAAGATTGTTTGGAGCCATTCGATTATTTCAAATGCCTATAATTAAATCCCTGCAAGGATGAATGAATCTATCAATTTTTCTATTAAGGGCAATGTCGCTAAAATAGTCCTGAGCAGGCCTGAGGTCTACAATAGTTTCAATCGCAAAATGGCTCTCGGAATGCAGGAAGCATTGTATGAATGTGAAGCAAATAAAACGGTAAGAGCGATATTTATAACAGGAGCCGGTAAGGCTTTTTGTGCAGGTCAGGACCTGGCGGAAGTCGTTGAAGCCAATGGCTTACCAATCGGAAAAATAGTGGCAGAACATTACAACCCTATTGTAACCGGAATTAGAAATATAGAGAAACCAGTAATTGCTGCAGTCAATGGAGTGGCAGCTGGAGCAGGAGCTAACATGGCATTGGCTTGTGATATTGTAATTGCTGCCGAGTCGGCTTCATTCATTCAAGCATTTAGTAAAATAGGGTTAATCCCAGATAGTGGTGGAACTTACTTTTTGCCTCGATTAATTGGGTTTCAAAAAGCTTCTGCCCTGATGATGCTTGGAGATAAAGTATCGGCAATGGAGGCCGATAAAATGGGTATGATATTCAAGTGCATACCTGACGAAGATTTTGTAGAAGAATCCTGTAAAATTGCTGTAAAATTGTCTCAAATGCCGACAAAGGGGCTAGGACATACGAAAAGGTTACTTAACATGACTTTTAACAATAACTTGGAATCGCAATTGAAACTTGAGGACGAATGGCAGGCGTTAGCAGGAATAACCAAAGATTATGAAGAAGGGGTGAGTGCTTTTTTGGAAAAGAGAAAGCCGTTATTTACAGGAGAATAGCATCCATTATTAGTAGTTCTCGAGGAATACTTCTGATGAGACACCTAATGCATTAAATTTAATCTGAAGTCTAATCGGGTACTTGTCAATTGTCCTACAAAGGGGTCCCGGTTCCAGGTAATAATAGTAATATTTACGCTTCCTTTTGTCAAGTTCGTGCTCATCAGGACCGCCTAAAATAACTTCAACTTCATTTTGGTTCAGTTGCAATAAATCAGTCTTATTGTTTTCAATTATTTCGAGGTAATTTGTTCTAAAGCCTTCACAGGCATATTTGTCATTGATCCACACATCTTTATCCAGCCCTGGAATAGTAACTGTAGGATTACATGAAATAAAAATAACTGGTATCAAAGATGTTAGGATTATGTTAAGTAGATTTTTCAGTGTCATTGACTTGTCAGTTGGTTGCAATATCGGGTTTTAAAGAGTAAACCCAGAGTAATGATACCAATGAATAAATGAAACTGCCTGTTGTGATGGTTGTTACCTCATATAAAATATAACTCGTCCCAATTAATTACAATACCGTTGCAAAAGATTTCAGAAAGAGCGTAAGTTTTGAATTTTACAAGTTCCAGGATCCGGTTTTTGTGTTTACGCCTCCAGATGGGTCAAAACGAGCTTATTTCTTGTGATTTTCTCTCATTATTTACTGTTTTTAATTGAACATAATCACCCCTGGTGACCGGTATAAATTGTAACCAATGGCTTCCACCAAGTTTTGCGTGTGCATCTTTTCGATTCCCCTATAGTGTGCGACCGCTCCGCTAAACCATCTGCGGATACTCCCGAATGTCCGTTCTGCTTTTATACCTCGTTTGGCCTGTTAGTTTATGGAATGCTTTTTCCCGGTGGGTTAATGGTTGGTTCTTTTTGGCTTTTTTCAAGATATGGTTCCTGAGCTTTCGTTGAGCCAGTATTGCTGCATTTTTCTTTCACTGATAGTCTTTGTCCGCTTTCAATGCGATATGTTCGGGTCAATCAGCACGGTCCAAAACCTCTTCCAAATTACTAATTACTATCGGCCAGGGTAAGGGTAGTTGCGCTTATTCATGACTCCAGGATAAAAAGCATCTCTTGAATATCCACCTCACGGGCAGGCTAAAAAAACACCAAGACCATGCAACGGTATTATAACTTCAGTTCTTACAGCACTCAAAATGGGTAGTGCGACTATAAAAGAATTATTCTAATTCAGCAGCGATGGGTTCCATCATCTGCAATTTTACCAGGTTATTATAGGTCCCTTCAATCAAAACGGACAATTCGCTGTGAGTGCCCGATTCTACTATCTCTCCCTGGTTTAGGACAAAAATCTTGTTAACTTTTCTTATTGTAGCCAGTCGGTGAGCGATAATGATGGTGGTTCTGTTCTTCATTAAAACATCAAGAGCTTGTTGAACTAGGAATTCTGATTCAGAATCAAGAGCACTTGTTGCTTCATCAAGGATGAGTATTTTAGGATCTTTGAGTATGGCCCGGGCAATAGCAATTCGCTGACGTTGGCCACCACTTAATTTAACTCCTCTTTCTCCTACCAAAGTCTCCATCCCTTCCGGAAATGAGTTAATGAAATCTAAGGCATTTGCTTTTTTTGTAGCCTCTTCAATTGCTTCATCATTGGCATCGAAATTTCCATATCGAATGTTTTCTCTAATAGTTCCTCCGAAAAGGATGACTTCCTGTGGTACAATTCCAATGTTCCTTCTTAACGCATTCAAATTGATATCCTTTATTGAATGACCACCGATAGTAATATCCCCACTTCTTGGGTCATAAAACCTCATCAGGAGTTGAATAATAGTAGACTTCCCTGCTCCGCTTTGGCCCACCAATGCCACTTTCTGACCTGGGCTGATATCAAGGTCTATTCCCTTTAGCACCTCAATGTCATTTCTGGTAGGGTATGTGAATCTGAGATCTCTGTAACTAATTGAGGCAGTATCTGGGAAAGGCGTAGCTCCACCGGGTGTAATATCTTCAGCTTCTTCGTTCCTCAATTCCAATATTCGCTCGGTAGCTCCAATTGCTCGTTGTATCTGACCAAACAAGTCACCCATTCCGGCAATTGAGCCACCAATAAAGGTAGTATATATGACAAAAGACATCAATCCTCCGACTGTAAGCCCGCCGCTTTGAACCAGTATGGCCCCATACCACATCACCGCTACCATCGTTCCGAACATACCAAATATCAGGAAAGAAATAAATCCTGCCCTGTATGTGGCTCCTTTCATCGCTGCAACCACTACTTTTTTTAAGGCGTTTCCATATCTTGTAATCTCAAATATTTCGCTGGTAAAGGCTTTAACTGTTTGGATTGAGTGGAGTGTCTCTTCCACCACAACATTAGAAAAGGCCAATTCTTCCTGGGTTATTTTGGACAATTTCCTAATGAATTTACCAAATATCATGGTGATGATAATCACTGCTGGCAGAGTGGCCAACATGAAGATGCTTAGTTCCGGTGTGGTGTAGAAGATAAAAATTATCCCAATTCCCAGAGTGGCGACTTGTCTGACAAATTCAGCCAATGTAATTGACATTGTATCCTTTAGCATGGTGACATCGGACGTCATCCGGCTCATCAATTCACCTGTCCGGCGTGAATCATAAAACATAATTGGAAGGGTCATCAATTTCTGATAGAGGTCCTTCCTAACATCGGCCATGGCCATTTCACTGACTCTTGTAAATAATAACACTCTGAAAAATGATATGATACTTTGAGCGATGCAAATGATCACTAAGATCAGGACAATGGATGAGATGTCGTTAATAATCCAGGGCTTGCCTGAGGCTACGTCTACCAATTTGCCAACCATGTAAGGGAAAGTTAGTAGAACCGCACTCGACAAGAAAAGAAAAAGAAGTCCTGCAAAAAATGGAATCCTATAAGGAATAATGTATTGATAGACTCCATACAGTTTACCGAGGTTCTCCCCATTTAATTGCCTTTTCTCCTCTTCCTTCAGTGCTTTTTTCTTTTTACTCATCTACTTTCCGTTGCGGAGCGGCAAAAATAAAGGGAACAAGCATGATTAACACCATATTTAATCACAACGAAAACAGCACATTCAATTTTGCAGATTATCTTGGGTATCTAAAAAGTAAATGATGTTCACACTTCAAAAAATTCTCGTTTGCCTGGATCTAACTCGAATGGACGAATTCGTGGTGAAATACGCCGCTTTGTTGGCAAGAACCATGAAAAGCAAAGAGGTCTATTTTTTCATGTTAATCCTCAACTGGATATCCCTCAATCCTTAAGTGAAAAATATCCGGAACTTTATGGCCCCCTGGAAATGATTTTTCCCAGAGAATGGAGAAATCCGTAGCCATGTATTTTCCGAATTACAAAGACCACAATGCTCAGTTTATTTACAGGGAAGGAAGTCCGTCACAAACAATTCTGGAATGGTCCGAAATAGGATATATGGATTTGATTGTAATGGGAAAAAAATCTGAGTTAAAGGGAAAGGGCGTCAATCCTAAGAAAATACCATACATTTCTCACTGCTCGGTTCTCTTTGTTCCTGAGGGAGTAAAAATATCACTGGACAAATTATTCGTTCCAATAGATTTTAGTTTAAGATCAAAAACTGGTATAGATCAGGCCCTCGCATTCAAAAAAAATAGCGACGCAAAAATTGTTCTCCAACACGTTTTCACAGTTCCACAGGGATATCACTATACAGGAAAAGCCTATGAAGAGTTTGCCATAGTAATGGGGGAAAACTCTAAAAAGGACTATGAACAATTCATGACCAGGAATAATTACGACACAAAAGGTTTCGAAGATATTTATACGTTCGATGACGACGAATCCCCGGCTGATAAGATTTATCTTGAAGCACTAAATCATGATGCCGATTTGATCATCCTGCCATCTAGGGGAAGAACTAAAGCTGCTTCAATGCTATTGGGCAGTGTAGCCATTGAACTTTTGAAGTACAGTCAACAAATACCGTATATGATAATTAAGAGTAAAACTGAAAACATGAGTTTCTTCCAGGCATTGATGAAAGTTTAACTATGATGGTTAAAACTTCAACTCTGCCTCTAACAAATAGGTAGTAGTTGTACCTGAAAGGATTGTCTGATCACCAGATATAGTATAAGTAGACAGTACAGGATTATCATCTTTAATGTCAAATTTTAACATTAGCGATCTTGAACTGGTGTACAGTGAGTTCTTACTTGAAGATAGAATCTTTATTTCTTGTGGTGAATTAGATCCCTCTATTAACAATACCTCAAATGCCATTACGCCATCCTGGTTTTGATCTTTACGCAGGTAGCTGATTCTGTTCCCCTCAATATTTTCATCAAATGATCCGACAAGAGAAGGTCTGTTGATATCACTTTCAAAGAAAACTTCAAACTCATCAGCCCATTGAGAACTGTCCAACTGACTTTCAGACTGTTCCAATTTATCGTCAAGTGAGACTTTCTTAATTACGGTTGGTTGAAGTTTATTGAATAGGTAGACCTGATTTTTCAATAGAGGTTTCAGTGGATAATAATTGGCCAATTCATCCTCCTGATTTTCCACACATGAGTTGAACAAAAAAGCTACTCCTATCAATAGGATCAATGAATTATACTTCATTCTATATTGTCAGATTAAAATGTTACCAGCCATGTCAACGGGAATTTCTACTCCCATCAAGGTAAGAATGGTAGGTGCCAGATCTCCCAGTTTGCCATCACTTATTGGTCCGCTGAACTCACTATCCACCAATATACATGGAACCAGATTAGTCGTATGTGCGGTATTTGGTGACCCATCAGGATTTACCATAATATCTGAATTCCCATGATCAGCAATAATTATCGTGGTATAGCCATTACCCAACGCCGCAGTGACGACCGCCTTTGTGCATTGGTCGACCGTTTCACACGCCTTAACGGCTGCCTCAAAAACGCCTGTATGGCCCACCATGTCAGAATTGGCAAAATTCAGACAAACGAAATCAACGCCCCCTGCTTCCAGTTCAGGTATGATCTTATCTCGAATGTCCCTGGCACTCATCTCTGGCTGTAGGTCATAAGTGCTCACTTTAGGCGATGGGCACAATATCCTTTTCTCACCTTCAAATTCATCTTCTCGTCCACCAGAGAAAAAGAATGTCACGTGAGGGTACTTTTCGGTTTCCGCAATGCGAATCTGCTGCTTACCATTTCTACTCAGCACTTCACCCAGAGTATTATTCAAATTATCTTTCCCAAATAAGGCATGAACTCCTTTAAAAGTGTCATCATAATTGGTCATGGTAACGTAGTAGAGGTCCAATTTATGCATCCCATGGTCTGCATAATCCTGCTGAGTCAAAGCCATAGTGATTTGTCTGCCCCTATCAGTTCTAAAATTGAAGCACAAAACGACATCCCCTGGTTCAATAATGGCTACAGGCTGCCCCTCATCATCTACTGATACGATTGGTTGAATAAATTCGTCAGTCACACCATTCTGGTAGGAATCCTCAATGGCCGATGAAATATCCCTGGTTTGAACCCCGACTCCATTCACCATTGCATCATAAGCCAGCTTTACTCTTTCCCACCTTTTGTCCCGATCCATAGCAAAATACCTGCCGGTGATGCTTGCCACCTGACCGGTAGATTTATCCAAATGCTCTTGCAATTCCAGTAGATAAGCTCTACCTCCTTTTGGGTCAGCATCGCGACCGTCAGTAAAGGCGTGAATGTAGACATCTGATAATCCGTAATCATCAGTTGCAGAACAAAGACCTTTCAGATGGTTTATGTGACTGTGGACCCCGCCGTCTGAGAGGAGGCCAAAGAAGTGAACTTTTTTATGGTTGCTTTTTGCGTATTCGAATGCTTTTTGCAGCTCAGGGTTTGAAGCCAGGGAACCATCTTCAGTAGCCTTATTGACTTTCACTAAATCCTGGTAAACAACCCGACCAGCCCCAATATTCATATGACCAACTTCTGAATTTCCCATTTGCCCTACGGGAAGACCAACTGCCAAACCTGATGCCTCCAGTTTACTGTTAGGATATTTTGGAAAGAGCGAGTCAACAAAAGGTGTTTTTGCCTGCGCAATAGCTGAAATTGACGGATCATTACCCAGCCCCCAGCCATCCAAAATCATCAGAATTACTTTCTTATTCATGCTGCAAATATAAGTGGAGTATGACTGAGAGAGCTAAGAAGCTTAGGCCAAATCTCAAAACCCAGAGGGAGTAACAATTTTTATGTCAGGCCAGAGCGAATTTATCACTACCTAAGGTTTAATGACTGGATACCTGCCGGAATTTCTTACTTCCGTCAACTGCTTTAGCCCCAGTATTGTTCGCATGGATCACGCCCATACAGTTCTGGATTTAGTATCTTTGTAGTATGACGAAGGAATTGAAAAACACTTACATCAAAGAGGTTAAGCAGCGAATTTCAAATGAAATGCCTCGGATAATCAAAGAAATCAGTGTTTATGAAAGTAAGTTAACCAGTGGACAACTAACAAAGAACCCCAAAATCTCGCCGCAGTTTAATGGATAATTGGAACTTGACAGATTGCAACTGTCATAATGATTCTCAATTGCCCTTTAGTTTTTCGGCAACACTATCATAGTATTCTCTAGTTAACTTCTCGGTCCAAATAGTCGGTTCGCTTCCATAAATAGCGATATATGAAATCTTACTATCTGCAGAGGATGTATGCCAATGCTCTATGTCTTTTTCGCACTTAACAACATCACCCTTTTTTATTACAATTGGCTTTTTACCTCTTTCTTGATAGTAACCTTCACCCTCAACAACAATAACAACTTGAGCCGTTGTGTGTTTGTGCCAATCCAATGTTGAGTTAGGACTAAAAGTTGCCTGTGTGATGTTCTGATCGAAATCATCATCTGCTTCTATTAAAAAGTTTAACCAGGCATCACCTATATGATGGGTATTAGGCGCCTTAACTCCTTCACTCAAATATGTGCTTAGAATATACTCGGAGTTTTGAGCATTTACAAAGAAGGGTATTAGAACGACTAAAATTGTTGTTAGCTTCTTCATCATTAGGTATTTGAAATCAAAAAATAAAAACGGTGAACGATCGCAAGATAGAAATTCTGCTTCAGAATTTAGGGCGGGTTAGACAACTTCAATTGTAGAGTGGAGTTATACCCGCGAACTGTCGATTGAATCAATAGAGAAAATGGTGAAAACGTCATATAATAGTCGCTAAGTCGGCAGATGTCTGCTGACTTTTCGCTGACTTTTGTCGACGGCGGTTCGTTAAGCGTACTACGGTCGGCTTTGTCCTAACCTTTACCTTCCTTCTGCCCAATTTCCTTAATCATCTTTACTGAGATAAAAGCTAAGAATATGCCTACCAGACCAATCACTGACCATATAAAATAGGCATTGTCGAGCAAGCCTGGCTCTTTTTGGATTGCTTCAGTCGCCAGCAAAGGAATGATCTGCTGATGGGAAATCTTCATCGCATCTTCAGGAATCTGATCTGCAAAAACGGCCATATCATAGTCGGGAGAGCGAAGTTCCTGATCCCCGAACATAATGCTGTAGCTCAACAAGGGAGTTAATTTCGCTACCATGTATTTGTTGAGATATGTACTGCTGACCTTCTCTACAACAAGTGGCTGATTGTCTCTGTTTTCAATTTCAATATAAATTTCCTGAACGACTCTTCCCCCTAGTTTGACTTCATTCCCACTGTTGGAGTTTAGGTGAAACGATACTATTGTCTCATAAAAAATTTCTTTCTTTTTTTTCCTATTTAATCTTTCTCGCTTGACCATCACCCTGGCATTGCGAGAATAATACTCGGCACCGCTCACTTCGAAATGTAGTTTTTCAAGGTAGATCGGTTTGGTTAGGTTCAGCTTGACATAGGAGGTCTTCAGGCTATCATTTTGGTCGATTCCAATATCCTCAAAAGAAGTCATCAACCCCTCTTCCTTTTGCGTATCATAGTAGCCCACCTTTAATATATTAATGGGTAATCTCCAATTGTCATTAATTTCCAACTTGAAATAGGCGTAGTCGCTCAGAGGAAAATTCAAAATTTTCAATTCAGTAGTCTCTTCCTCACTGGCCATCGAATGAAGCAGGTAGTTGTCTTTGATAACATACCAGCTTTCCTGATCGTCTCTACCACTCAATCTTGCCCTTTTTTGGACATCCGTGTTGTTCACCACCAAACTCACATTGTTAATGGTTTGTTTATCCGGATTGGCAAAAATCATGTGGGAAATTGCATTCTTTTTGTACTCCTTTTTGATAATCTCATATTCCTTGAATAAAGACGTAGTTGACACTTCACGTTCCTGCTTAAGCACATACGGCTGTTCCAGACCATCCTCACTATAAAGTCGGAGATCCCCAAAATCCGGCCGAGATTGGCCCAGTAGATCCGGAGACAAAGTGATTCGGTAATGGGCCTCATCAGGCACTGGCACTATTTCGGATTTGTAAGCAAACTCCTGTCCATTCGCCGTAGTTGCACAAAAGATGCCAATCACCCAACTATACTTTTTTGTCATCATCCTGAATGATAAATTTTAACTTTTGATAGAGGAATGAAATAAGGAG
Organism: Cyclobacteriaceae bacterium; assembly: GCA_965206015.1. GTDB lineage: Bacteria > Bacteroidota > Bacteroidia > Cytophagales > Cyclobacteriaceae > JAJCYL01. The sequence continues at coordinate 342,939 of CBDBIW010000014.1, read as the reverse complement.
TAAGATCACGCCTAACAATATAAATGAAATTATTTTACCTGTCGGGTTTCCAGCGAGGTCGTAGAAAAACAATTTGACGATCGTAATAGAAAACAATACCAGCGAAGCAATGCGTAGCACTTTCAGTCTGAGTTTCATGCCAATCATCATAAGTATCAATGCAGACAACGCCCAAATAACAGGATATATTGATTTGACCGTTGTATCAAATGCCTCCATCTCACTCTTATCAGAACCATATTGATACAATAATGATAAGTGACTCACTTCGGCAGAGATAACAAAGATCCCAATAAAAGCAAGCACCCATAGTGATATGATGCCCACTTTCGATTTGAAGCTGTAAGTAATGTAAATATATCGATAGAGGTTAATCAGAATTAAAACAAATAGTACCAACAAAGCATAATGCCAATAAAACCCTGTATCAACACCGGAATCCAGTAAATGGAAACTTCTGGAAACTGTTACTTGATAGAGGTATACTGTCAGGTAGGAAAATACGACCAACACCGACAAAGCAATTCCAAGGATTTGCAAGATTTTGCCTGGCTGAAATCGATGTACAGCAAGAACGGCCACAACAAAAGAATAATTGTAAATTCCCAGGAGGATGATACGCAGTGAATCTTCGAATCCGAACCGGAGGAATTGATAATTCAACTCAAATAAAAATCCTAGATAGAACACCACACCAAATAGTGCTCTGGTGTAAAGGCGTTTCCAAACGATTTTCTTGCTTTTGATCCTAATGATCTCATCCTCTTTCATTAATAAATTCAGGCCTGCCAGTGATACCATCGCCACAAACGAGGCACTAAAAGCCTTGTTTAAAAAGAGAGGGAGCACTATGTAGTCGTAGTACGGATAGTAGTTCAACCGCCAATCCATCCATAAACTAAAGAACATTAATATGGTGACTAAAGCGGAGGCAGCAGTCATCAGTCTAATTCCAGATTTTTGTGAAAGCCAAAGCAGCAATACGGCTTCAATGGCCCAAAACATAGTGATGTAATTGCCTTCCAGTTGAATGGGAGCAATCAGACTAACAAAGGTCAAGACGAGACCGATTAGTAAGAAGAGCAAATTCTTGTCAATGTCTTTGCGTCTGTAAAGTGAAAAGGCAAAGCCAAAATTGAATATGGCAACTAAAGCAGTAAATACACCGCTATACAGGCCACCTTTAAAGCCATGTATAAGTGATAGTCCTAATCCAAAGTATAAACTTGAATTGGTCAGCAGCATCCCTATTTCTGAATACTTGAATTTCTGAATGTTCTTAATGTTGTAAATGATGGTCATCAAAAAGAATATCAGGTAATAAGATGTTAGAAACAGAATCAACGGCAAACGCGTAGCCTCCTCATTTCCTATAAATTCAGAAATGTAAACCCCTATAAATAGCAAATAAGTGAGGCCATAAGCGAGATAATTGATAAGATTCCATTTTTTGTAATACACCAGTGCCAGCATACCAATATCAAGAATCAGTATGTAGGTGAGCATTACGCTATAATTACCTGAGCCGGTGCTGACAAAAAATGGTGTGCCAAATCCACCGAGAAGTGCCAGAACTACCAACTCTTTTCTATCATAGGCAATAGCCAGTAAAACCGCAAAGGCAGTGGTCAACACCATGATCACAAAAGCCGCAGCCTGAGGAATTAGTGCATATTCATGAAAGGATAAGGCAATGGTAAAATAGAGTACGGCCAAAGCACCTCCAATCAGAATGGAACTGAATTTAGCAAAGGATTTGCGCATGTAATGCGCCAGACCGATCATACCACCTCCAATCAGTATCCCAATGGCTACACGCATGCTTTCGGTGATGACATCATTGTCGATTCCCAGCTTCACCAGAAATCCCATTCCAATTACGAAAATCACGATACCAATCTTGCTCAACAGGTTTTCGCCAATAAATTTCTCCAAATCCGGATTTCGTTCCATGAAAGACGGCCTTGGAGAGGCCTTTGGCTTGACTTTCGGTGGTACAGGTGTAACCTTTGGAGCCTCAGACTGCACAACAACCGGTTTTGGGATGTCGGTAATCTCTTCTTTTAGGGGCTTTTCTTCCAATACCGGAGGTTTCAATGGTGGCGGGGTAGTTGCTGTTGGCGGTGCTTGGTTCGCTACAGTTTCCCCCTTACCGACAGTCGAAACACCACCTTTCAACTCCTGATTAATATGATCAACCTTGCGTTCAACCTGATCAACTTTTTTTGACAGTTTGCTGATCAAATACAAGAGCAGAATCAATAATATTATTACTATTCCTTCCATATAATTTCAGGTTGCTGAGCGGGTTCTATTTTCGATCGAAAAGTCTGGACGTAGTTCCCCTTAATATTCTTGTTTTAAAATAGTTGCTTCGAAAGAAACGCAATAAGTTAACTTTTTCATTACAAACCAGGTAAGATTAGATACCTAAATGTTGGGTGGCACTTACAAGGCCAAGGTAACTAATCACATCTGGTCTGTGACAACGGTGATAGGAGTTGAAATATGTGCAGTCGAAAATGGACAATATCCTATGGAGGGCTAAACCTTTTTCTCCACACAATTAGTCCAGCCACAGCCAATCCAAGAAAAATTAAATATTGTAAGCTGAGCAACATTAGCTCCTTGTTGAAATATAAGGGTACAGAAATGACATTGCCAGCAATCCAATAGTACCAGTTCTCGATTTTCTTTTTGGCCACCAGCCACATGGCTGTAATAAAAAAAGCAGTAGTCAAGCCATCCCAAAAAGGCACGTCACTGTTTGTATAATTTGAAAGAACAAGATAAAGCACTGCTAAAACTGATACAGTAAGGAGGAGGCCGCGTATATTTTCCGTCAAATTGTTGTAACTGACTACCAAGATTTTTTCGTCACCCTTTTTTCGACTCCAATTATACCAACCATAGATACTGATGAGAAAATAGTAGGCGTTAATGCCCATATCAGCATATAAGTGAACCGTAAAGCAGACATATACAGAAAGTAAAACACTGACCATTCCAACTGGAAAAACCAATATGTTTTCCTGCTTCTCGAACCAGACGCTGAACACTCCAAAAGCGAAAACGACCCCTTCTATCCAGGTCATCTGATGTAGGCCTGAGATTATTTCCTCAATTATCAATTGCATCTATTTGCTTGTATGGATTGTTAGACAAATATTTTTATTCGCTGAACAATTTCCTACATTCCTGACATCTCATGGACAATGTTAAATAACTCATGCTTAAGTCTAAGATTCTTTTGCTTGTGTCTTGCCGAAAGGCAGCTTACTTTTGTGCCGCAAATAATAGTACGAATTTATTATTTGCAAAATGAACTTTGACACCTCCAAATTCCGGGAAGCACTTACCTATGATGACGTCCTTCTTGTTCCCGGTTATTCCGAAGTATTACCAAGAGAGACCGACACTTCTACGCTTCTGACCAGGAATATTCGACTTAATATACCTTTCGTATCCGCGGCCATGGATACGGTTACTGAAACGGATCTGGCCATCGCTATAGCACTGGAAGGGGGCCTCGGCTTCATTCACAAAAATATGCCAATCGAAGCACAGGCCAAGCAGGTTAGAAAGGTGAAGCGATCCCAAAGTGGGATGATTCTCGATCCCGTCACACTGGATGTGAGTTCAACAGTAGCCGATGCCATGTTAATCATGAAAGAGTACAAGATTGGTGGTATTCCGGTGATTGACAAGGATCACAGGCTAATTGGGATCATTACAAACAGGGATTTGAGGTTTGAAAAAGCACATAAAAAGCCGATACAGGATGTGATGACTAAAGACCACGTCATTACCGCCAATCCGGGGATCAAGTTAGAAGCCGCTGAAGAAATTCTACAGGAATATAAAATTGAAAAGCTGCCAATCGTTGATAAGGACGGAAAGTTAACCGGGTTAATTACTTACAAAGACATCCTTAAGAATAAAGATAGACCCAATGCCTGTAAAGATGAGTTTGGCCGATTAAGGGTTGGAGCCGCAATTGGAGTTACTCCGGATATTCTGGACAGGATTGAATTATTGACTAAGGAAGGAGTGGATATTATTGCCATTGATACAGCACATGGCCACTCAAAAGGTGTAATTGATACTTGTAAGGCAGTTAAAAAGAAATACCCAGATCTGGATGTGGTTGCCGGTAATGTCGCTACCGGACAAGGAGCGTTGGCCTTGGCTGAATCAGGTGTGGATTGCATAAAAGTTGGTGTTGGCCCGGGTAGTATCTGCACCACCAGAGTAATTGCGGGTGTTGGTGTACCCCAATTGTCTGCCGTTTATGAAGCAGCAAAAGTGCTAAAAAAGAAAAACATTCCAGTGATTGCTGATGGAGGCATCAGATTCTCTGGTGATGTAGTAAAAGCTATTGCAGGAGGAGCTAACACTGTAATGATTGGTTCATTGTTAGGAGGAACTGATGAAGCTCCCGGTGAAATGATAATCTTCGAAGGCAGAAAGTTCAAAACCTACCGCGGAATGGGTTCAATTGAAGCTATGGAGGACGGCTCAAAGGATCGCTATTTTCAGGATGCGGAAGATGACATCAAGAAGTTAGTCCCTGAAGGCATTGTGGGGCGTGTACCTTTTAAAGGACTTGTCTCAGAAGTGCTGTACCAATTAGCTGGTGGACTTAAAGCTGGAATGGGCTATTGCGGAGCCAATACAGTTGAAGATCTTCAAAATGCTCAGTTTGTTAAAATAACGGCCGCAGGGGTTAGAGAGAGCCATCCGCACGATATTCAAGTAATGAGGGAAGCTCCCAATTACTCAGTGAGGTAGTCTTATTCAACCACCTTCACTTTCAGCATATTGGTTTTACTTTTCCAGTGAAGTGGCATGGCCGCAGTGTTGATAAAAACATCTCCCTGACTCAAATGACCTTCATCCACCAATATTTTTTCGATGTGGTCAAAAGTATCTTCCACTGATTCTTCCTTATCGTAATAGAATCCTCTAATACCCCAGACGAGATTCATTTGTCTGAGTAATCGTTGGTTGCCGGTGAAGATAAAGATGTTGGCTTTCGGGCGATTCATTGCCAACCTATAACCAGTGTATCCCGACTGTGTCATACCAACAATTGCTTTTGCTCCCAGGCTATTGCTCAACCTACATGCGGCTCTTACCAGGGTGTCATGAACGAATGCTTCAGAACCTTCAGGTACTTTATGAAATTTATTATAGCTGGATTCCGCTGCCTCTTCGACGGACAATATGGTACGGGCCATGCTCTTGACTGACTCTACCGGGTAACTACCCGATGCAGACTCAGCTGATAACATCAATGCATCAGCTCCGTCCATAACTGCATTCGCACAATCATTGGTTTCAGCTCTGGTTGGTCTCGGATTTTCAATCATGCTCTCCATCATTTGAGTCGCTATAATCACCGGTTTACCCTTCTCATTACACTTCTTTACAATTAGTTTTTGCGCCACAGGCACATCTTCCATCGCAATCTCAACACCTAAATCTCCTCTGGCCACCATGACGCCATCAGTAGCATCTATAATTTCATCCATATTTTTAAGTGCTTCAGGTTTTTCAATTTTGGCAATGATCTTGGTATCCTCCCTGCCATTTGATTTGATTTTTTCACGTAGACTATGGATGTCACCCGCAGTTCTAACAAAAGAAAGTGCTACCCATTCAACCTCATGCTGTAGTCCAAAAATTAAATCCCCTTCATCTTTATCAGTCAATGAGGGAGCTGATACTATCGAATTCGGCAGATTAATGCCTTTTCGTGACTTCAAAGGGCCACCGTATATTACGGTAGTTTCAACTGAATCACTAGTCGTGTTCTCCACTTTGAGCTCAATTTTGCCATCATCAATCAAAATCATGTCTCCTACTTTTACGTCTGATGGCAGGCTCTTGTAAGTTGTTCCAATTTTCTCTGCTGTCCCTGTAATATCGCTGGTTGTAATTGTAAGTTTCTGACCAGCAATTATTGTTACTTCACCATTTTCAATTAATGTAGTCCGGATTTTCGGCCCTTGTAAATCTTGCAACAAACATATATGTGTACCTAACTCCTCATTCAATTCTCTCACCAACTGAATAACCTTTTTGTGGTCTTCATGGGTACCATGTGAAAAATTAAGACGAAAAACATCGGCTCCAGCCCCTATGAGATTCCTCAAAACTTCTTTGTTGTTACTAGCCGGCCCTATAGTTGCCACTATCTTAGACTCATTAAAAAGGATTGTATTCTGCATTTTCAAAAAATCAGGTTGTCTTTATTTTTTAGTTTCTCAGGAGCAATAGCCACAACGTAATCAATCACTGCTATTGACTTTAATTTTTCCAGTAGCATCCGTCGGTCAAACGCCTCGCTCTCATCCTGTAAAACAAAAAAATGTGATAAGCTCTGTAACTCCGGCAATAGGTTCGACCTAATGTCAGCAGGTCCTGCAACTGATTTATTACCTATTAACCTTATAGTAGTATGCTCAGTTTTAAAAAGTAAATTTGAAATGATTAAATTATTGGTATCAACCTTAGGTATAATAATATCGTCTTGTTTCCTGAGATCCATTCCCAAAGTATCATTGATACACCAGGCTAGTTTGTACTCCTTCACTACCGTTACCATCCCAAGCAGGAAGAAGTCAAAATCATATTCAATTTGTAACCTGGTTTTCTTCAAAAAACTTTGGGATATCGGTAACAAAAAAAATCTTATAGCAATCCACAAATCGGAAAATAAGGAAAGGGCAAATGTTGTCAGGACAAAAGCCTTAAGCAAATTTGAATGAAAAAAAGGAGGTAATCAAATGGTTTAGAGGGTGTTAAAAACAGCTTGACAATTTTTTTGACTATATTGATCATTATATCTTTCTTTGCACAGATTTTCAACAAAATGTTTTTAAAATGTCAGAAATTGCACAAAAAGTAAAGAGCATCATCATAGATAAATTGGGTGTCGAAGAGTCTGAAATTACTCCTGAAGCCAGCTTCACCAATGACCTGGGTGCTGATTCATTAGATACAGTTGAGCTCATTATGGAGTTCGAGAAAGAATTCAATATTTCTATCCCAGACGACCAGGCTGAAAACATCTCAACTGTTGGTCAGGCGATTTCATACCTTGACGAAAACGTAAAGTAATTATCAACCTACTTAATGGAATTAAAGCGTGTCGTAGTCACAGGGCTTGGTGCTCTAACTCCAATAGGCAATAACGTTCGGGATTATTGGAAAGGACTCTCAAATGGGGTGAGTGGTGCTTCGCCTATCACCCGATTTAACGCTGAAAAGTTTAAAACCAAGTTTGCTTGCGAAGTCAAAAGTTATGACCCTCTTAATCACTTTGATCGTAAGGAATCCAGAAAAATGGATCCCTTCGCTCAATTCGCAATCATAGCCAGTACAGAAGCAATTGAAAATTCCAGGCTTAATTTGGAAAAAATAGACCTCGATCGATCCGGAGTCATTTGGGGTTCTGGTATTGGCGGTCTGAAGAACTTTCAGGATGAAGTGACTGATTTTGCCAAAGGTGACGGAACACCGCGATTCAATCCATTCTTTATTCCAAAAATGATCGGGGACATTGCTGCGGGTTGGATTTCTATGAAATACAGTTTTCGAGGTCCCAATTTTGTAACCACATCGGCGTGTGCCTCTGCAACTAATGCCCTAATTGACGCTTTTAACTATATTCGGTTAAATATGGCTGATATTATTATCTCAGGCGGTTCGGAGCATGCCATTACTGAAGCCGGAATGGGTGGTTTTAATGCAATGAGAGCCCTTTCAGAAAGAAATGATTCTCCTGAGACGGCCTCAAGACCTTTCGATAAGGATCGAGACGGATTTGTTTTGGGTGAAGGTGCCGGCGCATTGATATTGGAAAATTATGATCATGCTGTGGCTCGCGGGGCGAAAATTTATGCCGAAATCATCGGGGGCGGAATGTCAGCTGATGCATATCACTTGACTGCACCACACCCTGAAGGTATTGGTATAATTAAAGTGATGCAAAATGCATTGAGGGATGCTAAAATTGACGCTTCAGAAATCGATTATATCAATGTTCATGGTACATCTACTCCTTTGGGTGATGTTGGCGAGACCAAAGCCATATTAAGGGTCTTTGGTGATCACGCTTATCATCTTGATATTAGTTCAACCAAATCAATGACAGGGCACCTGTTAGGAGCAGCAGGTGCCATAGAAGGCATAGCATGTATTCTTGCTATGGAAAATGATTTAATACCACCAACAATTAACCATTTTACCGACGACGAAAATATAGATTCAAAATTAAGGCTGACCTTCAACAAGGCAGTTAGTAAAAAAGTCAACGTATCATTAAGCAACACATTTGGTTTTGGAGGTCATAACACCTCGATTATTTTCCGAAAAGTGTCTTAATGATAGGTATAGGTAAAAAGTGGGCTGAAAATCTTTTCAATCAATATTCTCAAAGTGACCGTGAGTTGTCGGAAGTACTTAACCACGTGACAGGTTACCGTCCCTGCAATCTGCAGTTGTACAAACTGGCCATGAGGCATACGTCTGTGGCTGTAGAAAATGAAAAAGGAATCAAAGAATCTAATGAACGGCTGGAGTACCTCGGTGATGCCGCTTTGGGTATGATTGTAGCAGAATACCTATTTTGTAAATTCCCTTATAAAAGCGAAGGGTTCCTGACTGAAATACGATCGCGAATTGTAAATCGTGAGTCCTTAAATGCTGTCTCCAAAAAAATCGGACTCTCCAGTTTGACGGAGTACGATAACTCGTCACGAAATTCAATTAAACCAAAATCGCTTTTTGGAGATACACTGGAAGCCTTAATAGGAGCTGTTTTTTTAGACAAAGGATATAAAAATTGCAAAAGTTTTGTTATTAGAAAATTGCTCACCCCTAATTTTGACATTGACGAAATTGTTACCAATAACCCTAATTTCAAGAGCCGAATTATAGAATGGGCTCAAAAAGAGAATCGGGATTTAAAATTCGAAATTATTGGAATCGAAGAGGTTAATCATCTTAAGAAATTTACCGCACAGGTTATTTTAGAAGACGAACCATTAGGGAAAGGTTATGGACTAAGTAAGAAAAAAGCAGAACAGGATGCAGCCCAAAAATCTCTCGACCTGTTAAAGATTGAATAGGTATCGGTGCTGGTAATGGTATTAAAAATTTCCATTTTTGTAGCCTCATTTTTGTAAGCGTAGTAGATGTCAAAGCTGACCATAGGAGGGGCAACCGTCAACCAAACCCCGTTAGACTGGGAAGGAAATCTAACTAATGTCCTTGAGGCAATTGAGCTAGCCAGAAATAGCGGAGTAAGTTTACTCAATTTCCCCGAATTATGTATCACCGGTTATGGCTGTGAAGACATGTTTCTCAGTGAATGGGTTTGTGATAGAGCACTGGAATACCTCGGGAAGATTATACCAAAAACTGAGGGAATTGCTGTTGTAGTTGGTCTTCCTTTGCAGTTTTCAGGTAAAACCTACAACACTTCATTTGTTATCGAAAATAAAAAAATTCTCGGTGTCTATTGCAAAAGACACTTGCCACGAGAAGGAGTACATTATGAACCTCGGTGGTTTGATTGTTGGGAAGAAGGAGTACTAAGCGAATTCAACTATAATAGTAACTCATGTCCAATTGGAGACTTATGCCTCAACATTCAGGGCATAAAGGTTGGATTTGAAATTTGTGAAGATGCTTGGAGAGAAGATCGGCCTGGCAATAAGTTTATCAATAACCCCGTGAATCTTATTCTCAGTCCAAGTGCTAGTCATTTCGCTTTTGGTAAGGCGGATTTTCGGGAGAATCTTGTAATTAATAGTTCAAAGAAATTTGACTGTTTTTATCTATACACCAATTTACTGGGGAATGAATCAGGAAGAATGATCTTCGACGGAGATATTATTCTTGCTGGAAAAGGGAAATTGATTCAACGCAATACGAGATTATCTTTTCACAATTTTAATCTCTTGTTCGCAACCATTGATTTCAAGTCCGGAGATATTGAGGCTGGCAAATTAAATGAATGGATTGATTCTCAAAATGAAGAATTCACTGCCGCAGCTAGTCTGGCACTTTTTGATTACTTGCGAAAATCAAGATCCAAAGGATTTGTCCTCTCATTGAGTGGCGGAGCAGACTCCTCATCATGTGCTGTATTAGTGTCAGAGATGGTACGAAGGGCCGTAAACGATTTGACCTTAAAGGCTTTCTTGGAAAGAACAGGAATTCAGGCCGACAAGGAACTTACTGACCCAAGAGAAATCATCAGCCAATTATTACATACCGCTTATCAAGGCACTAAGAACTCCTCGCCTGATACTTTAAATTCTGCCACTGAATTGGCGCAGTCCATAGGTGCAAAATTCTATCAGTGGACTATCGATGAGGAGGTGAGTTCTTATACTCAAAAGATAGAACAAGCACTCAAAAAAGAGCTTACGTGGGAACAGCATGATATTACACTTCAAAATATCCAAGCGAGAGCCAGGTCTCCCATCATTTGGATGATCGCAAACCTGAAAAATTGTTTATTACTGGCCACTTCTAATAGAAGTGAAGGTGATGTAGGGTACGCCACCATGGACGGTGATACTTCAGGAAGCTTGTCACCAATAGCCGCAGTAGACAAACCTTTTATTTTACAATGGTTAAAATGGGCACAAAAAGAATTGGGCTATACCGGCTTGGGAAAAGTTAATTCTCTTCAGCCAACTGCTGAGCTACGCCCTGCCAGTCAAACTCAAACTGATGAGACTGATCTTATGCCATATCCCATTCTGTTAAAAATTGAGAAGCTGGCCATTCGAGACAAAAAATCACCACTGGTTATTCATCAGATACTTTCAGAACAACTATCCATTCCCAGTCAAGATCTTAAACTCCATATCACAAAATTCTTCAGGCTCTGGTCCCGGAATCAATGGAAACGCGAAAGAATCGCCCCTTCATTTCATTTTAATGATTTTAATATTGACCCACGATCATGGATGAGATTTCCTGTCTTGTCCTCAGGCTTTGATAGAGAATTAAAGGATTTAGAACAACTACCATAACCTTAACCATACCAATTTTTTCTGTGTCTATTAGTGATTGAAAATGGTTCCTCTTAGAATGAGTTCCTGCATTGGCTATTCACACTTTGCAGAATGATCCAAAACTTACGCCAGTTCCATTCAATATCAGTCAGGCTTACTATTATAATTTTTCTATTTGAATACCAATTATTCGCTCAATCTCCTGTTGATGTTACACGAAATTATCCTTAATCTAACGGTCATCAAATCTTCCGAGGGTTTTCAGAATTGTTGCAGATACCAAATGTTGCCAGTGATCTGGACAATATCAGGAAGAATGCCAACTATTTAAAAGAGCAATTCGAGAATTGTGATGTCAAAGTTGAACTTCTGGAACTGCCGGGTGCTCCACCGATTGTTTACGGAGAGTTAAATGTTCCAGGAGCCGAAAGGACTCTAATCATCTATGTGCAGCATGATAATGGACAGCCCGTAGACCCAACCAATTGGAAAACCTCTTCCCCCTGGAACGGTCAATTGTATTCGGCAGCCATCGAAAGTAGAGGCAAACCAATTATTCTTCCTCAAAAAGGGGAAGACATTGATCCGGAATGGAGGATTTATGGCAGATCGGCAGGAGATACAAAGCACCCTTTCCTGCGATTTTAGCTGTCCTGGATGCCTTTCAGCACTCAAAGATTCAACTAACCTCAAATTTGAAATTCTTCTTTGAAGGAGAAAAAGAGGCTGGCTCTCCCAACCTGGCTGACTTCGAAAAGCCATACCTGGTCTGAAGGCAACCATGCTCCATTTACTGAAAGATTGTTAATGCCACCGTTTACTGTTAGAGGACTATCCAGCGGCAACGTAGACAAGCTGGCCAGAAATGTGGTACCCGCTACTGCTTCAGCATCTATCGGCATGAGACTGTCCAGAGGCAACGATCCGGAAAATATGATGAATCTTGTTGAAAAGCATATTTTAGAGCAAGAATATCATATCACCCGTGAAGATTCGGATCAAGACCGTTGCAGGGCGAGGCTATTTTTCCAAGAGTTGATTTCAAGGTGTTCATGAATTAAATCAGAGTCATGGAGAAACGACGAAATCTCACCCTGACCGGTTGGTCTGAAATTGATAAGGCTACATTTTCTAGTAAGGATACAGAAGCACCTGAGGTCAAAAAAAGAAACAGCCCCCAGTGCAGACACAGATGGAGCATGGATAAAAAAGGCAGGACAGGTACGCTACGGCTACAAAAAACATCATGGGACAGATTCAGAGGGAATAATTATGGGAGTATTGACTACACCTGCTCATGTCAATGAGATCAGCAATATGGATAAAATACCGGATATAGCAGATCTACCAGAAGAAATAGCCATAAAAGCAGACAAAAGGTATCAATGGGCAAAGAACAGAGATATTAGGGCCAGCAGAAAGTTGAAAAATCATATCATGAAAAAGGCGGGGAGGAGTCATCCACTGACCCGGTGGGAGAAGAAGTTTAACAAAATAATTGGCAGAAACCGCTTCAAGGCAGAACGAAGCTTTGGAAGTATCAAAAGGTAGTTTTCCGGTGGAGTAGCCGGATATAGAGGTTTAATTTTTAAAAAGAAGAAAGGAAATGGGAGTAAAAAGAAGTAGGCGAAAATCTCAATGCAAGTATCAGGGCGTAAAGTGAGCTATCAAGTCTGCGTCCGAGCAGTCTTTACAGCGCACCAAAAGGAGAGAATGAGCAAAATCTCACCTTGACGCAATTACTCGCATTGAGTTGGAAGAATTTTATATCCTTGATCCTCGTATACTTTTCTTGGAGTGTTTTTTAAAGTATATAAGGTCATGCTACCAGGATTCTTCAGTCTGGATGCAAAAAGTATTCCCAAAGAATAGCAAACTCCACACAGAACTTCTGTATAGCCATGAGTATCTGTGCTATGTATGGTACTCTCGACTTCATCGCTCTCAATTAAACCATCTAAAACGTATGTTGCTTCTCTTTCTGTTGGGCTTATTATAGTGTCATAGAATACCCGACTGTATTCATCAATAAAACTATAGGCAGTCACCCCTCTCCCAGTGCCAAAATACTTATACAACCCGTGGTGCATTAGAAAGTAATTTAAATTTTCAAGTTATTAATGTTCCTATTCAAGTCAAATTTATTGATATATTGAATAATAGTTAACGCTGTTATTTTGGATAATATTCTGGTTTTAAATCCTTGAAAAGATTTCGCATAGTTTCTCCTAATCATAAACTGATCAGAGAGTTCACAGAAGAGCGTTTCGATTCTTTTTCTTGACTTTCTAAAGATATAGGCTTGCTTTTTGTAATTAATTTGGTTCTTCCTCATTGGTACTTCTAATTTAATCTTAGCCATGGTAAACAAATCTAATTCTTGTTCTTGATTTAGGTAGCCTTTGTCTCCAATTAGAACACAGTCAGATAATTGGCTTTTTAGATCTTTGAGATAATGAATATCATGAACAGATGATTTACTGATATCTACACTTTTAAAAACACCTTGAACAGAACAAACTCCATGGGGTTTGTATCCATAAAAGTACATTTGTTGACAAGCACAAAACCCTTTATCAGGTGATGAATAAAAAAATTCTTTACATATTTTTGACCTTGAGCTCTTTGATAGCTTAGGAATTGTTACTAAATAATATGACCATTACTGAGGGCTAATAGAATAATTCCATTCCCCATGAAAAGCACTTGGGGAGATACTGATGTTTTCCATTTTTTCATCACTTATTTTGATACCTGTTTTGTAAGAACCCTTATCTATTTGGCAATCAACTTCAAGTCCTTTGTTTGTTTTTGTGGCCCCTATTAATTTGATCATTACCTCATAACTGACCAAAGGCCTTCCTCTCCAGTTCTTGGAAATATAAGAAAACAAGCGGTGTTCTATTTTATTCCATTTGCTTGTGCCTGGTGGGAAATGAACAACCTCTATGGTCAACCCTGCTTCATTGGCCAATTTTTGCAGCTCATATTTCCATAGCCTGTTCCTGGAACCGTTACTGCCACCCCCATCTGCGGTAATAAGTAGTGAATCAGCATTGTTATGATAATAAATACCCATCTCATACCACCAATTCCTGATACTTTGGACGGCAAATTCGGCTGTATCCTTTGTGATGCCAACATTGACCCAACCTTTGTTCTCTTTCAGGTCATAAACCCCATAAGGTATGGCCACCCCTTCGGCATCTGTAAGAAAATCATAAGCGTTTACTTTTGAAGGTGATCCCTTTGGGTTCCATTCTGACCCATTGTTTTTGTAATTGCCAATCAACTCTCGCTTTTTTGCGTCTACCGAAACAACAGGCTGGTTTCTCTTTAAGTATTGATTGACCTTGTCATTTATGTGTTCAAATTGAGCATCCCTGTCTTTATGCCCCTTACCTTCATAAGTCTTTCGGTTAGCTTGTAAACTAAAGCCATGGGTTTTCAATGCCTCTCCAATCACCCTGTGGCTTATGTGTACACCCGAGCCCTTAAGGGCGGACTCAATATTCCTCAGGCTTTTACTGACCCATTGTAAGGCTGATTGGGGCTCCCCACGTGTATGGGGCTCTATGAATTGCTTTATCTTTTCCCATACCAGACCAGTTACTTTTTTCTTTCTCCCTGCCCCGACTTTCCTCAAAGGTCGGTTTACCAATAGGTGGTCTTTTGCCCCCAATTCGCTTATACCTTTGTTGATTGTATTATGCGAAACCCCAGTCAATTTTTCTATCTTCCTTTTACCCCCACGGCCTAAAAACTCAGCTTCTGAGGCAAGGTAAATACGTTTCTGACCCTCATTTAAACAAGGCAGTACCAGATTGATCTTCTTCAGTAATTTTTCGTCTTCCATTCTGTGAAGTTCGATGAAAAATATACAATAGTCAATCTGTTTCGTAACAATTCCTTTGACGAATTGTTAGAATCAATTAAAAATAATGAAACAACATCAACAATATTAGTACTATTTATTATATTCATAATGATAACAAGTTGCAATAGTGTGTTAGACTCTTCAAGGATAGCAGTTTATGAAGAGGTTATTGAAGAAGTATTAAATGAACCACTTCCAAAATTAGAAATTGGAAAGACAGGAAAAGTCAATACAAATGGTGTAGAGATTTGGTACGAACTTATTTCTACTCCTGAGGAAAACCCAAAAGGAACCATCGTTTTGGTAGAAGGATTGACGGCAACAGGAATAAGGTGGGGTGAATATTTCTATGCACCATTACTCAAAGAAGGGTATACTATTTTACGTTTTGACAATAGAGATGTAGGAAACTCTTCATGGATAAATAAGGCAGACTATGATTTATCAGACATGGCAAATGACTTACCTGGATTAATAGATGAGTTAAAAATAGATAGCATACATTTAGTTGGACAATCAATGGGCGGAATGATTGTTCAAGAATTTGCTTTAAGTTATCCCGAAAGATTAAAAACGTTAACTTTAATATATACAAGTGGATACTTCAATGATGAAGAACTACCAGAGGCTTCCGAATATTTTATAAAAGCGGTAACTGAAGCATACCTTAAATATGGTTCAAGTGAAATAACAGATATGATTAAATCCGAATTAATAACATTGGAAGCTGCTAATGGCTCTCCTTTAAATAGGGCAGATTTGAAATATATATCTCAATGTGTTATTTATGAAAAAGAGAAAAGAAGTGGATTCAATAAAAAGGCCTCTAAAAATCAAGAAAATGCAATTGAAAAGTCAGGTTCAAGATATGAACGACTATACCAAATTAAAATCCCAACTTTAATAATTCATGGAGAAGACGATATGTTGATAAATATTGAACATGGAAAAAAATTGGCAACCTTGATTCCTCATTCAAAAACAGTTTGGGTAGAAAATCACGGTCATCATACTTCAATTAGCTTCTCAAATATTATAACAAAGAATTTATTAAAACTAATAGAAAAATTAAAAAACTGAACACATACACAAAACGTTACCCATCATTGTGAAATAAGCCACCACACAAATAGCACATTTGGTTTTTTGCCGACACAAAAACCCGCACTAAAAAACCAAAAGAGCCATTTTCCCCACCGCCCACAGACTGTTGATAAGTTTGACGAAATAAATCATTGAATATCCAAAAACACTCAATATATTTGACGTCAATTGTCAAGTATAATTAATCAAGTAATATTTCACAAATGAAAGAAAACAAAACAATAGGCGAAATACTGCGAGAAAACAGAGAAAAAAAAGAAATGTTTTTACGGCACGTTTCTGCTAAACTCGATATTGATACAGCAATACTCAGTAAAATAGAAAGGAGCGAACGGAAAGCGACAAAAGAACAAATCTTAAAGCTTGCCGAAATATTGGATTTAAACAAAGAAAACCTGCTGATTCAGTATTTGAGTGAAAAAATACTTGATGCAATAAAAGATGAAGAACTTGGAAGCAAGGCACTCAAAGTAGCTGAACAGAAAATGAAATACATCAACAAAAATAAAAGCAGAAATTGATGGAATTAAAATTAGAACTATTAGAATATCAGGAAACCGCAATTAAATCTGTTGTGAATGTATTTGACGGAAACAAAAAAAACACATTTGACATTGCCTGTACCGATGGGATACGTTCAAATATTTGTTCGCTCTCAAATAATCAATTAACAGAAAACATCAAATCCATTTTGCTCGAAAACGGAATTGATGAAGAAATCGCAAAACTTGAAAAAGCAAATGAATTAACTATTGAAATGGAAACTGGAACAGGGAAAACCCTTGTTTACATTAAATCCATTTACGAAATGTTTAAACATTACGGATTTACAAAATTCATCATTCTTGTTCCTTCGGTTGCTATTCGACAAGGGGTTTTAAGTACACTTTCAACTTTTGAAAAACAATTGGAAGAAATTTACGGATTTACACCCAAAGCATTTGAATACAGTAGTAAACGACTAAATAAAGTAACCAATTTTGTAGAAGAACAACATCCGCAAATAATGGTAATGACTTTGGCTTCATTTAACTCGGAAGACAAAATTTTGAACCAAGCCAAAAGAGAAGATTTATTTGCGAACATCCCATTTATTGAAGCCATTGGACGCACCAATCCAATGATCATAATGGATGAGCCACAAGAAGGAATGGACACACCAAATTCCATTGAACAAATTGCGAAACTCAACCCTTTGTTTAAAATTAGATATTCGGCAACACACAAAGTTGCAAAAAACAAAACTTACCGCTTAACGCCTTATGACAGTTACAAACAAGGTTTGGTAAAAAAGATTGAAGTTTTAACCGTTACCGGGAAGAATGATGAAGCCACTTTAAAATTGGAACTTTCGGAAATCAAAAACAGAAAAAACTCAATACAAGCAAAAATTAAAGCTTGGCATCGAGCTTCAAATGGAAAGATTGAATTTAAGAATACAAAATGGTTAAAAGATGGAGACAACTTAGGGAAAGTAACCAACAACCCAAGTTATTTAAAATATACGATTAATAGAATTAATAAAAGTCTAAGGACTGGAAAATGGTCTGTTAGTTTTCACAATGGCGTTCAGATTCTTGAAAAACAAGCATCTGGAAATATACAAAGCATTTGGGCCTTACAATTAGAATGGCTCGTACTTCGCCACTTCACAAAAAAACAAAAATTACAAAAAAAAAGCATAAAATGCCTTTCCCTTATTTTCATTGATAAAGTTGCCAACTACGTAAGTGATAAGCCAATAATCAAAAACCTTTTCATTGAAAAGTACAAAGAAATATATCCTGAATTTCACGACAACAAAGAACCAACGACAGAGCATATTGAAATGATTCAAGGTTCTTATTTTGCAAAAACTACCAAAAATGAATTTACAGATAATGAAACATCAATGCGTAAAAACAAAGATGTTTTTGATGCCATTCTAAAGGACAAACAAGGATTGGTATCTTACGGTGATTCTGTTTCCAATAAAATAGAGTTCATCTTTTCTCATTCGGCTTTAGGTGTTGGTTGGGACAACCCAAACATATTCAATATTGCCACATTAAGCAATTCATTTTCTGAAATTAAAAAACGCCAGGAAATTGGCAGAGGACTACGGATTTGTGTTGACTCCAACGGACAACGTATTTATGATAAATTGAATGCAAGTGATGATGAACGAATCAACCAACTGACAGTAATTCCAAACGAAACCTACGAAACTTTTGCAACACAATATCAAGAGGAAATAAAAGAAGTGTATGGTGATTCTGGTGATGGAGCAGGAATGACTCATACACACAAAGGAGAAAAACAAAATGAAGTTCATTTTAAGCGTAGTGAGAATGATACCATTAATAAAGCCTTCAAACGATTTTGGAATGCTTTGGCCGGGAAAACAGATTATACCGTAGCTTTTGATGAAGCATCTTTAATTAGCAGAAGCAAAGAAGCTTTGAATACTATTGAAATTGCTGATTATGTAGCAGAAGTAAGTAGCCGTACCATTGGCTCAATTACAGAAGAAGGTATTGAAGATGAGTTTGGAGGTAGAGAAAACTACAAACTCAAAGCTCATTTTAGTCCGCTAGATTTAATGGAAGAGTTGAGCGAAAATACAGGCTTAAGTTATACGGCTACCTACAAAATCTTAAAAGACATTAAACATACAGAGTTTATTAAAAACCCTCCTCAATTTATTCATCAGGCATCCGCTTTAATTAAGAATATTGAATTAGAAGAAATGATAAGAGGTTTAAACTATCGTTTAACAGATGAAACCTTTCCTTTTGAATTTAATGATTTTGTAAAACAAGTTGATGACTCAGACTATCAAGACACTCCAAATAGAGGTTTTTACAACAAAATGCTTACAGATAGTGATGTAGAAAGAAGATTTGCATTGGGTGCCGATTTAGACGATGAAATTATTTGTTTTATGAAACTCCCTGCATATTACAAAATCCCAACACCTATTGGCAATTACAATCCCGACTTTGGTATTGTGATGAAACGTAAAAGTTTGAGAGATGGAAAGCAAAGTGAGTTCTACTTTGTAATTGAAACCAAAGGAACAAACGACATCAACGATAAAAAAGCACTAAAAGAAAGTGAGATTTATAAAATTGAATGTGCCCTAAAGCATTTTGCCACATTGGACTTAGAAGTACAATACAAAGCACCTGTTAAAGATTACCAATATTTTAAAACAAACCGTCTAAACCAAAATTAAAAGAATTAAAGAATGAACAGAATTAGAAAAACAAAAAAGATAAATATTGAAGGCACTTCAATAACAGTACTTTCCCAAAAGAAAGATGATTTCATTTCCCTTACCGATATGGCGAAAAGTCAATTGCAAGATGTTGTAATTATAAAATGGCTTAGCTTAAAAAGTACTATTGAATATCTTGGTGAATGGGAAGCATTGTACAACCCTGATTTTAATTATACCGAATTCGGTACAATTAAAAATGAATCAGGTAGCAACAATTTTGTTTTATCCGTAAAAAATTGGATTGAAGCAACTAAGGCTATAGGCTTAACGGCTAAAGCAGGAAGATACGGTGGAACTTATGGTCATAAAGATATTGCTTTTCATTTTGGCATGTGGATTAGTCCAAAATTCCAATTACTACTCGTAAAAGAATACCAACGACTAAAAGAAGATGAAAGTGATAGGCTAAAACTGCAATGGGATTTCCAAAGAACATTAGCAAAAGTAAATTACAAAATTCATACAGATGCCATAAAAGAAAATCTTATCCCTCAGCAATTAAGCGGCAGGCAAACCTCTATTGTATATGCCAATGAAGCAGATGTATTAAATATTGCCTTATTTGGCAAAACGGCTAGGCAATGGAGAGAAGAAAACCCTGACGAAAAAGGAAACATTAGAGATTTTGCAAGTATTCAGCAATTGGTTGTATTATCAAATTTAGAAAGCATCAATGCTATGCTTGTTCATCAGGAGTTGCCTCAAAAAGACAGATTGATACAACTCAATACAATCGCCATTACACAAATGAAATCATTGGTAGAAAACAATACCATAAAAAAATTGGACAATGAATAAACCGTCTAAACCAAAATTAAAAGAATTAAAGAATGAACACAATTAGAAAAACCAAAGAAGAATTTAACGATTGTACTGGTAAAATAATCGGCTGTGCTATGCGTGTACACTCTTCTTTAGGTAATGGTTTCCAGGAAGTAATCTATCAGAGGGCTTTGCAAATTGAAATGAACTTAGAGGGTTTAGGGTTTCAGCGTGAAATGGAAATGCCCATTTTTTATAGAGATCAACAAATTGGTACGAGAAGAGTTGACTTTTTTGTTGAAAATGAGATTATGGTGGAACTTAAAGCGATCATCAATTTAGAAGATGTACACCTTGCTCAAGCAATAAATTATCTTGAAGCATACAATATGAAAACAGGACTTCTTATCAATTTTGGCAGTAAATCTTTAACATTTAAACGACTATTTAACAAGAAATATAAAGTATAATGACCAACGATAATAAAAATTCTATCAATTCTGATAATCCTTGTACAATGACCAACGATAATAAAAGTTCTATCAATTCTGATAATCCTTGTATAATGACCAACGATAATAAAAGTTCTATCAATTCTGATAATCCTTTAATTCGAGTCCAGACAACTGATTGGAACAAAAAAAGATTGGAGCAATTAAAACAATTAATGCCCGACCTTTTTACCAATGATGGCAAACTGAATATTAGTGAACTCAAAAAAGTAGTTGACCCTGCAAGTGTAAACGAAACCGAGCGTTACGAATTTAGATGGTTTGGAAAAAGCAATGCCAAAAGAGAAGCCTTTACACCTACGGATGCCACGCTTGTGTATGATGAAGACAGAAGTGTAAACCCCACCGAAAGCGAAAACCTAATTATTGAAGGTGAAAACTTAGCGGTGTTGAAATTACTAAGCAACAGCTACCGTGAGCAAGTAAAGTGTATTTATATTGACCCTCCATACAACACAGGAAAAGACTTTGTGTATTCCGATAAATTTAACCAAGACAAAGCCGAGTATTGGGAAGATGCCGAAATAACCGAAAACGGCTACAAAATAGACACCAATACAGAAACGGATGGACGTTTTCATAGCAATTGGTTGAATATGATGTATAGCCGATTATTGATTGCAAGACAACTTTTAAAAGAAGATGGCGTAATTTTTATCTCTATTGATGATAACGAAGTGCATCATCTAAGAAAATTATGCGATGAAGTTTTTGGAGAGGAGAATTTTTTAGGACAAGTGAGTAGGTTAACGGGGACACCAACTGGACAAGGTACTAAAGGATTAGTTTCTGAATTAGATTATGTAATAATTTATTCAAAATCTAATATTGGAGATTTCAAGGGTATTGAATTTGATGATGAGGATAAGAAAATTTATAATCAATCTGATGGAAAAGGTAAATATCTAATACGTCCTTTAAGAAAAACCGGAGGTGAAGATAAGAGAGAAGATAGACCAAGTATGTATTATCCAATCATTGCGCCAAATAAAACAGAATCATTTCCAATTGGTCCTAGTGGTTATGAAAGTAGATGGAGGTGCTCTTTCGATAGATTCAATGAATTGGATTCTGAAAAAATGATTGAATGGAAGGAAATTAAAGAAGAGAATGATGAATTGGTATGGAAACCTTATTTAAAATTCTATTTAGAAGGCAGATTAAAACAGCCTTCTAATCTTTGGAAAAATATGGAAGGGAACAAAAAAGCTTCAATTGATTTGAAAAAATTAATGAATGAAAAAATATTTGATTTTCCAAAGCCTGTAGAAATGGTAAAGAAAGTAGTTTTAACATCTTCGGATAACAATGACATCATCCTCGACTTCTTCGCAGGTTCAGGAACCACGGGACAAGCCGTAACCGAACTCAACCAAGAAGATGGTGGAAACCGAAAATATATTTTAGTACAGTTGCCGGAGCAAACAGACGAAAAAAGTGAAGCCTACAAAGCAGGCTACAAAAAAATAAGCAATATAACCATTGAGCGAAACAAACGAGTAGTTGAAAAAATACAGTCTCAACTCGAATTAGAAGAATTAAAGAATAAACAGAATTTGTTTGGAAGTGCAGCCGCAACTTCTGGTAATTCTGAAAATCCTGAAAATTCAGGTTCAGACAATGGTTTAGGCTTCAAAGTATTCAAACTTCAAAAATCAAACTTTCCAAGAGTAGAATTTGCTCCAGACCCTGAAAAAACAGAAGAAGAAAATATTGAGCTACTTAAAAAATACATCAAAGACAAAGAAGCTCAGTTGGTTTCTGCTTTCAATAAAGATGAATTGATAACCGAAATACTCATAAAAAACGGTTTTAAACTCAATTACACTTTAACCAGGCGAGATGAGTTCAGGAAAAATGAAATCCTGTTTGCCACAGATGGAGATAAAGAAACGCTAATCTGTTTAGATGTAATTATTGCAGATAAAACAGTCGAGCATTTCAAAACAAATACAGACCAAAAGTTAATAGTTCTCGAACGTGTCCTGGATACCAGAGAAAAATGGAATCTAAAACACGCTATGGGCGATAAGTTTAATGCTTTTTAAAATCAAGAATGGAAAAATATTCAAATAAAAGAGGCAACTCACCTGTAACTCATTTTCAAATTGAATAAACAGCTGGTAAACACAATAACCGTAGAACGAATAAAAAGACTTGACACGGTTCTTTCAGAAAACCTAATTACAGCAGATGAAAACAAGCTCATTAAAACAGGATTTGTAGATTTAAGAGATTAAATGGACAGAAGCTAAGGGAACACATCTTGAAGAAGAACCAAACGACTTACGAGAAAGAATAGAGGCAAACCTTGCTGACAGTAAAATAGACGGTTTAGGGAATCCTATTCGTAGGCACCTTGAACATTCATTAAAAGAGATTGCCTTAAATATTGAAGCGAAACTAAACTTCCAATACAATCATTCAAATGAGCATAGAATGCCTTATGAATTGATTATGGGAATTAAATCAGAAATCAAAAAATGCAGTCCAGAATTAAAAGCAAAATTCCCTGTAATTGACCGAATAGAAAGTTCATCAATATTGGGAAATATTTCATCTCACGACAATCCTTTCAATCCGAAAATTGGTGATTTAAAAGCTTTTTGGACTGACATACTTGAATTGGAAAAGATATTTATTTGTGAGCAATCAGACTGTAAAAGACCAATGGTGTCTTTGAAAAATTATGATACTGTTGCAAAGAAAATAAGGTGTGGTTGCGACCATGCTAAATATGACTGGAAGAAATAAAGCCCACACTAAAAGTCATACACATTGCCAGATCGCTTGATCCAAACCACAACCAAAACCTGCCAAAGAGTATGCCTTTGTCAACGCAACAAAAAGGAATAAAAACGGTGGGTAACACTGTATATAGCCAACAAGGTGTATAGGTCATAACCTCCTTTCGGTCGGCAACGCCCCATACACATAACGTTATGTGCAAAAAACTTATAACAGTCAGAATAAGCAGAACCAGGCCTTAAATGGAAGTAAGCACCAATTTTTAACAAAAATCATGTTTATTAAACAAAACCTAATTACCAAATTTATTGCCATCACTGTGCTGGCTGTTATTGGTTTTTCATGTGAAAATGAAAGCCTCGAACCTGAAGCTAGTGTTGAAAACCAAAGCTTTACTTTTCACACTCAAGACTCATTAAACGTTTCCCAAGATGTAGCCATTACCGCAGCATTAAATTTTGGAAATGGCAGCAACCTTATTGAGGGTGGTTCGAATCTTAGAACTACATCACAAGAAGTAGAAATTGATGAAGTAATTATCGTGCCCGATGAACAGGGCGAGCCGGCGATTTATGTAATCAACTATGTTGGTACTGGGTATATCGTCCTATCGGCAACTTTAAAAGAATCTCCGGTTCTAGGGTTTTCAGACACAGAACATTTTGATGTCGAAAACATCCCTTTGGGAATGGCCGAATGGTTTTATGACCGTATGAATAAAATTCAGGTTATAAAAAGCGATTCGAATTACCAAATTCCAGAAGAAGTTTATGGCGAATGGACAAATGTACTTGGTAAAGACATTGAATCATCAAACTCCAGTGCCAGAGTAGCTGTGACTATCGAACAGCATGGACCACTATTAAGTACGCTATGGGGACAGTGGTCTCCTTATAATAATTTGGTTCCAACAACTTGTAGCGATAACTCAACAGGAAGAGCCCCTACTGGATGTGTTGCAACTACAATAGCTCAAGTTGCTCGGTATCATGCACACGGATCAAGTTACAATTGGTCTATTATGCCTAATAATTCATGGACAGGGCGAACTACTTCGGGGGATCGAGAGGTAGCAGAATTAATGAGAGATATCGGAAGCTGGATTGGTATGGACTATGGATGTGGTGGCTCTAGTGTAAATACTGGAGATGCTGTTAGTGTATTTAGAAATAGGCTAGGATATTCCAGTGGAGGCAGCTATCAAACGCTTTCGATTGAAGGTGCAGAACCAAAAGTGAAGGCTGACATAAAGGCTGGAAGACCCGTGATTATGGCGGGTAATCATGGATACTACACCTAACACTACTGGATGGTGGTTATGGAAAAAGACTCATACCGCTTACACCAATGGCCATGCATGGGTATGCGATGGCTACAAAATTGATCGCAACACCATTACTTTTAAACTTTTCGGAAAAACACGAACCATAAATGTGTCTAGTGACTTCTACCACATGAACTGGGGTTGGAGTGGTACAGGAATGAGAAGTCATGACAATAATGGTTGGTTTAGGTTTGACAACATAGCAATACAAGATCCTTCTGCTCCTGACATTAAGGGTGATGGAAATGGAAGTAATTTCCAATACAACAGAAGATATATAACTGGTATACGACCTTAAATTAAGAAAAAATGAAATATCTAATTTTAGCCCTTATAACTTTTGTTTCACCATCATGCGATATAAATGATGATAATATGAAAATCGAAAATGATGTTGTCCCTGGTCCAGATGTTATCCTTTCCTTTTCGCTACAGGATGAGGGGGGTATAGACTTGTTGAACCCAAATAGTGACACAAGTTTTAAGCATGAAGAAATATCCTTTTATGAAGATTTAAGTTTAACCAAGGAAATTTCTGCAGAATGGAGTCCTGAACCCAGCGGAGATGTTGTAATTAATAAATGGGAAATAGATCAAACTATGGTCTATAAAATTTCTATTCTTGCTCATGGTGAAACAGAAATTAATGATTCAACGGTATATGGAAGTTGTTACTTAAAGCTTTCTGATGGCATTGTTGATAAAATAGCTATTGAAATTACCAAGAAATCAACTTCCAGTTATGTTTCTAAATTTTCATACGCGGGCAAAGTAATATTTGATGATCTAGAGTCCAAGTCAAATTGGAATGGCATAATCATTAAATAAGCTCATAACAAATGATATAGAGAATGGTGGGCAAAAGGAATTCTGTAAAGGGCAGGTCTTAGCCAGCCCACCACTCCCCATATCTTGTCGTTGTGCAACATTATGACCAACTAACTGAAATAATAAATTAAACTATCTTGAAAAATTATGGCATTTAATTATGGAAAGAAAACTTTAGATATAAAAAACCCTTTCAAAACGGAAGGAAAGGCAGTGTAAACTAAACTCTGTCTTTTGTTCACTTTCAGCTCGCTTACTTCCAAAATCTACATTTAATGGCTTGACAAAATCATAACTAGCCAAAAGCTCGTTTCCTTTTCTGTCCAGCTTTGTTACAAATCGAAATTTAATATTCGATTCCTGACTTGTCATTACTGGAAGTTTTAGATGTTCATTGTAATGTTTTATTCTGCTTTTCTTTAGGTCAGCATTTCTCTCGGTAATAAAGTGAATGTGCTGGTCAATTCGATTCTGAATTACAGAATTAAAAAAATTTATAGGTGTCAATTCTATATTGTCAATGATTATGTCTAGAAACATTGGGTCAATCTCAAAGCCAATACTATTCCTGTTTGAAGCAATGGCCGCCAACGAAGTTGTTCCCGTTCCCAGGAATGGATCTAATACGGTGCCTCCTTGCATTGAATACATGTTTATCAGTCTATAGGGCAATTCGAAAGGATATGCAGCACTCCTTTTTCGTGTTTCTGAGTTGTCAATTTTCTGTTGAGTTCCTTTTAAATCCCATAAGTCCGAGAACCAAACATTCCTTTCTTCCCAAAAGAAAGAACTTTCTTTTCGTTTTAGCTTTTCACTCTCGGATTTGAATTGTCTTTTGCTTCCTTTTCTAAAAACAAGAACCCATTCGTGCTCTAAAGTCACATAAGCACCCGAAGGAAGCATACCTGAACCCATAAATTTGTTTGGAGCATTCGTCTGTTTTCTCCAAAGTATGTTTGGTAAATTTTGAACACTCAATTTTTGAAATGCTGTTATTATTCTTGCATGATTCGGATATAGGTAAAATTCACCATTAATTGTTCTTGTTGCGTCACCGATATTGATACATACAAAGCCACCTGGAATTAATACTCTTTCAACTTCTTTCCAAACTTTGTCAAGTTCCAAATGCATAAGTTCAAAGGTTCCTGTACCATCATTTTTATTTAAAGAGTTTCGGATTTCAGGATTTTGTCTGGCCATAATGTCGTCCCACATTTCAATCATTGGATAAGGGGGCGAGGTTACAACAAGTTCTACAGAATTGCTTTTTAGCGGTTCCATTTTCTGAGCAGCACCAATTATTATCTTGTGAGTCGTTGTTTCAAATTTCATTTGACAAAACTAAAAAAGTTACTTAAAGTCAACATGGTTAATTCTGCAAATTTGAGGGATAAGAAAAAAATACTCTCTTTATTTTTTTAGTGGCTTGGGTGGGTAAAAACAGACCGTGCCATTTGTACATGGTATTATCAGCATACCGTACAACAATTGGCTAAAGTAATGTGTTTTATTCGCACTGTACTTTTATCTCTATCAACTTTGGCAAATAATGTCTCGATAGACGCACCCTATATTCAAAGCATTTGCCAAGCCTGACTTGCACCTTTAAGTAAGCCTTTACCGGAGTGGTGGATACTTTTAATGCGCCTCCAACCAGTCTTCTCCAACCCCTACTCCAATGTCCATCGGAACTTCAAGGGGGTGTGCACTCTTCATAAACTCAATGACGGGGCCTTTAATATTTTCCAATTCATCCCGATAAATGTCAAATACCAGTTCGTCGTGAACTTGCATGATCATTCTTGATTTGAAATCATTCTTATTCATCCATTCCTGGATATTAATCATTGCAATCTTGATAATATCGGCAGCACTCCCCTGGATAGGCGCATTGATGGCATTTCTTTCAGCAAACCCCCTCATGGTCATGTTGCGAGAGTTTATATCGGGGAGATACCTTCTTCTTCCTAAAATAGTTTCTACGTACTCCTGATCCCGAGCCAGGTTGACCGCATCATCCATATACTTTTTTACGGCAGGAAATTCCCGAAAATAGGACTGAATAAATTCCGATGCTTCTGATCTCGGGATGTTGAGATTGTTAGATAATCCAAATGCCGAAATACCATAAATAATCCCAAAATTGGCCGATTTAGCCATTCTTCGCATATTATCATCAACATCCTGAAGTGGCAAGTCAAATATTTTACTTGCTGTGGTGGCGTGAATGTCTCTTCCTTCCTTAAATGCCTCAATCATACTCTCATCCTTCGAAAAGGAGGCCATAATCCGCAGTTCAATCTGGGAATAATCCGCTGACATCAATACAAAGTCTTTAGTACGAGGCACAAATGCCTTTCTTATCTCCCTTCCTTTTTCGGTTCGAATGGGAATGTTTTGAAGGTTCGGGTTATTGGAACTCAACCTGCCAGTTACCGCTACTGTTTGCCTATAATCAGTATGAATGCGGTTGTCAAATGAGCTGGTCATTTTCGGTAGCGCATCAACATAAGTTGATTTCAATTTTTGGTACTCCCGAAACTCAAGGATTTTATTGGCGATATCGTGGTCCTTGGACAATCGTTGCAATATTTCTTCGCCAGTTGCATACTGACCAGTCCTGGTCTTCTTAGGTTTTTCTATCAGCTTGAGCTTATCAAATAAAATTTCACCGAGCTGTTTGGGGGAGCCAATATTGAACTCCTCTCCTGCTATTTCAAAAATCTCACTCTGTAGCTTGTTGCTATCATTTTCCAGGTTTGCAGACATACCGTCCAAAGTGGAGGAATCAACTGTAACACCCTCAAATTCAATAGCGGCTAGGACACTGATCAGGGGTGTTTCAACTTTGTCAAAAAGCTCTTCAAGGTTATCCTTCCTTAGATCGACAAGTATCTTCTCTCTTGTTCTTAGGCAGATGTCAACGAATTCAGCACCCAAATCTCTAAGATCTTCTATAGGGGCATCTTTGAGTTCTGTCTTCTTTCCCATTAACACTTCCTTTTTCAGGGGAGTGTATGCTAAGTAATTTTCAGATATTATTTCCAGGTCATGACGCATTTCCGGTTCAATGAGATAGTGAGCAAGCATTATATCAAATATTTCACCCTTTAAATTGATTCCATATCGTTTCAGTACCTGAATGTCAAATTTGAGATTGTGACCAGTCTTTGAAATCTCATGACTTTCAAAGACTGGTTTGAATTGATTCAAAATTTCCTGTGGATTATCATCTAAAGGGATCATGTACCCGTCACCTGGCTGATACGAGAAACATAATCCAAGAACCCCGGCTTCTACTGCAACATCACCTTCAACAAGGAGATGGATGGCAACATCACTCTGCTTGAGTAAGAATTCCAATAAACCCTCGCTCAATTCAGGTGTATCAATCAGGCCATAGTCGTGTGAGGTGGAATAATAATCGCCCTTACTTACCTCTTCTATAGTTTCTTGCTCCGGGGCGTTGCCTTGCGGACTAAAGAATGACAATTGGTTGCCAGCTTTTTTCCTGCTTTCAGGAGTAGCCACTTCTTCACCGAAGATTCGTTTGATTAGCGTTCTAAATTCCAGTTCCTCAAAGAGTGGTTTCAATTCGTTTTCATTGGGTCCGACATATTCAAGATCGGCCTCATTAAATTCTATAGGGACGTCCAATTTTATGGTAGCCAGTTGTTTAGATAGTATTCCCTGGTCACCGAATTCTGTGACAACTTCCCTCTGCTTCCCTTTTAGTTTATCTGCATTCCTGACCAACTCTTCAATGGACCCATATTCCCGGATATATTTTACTGCTGTTTTCGGTCCCACTCCCGGTATGCCGGGAATATTGTCGACAGCATCACCCTGCAATCCAAGTAGATCACGTATCTGATCCACATTATTAATTCCATACTTTTCAAGAACTTCCAGCACACCAAGAATTTCAACGGAGTTCCCCATAAATGCGGGTTTATAAAGGAATATATGTTCCTCCACCAATTGAGAAAAATCTTTGTCTGGTGTCATCATATAGACCTCAAAGCCTTTTTTTGATGCTTGTTTTGCGAAAGTTCCAATGATGTCGTCCGCCTCAAATCCATCTAACACCAGTATGGGTACATTAAAACCTTTTATAATCTTCTTAATCCACGGAATCATTGACCGTATGTCCTCGGGCTGAGTTTGTCGCGTAGCCTTATACTCTTTAAATTCTTTGTGTCTGAAGGTGGATGCTGAGGTATCGAATGCAACCGCCAAATGGGATGGCCTTTCTTTGGTAATAACTTCAACAAACGAATTTGTAAAACCTAATGCTGCACCAGTATTTAAGCCGCTTGAAGTAATTCTAGGATTCTTGGAAAACGCAAAATGAGCCCTATAAATGAGAGCCATTGCATCTAACAAAAACAATTTTTTCTCCGGTTTGCTCATTGGAAGTAAAGGTATACGAGAAGCATAAGAATGCTAAATTATTTTGACCCGAAACTTTCCTCCAGCCACGTTTTACCTGAACCGAAAAACTAACGCAGTTGCTATCAATCCAATCCCCCGACTGTTTTTGATTCTTATTCATGTCTGAATACTTTAAAGAATCTGAAAATCTTTTCGTCTGGCATAGCCAGCAAAGTATCTAACAATGATACATTGGCATAGTGAAAGATTTCTCGGCTTACAATCGTGAAGAACATATATCTATAGCTTCGAACGACAGTTATGATCTTATTGTAATAGGAGGTGGCATAACGGGAGCTGGCATTGCCCTTGATGCAGCTAGTAGAGGTTTGAAAACAATATTACTGGAGAAGAATGATTTTTCATCTGGTACCAGTAGCAAATCAACAAAGTTAATCCACGGCGGACTGAGGTATCTCAAGCAATTTGAAATCGCACTAGTCCGAGAGGTGGGAAGGGAACGAGCCATTGCCCACCGGTTGGCACCTCATTTGGTAACTTCTGAAAAAATGCTATTGCCTCTAACAGAGGGTGGTACTTTTGGAAAATTGATGACTTCTGTCGGTTTGATGGTTTATGATATTCTCGCTGGTGTGGAAGGTGCAGATCAGCGTGTCATGCTTGATGAAAAGGAGACCATGTATAAAGAACCTCTCCTAAAAAAGGATGAAACACTTGGTGGTGGACTGTTTGCGGAATACCGA
Organism: Cyclobacteriaceae bacterium; assembly: GCA_965206015.1. Lineage (GTDB taxonomy): Bacteria > Bacteroidota > Bacteroidia > Cytophagales > Cyclobacteriaceae > JAJCYL01. The sequence continues at coordinate 312,342 of CBDBIW010000014.1, read as the reverse complement.
ACTGATGACTCCCGACTTACCATTGAAGTAATCAAAACTGCTGTTAACTCCGGGGCAGTGTGCGTCAATTATGTTGAAGTAACCGATTTCCAATATGCAGGAAAATTGGTAACTGGTGTCCTTGCCAGGAACGTGTTGACCCAAAAAACAATCAGGATTTCAGCAAAAAAGGTAGTGAGTGCTGCAGGGCCCTGGGTCGATGAACTCAGGTCCAAAGACCACTCTCTTAAGGGTAAAACACTACATCTTACTAAAGGGGTTCATCTTGTATTTGAGCGAGACAAGTTACCTATTCGTCAAGCGGTATATTTTGATGTGTCTGATGGTAGAATGATTTTTGCCATCCCGAGAGGAAAAATCACCTATGTAGGAACTACGGATACTAATTACTCGGGAGATAAAAATAGGATCCTTACAGAAAAGGAGGATGCCCAATATCTTATTGACGCAGTGAACAATACTTTTGATGGTATTGCATTAACAATCAAGGACGTTAGTTCATCCTGGGCTGGTGTTAGACCACTTATTCATGAAGAGGGAAAATCAGCATCCGAATTATCAAGAAAAGATGAAATTTTCGAGTCAAATTCCGGATTAATGTCAATTGCCGGGGGTAAACTTACTGGCTACCGAAAGATGGCGGAAAGAATTACTGATTTAGTTTTTGAGAAATTAGAAAAAGATGAAGGCCGCAAATTTGTAAGCTGTAAAACTGAAAAAATTGCATTAGCCGGGGGGCCTTTTGAAGGGGCAGAAGACGTAAAAAAGTACCAACAGCATCTTCAGGAAATCTTGAATATTTATAAAATTGACCCCTACCATTCCTGGTATTTAACTGCAACTTATGGCCGGCAATCGGACCAAGTAATAGAGATCTTTAAGGAAACTATTCATGAGTATGAAAATGCAGAATTTGCACTCTTAATTGCTGAGTTAAATTTCAGTTTAGCTCATGAGTTCACTCAGAAAACAATGGATTTTCTCACAAGGCGGACCGGGAGATTGTTTTTTGACATCCAAAGCGTCAAAAAGTATGGCAGCGATGTAATTAAGTATATGAGCAATAAATTGAATTGGTCAAATGCCCGCCAGATAGGTGACCAGACTGAATTAGACACTGCAATTTATGAAGCTGGCGAAATTTTCAAAGAGTAGAGTTGCCAGCAGACCGTAGTTTGTCAAGTAGGCTATTTAATTGCTCAGCATCTTCCTCATTGATTCCTTTAATTTGTGACTCCCATGATGTCATTGTTATGTTTAACTCCTCAAGAAGTTTAAGCCCTTTTTCCGTTATGGTTACGTCAACTGCTTTGCGGTCATTCCTGCACTGAGTCCTCTCTAGAAGCCCTTTTTACTTTAGCTTATCCACGATTCTATACACATTAGACATTCGACCAGGCATTCGATCAATAATTAAATTGATTGTCGACGTATTTGGATATATTGACCTCTCAATATTCTTAGAACATTGTATTGAGGTTCAGTTAATCCGTGGGGTTTAAAAATGCTTAGCTGTTTTCCGTGTATCCAGTTATTAGTAAAAATGCTGTTGACAATAACTTTGTTAAACTCGTTCTTAAATGTTTTTTGTTTAATATCTTCAGAAAGACCCACCGTATAACACTAATGCTAGGAATTGTTTTGAATCACTTGAACACAAATATGCCACTGTATTTGATGTACATACTTTTAAGAATGACAGAATTTAATCAGAACTAATGACGACTTTTCTCATGATCTTCCTAAGCAGTCTTTTTCTTGCATCAGATGGATGGAAGTTGGAAAAGGACAAGGACGGGATACAAGTTTATACCCGGTTGACAGAAGGTCGTAAGATCAAAGAATTTAGGGCGATCACCAGAGTAAACGCCAGCCTTACCAGTGTTGTAGCACTTGTACGAGATTCAGATGCGGCAAAAGATTGGTACAATCATGTTGAATCAGGAACTCCCGTTAAAATTTTCAATGAAAAGAGTAGCGTTGTTCACCTCAAATTGAATTTTCCGTTTCCTGCTACAGATCGAGACCTGGTAGCTAAATTTGATTATTCCCAGGACAAAGACACCAAAGTTGTTACTTCAAGTGTTATCGGGATGCCTGACTACATCCCTGAGGAGAGTGATTATATCCGCATAAAACAACTTGAAGGCAGTTGGACTTTCACGCCTATCGAGCCAAACCTAACAGAAGTTCAATACCAATTCTATGCTGATCCTGGAGGAGGTTTACCAATTTGGGCAATCAATATGTTTATAGTTGATGATCCTTACAAATCACTGAAAAGAATGCAGGATTTTGTACAAAAAGATAAGTACCGAGCTGCTGTTATTGATTTCATTGAAGACTAGTCGTTCTGATCCGATAGTATTCTTTATTGAGAAAATAGGTATTTTATTGAATTTTGAAATTCAATTGCGATTTTAATAAAAATTAGGCAACTATATACGTGTCGGGACAACATAATGGAAAACAACCAGTCAATAATGAGGTGTTTAATGGGACAATTATTACATTTACATATCATAAAAACCCTCTATATGAAATTCAATTCACTACCCTATGAAAATTCAACTCACTACCGCACATCCTAACTCATTTCAAAGACCATGATACGTGCACAAAATGCTTGGAGCAACAAAGATGGAGCGGCAAGCCAGTGTGTCCTCATTGTGGGATGGATAAAAAACCTTACCTAACCAATAGGGGTTATACGTGTTCAGATAAGGATTGTGGAAGGAAATTCACCGTAACAGTTGGAACTGTATTTGAAAATTCAAAAATAAAACTGAATAGTTGGTTTGCTGCTATTTATTTAGCGACAGCCCATAAGAAAGGTATTAGTTCATTACAATTACACAGGGACTTAGGCGTTGCCCAAAAAACCGCATGGTTCATACTTCATAGAATAAGAGAAATGCTTCGCCAGAAAGAATCTGATCTGTTGGAGGGTGAAATACAGGCAGATGAAACTTTCGTTGGAGGAAAGAATAAGAACCGACACGCTGACAAAAAGGTTAAAGATTCGCAAGGGCGTAGTATTAAAGACAAAACCCCTGTGTTTGGACTTTTAAACAAGGGGCAGGTGAAAACCACCGTAGTGCCTGACACCAAGGCAAAGACTTTAAAGCCTGTTATTGAGAATATGGCAGAAAGGGTGCGATAATCGTAACCGATGAATGGGGTTCTTATAATGGACTTTCAAAAGATTATCAGCATGAAGTTGTAAAGCATAATGAAGGTCAATTTGTGAACAACGGATTCCACACAAACTCAATAGAAGGGTTTTGGAGCCTGTTTAAAAGAGGTGTTTTTGGAATCTATCATTATGCAAGTCGAAAACATTTGAGCCGATATACAGACGAGTTTTCTTATCGTTACAATACAAGGAAATTAGCGGATAAAGACCGTTTTGCATCTTCATTAAAGAGTGTTGATGGACGATTAACTTACAAACAACTTATAGTGAAATGAGCATAAGGCACGCCAAAGGTAGTACTGCTAAAGCAAAAGAAGTTTCGGTCAATTGGATTATAGAAAACAATCTAAAATCAATTGTCGAAACAGGGCTTCCTGAGTATGATGATAGATTTAATTTGTGGAGAATACCAATTCATACTAAGAGTAATGGGTATAGCTATTTAGGTGAGGTTAAGGTGGATTTGGAATTAAAAAATATTGTTTCAAATACAGATATTGATTTAATCAAGAATAGGGCAAAAAAATCGAAAGAGGAAAAGAGTGAATCTAAGAAGTCCATTAAAGAATTTAGACCAAATCCAGTACGTAATAGCGTAATATTAGGGAATTGTAATAAGATTTTAGATAGTTTCCCAAATGACACAGCGCAATTGGTCTTTACCTCTCCGCCTTACTATAATGCAAAGCCTGAATATGCTGAGTATGTTGATTATGATGGGTATTTGAAGTTTATTAAAAACACCTTCCAAAAATGCCATGATGTTCTTTCGGAGGGAAGATTTATTGTTGTAAACATTTCGCCCGTTTTAATAAGAAGAACTTCAAGAAAAACAGCGAGCAAAAGAATACCACTTCAATTTGATTATCATAGACTATTAGATGAGGTTGGATTTGAGTTTATAGATGATATTATTTGGCAGAAGCCAGAAGGTGCGGGGTGGAATGTTGGACGTGGGCGAAGATTTAGGGCAGACAGAAATCCATTACAATATAAACCCGTCCCTGTTACTGAATATGTGTTGGTTTATAGAAAGAAAACAACAAAGTTGATAGATTGGAATTTAAGAAAGCATTGGGATAAACAGCTTATCAAAGATTCTAAAATTGAAGGTGAATATGATGTAACTAATATATGGAAACTTCACCCTGGACATTCTAAAGTTCATCCTGCTATATTTCCAGTTGAACTTGCTGAAAAAGTAATTAGATACTACTCGTTTAAAGGGGATTTAGTACTTGATCCATTTGCAGGAACAGGAACTACTTCAATAGCTGCTCTTAATTTAAATAGAAGGTTTTTAATGATTGAAAACGATTTAGAGTACTTCAATCACATGAATAAGAGAATTAAAAAGCACTCCGATAAAGCGTATTTTATTGACATTGATCCTGAATACGATTTTAAAAATGGATTTTAGAATAGAGGATTATAGGAATTGGTTAAAAAAAACACAAATATATTCGATCCGTATTCGGTTGAATCTCTTAGAAACATAACCTTTCATTTAATTCAAGGAAGGAACTTTAGAATCCTTATTGAACCTAATACGCAGGGAAGGTATTTTACCACCTTTCATTGGCTTAAAGAATTAAGAGATCAGGCAATTAAACGTTATGGAGAAAATGATTGGATTACTGAATTTTTCAATGCTATTCAAGCGACAAGAAGAAAGCCTAAAGAATTAAAGGATATTGAAAATTGGATATTTGGATCGACTATAAAAGGAACCGTTAATCTTGGGTATAGTTCGGATGATTATCCAAGAATATTAAGAGAAACAATTGAGAGGTACAATACGCTATTTGAACAACTTGAAATAACGGGGGTTAAAAATGATGCCTGGCTAATGCTTATGGCTGGATCAGCTACCTTATCAATAAAGGGTTCGGCTAAATCAAAGTATGGTAAAAAATTAGAGAATGTTTTTTTAAGAGCTTGCCTTACGTTACTTGGATTAGAAGAAAATGAAACTTTTTGGGTAAACATTGAAAGGGATCAGGAAGTCGAAAGGGGGTCAGATGCAGAAGTTCAAACAAGAAGGGGAAGGATTAGAATTGAATCAGCATTAATCGCACCAGGAAACCAAGAGGTAATAGAGGATAAAATTGCAAGAGTTGGAAGGAATGGTGTTATAATCTTTGACAAGATTGGTGGAAGGTCAAGAATCCAAACAACAGCTACAAATCAAGGGGTTGAGTTAATTCAGATTAGAAATTCTCAACCGTTAACTCAACTTTATAATCATTTGAATCCGCTAGTTACAATTGACTTAAATGAACCTCCTAATGACACAAATGAATTGCAAGAATTGATAAATGGGTTGCCAGATAATATTTTTGAATAGATATGACCAGGAAGAAAGACCAAAAGAAACCATCTAAGCCTAAACCAACCAAAAAACGTGCTTCTAAGTACGAGACGAAGTTAAAGTTGAGTGGGGGCTTTGTGGGGGCTGTAAAGGAACTTGTGAAAGAACCTAAGAGAAAAGAGTAAAAAATGGGACTTGTTTATCATATAGAAGTATTGTTAAATGTTGTCCCAACACGTATATAGTTACCAAAAATTAATTCTAAAAGGAGCTGATTCATTAACAACTAAAGAAGCCAGCTTTCAATTTTGACCGTATCCAATTAAAATTGCCTGACCAAAGCACAAACTTAATGAACTGGAACACAATTTTTCTTATGCTTTGCAGCGTTGGGGCAGTTCAAAGCTTTTTTATTGGTGGGTACTTTGTTAGTTCAAAAGGCGGCAAACGACTCACCAATATATTATTGGGAGCTCTTTTTGTTGCTGTTGGGATAAGAGTTGCAAAATCCACATTGCGGCTCTTTTACAATGGGATATCAAATTTCGTTCTCGATATTGGCTTTGGTGCTCACCTGGCAATAGTTCCTCTCTTACTGCTTTATATACTTTCTTTTAATAGCAGCTTCAAATGGCGTTGGTACCATTACCTTCACTTCTTGCCTGGTTTTATTGTATTGGCTTTGTCAACAGAAATGACTACCTCACACTTCTGGTATATTGGTAGATACCCGGGCTATCTTATACCATTCTTTGATTTATTTGGTGCTATCTCTTGGTGCTATCTCTTTTTGGTGCTATCTCTTTTCTACCTGTCAAAGTTTATGAAGCGGGAGGGGTCTTCTGAAATTAAGGCCTGGCTAAAAACGCTTTATATTTCAACTGCGTTATTTTGCATGGCTTATTTCATGAATCATGAATGGGGGCTAACATCTTACATGACCGGACCAGTCGTGTATAGTGCCATTATGTATTTTCTTAGTTTTTATGTGCTTAGAAATCATGCAATCTTCACTGAGGAATTAAAACCTAAATACAGAAATATTCAACTGTCCCAAAATGATGTTGAAAACTATTCAAGAAAAGTCAAGAACGTAATAGAGGAGGAACAATTATATCTGGGTCCGGATTTTACTTTGTCACAACTATCTGTCAGCACTAAAATTGCCAAACCTCTGCTTTCGAATCTTTTCAATGTTCATAATAATATAAGTTTTACCGATTACACCAATCAATACCGGATTAAAAAAGCAAAAGAGCTCTTTAATGATGAGTTTTTATGACAATTTCAAGATTTCGGCAATAGCTTACGAGTATGGGTTCAATACCTTATCAGCCTTTAATGCAACTTTTAAGAAAAATACAAACAAGACTCCATCAGAATACAAGAAAAGTTTATCCGTAAAGGTTTGAAGAATAATCAATGTGTTTGATACTTTTTTCATGGAAGCAAAAGCCTGGTTATAAGCTGATTATAGCTGCTAACCGGGATGAGTTTTATGCAAGACCAACAAGCGAAGCGACATTTTGGAAAGATCATTCTGAGATTTTGGCTGGTAGAGACCTTGAGGCGGGTGGTACCTGGATGGGTATCACAACAGAAGGAAGGTTTGCAGCCATTACCAATTACCGAGATCCAGGGATCAAGAAAGAAAATGCACCGTCCAGAGGTCATCTAACAACTGACTTTTTAAAAGGCTGCCACACACCAGAGTCCTATCTGCTCGACATTCAAAAAAAAGGAGACTTGTACTATGGCCTCAACCTTCTAATAGGGAATCGGAATGAATTGTGGTACTACAACAATATTAATCACAAGATTATACAATTGCCTCCTGGGTCTTATGGTCTGAGTAATGCATTGTTGGATACCTCCTGGCCCAAAGTGGAATTAGGTAAATATTTGTTCGAAAAGGCCTCAGAATCAGTAAAAATAGAGGATGAGACATTATTTAACGCATTGGGCAACACTAGTGAAGCAGACGATGATATCTTGCCGTCGACTGGAGTGTCTTACGAATGGGAAAAGGCTATTAGTGCCATGTTTATTGAAACAGAAACGTATGGAACGTGCTCATCGACTATTATGACGGTAGATGATGTGAACCGGATTAGATTTGTCGAGAAAAGTTATCCGGTTGGAGGTAGAGTAGCGAAGACGAAAGAATTTGAGATTCAATTGGGTTAATGCCTGCCATGTCTCGACAGATTAAAATTTACCAATAGCGTCCTAAACGTTTTAGGAAGCTATGTTGAATCTTCTTTTTCACACAGGTTAAGGGCATTAATGCTGTTTAATGAAAGAGCACCCCCTGTGTTTGATTTTTACGGTGATCAGGCGGATGATCAAAAGGGCTGTCCAGCCATCTATGCAAGTCGATTTTAACAAATAGGTTCAATCTTAGAAAAGCCACAAGGTTTGAAAGTTGCCAGCCATATTTTGCGAGTTCTTTCAGGAACTTGAGGATAACTATAGTCATCAGGGCTGTCCATATCTGAATCATCACAGCATTCTGAGTAGTCCCAATAAATGATTTGATATTTAGCAACTGTTTTATCTCGCTAAAGAAGATTTCTATCTGCCATCTGCTCTTGTAAAGTTCACTTACTGTGTATGCTGTCCGGGACATTTGATTAGTAATCAATTCAATGGTTTGTTGATGCTGTTCATCCCAAATAGCAATCCTTCGCAGTCGTTTAGGGTATTTCTTTTTGGTTTGATTGCCTGTGAGTTGTATAAGCTCATCTTTTAGAATGTGTTGATGGCTGTCTTCTGGCAGGTCATTTTCTTTAACAGACTCAAATTGAATGTTGTTGCCCATGTGGTTTAGATTGCCAGTCGCTGATCGAAGACCATTGCTGATATCACGAACAGATTGGCTTTTTGAAAACTGACAGAATAGCAGTGAAACCAAATGCGTCAACTATCATAGCCCTTCTGATATTTATCGGTCTGCTTTTCCTGTACTAATTTTTTGAAGGAGTTACGGTCAATCTTAGAGATGACCTGAGAAAACAAATTTATAGTTGACATGCAGGGATGGGGTTCGTTGTGCAACTCAAAGATAATTTGAGATACGGATTTCTTCCCTGCTATTTTTTAAACGTTTAGGACGCTATTGATAAAATATTAACTATTACAGATGGTTGATCAATATTTTGGAGAGTAGGACAATTATCCGTGTACCTTGGAGAAAACCCACCAGTTAGAACCTTTGTTTCATCTACAAAGTCAGTGTGTACTACGCTGAATACACCGTCGAATTCCTCGAGGTGGAATGGTTCATAAATCTCAAAATTGTCAGTATAAATTGCGGTTTCATCAGAGTGCCCTCCTCTAATCCTGGCTTTAGAAGAAAATTCTTTATTTGACACCCCGGGAACCAAATTTAATGTGCGATATATGTCTCGAGCGAAATTTGGTGAAAAAGTGATTTCTTCTGCTATCCTCCAGCACCATGAGCATAAAGGGTCACCGGGATGTATAACAGAGGTGTCTTCAAATTAATATTCCATTCAACAAATTAGGGAAAATCTGTTACTTCATTTTGTCGTTATAGGGCATAAGTCTAAATTAGTTTCTTAATCAATCACACTATGAAAGCTTGCAAGTTTAAATTGTTGCTCATTTCATTTCTCTTGGGTGGCTTTTTTGTTACCTCATATGGACAAGATAAGAAGGAGAATGAGGAAGAAGAAATTAACTACGTCTGGGTCGATACTATTATTATGGTCGATGATGCCGAGGTACGTCTAGTAAGCAATGACATCATCCAAATCACTTGTTGTATGAAGTCACTAAAATACAGTAGAGTTTCAGAAAAGGCAGCCAAATGGATTCGCAAGACTTACGACGAGAATTATGAGGGAATTCCTTTCAAGACACTTCAAAATCAAGATTTGGCGGTTACGGTGATAGAGGCTGCTAAGGCCAAAGCGGCGTCAAGTGATGGAATAAAAATGATCGATTATGAGTATAAATGTGATTAATTGGCTCTGAATATTGCGTGAAGCCAAATAAGATTACTGCCGCTATTATCCAGCATGGCCCCGAATATTTTGAGAAGAAAAGGAGTCTGGACAAAGCCGTCGAACTGGCCAAGCAAGCAGCTTCTAAAGGTGCCAACTACATTGTTTTTGGAGAAACGTGGTTAAGTGGCTACCCGGCGTGGTTAGATCATTGCCCGGACGTTGCAGTTTGGGATAATGACTCCGTAAAACAGGTTTTTGCTAAAATGTATGCCAATGGGATTACGATACCTGGCCCTGAGATAGATACACTTTGTAAGCTTGCGAAGGATCTCAAGTCTGGCATTTGTATTGGAATCAATGAAATTGTCAGGTCAGGTCCAAAGAATGGGACTATTTATAATAGCCTCATTCTGACCAATGAAAAAGGCCAATTAGTAAATCACCATCGCAAACTAATGCCAACATTTACTGAAAAAATGGTCTATGGATTCGGTGACGGTCATGGTTTAAAATCTGCCGAGATGCATGGAGCACTAATTGGTGGACTTATTTGTTGGGAGCATTGGATGCCATTAACTCGTCAGGCCATGCATAACTCTGGAGAGCAGATTCATGCCGCAGTTTGGCCTAATGTCCATGAATTGCTGCAAATAGCGAGTAGAAGCTATGCTTTTGAAGGACGTTGTTTTGTGTTAGCAGCTGGACAAATAATGAGGGCCAATGAAATTCCATCAGAACTTGAATTGCCTTCTAAGTACGAAAAGGATTCAACCCAATTGATACTAACAGGGGGAAGCGCAATCATTGGTCCGAATGGGAAATATATCGTTGAACCAGTATTTAATAAGGAAGATATTGTTATAGCAGAACTGGACTTGAATGATATATTGAAAGAAAAGATGGCTTTGGATGTCACCGGCCATTATCAACGTGAAGATGTTTTTGAATTGACCGTAAATACTAAAAGGGTCTAGCCATTTTGGCCTTTTACTTTGTCAGCCATTAATTTCAATGCCCTGCGCTTAAGTCGCAGTTCTGAAATTGTCTCTTTAGATAATTCCATATAAATACGAAAACTCTCATTGGCCGAAAGCTTCTCATTAATGAGCATATCAAAGGCCTTATTTTGTGATTTTTTGATATGTTCTATTTTTGCTTTCACACTGTCCATCGTATTTCCTGACTCATTCTTAATGTCCATTAGCTCTTTATAAAAGACATCAACTCGATCTTTTTTCCGTTGTACCCTTGATCTTGATAAACTTATAAGACCTGTGATTAAAGCGATTATGATTGAAAAGCCCACGCCAGCTAACTCGGCATACCTTTCCAAAAAACCGGGTTCTTCACGGTCAAGATAGGCCCTTGCGCCATCGTGAAGAGGGTAACTTAATCGAGATCGGTCAAAGACTTCGTCCAGGCCGATATAGAGTACGGGGTCGATGGACACAAATGATTGCTTATTTCTCAGTACAGTTTTAATCAGGTCGTGGACAGCAATTTTGCCAATAGATTCATTTGCCAGCATCACCATATCTGTTTCCAATGTCACGATAGGATTTTTTGTGAATGTGCCATAGGTGCCTTCCGGAATAACATAAGGTTGAAGCCTGTGATATTTCAATGAAATGCCCTCCACCTGTGATCCCTTCCCTAATTTGTCGATGCCATCAAAAGAAAATAGAGTGAATCCTGACAGACTTTGAAGGTAGGAGTCAGGCAACGTGGGGCTTAATTGTACAACGACATCACTTTGCGCCATGTCCATGGTGTAGGTGACGGCATCATCGGGTACTGAAAAAAACTTCATCAAATCCTTTAATATGAGAGATTCGGCCGATTGAGTGTGTTCCAGGTAAATACTTTTACCGAGTATTAAATCTTTGAAGCTGTTGGGGCTCTCGTCTTCTCTATAGAATAAATGTAAAAATCTGGGATATACTAAATAGGCACTGGTAATGCCATCATTCGTGAATGGGGAGTAATTTTCATGAAGTAAAAAATCGAATTCCCCAGATTTGACTTTATCAAGATGCTCCACTGGCCTGTCAACCTCTTCCAACAAAATGTCTACATTATATTCGTTCTCTAAGACAGACTCCATAAGTGACATGATTTGCTTATTGGGGCCTTCATTTTGATAGGCAAATTTGTAATCTACTGTAATGGGATTACAAGACGTTAATAAAAAGCACCAACTTACGGTTTGGAGAATACGGTTCTGAATTTTACTATGAGTCATAACATTGAGCAAGAGTTCTAAATTGCAAATCTTGCGTCAAACTGTTATTTTTTTGTAATAATTGGGTTTTGAACGACAATTTTATGTCGCCCATGTTTTGCCTCCCAGATCATCAAGTGAAATACAGCCGTCATAGTTTCCAGGGAGATCATTGTATTGTAACTCCTGGGTGGCACCAATTTCAGATGTATAATAGCCTGTCAATGTTAATTCCTTGAGCATTCTGAAAAATGAAGGCTTATAACTGACATCCTGTAGTTGTCTATGGGCCGCTATTGCTTCTTCAGCACTTGCCTTGTTCAGAGGGTTTAGAATTTCGTACTGTTCCTCTTCAGTCAATTTGGTGAAGGGTTTCTGAAACTTATCTTGACTGGATTTTTCTAAATCGGTAACCCCTGTCATAAAACGATCCCTGTTCTCCCTGTCGTAAACCATTTTCACCATAGCCTCTACAAATTGAGGCACTCCAACTGCTTTAGCCCCTGGTGTATCAGTTGTAGGTATTATCCGCTCACATACATCTTCCATCATCATGGCTTGTTCTGATGTGAATAATGTTGGTTGCCATTCGAGTGACCGACTCGGACTGCAGCCTTTCATGATTACTGCCAATGTTGGGGCAGAAATCATTCCGCCCATGGCCAAACTTGTTCTTTTTATCGCTTCTCTTCGATCCATTTTAATTAATTAAAGGTTACCACGATTTATTTCTTTAACAGCATGGTCGGCGGCTCTGGCGGTGAAAGCCATATAACCCAACGACGGGTTCTGACATGCCGCTGATGTCATAAAAGCACCATCAGTTACAAAAACGTTTTTAGCGGCATGAACTTGATTATGTCCATTTAGTACTGACGTCTTTGGGTCTCTTCCCATTCGGGCAGTGCCCATTTCGTGTATGCCAATACCAGGATGTGAGCCTCTGTCATACATTGTTACATTTTTCAGTCCTGCTGCTTCTAACATTTCTGCAGCAGCTGTTTTCATATCCTTTCGCATCTCAATTTCATTTTCCTTGAGTTCTGCGTCAAAGGTTAAGGTTGGCAGACCATGTTTGTCTCGTAATTCGGTGTTTAGAGTAACTCGGTTATTCGGATCGGGAAGAGTTTCTCCGAATCCGCCAATTCCAAATGTCCAGACTCCAGGATGGGCCATTAATTCTTTAAGCTCTTTCCCAATACTAAATTCTCTAATGGCACTGGACCAGTTTTCTCTACTGCCACCCCCTTGATAGCCGTATCCTCTCACAAAATCCGTTCTCTTTTCTTTCATATTCCTAAATCGTGGAATATAAATGCCATTTGGTCTTCTTCCAGAATAGTATTGATCGCCAAACATATCAGACTCTCCGTAAGCACCAACTCCAAGGTGGTGGTCCATGATATTCCTTCCTAACTGATCGCTGTCGTTGCCCAGTCCTGTTGGGAATCTGTCTGAGATCGATTGTAGTAATATCTGTGTTGATGCCATAGATGAGGCACATAGAAATACAACTTTACTGGAAAATTCTAAGGTCTCGTTAGTTTCGGAGTCTAAAATTCTTACACCTGATGCTCTCTTTCCTTCTGCATCGTAAATGACTTCCGTAACGATGGAGTTTGGCCTCAAGGTCATATTGCCTGTTTTTTCAGCAGCGGGTAATGTCGAAGAGTTACTGCTAAAGTATCCACCATAAGGACATCCCCTAATACATTTGTTTCTGAATTGACACTTGCCACGACCATTGTGAGGTTGAGTTAGGTTTGCAGATCGACCAATGGTCATAATTCGGTCACGGAAATTTTCTTCAATTTTTTGTTTAACATGCTTCTCTATGCAATTGAACTCCATAGGTGGAAGATATTTTCCATCAGGCAATTGTGGTAACCCTTCGGCTCTTCCATTCACTCCGATAAAAGACTCCACATAATCATACCATGGGGCAAGATTTTTGTATCGGACAGGCCAGTCAACTCCAATCCCATCGTTGCGATTTGCCTCAAAATCAATTTCACTAAGGCGGTAACTCTGCCTTCCCCATGTAATTGACCGCCCACCAACGTGATATCCTCTCATCCAGTCGAAGCGTTTTGTTTCAGTATATGGATGTTCCGTGTCCTTAACCCACCAGTGTTTTGTAGACTCCCTTACGGTGTAACCAGTTCTGTTTTGTACTTGATAATCTTTCATCTCCTCTGCGGTAAGACGATCATTATTGGGTAACTCCCATGGCTTCTTCATCATAGTTGGATAATCAACTACGTGCTTTACATCACGACCTCTTTCGAGGACTAGCGTCTTTAGCCCTTTTTCGCACAATTCCTTTGCAGCCCATCCACCACTAATTCCTGTTCCGACTACAATTGCGTCATAAGTACTTTGCTTTTTTGCTTTTACATTCAGGTTCATGCCTTTTCTTAAATCTTTGAATAAAGAGAAAGGAACAATTTAAGGCATATTTGGTTGAAAACCATAAAGAATATTTCCACAAACGTGTGTGGAGATAGATTTTGGTGGATTTTATTTTTAAACGGGGTATGGCGGTGAGAATTATTATCATTTTTTGGTTTTGCTTTACTAACACTGTTCTATTGAAGAGTCAAAGTCAGGATACCGATATCTTTCTTTATGCAATAGATTGGCATAAGAAGGAATTAAAGAATGGGAAGAACTTGACCAACTGGAAGGGTTATGACAATCAGCCTTTCTTTAGCGCGGACGGTCAACGAGTATATTTCACACGGTCATTCCGATACAAAATCAGGTAAAATTCTAAATGAGTGACGGAGAAGATATTTACGGACTGATCTCCTTGCAGTGGAAAAGGATTGTCAAATTGAAGGATCAGGGGTTTAAGGACTTTAACAGATTGGCGGTTTCGGATGGTGAATCCAAATTGGCTTTTGTTGTAGTCATGGCCTAGAATTCAGTTGATTTTGAAAGACTGTATAGCCCAACTCTTCGAATATCGAGGTATCTATTTTGTGATTAAAGAGACCATAAATTGTTGACCCAGACCCAGTCATAGAGGTATATTTTGCACCTAGCTCATCAAATGAACTCTTTATCTCAGGGAGTTGATGATGAAGTTTAAATAGGTTTGATTCAAAGTCGTTGTGCAAAATATTTTTCCAATTATCAATATGACTAAGGTCTTTGATCTCATTTTCGAATGATGTATGGTTACTGAATTTGGCATGCCTGTAGGCTTCGGCAGTCGATATATGAATTCCCGGATTGACTAGAACTATGAAAAGTTCTGATAGGTCAATATTAATAGGAGTAAGTATTCGGCCCGTCCCAGTTGCAATTGCCGGTCGATTTCTTATAAAAAAGGGACAATCACTCCCCAATTGGGAAGCATATTTCTCAAGTTTTTCATTAGTAATCCCCAGTCCGTATTTATCATTTAGAAGCTTTAACGTAAATGAAGCATCTGCAGAGCCTCCACCAAGACCAGCTCCTATCGGAATAATCTTGTGTAGATAAATCTGTACCGGTGGGAGTTCATAGTCATTAGAAAGCAGCTTGACGGCTTTCAAGCAGAGATTGTCAGACTCATTTCCAGGAATATCAATACCGGTGGAGTGAAATCCGGGTCTATCGCCTTCAATAATTTCTAAGACATCACACCAGGGAATAGGATAGATGCAGCTATAAATGTTGTGGAAACCGTCAGGGTTTTCCCCCAGGATATTTAATCCAACGTTTATTTTAGCATTGGGAAAAGCTATCATTCAATCACCGCCAACTACTTGTTCATTTGCTCAATAATCTCTTCAGTAATCCCGGAATTTGAAAATCCTCCATCGTGCATTAGATTTTGCATGGTTACCATTTTTGTAAGGTCGGAAAACATCATTACGCAATAGTTAGCACAATCTTCAGCTGAGGCGTTACCTAACGGTGACATCTTATTTGCGTAGTTAAAGAAAACATCGAATCCGGTAATTCCTGCGCCCGCTGTGGTCATTGTTGGTGATTGCGAAATGGTATTTACACGTACATTCTTCAATTTACCAAATCGGTAGCCATAGCTCCGGGCAATAGATTCAAGTGCTGCTTTTGCTTGTGCCATATCAGAATAATCAGGGAAATTTCTTTGAGCGGCAATATAAGATAACGCCAATATTGAACCCCATTCATTGATGGCATCCAGCTTCTCTGCTGTTTGCATCACTTTGTGAAAGGAAAGAGCTGAAATATCTAATGTTTTCAAAAACCAGTCATAGTTAAGGTCCCCATAATCTTTTTTCTTTCTAACATTTGGGCTCATTCCAATGGAGTGAAGCGCAAAGTCCATTTTACCACCAAGAACCTCCATCGACTGCACAAATAGGCTTTCTAATGCTTCAGTCGAAGTAGCATCCGCTGGAATAACTTTAGCACCGCATTTTTCTGCAAGTTGATTAATTGCACCCATCCTCAATGCTATTGGTGCATTTGTAAGAGTAAATTTTGCTCCTTGGTTATGGGCTTCCAGTGCTATTTTCCATGCAATAGAATTTTCATCTAGCGCACCAAATATGATTCCTTTTTTACCTTGAAGTAAGTTATTTGACATTTTGATATGGTTAGTCCTGGCTTAAAACTTAATTTGTTGAAGTTGACTTTAATTTCTCCCATTCTTGATAAGCAACAATATCTTTTTGAATACTCTTATAAACCCAGAGTAGAATTGTCAGATCATCCAAGAAGCCCGATACCGGTATGAAATCAGGAATAGCGTCAATTGGTGCCAGGAAATATAAGAGCCCGAATAAAATGAGTAAGAGTGTTCTTTTAGGATAGTTTCTGTATTCTCCGTTCAGGTAACTCTTCACCATTTTAACTAATAGTTCAACAGTTGTGAAGAGTTCTTTCAATTTCTCATTTTTGGTAATCTCATCGACCTTGTGTTTGACATTATCAATGAGATTTTTCAACAGGCCGTCATCGGCAGCTATCTTTCTGGCCTTCTCTTTTATATTATCTGCGAGTTTCTTTCGCATAGTTTAATCTAATAAAACTGTCTAATCTCGTCCTTTAAAAAAGTAAGAGCATTTCCGATTGGATCATTCTCCTTACCTAATATTTTCTCAAATATTTTCTTTGCAAGATTTATACCTTGAGCGTCTTCATTCAATTCATGTGCAGAAGTATTAATCACTGAAACAACTTGCTCCATGGCTTGTTTAGCCAAGTTCCAAGCTTCATCTGACATATACAATTGTTGGGATAGATTATGATTGAATTCTTCCCTGATTTCATGCAGCAATAGAGATTGAAGTTCCTTCGAAGTGAGAGATGCACTATTTAACCTCACAATAATGTTATTTGGAGAAATCCTTTCAAGGAATAAACAGATCCTTTCATATGCCTGTAATCTGAGAGGGATTACAGTCTCTTGAATTTTAACTCTAACCTCCAATAACTTGTTTTCATAATCTCTATTAATGAAAAGTTTAATGGTCAGGAACATTCCATACAAAACAGCAGCAGCCGGAATTAGTAGCTTTAAAAGTTCGACAGTTGCATTCATATATGATTTAGATTATCAATTTTTGTATTAATCGAGTGTGGAAATAACGATTTGAGAGCACCTCTAAAACCGTCAACTATCACTTTTTACTGGCATTGAAAAGTTTTTGTTTTTCATCTGAAGTTAAACTTTTATAGCCCGAATCTGAAATCTTGTCCAGAATTACATCTATTTCATCCTGATCAGTTTTTGAATGTTTGGGGGGTGAATCCGAACTCTGAGTTTTGTTCTTACTGGAATAAGTCACCTTAATCTTAGGCTGCCTCACAAAGAAGCTCTTCATCCAATTAATAAATGAGGTTACTGGCGTCCCCCAGTCCGTTCCTTTTTGCAACTGCTTTACAAACACAAAACCCATTAATGCCCCACCCATATGGGCTATTTCGCCACCAGCATTAGAGCCTGCAGACTGTAAGAAACTCAATAACACATAAAATAGTGCTATATATTTGATTCGTACGGGACCTATAAATAGTAAGAATAAAGTGTAATTAGGCATAAATGTGGCTGCTCCGACTACAACGGCAAAAACTCCGGCTGATGCTCCAGCAAGCCGTGACCCATCTACAGCATCCTGAAAAAGCGGTAGAACATTATACAAAATGATGTACAATATACCTCCGGCAATTACTCCCAAAAAATAGATGCTGAGTACTCTTTGGCCCCCTAAATACTCTTTGATCAATTTGCCAAACCAATAGAGGAAGAGCATATTGAAAAGAATATGCATAAATCCGTGGTGGATGAAGGAGTATGTTATAAGCGTCCATGGTTTGAAGACAAAACTGTCAATATTGGATGGTAATGTTATGAAGGAGGATATTGTTCGATAAAACGAACCGTTACCTGACCATAGTGAAAGAACCTCAAAAATGCCGAAAACCACAAAAATTGTGACATTGATCAATATCAACTGAATCATGCCATTGCCTGGCCGACCCCAGGCATTTTTAAAATCATCGGATATTCCCTGATTCATTCTTTTAATAAAAATTCTTTGAATTTAATTGCCAAAACTTTAAGACTATGTAAGATACAATCATACCTCCCAAATGCGCAAAATGGGCAGTATTATCTCCTGCATTGTCCTTAAATCCCCAATAGACTGCCATACCTCCAAGTATCAATACTAAATACTTTGCTTTAATTGGGATAGGTGGAAATAGCAGCATCATTTCTGTATTGGGGAACAAAAACCCAAACGCCATCAGTATGCCATAAATTGCTCCAGATGCGCCTACCATTGGAATGTTCAAATTATGATCATACAGCGACTGCGCAATCTCTATAGTCTGTCGCTCTATCGAGGTATTTGCAGGGTTATCAAAATAAGCTTCGTAAACCCTGTTACTGTAGTCAAAATTGTATTTATCATATTCTGCAATAATTGTATAGAAGGAGTCAGGACTTGGGTTGAGAGCGTAGTTCTCAACGGCATTTTTTAATGGGCTCAGTTGAAAAAAATTGATCAGTAAATAAATAAATCCGGCACCTATTCCAGTTATGAGGTAAAAAGTCAGGAATCGCTTACCTCCCCAAAACTGTTCGAGTAATGGTCCCAGGAAAAAGAGCATAAGCATATTAAAAAAAATATGCATGAAGTCTCCGTGAGAGAACATGTAAGTGAAAAACTGGAATGGATAAAAAAATGGTGAATCAAAATAATAGAGCCCTAAGATGCGATTTATACCGGACAGGTCAAGTACCCTTGGTATGAGATAGGCAATTACATTTATTATTAAGAGGTTCTTAACTGTTGGTGTAAGTCTTCGCATCATTGGCTAAATAGTCCTTCAAGTTTTTGGTGGTCCAATATAGTAAAAGTCGCTTCCCCTCGTGGGGTGAAGTTGGGATTTTCACAAGCAAATAATTGATCAATTATACTGGTCATTTCATCAGTTGATAGTTTTTGTCCCGATTTTATACACGACTTTTTGGCTATTGCCCTCACCAGACTTTCTTTTTTATCCAGTGAGAGCTCCTTATGGTTTTGCTTGAATTGTTCAATAAGCCCTTCAAAAAGCACTTCTTCATCTTGACCAACAGCATCCGGGGGGATGCCATTCACCACAATGGAGTTACTTCCGAAAAACTCGAAATCAAAACCAAGGGACTTGATTTCGACCTCTAATTCAGAGACGATATTAAAATCAGATGGATTCAGTTCTATTTGCTTTGAGAACAGAAATTGTTGTGAAAATCCTTTGTTTGCCGCCAGGTTGCGCTGATATTTTTCATAAAGAATGCGCTCGTGGGCAAAATATTGCTTGATAAATAGCATGCCTGATTTTACTTGTTTTACGATGAAATTTCTGTGGAACTGTATAGCAGGATGAGATTCAGCTTCTGCATGAAAGTCTGATTGATTGACATTACTTTCTATTCTAATGTCACTAATTTCTCTCTTCAAGTCCTCTTGACCAGGGGTTGATTCATTTTTGGCAACATCATACAACTGAGACCAGTGATCAAGATTTGCCTGGTCTCTTGGAGTTGTTTGAAATCTTCCGTAGTCTTTCCCGGCCTGTGACAGCTTATCTCTCTTGTCAAGGGCCAGGGCCGCTGATTCAAAATTTACATCAAAACCGAAGTCTATTGACGGGCTAATGTTGTGTGCGCCCAAAGCCTGCTTTATGCCTGACCTCACTATCCCGTAAATTAAACGCTCATCATCAAACTTCACTTCGGTTTTGGTGGGATGAACATTGATGTCAATGTGGCTTGGAGCAATGTCAATAAAGAGCACGTAAAAAGGATAGTAATCTTTTGGTAAGAGGCCTTCATAGGCATTAACCACAGCGTGGTTCAAATAATTATTTTTTATGAATCGATTGTTGACAAAAAAGAACTGTTCACCTCGCGTTCTCTTGGCGGAGTCTGGTTTGCCTATATAGCCTTTAATACTTACTAATTCAGTTTCTTCCTGGCATTGAATAAGTTGTTCTTTGTAGTTTTTACCAAAAAGGCCAATTACGCGATGACTTAAATTGCCTTCCTTTAAGTGAGACACCTCGAGATCATTTTGCATCATGCTGAAATCGATCCCTGGGTTGGCTAAGGCTATTCGTTGAAATTCTTCCGTTATATGGCGGAGTTCAACAGGATTTGACTTTAAGAAATTACGTCTGGCCGGAATATTATAGAAAAGATTTTTGATTGATACGGAGGTGCCTTTTGCAGTTGCGGTTGGCTCCTGCGTCTTAATCTCACTGGCTTCAATACAAATAGAGGTTCCAAGCTCAGAATCTTGTTGCTTTGTTTTGAGTTCAACTTGCGAAACCGCAGATATGGAAGGAAGGGCTTCACCCCTGAATCCCATACTGTTAATTCGAAAGAGATCATCGGCCGTTTTAATCTTCGAGGTAGCATGTCTTTCAAAACTCATACGAGCATCGGTGACACTCATACCCAAGCCATCATCTATAACTTGTATAAGGGATTTTCCAGCTTCCTTGATGATTAATTGTACCTTTTTACTCCCTGCGTCTATGCTATTTTCCATCAACTCTTTGACGACAGAAGATGGTCGTTGAACGACTTCGCCAGCAGCAATCTGATTCGCAATGGTGTCGGGTAAGAGATTTATTATGTCCAAAGCTTCTAAATAAAACTCAAAGGATTCGTTTGAGTCTCAAAAATAGATATATAGGGATAAAAGCAGCTAAAATGTAAAGAACAAGATTGCCATAGATCAGCCATGCTGCACAACCACCTAGAAGTATCGTGAAAATGATTAGCTGTAAAAGGGCAGGTCTGGATTTATCACTCCTCTCTGTGCTTCTTCTAAATGCACCCGAAATACTGGATTCGAAAGGCTCTTGCCCCTCATGGTTCATTTCACTTTTAATCTGCGCTATCCTATTCTCAATATCTTCTTTTATCGGATCGTAATGACGCGGTTCGAAGCTGAAGCGTTTATTTTTTGGTAGCCTTATGAGAGAGGGAAACTTCATTCAGGGTTGGGCTAGTTATTGGATTGTTTAAATGAAATATATATAATCGAACAAATTTAAGCCATATTTAGGCTTTATGGTAAAAACAAACGGGTTTACTGGTCATAAACATAAAGTTTTGAGAGCAATTGGACTGATATCCGCCGGGATTTTGCTTTCCACGGACCTACTTGCCACGGGTGAATGCATTAGTAGGACAGATCAGTGGGTAGACAGTGTGTACACCTCAATGTCACTGGAACAAAAGATTCTACAACTGCTATTTCCAGTTGTTGCGGATTTTGGTAAGAGTTCAGAAGATTTTGGGGGATTAATTACAGTCGCCAATACAGCCCCGGCAGTCAGCACTAGCGGTCAATTGCCTGTTTTAAAGGGCTTAATGTCTAAGGACTATTTATTCCAATCGGAATTGAATATTAGACCAGATGTACTGGTGTCAAGTACTAATTCAGAATTATTCCATCGGGCAGGATACCTGAGTGGACTTAGGTCCAGAGAGAGAGGATACAATTTCAATATTTTGTCTGATATCCAATATTCGAAAACTTCATCCAACAATGAGCGAGAAGATTTATTTCTGCAGGTTTATCAAAATGGTATGTATGGAGCTGGGATAAGTACATGGCATTTAAGGAATTCTGAAAGAAATGGGTTGAATGATGCCATTAATCTTCACAACCATTTATCAGGATATAATTTTGATGCAGGTGGGTTGCGAAAAAAAGACCTGAAAAAGCTCAATAAAACTGCTGACAATCAAGGGCTTATTTTCTATCAAACCAGGCATGACGACCTAAATCTCTCAAATGGAATTTTGGGATCTGATGTTTTAGTTTTTGAAGATGGATATCAATTTTATCTAGGCTACATCAAATCAATGATTGCTAAAAATAAATTGAAAAAGAAGTTTCTTGAACAGAAAGTAAAAAGAGTATTGACCATAAAGTATAGGGTTGCGAATGAGACCATTTTGAAACCAGACATCATTGCAGAAAAGTTATTCCAGAGAGATGTTTGGGAGCAGTCAACGGTTGTGGTCAGAAATAGTGAAAACATTCTGCCAGTAAAAAAATTGGATGACCGAAATTTCGCATCATTGAGCCTTGGGATTTTTGCACCCGATTCATTCCAACAATCTCTTGATAACTACACCTGTTTCAGCCACTATGAAGAGGCTGATTTTTTACATGACGAACAGCGTTTGCATAATATTCTGACTCATTATGACTACGTGATTACGGGGTTTTCTTTCCCAGACTTAGTGGATCCGGATAATTCTGACGTTCAAAAGAGAATCAAATTCCTTGAGACACTTTCACTTCAAACCAAAGTTATTGTCGTTGTATTTGCGAAGCAAAAATGGTTAACAAGCTTCAAATCTCTTCAGTCAGTACTTTTAGCTCACCAGAATGATAATGGCATTCAGGAAGTTGTGCCTCAGATAATATTCGGAGCTTTGCAGTCTTCTGGATCACTACCATTCAATTTGGGTGATGAACTTGTTGAAGGAACTGGCCATACTACTGAATCGTTAACCCGATTGAAATATTCCTTTCCTGAGGATGAAGGATTTGATCCTAAAATGGAAGAAAAGATAGACTTTATTGCGTCAAAGGCTATTGAAAATTTTGCCACACCCGGCTGTCAGATATTAGTTGCGAGGAATGGAGATGTTGTATTAAATAAGTCATATGGACATTATACCTATGATAGCATTCAGAGTGTAAGCACACAAACTCTGTATGATCTTGCATCTGTGACCAAAGTAACAGGAACTCTTCAGGCAACTATGTTTCTGGCTGGACAGAAAGCTTTTGACCTAAAAGACAAGGCCTCCTCTATTCTTAACGAATTGGAAGAATCAAATAAAAAGGATTTGGTCATTCGTAATATATTGACCCATCAAGCCGGGTTACAATCTTATTATCCTTTCTACAAAAAGACATTTCGCGGAGACAGATTAAATCCGGATTATTTCCAGTTAACAGCAAAGAGAGATTACAATCAAACCATCGGTCCAGGGCTGTTTGGTCATGAAGCACTGGAGGATTCAGTATGGAACTGGACTATAAATTCAACCTTAAGGAAAAAGCCGGATTGGAAGGAAGAATACGACTATACTTACAGTGATTTGGGGTTTCTAATGATGTTTAAATTAAATGAGCGGCTCATTAATCAACCAATGGAAGAATTCTTATCGCAAAATTTTTACGATCCTCTTGGGATGTCATCCACTTGTTATCAACCGTTGTGTCGATTTTCCCTGAACAATATTGCCCCCACTGAGGTTGATTACGACTTTAGAAATGCACTGGTCTGGGGTTTGGTACATGACGAAAATGCCGCACTTACAGGGGGAGTTGGGGGTCATGCAGGATTATTTTCAACTGCCAATGATTTGGCCAAATTACTTGAGATGAACCTCCGTGACGGATTCTATGGAGGTACTCAGTATATAAGAAAAGGGACCATCTCTCAATTCACACAAAAACAATTTCCGGGTAATCGCAGAGGATTGGGTTGGGACAAACCTTCATCTGGTGATTACCAGAACACCTCTAGGCATAGTTCAAGAAGTACTTTCGGACACCTTGGTTTTACAGGCACGGCCGTTTGGGTTGATCCAAAATATGAATTGATTTATATCTTTTTGTCCAATAGAATTCATCCGAATAGAGAAAATGACAAACTCATGGTGGACAACATACGTAGTAGAATCCATGAAGTGATATATGAGTCCATGCCTGAATTTAAGCAGGGCTCCTCACAGTAGAAAATTTACAAATGAAAATAGGCATTGTATGTTACCCAACATATGGGGGCAGTGGTGTTGTTGCAACCGAGCTGGGTAAGAGTTTGGCTAAAAAGGATTATAAAGTTCATTTCATTACATATTCACAACCGGCAAGGTTGGATTTTTTTAACGAAAACCTGTATTACCACGAGGTTGATTTCAGGAATTACCCACTTTTTCAATATGCACCATACGAACTAGCACTGGCCAGTAAGATGGTGGAGGTTGTGCAATTTGAACAACTGGATCTTCTCCATGTTCATTACGCCATTCCACATGCATCTGCGGCTTTTATGGCACGCGAAATACTGAAGACCAAAGGAATTAATATACCAGTCATAACCACCCTTCATGGTACAGATATTACTTTGGTTGGAAAAGACCCGTCATATGAGCCGGTGGTGACTTTTTCGATCAATCAGTCCAACGCAGTAACTGCTGTTTCCGAGAGCCTTAAACAAGACACCTATGATCATTTTGAAGTTAATAAGGACATTCATGTGATTCCCAACTTCATTGATTTGAAGCGATTTAATAAATTGAGTAAAGATCACTTTCGAAAAGCAATTTGCCCTGATGATGAAAAATTAATTGTTCACGCATCAAACTTTCGAAAGGTGAAAAGAGTTGACGATGCGTTGGCGGTCTTCAAAAATGTAAATAAAGTAGTAAAATGCAAACTTCTCCTGGTTGGAGATGGACCTGAACGTACCGTAATTGAAAATATGTGCAGGGAGACTAGCGATTGCAACGACATTAGATTTCTTGGAAAACTAAATGCGGTTGAGGAAGTCCTTTCGGTATCAGATTTGTTTTTGATGCCGAGTGAAAAAGAAAGCTTTGGTTTGGCTGCCCTGGAGGCCATGGCATGCGAAGTTCCAGTAATATCATCTGATGCAGGTGGTATACCGGAATTGAATATTGATGGCGAATCCGGTTTTGTGTGTAAAGTTGGTGATGTGGACGACATGACTAAAAAAGCGTTGCATATTTTAAAAGACGAGAATTTGCCACCCTTCAAAAAAGGCGCACTCAATAGAGCAAAGAAGTTCGATATTCATAAAATTGTGCCTATATATGAAGAGGTGTATGAACGGACATTGGCTGAAAATATTAAAGCAGTTCAGGTCTAATTCTTAATTGGCAGTTTCATGACGTGAATCATCGTTTAGATTCATCAAAAATTATAAATTTGCAGTTATTCAAATATCAGTGGTATGACGACAATCGTTAATCGGGTAGAGAAGCCAGGTAATAGTGGCACGGGGAAAATATTTGATAACCCTTTTCTTGAGAGGTTGACGCGTACTCATATTGCAGTACCAATTAGCCTTTTTGTGTCCATATCAACAGCCATATTGTTTTGGGGTAATACTCATGAGACAATGACAATTGGGTCATTGGCTGCATTATTTCTTGCCGGATGGTTTGCTTTCACTCTTGTCGAATATTTAATACACAAGTATGTATTTCATATGAGTACTGATACGAAAGCAAGAGAGGATTTACAATATAAGTTTCATGGTATACATCATGACTACCCCAAAGACAAGGACCGTTTAGCAATGCCCCCTGTGATGAGTTTAACAATCTCAATCTTACTCTTTTTTGTCTTCAGATTTGCAATGGGTAATGCTGTATTTGGATTTCTCCCGGGATTTTTATTCGGATATGCCATGTATCTTTTCGTTCATTACATAGTACATGCCTATCAGCCACCAAAAAATATTTTTAAAGCCTTGTGGGTAAATCATGGGATTCATCATTACAAAAACCATGAGCGGGCCTTTGGAGTCTCTTCTCCTCTTTGGGATTATGTTTTCCGAACAATACCCAAAAAGTAAATTTGCTTAAAACTAACCGCTCGATCCTATATCGGAATTGTTAGGACCTATCAAAAGTCCGTGACTGTCTTATTAGAAGCTGCCAGGCATTGCATTGATACACAGCGTCTTCCCGAAAAGGATATTTTCCCTCAAGCCCTTTAGTCAGTTTTACCCCCAATCCGGGAATTTCAGGGATAGTCAATTGGCTCTGCTCAATTGTCCAGGGAACAATTACCATCTCATGCCTCAATGGGTAATCAGGCATCGGCCATTCAGCAAGTTGTCCTCCTCCGGCTATTGCTGCGTGGTAATTACTACAATCGCCGGATGACATCAATTAATTTGTCAGACTTAAGCAGTGTCATGTACCCCTGAAAATTGACTACACTAGAGATGCCATTACTCGATGTTGAAAAACTTAACTTTAATTCTCCATTTGATGCTTTTACACTGTAACTGCTATATGCCCCATACGCTGCTCCTGAATGACTTTCATTGATTGAACTCACGCCCTTATTAGATAAATTGTTGGATACTCGTTGATAGCTTAAAATCATCACGTGATGATGCATTAATAAAGGGTTAAAAAAAAATATTGAAGATCCCTTTTTACTGCTTTGTATTGCATCAGTTTATAACAGTAAGAGATGCTCAAGAATTTGAAGAACAAGGAACATATCATTCTGTATCAACTGGTATATCAAAGTGCAATTGGACGGTTTCATCAAGGTGTACTCGGTGGGGTTCATGGTTTCAAAAATCATGATGCAGGTTATGATATAGAAAACAAACAACGTAAAATAATTGCGGAAATCAAGAATAAATACAACACTATGAATGCACCTAAAACAGAAGTTCAAGTTTATCAAGGACCCTAAGTACTAGGAAGCGGTTGATGCAGATTTAAGTATATAATTCCCTTAATTTTTAATAAAATTAAACCCTTCAAATCGTATAAGTCGAGATGAGGCAGACGCACAAAATTGGACACTGCCTCTTTTTCATCTTCAAATCTTTCTATTTGACTGAAGGCCGCTTTTTGAAAATCATCGAATTTCCCATCCTACTGCGTATTGACCACTTGCCTTCTCAAGCACTTCCAAAGCCTTTTTGTCAAGTGCGAGTTTGGGTTATAGGCGGTAAAATGCCACCTTGTCCTATACTGACGGTTTTCCAGGAACGCAGTTAGCAGCTTGCATGTGTAATAAACCCATTCTTTTTAACAGCTTCCTTACCCCACTCGATTCATCATTTGACCCGAAACTTTCCTCCAGCCACGTTTTACCTGAACCGAAAAACTAACGCAACTGCTATCAATCCAATCCCCCAACTGTTTTTTTTGACTCATCAGGGTAACCCTCAGAACCCTGGTGTTCATTCTGGACATACCACATAATATCTTTGCTTAAATTCCTGCTTCCGGGTTGTTACTGTTTTTGGTGTTATCGATAGCCTGTTGGATATAAAATCTCTTTATCAGCTATTCTTTTCGATTGTGTGCCTCTATGAATACTGGATAAATCCAACAAAACAACATCGTCCAAAGAAAATTGCCTATTTATCCCATTGAATCTCCCCAGATCTAAAGATAAAGTAACCAATTGATTTCCTCTGTGTATATATGAGCGGTTAATTTAGCTGGTTTCTCCTACGTATATTTCGTTCTGAAACCTGGGTTATGGTAAAAAAGATATTACAAAAAGTTGGAGATATAGAGCCTAATGAGATAAAAGCCACGGCTTCGTCTTTCCTCTTTGTCTTTATACTAATGGCATCCTATTATATCCTAAGACCTGTACGCGATGCCATGGCCAGCGACTGGTCCGATTCGGAAGTCAGTCAACTTTGGACATTAAATTTTTTTATTAGTGCCGGAATTGTAGTGCTCTATGGCTTCATTGTATCAAAAGTTAAATTCGGCCATTTAGTACCGGCAATCTATACTTTTTTTGCTGCGAGCTTTGTTCTTTTTTATATCTCAATATTTCTTTTCCCTGACCGAACGTTGATTGACAAATCATTTTACGTTTGGTTGAGCGTCTTCAGCATGTTTCACCTTTCTGTTTTCTGGAGTTACATGTCTGATCTTTTTAATAAAGAGCAAGCCAAACGGCTTTTTGCCATCATAGCCGCGGGGGCCAGTGCCGGAGCATTAGCTGGGCCATTGATACCCACTTTGTTTGCCAATATAACAGGGACAGATAATTTAATTCTAATTGCCTCGGTCATACTCATTATCCCTATTCCAATTATTATTTATCTGGCAAAGCTGAAAACCTCAGAATTGCACAATGAAGATGTGCAGGCTGATTTGAGTGCTATTAAGATTGGTGGCAATCCCTTTGCTGGTTTTAAATCGTTTATCACAGACCCCTACTTACTTGCCATTGGCGGTTTTATTTTACTGTATACCATGATTGGTTCTTTCGTATACTTTGAGCAAAAAAACTTACTCGCTGAATTTGATAGAGCTACAAGAACACAAATCTTAGGTAGCATCGATTGGATAGTTAGCGTTTTAACTTTTGGGATTGCCTTCTTTGCAACCGGTCGTATTGTCAAAAAACTGGGAATGGGTCTGACATTGGCCTCAATGCCAGTTCTAATTTGTGCTGGCATTTTAATTCTTGCGTTTGCCCCTATAATTACTGTTCTACTTGCCCTTCAAGTTGTTCGCAGGGCTGGAAATTATGCTGTTACCCGTCCGGCAAGAGAAATGCTATTTACGGAAGTTGATAAAGAGACAAGGTTTAAAGCAAAACCGGTGATTGATGTTGTTATTTATCGTGGAGGGGATACTATTACTGCCTGGCTTTTTACCGGGTTAACCGAAGGGTTGGGACTTGGATTTGCCACAGTGGGGATAATAGGTGCAGGAATTGCAGCAGTTTGGGCAGGGCTGGGAATTTTTATGGGTAAAATATATGATAAAAAGGGCTCCGACTGATCTTATCTTTTAATCATTCGAACCGAAAATACTGGTCCTGCTTCGAAATCCTCCTGCTATTGGGAATCCTCCCACATATTTTGGCATGGCTCTAATTCGTCCACTATATAATTCACTTGCTTAAGAAATCTTTGATCATTTGAGCTGTGATATATTATCCCACAGGCTGCCAAATAATGACCAAGACTATGCCCGGCAATCGTTTCACTTTCCCAAAAATCATAATGTCCGGCTTTTGGTTCCAAAAAACATCTAAACTGGCAATGCGACAAATGTCAAATGGTTTTTTAGGGGCATCTAGCTCCCCTGCAATTTGTTACGCTATCTTTGCACCCTAATTTGAATAGATGCCCAATATCGTTGCAATTGTAGGTCGACCAAATGTCGGCAAATCCACTCTTTTTAATCGTTTGATTGAGAAACGTCAAGCTATTATGGACAATGAACCTGGAGTCACACGAGATCGTCACTATGGGTATGCGGAGTGGAGTGGAAAACACTTTACCGTAATTGATACCGGTGGATATGTCGTCGGCTCAAACGATATTTTTGAAGGTGCCATTCGAGAACAGGTAAAACAAGCACTTCAGGAAGCATCGATAATCTTATTTATGGTCAATTGTCATGATGGCCTTACAAATCTGGACAAAGATTTTTCGAATATTCTCAGGGAAGTTTCCAAACCTTGTTTAATTGTGGCTAACAAAGCTGATACTCATGAAAAGGAATTAATGGCTCATGAATTTCATGCGATGGGTCTTTCTGGAGATGTTTTTCCGATCTCCTCAATGACTGGGTCAGGTTCTGGTGAATTATTAGACGTAGTGGTCAAGTATTTTGAGATTGAAGAGGAAGAACAAAAAGAGGAGATTCCTAAAATTGCGATTCTCGGCCGACCTAATGCGGGAAAGTCATCATTTCTCAATGCCTTGCTAGGCAAGGATAGAAGTATAGTTACGGACATCGCTGGGACTACCAGAGATGCAATCAACAGTCATTATAACCTTTTTGGAAAGGACTTTTTACTGGTTGATACAGCCGGAATCAGAAAAAAATCCAAGGTTATTGAAGACATAGAGTTTTATTCGGTACTCCGGGCAATCCAGGTGCTTCAGGACAGCGATGTCTGTGTTATTGTAGTGGACGCAGAACGTGGTTTTGAAGCTCAGGATATGAATATCATTTCATTAGCTCATCGGTATAAGAAAGGGATTATGATCATGGTCAATAAGTGGGACCTGGTAGAAAAGGATCATAAAACTGCAGATGGAGTTAAAAAGCAAATTGCCGAAAAGCTAGGGCAATTGAGCTATCTGCCGGTCATTTTCACCTCTGTTATTGAAAAGAAAAGAATTTTTCAGGCAATTGAAATGGCCATGAAAATTTATGACAACCGATTAAGAAGGATATCGACTTCGTCATTGAATGACATCATGTTGAAAGAGATTGAGCGCAACCCGCCCCCTTCAATAAAGGGAAAATACATCAAGATTAAGTATGTGACACAGTTGCCCACCAATACGCCGACGTTTGCTTTTTTCTGTAACCTTCCTCAGTACATTAAGGAGGGTTATGAGCGGTTTCTCATTAATAAGTTGAGAAGTCATTATGAGTTTTCGGGTGCGCCTATAAAATTGGTGTTCAGAAAGAAGTAAAGGATTTATTTTTTAACTTTATTGAGTACTCAATTTCATTGTGATGAAATCCAATCAAACAATACCACTTGTTCTTATTGTCCTTTTTGCAGGATCTGTTATTTATTATGTAATGGATTTTGATTCGAGGGTTAAAGTAGAGGTGACTGATGATCTCAACTTCAATATTGAGCAGGAGGTGGAATCTGCTTTGAAAGATGCCCTTAGCAAGGTGGATGATACCCTTGAAGGAATAGACCAAGCATTGGAAGAAGTAGATGAAATCATGGAGGAGATTGATGAGACCATTGAGGATTTGGATGAAGGTGTTATAGATACCAGTGAGAACCTTGATGAATTAATGGAAAATCCCGATTCGGAATTACGTGGCATACATAGAGGTTTGGATGATATTCTGGATGAAGTTCAACGTGAAATTGAAACTTCAGAAAATTTGAGGATTGAGCGAAAGATGAGCAAAGAGGAAATAGGGATAGTTAAGAAAAAGGTAAAGTCAATCGTGAAGCGTATTATTGCCGAGGCTATTAATGATGAACCTAAGTTAGAAAAGCGACCTTGACTCCTATCAATCCGATCCGTCAAATATTTGAGAAATACGTTCCATTAGCCGCAGTCGATTACTGTTTGGACCTCTTAAGTCATTTCGGATTTCAATTTAAAATCACCCGATCAAGGAAGACCAGGCTGGGAGATTACCGTTTTCTTTCTCAGCAACGGAAACATATGATTACGGTTAATCATGATTTGAACAGGTTCCAGTTTCTAGTGACTTACCTGCATGAAGTGGCCCATTTAATAACTTTTGAATCGCATCAACACCGAGTCTTACCACATGGTAAAGAGTGGAAAAATAACTTCGGCAAACTACTGGAGGACTTAAACCTGCCATCAATCTTTCCAGAAGATTTACGATCAGTAATTGATACCTATTTAAGGAATCCAAAAGCCTCTAGCTGTGCCGACCCAACCCTGTTTAAGGTGCTGAGTAAATATGATATCAAAAATAATGGTGAGAAATTTCTGTCTGATTTGGGTCCGGGTGAAATTTTCCAGTTCAATAACAGGCTGTTTCAAAAGGAGTTCAAGAAGCGTACAAGGTCTGTTTGTTTGGATATGAAAACAGGGAAACAGTATCTTATTCCAGAGGTTGCTACGGTTTATCCTAAATTGTTGGATGAAGGTTGAAATAACACTCAGGGATTAGATCAAAACCAATCTTCTGCCTTTGAACAGCCCTTCAAGTTCGGGGGATGGTCCCAAGTACTTACCAGCAAATCCGTCAAGTTCGTCCAGTGTTTTATCTGACAGTAATTGGGCAATCTCGTCCATTGCCTCTCCACTTATCATGTACGGCATGTTTTCATATAAAAACTTGTTACCTCTGCATTTGCCATAAATTTGATATTCCTCTACCTCGTCTCTATTGAGACCCTTAATTAAGCATTGATGGGTGTATTTCGAGATATCTGGAATTTCATCTGTTTGTCTAAACCTTTCGCTGTGCTTATTAATATCGACTTTGGTCATGAAATACTTTTCTATGCTTTCAACTGAATCTTTGGACAATTCGCTGCGGAAACTTTCCGCGCAATTCATGCAGATGGCATATTCGAAGACAACGTCCCACGCCTTATAACCTGTGTATTTTCGTATGGCCTTCTCAACAATGTAGTGAGTCTCTGGTTGTGTCAAATCCCGGTCACATATCTTGCAATTCTGAAATGCTTCACCCGTTTCATAAGACAAGAATTCTTTCGGTATGTCTGTATGCCTCATCCAAGTATCTTTGGATTAAACTTAGGAAGAATAATTTATTTTGCCTTAAGGTGCCCTGATATGCAGCCCATAACAATTCCTCGATACGAACCAAAGACGCAATCCATTGACGGCACAACCCATATTTATGATCTTATAAGAAAAAGATACCTCGTCCTGACGCCAGAGGAATTAGTCAGACAATCATTTATCCATTATTTAATCAATAGCCTAAATTACCCCAGAACCATGATTTCAGTAGAGCGGGAGGTGAAGATTGGAGTTAAATCGAATCGTAGTGACATTAGAATACTATCTAATAATGGCCAATGTTTTATGCTGATTGAATGCAAATCTTTCAAAACAAAAATTAACCAGGACACATTTGATCAGGCAGCCAAGTACTCTTCGAGTCTAAAAGCGAATTATCTTGTAACAACAAATGGGATCAATACTTATTGCTGTTCCGTTGATCACCTTTCAAAAGAAGTAGTTTTTATGAATGCTATGCCGGATTATCCTAATGTTGAGTTGAGATAACTGTTGACATCATTCATTGGCAAATTAAAGGCATCCGCTACTCCTTGGTACACAATATCACCTTTAATGATATTGAGGCCAAGCTTTAATTCTTCATTGGTTGTACACGCTTTTTGCCACCCTTTGTCTGCCAAAGCAATTGCGTAAGGTAAAGTGGCATTGGTTAATGCCAAGGTTGAAGTATAGGGTACTGCTCCTGGCATATTGGCAACACAGTAATGAACAACATCATCAATAATAAATACCGGATCCTGGTGAGTTGTTGGTTGGGTTGTTTCAAAGCAGCCACCCTGGTCCACCGCTACATCAACCAATACAGTTCCAGGCCTCATGTCTTTGAGCATATCCCTTGTAATCAGTTTTGGAGCTTTGGCACCAGGAATGAGTACAGCTCCGATGATCAGGTCACTCTCTTTAATAAGTTCTCTCAGCACATACTCATTGGAAATAATGGTATCAATATTGGGTGGCATTACGTCATCCAAGTACCTCAATCTCTTGAGGTTGGTGTCCGCTATTGTTACATGAGCACCTAAGCCAGCAGCCATTTTTGCTGCTTCCGTTCCGACGATTCCACCTCCAATGATTAAGACATTGCCAGGTCTTACACCTGGAACGCCACCGAGAAGGAGGCCGCGGCCTTTCATCGGTTTTTCTAACCATTTCGCACCTTGCTGAACTGACATCCTCCCTGCAACTTCTGACATAGGAATAAGAAGCGGTAAACTTCGATCTGATTTCTCAACAGTTTCATAAGCCAGACAAATTGGCTTACTTTTCACCATGGCCATTGTCAATGGCTCATATGAGGCAAAATGAAAATATGTAAAGACTAGCTGACCTTCTTTTATCAAATCATACTCTGGTTCAATAGGCTCCTTCACCTTCATAATCATTTCCGCCACTCCATAAACTTCTTCAATAGAAGGTAGAATTCTGGCCCCTGTGGATTCATACTCTGAATCTGAAAACCCACTGCCTTCTCCCGCTATACTTTGAACGAAAAGCTGGTGACCTCGTTTGGTCAGTTCACTTGCTCCTGCAGGAGTTAGAGCGACACGATTTTCATTATTTTTTATCTCTTTGGGAACTCCAATGATCATGTTTTTGGGTTTATTTTTATCAATTATCGGCAAATATAGCTGACGGAATAAAATAAAATTGAGGACAATCTAAAATAATGGTAGACCTGTGAAGATGCAATCTTCTGAAGAGATGCTGAAAAAAACAATACTTCACAAATTTGTCGAATCAATTCATTATAGTTCACCGTTAATAATAGATTGGCAAAATAATCTTTTGGATATTGGTCCAGGTAATGCTTTTTCCAATCGTTTGAAACTCATCTCAGCGTTGGTTATCAATTGGTAGCAACCCCTGTTTTGGTTATTTTTGTTTACTACGTTCCTAATTATTTTTGATGTAACTGTCGAGTCGAGTGAGAGAAGCAAAGGCACTATCAAAACCATTCTTAGCTGTTAAGGAGATACTTAATGACTACAAATTAGCTTGTGAAAGTAGAGAAGCTAGTTTACTGGGCCGCAAAGAGGTTTTTAAAGGAAAGGCAAAATTCGGAATTTTTGGAGATGGTAAGGAGATAGCCCAAATAGCGATGGCTAAGTCCTTTCAAAACGGTGATTTCAGATCTGGTTATTACCGGGATCAGACATTCATGATGGCCATTGACGGTTTGACGCTGAATCAGTACTTCGCTCAACTATACGCTAATACCGATATTGAGGCGGAACCAGCCTCAGTTGGGAGATTGATGAACTGCCATTTTGCCAATAGACTTCTTGATGAGAATGGTGAGTGGAAAGACCTCACCCAACTGAAAAATAGCAGTGCAGACATATCATGCACAGCTGGTCAAATGCCAAGACTGGTTGGGTTGGGCTATGCTTCGAAATTGTACAGACATAACTCTGAGCTGAAAAAATTCACCAGGTTTTCAAATAATGGAAACGAAGTAGCCTTTGGAACAATTGGAAACGCATCTACCTCTGAGGGTCAGTTCTTTGAATCAATGAATGCCATTGGTGTTTTGCAAATTCCTGTTGTCATGTCAATTTGGGATGACGATTACGGAATTTCAGTACCTCAGGAATTCCACACTACCAAAAAGAGTATATCTAAGGCATTGGAAGGTTTTCAACGAACAGCCGTTGACAATGGCTTTGAAATAATTACAGTTAAAGGCTGGAACTATGAAAGGCTTTGCCGGGTGTATAAACATGCATCAAAATTGGCTCGCGAGGAACATGTACCAGTATTGATACATGTAACCGAAATGACACAGCCTCAAGGGCATTCCACATCTGGTTCGCAAGAGAGGTATAAGCCGAAGGAAAGGTTAGAGTGGGAGAAAGAATTTGATGGTATCCGACAATTACGGTTGTGGATATTAAAGAATGAGTTAGCTTCAGAGAAACAATTATCTGAAATCGAAATAGGAGCAAAACAAACGGCAAAAGAGGCTTTAAATAGTGCCTGGGATGATTTCATGACACCGATAAATGATGATGTCAGGACTGTAGTCAGTCTTATTGAATCTTTGGCCGAAAAAAGCGAGAACAACGGTGAATTACTGACTATTAAGGAGGAACTGGAAAAGACCATTAATCCTCTTAAAATGGATTTTCATCGCTCCCTGCGTAAAACTTTAAGGTATTTGAGGAACGACCAGATCCCTGAGAAGGATCAGATAATTTCGATGTTAGCCTCAAAAAGAAATGCGACACAAGATGAGTACCATTCTCACCTTTACAGCGAGTCTGAAAAATCTGCACTTAAAGTGAGTCCGGTTTCTGCAGTTTTTTCGGAAGACTCCAAAACTGCCGATGGCCGTGAGGTATTGCAAGCTTGTTTCGATGCAGCGTTTGCCAGAGATCCGAGATTATTTACAATGGGAGAGGATGTGGGTCAAATTGGTGATGTAAACCAAGGCTTTGCCGGAATGCAGGCCAAATATGGCGAATACAGAGTAACTGATACCGGAATCAGGGAAACATCAATTGTAGGCCAGGGCATTGGGTCTGCATTGAGAGGCTTGCGACCAATTGCTGAAGTTCAATATTTAGACTATTTAATATTTGCACTTCAGACGCTTTCTGATGACTTATCAACCATTCAATACAGGACTAAGGGTGGTCAAAAGGCTCCAATGCTTGTTAGAACACGGGGTCATAGGCTGGAAGGGGTTTGGCATTCAGGATCTCCAATGTCAATGATTTTGGGGAGTCTTCGTGGAATGTATGTTTTGGTTCCACGCAACATGACCCAGGCAGCAGGATTTTACAATACTATGTTTGAATCAGATGATACTGCATTAGTTATTGAGAGTCTAAATGGATACAGACTAAAGGAAAGAGTACCAGATAACATTGCCACCTTCAAGGTTCCATTAGGTGTGCCGGAAGTCCTCAAAGGTGGCGATGATTTGACCATTGTTACTTATGGGTCAATGTGCCGTATCGTTTTGGAAGCAGCTGAACAGTTGAAGGAATTCGGTATTTCTGTTGAAGTAATGGACGTACAGACCTTATTACCATTTGATAGAAACCACACGATTGTTGAGTCCTTGAAAAAGACCAATAGAATCCTTTTTGCCGACGAGGACGTACCAGGTGGTGGTTCTGCATATATGCTTCAAAAGGTGATGGAGGAGCAAAATGGATACCAATACACTGATTCTAAGCCCATTACATTGTCTTCACAAGCTCACAGACCAGCCTATGGATCTGACGGAGATTACTTTTCCAAGCCGAATGCCGAAGATGTGTTTGACGCGGCTTATGGTATTATGAATGAAGCTGATCATAATAAATTTCCAGAATTATACTAAGCTCCTAGCTGCTGGAGCACTAAAGTCGAGAGACTCTGCATTGGCAGCATACTTTTACGCGATTTCGAGAAGGTATTCCTATTCAAACTATGGATTATGGTGATGTATATGATTTAGGTCAACGACGGTATGGTGGGGTAACAACAAACCCTTGCCCTAGTTGGGGACATGCCGGGTGGCCGAACTTTGATTCGGACCAATTATATAATGATGAAAATTTCGATAATAAGGCGAGTTCTTTTAGGACATTCAATTATGAAACTCAGTATAGTGCCGTACATCATTTTATCAGTATGAAAACTATGGTGGAAACGATATAGTAATTTGGTGGAGTGCATTAACCCCCAATTTGTTCTAGGGTTAAATCTGGTGATTCCACGGTATTACTAGTGTTTAGACTCAAATCTCTTATTTTGACAGCTATTTTGAAGGTGTCATTTCTCAGAACAAATTTGAACCCTGTGGACGCCATTGTATAGCGGATCGTACCTTGCAGAGGTTTATCATTAAATCTATTTGCGAATTCTGGAAAGCGCGCATTGAAATCAAGACCACAGCCGTCCTCACTAAAAACACGGGTCCAATCTATAAATTCGTATGTGTCATTTTTCTTTCTAAAAAAATCAACAGTAATATTCTTATTTTCTTGATTTTTTGCAATGAAGAAAGTGTCCATTCGTACTTCGAATTTTTGCAGACCATTAGCCAGTTCTATAGTGTCCTGCACAGCACATGATTCATCCGTACAGAAGTCTCTTACAATATCCAATGGATAGGGCGGGAAGGGAGCGTTTGTTAGGAATAGAGAATCTGGTAGTACATTATCGAAGGGCGGGATGGAATTCGTATTAATCAGTGAGTCCGAAAGATAGAACTGGCAGTCAAAAGAGGAAGGCCTGTTATCAGTTTCACTGAAAGCAGGCCCATCTCTGAATAATGGGATTAAACCATTAGATGTTGAACCAATTATGATTTCAAAAAAAGGAGGTTCAAACTCCCCTTTCAGAGTAACAATTTCCCCCTCACTATCCATAACGAAACTAAAAGTGTGGTAAGGTGGAATAACTTCATAAGCCTCTAAACCAAGATCACCATCTCCATCTTGGAAGTCAAATGTGAGAATCAATGAATCGGCATCATTTGGTCCGCCTGGGCCCGGCATGAAAGTTAATTGCTGAAATGATATTCTAGGCACGTCATCAAAATCATCCGGCCTAAAGCAAGAAAATAATGTAAGTGACAGTAAAATACTAAAAGCAATAAATCTTGCAAATTTCATCATTCCTTCCCTATAACAATCCAACAAAAACAACGAAAAGTTATTTAAAATATTTTCTAAAAATGGCTTCTTTTACAGATGCAGTTTAGTAACAGCTTTGAAAAGCTTATCCCTAAGATAAATGATAAAAACTTCGCAAGTTGTGCAATGGACCTCTTTCAATATCAGGCTCAAAACAATCTTTTGTATAGTCAGTACTTGAAAAATCTTGGTGTGAAACCCAATGAGGTCAAAACCATGGATAGAATACCATTTTTACCAATAGAATTTTTTAAAACTAGTGATATTAAGACGGGCTACTGGGAGGAGCAAAAGGAATTTCTAAGTAGCGGTACCACGGGGGCTGAGCGAAGTAGCCATTTAGTCAGAGATATTTCATTTTATGAACAACTCAGTGTCCGGGGGTTTGAGCATTTTTATGGAGAACTCAAGGATTTTGTCGTCTTAGCCCTGCTGCCTTCTTACCAAGCGCAAAAGAACTCATCATTAATTGCAATGGTGAATCATTTCATAAGCCTGACAAAAAGTTCAACTTCTGGTTATGTAACCGCGGGTAACATTAAAGAAAATCTTAAAAAGGCATGTAGTGAAGAAAAGAGGATCTTGATAATTGGTGCCTCATATGCATTATTAGATGTTAGTAATTTAGATTTCAATTGCGACCAATTAATGGTAATGGAAACTGGGGGGATGAAAGGTCGAAGGAAGGAACTGACCAGAGACGAACTTCATTTCATTCTTAGAAATAAATTTAAAGTCGATACTATTCATTCCGAATATGGTATGACAGAGTTGTTGTCACAGGCTTACGCCAAAAGCAATGGTGAGTTCAGTTGCCCTCCCTGGATGTCTGTTTTTATCAGGGATTTGAATGATCCATTCGAATGGGTAAAACCTGGTAATACCGGTGGGTTAAATCTCATTGACTTGGCCAATATTCATACCTGTGCTTTTATTGAAACAAAAGATATAGGGCAGTTGAAAAATGACAGATGCTTTAAGGTTTTAGGCAGATTTGATAACTCCGATTTAAGGGGTTGCAATCTGTTAATGGCTTAAAAGATGAATATCCAAGTGCCGGGTCAACACATGCTACAATCATAATTGTTGTAATAACCCTTGATATTTTCCGATATGGTTCAATGACAATAGCGTCTTAAGCGAATAGAAAAGAAAGAGGACAATTTATCTTAAAGTTATCATTGAGGTGCAAAAAAAGAACCCCTTCCTAAGTGCTAAACCCGGCACTATTCTCTCAAATCATATCTAAACCTGACCGATCATCTGGCATGAAAGAGGTATTGGGTATGTACCTGTCAGAAAGCGGGAGAGCCAACTTGATTGCCGAAGAGAATAAACTGTATGATATCCACCAATGAAAAACACCTGTAATCTTTGGGTAAAAACCTAAGATCACAATTAATAGGATAGTAGTACTTGATAACCGTGCCAAATCTAAGCCATCCTTTAAATGAAGCGGTAAAATCCGCCTCTTTGTATGGCTAATATAAATTTTGCTAAATCTCTATTCGTTACAGAGACGAAAAACAATATCTCATATACTTGAATGATGAGAAAAATTCCAAGAATGATTTGATTAAAAAAAAACAGGTCGGCTCTTCCAAAGATTGGTGCCAGCGTTAGCAGATTTGCAAAAATTAGTACCAACCTTATAACACAAGTAACACCGAAAATCGGTTGAAGGTCACAAAGACGTATTATTGAAATTATTTGAATCAATTATCCTGTAAATTGCCGGTAGTCAGGAGATAAAACAAACCGTTGATTTACCCCGATAATATAGAAGTAAAAATTGGATTTGATCAAATCCGTGACCTCATACATCAAAATTGTATGAGCGAATTAGGAAAATCTTACGTCGATAAAATTCGGTTTTTAACTGATAGCAATGCAATAGAAAAGCTTCTCCTGCAAACAGAGGACTTTTGTAAAATATTGACTTCTGGAGATGAATTTCCTTCCTCGAATTATCTAAATATCTCTGTCACCCTAAGCAGCATTCAAGTTGAGGGTTCCCACCTTTCCGAAGCAGACATGTATGAAGTAGGTTTAGCTCTTGGTACAATTATTTCTTGTGTTGAGTTCCTAAGAAAAAATGAAAACCTATACCCCAATCTTTACAAACTTTCTACTTCAATTGACTTCGATACGTCCCTTCATCAAAAAATAATCAACAAATTTGAACCAACAGGAGTCTTTAAAGACAATGCTTCGCCAGAATTAATAAGCATTAGAAATGAAATTCACAAACAAGATCAACGGCTAAGGAAAACCATAGAAACAATACTCAAGAAAGCCCGTGACAACGGCTATTCCCCAGGAGATGGGCAGGTGTCAATCAGGGAAGGAAGATTGGTAATTCCAGTTCTTGCGGAAAATAAACGAAGAATCAAGGGTGTGGTTCAAGATGAGTCAGCTACCGGGCAAACAGTCTTTATAGAGCCTGCTGAAGTTATTGAGGTAAACAATGAAATAAGGGAGCTATACTACCAGAAAAGAAGAGCTGTCATTAAAATATTAATAGAACTCTCAAACCTTCTCAGGCCTTCAATACCAGCATTACTCAAAGCAAATCAATTTATCGGAACGATTGATTTCATCAGAGCCAAGGCAAAACTGGCTGTAACAATTGATGCAGTATTACCTGAACTTTCACAAGATGATACACATGAGTTAGTAAATGCACGGCATCCATTACTTTTTATTTATCATAAAAAAATTGGCAAATCTGTTGTCCCACTGAACTGTTCGTTGAATACGAATCAGAGGATTCTAATCATATCTGGCCCCAACGCCGGTGGTAAATCAGTAAGTCTTAAAACCACAGGATTATTGCAGTACATGCTTCAGTGTGGACTTCTTTTGCCGGTTGAAGAGTCCTCCAAAGTGAAAATATTCCAAAATCTATTTATTGATATTGGTGATGAGCAATCCATAGAAAACGATTTAAGTACATACAGTTCGCATCTTGGAAATTTAAAATACTTCCTTGATCAGTCGAATAAAAAAACCCTTTTTCTGATAGACGAATTTGGTACCGGAACAGAACCGCAATTTGGTGGGTCAATTGCCGAAGTCATCCTGGATCAGCTAAATCAGCAAGGTTCATACGGAGTTGTTACCACCCACTATTCCAACCTTAAAAAAATGGCCGAAAAGAGTCCCGGAATTGTCAATGCGGCAATGAAGTTTGACTCTGGAAAACTTGCTCCGCTTTATCAATTAGATATTGGCAAACCGGGAAGTTCATTTGCTCTCGAAATTGCGGAGAGTATCGGGCTTGATCAGCCTTTGGTCGAAAAGGCCAAGAAGCTGGTGGGATACTCTCATGTTAAGTTTGACAAGCTGGTCAATCAATTAGAATTCGAAAAAAGGCAATATCAGGAAAAACTTGAGTCCATTAGCAAAAAACAAAAATGGCTTGAAACAGAACACAAGGATTATAAAGACCTTAAAGAGAATCTGGAGAATGAAAGAGAATCCATTCTCAATGCCGCCAAAAAAGAAGCAGAAGTACTTCTATCAAGTGCTAATAGCAGGATTGAGCAAACAATAAAAGAAATTAAAGAAGCAAAAGCAGATAAGGAAAAAACCAGACAGGCCAGACAAGAATTGACTCATTATCGCAATAAAGTATCTCCCTCAACGGAAAAAAAAAGGAGTTTGCCTAGGCCTGTTGCATCAACTCTACCGATTATCGGTGATCAGGTTCGAATTATTGGACAGGAATCCGTCGGTGAATTAATTCGAATAAAGGGTAAAAAAGCGGAAGTGATGATGGAATCTATCAAATCCTTAGTCAATTTGGAAAACATAGAGAAAGCTGCTCAAACAGAAAGCAGATCTTATGATAGAAACACCAAAGTTAAGGGCTTGAATTATAATCGAAGAGTGGCGGATTTTAAGAGCAACCTTGATCTTAGAGGTAATCGTGCCTCCGAGGCTGTGAGTAAGTTAGATGGTTTTATTGATGAAGCCATACTTCTTGGAATCGGCGAATTACGGATTATTCATGGGAAAGGAAATGGCGTCCTTCGGGAGGTTATTCGAAATTACCTAAGGGATTATGATTATATAAAGAGCATAAAAGATGAGCATACGGACCGTGGTGGTGCTGGTGTTTCTGTTATCACCCTGAATTAATCCACTTATCTCGTTGAGATAACAAGCTCTTTCGATGAACTTTTAGCCAGATAATATCCATTGATTTGATCATAAATGATCTCTTCATAAGCAATAGGTATAACATTAATGCCATTTTTCTTGACCACACCAGTCAGGCCTCGCTGCTTCACTATTACGCAGTCATTATCATTCTCTTCCAGAAATTCAAACTTTGAAGGGATTAGCAATTCCCCTCTCAAATTTGCCAGCCCGTATCGACCTGATTTAACCATTACAAAAGAATTCCTCTCATTTCGATAAAGAGAGTCATAGTCGACAGGTAGCACCTCTTTTCCTTCAATATCAATTATACCATACAAATCATTTTTTGATACAATAGATATACCCTCGTGGAAATTCTCCACTTTGTCATAATGGGGTTGTATCTTCAATCGTTCAAGACGGTCAATAAATCCCCATCTTCCCATCAATTGAACTGCCGCCATGCCCTCAATGAAGTCATAGACAGCATCATACCTGTTGGCAACTCTCAGGTTACCGTCCAAATCTATAAACCCGAATTTTCCATCTTTTTTAACACTTAAGAACCCCTCCGAAAAACTTCCAATATTATCATACTCGTCATTCTGATATAAAATGAATCTTCCATTCTTTCCAAGAACGCTGTAATAACCATCTTTCTTAAGAACGTAGACCTGATCGCCCGAAAGTTCTGATATATAATCATAAATAGCAGGGATCATGTTTTCTACTTTATGATCAATAAGTCCATATTTATTATTGGCTGTAATTTCTAATAGGCCATACGAGTGAAGAGATAATTGATCATAGGTCTGAAATACAGTCTGTTCGATATTATCAATCAAATCCGATCTTGTGCCGTTTCGACTAATAAAAAGATCTTTGTGTACGATAGTTACTTCTGAATGATTTGGATGAATTACCCATTCACCAGCCGTATTGATAATTCCTTGATTTCCCAAATAGTTTACTTTGGCCCTTCCATCTTTAAAAGGCCAGACAGAATCATATTTATATTCAATTACAATATGGCCGCTGAAGTCGATAAAACCCCAATAACCATTCTTCCTGGTCGCAATCACATTTTCACTCATAGGAAAAACAGCATCGAAATGGCTGGAGCTTATCGGGGTACCGAATAAAGAGAAAATCTGCCATCCAAGGTTGTCATCTTCACCAGTTAAACCATAAAAATGTTTTCCTGAATAATAGATAGAATCATATTGAAGAGGTAAAACACTTATCCCGCCCTCCTTGAGTACCCCATACTTATTATGCTGGTGTACGATTACAAATTGATTGTCTGGCACAGCTATTTTCCAATCATTACCATTTAAAAGATATTCCTCTTCCGAATTGATAATGGCCTGCCTCCCATTAGTGGTGACACTATATATCCCATGGCTGACAGGAACAATTTTATCATAATAAAACTCCTTTACCACCTCCTTATCAGGAACAATTAACTCCCATTTAGGAAATTCTGTGACAGTAACTGAATTATCATTGTTGAGTCGAATAGACTTGAATTTAGGCTGAATGATTAGATTACCGACAATGTCAGCCAAACCCTGTCTTCCCATCTGGTCATGAAGTAAGGAATAACTCCCCAGTTCGCCTATTTTGTTATACTCAAATTTAGTCAACTGATCTCCGGACATACTAAAGATTGCTGCCTTACTATTGAGATATACGACAAAATTTAAGTTTAATAATTCTACATCCTCGTACTTGATTGGAATAATTTCCTTCTCTTTATAATCAAGCACCCCCCATTTTAATATTCCATTTATTTTTTGACCAGCAATAAAAAAATTACTTCCTCCAGAAAGTGCATGGTATTGAAAGCCAAGCCTCGCTTTGCCATTTGTATCCAAAATACCAAACACGGAGGCATCAGAACAGGTGCTCTTTCTAGAGGCTATTAATAAATCATATTGTGCTGGAAAGAGATCAATGTATTCAGCAGCCGAAAGTCTCTCGTTTTTGGTACTAATCAGTCCCCATTTTCCGTTTTCGAAATATCCGAGTACTTGATCAACTAGTTCGTTGGTACCATTTGACCACCCGAGCCGGTCATAAATTATCGGGATAACGATATTGCCTGTATTATCCGCCAATCCGTGTTTGTTGCCTTTTGTAACAATCTTAAAATCAGTTGAAGCTGCATCCAGGCCAATACAAAATATGATGATGGTAGTGAAAAAGACTTTACCCATAAGTTAAACAGCCCACTTTGTGGTCAAGAGCAAAAGAATTGCACGGTCATTTGCCTAGCTCTTCTGACTGATGTTCTAATTCGAATAGATCATTGAGGATATCAATAAGCGTTTCAGCCTCTCCTCGCTTACAAGCTGCTTTTAATTGAAGAACTGGTAATTTGATAATTTTTTGAATCATACTTTTAGTGATCTTGTCCACCATCTTATTCTGCTTGTCTGAAGAATTTTTTAAGAATCGTGACATTTCCTCTTGCCTAATCTGTTCGAGGGCATTCTTCAACTTGTTGATGGTTGGAGATACTTCCATATCTCTCGTCCAATTTGAAAATTCGTCGATAGCCTCGAGTATAATTTGACGAACCTGAGGAATTGCCTCCATTCTTTTTTGGAGGGCCTCGCTCGTTTTATTCTGAATGCTGTCTATATTGTACAATAGAATTCCGGGCAAATCCTCAACATCCGCCGAAATACTTCGAGGAACTGACAAATCGAATAAATATTTGTACGAATGTTGCCGCTGCGAGGCAAGAACATCTTTGGTCAGAAGGGGCTGATCCATCCGAATTGAACTCACAATTACATCAAAGTCTCTCAACTCCTCTGTTACCCCGTCAAATGGAAGGATATCAAAATTGCACTTATAGGCTATCTCTCTTGCCCGCTGTTCGGTTCTATTGCTAATAGCAACTTTGGCTTTATCCAAAGAAGTTAGATTTCGACACAAGTCTTCTCCTGT
This sequence comes from Cyclobacteriaceae bacterium, assembly GCA_965206015.1. GTDB lineage: Bacteria > Bacteroidota > Bacteroidia > Cytophagales > Cyclobacteriaceae > JAJCYL01. The sequence continues at coordinate 267,404 of CBDBIW010000014.1, read as the reverse complement.
TTCTCCAAGTCCCAAAACGAGGATTTTCGGCTGTTTCAGGTTTAATACCAGTCCCTCAATTAGTTCTACTGTGGCATAACTTGCAGAAGCAGCCCCGTCTCTAAAAGGAGTTTCCTGAACAACCCTCTTATTAGTAAAAAAGACAGTATGCAGGAGTCTGTGCAGATATGGGCCTGCCAAATCTTCATCTACAGACCACTGATAAGCATTTTTTACCTGGTTAATGATCTGAAGATCACCAACTACCTGAGCCTCCAATCCAATAGAGACATCAAATAAGTGATTGGTTGCATCTTTTGGATCATTATAACGAACGAAGTAATCCTTTAATGAATTAAGGTCTGCAATTTCTCTTTGCAGGCCAATAAGCTTTATAATTTCATCTGACTTGTCAACTGGTGAGCTGTAGTAAACCTCAGTTCTATTGCAGGTAGACAATACCACCACTTCTTGAATCTCACTAAACTCCTTAAAAAATCTCAACAATCTCCTACATGCATCTTCATTAAAGCTCAAAAGTTCCCTCACCTCGAGTGGGGTGTTCTTATATGAAATTCCGACTGCTTTAAAGTCTTTATGCATTAGCTGAAATCGTGTCTGCGAATTTAACAGTGTTTCTCTTTAAATAGGGAACCTTCATTCATTTTATAATTACCATAGCTAAGGTTAAAAGCTAAAAAAGGATCGGTTCTATCAGAATAAACCAAATTATTTTAATTAATATAGTTTTCCGATTAACAGTATTGATTGATGCGATTGAAATCTCATATCAGGAGATATTTTAGCTTTTCCCAGAAAGAAACAAACGGTTTTTTAATACTGATTCCGTTAATGGCCTTGGTCATACTTTTCCCAAGCTTGTATAAAAATTGGATTAGTCTCTCTAAAACAACTGCAACAGACGATGAGTTCACCCAACTTTGGGCTGATGAAATCAAGTCTATGATCAATGAAAAGAATTCAGCCAAACTTGAGGGATCCAAAATAATTGCTAAGCTGACTCCTAGGGTATTCGACCCCAACAATATCGATATAGAACAATTAGTTCAAATGGGCTTAAGTCCCAATCTATCTACGACTATTGATAATTATAGAAAAAAAGGAGGTGTATTCCGTGTAAAGAATGATCTCTCTAAAATCTACGGTCTTAATCAGGAAATATTTCAGCAGCTTTATCACTATATTGATTTGCCTGAAAAATTGCCCTCCTATAAAAGAAAGCTTGAAAAGAAATACATCGTTCCAGAGATTGAGGTAAAAAATCTCAATCTAGCTACGCAGCAAGATTTTATGGTCATTAAGGGAATTGGGGAGATTCTCTCTAAAAGAATCATTTCCTTTAGATCAGGACTTGGTGGCTTTCATTCAATAAATCAGCTCAAAGAAGTCTACGCTCTCGAGGACAGGTTAGTTTTGAGATTACAGGAACATTTTAGCTTGCATGACTCTATTCAAATTTCAAAATTAGATCTGGCCACTTCGACTGAAAAAGAACTCAGCAAACACCCCTATATAAGCTACAAATTGGCAAAGTTAATTATCGCTTATAGGGATCAACATAAATTTCACTCGGTCAATCAATTAAATGACATCAAGGTCATAACCGACAGTATTTATCAAAAGCTACTTCCCTACATCTATGTTTCAGAATTTAACCCATAAAAAAGGAGGCTATAACCTCCTTTTTTCTATTCATTACCCTCAGGATTACGCCAATTGGGCATCAAGCTTTTGTACTAATACATTTTTTGGTACAGCTCCAATTTGTTTATCAACAATCTCCCCACCTTTAAATACCAGGAGAGTTGGAATGCTTCTAATCCCAAATTTGGCAGAAACCTGGGGGTTATTGTCAACATCCACTTTGCCAATAACCGCTTTACCATCATACTCGCCAGCTAGCTCCTCGACAATTGGACCAATCATTTTACATGGACCACACCATTCTGCCCAAAAATCCACTAACACGGGCTTGTCAGATCCAATTATTTCCTCGAAATTATTGTCTGTTATTTCTATCGCTTTTCCCATTTGTATGTCTTGTTTCTATTCGTAGTTAAGAGAACGCAAATATATGTATTATGTTAACCCACAATTGTCCAGTCAGTCAGATAACTGACTTTTGTAATTGAAAGACAAGCTAATCCTCGTTATCCTGCTCAAACTGACCCTTGTATCCGAACAAATGATTCTTTTTTATATCTCGTGAAACTTTGGTCGGCACATATTTCTCCCAACCCTCACTTCCTCCCTGAATCATTTTGAGTACGTCATCCGAAATAATGTGAAGGTTATCTATATTGGCCGCATCAATGTCTTCAATCTTGTTATTCTGGATCAAAAAGTCATACAAAGGTTGAAGATGCGGTTTTGGTTTGAAGGTTTTCACGGTCAATACTTCTTCCGGATTCTCTCGTGACATTGCGGGATAAACATAAATTTTGATATTCGATCCAAACAAGTCCCCAAAGGATTCAAGAATTCCACCACCCAACTCGTCGTAAAACGATTCATCAAATATTCTTTCCAGATTGTTGATGCCAATAATTAACCCCTTCTTTTTATTCCTTGTGAACTGCCGTAAATAATTAACCAATTTGTAATGCTGTTGATAATTGGATATCAATACATTTTGCCCCAAAGCACATAAGACATCGACTCTATCTAAAAAATCATTTTCATCAATAATATCTCCTTCTGCCAGGTCAGTGAGTGCTATCTCGGACAACACCATGATCTGGTCATTATCTACATCCTCTTCTTTCTTGTACCTTCTCAGGCCCGAAATCAACATATCTACGCTAATTAGGGTAACCGGCCTAAACCTTCCACGGAGCGTAATTACATTTTTTTTATATAAAGCTTCCGAAGGCTGAAGTGCCTTACTATCTGAACCAAACATTGCGGCCTGAGTCAAACCATTTTTGACCAACTTCAAACTCATTAGCCGATTGTCCACATGATGAAAATCTGGTCCAACCAACCTGAACATGTCAATTTCTAACCTGCCAAGGTTCAGATTGTCAACCAATGATATTAGTATCTCCTCTGGGTTTTTGTGAAAATGCACTCCATATATTAGGTTGACTCCTACCATGCCAAGTGCCTGCTGCTGTAAAACAGGATCATTGTCTTTCATGATTATATGAATGATCAAATCATTCGTTTCAGACATGGGGTGAAGCTGAAATCTTAATCCCATCCATCCATGTCCTTGTATGGTGCGCTTGTAATTTACTGTTTGTATGGTGTCAGCAAAAGCGAAAAATCTAGTCTTCTTTGCTTTAAACGCCAACCGTTTATTAAGAAGAGTATACTCACGATCAAGCATCTTCATAAGTCGCTCTTCTGCAACATATCGGTCGCATGGGCCATAGATGGCATCGCTAAACGCCATGTCATAGGCCGACATTGTTTTTGCGACGGTTCCAGAAGCCGCCCCGGCTTTAAAAAAGTTAGAAGCCACTTCTTGTCCAGCACCTATTTCAGCCATTGTCCCATAAATGGATTCGTCCATATTGAGTTTAAGTGCCTTTTCCTTCGTCGTTAACCGCTTAAATTCCAATGAACTATATGTCATGAGGATACTTCATTTTTTGTTTTCAATTCAAACCTCTTTCCAATGTACATAGAAATAAAAAATCCGCCCCAATATAGAGGCGGGTTTGAATGGTCAGTGTCTGAAGTGACCCTTAATCAGCTTATTTTAATAGGGATAATGCCCTTTTTCAATCATATGCTGCGCAACTTCACGACGAAGAGCTTTCGTATTTATTGTGTTTGTTTTAGTAAAGCGCTTTAACCCCATTAGCATCACTTTGAGCTCATCCCCAGACGTGAATGATGAGATGGCTTCTTTTCCGGCATTATTAATTTTATCCACTGCCTCATACAGATAAACCTTTGACATAATCTCATGGTATTTGGAAGCTTCCTTTCCTTGAATACCCTCTACTTTTTCTGCTCTAAGTATTGCTGACTCAGCACAATACACCTCCATTACCATGTTGGCAATATTCATTAGAATTTCTTGCTCGTCATTGAGGTTTGGCCCAAACTTTTGAGCAGTTTTACCTGCAACCATCAAAACAGCCTTTTTTAATTTAATGATTACGTCTTTTTCTTCTGCATAAGGCAGGCTTAAATCTGGTGTTTCAAAGGAAGGAACGGCGGTCAATTCTTTGCCGACGGCCATTGCTGGTTCCATCAAATTCAGTTCTCCTTTAAGTGCTCTTTTCAGGATCATTCCTACTAAAAGCATTCTATTAATCTCATTGGTCCCTTCATAAATGCGACAAATTCTAGAATCCCGATAAGCTCTAGCCATAGGTGCCTCTTCTGAAAATCCCATGCCACCGTAGACCTGTACTCCTTCGTCAACTATATAATCAAGCACTTCCGACCCATGTACTTTTATGATAGCACATTCTATTGCAAATTGTTCCAAGCCCTTCAATTTGGCAGAGGCATCGTCCATCCCTCCTGCAATGAGAGCGTTGATTTTGTCTTCAATATCCTGACCGGCCCTATAGGAGGCAGATTCTGACGCATAGGATTTGATGGCCATTTCTGCTAATTTATGTTTAATCGCTCCAAATGAAGCAATGGAGATCCCAAACTGTTTCCGTTCAATGGCATACTTCAATGCCAGGTCAGCCACCACTTTGCCTCCTCCAACGGCACTTGCTCCCAGTTTGATCCTTCCTATATTTAGAATGTTCACTGCAATCTTGAATCCGTTCTCGCGATCTGAGAGCATGTTTTCAACGGGGACTTTGCAGTCATTGAAAAATACTTGTCTCGTGGAAGATCCTTTAATTCCCATCTTCCTTTCCTCATCATTCATGGTTATGCCACCAAATTCTTTTTCTACTATAAAGGCGGTTAAGTTCTTATCGTTATCAATTTTGGCAAAAACTATAAATAAATCTGCAAAACCCCCATTCGAAATCCACATCTTCTGACCGTTAATTATATAATGTTTGTCGTCAGTTGAAAGTATTGCTTTTGTCTTTCCTGAGTTGGCGTCTGATCCAGAATCAGGTTCCGTTAAGCAATAACACGCCTTAATCTTACCTGATGCAAGCCTTGGGAGATATTTCTGTTTCTGCTCTTCAGTTCCATAATAAAGTATTGGTAAGGTACCAATACCGGTATGGGCACCGAACGCAGTCGAAAAAGAGCCTGCCGCACCTATCTTGTCTGCAATCAACATACCCGTGTTGAAACTCATCCCTAGTCCACCGTACGCTTCGGGTACATTAACGCCTAAAAGGCCAAGTTGGCCTGCTTTATCCATTAATGAGGGGAGTAAGCCTTCCTCCAATGAATCAATTCGTTCAGCGATTGGATGAATCTCTTTTGCAATGAAATCAGAAGTCGCATCACCCATCATTCGTTGCTCCTCAGTAAACTCTTCAGGAACGAAGATATCCCGGGCACTGGTTTCTCTGATCAGAAATTCACCTCCTTTAATCGCTATTTTCTCCAATACTGCTTCCATTGTCAATCTTGTTATATTATTGTTATTGGTAATATTTTAGTATGTATGCATAACAAATTCAAATATAAAAAAAGTCATAATGTAGTATGCATACAGAATAATTTTTTAACTGGTTTGTCCCAAAAAATTGTCGAAATCTGGCCCGGCCAATCATTATTATGCCAATCGTTTTGATTTAACACAATATCTGTAGTAATTTATTCCCGATTTTCACCAGCCTAAAAAAATCAGAACATTATGAGAAATATTTTTATCATTTTTTGTGTCATTTCCATGTTTACATATGGTTGCGGGTCTTCTGGCTCTAAAGAAGAAACCTCTGACAGTGCTAAGAGTACCACTATTCGTGAAAAAATAGAGAGGGAATTCAAATATCCAATTCCCACAGCTTATCAAGTGACTCAACTACTGCAAGACGCAGAAGCAGCTTTTGTCTTGGGAATTACAAATTCCCCAGAAAATGTCGATCGCTACGAGACTCAAAAAGACAAAGCATTGAACTTGGGCATCTATGGTGCTGATCTCAGCTATGCCAGTACATATAACAGACAGGAAGAAACAATGTCGTTTTTGAATGCCTCCAAACAACTTGTTGACGATCTTCAATTGAGTAGTGTTTTTACACCTGCGATGGTTGGACGTGTAGAAAACAATTTGACTAATAAGGACTCACTCATCCTTATTATTACCGAATCATTCTATGATACTTACGAGTATCTTAATAAGAATGGACAGAATAAGACATCTCTTCTGGTTGTAACAGGCAGCTGGATTGAGGGCCTTTTTATTACCTCACAGCTGGCTATCTCCAGTAATTATGATCCAAGGATAATGGACATCGTATCAAAGCAGAAGGCATCAGCCAATCAATTGTTTGATCTACTATCGGAGCACTCAACCGACAGTGATGTAAGTGAGGTACTTCCTTTCTTGAGTTATCTAAAAGATACTTTTGCTACTATCGATGATAGCACACCACTGACAGAAGAACAATTAGACGATATCTTTAATAACGTAGATAAAACCCGCGGAGCAGTAGTTGGCGAATAATTCAAACCAATAATTTGAAAAAGGCATATTGATACTTCAATATGCCTTTTTCTTTTATATCTTAATGCAACCGGAAGACAGATACCGTTGTCTCATTGGATTGGTTAACAAATAATTCATGAGTGAATCAATAATTAACGCATTGATGCATCTCTTTGCCATCATTGAGAGTGTCAAGGACGGAAAAGCTGAGTCCGGCGAGCTTATTGTAAGACCATTCCTTAAACGTGAATTGAGTGATCACTTGGTTTCACAATATGTCAAGCTTTATGAAGACTACGTTGATTTTTATCGCAAAGAGTCTTTTGAAACCAGTGAAGACCTGGCAATGCAGGTGGAATCCAAAAACATTTTGCAAGTCACAAAAATTTGCAACCAGTTAATCCATGGGCTTTTTCAACATGAGCGAGTAATTCTATTTATGCAATTAATAGAGCTCATCAATACTGATAAAAAGGTGACTCAAAAGGAGAACGATTTCATATTATTGGTTGCCCTGAATTTTAACATATCAAAAGCTGAAATCAATGACATAAAATCTTTTATACTAGATGATGGAGGTCAAAATATCGCTAAAGCAAATGGACTTTTAGTAGACAACAAAGTGACTGAATGGCCAGAGGAGATTGCTTGGATGATGAAAAACAAGAGTAAGCCCGGGGTTACTGAATTTCGACATCTACACGTAGAGAATCTATTCGGAAGGATATTGGTGCTGTACATTCGAAGCATTAATACGTTTACATTTCGCTACAACGGACCACTCAATTTATTCCTTGAAGGAAATGAAATATTAACTGGTAAATCTTATTTGGTCAAGCCTGGTACAATCATCAAAGGGGCAAATATTCAACCCATTTATGAGTTGGACATAACCAAGAAATTCCTGCTGGATGATGACAAGAAAATAAAAACTGTGTTTGAAGCTACTGATCTTGAATACCATTTCAAGAACAGTTCCAATGGTATACATCCATTTTCATTTGTTGAAGAATCCGGACATATGATTGGGATAATGGGAGGAAGTGGCACTGGCAAATCCACCCTGCTCAACCTTTTGAACGGAACTATTGAACCAAATAGCGGCAAAATTCATATTAATGGTCATAAAATTACGCGATGCGTCGAACAGGGTGCAATTGGCTATGTCCCACAGGATGATCTGCTTTTCGAGGAATTATCAGTGTATCAAAACCTCTACTTCAATGCAAAGTTATGCTTTAGTGATTTTGAGAACGATCAAATTAAATCCACGGTCAATAAGATATTGCGTGATCTCGACATCTATGAAACCAAAGACCTCACTGTGGGCAGTCCTCTTAACAAATCCATCAGTGGAGGGCAAAGGAAACGGTTAAATATCGCACTGGAATTGATGCGAGAGCCTTCTGTGCTGTTTGTAGATGAACCAACATCCGGTTTGTCATCAAATGACTCATTCATGGTGATGAATTTGCTTAAAGAACAAGCAAGAAAAGGGAAGTTGGTAATTATCATTATTCATCAACCATCCTCTGATATCTTCAAACTGTTCGACAAGCTCTGGATTTTGGATAAAGGAGGATATCCCATCTATAATGGCAATCCCATTGATGCTGTGGTGTATTTCAAAACCATGAATACCCAAGTAAACGCAGCTCAAAGTGAATGTGGTACATGTGGAAATGTTGTTACAGAGCAAATACTTCAAATAATTGAATCAAAAGAAATTAATGATCAAGGAAGACCCACGGCGGAACGAAAGGTAACGCCAACAGCATGGTATGACAGATACCGGGAACACATCGTTCCTAAATTAAAGAGAGTCAAATGGCAGACCACTCTTCCTCCGTCAAACTTTAGTATTCCTAAACTACTGGACCAATTCATTATATTCAGCAAAAGAAATCTATTTTCCAAGAAAACAAACACCCAATACATTCTACTGAATATCTTTGAGCCCCCCGTCCTGGCTTTGATACTGGGTTACTTTTCAAAATATTCAACCGCAACTGAATACGTTTTTGCTGACAATAAGAATCTCCCTGTCTACTTGTTCATGTCCGTCGTGGTCTCTCTGTTTATGGGAATGTCAGTAAGTGCTGAAGAAATCTTCAAAGACAAAAAAATTATAGTTAGAGAATCCTTCCTTAATCTAAGTAGACTGAGTTATCTGAATTCCAAAATTGCTTATTTATTTGCCTTATCAGCTTTTCAGACCCTAACATTCATTTTAGTGGGTAACCTGATACTTGAAATTCAGGGCATGGCTATTAGTTTCTGGATTGTGCTTTTTTCTACCGCATGCTTTGCAAACATGGTGGGTTTGAATATTTCAGCTGGTCTTAACTCTATCGTCACTATATATATATTAATTCCATTAATTCTGGTACCTCAGTTACTCCTGGGTGGTGCTATGATTAAATTCGATGAATTGCATCACAGTTTAACTCGCAAAATATTTGTTCCTGTAATTGGTGATATGATGGTTTCAAGGTGGGCTTATGAGGCCATGGCAGTTCAGCAGTTTAAGAATAATGCGTATGAAAAAGACTACTATGAATTTGACCGGCTGATAAGTAATGCTTCTTATCAGTCTTCTTTCTTAATTCCAAGGTTAGAAAGGAGGCTGGAAAGATCCCTGCAATACTTAACCTTTGGAGATACTTCTAAAGCCAAAAAAGATCTGAAATTTATAAAACATGAGTTTTCAAGATTGCAAGAACGGGATGATAATCACACGTTTAATCGTTTCAATGATCTCGAACCTGCCTATTTCACTCAAAATACTCATGACAACTCTCTCTATTATCTCAATTCCCTGAGTAAGAAGTATCAGTCAAGGCAGGAGGAAGCCAATGATAAGAGAGAGGCAGTTTACCGTTCAAAAATCGAAACATTAGGTCAAGACCAGGCACTTGAGATTAAAAGAGAACATCACAATACTAACCTGGCCAATCTGGTGCTCAATCGAGATGAACTTTCTAAAGTTTATGAAACAGATTTTGGTTACGTTCAGAAGAAAGACCCAATCTTCATGTATCCAGATTCGAATTATGGCAGGGCGCATTTTTATGCACCCATTAAAATTATTGGCAACTGGCACATTGACACCTTGTATTTCAATCTATTTATGATTTGGGGAATTACCGCTATCCTTTACCTGGCCTTGGTAAAGGACACCCTGAGGAGAACATTGGTATCGCTTAGTAAATTATTTAGACGGAAGAAAGTATAATGCTACTGCTCACCGAGATGCTCAGACTTCCGCCGCATAGACATGAGTGTATACGGTCATATCCACTGGTATGGTCAAAGAAAATCCACCTTTTTGGGTGAAATCTCAATTCTCGTGAAGGATATCTGGCGAATTAGTTGAAATGCACTCAACTATTTTTTAAATTACCTGGACCTTTAATTTTCTAGGGCTGAAAATTGTGGCACTAATGAGCAGCAAAAAGATTCAAATATTAATTGAAGAAATTAGTGTCAAATCTAGCCAATCATCCTTTAATATTTTTTTTCATAAATATTGTACTAAGCTCTATACTTTCGCTTTCCAAATTACAAGTGATAAGCTTATCTCCGAGGAAGTGGTGTCGGACGTATTCACCAAATTATGGAAAAACAGACGAAACCTAAAGGAAATAGATAATATAGAATCCTATCTCTATCGAGCGGTTAGAAATCAATCATTATCAGCACTAAGGAATAGCGGTAAAGGCCTCACCTACACACAAATCACTCCGGAAGTGTTTATCACCAACAATAGCCCGGAGACTTCAATGCTGGATAAGGAACTGGAAAAACTAATCCGGGATATTGTGGACTGCATGCCAAAAGCCCAGCAAATGATTTTCAAGTTGATAAAAAATGATGGACTCAAATATAGAGAGGTGGCCCAAATTCTTGATATATCTGAAAGTACAGTAGAAACCCAGATGGTTCGTGCGCTCAAAAAACTTAGACTGAATATTTCAGAGTATTTTGAAGAGGAAAGTCACTTATTTAGAAAAAGTAAGTGATCCCGCTCATACTGGTCCGAAAACCTCCCCTTTGACTGCCAATTATTCCTCTATTCGATAACCCATTCAATATTTTTATTCGCCTATGTAGAGGTAAATCCGGTTAATGCAGTCTATCTAGGTAACAAACGATATGCTTTGTGGATATAGACCAACTTTTCCTAAAGTTCTTGACTCATACAGCTTCAGACCAAGAACTGGAACAACTTGAAGCCATTTTAAGCGAAAACCCAGAATACCACATCACCCTTGAAAAATTAAGAATTTACTGGCAACAAAAGCAAATTGAAACCGTACCGGACGAAGATCGAATCTGGGAGAAATTACAACAAAAGACTCATGGCCCTGCAGAATCAGGCGATGTAAATTCCAGTTTCAAATTTTCGCAGATTTATAAATACGCCGCAGTAATTGTAATTCTCTTGCTACCTACCGCCTTGTGGTGGAACGGTAAGGAAGTGCCCGAAACAGAGACTGGGATCAAGATTTCTTATGTCACTAAACAAAATCCGGTCAGGCTGAAAAGAACCCTGACTTTACCCGATGGTTCAAAGGTTCACCTAAATTCTGAAAGTAAGATTACCTACCCCAATGTTTTTACTACAAATAGAGTGGCAAAGCTTGTTGGAGAAGCTTACTTCGAAGTAGTTCCAGATAAGACAAGCCCCTTTAAAGTTGAATGTTACAATACTTCTACAACTGTTGAGGGGACATCGTTCAATGTGAGAGGCTATAGCGATGAAGAAACTGTAAAGGTTTCGCTGGTAGAAGGCAAAGTAAGTGTGGATTTTGACGAACATGGTAAGATATCCTCCTACCTACTGGAACCTATGCAAGAAGCAACCTACAACAAAACAAGTGGAAAGATTCAGATCGACCTGTTTAATGTAGCTGAAGTAACTTCCTGGAAAGGGGGTATTCTCTATTTCAGGAATGCTACGTACGAGGAATTTAGAGAAAAAATTGAACGCTGGTATGGAGTGAAGTTAAACCTGTCCAATGGTCCAATTCCGCAGTGGAATATTAGCGGGGAGTTTCACAATGAAACAATACTCAATGTATTGGAAGTCATATCACATGCGGAAAATTTTGAATTCACCATTGATGATTTAAACATTGAAATAAAAATATAATGAGAGACAAACAAGACACAAGCTAACGAGATAAGGTGCCCCAGGGCCGACTTATCCGACGCCATGAGAATGAACTTCTTTGCAGAGAAGGACTCCGTCATGGCCTAACATGGTTATTAACGAAAAAACAAAATTATGAAATCAAGATTACCTATGCTAATGATTAGGATTATGGGACATTCAATGTGCGGTTTAATCTTGCAACTCTTACTCCTAAATTTATTAGTTGCAGCAGATGGGAATGCCCAAAAAAATCTTAGTGTACAAGAGGTATTTGTCCCTCTACAAGTTGGCAAATCAACTTCCAAAGAGCTTTTCGCTCAAATTGAAGATAACACAGAATTTAAATTCGTCTATGATGGAAGAAGGTTTGATGCCGGAACATCCGTCAATATAAAAAAGGGAAATATGTCTGTTGCGGAGATATTATTAACCATTTCAGAAAAGACGAATGTGAGGTTTAAAAGGGTGAATGACAATATAAGCCTCTACCTTCCCGACAAGCCCGAGGCGAAAAATATTCCTTATCTCATCGAGCAAGTTGACGTGACAGGTAGAATTACCTCTGATACAGGTGAACCTCTTCCGGGAGTAGCAATAATTATCAGAGGTACCGTTCAAGGCACAGTTTCTGATATCGACGGCAGGTATGCTATTTCAGTCGACGACAGTACTGACGCAATTCTTGTCTTTTCATTTGTGGGTATGGAAACCACAGAGGTCGTTGTGGGCAACAGGAGTGTGATTGATGTCGAAATGAAGCCCGATATCGAGCAGCTTTCCGAACTAGTGGTTACTGCACTCGGAATCGAACGTAAAAAAGAGTCATTGTCCTATGCTGTATCAGAGGTGAAAGGAGAAGCGATTGCCGAGAAGTCCCAGCCAGATATTATCAGAGCTTTAAGCGGCAAAGTTGCCGGTGTGAATATTACTGGTTCAGGCGGGGCATCAGGCTCATCAACTAATATCGTTATACGAGGAAACAACTCAGCAACTGGAAACAACCAGCCGCTGTTTGTGGTTGACGGAGTTCCTTTTGACAACTCTCTAAATAATACAACTGATCCTGGAGATGCTGCCTCTACCTATTCTAATAGAGCACTCGACCTGGACCCAAATGATGTTGAGTCCATTACAGTATTGAAAGGTGGTGCTGCTGCTGCGCTATATGGTACAAGAGCAGCCAATGGGGTGATCATCGTAACCACCCATTCAGGAAAATCATCCAAAAAAGGTTTGGAAATAACCGTCTCATCTACTGTCGCTTTTGAGTCTATTGCACGACTACCCGATTATCAAAATGAGTATGGACAAGGGAATTTCTCCAATGGTCAATATACTTTTGGATCAGGAGCTACAGAGTCCTGGGGACCAGCTTTTGATGACCCTGATCTTGACGGAAACGGTGGCTTGTTTAGTGAAGGAGGCCGAATAGTTTACACCAACCATTTGGGTGACAATGTTCCTTATCAAGCCTACCCTGACAATGTAAAAGAATTTTATCAAACCGGCGTTCACCTTGAAAACTCTGTGCGTATTACAGGGGGGGGTAGCGATATATCCAGATTCGCTCTTACCGCAAGTCAGGTCGACAATGATGGTTTTATCCCCAATACCGGAATAAAAAGAAAGTCAATTAAAATAGGTGGTTCTACGGTTTTGGAAAACAGGCTTGAAGTGGACGCCACGGTGAGTTATGTTAATACTCATCAGGACGGTATTTTGTCCGGTGGGCATAGTTCCTTATCCACTATAAACAGGCAAACACTCTTCACGCCCAGAAGTTACGATTTAGGTGGTTTCGAATTCATTGACCCCGTTACTGGTGCCCAGCTTTACCATAACTTCTGGGACAGCCCAAATTGGTTAATTGAGGAGGGACCCTACAATAGTGATGTTGATCGGATTTATGGCAATGTCGGGCTTAACTTGCCGGTTCTGGACTGGTTAAGTATCAGCTATAAAATTGGTGGCAATACCTACAATGATCGACGTTCACAAATTATCCCGGTTGGAAGTTTTAACCAGCGCGAGGGGAGAATTACAGATCATTCGATCTTCTTTTCTGAAGTGAACTCCGACTTCTTTGTTACTGCTTCGCAGGATTTATCAAATGATCTGAATTTGAGATTCATTGCTGGACAAAACTTTAACCAGAGAGAACTGGATGAAGATAACATTAGAGGCGTGGGTATTATAACCCGAGGAATAAGCCGATTATCTAATGCACAATCGTTAGTTACAGATGCGAGTCGTCAGACTAAAAGAAGAATCATGGGTGTCTTTGGAGACGTTACACTTTCCTATAAAAACTACCTATATCTGAATGCCACCGGCCGTAATGACTGGTCTTCAACCCTGCCGGAAGGTAAGCGAGGATTTTTTTATCCATCCGTATCAACATCGTTCATCTTTACCGAGATGCTGGACATAAAAAACCAGTTTCTCTCCTTCGGAAAACTTCGCATAGCTTATGCTAAAATTGGTAATGATGCCGATCCCTACCTGCTAGAAACTGTTAACCAGGTTAATCCTACATCTTCATCAGAACCGACAACTTTCTCAACCAATGACTTGCCTTTTAATGGAATTTCAGGTGCAACCATTGGTAATAATCTAGGTAATCAGGATCTTAAGCCTGAATTCACCAATGAGTTTGAAATTGGAACAGAGCTACGATTATTCAAAGAAAAGGTCGGGATTGATTTTGCCTACTATACTAAAAAGACAAGCAATCAAATCTTTAGTGTCCAGGTACCTGCAGTTACTGGTTTTTTGACACAAACACTTAACGCTGGTGAAATATCGAATAAAGGCTTTGAAATTGGGCTTGATGCCACACCATTTAACTTGCCTGATGGAATTAGTTGGAACATTTTTGCGGCTTTCTCAAGGAACATTAACAAAATAGAGAAACTCATTGACGGAGTGGACCAAATAAATCTTGGCGTGAATTTAAGGCAAGACGACTATGGCAATGTATTAAAGGTCGGAGAACCTTATGGAGCCATTGAGGGAGAAATGGTACAAAGAGATGAAGAAGGTAACCTTTTATTAGGTGCAGCCACTGGTCTGCCATTTAAATCAGCCCTTTCAGGTATCGTTGGTGACCCCAATCCTGATTTTATGCTTGGTGTAACTAACACAATTAGCTACAAAGGACTTTCTCTCGGTTTTCTGGTAGATATGAGAAAAGGGGGTGATATCCTTGCATTATCAACTGGTTATTTAAGGGGATTTGGCATCTCAGAAGAAACTGCGGAAAACAGGGATCGCACTTATATTATTCCAGGTTTTTTGGCGAATCCGGCCGACCCTACTCAAGCTTTGAGAGATGAGAATGGCAATAAAATTGCCAATAATATCCCGGTTGGACCCCAAAATTTCTGGAGTGGAGCTGTAAGTGGAATCAATACCAATCAATATAGATTTTCCGCCGAGGCATTAATCTATGACGCCACGGTTTATCGATTGAGAGAAGTATCTCTTACATACCAGATACAGGGTAGTTTACTGAGTAATTTGCCATTTGGTTCGGCCAGCATAACTTTCATAGGTAGGAATCTGTGGTTTTTAGCCCCCAATCTTCCTCACATTGATCCGGAAGTATCCACCTATGGTGCAGGCAATGCACAAGGTGTAGAGCAATACGCTCCACCTACCACCAAGAATTATGGCTTCAATGTCAAATTCACATTTTAACAGGTATCACTTCAAAATGTAACCAAGATGAAATCGAAAATAGCAATTATAATCACAATGGTCTGGCTACTTCCGAGTTGTAGCCTTGATATTAATGATGATCCTAATAATCCCACTAGTGCGGCCTTATTCGAATTATTGCCTGCTGCTGAAGTAGGTCTTATTAGCCCTTTTAGTGACTTGGTAAACGCCATCGGCTCTAGTGCTGTTCAAACTAGAGTATCTACCCGGCATGACAATTTTAATGTTGCCAGGGCAACCATTGATCAACTTTGGACTCAGGATCTTTATAGTGGAGGCCTGAAAGATCTGCAAGAAATTATAGTAGTGGGTACTGAATCCGAAGACTATCATTACACAGGAATAGCTAAAATATTTAAGGCTTACATTTTCAGTATGATGGTAGACGTATGGGATGACATACCTTATACAGATGCATTCCAGCCAGACCTGGAGGAGATAAGGTATGACGATGGTGCGGCCATTTATGACAATTTGTTCATTCTAATTGATGAGGGAATAGCTGATTTGGACAAAACGTCTAATATATCACCTGGTCAGGATGATCTTATTTATGGTGGTAATTTGGACAAATGGAAAAAAATGGGCGAAACATTGAAAATGAAAATGCTCATACAGATCAGGTTAGTTGATTCATCTGCTGGCGGTAGAATCCAGACAATAATTAATAATGGGAATTATATTACTTCCGCTGACGATGACTTTCAATTCGAATTCAACAGTTCAAGTGCTCCCGATAACCGGATGCCCTTGTTTGTATCCGACTACATTTCAAGGATTGATAATCGTATTTCAAATTATTTTTTCAATCTATTAGACGGAAACAACGATCCACGTATCCCTTTCTATTTATATAATCAGACACCTGGCACATTTATTGGCAGAGATTCAGGAAACCCGGAAGGTCTGGCAACATTTGAAGACCAGAGCATGCGAACCTTTCATGGTGCCTACCCCGCTGGAGGTAAATTTGATGACGGACTTGGTGGTGTAACTGGAGCTACATCCGGTTTAGCCGGTGCTGGAATCTACAGAATGATTACCAATGCAGCACGGTTGTTTATGGAGGCCGAGGCAGTTTTAGAACTAGGTGTGACTGGAAGTGCTCCACTTGCTACATTGTTTACCGACGGCATCGTTGCAGCCATGGGTAAAGTCAATGAAATGGGTGTGGGTGAAATCAGCCAGATGGAAATAAACACTTATGTGGCTGCAAGGCTGGCAGCGTTTAAAGCCGCAGATAATCAGGGAAAACTCAGATTGGTAATGTTTGAAAAGTACATTCATCAATTTGGAAATGGTATGGAGCAATTCAATGACTGGCGAAGAACAGGTTTTCCTGACGATTTGACTTTGTTGGTACAAACTGCCCCAACCTTAAACAGATTCCCTTATCCGACCAGTGAAAACCCACCTTCACTTCCGTCTAATGACACTTTCGTTTTTTGGGACAATTAATTTAAAAAATCATGAAAAATAGATATATAGCATTAATACTCGCTTTTGTGACTTTAACCTTTGTCTCTTGTGATGAAGATGAAGAACTACCTGAGTTTTTAGATGGAACTGAATTCGGTATTCTGCTGCAAGTTGATGTATCGGGAACAGATGTAATTCTTGCCAACATTAACACTTCCAGTATCAGTTTTGACGTAACCTATGACGATACTAAACGACCAGTAACTTCAATAGTTGTTCAGAAATCTTTTATACCGGCAGGCGGTGCCGCATCAGGCAAAGTTGAACAAATGACGGTGACTACATCACCCGCTAGTGCTACTCTTTCAGTTAGTGATCTGGTTTCGGGTATAAGTGGTTTGACTGTTGCTGACATTGTTGCTGGAGATAGTTTTAGCATAAATTTTATCACCCATTACAGTGACGGATTAATTGTTGATACCTACGGAACAGGTGTTAATCCCAATTTCACCGTAACATTTGCGAACGAATAGACAGTAATAATAGTTTCCCCTTCTTAACGAAGGGGAAACTATCTTTCTCGGAAAGTTAAGGCCTCGCAGGTCAACGCTTTCTAAATCATTTATACGATCCAAACCCAACTCCTATGAAATTCGTCACTCTAATTACAGCTTTTTATATTGTTTTATCCTCATCAAATCATGGCGTTCAGGCCCAGGCAATCTATGTAATTGAAACAAAGATGGGGAATATCAAATTTGAAGTATATCCCAAGAAAGCACCAATTAGTGTGGCTAACTTCCTGAGATATGTGGAACTGGCAAACTTTGACAGTTCCAATTTTCACCGGGTTGTTAGAATGAACAATCAACCAAATGATTCAATTAGAATCGAAGTTATCCAGGGAACTTTCACAGGAAAGGGAAATAGCTTTGGTCCTATCGACCATGAAACAACCAATAACATTGGACTTCTCCACAAGGACGGTGTGGTCTCCATGGCCAGAGGAAATCCCGGTACTGCATCCACTCATTTTTTTATATGCATCAATGATCAACCTGAACTTGACTTTGGAGGTAAAAGAAATCCTGACGGACAAGGGTTTGCTGCATTTGGGCAAGTAATTGAAGGTATGGATGTGGTTAGAAAAATTCAGAGCGGAGCTACAGACAGGCAAACTCTGAAGCAAAAAATTCAAATCAATCAAATTAAGAAGGCCAGGAAATAGCCATGAATAGCAGAATGACCCTTCACCTTTGGTGGTTAAGCGGATTATCAGCTCTGATATTCTCATGTGGTCAGGTAGTAAAAGATATGGCTATAGTTAGGAAAATTCAAAGCGGACCAACGGATTACCAAACCCTTAACCAGGTTATTGACATTACTCAAATCAGAAAATATTCAGAATAACTAAAAATTGAACATGCACAAAATCCAAATAGTACTGACATTATTTGTCTCATTAGCCCTGTTACCTTCATGTGACCGGGAAGACAATAAATACATTATTGAAACAGAAGTAGGTAATATTATTTTTGAAGTATATCCTGATAAAGCCCCTATTACAGTTTCAAATTTTCTTAAATACGTCGATCAAAATGTTTTTGAGGGTGCTTCTTTTTACAGGGTAGTAAGAATGGACAATCAACCCAAGGATTCTGTCAAGATACAGGTAATACAAGGGGATTTTACAGGGAAGGACTATTATTTTCCAACCATAGAGCACGAAACTACAGCCATAACCGGCCTAAAACATTTGGACGGAACTGTCTCGATGGGTCGTTTTAAAGCAGGATCTGCAGCTGCTGAGTTTTTTATCTGTATAAAAGATCAGCCTGAGTTAGATTTTAATGGTAAGCGCAACCCTGACAAGCAAGGTTTTGCAGCATTTGGTCAGGTTTTGGAGGGAATGGATGTGGTAAGGAAAATCCAAAGTGGAGATGTCGATCACCAGTCTCTAAAGCAACCGGTGATAATCAAGAGGATAGGAAGTATTAGTGGTCAGTAATACCAAACAAAACCACCTCAACCCTACTTCAGTAACGGTTACCTTCCCTGCATGCAGACCAACTTTGAACAAGGGGGCTATCCCGTATTTCACTTTGAATTGGTCCTCTTTGGACTTTAATGTCTCTGCAAAAGTATAAGTAGGTCTTGAAACAATTGTCATTTTCAAGCCCGTAGAAACTGGCCAGGCTAATACTGCTTCGTCGCCCACATATTGATACGCTTCCGCTTGAAATTTCTTTACTACACTTAGGTCATCAAAGCATTCTTGTAGTAGTTCACTAAACTTACTGTGACCAATCTTTTCTGCGATTGTGGTTGATGACTTCAAATCCAAAAACATGAAAACCCTCTCCCCGACTCTTGGGTTATGAAATTTACCAGTGAGAAAGTGTCAAAGATTACCCTTCCCCACCCGCTGATTTATCCCCGTGAAAAATTGATTCCGACATTGATAAAACCGGTATAAATCAGGACCAGAAAAAAGTTCTTATTAAAGAGCTCCTCGGACGGATTCGGATTCACCCAAGTAATCGTTGCCCGACATTTCGTATTGCAATGTTTACGATCAAAACAAGAATTACATGACAAACTGCATTGATGAAGATGATTGAGCCAGAAGAGCGATTTTTGCGCCCGCTTCTTTTTAAAATAATATCCAGAACAACGTATAGGAACCCAAATAGAAAACCTCCCTTCATTCCTAATGAAAGCAGCAGACTAAAGTCTACCCCTTCCTGGTTGATAATATAGAGATTATTATCATCAAGACCATCATACCTGAAAAAGATGAAAAACGACATGGCAATCCACCAAATCAGAACATCAGTAAACAGTAGTTTTATACAACTGTTGTGTTTTAGCATCTTCTTAAAATACACATAATGTCCGAAATGATTTATTGGCAAGAAGGTTCAGGTCTTACTGTCAAATCTTATCAATGCGAAAGCTGGTGGTAAACCATATTACCTCCAACGAAGGTCCTCTTCACTTGCGCTTCTCTGATTTCCTCCACTGGAATACCGGTAATGTCGCGATCAATAACAACGAAATCTGCCAATTTACCCACTTCAAGGGTTCCTTTCTTATCCAAATCGTATGAGGCATATGCTCCTGCCCGGGTGTAAGCATAAAGTGCTTCTTCAACGGTTATTTTTTGTTTGGGCACCCAACCGTTGGGATTGGCCCCATCCAATGTCTGACGGGTTACAGCCGCATATATACCTTCCAGTGGTGATGGTGGTGCCACTGGAGTATCGCTACCAAAAGCGACAATCGCTCCTGCATCCAATAAAGAATTAAAGGCATGAGTAGTTTTAATTCTCATTGGACCAATCAATTTTTCAGCCCATCGGCCATCATCAATTGCATGATAAGGTTGCATACTTGCAATTACCTTCAAATCGTAAAAACGTGGCATATCATAGGATCTGATATGTTGGGCATGTTCAATCTTAAAGCGTCTGTCCCGAGGACCATTCTCTTTGGTAACACGTTCGTATATGTCCAATAATGAGTGTATAGCACTATCACCTATGGCATGGACCATAAGGTGTAACCCAGCTGCATCAGCTTCAGAAATCATGCTATATAAGCTATCCAGGGGCGTTAATAGCAAACCATAGTCATCGGGTTGATCTGTAAATGGCTCCAGGAATAACGCGGTGTGCGAGCCAAGTGAACCGTCAACGAATGCTTTCAGTGCTCCGGTTTTAATCCAGTCATCTCCATAGCCTACTGCATCAATTCTGGATTTTACACTTTCCCATTGATGAAGCGGTGCCGCAGCATAAATCCTTGTTTTCAATAAATGTCTATTTCTGGCTGCCTCGAAAAGTGCAATATTTCCATCCATATCCGTTACTGAGGTTACCCCATTACTGGCCAAATGGTCCATTGCTGCTTTTAAAAGATCAACTTTATCATAAATCGATAACTCTGGAATGGTAGTTAAAACCAAATCCTGAGCATTGTCTTTAAAAATTCCAGTAAGTCTCCCATTTGAATCACGAACTATTGAACCTCCTGCAACATCTTCGATGTTATCTACTAACTCGGCATGTACAAGTGCTCGTGAATTTGCTAAACTCATATGTCCGTCAAGCCGACCAATCCAAACAGGGTTATCTGGGGTTACTGCATCAATCCAATCTTTATGTGGTAACTCTCCGCCCCAGTTTTCATGATCCCAAGTCCCTCCCAATATCCATTCTCCAGGGTTTTTAGTTGAGGCATAATTGGCTATTCTTTCTACAAATTCCTCTTTGGTTTTGGCATCTCTTAATTGAACAGATTGTAAGGTTATTCCCAGTTCTAGAAAATGGACATGTGAATCTATAAATCCCGGAACAATCATACCGCCTTGTGCACTAATCAATTGTGTATCATCCGAAATCCAATCTTGTATTTCCTGGGAAGTTCCAATAGCTGCTACAGTGTCCCCAATAATTGCAATAGCTTCTGCCCACAACTGATGACTATTACCTGTCCAAATGCGGGCCTGGTCAACAACTAAGTCTGCATAAAGCGTGTCAGGACGGTCATAGCTATACCACAAAAAGTCTTTGTATGTAATCTTCTTGATAGGGAGAATTACTCCAATACCCAATAGGATTGCAGAAGTTACAAGTAATGTAGTAATCGTCGATTGCTTCATAAATTTGACTAACTAATTTACTGCTTTGAATTTACCAATCCGTGTGGAATATCCCTTCTTTATCTGTGCGTTCGTAGGTATGTGAACCAAAATAATCCCTCTGCGCCTGTATCAGATTGGTTGGGAGTCTTCCACTTCTGAAAGCATCAAAGTAGGCCAAGCATGTAGCATGTGCCGGCATTGGAATACCTTGTTCTATTGAGCTTGTCACCAACTCCCTCACAGCTCCCTGAGTATTATTTAAGTCTTCAACAAAATTTCCCGATAGTAACAGATTTTTCAAGCTTTTTTCTGAAGCATAAGCACTTCGTATCTTTTCCAATAATGCTGCTCTTATTATGCAACCTCCTCTCCAGATTTTAGCAATATCGGCTATATCCAAATTGTAAATCTTCTCATTAGATACAATTGCTAAAAATGAAAGGCCCTGTGCATAAGCATTGATGTAAGAAAAGTACAGTCCAGCCTCCGCCAAAGCGATGGCTCTTTCTTTGTCGACAGACCCGGTTGCAACCGGCTGTTGATACAACTTAGACGCTGCTAAACGATTGGCTTTCTGTGAGGACAAACCCCTCATAGTAACGGAAATGTCAATTGCAGGAATGGGCATACCAAGGTCCAAAGCATGCTGGGAAGTCCATTTTCCTGTACCCTTTTGTTTCGCTTTGTCCAGAATGGCGTCGACCAAATCCCCACCGCCAAGCTCGTCCTTCTTTTGAAATATCCCCGAGGTAATCTCTACCAAAAATGAAGCCAGACGACCACTATTCCAATTGACAAATACTTCCGATAATTCTGCATTTGAAAGTCCTCCTGCTCGCTTCAAATAATCATAACTCTCAGATATCAGTTGCATTAAGGCATATTCGATGCCATTGTGCACCATTTTTACATAGTTTCCTGCAGACTTTGGTCCCAAGTAAGTTACACACGGTTCACCATTAACTTTAGCCGCAACCGCCTCAAATATCGGCTGCACAATTTTGTACACTTTTAATTCACCGCCAGGCATTATACTTGGACCTAGCCTTGCCCCTTTCGATCCTCCCGAAACTCCAATACCCATGAAATTAAAACCTTTTGCTTTCAGGTATTCAAATCGTCTGTCGGTGTCACCAAAATGAGAATTACCACCATCAATAATGATATCACCCTTATCCAAGTGTTGCAAAAGATCCTCGATTACGTTATCCACTGGCTTTCCAGCGGGAACCAGCATCATTACAACCCGGGGTGTCTTTAATGATGAAACAAACTCATTTATCCCTGTAGTTGCAAAAACGCTCTTCCCCTGACTTTCCCGCTCCAACGCCTCAATCTTTTCATTATCAAGATCCAGGCCACTGGCCGAGAAGTCGTGGTCAACTACGTTAAGTATAAAATTACGGCCCATTACTCCAAGGCGATTAATCCAAAGTCATGATTTATTTTCATACCCTAAATCTGTGAAATTTCTGGAAACCCAACTAATTGTAACGATTGTTACAGCATGAGTTTGCGGAAGATTTTATATTTGAAGTCTAAATTCGTTGATTATGAAGATAGAACAAATATATACAGGATGTCTTGCTCAGGGCACTTATTACATTGAAAGTGAAGGCGAGGCGGCTATTATCGACCCTTTGAGAGAAACTCAGCCCTACATTGATAAGGCAAAAAAAGAGGGATCGAACATAAAATATATTTTGGAGACACATTTTCATGCGGATTTTGTCTCCGGACATGTTGAGTTAGCTCAAAAGACTGGGGCTACGATTGTTTACGGTCCGGGTGCCAAAACTGAATATGAAATCCATTCAGCAACAGATGGCCAGAAACTGAGTTTGGGCAAA
Source organism: Cyclobacteriaceae bacterium (assembly GCA_965206015.1). Classification (GTDB taxonomy): domain Bacteria; phylum Bacteroidota; class Bacteroidia; order Cytophagales; family Cyclobacteriaceae; genus JAJCYL01. Next base: position 244,077 of record CBDBIW010000014.1, on the reverse strand, counting down.
GTGAGAATTAAAGTTCTCCATACTCCCGGACATACGCCGGAAAGTAGTACGTATTTACTGATCGATGAAAATGGCAGGGATCATGCGATTTTTAGCGGTGATACCCTATTTATAGGAGATGTAGGCAGGCCTGATTTAGCCATTAAAACGGAACTTACACGCGAGGATTTGGCTGGAATGCTATATGAGAGTCTTCGAACTAAAATAATGCCTTTAAGTAATGACCTGATCGTTTATCCAGCTCACGGTGCAGGATCTTCCTGTGGCAAAAACATGTCATCACAAACATGGGACACACTGGGCAATCAAAAAGAAACAAATTATGCGCTCAGAGCCAATATGACTAAAGAGGAATTCATTAAAGAAGTAACTACCGGAATACTACCTGCCCCTCAGTATTTTGCCAAGAATGCAATGATCAATAAGACAGGTTATGAAGCCCTTGATGTAGTGATGGAGAGAGGCATGAACCCCCTTGATGTTGAAACTTTTGAGAGTATCGCCAATCATGAGGGTGCTCTGGTCATAGATACGCGAAATCGTGAGGAGTTCGTTGAAGGGTTTATTCCAAATTCAATCTTTATCGGCCTGGACGGAACATTTGCACCATGGGTAGGCACATTAATTACAGACATCACTCAGCCTATTCTATTCATTGCTCCAGCGGGTCAGGAAGAAGAAGTAGTTACCCGGTTGGCCAGAGTTGGCTATGACAATATACTGGGTTACCTGGAAGGGGGTCTCAAAGCCTGGGCAACTGAAGGGAAAGAAATTAATCGAATTAATCGAATCGATGCAATTGATATGGCCACTAACATTAATAGTGATCATATCAATTGCATCGATTCCAGAAGACCAACCGAATTCTCAGTTGAACATTTGGAGGGGTCAAGTTCTTTACCTCTAGACTACATCAACGAAAACATGGACAAGTTATCCAAGGATGAAGAATATCATATATACTGTGCCAGTGGTTACCGATCAGTCATTATGGCTTCAATTCTCAAGTCGAGGGGGTTTGAAAAAGTGGTAAACATCATCGGTGGCATTGAGGCCTTAAAAAAGACTGATCTTCCCATGCAAAGCAGTGTCTTGGCTGGCTAGTAGTTATAGTGAATGTCATTACATCTCCCCGGCCATGGTGTATTGGTGGACCTTTGACTGGCCTGATAGTACCATTGCTACTCATCATTAGAAACAAACAATTAGGTATCAGTTTTCTTCCTGCGACATGTCTGTACGACCTGCATACCGGCAAAAATTCCATTCTTCCAATATTACTGGAAAGAGCATAGGTGGAATTTGTTCTTGGTTCCGGGAATAGGTATCGGTGGTTTTTTTTAAGTTATTTGACCGCTATCGATAATTACGAAATTAACATCTGGGAAGAAACCAAAATGGAACTAAATGAACTGGGAATATCTGATTTCTCCGGAATGGTTCCCCAACAAGTATTCAACTGGACGAATGTCACTTCGAACGTAGGTTTGATATTCATTTTAACAGGTGGGTTTCTAATTGGATTTGGCACTCGCTATGCCAATGGGTGTACTTTCGGTCATACCATCATGGGTTTATCCAATTTTAGGTTATCCTCATTAATTGCGACGATCGGATTTTTTATTGGTGGCCTGATCATGACACATTTTTTATTGCCTTACATTTTATATAGTGAAGAATCCCCACCGTATAATAAATTCAAATCTTATTAAATCTTTCAATTAATTTCACTGGACAAATAAATTATGACAGATATGACCAACAAACCGTTCATCCGGGTTACATTATTATTGGCCTTCGCCACTATTTCCTGTGCCCAACAAAATGGCATACCTTCCATATCTCCTCAAGAGGTAAAAAAACAATTAGATGAAGGTGCAACAATTACCCTCTTTGATGTTCGCAGACCGGACGAAATGACTCGAGGTGTAATTACCTCTGAAGCACTTAATTACAATTTTTCCGATTCAGACTTTAAGGACAATGTTGACCAACTTGACAAAGACAAAACCTATTATGTTTATTGTCATTCCGGAGGACGTAGCTCCAAAACTGTCCAAATGATGAAGGAGATGGGATTCACTAATGTCTACAACATTGATGGGGGCATCACCAAATGGCAGACTGATGGCATGAAACTCGTAAAGAAGGAATAGGTCAGGGTGACACCATTCAATTGATTTTAAATAAAATGAAAAGAATACTTTCTGAGTGTCGGTCAGAATTCCCATCATTAAGCAGGGAATATAACGGACGGCCTTTAGTTTATTTAGATGGCCCCGCTGGGTCACAAATACCCCAATCAGTGATTGAGGCTATTTCGGACTACTACAAAACATGCAATGCTAATACTCATGGTCAATTCATAACCACCAATGAGACAAATGATTTAATGAGTAGTGTCCGCCATAAAATGGCAACATTTCTTGGGGCAGAGAGTGCTAAAGATATTTCTTTTGGCCAGAATATGACAACGCTCTGCTATTCGTTGAGTAGAGCAATTGGCAGAACATTAAAAGCTGGCGATGAAATTTTAATTACCCAGCTCGATCACGAAGCCAATCGCGGACCCTGGTTGTCATTGGAGCAATTGGGCATTGTGGTGAAAGAAGTTGAAATGTTGCCAGAAGGAGTATTGGATTATGGTGACTTTGAACGGAAGATTAATGATAAGACTAAACTAATAGCTGTTGGTTATGCCTCTAATCTCACCGGAACAATAAATAATGTAAAACTGGCAAAAAAATTAGCTGATAAAGCTGGGGCCTTATTAGTTATTGACGCAGTACACTATGCCCCTCATTTTCCAATTGATGTAACTGATCTTGGATGTGATTTTCTTTTGTGCTCAGCCTATAAGTTCTACGGCCCACATGTCGGGATACTTTATAGCAAACCAGATGTTTTAAGCGGCCTTCCAACAGATAGATTGACTACTCAAGAACAAACAGCACCCTGCGTTATCGAAACCGGAACCTTAAATCATGCGGCATTTGCTGGTGCTGGTGCTGCAATAGACTTCATTGAAAGTTTTGGAGACGGCGCAAATGAAAGAGAAAGATTGGGTGATGCCATGAACAAAATCAGTAATCATGAAAAAGGATTGGGTGAGCGACTTTATGATCAACTCTCTTCAATTGAGGGGCTTTCTATTAAGGGTCTCAATTTCAGCCAAATTAACCGCACACCAACCATTTCATTTTATAAAGAAGGCAGTATTGCTGAAGAGATCTGCAAACAATTAGGAGCCAAATCCATTTGTGGATGGGATGGTCACTTCTACGCTCGGCGGGCAGTAGAAAAAATGGGTTTGATCGAAAAAGGAGGCGTAACAAGATTAGGCGTCTCTATTTACACCACTGAAGAAGAGATAGATTATACGGTTGAGGTTATTAAAGACATAGTGAAGTAAATACCACACCATCAATTTCGACTAACTGAGGAATATCGTCCAATTATAAAAAAAACCTTGCAATCAATTTGCGAGGTTTTTTTTATAATTGGACGGTTAGTGACTAACCACCAACTTGAAGTGTTTAAATCTGCTGTTTTCATTACCAACCCTTAGGTAATACATACCACTTGGAAATCTTGCAGTTTCAATAACGAATTTTTTGATTCCTCTGCCAACTAACCCATTATGAGTCAACATACCAGCCTGGTTATACAATACCCATTCAAAATCGTCCTCAAGCTCAGTACCAAAATCAACAGAAGTTTGCTCATTGGCGGGGTTAGGGTAAATATTAACCTGCTCACTATTAATAATTTCTTCCCCGATATCAGCCACAATATTATCAGCTTTATCTCCTACATCGATTGTAGCAGCCTGAATCACTCTCTTAGTCTCAGTATTTTGAATGAAAGCCACGACTGCAAGATTATCTGAATCATCCACACGCTGAATGTTCCAGGATTGTGAAATTGACTCAATGGCAGAACCATTAACAACCAGAGGAACACCGGCTCCATCTGGCAGCATTTTTCTCAGCACATTCCTGAACATCTCGCTATCATCTTCGACAGTTTTTTCGACAACTGCAATGTATAATCTAATGTTGAAATCTTCGTTGTTGCCGTTAAATACTGTTGGATCCAATAAAGTCATATTCACGTCAACAGCAATTTGATCATCCACTGTAGGTGGTAAATTGATATTCATCAAGACATCAGGTGCTCCTAATGAATTTTGGTTAAACTCATTAGTTGAGAATGAAGTTGTTAAAAGAACATCCCTTCCCTGGGCTCCGTCAATGAGGAATGTCGGTGCCGATTCAACTCCATAAAATACGACACGCGCATTGGGATCAGAAGGATTTGTTAGATTAATATCATTTTCACCAGCTAAACCTGTTTTATAGGTAATCAATACGGCGTCGCTATTGTTAAGTTGTTGACTGCCAGGTTGACCATCAATTGTTAAATTATTTAGAACCTCGTCGATGGCCTGTTGGCCATTCACCGTACTTGCATTACCAGAAAACTGTTCAATCAAAACAGTCTGCGGTCTTTCACCGATAAAAAAGTCATCTATGGCAAAGCCTTCTGATTCATTTGCTGGATCTGAAGCCAATGCGAGTCTAAATAAAACTGCGTCCCGTTCTGCAATAGGAATTTCGTCCAGTTTGTGACGAGACTGAATCCACCTGCCAGGATCAGTATCCGAGCCTGACCAACCAACCAGAGCATCATTTGACGGGCCACCTGGTGTAGCCAAAACACCGGCAGTATTATACCATTCAATTCCGGTAGATTCATCATTTCCACCCACATGACTTCCGAGCACGTTCCAGGTATCTCCATTATCCAGTGAATATTGAAATACAACCCCGTCTCTTTCATTGCTGAAATCAAAAGAACGGTAGAAAGTCACCGTTGGCCTTTGCAATTGACTTATATCAAAGCAAGGTGTGAATACCCAACTGTCCTCATCTGGCAAATAAGTCCCACCAGTTGTAGCCAAATTGGTGCTCCAGGCATTTGAGCCACTATTGGCCCCACTAATGACCTTTCCTTGAGGAGTACCAAATGCCCAGGTATTGGCAGATGCCAACAAGTTATCCTCTCCTCTTATTTTAAGATCAGGTACCCATCCATTGACATATAGACCATTTCTTTGATTGTCTTCGTTCTCTTCAAAGTCCTCAAAATACGGACTTGTCGGGGTTGGAGTGATTGTGGGAAGTACATAGAGCTCTTTAGCTTCAATATCGTTACATCCGTTATTTGTTATTATCTCGAATTGTAAATCGAATATACCCGGAGTAGTATATTTATGAGTTACGCTGAAAAACTTCTCTCCCGTATCAGGGTTTTTTATGAGGTTATCCCCAAAACCGTCAAGGCCTCCTCCTGTGCTGACAAATCTCTCCATCGTGCCATCGCCAAAAATAAAGCTTATTTCTTCGATTATGCCCAAGTTAACATCAGTCGGAGCACCTTTGAATAGAATCTCCTGATCCAGGCATATTCCTTCCCAGTCAATTGAACTTTGAGGGATATCACCAATAAATACTCCGCGATCAACAGATATTCCAGAACAACCTTTATTTGACACAATGGATACATTGTAACTGTACTCACCAAATACCTGATAGCTTACTGTTGGATTCAATGTGGTTCCATCGCTAATAATCAAATCTGAGGCACTTAGTTCTTCATCAATATCAAAATTCCAATCTACTGTAGCAACGCCGTCAGTAGCAGGCAGTTGAACATCAGCCGTAAAAACTACTGGCTCTTCATCGCATCCACCAATTTCTTCAGTTGTAATAGTCGGATCCGGATTGACAATAATGGTTTTATCAATTGAGTTCGAACAATTGTTGCCGTTTGTAAATGTATAAGTGATAACCGAAAATGATTGATCAGTTAAATTCTTATTAGTAGCTAAATCAGGGATGAAATTGGCCCTGCCCTGAACAAGTGGCACTAAACCTGGATCAGATGCCATACCGTTAAATTGATATAGACCAATACCACCACCAGACGGATCTCTTCCTTGTAATCCTAAGGATACTTCACTGAGACATATTTCGGTCTGGTTTGCAACGAATGGATTTTCGGGTGCTTCAAGGAATATACTCGGTTCCGGATTGATATTCAGGGTGTGACTATCAGTATTTGTACAACCATTCACATCAGTATAACTAAAAGTAATTGTAACCGGCTCTGGAGCATTTTCATCCTGAAACTGGGTCTCATCTGTAACTCCTAAGAATTGAAAGAAATTAAAGTTAACCTTACCGTCCATTACTGGGTCCGGTGTTAGTCCAGCCGGTGCACCACTAAATGTACCATCCAAATTATTAGCTTCTTCCAGAATCACATTGCCTAGGTCGACACAATAGCTGTTTAACAGAGCACCACCAGCATCATCTAGTAACTCCACCTCTGGAAGTGGGTTGACTACGACAGCAATGTCTGTGTGTGTACTCGTACATCCTGTAAAATCTATACCAGACGGATTCTCGTTTATGGCAGGGTCTTGGTTGTTCACCTGGTCAACAACAAAATATCTGGAAGCAGGTCCGGTAATCCCACCCAATAAAAGCTCATCGCTGGCTCCAATATCCGGGTCGGTTGTTGAATGAGGTACCGGGTTAGTTACGGCGAAAGAATGGTCCGCATCAAACCAGTTAATGGTAGATGGGGCGTCTTGATTATCTATCGAAAAATCTACTCCTAGCCCCTCTATCTCAAAGTCACAAAAGTTAAATGAACCCGTAGAACTCATTGCGTCAGGAGCGGGAGGGCTAGCGAAAACTATGATGTCAACACGAGTTGCGCTGGTAACGAGCTGAGATTCACAACCATTAAATAATTCAGACCGTTTCTGATTGTAAGATTGGGTTACCCAAAAATAGTATGTTCCCGGTACCGCTAAATTTAGTCCGCCAGTTACAAGTTCAGCTTGCGATATGGTTTGGTCCTGGAAAGAATTAACCGTGGTTTGATTTCCAAAATCAGGAACCGCAACAGTGCCTGGGTACCAGTTATAGGTAGAAATGTTTGATTCTTCAGGTACACTGGGTGCCAGAATAGGTGAAATGACTGCCAGACCACTCATCGGGGCACAAATGTATCTTTTGACAACTTGTCTACCCAGAGTACCGTCAGTCACCACGAACCCTGTACCATTATCAAATAATAATGGATTGGGTGCTATTGGGTCAGGAGTCTGGTAAAATTTCAGAGTAATTTTGGTAATAGGACCCTGGCAGCCCGCAAAACCGGCAGTCACTTCAAAATTGCTTTGAACCACATACAATTCAAATTCTGCTTCAGTTACTGTATCAGGATATCGTCCGGAATAAACGCCTCCGCTATGCATGTAACGACCGTCAGTGTTGGCCAAACCAGAACCAACTAATTGACCGGCGGTAATCATCAAATCAGTGCCTTCAATTTCAACCGTAGCATCACTAAACTGGTCACTGACCTGAGTCGTTAAAGCAGCATCTGAATACCATATAAAACGAGAATTCGGGGGGGGTGAGCCAGTCAGAAGCGTACTGGCCATATCTATCGAAGTCAATGCATCCCCTTCACAAAAATGGAATATGTATTCAGCATCTATGCCGTCATCTGCACCACCTTGTCGTTTGGCCCTATTGGTTGAAGTAATGGGATCATCTTCATCATCAAATAGAGCCATATCGGGTGCAACAGGAACAGCTCTAACAAAAATATCAACTCTTGTAAAATCTCCTGTACAACCACTGCCATCATCTCCGGCCCCGACATTTGAAAGTATGCGTTTACGAAAATGGAAAAAGTAACTTCCTGCCTGTGGAGAAGGCGTGTCAAACAACTCCACTGCTCCAATGGTACCTCCACCTGCGGTCTGGGTAAAAATCTGATCTCCAGGACCCTCCATCATACCATTTTTTGGGTTTATATCCTCAAACCAATCATAAACCACATCCCTCTCGGTTTCCACGTTCAAGTCAGGAATCTTGTCCCCTTCACAAAACTCAAAATCATGAATACCACCCATTAAGCTGGGTTCAGACGGTTTATCAAAAATGAAGAAAAAAGCCTCTCCAGTGGCCGGGCATCCTAGAGAATTATCAAAAAGGGGTCTTGCAGGATCCGAGTCAGGCGACGAAGTAACAGCAAGTATAAAGTTAGCAACACTTTCACCACGAGATCTGTCAATTCCAATCATTGCATCATTCAGCAAGTCCATGGGAGTGAAATTTGCTCCCATGAAGACTTTAGACATACCTCCATGAGTTGCAGAAGGTTGAACATTAGTTACCGTAAACTCCGTCGAACTATCAATAGTAATTTCGACAGGGTCACCTCCTGTAGAGTTTCTCAAAGACCCCTCAAAAGTTGCTGCACCGTCATCCATACAAAACGTAAATCTTGAAATACTAGCATTAGCATTAGGTATACTAAGATCCATCACCGGAACAGGAATAATTTCGGTTTGCTGGTTGGCAAAAAGCTGTGTTATTGATGGATCAGCATCATTTTGCACAATAATACTAAGCGTAAGCTCACCATATTGATCACCATTATTTACCAAGGCATCATCAGCATTAAATTGATATACATCATCATTTGTATTACCAGGGGTGTCGTTATCACTCACAAATTTTAGTGGCGTCCCTCCTCCACTATTATACTGAAATGCATTGCTATCTGCAAGAGACCAGCCAGGGGGTAATTGATTAAGTTTACCTGGGTCAAATGACACATTGATTGTAGTGTTAGTTTCTTTACCACGGACAGCACCATCGTGGAGGCATATACCACCGCTTCTTGGGGGTGTTAGGGGTACTACTGAGGGTAATGGATCAGCTTGCACAATAAAAGGTTCGGGAATACCAACCTCGATCGTTTGACTTACGTCCTTTGTGCCGTTTGAGCCTGTGAAAGAATATGTTACCTTGTGATTGCCTACTCCGGTATCAGAGGTATTAAAGACCCATGTATCATTGGTTAAATCAAATGTTATTCCACTCCCGCTAAAAAAGCCCCGGCCAGGCGTCGCAGTTTGCAAGGGTTGTGGTTTTGGGGTAATATCAAGTATGACCTCTCCAAAACTGGTATTGTAATTGGCTAATTGAGGGACGAGTACAAAAGCTGGCGTTATCTGAGAAGCTATCTGTACTAAAGGGCTCTTACAGCCGGTCATATTATCTTCATACCTCACATATCGAATATGATCCCCGATGTCATCTCCATTTGTTGCAAAACTTCCGCTTCCCATTCCGTCAGGTGTATAAGTAACCCCGTATAAGTCCGCAAATGAAGGATTCTGCATGTTGTCTAAAGCACCGATATCAGTCACTCCCATAGCATCCATGTAATATTTTATAGCAGCACCAGCCGGAGCAGCAGGTACAGAAAGCGTGAAAGGACTGCTTCCTGCAGGATCGGTTATATAGTCAAAGCTGGTATTCATAAGCGTAATGACCGGAGCGGACGGAGCTAATACACCATTTAGTGTACCATGTGAAACGCCGTCACCTGGCGCATCACCTGCAATTATTCCATTTCCACCCTCACCACTGGCTATTCGAATAATATTACCACTACCAGTCCCGACTGCCTGCACTTCCAAGCCGCTTATGGTAAATTCATCGATACCTCTGGTTGCGTTTACCGTATATGTTATTAATAGATTTGTGGCACCAACTGTCATTGACATGGCAGCTGCAAGATCAGTTCCGGAAGTTCTTGATACGGAACCGGTCATAGTATTGAATTCAATTCCGGGAGGAAGAGAAAGGCCAAATGTTTGATTGGAGCCTGTGGCAAAGTCATTATTGTTATTCTCAGTGACAACAATATCTTCAAGAGCAACAAATCCACCGGGAGAACATATGATAAGAGTACCAGCAACCGTAGTCGCATTGTCAATACTAACCCCACTAACTGGGACGTGTGTAGTACTTACTGCAAAAGTAGTTAGCAATCCTTGTTGATTAGTAGTAGGTGCCTCGTCGTCTTCAGCAACCAGATAAACATCATAATTGGTAGAAGGAGTCAGGAAAGAGACATTATCAGAGAAAATTATACCAGCAAGATCGACAACCACAAATCCACTTTGAACCACATCGGCTGTAGTACCATTACCATTCTGGCCACTTGCAACCTGCAAATAGGTTGTCGGCGGTGTTCCTACACTGTTCTCCATAACTACATAATGGTAAGTGCCTGGTTCGTCCAACCGTACATCTATCCGGAAAGAGGCGGCTTGAACATTTTGGGCTGTACCTAATAACAATATAGGTGGAGTGGTGTCAACAGTCGTCGGTGCAGCATTAATAGTCTGACCTTGTGAAAATGCTGGATTACTACCATCACCAATAAGGAAGACTTTGAATTGATAATCTACATCGTTTTCTAAACCCGTGATGGTAGCCGTCTCAGCAAGACTGTTAAACACCACGTAATTTTGATTAGCTGATACGAGCGGGAAGGGGGTTGTAATCCCGGTAATATTGATAACATCGTTAGTATTATTTCTAGAGTGCCAATTTGATTCGGCTACATAGGTTGCAGTCAATAAGTTAAGGGTGTTCTGATTAATATCAGGATCCACAAGGCCAGGAAGCCCAGGAGGCATATCTGACAGCCTCCCCCCTTCGTTCGCTACAATCATTACCGTTGTAGTACATCTACCAGAAGTGCTCGCATCTGCAGGGTTATTCCAATGGAGTGTTATCTCTTCTGGTCCTGGTGTTGCTGCCAGACCTGTAATTCCGGCTGAAGTTCCGATTACCACACTTGTGCCGTGTGAAAAGACATCATCACTGGCACCACCCGGATCGCGGAAAGCCCACGCCTTAAAATGATAATTCACACCAGTTGCTAAGTCAGAAATCTCAAAATTACCATCGGTATCAGTGGTCTGGATGCCGACCACAATTGAACCATCATCAAGGGTGGAGCCGCGATAGAAAACACCTTTACTGTCGGTGACAGATCCACTGCCATCTGTCAATGTGGCTGCATCAGGCATTACTGTTGGAGCCGGGTCCATTCCAGCTTTAGCTACTAGATAAATACCATCCCAAAGCGTGTTAAAAGTCCCAGTTGGTTTGGTCCAAGAGAGATTTACTCCAGCAGAAGTAGAGCAATCCCCGGCAAATGAGGTTGGGTTTGCGGGTAGTTCTAAAGGAACTGCAATTAAGTCTCCATCAGGGGCTACCTCTACCACACCTTGCAGTACATCAACCGATCCTGGTACATTCTCCATTCTGTCCACTTCGTAAAGGAAAACTCGGAAGTTATACTCAGTACCATTGGTAAATCCGGTCATTTTTCCAGATGTACCTGGTCCGGCTATGTTCAAATTGAAATGATTTCGATCCGTTCTATTCAGCGAAGGAATAAAATTTATAGCATCAGATGCCTGATCGTAGGGCCACGTATTATCATATACTATTGAAGATGGTACCACTCTACTATCAAATAGATTCGTAGCATTGACTCCTGATGTCACCGATGCATTTGGGGGATTTTCTCTGCCTATTACAATCACATTTGTGACACATGAATTGTTAGGAGAGTTAGTCCAAGCAACAGTGATTTCTCCGTTACCAGTAAAAGCATTCAAATCAGTCACCATGGAGGAGAAACCGGAAGTTGTGACTGAAGGTGTCCAGATTCCGCCGCTGTTTGCTCCATTATCCTTAAACGAATAAACGGCAAAAAAGTACTCAACTCCTGCAGTTAAGCCAGAAATGTCAATAGCTCCATCAGTGTTAGCGGTAGATTTGTAAATTACAAATTCTGAGTCATCTGCTGCCGCACCTTCTGTACCATTATCATTAAAAACTATCGTATTGCTTGTATTGTCAGCAAAAAAATCATCAGGGTTCTGAGCCACTAAACGCTGGTCAGAGACAGGTGAGCCCTCACGAGCATAGATAATAACACCATCCCAATCAGTAGCATGACTACCAACTGGCCTTGTCCAGGTTAAATTAATGCCACCAAGTGCACAACCAGGGGTTAATGCACTTACCTGTCCAAGTCCACTTCCAGTCAAATTAATAACATATGGGTTTTCGTCCCGGTCATCATTGGCAATGGAAATCCGGGCTGTTTTAGAACCACCGGAGGAAGGCGCAAAATCGATGGTGAAGGTGGTCATTCCATTAGGGAGGACTTCATGAGAAGTCATACCCTCATCAATTGTAAAATCTGCCGCATTTGCACCAGCAATACTAATTAATGTTGTTCCACCAGTTAAAGCAAGTGTTGATGTTCCACTATTTGTAATAGTGAAAGTAACTGCTCTACTTCCCCCCCTTTCAGGAACAATTCCAAAGTCAAAATCATCTCCATTTGCAATAGCTCCTACACCTGCTTCTGAAACATCTATTTCCGGCTCAACTCCGGTCCCGATAATATCAAAATTATAGGGGTTTTCATCGGGGTCATCATTGGCAATGGAAATCCGGGCTGTTTTAGAACCACCGGAGGAAGGCGCAAAATCGATGGTGAAGGTGGTCATTCCATTAGGGAGGACTTCATTAGAAGTCATACCCTCATCAATTGTAAAATCTGCCGCATTTGCACCAGCAATACTAATTAATGTTGCTCCACCAGTTAAAGCAAGTGTTGATGTTCCACTATTTGTAATAGTGAAAGTAACTGCTCTACTTCCCCCCCTTTCAGGAACAATTCCAAAGTCAAAATCATCTCCATTTGCAATAGCTCCTACACCTGCTTCTGAAACATCCATTTCCGGTTCAACTCCGGTCCCGGTAATATCAAAATTATAGGGATTTTCATCGGGGTCATCATTGGCAATGGAAACAGTTGCGGTCTTGGTACCTGCAGACACGGGAGTGAATGCTATAGTAAATGTGGTACTACCATTGGGAATAATTGGAGTGGATGTAAGATCCATCAAAGTGAATTCAGTGATATGAGTTCCACTAAGAGCAGGTGGTGCGGTTAAGCTCAAATCGGATGTGCCATTATTGGTAATGGTAAATGTAAACGCTGCGCTGGTTCCGGCCGTGGTGACACTACCGAAATTGACTGGGCCCCCTTCATCTGCAATAGCTCCTACACCTGCTTCTGAAACATCCATTTCCGGTTCAACTCCGGTCCCGGTAATATCAAAATTATAGGGATTTTCATCGGTATCGTTTGTCACGATACTTATATTTGCATCTCGCTGACCACTTGATGAAGGGTCAAAAGTTACTTCTACTGTTGTGCTCCCACCACCACTAACCGGGCTGGACGGCATACTGGTAACCATAAAATCTCCAGAGTGGGTTCCCCCTATGGTACTCACTCCAAGCACCAAATCAGTTGTACCAGTGTTATTTATAGTGAACGTCCTTACTACTGTACCCATCACCACAGTGGCACTTCCGAAATCAGTATGATTCGCTGCATTCGGGGTTGAGTTCCCGTCTACTATCACCACATTGTTTCCAACAATTTCAATTTCCGGAGCCTGACCATAAGCATTCTGTAAAAGCACCAGTGAACAACTTATTATCAGGCTAACAAACAGCTTGCCATTTTTAGGTAGTGAGGGCATCATCATAACAATACTTCGTGTACTTACAAAGTAAGTAAAATATATTCTAATTGTTAATTGTTAATATAATAGAACTATTTATTCAAATAGTTCTATTATAAATTTTCTGAATTTCAATCCACTGATAATTAAATCGGTAAAAATATTTCCATAAGTGCTTATCCGCTGAATGGAAAACCCTTTTCAATGAAAAGAAATCTCCGGGAACTACAATTAACTAATATCACAAAAATTATCATTTTGCTCCACCTAAACTGAAACCAATGGTATGCAGTTGGCTAACATGTGTACAAATAGTCTCAGAATGAGTATATAGAAGGTTACAAAATACACTAAATCCTCCGATTTAATTCCCGGCAGTCAAATCAGGGAATGAAGGGAAAAATCAACAGGGCAAAGATTTACCCGAATTAATGGGTAATGACATGACTCCTTAATTGACATGGAGGCTCGCGTAAGCAATCAAGAGGAAGGGTTTTAATTTACAAAAAGCCTCTCCTTTTGAGGGAGGCTTCTTGTAATGTGGTCTACACGCATTAATGACTGACTATAAACTTGAAGTGATTGAACTGGATATTCCGGTGATGTTGACCCTGTACTGGTGATGTTGACCCCTCTGTTTGAGGGTTTAGTTTTGGGTGACTCGATACACTGACAATTTCACAGTTTTTTCGTTGACTTTCTGCTTTTATTTCGATTCTGTATGGAGCATGAAGCAGTCTGTCCAGTATTGCATCGGCGATGGTTTCTTCACCGATAATATCATACCAACTTGGGACAGGCAGCTGACTTGCTATAATAGTAGCTGTTTTATCATGTCTGTCCTCAATAATTTCTATCATATCCATCTGCTGCTGTGGGTGGTAACATTATCTACCGGACCAGATCGCCAGTGGCACTAGTTTTCATCAATCCAATCATGGTGGAATTACTCTCAAAGTCTATGGTGACCAATAGAATGAATCTACCATCGGGCAATTGCATTACTGATTGCCCTACGTCATCTTGGTTTCCCCCGAAAGTTTGAACAAAACCTCCGTCATCCTCATCAAGTAAGTTTCCCAAAACTGCGTCGGCATTATAAAACAAGACTTCATTCGCTTTTAAGGTGCCGTTGTCATCGATAATATCCAATGCTGTTCCAATAACAGCCAAATTTCCGTTATTCATTTGGGTTACCCCTATTCCCGTATGGTTCGAAAGTTGATTCTGGGTATTATCTGCAGGATCCAAAAGAATTGGGTCTAGAACCTTAAAAAATTCTTCATTACCTCCTTTGCTAATGCCAAGCAAAAACCCTTTACCCTCTGTAATTGAGGTTCCTATAACCGCCAATCCCCCATTGGAAAGCAAAGTCACATCGTTCACTTTATCGTCACTTCCCAACGTGCTAGTAAATTCAGAAAAGTTATTATTAAATACATTGGCATCAGAGCTAACATATAACACATCGTCGACACCAGCATCCTCTTTACCAGGTCCATTGGCAATTAGTACTAAAGAACCATCCGAGTGCTCGAATATATCTATCCCCCTGTCTTCATTTGGAAATCCGATTCTTCGTTCAAAAATGTTGGTTTGATTATCAAATCCTGAGGGCAGGAATTTAACCACCCATATGTCTGAAACATCGGCAATTTTATCAAAATCCGGTTTATTAAAATTCACGTCCGTGGTGGATCCGATTAGAACAAAATTCCCATCATTCGTCTCAATCACAGATTGAATCGTGTGAGAAATAGGAGCAGCATCCAACCCAAATGTTGGTACTTGGGAAACTTTGGTAAATTCCGCAAAATCAGCTGACAAGGTCAGAGTGGACCAATCTTCAACTCCATCAGGGGTTAATTTTATAAGAAATCCAGCCGTTATATCGTCATTATCTATTTGTGCAGTATCAAGATATACATTATAAGTAGCAGTTCCTGCCAGTAAATAACCACCATCAGAAGTTCTAATAATAGACGTAGCTTCCAAATCTCCACCTTTCTCAATAGCAATACCCGCGTTAAAAAGAAGTTGCTGTTCGGGATTACCAGCACTATCTGCAAAAACAACGAAAAAATCTCTAATTGCAGTTTTAAGTTGTGCCCTCGATGGATCTTCAATACTTTTAAACAAGTCTGATGTTGTTGTTCCAAAAATCACAAACCCTCCATCATCTCGAATCACCACATCTTCTGCGACCTCAAACGCAGTACTTCCATAAAGTTTAACGAATATATCCTGAGGATCCGGGCTATCAGAAGTATCCGGATCGCAACCGCCCAATACGGCAAAAAGTGAAATAACAAGACCTAAATATCTCTTCTTCATTTCTCCCGGTATTTCTTCAATTTTTTAGGATTATATATTGAATATTGGTAGCTCAACATGAAGTTCAAATGATTTAAACCTTGGTTGTCATCGACTTGTCCAAGCCTAAAAAGAACGTCATCGTTCTGATACCTGCCATTAGGGTCAACAAAATTATTACCACCTTTAACAGCACCAACTTCAAACGCAAAATAGTTTGTATTGCTTCTTAATTTAAAACCAATCCCGACAGTATAGGAATAGTTTAAAGTTTCCCTGATGTTTTTTAAGTCCACACTCGATGGGGTAACTACTTCCCGGCGTCCACTTCTAGAAGCACTCAGTAAATAATTACCAACAATTCCGCCATAAGGGAAAATGATGAATTTGGGCGAAATGTTAAAATTATACTTGATTTTTAAAGGTACATCAACAAAAAAGTAAGTGTCTTTATAGCTGGTTGTGCTGTAGAAATCATCGACATGGTTCTCACTAAACTGACTGTACAGGTCATTCTTATATGACACTGATTTGGCTATAAAATTTACACCTAAAGAAACCTCAAAATTTTTCCAAAAATTGTAGTCAATATAAACACCCCCGCCGATACCAATCTCGGGGGTGAATGAAAACCCCAATGTATCTACACCCTCTGTACCGGAAATATCCTCAACCCCAAATTCATCAATTACATTCATGGTTGAATAGGTGCCAGCCAATCCGCCGCCAATTCTGAAAATGGGCTTTGTTCTGAATTTCCGGTATAAGTAGACAAACTCATGGGGGTCTAATGCCTCATCAATGGGATGCTCCTTATCATCTTTTAGCAGTTGGATTATAGCCTCCTCTGCTTCAGGAATGCGGTCTTTATAAATGTGCACTTTAGCCACCAACATCCTGGCCAATATTTTTTCAGCTGGTGCAAAACCAGCTGCCCGAAAGCAATCTGTAAATGCATTATCATCCACAAATTCCAGCCTTCCTTCTGCGTAATCAGAAGTTGCCGTTTGTAGAATTTGGGTACAGCTCTGGGCCCAAAGTGTCCCGTTTGACAAAATGATACAAAAAAAAGCAGCTCCGATTCTTTTTAAATCCATTGGTTTCATTAATGCCAAGTCATCTCTCTTTAACACTTAATTAACTGTATTATTACTTGGATACTCAGGACAAGTAATCTCGGCCGGGTCCTCCCGATAGTCGATGTCATTACCAACAAACTTCCTCCATTCACTCTGATTCATATTTCTACCCATATAACCACAAATTCTGCTTGCCCATTGATCAGATAGGGTCGGCCACAACCGCAGGTGGTCATCATCCGCAGCGGTCATTAAATGAGATCCGTCGGGGGCAAATGATACCGCCCACACCCAATCACCTATCTGGCCGTGGTCGTCCAGAGTAGTCGGTAACTCGAAAATATTGTCCAATACCCAAATTTTGGCACTACCATCTCTACTACTGGTAGCTAGTAAGTTGTTATCCTTACTAAATTCAATGTCGGTGATCATTGATGCATGTGCTCCTGCATCTTCATAGAAGATATCCCTTAAATTCAAATCATAAATGGTCAATCCACCATCTTCAGTACCAAACGCCAGGTATTTGCCGTCCTTACTAAAGGCCAATGCATCAATTGGACTATTGTTTTCATCCACATAAAGATTCCGCTGCGCATTGTTATTGTCCAAATCCCAGATTTCAACCAATCCGTCCAGGTTGGCCGCTGCCACCTGGTTACCATTTGGACTAATGGCAATACCTCTTAAATTTTCAGCAGTGGAACCAATTTCAGCAGTCACTCCATTGAGGGTTGTCTTCCTAATCAGGCCGTCTAAACCTACAGAAACAATTCCTGAATTATCTGGTAAAAAGGCCAGGTCATAAACCGTACCTCCATGGGGGTTAAAGAACTTCTTTTCTGCATCAGGATTTTTCAAGTCAATCAGGACAATGCCCCTGTCTTCCAATCCGGCCGCCAGCCAGCGGTCATCACGGCTTACATCCACATGTCGGTTGATGCCTTCATCGTTAAATATTTCTATGTAATTTCTGTGGTCATCCGCATCACCAATTTCCCATTGTAATATCTTGCCATCACTACCCGCACTGTAAACGATATGGTTGTTGTGACTGTAAATCACTGATCTGACGGATTTGGAGTGACCTTCATAGGTATTTAATGAGTCACCATAAAGTTTTTTCATAGCCTGAAAAACTCCCATATAAATATCACCATTGTATGGTTTGGCCGGGTCTTTATATTGCTCAAAGAATTTAAAAGCCTGCATGGCTACCAACCCTTGTGTAGTCGGATCTCTCTGCTGTGTGGACTTAATGGCCATGGACTGGGCAATGGCTCTGAAACGAAGGTTTTCTGCATTTTTCTGTGCCGCCACCGCCATAGCCTGGGCCTCAACTGCAGCTTCTCTTTGTACATTTGCCTCAGCAGCACTTGCATCAGCTTGTTTCTGAGCTGCTTCTGCTTCTGCCTGTCTTTCAAGAGCAATAGCAGCTTGTTCTTTGGCAATTTGAGTTTGCCGTTGTGCTTCGACATTTGCGTCCTCAGCAGCGGTCAGAGCCATAATTGTTTCAGCCTGTGCTTTCACAGCTTCATCTCTCGCAAGGTTGGCTTCTTCAGCATTTTTTTTAGCCTCAGCCTGCGCTTCTTGAGCCACAATTAAATTTTTATTTGCAGCAATTGTCTGCTTTTCTGCTTCTGCCGTTTGAATCTGCGCCAAGACCACCATGAATAGAGATACAAGGGCGGCGGCTGCCAAAATCAGTGCCGCAATTCTGGATCTTTTAATGGCTCTTTTCTGGAGGAATTCCTTGTTTCTCTGTTTAGTTTCGTAAGCCCTGGTACTGGTTTCCAGGAACACCATGGTTCGCTCAAAAGCAGTATTGTAGCGCTGTCCCCAGACAATGGTAGGTTTGTTTTCTTCCTGCCAGTTTAACGCCAATTGTAAGTCAGGCATCTTCCAAAGACCTGCTCTGCCTAATTGATATCTTTCTGCGGCTTCTGCAATCTTCCCATACATTTCAGAAGATTTGGATTCTTCATCTAACCAGGTCTTCAACCGGATCCAGATACGCATTAAACTCTCGTGAGAAATATCAATAACTGTTTCAGAAGTCAATTTTACACCATACGGTGGCATCAATAACGTTCTTCCAGGCTCTCTGAATTTCTCAACCACTCTCATTACTTCCTCTTCAATCACACCGGCAATCGCAGCAATGGTGCCAAGTTTGGTAGGTCGTCTAATTCCCTGGTTTTCAGAGCCTCTCTCTGTCAAGGCTTTAAACATTACCTCACAAATTTGCTTCTCCCGTTTTGATAGTGAGTCGTAAGCCTCATTGGCATGTTGTGACAGTGCTTCCCTTAATGTACCTATGGCATTGTAATGCCTAAGGTCCATTGGTTCCCCATCCTTCTGGTCTTCAGACCAATAAGCCCAGGTACGCATCAATGTGTGCTGAAGAATTGGGAGTTGGTCAGGGTTATCCCCCACATCATTTAACAACTGCTGAACCAGTCGACCACTAATCTGACCACCACCAACGGCAACAGGGCCTTCAACAGCTAGTCTTTTCTGATCTCTGGTCATTTGTGGGATCAGGTAGTGACTATCATTGATCATTTGTGTCAATTCCGGGAAAACCGCACACTCTCCAATAAAGTCCGAACGCATGGTTAGCACTACATAAATCGGAATATCATACTGGTTTACTGCTTCAAGTAGCAAATTGACGAATGCTGAAGATTCGTCCATATTACTGGTGGCACTCTCAATTCTTTTATATCGGAAAAGTTCCTCAAACTGGTCAACCAGGATAAAGAAGTTCTCGTTCTCTATTGAACGCAGTTGCTTTATGGCTTCAATCAAACCTAAAGAACTGGTTCTCAACACAGTAGATGTAATAATCTTTTTTATCAGCTGATCTTCCTCATCAGCCTCATTGTAATGCTTGTCCTTTAATAGTAATGATTCGGCCAGGTTATCGATTGGACCGGCACCGGGTCGCATAACAATCACTCTCCAATTAGAGCCAGCCTCCGTCATGAACCCGCCATACAACGTCGGTATCAATCCACAAAACATCAATGACGACTTACCGCTACCGGACGAGCCCAAAATGGCAGCAAACCGATTGTCTGCGAGCTTCATTAAGACCTCATCACTTTGACCTTCACGGCCAAAGAACAAGTGTGCTTCTTCGATGCCAAATGGTCTTAACCCCGGAAATGGGTTAAAAAACTGGCTGATATCAACGGATTGTTTTTCGCTAACAATGACGTTTGGATTGTTCTCATTCATGATTGTTTGAGTTTAGCTAAAAATGGCTTAAGCGAATCCGGCTCAAATCCATTACTTGTGGTTATGACTATGGCCTGATCCTTGTAGCTTGACTGTAGTTCTTTTTCTCCTTCAACATAAATGGCTTTCGCCTTGATTGGCTTCCTCCTGCCAAATCCTGCGGCTTTCATTACATCCTGCACTTTCGATCTTATCCAATCCTTGTTGGCACTGCCGTAGTAAATAATAGAAGCATCGCACCTTCTCAAGTTTTCCTGATGTAAATACCTTAAGTCAACCAGGTCTCCTTTATAAGCAGATGTCATGACATCATAACCTTCCTTTTTTAAGTATTTAGCAAGAGGTTCACTGGCAGTCACATCGTCTTTATTGCACATGAGATAAATAAAGTTTTTGACGACTCGTTTGGAATCTTCCTCCTCATTTCGGTCAATTTCCCTGGCAAGTTTATACCTACCTCCGGTGATCAGTTCATCCCTGATTATTTTCTTGAATTCCTGCAGACTCACCTGTAACACTTCAGCTTCATCTAATAGGGCGGCCTCACTTTTTAAATTCTCAATAAAGATTTTTTGCCTCTCCGTGACATTCTTCAAATCCGGAGTTATCCAGATAAGACGACTGAAAACTTGTCTGTCATCTGCCTTCAGTTTTTTATTCTCCCCAATAATATTCTTGGTAAATTCATCAGCTACCTTATTCTGTATATCAATGGTCGACAGTTCGGACCCTCTCGGCCGGTAGCCATAGTCCTCACCTACCATATGAATTGACAATTGGCATTCTTTGAGATCTTTCTTGACCATTGCTTCCAAAGATTTAACTTCTTTCGGTAGCGAATGCTGGGGATAAACGGAATAACCGTGACGGATAAGCTCCCTCTTGATCATATCCCTTTGGATCACCATGTCAACCCCTGTACTGGCCAGGTAAATGGTCTTGCCCTTTTTAATCTTCTTTTCGCCGTCGCTTTGATTATTCTTTTCGTCGACAATGGTGAGAATATGGTGGATGTCATAGGCCATATCGACCAATTTCATCCAATAACTTCTTTCAGCATCATGTCCGAAAAAATTCTGGAATTTTTGTGCTTCTCTGGTTTCAGGATCGACTTGAAAAAAATCGTAGGTAATGAGCTTTTCATACTCAGGTAAAAAATCATCAAAATTTCCCGGAAACTTTACTACTTTAAATAAGCGTGGAACTCCATTAATCTCAATACCTTCCCTTTTCTCTGCCTCCTTACAAAAGTGCTCGGCACCTTTTACTAATTCTTTGGAGTGAACGAAATCAGGAGTTAATATGTTAATTAAAACAGGTGCTTTGAGATAATCATCATTTGAGCCGGATTCATCGTCACTGATGAGATTAAATTTGGTTGTGCCCCGTGCAATCTGATCCAGAAGGGTACCCAGAAAACGATGAAAGTTAGTTACCCATCCGTCACCAGCTTTAATAGGCTGATCGTCGGATTTGGCATAACTTAACATGACGTCGTATTCGTAGCCCATATTTTCAGCCAGTTTAATGTGTTGATTAAATTAACAAATTTAAGAGTTCCTGTCAATTTTCTAAGCTATGCAAACACACATCAACAGATGCATACTTTTCAAAGTATCAACGTCTTTCATGAAACCCCACTAGCCGGACCCGAAAGATGGCAAAATATTACTAACCAGATACAACGAGTACCCAGATGGGTATACCCTGCATTTATAATATGATTTTTATAAGGTTTAACCCGTTGTGCGAATTAATCAGGAGTAAGAAAAAGTGTTCATAATACTGATTATCAGTAAATTATAGTAATAACAACCCATTTATTGAACGTACCCGTGCACACCATTAAAAGTAATTCCGGCAAGATTCTTCAAACAGTCAAATCACTATTACGCTAAAACTTCTCAGGATTTAAAACCGGAATATTGACTGAAATTACAGCCTTGACTGTCGTTCAATGGATCAACAAATCTGATTGCAACAGATCAGTCAATAACTTGAAAGTTGCTATTGTCCAATTGGCACAACGGGTTAATTCCTGATAATCCTCCTGGTAAAGCTCCCTTTACCGGTGTTTAGAATGACGAGATAAATCCCTTTGGCCAAAGGCGAAATATCAATGCTGTGCGCTCCTGTGGCGAAAGTTCCCTTTTTAAGAACCTGACCTTTCATATTTAACAGCCTGTAATTTGCTTTTTCTGCGATAGTCATATTTACAATACCACTTGTTGGGTTTGGCGAAATAGAAATTCCTGCTAATTCAAAATCTTCAATAGACAAAGCTGCCTCCGTAGTGGTAGTGAAACTTTGTACAGCTCCGTAAGTTGTTCCAAAACTATTGGTTGCGTAGGCTCTGTAATAATATTTTGTGCCTGCTGTTAAACTTGTTATTGCACTATTAAAAGTTCCTGTTGTACCGCTTACAATAACAGTATCTGCTGCTGTATTCTCAATTATTAAATCTGTGTTTGAAGTAGCATATACAAAGCCCCTTGCTGTAATGGTTGCTCCTCCGTCAGAAGTGATATTACCGTTTAAAGTGGCCGTTGTAGAAGTAATATTACTTGCTGCTGTTGTGCTTGCTGTGGGTGCGACTGCCCTTACCACTACCTCCGTAGTAAAACTTTGTTCATTTCCATAGCTCGTCCCTGCACTATTGATTGCATAAGCTGCGTAAAAATAGGCTGTGCCTGCTGTTAAACTTGTTATTGAACTATTAAAAGTTCCTGTTGTACCGCTTACAATAACCGTATCTGCTGCTGTATTCTCAATTGTCAAATCTGCGTTTGAAGTAGCATATACAAAGCCCCTTGCTGTAATGGTTGCTCCTCCGTCTGAAGTTATATGGCCGTTTAAAGTGGCTGTTGTGGAAGTTATATCGCTTGCTGCTGTTGTGCTGGCTGTGGGTGCGGCTGCCAATGTTGTAAAACTTTGTTCTCTTCCGTAAGCTGTTCCAAAACTATTGGTTGCATAAGCTCTGTAATAATAGGTTGTGCCTGCTGTTAAACCTGCAATGTCTTTTTCAAAAACACCTGTTGTACCGCTTACAATAACATCCATAACATCCGTAGCACCAATTGTCAAATCTGCGTTTGATATAGCATATACAAAGCCTCTTGCTGTAATGGCGGCTCCTCCGTCGGAAGTTATATCGCCGTTTAGAGTGGCCGTTGTAGATGTAATAGTGGTTGCTGCTGCTGTGCTTAGTAGAGGAGCTTCTTGTACATCAATAACGGAGATGGTAAATTGTTTTGCAACACTTACACCCTCTACTGCTATACGTATTGTATAGCTGCTTTTTGTTTCATAGTCGGCAGGGGCTATAAGTCGTAGTTCTTCTCCTGAAATAGTAAAACTCCCATTATCTGTATCTCCGTCTCCTGTTGTGAACATATAGGTGTAAGAAGCAGCTCCTCCGTTGGTGGACAGGGTGCCTACCGTGGTGTTTGCTGGTTCGTTTTCTAAAATAGTTGTGGAAGAAAGAAAAATATTTGTGGGTTCGCTATTGGCATCAATTAACCCACCGTCAGTAATAGTCCAACCATCGCCACTTGCAGCAACCATATTGTCTCTGGCAGTTTGTGCTGCTGCTGTATATTTAGAACTGCCTGCATGGAAATTCAATCCTGTTTGAAGGGTTCGTTTATTCCAGCCTATTAAAAGTGCATCGTAGTTTTCTGGTGAAAGTGTAGCACCACTGAACATTCTCTCCATCAATGTTACCTGAGAAACATCCCAACCTCCTATATCCTGGTTGAAAGAAAAGGCATTACGGAACATATCGTCCATATCTGTTACCTGAGAAACATCCCAACTTCCTATATCCTGGTTGAAAGAACTGGCATTATCGAACATACTCCACATAGTTGTTACTTTGGAAACATCCCAACTGCCTATATCCTGGTTGAAAGAAGGGGCATTTTGGAACATAAAACCCATATTTGTTACCTGAGAAACATTCCAACTTCCTATATCCTGGTTGAAAGAACCAGCACCATTGAACATACTACTCATATCTGTTACCTGGGAAACATCCCAACTGCCTATATCCTGGTTGAAAGCATCGGCAACAGCGAACATGTTCCCCATCTCTGTTACCTTAGAAACATCCCAACCTCCTATATCCTGGTTGAAAGCACTGGCGGTATTAAACATATTACGCATATTTGTTACCTTAGAAACATCCCAACTGCCTATATCCTGGTTAAAAGCATGGGCACCATCGAACATCTGAAGCATATTTGTTACCTGAGAAACATCCCAACCTCCTATATCCTGGTTGAAAGCATCGGCGTCCTGGAACATAAAACCCATATTTGTTACCGAACTCATATCAGGAGTGCCCGCATTATTGGCGGCAGTTAAGTTATCCGCTCCACGAAAAGCACCCGACATATCGGCATTCCATACAGCAGTGCCCCATTGTTCAATAGAGGTGTATTTTTCTCCACCACTATTTCCAAAAAAATGGTTATTTATAAAAATATCGTTCAGGTTTTTAAACCTTATGGTACGCTCTCCTGCTGTGCTAAAGGTATGGCTGGTAGTTCCTGTTGTTATTGGCTCAAAACCGATACCTTCTCCCCAATCGACCATATAATCCATGTCCTGGGTATGAAAAGTAAAGTCTGTGTCCTGAGCGTTGGTGCCGGCGGTGGTGTTTATTTTTAGTACAAAATGGTCTGACGGATTATCCTGTGCCGAAGCAGGGGCAGAGAGAAAGAGAAAGCTAAATAGAGTGATTAAGCTCTTGGTTTTAGCATTATTTTTTAGGGGGGGGGGGTAATTCATCTCGATATGATTTAAAACTGGACATGATTTAAAATTTAGTCAAATTTAAGAAAAAATTCCCGCTTTCAGCAACTGGTCTGAAGACACAGGGGTTTTTCGTTCGATTACGATAAATCTTTCAGAGCTTGTTGGTGAAAACACCAAACAAGGGCAAAAATATGCCATCAAGAATACAGTGATCATTAAAACTGATCTTCAAGTCCTTTACTTCCAGCAGCGGCTTATCACTCAGCTAATCTCTATTCTGAAATGATCTTTGAACTATAAAATTCCTGAGTTTATGAAAATATTTCTATTTTAGGTAAATGTATCAACAAGTCTTTGTACAGCCCGATTCAAATGTTCCAGCCTGACTGCGAAATTTTGAGATGAAAAACAGTCCTGTTTTTATTATGGATGACAATGAGGACGGCGCAATTATTATTATAAAGAAGGCGTTAATAGATGCCGGGGTTCCAAATGAAACCGCTTACTTTGATAACGGAACAACCGCCTTCAATTACTTGAAAAACGAATCGAATCAAAAGCCGGTTTTAATAGTACTTGATCTTAAAATGACCGGAAATGAATTTCTTGGTGAGAGAATTCGCCATCCCTCATCAATGATTATTCCAGTGATAATACTGACAGCAATTGAAAGCGTTTCCACCAAAAGGGAATGTTTTAAACTGCACATCTCAGGATATATGCAAAAGCCTTCAGGATATAAAGACATGGTACATCCGGTGGAAGCCATTTATCAGTATTGGAGTTTCAGTGAAATGGCCCTCAATGAAGTAAGATTTAATACCTGCAAATTTTCATGAAACCAGAACCCACCATTAAAGACCTTCTCAATAGTATTCCTCAGATCGGAGAGGTGACATGGATAGGATTGAGACCTGATAGAAACATTGCAACAGCAGTTGTTTCTGAAGTTGAGGCGAAAAAAGAATCTGGTCTGGCAGGTGACCGCTTTAAGGAGAAGCCCTCTGGCACCAGGCAGGTTACACTGATCCAGGAAGAGCATTTAAAGGTGCTTGAAAGTATCCTGGGTAATAGGATTGATCCGGCATTGCTACGTAGAAACATAATGGTCAGGGGCATCAATCTTCTCTCTTTACATAATCGCTCATTTAAGATAGGCGAAGTAACTTTGTTCTGCACAGGCTATTGTTATCCCTGTTCCAAAATGGAAGATGCCTTAGGGGAAGGAGGATACAATGCCATGAGAGGACATGGAGGCATAACTGCCAATGTTGAAAATTCAGGAAGAATATTTTCAGGTGATCCTGTTTCCATAATTTCATAGTTCATGATTAGGGATTTCATCTCCTTAATTTTCCCCGAGGTTTGTGCCTCCTGCCGGAGCCCAACTGTTAAAGGTGAACAATTACTTTGCACAAAGTGTTTGCTTGATCTTCCCAAAACAAATGACCACCTCTTTTCGCCCGGCGTTTTGGTTGACAAATTCGCTACTATAGAAAAGCTGCGATTTGTATATGCCTATTTGAAATTCAGTAAAAAAGGAGTTGCCCAGCGTCTCTTACATCAATTAAAGTATGAGGGACAACAAGAAATCGGGTTGAATTTGGGAAGATGGTTTGGAAGTGAAATCCAATCGAACGAGAATAAATTGTATGCGGATATTATACTCCCGGTTCCACTGCATATTTCTCGTTTTAGAACAAGAGGGTATAACCAAAGTGATTTATTTGCTAAAGGTTTAAGTGAGCCCTTACAAATTGAATGGAGTAACGATATAATTAAAAGGCTAAAAAAAACGGAGACACAAACTAAAAAAGGGAAGGTTGATCGATGGAAAAATGTTAGTGATATATTCCGGATCATTGACCCAAATGCTATTCATGACAAAAGGATAATACTGGTTGACGATGTCATCACAACAGGTGCCACCCTTAATGCCTGTCTGGAAGTACTTGTTGGTTCAAACGTCCGGTCCGTGGGTGTCTTGACCATTGCCAGAGCCGATTAAAAAAATCGAAACCGCATTAAACCTTTCTGTTTCAACCTGTTGGTCATTGTCTATAGTTATTTACATTTGTGGTCGCTTTTTTAGATGAGACGAATTCAGGACATTGCCAGAGTACTATTAGTTGTGACAGGCTTGTTGACCCTCACTGGCACTAATCATATAATCACTATTGAGCCTGTAGCTCATGAAAATCAGCAGGAAAACACAAATCAACCAGATGAAAATCAGACCTGCACCCAGTCTTTTGATGTAGTTTCTCAAAACGTACAGTTGCAGTTTAGTAGCATTTTTCTGACAGGCAGTCAGATTATTGAAACCGACGAGACTATAATCATGCTGGTTAATACAAGTTTCAAACTAGTGTCAACAAAATTTTTTGAAATATTCTTTGAACAGATTATTTCTCCAAATGCCCCATAGATAAGGACAATATTGATCCTTTTTCATCTTACCTGTTAATTAAAATCCTAATTAGAAATGAAAAATAAAAGCGGAGTAATACTCCTCACAGTCATTATATCGTTGCTTTGTGCTTATTATCTGTCATTCACTTTCATTTCGAAAGACATCTATCAACAGGCAACTGACGCAGCCACAACTGAAAATGGCACTGCTGACTTCAAGAAGAGGCAGCGATATTTAGACTCAATTTGGAGAGAGCCCGTTTATAATCTTTTTGGAATAGATTACACCTTTCAGCAAATCAAGGAAACCGAATTAAATCTAGGTCTGGATTTGCAAGGCGGAATGCACGTCGTACTCGAAGTTTCTCCAATAGATATAATAAAAGGTATCAGTGGCAACAATACGGATCCTGCCTTTGTAAACGCTCTTGAAAAAGCAAAACAGCAGCAGTTTTCAAATCCGGCAGTAAGCTTTGTCGACCTGTTTCATCAGGCATACCAGGAAAATGCACCTAATCAAAACTTGTCTTTCATTTTTGCAAATGCTGCGAACAGGGGAAGAATTGGTCTAGACACACCGGATGATGAGATTATTGATATCATCGAGGAAGAGGTTGCAAGTGCTATAGATAGATCTTTTAACATCTTACGTACCCGGATTGATCGTTTTGGTACATCACAACCCAATATTCAAAGACTTCAAGGTAATAGAATACAAATAGAATTACCAGGTGTCGATAATCCTGAGAGGGTTCGTAAACTCTTACAAGGGGTGGCCAAATTGGAATTTTGGGAAGTTCATGAGATCAATGAAATTGGTGCGACAATTCAAGCCATCGATCAATTTATTGTTGCAGAACAACAATCAAAAAGTGCAGCGGAGTTGCCAGACCTTGAGTCTGGCGGGTTTACTGCTCCCAATGATGATTTAGGTTCTCTTCTGACCGCTGATGATAGTGGGTTCGTTGAAGAAACAGATAGTATTAGTGACCTCGAGGCGCAGTTGGAAAGTGATTCGACAGCATTAGATTCTCTTGTTAACAATCGGGTATCTCCTCTGTTCACATTATTGAAATCAGGATATGGGTCATTAGTTTATGACACGAGAGATACTTCTGAAATAAATGCAATTCTGGAAAGACCTGACATTCAGAATCTTATTCCGTCTAACATTAAATTCATCTGGGCTGTCAAGCCATATGACAATGACCAATTGACCAGTGATGATGAAAATTTGGAATTGTATGCCATTAAAACCAACAGGGGAGATAAGGCTCCATTAACAGGAGAAGTGATTACAGATGCACGCCAGTCTCTTGATGAGACTGCCAGACCAGCCGTAAGTATGCAAATGAATTCTAGTGGGGCTAAAGCTTGGAAGAGACTCACTGGGGATAACATCAATAGACGAATTGCTATTGTATTAGATAATTATGTTTATTCAGCTCCAGTTGTAAGGGGAGAGATTCCAACTGGAAACTCTTCAATAAGTGGAAATTTTACAATTGACGAAGCAAAGGATTTAGCCAATGTGTTGAAGGCCGGTACATTACCTGCCAAAACAACTATTGTAGAGGATGTGGTGATTGGTCCAACTCTCGGAAAGGAAGCTCAGGAACAAGGAATAATTTCGATTATTGCTGGATTGGGAATTGTGGTTGCCTTTATGGTCTTCTACTATTCAGGTGGAGGGTTCGTTGCAAATCTGGCCTTGGCTTTCAACGTGTTCTTTATTCTTGGAATTCTAGCTCAACTTGCAGCGGCACTTACTCTTCCAGGAATTGCAGGCATCGTGTTAACAATAGGTATGTCAATTGATGCCAACGTACTAATCTTTGAACGGATTAAAGAAGAGATACGAAAAGGAGCCCATTTGAAAGTGGCAATAGCCAATGGATATAAAAAAGCTTATAGCTCGATTGTAGATGCCAACATCACCACCTTCTTAACGGGCATCATTCTGTATACTTTAGGACAAGGACCGGTGAAGGGATTTGCCATTACATTGATGATTGGTATTGCATGTTCATTCTTTTCTGCAGTATTTATTACCCGTGTCGTTATTGAATTCTTAACTGGAAAAGGTGATGACAGCAAGATCTCATTCTCTCTGCCATTCGCTGAAAATTTGTTGGCCAACCTCAATTTTAAATTCATTGAATCAAGAAAGAAGGCTTACCTCTTTTCTGCTTCATTCATTCTGGTTGGGATGGTTACTTTGGTCGTCTCCGGTGGCCTGAGTATGGGTGTTGACTTCACTGGTGGCCGATCCTATGTTGTTACTTTCAATGACCCCGTGGTTCCCTCTGAGATGAAAGTCTCTTTGCAAGAAACCTTTGAGGATGCCGGGACTGAAGTAAAAACTTTCGGAGCTAATAATGTGATGAAGATTACTACATCATATCTTATCCGGGATGAGTCAGATGACGCAGACCAACAAGTAAAAGACCGTATGATTTCTGGTATTACCCAATTTACAGGGCAGGAGTATATTGAAGACGATTCAAAAGTTGATACCGCGCATTTCACAATCTCAAGTTCATCCAAAGTTGGAGCTACCATAGCCGATGACATTAAAAGTGCATCTATGCTATCCGTATTTTTTGCATTGGTTGTAATATTTCTTTATATCCTGGTGAGATTCAGGAAGTGGCAATTCAGCCTCGGGGCCATTATTGCATTAGTTCATGATACACTTTTTGTTATTTCATCATTTGCTATCATGAATGTCTTAGGGGTCTCTTATGAATACGACCAAGTGATCATCGGTGCGATGTTGATGATTATCGGCTATTCAATCAACGACACTGTGGTCGTATTTGACAGGGTGCGTGAAACACTGGGCTTAAAATCATCAGGTAATGTTGTGGCTGTTTTCAACGAATCTCTAAATAGTACCTTAAGCAGGACGCTTATCACTTCTACAACTACACTATTTGTGGTGGTCATTCTGTTCTTATTTGGTGGAGCTGTTTTAGAAGGTTTCTCCTTTGCCTTGATAATTGGTATACTGATTGGAACCTATTCATCAATATTTATTGCTACGCCAATAGTGATTGATTTTGATAAAAAAAATAAGGAAGTGCTGGCAGCAGCTTAATATTCAAGGCAGGATTCCTGAGACCTCAGAAATCCTGCCTTCTTTCAATTTCAATTCGATTCTCCTGACCTGAAATGTAAGCACCATTTCGGCGGAGGAATTTGTTTTAGCCGGTTCTCCATTCATAAGCTTTCCATAATGTATGAATGAAATGGGGTGTCTCATTGAGATTATCGGGATTGAATACAATCCCATTGATAGATGCTTCGCACATAATTCTTCCAGTACCGCCGTTAGCTTCTCGCGACAATTTCACTACCAAATCGATCGTACCCAACACCTCATCATGCATTCCAGTCACCAACAATCCTTGGATTGAGTAGGCGTTGTCTGCACCAAGCCGCCATGGATAATCAGGAATACCTGCCGATAAACCCGTACCAACATTAATCAGGAAAAGTGTCGTCTTGATTGCCACCGACATAAACCCTGTTCCCCGCAGTTACATATGGAGAATTCAAATACTCCCTGGATTCCCGAATATTTTCAATTGTGGAAAGACGTGAAAGTCCTTCGTCCATTTTGTTACCTCCAGTATTACCTCCGAAAAGAGTTAAGATTGTGCAAATTGAATTGAAGATGGTATTGTGCATAAATTAAATTACGGGTATTCATTAAACAATTCGAATATGACTGAAAACACATTATCTGCCCATTAGATCATCACTATTTAGTAATTTTCAGTCATAATTTTCTAAATCATGGAGTACACCATCTCTAATCATTATCTGTCGGCAACAATAGATTCACTAGGGGCACAACTGACAAGTCTCAAAAAAACCGAAGAGGCGCAAGAGTACATCTGGAAAGCTGACCCTGAAATTTGGGTCCGTCATGCTCCGATCCTCTTTCCAATTGTAGGCCGATTGAAAGGTGATAAGTATCGATATGAGGGGAAAGAGTACTCGTTGGGACAACATGGATTTGCTCGAAACTTAGAATTTGAAATTCTACTTAAAGACAGTGACAAACTCATTTTTGTACTGAAAGAAAGTGAGGAAACACTCGAGAATTACCCTTTTCCATTCACTCTACGGGTAACCTATACTTTATGGAAAAATATTCTTTACAACACTTATGAAGTCAGTACTGAGGGCAGTCAGGAGATTTATTTCTCTATTGGAGGTCACCCGGGATTCACTTGCCCGATCGACCCAGGCAGTCAACGGTCGGATTACTACCTGGAATTTGAAAAAGAGGAAACAGTTAGCAGTCAAATTTTGACAGGAGGAACCATTTCGAATGAAACTAAACCCATAATTGTCCATAAGAAAATTGATCTTATCGATAATCTTTTCGATGAAGATGCGCTTATTTTCAAAAACCTCAATTCGGAAAAGTTAGGCTTAAAGCACAAGTCTGGTAAGGCCGTTCTACACTTTCATTTTCCTGAATTTCCCTATTTAGGCATATGGTCAATCAATCAAACTTCTCCATATGTCTGTATTGAGCCATGGTTTGGATTAGCTGACAGTTATGACCATGATGGGGATCTTACCAAAAAAGAAGGAATTCAAAAACTCTCTCCAGGTGACGTGTTTCGTTGTGAATATGGAATTGAAATAGACTGAAATACAAAAACTAACCACCTCACTTCTTCTGATTCTATGTGCCTGCTTTTATCACTCTTGTGGGCGTTCATCTAAAACAGACGACCTTCAGTACTTTCCACCAAAAGGTGAATGGGAGGGAACTCTTTTTGATAAGCCAGATGTCGCAGACGGAAGAAAAGGGAAAGAGCGGAAACTTCAAAAACCTGGAACATTCTGGGAGTACAATGACGTCCGGGTCAATTTGACCTTATACAGCCTTCTACAAGTATGGAGAAAGTCATTACCGGAAGTTTTAAGAACGCATTATTGAATCCCATTAGAGCCACAGACATCTGGATTTGGCATGGCTATGATAATTCTGATGTTGACACTGGCGGTCAAATGATCAAGTCTGTGAGTGGAGGTGGTCATTGGGGAGGCGGAATGTGGATATGTACCTGGGATCAAGCCAGATTTGGTTACCTTTTTCTCCAACAAGGCAATTGGTTTGGTAAACAATTAATTTCAGCCGAATGGATCGACGCGGCTCTAACTACAAGTAAACCGGAACCAGCCTACGGCTATATGTGGTGGGTCAATACCGATAGTGAGATTTGGGAGAATTACAAGGATAAAATAGTCTACATTAAAGTAGACACCATTCCTTCCCCCACTCGCAAGAAATACGGCATTCTGACCACCGCAGAACAGGAAGAGCAGGAAGTTAGAAAGAGTGAACAACTCCGTGCCATCTACGACGACCAAATCAAAAAACACATCTACAAATCAAAAAATATTCAACACATGCGACCATGCCAGAGACCGTAAGCGCATGGTGGGCATCACGGGAGCCACCGGATACGGAAAAACCACCGCACTGTAAAGAATACTACCGATCACAAAAGAACACCTATCTGGTTACCTGTGGCAAAAGCATGACAGCCAAGCAGCTTGTACAACACCTGCTCCGTGAAATGGGCATTGCCTTTCATGGCACGATACACGAGATCATTGAACGGATCACCCTTGAACTCAACAAACAGCATGACCCGCTACTCATCATTGATGAGGCGGGTAAGCTGTCCCAACTGGTGATGGAATACCTCCACGACCTACAGAATGCCACCGAGCATAATTGCGGAATGGTGATGGCCGGGGTCGGGTACTTCAAAGACAATCTGAAAAAAGCCTCAGATAATAACAAAGAAGGTATGCCTGAAAAGAAGGTATGCCTGAATTAAGACCGTTGCAAGGGGTTTGGCTAATTATACAATTGAGGGAAAATGAGCATAAAAAAACAAGTATAGACACCTTAAAAACATCGAAAACACAAAAATTGATGACATTATAAAGCAAAAATTCTTCAAATTATAAATGTGAATTGAAATTGATACCGGTTTTGCAACGGTCTTAAACTCATTAAAGGCAACCACGACAGAGAAAGCCGCTCATGCCATAGCCCCACAGGAAGATGATGAGTTTTCTCCTGTGATCACGACTAGCGGAAGCGATGACGGATCAGGGCGAAAAATGCTCTCAGCAGACGACCTTCTGGAACTCAAACGGCGATTTGACGCAGCAGAAATACCGATGGACAAACGCTATGTGGTGCTAAACCCTAAACACGTTCGGCAGCTTTTAAGTGCGGATTTGAAGCTGTTTAAGGACATCTCCAATTACAAGGATGGCAAACTGTTCAGGTTGGCAGGGTTCAATATGTTAGAGCTTACCAGACTGCCCAGGTATGACCTAAGCAATGGAACAAAGATTGCTTCTGGTGCAGCAGAATCGGCTAATGACACCTATTGCTCTATTGCCTTTCACGGGCCGGAAGTCATGAAGGCAGACGGCAGAACGTTCATCTATGCAGATGAAAACAATCCCGAACAGAGGGGAACCATCGTAGGCTTTGACAAACGGTTTATCAGTATGCCAATAAGAAACAAGGGCATCGGAGCAATCATTTCAGATGCCGTGTAAACACCGGAAAAATAGTATTTATCCAGCAGTTAAAGGGTGGTGCTTTCGGATCACCTTTTTTGTTGGGATAGCTAAAACTTATTGCCCTTTTGAATTGCGGAACTTTGAACGATCGTATTTTACACTTTTGATCCTATGAAATGCGGTTTACAGTAGAATTAAAATTCTTGGTCCACAGGAATGCCTTTGTAGTTACGACCTTCCGGTCATCACCAAATGACATGGAATAAGACAGTGCTTTTGAACTGTTAGGAGGAATGGTCATCTTCCATTGAACTGTTGCACCACTGTTGTAAGGGATTATTTTGCTGGGCTCCATTGCAAAGCTGAATGCTGTAACTGCAGATGAGTTTTGATCTTTAACAACTATTATTTTTCCTTCTGAAACAGCCGTTTGATAAAATTTCGAACGCAAAATCTCATCGTCATTTGCCCATTCGGTATTTTTCGCTTCAATGCCAATGCTATCTCTGACTTTTTTTACTTCATGTAAGTTCTCAAAAAAAACCCCTATCAGGTCGTTATCAAAAGCTGATTTTTCATTAGCCCTTATTGACGGAAATGGATACCACCACTGCCAGTCTGTTTTATATTGACTAATGAAACCAATCACGTCAAGGCTAATGTCGATTGCGATTTCGGCATTTGTGGGATTAATGAAGTTGATGTTCCAAAGAACCCCATTGTCTTCAAATACCATTCGTGTATTCGATGAAATATTTAGGTCCTCGAAATTGGCCACTCTTTCTGATCCGAAGACACTCCATTTATATTGATCTGTGATGACTGTCTTCCCATTCACTTTCATGGTTCCGGTGTGATAACCTCCCGAGTAGGGAGAAGAAGCTAGCCATGAGATAGAGGTAAATCCCTATTGGTGATTGCTTGTGCTCTGAAGTTTCGAAGAGTGGGAAAGTTGGCGATGGTATCACTTGAAATCCACACACTTGACATTTCATCAAGAGAAGGTATGATATCTGAAATTCCCTGCAATTCTTACTCTGGCTTTTTTATTGTACTTGTCGTCTCCCCATAGTTCATGTGCCTGGGCCCAGGTTCCTTCGTGCGTAACCGGATAAATAGCACGGTAATAATCCATCGCTTTTTCTGGGTATCCCATGTGGTAGTAGGCTTCCATAGTGTTCAGTGGCCACCCGTCGTAAGCTCCCAAGGGCCCATGATCTGGCCGGTCTGAGTCTTCAGCAACAATATCATGCACTGATTGCGCCCTCATCCAAGTATCGGTAAGCAGCTCTTTTTCAACGAAAGCAATCATTTCTTCTTTCATCTCCGGTGACAGGTCATCCGCCATATATCGGCCTAGAAAATGAAAATCAAGAGTATGTCGAATGTTCACTTTTTCATTATTGGGGAATAGGCTATACCATGTTCCATCTCCGGCATACAATTGCAATACCGGTTTGGCCATCTCCGCCGCATCCCCTCTTATCCGATCAGCTTTCTCCTTATCACCCAGCTTCTCATTCATATCTGCCACTAATCTCAACATACCAACATAGCCTGCATTGAATGAAGGTGCGGTATGAATGTATGTTGGTACTGCCTCTAACAACATTCTGGGATTAGGTCCAAAATCGGCAAGTTTGTAGATATCTCCTTCATAGCCAGGTTGACCTTCTTTTGAAAGTGTTTTGTAGTTGTAGGCCATGTCCTCCATTCTGGTCAAAATATTCTTATCTTCTATTTCTTCATAGAGAAAATCGTAGTCTCCGGTTACCACCAGGTATTCGTGAAGCATTTGGAATATTGCGCAGTAATTTGCGGAGTATCGATTGCCAACACCAATTCCACTTAGATAATCCCGTCCGTAGAATTGGTCAATATCAAGAGTAAGCCAACCAATCAGATTCTCTTTCACTATCTCCGGGTCGGTTGTTGCACCAATTGTTCGCCATGAGGTTGTATCCCAGAAGAACATAATGGAACCTCCCCAACTAGGACCCCCGGTGAGTACTACTCGGTCCATGACGGGTAAATTGGTATTCATTAAGTAAAGCATGGTCAAGGCACTGGTATAATAAACACGTCTGGCCTTGAGATCATCTGTTTCAAGGGCTGGGAAATTGCCTGAGAAGAACCCGTTTCCTGGTATGAACAAATCCACCTATTTTTGCTCCCATTTAGTCCTAACGGAAGCGAATGTTGCATCAAAGGAGTCCACCCAGTTGGTAGCAATTCGTGTAGTCATAGCCGTATCATCACCGTATGACATCACGTATGACAATTTTTTCGATTCTCCGGCAGGAATTGTAAGTTTCCAAAAAGCCGTAGCTCCGCTTTTAGATAGAAGAACCTTCTCTGGTAGTTGCACAAAAGCAAAGGAGGCTTTCGCTACGGAATTATTATCGCTTGTCGTTACCACTCCATTTTCGACATTTGTTTCATACAATTTGGTATTAAGTATGTCCTGACCACTAGGCCAGTGCGGATTTTTTGCTATAAGTCCGATACTGTCTCTCACTTTTTTTAATTCGAATAGATTCTCTTTAAAAGGAAGAAGGAAATCTTTTTCCCAATCTTCTTTTTTGTTGCCTCTAACCGAGGGGAGTGGATACCACCACTGCCAATTTGTCTCGTATTTTCCCAAAAAGGCTATTACATCCAGAGACAAATCGATCGTAATATCATCTAGTTTCATTGTTCCGGTATGGTATCCACCTGAGTAAGGTGGTGAGTTAAACCACGAGATGGATGTCATATCACGATTGGCAATCGCCTGCGCCCTGAAATTTCGAATTGAAGGGAGAAAGGCAATGGTATCGCATTTGGCCCAAATACTGGCCATCTCACCCAGAGAAGGAATGATCTCGGTAATTCCTTTGGATGGGCCTACGGGTTTTTTTGTTGGGTTACATGAGAAAGCAGTAACAGTAATGAGTAACATTAAGATTTTGTACATAGCTATAGGGGTTAGACTTACTGAATACTATTCGTCCTTTTTACTGCCCGCGACGGAAATCCCAAGACCTCCGTCGATTCGGATTGCCTGTCCGGTCATGAAACTGCCTTTATCACTTGCGACGAAGACTATGAGTTCAGCTACTTCTTGTGGTGTGCCAATACGTTTAGTTAGGTGCATCTCGTTACATTCATTGAGTACAGCCGTGGGGTCCGGGGATTCCTGAATGGCTCTTTGCAACATAGGAGTATCGACTGTACCGGGACAGATCGCGACAGATCGGATGTTGGGGCCGTAATCAACGGCAATACTCCGGGTCAATCCCAACAAGGCGGTCTTGGCTGTTGTATAGGCAGCGACCTTCTCTTGTGATATGTAGGCCTGGACGCTAGAAACATTGATAACAACGCCCATACCATTCTTCTGCATGGAAGGAATGCACTTCCTGGCACACAAAAAATGGCTTTTTAGGTTGATACCCATCACTTTATCCCAAAGTTCATCCGTGGTTTGTGTGACTGTACTGTAAACATTGATACCTGCATTATTTACAAGGACATCAATTTTGCTGAAATGATCCATGGCTTGATCTATCGCCTGGTTAACCTCACTTGATCTTGATACATCACAAGGAATAAACAAAGCCTGATTACCCAACTCCTGCTCCAAGGCCGTTCCGGCAGATTTATCAATGTCCAGGATAGTTGTGTTGTATCCTTCACGTACAAATAAATGAGCGCAGGCTTCGCCAATACCTTTGGCTCCCCCGGTTATTATGACATGTTTCTTTGACATCCTTCTATTGTTTTAGGCATTCGGTATTGACTTAGCGAAAAATTGTGGTATCTGATTTTTCTCATCTTCATCTAATAGTACAAAAAAGCGGGTAAACTGAATTATGCACTTACAATCAAACCAAAGCTTATGTAATCGGTGAGGACTTAAAGAGGCCATTCAATAACACGAAGCCCAGTCTCCATTTCTATCTCTAAGAGCCTGTTATACTTGGCCAGCCGTTCTGATTGGGTTATCGAACCTATCTTAATCTGGTCGCCCTGCCAGCCAACTGCAAGATCGGAAAGCCAATCATCTTCTGTTTCACCACTTCTGGCACTAACAGTTACTTTCCAGTTAGAATCTCGGGCCAGGTGATGAGCTTCAAGTGCCTCTGTTAATGTGCCGATTTGATTGACTTTTAATAAAAGCGCGTTGGCTGCATCTGTTTTAATAGCTCTTTCGATCCTCTTCGGGTTTGTACATAAGAAATCATCTCCAAGAACCAGGCAATTACTACTAATTCTTTGTTTTAGCATCGGCCAGTATTGCCAATCCTCTTCAGCAAGGCCATCTTCCAGGCTCACAATCGGATATTGTGAAACCCATTCTGATAAAATATCAATCATCCTTTCACTGTCCAAAGTTTGATCATCCAACCTGTATTTTCCATTGTTGTGAAAATGGCTGGAAGCAATGTCAAGTGCTAACATTACATCTTTTCCCGGGATAAATCCTGCATTTTCGATTGACAACATAGCATTATCAAACATTTCCTTTAAACTACTAAAAGGTGGAGCTAGGCCACCTTCATCTGCAGTCAGTGACCTTGTTCCATATTTTTTCATACACAGATCGGCTGCCGCTTGATAGACCCGGTAAGTACCATCGAGAGATGACATAATAGTCTGCTGTGCCGGGACAAGTAACAGGTCTTGTATAGGAACCTGCCCACCGGCATGCTTTCCTCCGCTAAATAGGTTAATAGTTGGTCGAGGCAGGTGTTGTATAGGTTTGTTGCCGAGTTCGGAAAAATATTGGTAAAGAGGTTGATTATTGTTTTTGGCTACTGCTCTGGCAAACGCAATTGAAACAGCAAGCATGGCATTGGCTCCAGTGCGTGATTTGTTCGTTGTTCCATCCAATTTGATGAGAGTGTTGTCAAGCTCTTCCTGCGAATTGACACTTAGATCCTTTAAACAATCATTAATTTCTGATTTGATATTATTGACAGCTTTTGAGCATCCCAGGCCATTGAACGGTTCACCGCCATCTCTTAGTTCATGAGCTTCTGCTCTTCCGGTAGAGGCTCCTGAGGGAACAGAAGCCGAGGTGCTAATCCCATTATCTAAAGTAAGGTATGATTTAACAGTTGGCCGTCCACGACTATCTAAAATCTCCAATGCACTGACTTCTTTAATTTTGGGCATTAATATGTCGGTTAAAATTGATAATCAATTCTTTTATCGATCTAGGCTGCTCTTTGATCAGTTTTAGGCCTATAATTTTTTGCTTATTCTGTTGTTCTGACGTCAGGTATTCCAGTGCTGACAAGCCACAAACTCTCGCTAGTAAACAGCCTATTACATGCTTCACAGCTCTCCTCTCACGTGTCTCATCCGATTTATCAAAAATCCTAGTATAAGACTTATAAAATCCAGCTATTCCATCTGTAAATTTTTTATGAAAGGTTGGTAAATGATTGGCCTTGCTTAACAAATGACAAATAAAAAATCCCAGGTCAAAAGTTCCGTCGCCAAAATGGATCACTTCATGATCCAATAAAATGAGTTTAGAATCCTTCACCAAAATATTTTTTGGGCTATAGTCGCCGTGAACTAGCGTATATTGGTCCCTAAGTGTTTCCGAAATCAGATCATTGAAAAAGGTTGTTGTTTCCGGAAGGTTCTTTACTGTTTCGATATAGTATGGCTCAATCCTCAGCGTTTTAAAAAAGTGGTTGTCCAGGAAAAGTGCAGGAATATCTTTCGTTTGCTTGAAAGCATTTTGGTGGATGTGTCCCAGCAATTCACCAGCCTGATTAAAATGAATAGATTCAGGAGGATTGGTCAACAGCAAATCTTTAAGGTTATCAAAAGGTGGCTTTACCGCTTCCATGGCCAGCACATAATTTTTTTGGTCTTCAAAAATCAGTTTTGGAACTGTGTTTGGCGGAGCATATTTTTCAAACCAACGCATAGCTTCAGCTTCTTTGAATATCCTTTTTGGGCTACTGATCCATTCTCCCTTGACCCTAAGCTTCGTTAGAGCTTGTTTTAATACCCACGACTCACCATTTTCCAAATCGAGTAACACTGTACGATTTGAAACCCCACCTCGTAGTATCGAGGCCTTGACTTTTGCATTATCTTGTACCCTTTCTCTCCCCTGAAGATAGTTGATTAACTCGGAGGTGTTTTCAATATTGTTACTCAATTGGTAAAAAATAATATATAAAACAACCCGTGGTGCATTAGAAAAATAAGGAGTAAAAGTTGTGCAGCAAACTGATAATAAGTATCTTATTGTAATAACTACAAAACAATACTGATGCACAACTTTTAAGCAAATTACGATAAAATTTTAGAGGTTTTAAGAAAAAACATATACCCGGCTACTTTTACACATCAAAACAGGAAGCCTAAACTATCTGATATAGAGCTTGTTGCCATTGATTTAACAGCCCGGTATATGAGTATTGACAGCGAACATCAACTTTTTAGGGTTTTGAGCTCAATTGGTTTTGAGAATCTAATCGACAGGACTCTTTACAATAGAAGAAAAAGAAGGCTGGTCAATTATATAGAACAAATTAGAGTAGTCCTTTCTGAAAAATTTAATGAGTTTGAAGACTATTTCATTATTGATTCTACGCCACTGAAAGCCTCTAAGCTATCAAGGATCTCAAGGTCAAAAATATGTAAAGAATTTTTTTATTCATCACCTGACAAAGGGTTTTGTGCTTGTCAACAAATGTACTTTTATGGATACAAACTCCATGGAGGTAGATATCAGTAAATCATCTGTTCATGATATTCATTATCTCAAAGATCTAAAAAGCCAATTATCTGACTGTGTTCTAATTGGAGACAAAGGCTACCTAAATCAAGAACAACAATTAGATTTGTTTACCAGGGCTAAGATTAAATTAGAAGTGCCAATGAGGAAGAACCAAATTAATTACAAAAAGCAACCCTATATCTTTAGAAAGTCAAGAAAAAGAATCGAAACGCTCTTCTGTGAACTCTGTGATCAGTTTATGATTAGCAGAAACTATGCGAAATCTTTTCAAGGATTTAAAACCAGAATATTATCCAAAATAACAGCCTTAACTATTATTCAATATATCAATAAATTTGACTTGAATAGGAACATTAATAACTTGAAAACTCAAATTACTTTCTAATGCACCACGGGTTATTATTTTGATTTCCAAACCCTTAAAAAGCCCGGACTGTCCAATTTGATCCTTCTTTTATCACATTAAAAAGAAATAAACCACCAGCTGCCGTCAAGGCCTGGGTACCTTCTTTTAACAAAATCGTACCATCCGGTAACCTTGCTTCAGCGGAATAAGAAACACCCCCGGAAGTATCCGCCGACGGCCTAACCCAAACCGTCCAATTTGTATCATCAACCAATGTAGAAGGTGCCAAGTACATTTCACTTTGAGTACCAATATCAGTTATAATAAAGGGATCGAAATCATCGGGATCATAAAAATTTAGGCTCAAGTTATCACCGGTATCCCATTCAATAAATATCTCAATCTCATTATCCAGGATGGTATATAGGGCTTCGGGTTGGTTGGCGAGATCTAGTTCCGAAGTTGAAGATGAACTGGCCTTGACCGTAACCGTCTCCCCCCCGTCGTATATGGCATCATCTACTACGTCAAAAGTAATAGAGCCCGAAACACTCCCCGCAGTCAAAGTTATGGTCGTTGACGGAACGGTATAGTCATCAGGATTGGTGGCGGTCCCTGAGATTTCAAATGTTACTTCCACATTAGCTTCCAGGGCCCGGGATAGACTGAAATCAAGGCTTCCAGCCACATCTTCTGATCCTTGAAAAGTGGAGGACGTAAACTCTAATGTTGCAGGCAATTCATCGTCTTGCAATGTATAAGTAAATACTGGCAATTCATCTAAGTCTGTCTCCGGAGAATCGCTGTTATCAACTGTAATGAT
This sequence comes from Cyclobacteriaceae bacterium, assembly GCA_965206015.1. Classification (GTDB taxonomy): domain Bacteria; phylum Bacteroidota; class Bacteroidia; order Cytophagales; family Cyclobacteriaceae; genus JAJCYL01. Next base: position 202,266 of record CBDBIW010000014.1, on the reverse strand, counting down.
GATTGTTTCGTCCACTCCTTCTAGTTCGCTATCATCAAGTACGGTCAAATTGATGGTACCTGCTAATTTACCAGCAGGAATAATTACAGTATCAGAATCAAAGCTATAATCTTGTCCATCTGTCGCAGTACCAGTCACAGTGTAGTTAAACGCAACATCGGTCGTGAGGCTTCTAGAAAGAGTAAATGGAATACTTAAGTCAGATACTTCGTTTTCAAAACCGGTATCAGTGCTGTCGTTGAAGTTAAATGTAACCCTGGGGTCATTGTCGATAATGGTGTAAGTAAATATAAATGTGCCTTCCTCGTCCAATGTCAATCCTTCAATGTTGCTACCCGTTAGTTCAAATATGACGGTCTCCTCGATCCCTTCATAAATGCCATCATCAATTATCATAAATTCGATTACTCCCAAAGCTTGCCCTGCAGAAATAGTTATCGAATTAATTTCGACCACATAATCTAAACCTTCACTGGCTGTTCCACTTACCACGTAATCTATAGAGACATCCTGATCGAAACTAATTGGCAATGAAACAGGAATATTAACCTCGGTTAGGCTTTCATCCCCCGTGCGTTCAGATGAAGAAAAAGAAATGTTTGAGGAGGAATCAATCTCCTCAATTTTCTCATCGTTGCAAGAAAACCATAACAGGGAAATAGCTACAATTTGAGTAAGGACTGCATTTTTTTCCATTTGCATTAGTCTTTATTTCTTAAGAGGAAGTTTTGTGATTTTCTACTCATAGTTTTATGATTTTCTGCTCATGCCTCACCTGTAGAAATGTCTACCAAAATATTCCTACTCATATCAAAATATTTATCAAAATATTCCTACTCACTCAATCGATGTATTCTTCGATAATAGGAGAGGTCCATAGATGGGCTTAATGCTTTTTGAGGTACACAACCTTGGAGGTTAAGATAGAGAATCCTCTGCGATCATTTTTCGCATCTCTATGTATTCGGAAGTGGTCATTAAATTTAAGTGTATATCTCCGCTTTGTCTTCTTCTAAACCATAAGTTGAATATTCTGTAACGAATCCATCGAATGGATGTTTTTCATTAGCAAAAGTGGAGTCACTATAGGCAGAAGCACCTCCCTTACCATAGGTGAAATCCTTGGAGTTAAGGGAATTCCAGTCAGGGTCTTTGTAATAAAAATCTTTAAAAGAATTATACTCTATTAAATTATACTCTATTAAATGATAAAATTCATGATGCATGGAATGTCTCAGGTATTCATGGTTTCGATGGCTGAATGTTACATCGAAATATGGCACATCAGGTGACGGCATGGCGTATCTGCGCTGCCCTTGAACTTCAAGATTTTTTACGAAGGCAATACTCTTAATCCCCGTTTTATCTATCCAACCCTTAGGATATTTTTTTCATTCCTGACCGAATATACTACCCAGAACTTTGAATTGACCACTATCTGAAGCTGTCAAAAATTCGAATTTATAATTCCCTTTACTTGCGGCATCTTCGGTATCAAGCGTATCGGCCTCATATCCGTTATTTAACGGACCAAATTCAGAAGTATGAATTCTTATTGCATACTTTTCTTCTACCCGCTTAAGAACTTCCAATACTTGTTTGAAATTTCCGAGTTATTTATTTGATGTATAATCTTTGCAGTCCAGATAGGATGAATTTTGCCCTGGTAAGTACTTATATGGTATAATTTCCAAAAAACACCTCTTTGTCAGGAACAAAATGCTGATCACTGATCTTAATATCACCGCCGTTTTCGGAATAGGCAAGATAAACATCAGTTCTGTTGTCAGAATAATTTCTCCTATCATAGAAAATGATATATATATAATACCGGAAGAAGGATCTAATGACATCCAGCTCAAAAATTGATGACTTCCAGGATCATCGTCATTTACCCTTATCGGGGTAGACCACAAAGGACCTCGCTAAAAAGGCACAAGAATCCTATTGATAAATATCTTGTAAAAGTTTTTATCTAAAAGATCCATAAGCAATGTTGAAATTCAGTCAATTACTCTTTGATAAATCGCCGGGTGAAAACTGACTGATCTACTTCTCCATGTAGAATATAAACCCCGCTACTTAAATGGCTAATGGGAAACCTTAATATATCAACCTCCTTACCCGTTTTGAGGATTATATGAACTTTACCTTTCAAATCAATTACTTTGAGAACTACCTGTCCGGATGACAAATCTTTAAATTGGATGTCGACATATTCCTGGGCTGGATTGGGGAAAATTTTTGCCTCCAGACTTGCAACCTGGTCATCGTCAATGAAAGTAACTACTGCCGGTTCTCCAATAATCTCAAGTCTAGAAGTGCCGAAAATCTCTGTTGTCGATCCATTTAGATTTATTTCCCATTCAACTACCTCAGTCTCGGTCAAATCTTTTCTATTAAATGGAGTATCATCAACAACCTGAACGGTTAAACTATTTTTTCCTGCCTCCAACAAGGTATCGAGATCTAAAATGATTGAATGATCCGCATTGATCGGCAAAGAATCATTTAGAACCCAGGTTGTGACTATATGGTCAGGATCAGGTTGTTGTAATTCCAGGGAAAAAGATACCAGGTTATTCGTTCCAGATTTAACCTGCTCCACGGGACTAAAGCTTTCAACCAGGGAAACGAGATCGTAAAAGCTGTCTACCAAAGTTTCCCGACATACAGCACAAAAATTCATTCCTAAAACCTGCATCTTGCAACGCTCGTGTGGTTTAAACCATACTGGGTTGTCATGTGCAACAATACTTATCCCTTCAGTATCTAACCAGTTTTTCCACTTGATTAAATTGGCGTTGGACTCCATAGTTTTATTTGGGCTCTCAAATTGGGTATCGATCCAGTATTCATCGGCTAATGCTGCAATTGAATGACCAATCTCGTGAATTGCTATTTCTGCAGAGGACTCATTGGTTGATGCCGTGGCTACCGGTCCCCCTGAACCACCATAAGTGTCGGAATTGACCATCATAAAAGGTTGATCATATGTTGGAAAATTATCAGCCAGCACCTGATTGACTTTGCCTGTATTTAGTGGCACCAGGAGCCTGTCAATCCCGGCAAATCCAAATGTGCTTCCAAAATAGTTATTGATAGGCTGGTCAGGGTTAGTAGCCGCACCAGAAACTTGAGAAGGTATCTTAATAGCAATGACATTGAAATAACTACTGTATTCCGAAAAAGGAGTTTGACCAAACAACTCATCCGAGACATTAACAACATCGGAAATGTACTTGTCCAATTCTTCTGATGTATACCCGTCACTTAAAAAGACCAAGTTGATCTTATTATCGGATTCACCATGAAACCTTATAGTATCTATAGGAAATTGTTGTCCATTAGCCTGGTATATACCAACACTTAGACAAACAAATAGTATCTTTTTCATAACCTTATTTCAAATATCCCTGCATCATTCAATTTCATATCTTCACTTAATTGGTGAATCTTCAAAGTCTTAATGGACGACTTCCAGGTTATTCTTAGGTAGTGTTCTGCACTCTCCAACTCTATTTCCCTGGTACTGAGTTTTCCACCGGGTTCTGACCATTCAACTTGTCTTTTTAATGGATTTTGAAACAACACACTGTCCACTATCTCTTCCTGAGAATTCAGAAAATAGCATTTAAAGTCGCCTTTCTTCAGGGTGAAATTTTCCCTCATAGGTTTAAGATTACCTTGCCGTCGAAATGATTGAGTCAGGTCAACCCGTGTATCGACACCATTACCTTGAAAGTTCAGGCCAATAAAGAGTATTTGTGAATGTTCAATCTGGTAGCTTTGCTTATCATAATCCTGAAATGCATACTTGGATTGAGTGCCGCACCCAAGGCATACACAAAGTAACACAAAGCAGGATGTAACAACCACCATCTTTCTTCTTAAAATCTCCTTCTTAAGTATCACGTATTCTCGACTATTTTGGCCCTGAATGGACCTATCTCTTCTACCCTTGTTTTTATACCGATACCCTTCTTCCGTATTATTGAAAAGAATGCTATCCATCATCTAATTCTTTGCAAGTCTTGGCGTACCTAATCGGAAGCTTCATCTGACAGGGCATTTACCTATTGAACAAACTGCCATTTCTGAGTGACCATAGAGTTTGGAGCAAATTCAGCGTCCGCGATTTCCACAGTGATAGATTGAGTAGAGGGGTCATAGGTTCCGGTACCCAACCATTTCACAAATCCGGGGCCTGGTTGAAAACCAAACACATCAATGCCATCTTTCAAACAATCGTGCCGAAATCTACCGACCGCGGGAAAGTTCGGATAATATCCAAGAGACATGTTTTCAACTTCATATTCATCCAGGGTGCCATCTACTCGACTGAATGTAGTGCGTGGAGATTCACCGGCACCTAAGGGTACCGGATTAACTAAGGTCCAGGTTCCGGTTGGTATTTCGGAAACGCAGGTGGCATCAGGGTCAAATCCGGTAAACTGAATAGTAATATCCTGAAAGTTAGGATTCACAGAACTGCCGTCACTGGCATCCAATAAACGAAGTGTAAAAAACAGGGTCTCGGTATGCGCCAGGCTGTCATCAAGTATTTCATAAGGTACTAATCCGGTAAATACTCCTGAACTGATCGCTACCTGGGTACCTGATAGCAAATTGAAATGTACCCCGGGAAGTGCCGAGGTCAAAGAATCGACCATTTCAAAATTAATATTTACAACACTACTGCGATCACGTGTAACCACATTGATGCTTAAAGTATCCCTTATGAATTCCCCATCCCGTTCGATTATGATGATATCCGCCCCGGTTAAAGTACTTTCTTCCCATTCAATAAAAGTATCAGCATTCTCAAACAAAATATCATTACCCGGATCGTCATAACAACCGAACAATGAGAGTAATGATATTGCAGCTATATATATTTTAATAGATAATTTCATGATTTCAACAGTTTTAATAACCTGGATTTTGTGCTAGATTTTCATTGAGTAGCGTCTCTGTCAAAGGGATACCCGCCAATATCCTAAAATCAGAGAAAGGTATGCCGTTACCATTATCCTTGGAGATGTCCATGCCATTTCTCTTAAGGTCGAACCATCGATGTCCCTCCAGGAAAAACTCCACTCTTCGTTCATTCATTATCAGGTCAAAGAGGTTATCACCCGTGGTTGTATTACTTACAACTGCCAAACCACGTTGAGTCCTCAGACCTGAAAGTATTGAGCGAGCCTTATCTTCATTGCCCAAACGAAATTGGCATTCCGCCTCTATTAAGACCAACTCAGAGTATCTCAATACTGGTATGTTATCTGTAAACCCTTCGCCTGGTTCTGAACCTAACCATTTAAAGGCCATGTTATAGGTGTTAGTTCCTACATTCGATTCCTTGATTAAATCTCTACGTACATCACCCGCTTCGAAAATATTCACTAAGTCATCCGGGATAGCGACGGAAAAGAACTGAACACTTAAATCGTCACTGAAATTGGTGAGTGCCCGCATAGTACCCACTACCTTATCCGGGAAATTAAGGTCGGTAGCCGCTTGAAAATCAATTTCAAAAAGAGACTCAGGGTGAGGATCGAGGGTAAAGCTCTCCTCATAATCGGAAGCCGCAACCATGGTAGCGGATGTCTGGGTCCTGGCTAATTCCACTTGTGCCAGGGCATCATTCCACCGATTCCAGTATAAGTAAAGCCGTGCCAGTAACCCATGAGTGGCTCCAAGATTAGCTCGATAGATAGTGCCCCTCAATTCCTCTGTGTTAAAAATGGTGATTGCCGTTAACAAATCACTTTCAATGAGCTTGTATCCGTCTTCAACAGATGAACGCTGCCTGAAATCTGCCTCACTGACGCTAGTTACCGGCCGGGTTCTCAAGATCAATCCCCTATCCCAATCGCTCACAATATTATTCGGCTCATAGCTATAAGCCCGATGCAGGTCGAAATACATCAGTCCTCTTAGAAAGTAAGCCTCAGCTTTTAATCGTTGAACATTCGTCAATTCAGATGAATTTGCCAATTCGACATTACTAATATTGTTAATTATTAAGTTGCAATTATTGATTCCGGTATAGATGTTCCAAATAGCAAAATGTGAACCAATATTATTCCTGTCTTGGCCATCAAAAATCCTGGTCTCTACTGAAATTACGTTATCAGATAAAGCATCGGAAGTAAGCAAAAATCCTGATCGATAGTATTCCTGGATTTGCAATGTATTGTACGCATTATTAATCAACCCTTCGAATGTTTCAAGCTGTTTTTCTGCAACTTCAGGGCTTAACGTATCTCTGGGCTCGAGGTCAAGTTCCTCTTTGCAAGAGGATAACGAAGCTATTGCTGTTAAAAAGATTATTTTTTGTATGATATTTTTCATGGTATGCTTCTCCATTTAAGATTAGAAAGTGATGTTAATACCTCCCGTCCATATCTGACCAGTGGGAAATACAGCAAAAACCTGCCTGTTCCCGGTGTTTCTGGAACGGGTAGTTGAACCAGTTACTGTTTCGGGATCGATGGATTCAGACCTGGTCAAGGTTGCCAGGTTAATTCCCTGTATAAATACTCTTGCTCTCTTTAAAAAATTCACTTTCAACAAATGTTCTGGAATATTATAGCTCAGAGTCACCTGTTTTAACCTAATATATGACCCATCAGAAAGTAATTTTGTGGAAGCTATATTTTGGTTTGATCCCCCTGGTTCTTGTCCACCGTCAAAAGGCCTTGGCACTGAAGTAATATCCCCGGGATTTTGCCAACGCCGAAGCTGATTCCTTCTTTGGTTATTAAAAATCCCTGACCCCGAGTTTTCAAATCCACCTTGATCAGTGCTAAAGTTGTCCAGGCCTCCCTGAAATTGGAAAAATACATCCAGAGATAGCCCTTTGTAGCTGAAATTATTTGAGAAGCCTCCAAAATAGTCCGGGAAAAAATCACCTATTACTTTGAGGTCGTCTTGCTGTGGTTGATAGGTAATGTCCCCATTTTGGTCAAACCACATTGGGCGACCGGTAGCCGGGCTCACCCCGGCATACTCTGCACCGAAAATAAAGTCCAGCGGCTCACCAACTATCAAACTGTTTCCTATTCTATCGACCCCGTCAGGCAGTTCTATTAATTCATTCTTTTGCAGAGTCAGATTGAACCGTGAGGACCATCTAAAACCGTTCAAGTCCAGGTTGACCGAATTAACTTCTATATCAATGCCCTGGTTCCGAACTTTACCCACATTAGCTGTGACTGCAAAAAAACCTCCATCCGCCGGTAATCTTTTTGAAAAAAGCAAATCCCTATTGTCTTTCCTCCAAAAGTCCAGAAGTCCATAAATACGCCCTTCAAGCAATCCATAATCAAGACCTATATTGGTTTGCAAAGATTCCTCCCATCCAAACGGCAAACCTGAAGGTCTGGTCAGCCCAATTGATTGTTGTCCCTGGTAATCATTTCTGGAATCTGTAAAAGCTGAATATGCCTGGAGAAACTGAAAATCTCCAATTTCAGAATTTCCGGTAACACCTGAAGACACTCGAAGCTTCAAGTTATCAATCAGCCTCTGGTTGCTCATAAAACTTTCTCCGGAGATTCTCCATGCGACAGCTCCACTATAAAAAGTCCCAAATCTCTTACCAGGACTAAAACGTGAACTACCGTCTCTTCTAAGTGTAAAATCAACAAGGTATCGATCGTTATAGGCATAACCAACCTTACCAAAAACACCTGTTCGTACCGATTTTGTAAATACCTCATTTACTGCATCGATTTCAGATGCGCTACCTGCAAGGTCAAACGAAGGATCTTGAAAATCAGAAACATTAGTAGACAAAGATTCAAATCGCAGTACTTTATACTCAACTCCTACTACGCCTGTTACTTGATGAACATTATTGAACGTTTCGTCGAAATTGATTGTTCCATAAGTATTAAAATTTACCCTGGTATCATCACCTCTAAATAACTGCCCCCCAGAACCACTGAATAACGGTAAGGATTGAGGGAAAATTGATATGTTCCTTGATTTATCTAAATTAACTCCTGCATATGCGGACGCGGATAGAGACGGGATTATTTCATACTTGGCAAGAAAGCTGCTGACCGTTTGAAATACTTCCGAATTTCTTACAACCTCCCGCATAAGTTGCACCGGGTGAGGAAAACCTGTACTGGACAAGGCTCCATAATCCGAAAAATTCCCTTCTTCATCGGTCACGGGAATGGACGGTAGAGCGGCTAAAGCAACAAAAACGGGGTTAGTCGACACAAACTGACCATCAAAAGTTCCGTTGGTTTCCTGTAAACTTAGGGCAATCCTGGGGCTGATGGTGAATTTTTCAGTTGGGCTGGCATTTAGATTAAACCGGAAGGTATATCTTTCCCAATCGGTATTAATAATAGTCCCTTCTTGCCTGTTATAAGATCCGGCCACGAAATACTGGTTTTTCTCATCACCTCCGCTGAAAGACAGGTCATAACTTTCGGTTCGTGCTGTTCTAAACACTTCATCAACCCAGTTAGTGGTTGTCAGAGCTGTATTATCCGGATCCCCGTGGGTATCAAAATTACTAGTAGGATCTGATCCGGAGTTCGTTAAAGCTTCAACCCGAAGTTGAGCTAACTCCCTGGATTCCAACATGTCATAGACGTTTACGGGGATCGCGACGCCTTGCTGCACAGTAAAGTTGAATTCTCCCGGTCCTTTCTTACTTCCTGTCTTAGTCGAGATCAAAACGACGCCATTGGCTCCCTGGGCTCCGTAAATAGCAGTTGAGGCAGCATCTTTTAATATCTCAATCGATTGAATGTCATTCGAATTTAGAGTGGCCAACGCGTTGGAAGAATTCACATTGGAAACACCGCCGACATTTAGCTGGACCCCATCAATAATAATAAGTGGAGAATTGGAGGCATTTACCGAGCCCACCCCGCGGATCTTAAAATCGACGGCACCTCCGGGTTGTCCGCTGACCGCATTAATTTGAGCCCCTGAAACCCGTCCTTGAAGTGCTTTATCAAAACTTTGCAAGGGTAAGTTTTCAAATTGTTCACCGCTAACCGAGGATACCGCCCCTGTAACCGCCCTTCTTTCAACCGGAGTCCCGTAGGTTGTAACCACAACTTCAGATAGGTAGCTAACTTCTTCCTGCATTATCACATCAACCTGGGATCTGCCACTTAATGATAGCTCCTGCAATACAAAGCCTATATAAGTAAATACCAGAGTGGCGTTATCAGGTGCGACTAATGTATATCTACCATTGACATCGGTAATTGTACCTATGCTAGTGCCTTTAATGACAATGTTTACACCAGGTAGAGGTGTATCATCATCGGACAATACTAAGCCTGAAACCGTTATATCTTCAACCTCAACAATAGGATAGGTTTCACTGATAGAGGATTCATTCTTTTTCTTTGTCGAGACAAAAATATTTTTGTCAATTCTTCGAAATTTCAAATCAAATTCTCTGGAGAGGAATCTTAGTACTGAGGCAAGTGACTTCCGGTTGAATGAGGTCTTTCCCGTTTTCTGCCGGGAGAGTGATCTCTTCCGGTAAGAGAAAGTGAAACCTGTTTTGTTTTCAATCTCGATAAAAACCTGTTCAACACTCTGGCCTGTCATTTCCAGGCTCAGATACACCTCCTCCACGCTATTATATTGTGCGTTACTCTCAAAGGCCAGGATAGTATTCAGAATCATGCACTGGATAACCAAACCGAAGAGCCCATATTTAGTCATTATTATTAGTCGCCGTAAAATTGATTTCATATTATTACATCCTTTTTGTGATTCTTTTATTTCAAAAACAGTTTATTCCGAAAGAAGGGTGCAATTTTCCGAGTGCTTCCTCATCGGAATAAGTGACAGTAAGGCCGACAACAAGTCGGCCTTTATTTTAGCTCGTGTTAAACTTTATTTCTTCCAGCTTATTTTATGATTATCTGATCATTTAAAACCTCAAAATCAAAAGCAAAAGCAAAACTTATCCCTTGCATCACCGTGATTAAAGATTGGTTGTCAAAGTGCCCGTCAAAGTCCTTTTCCCCATCTATATTCTTCTCTACTTCAAATTCCACACCATACCACTTTGATAGTTGACTAATTACTTCTTCAAAACTTGCATTTTTAAATACAAGAATTCCGTCCTTCCAGGCCAGGATGTCCTCTGAATAAAAAGAACTCAGTTCAAAAGACTCCTGTGTTTTGTTGTATATAGCTCGGTCATTCTTCTGAAGTAGGAGTGCTTGAGTTTGCCTTCCTTCCACGGAATTGACAGCTACTTTTCCAGTTACCACAGAAATTTCAATACCCTGATCGTCTGGATATGCTTTAATGTTGAAAGACGTCCCCAGGACTTGTATTTTAACCTTGCCTGGGCTTACTATAAATGGTTTCTCCTTGACTTCGGCTACCTCAAAAAAGGCCTCTCCCATTAAAACTACCTCACGGGTATTTTCATCAAATTGGGAGGGGTATTTAAGACTACTTCCCGCGTTTAATCTTACTTTGGTTCCGTCGAGAAGAAATACTGTGGATTTTTGTCCATAAGGCACTTCTTTCAAAATAGTCTTAAAATTGACAGCTTCGGTTTTATTGGAATCCAAATGACTCTTGTATTGAAAAATGGTCAGTCCTGATACTAACAAAATTGAAACACCTGCTGCAAATCTGACCCAGACCCCCATATTCCAGCCATTCCTTTTCGGCTCTTGATGAATTTCTTTTTCGATCCCTTGCCACAGATCGTCTTTTAGTTCTTCATGGATCCTATCTCCACCGAATTCAAAGGACAGAATAAGATCCCTTGCTTTCTGCAAATCATCTTCTTTTTCGGGATTGTTTCTAACCCAATTTTCCCAGAATTTCTCGATCTCATTATTAGGTTTAATTACCCAATCAATAAAATAGTCATCTCGTAGAAGGTTCTTTACAGTCCTGTGCATTTTTCTTTAGTATCGAAATTGTGCTTAAAAGTTCTTTTTACCTTTTAAGAGATAAAAGTTGTATTTCCTACTCACAACTTTCTTAAAAGAAAAAATTATAAAATAGAAAAAGTAAGATACAGTATTAAGACTTGCGTCTATCTGAAAAATGGGTAAGTAAATTAACCCGGAGAATTTTAAGGGCTCGATGAATGTGGTTGTAAACCGACTGTACGCTTATCTCCATGATTTCAGCTATCTCTTCACAGCTTAATTGATTATAAAACCTCAAATAAAGTGCTTCCTTTTGTCTCTCAGGTAAATGCTTTAGCTTTTTGGTAATTGTCTCCTGAAGGTCAGAGTTCCCGTCAGTTAATTGTTGAAATACTGGTGATAGTTGAAAATCAAAACTTTCTTCCTCATCAATTGATTGAAATCTGTTTTGTTTTATAGATTTCGACAATATCCTTCTTCGAAGGCTGACTATAAGATATGATCTGATACTTCGAATCTCACCGAGGTTTTTGCGCTTATTCCAGATCTCAATAAACAAATCATGAATACAGTCTTTTACCCCTTCCTTATCAAAAACCAGGTTAGCACCATAGTTATAAAGAATCTCAATATTCGAATCATAAATCAATTTTAGAGCTATAGAACTACCATTTTTAAAAGCCTGCCAGATATCAGCATCCCTAGCTCTGGTGCTGGACTCAGCCGTCCCACGCTCAGCAGTGAGATATATCTGCCTGGCCTCATTTTGCTCTTTGTATTGCCCTTGTATTTTTTTCATTTCAATTCCAACCTCCTGACTAAGAGAAAATGAAAGTAAAGGAAAGTATTAAAGAATACAATAACTTAAAGTACTACCATACCTGAATTGACCAGAAAAGACATTTATCTAAAGCTTTGTTTGTTTTCAATAGACGATTCTCTGCTCTTTTTCATCGTATTGTTCCTGGTTTCTCTCCTTCTTTTCAAGAGTTGTTTATCTCTGCTGAAATACACATCTGAAGGGGTCGTTTTGTTCAGGAATTCATGATAACGATGGTTGTTGTAATAATGGACGAAGCTGTTTATTTCTTGTTTTAAACCTTCAGGATTGTAATAATTCTCCAGCCTGAGTGCATTCTTCATTGAACGATGATATTGCTCAATTTTTCCCTGTGTCTGAGGGTGAGCGGGGCACCTCTCACGTGCTCCATGCCGATGACGGACATAGAATCTTTGAGTTGTTCAGATATGTAACAAGCACCATTGTCGGATAAACGCCTGGACTTTGCTTTGAATTTGGATTCCTCTCATTCAAAGAACGCAATAGAGAAAAGTACGTCCCCCATCAAATGGCAATCCTATATGGGCTAAAACTCAAACCCACACTCATAAGATTCCCTTCCCCAAATACTGCCTTAACTTCGGAGGAATGTGCCGTTCAATTACTGCATGGTGTATGCGCCATTTCTCTTCACCTTCAAAATCCTCCAACCACCGGACTTCCTTACCTTCCGTAGTGGCCACCGGTACTCCATCTTTATATAGAATCCGGTTGTTGTAATAAGCAGATACTTTTCTGCCCGGGGTGATGATGCCAGTGAGATTGAGCGGGTCAGCAGCACTAACAGTTACCAGTTCCTCGGCTGCTGCTTCTTTTCTGACTTTCCTAAGTGAAGTCAACGCTTCAGGCATCGCATATTGTTCACCCCACACTCCCTGAACAAAACGACCCCCGCGAACTATGCCCCGGGCTTCTAGTATGCGAAGCACTCTGACCAACTCTCGCCATGAAGGAGCTAACTGCTCCTTATCCGCCAGTTTTCTGAACAGGATTCCGTAGCGCTTGAGCAATACCATGCACATTTTTTCCAGGTACTGTTGACGGTCGTCGTCATGCTTGGTCCTTGATTGATCAATTAAAGCCCACCTACCGGCCTGTCCCATGGTGAACACTTGCTTACTGCCTCTTTTGCGGCCAGCTTTATATTTTAATGGAACTAATAATGCCCTTAGCCCAGAAAAACTATCGGATGTAGCCATTCCATGACTGACCAATTCTGAGATGGCTTCCTCCGCTTGTCCAACCATCAATGCCGATTCTTTTACAATGTCATCAAAGAAAGAGGCACCATTTCTTTCAATTACTGACTTTACCAATTGAGAATTGGAAGATAGTTCCGTCAGCACTGGTTCCTCTTTCCACAAACTGACATTGGACCGGCTTAGTAGACACAGTGGAGTACTCTTTACAGGCGAAGGTGTCTTTTTACCATTGTCCAGATCTACTATAATCGGTCTGAATCTACCCCAACTAACCTTTCCGGAAATACAAAGAACGTCCAGCCACATGTGGTCGTAGTCTTTCAATCGATCTGGAATAATCGATCCTTCCCATGCTGCTGCTGGTGCCTCATATCCTTCTAGTTTCTCCAGAATTCCAGGAAGAGCATTTGGTCCTTCAGCCTGGTCTTCACCGGAAAGGCCATGCCACCGAAACAAAAAACGCATATAGTCTGAAGCGGTAGCGGGCTCAATTTCTGAACGTAGTTTCTGAATAGTGTAGCGATGGATTCTTGCTAATAATCGCCTTTCACACCACTCTTTCTCTTCTGCCCCAGGATTGTAATATCCCTGGAATACAAAACCATCTCCTTCCAAAGCCAATAAGGCTTGCATTATTTTGGATTCATCGAGGGCCATCGATGTGGCAAGAGTCTCAACCAAAACTGGTCCCAGTATTTCCAGACGACCTCTAATGACCTCTACCAAAGCCCTACCTAAATCCCATTCTTTTTCATTCAATCGGTCAGGAAGTACGACATCAGGATTCAACTGCACTTCCGGAATGACTACTTTAAACTGTGGAATCCGCTCGGCAGCAATCCACAATTTTTTATGATTATCCAGAGTTAAGACACTGGCCCTGTTTTCTCTTATCAACTCGCTAAAAAGATCACTCCAGCCATGAAGTCCATCTCCCATGAGGCATTCTTCCTCAGTGAGAAATCCCGCCAGTATCAAGGCATCATGTAACTCATCCGCATTGCTTACCTGAGGCCAGGCCTCCAGTTTGACTGCTTGAATAGCTGCAAAATCAAGTTGTGCCAGATTCTTGGCTTCAGCGGGATCCATCCACCCTCGGCTTTGAATGTTATTAGTCCTCCTCTCAGCAGCTTCCCCCGGGTCAAGGAAGGCATATGGGCGGGCGTTAATAATCTCCCGCGCCATAGGAGAGGGTTCCCTCAGATCTTTAGTCAAAAGTTCAACTTCCCCTGATTGGATCTTTGTCAAAAGAGATTCGAGCTCTTCAATGTCCATGGCCTCCGTCAAGCAGTCATGTATTGTTTGGTCAACCAGTGGATGTTGTGGAACCTCACGTTCTCCCTGAATATTTTCCAGGCAAGCCAATTGGTCCGGAAAGACCAAGGCAATTAAGTCTTCAGAATTGGAGCGTTGAATCTGTGGAGGAACTTTCTTTCCACCTTGTATTTTTAAGATGGCCAGTGCCCGCGACGCATTCCATCTCCACCGTATTCCAAACATGGGCGCATCCAACAAGGCTTGGACCAGAACCCCTCTTACGGTCTTTGGGTTGAGGTACTGATAGACTTCTTCCAGAGGAAAACTGTGTGTACTTCCGAGTGATAGGATAATATTATCTTCCGTGGCGGCGGCCTGTAATTCGAAATTGAATTTTTTACAAAACCGCTTCCTTAGCGATAATCCCCAGGCACGATTAAGTCTGTTTCCGAATGGAGAATGAACGACAAGGTGCATATCTCCTGCTTCATCGAAAAAACGCTCCATCACCAGTGTTTTGTGATTGGGAATTACCCCCAGGGCGGCTTTTCCTGCTGCTAAATAGGTTACCAACTGGTCTGCTGAGTCAATTCCGATTCCGACCTCGTTAGTTAACCAGCTGACGGCTTTTGTTTTCCAGCTTTCATCCGGTAACTCGTCTTCTCCCAAATCTGACAACTTAGTGAGGTTGTCCAAATCACCCAATCGATCAGAAATTTCATTTCTTATCAGACAGACAGCTGCTGACATTTCTTTTGTCCGTCCAGAAGCTTCGCCTAACCAAAATGGAATGGAAGGAGGTGCCCCTTTTGCATCTTCAACCCGGACTTTGTCGTTTTCAATTTTCAGTAATCTCCAGGCGTTATTTCCGAGTTGGAAAATGTCACCCGGAAGGCTCTCAATTGCAAAATCTTCATTGATTGTGCCAATAAATACGCCGGTGGGCTCCATGACCACATCGTAATCAAAATTGTCAGGAATGGCCCCTCCGGACGTTAGGGACGTCAAACGAGCATTTTTGCGGGCTCTTAATTTTTTATTAACCACGTCGTGATGGATATAGGCACTCCGTCTCCCTCTGCGGGTGGTGTATCCCTCCGACAACATAATAAGGATATCTTCGAATTCTTTTCTTTCCAGGTTCCTGAAAGAGTAGGACTTTTTCACCAGTTCGAATAGTGTATCCTCATCATAGTCATCCCCTGCTAGCTCGGCAACCAATTGTTGGGCTAGTATGTCCATTGGTTTTTCGGGAATTATCAATTCGTCTAATTCTCCACGTTGAATGGCGTGAATGACCGCGACGCATTCAGCAAGCTCATCCATGCTCAAAGGGAACACGATTCCTTTCGGTGTTCCTCCAATGTGGTGCCCCGATCGACCAATGCGTTGAAGAAAACTGGCAATAGATCGGGGTGAACCGATTTGGCAAACCAGGTCGATACCTCCAATGTCAATTCCTAATTCCAGTGAAGCGGTAGCTACTAGTGCTTTCAATTGTCCTTCCTTCAATCTTGTTTCAGCATCCAACCGATGGTCTTTGGACATACTGCCGTGGTGAGCTGTTATAAACTCCTTGCCCAGTCTGTTGGCCAGGTTATGAGCCATGCGTTCGGCCAATCGACGTGTGTGAACAAAGATTAGAACAGTTTTATGAGATTGAATCAACACCTCCAGTCGATCATAAACTTCCTCCCAGACTTCATTGGCCATCACCGGAGATAGTGGAGACCGAGGTACATCAATAGCCAGGTCAAGTTTTCGTTTGTGGCCGACATCGATGATCTCACAATTGGGATTTTCGTGGTCTGAACTTCCGGTTAAAAAACATGCGACTTTTTCTATGGGTTTTTGGGTCGCCGATAAGCCAATTCTCTTTAATGGGCGTTCTATTAGATGAGCTAACCTTTCTATGGAGAGTGACAGGTGAGACCCCCGTTTATCTCCAACTAGAGCATGAATTTCATCAACAATAATGGTCTCCACTGAAGACAACAGCTTGCGTCCACTCACGCTCGTAAGCAAAATATAAAGTGACTCAGGTGTGCTGACTAAAATATGCGGATGCTTCTTATACATCGCCGTCCGTTGATACGGCGTTGTATCTCCAGTTCGTAAGCCTACATTTAAATTGATGCCAGACTCACCATTTTTTTCCAACTCCTCACTCAATTCCCTGATCGGGAATCCGAGATTTTTCTCAATGTCATTACTAAGTGCCTTGAGCGGAGAAACATAGATTACATAAGTCTTCTCCTCCAATGCCCCGTTTAAACCTTTTTGAATAAGGTCGTCTATAATGGAGAAGAATGCCGAAAGTGTTTTACCTGATCCTGTAGGTGCACTGATCAATACATTTTTATTGTTCTTGATTTCCGGCCACGCGAATTTTTGAGCTTCAGTTGGTTCTCCAACAGCTTTTTGAAACCAATTCCATACAAGGGGATGAAAATTTTTCAAGAGGGAAACGATATCCTGATTAAATATATCGGTTTTAACGTTTCCTTTCAGTATCGAGTTTGAATAAAATCAAATGTATTGCCAGGGGAAAATTCATTTAAAAATTAAAAATGTCGATCCATTAGATTGACTATCAAAAAATTATGGAAGAGCGGTTGTAACATCGGGCGACCTGGTTTTTATTGCAGCTTCATCAAATGAAAAATTCCGGGTCTTTGATAAATCCAGCGGTGAACTGCTATGGGAAGCGAAGTTGCCAGCTGCTGGTTATGCCACACCTGCAACCTATATGATTGATGGCAAACAATACGTCGTTATAGTTTGTGGAGGAGGTAAATTGGGAACTGAATCTGGAGATGCTTATGTAGCTTTTGGCTTACCGGATTAATACCCAATTACTTAATCAGGAAACCTTATAAATTTGGAGCTTCCGGTTTTCGCAGCCACTAGCTCCCAACTATCCAAGTTGAATTCAATCGCAATCGCTGTGCAGGGGGTCATGTTGCCAATGTCTTCGCCAGTCAGATAATCGGCCAGAAATGACAATCCGGGATTATGGCCAATTAATACTACATTTTCCGAATCCGGAGCAAGTTCATTTATCAGGCGAAATAAGATGCGAATGGGGGCTTCGTACAATTCCTCTTCACTTCTAATTTTATCAACACCATATCTCATTTGTTCCGCCAGAATTTTGGCAGTTTCCCACGCCCTCTTCGCATGACTGACCATGACCAGATCTGGGTGGATCTGGGAGTTTGCCAAAAACATTCCGAGATGATTCGCATCTCTCACACCTTCTGAGGTCAGCCGTCGGTCCAAATCTTTTTGTCTACTGCCAGGGCTTTCAGCTTCCGCATGTCTAATTAGATATAAAAATCTTGACATTTTTCGATTTTACTCACAGTCCAGTCTGAAGTGAGTGATCGAAAGTAAGGACATAATACCAGATTTTAAACGGACACTTTAAAGATTTTGAAAATATCTCTCCGTTAATAAGACTTCAATTATATAACAGCTTATCCAATTGAAAAAATCAAAATTTCATGTCAGCCAGGGCGTTTTCAATTCATAAATATTTAAAAAAAACGCAAATATTTAGTTATTAGATTCAAAAAATATCCAAAGCGTTGAATAATACTGACAATTGCCTTTATTTTTCACTATTAAATATGGTAAACAAGAAAAATATCTGTATTTCACACCATTTTAAGTTAAAATCTTATGGAAAAAGCGAAATTAGAGTACATCTGGCTAGATGGTAACAAACCCACTCAGAGTTTAAGAAGTAAATTATAATTGTCAATAAGGAGTTCTGGGATTTTTCTCATCCATTTCCTGTCTTTTTTTAAGAAAGTGGAAGGATTTCCTATTTTCCCATCCGGTATGAGAAAAAACCGAGAAGCCGACACGCTTTTGTCCGTTTTTTGTCCGTGAAAAACAACAATCAGTAAAAGACAGTTCATACACCTAAAAAAAGGGTTTTGGGCAAAGGAACCATATCATGACGAAAATATCGTTTTATTAACTCATAGGCAGTTTATTACTTTTGTAGCATGAATAACGATCCGGAACTGGATGGAAAATATTTAGGTACTATATCAAATGACTTTGTTACTGTAGCGGAGTCATTGAGAGATGCTTCCTACGAGATTCGATCCAGGGGATTCTCAGACTTTCCAATATTTCCCATTTCAAAGGTGGAGATTCCTATTGGGGAACTTCTTATCGATAAAAAGGAAATGGCGTTAAAATGGAACTATTATGTAACCTATGTGGATGAATTTGAGCAAAGGAAATTAATTACAGACAAAAAGATGTTTCAGAAAACTTATAAAAACCCTGATGAGTTCTGCTGCCTGTTCGTTGTAGATGAAGAGTTCACAAATTTCCTATTCATCCCCTATCCTGAGGATTAACGATTGCTCATTTCACTGATGGTGCATTAACGCTATTCGAGCTCGATTTTTTTCATCAGCCTGAATTCTCCAATAGGAATCAGGTTTCGCAAAAGGCATAACCAAGATCAGATGCGGATAGATTGATATCCTTTTGAAATTGTCTTGAAATTCCTGCTCTATGGCAGTTGGTTTTGCGGAAATTATTCCCCTATCCGAAGATCGTCGGACAATTCATTCCGGTCTTTGGGAACATTATCGAAGCCGCTGTCCAATAACAACTGCTTACACTCCCCAATTGCGGCAACAATGCCATCGACAAGCTTATTGTTTTTGATGCCCGTTAAAATTGTATTGACAACATGCTCCCAATCTCCAGCTTTAAGCTTTTCATTAATACCCTTGTCGCCCAACACTATAACCATATGCTCTAATTGGCTAATAAAAAGAAGAACACCAATCCGGTCACCCGTAGCAAATATTTCTTCTTTTAGAAACAATTCCTCTGATTTTCGAGAGACACGATCCAACATTTTACCACGGCTAATCAATAATCTTTTGGCTTGTGGGAAAAGCTTTGGAACAACAAGCCCTGCTGCCATCCACACAAAAATGGTTATTGCCAATTCAAGAGGGGTAATACGAAATGGCAGGAGCCAAAAATAGGACATCAAGCCAAAAATGACCACTGCCAAAGTGCCTAACATAGTTGCCAGATACCAACCGACCTCATCATAACTGTCACTTTGTGGCACATAATAAGGAACCAGTTCTCCAGCAGTAGACCCTTCCAAATCTTTTACTGCATCTGAGATGCGTTTCATTTCTTCTTCTGTAAATTTTGCCATTTTGTAAGAATTTTAAGTACTACCAACTCCCTGAAGCTCCACCGCCCCCGAAGCCACCTCCTCCACTGAAACCGCCGAAACCTCCACCTCCACTGCCACCACCGAAGCCGCCACCACCATAGTATCTGCCTCCAGTGCCACCCGAAAATACAGATGCAACCACAGCCATTATTAAACCTGCAGCGATACCAATAAATATCCACCCTAATATAAACACAATTCCAAAGTATACGGCCTTTCCGACGGCTCCCTTCAGGAAGGCTGTAAGGATAGAAACGGCGGCAAAGCCAAATATTACTATCAGCCAAAATGAATACCTGCCAGACCCTTTTATGGTATTCTTTGATACTGGCATAGGCAACTCTTCACCTTGAACCAGTTTTATAATTGCATCCGTTCCTTCTTCAATTCCTTCAGCAAAATGACCGGAACGAAATTCAGGTAAAATAATTTGTTCTATTATTCTTTTTGACAAAGCATCGGGAACAGCCCCTTCTAATCCGTATCCGACTTCAATCCTTACTTTCCTGTCATTTTTAGCAACTATGAGAATGATGCCATCATCCACTCCTTCTCTCCCCAATTTCCATTCATCAGCCACTCGAATACTGTATTGCTCGATCTCCTCATCTCCTGTTGTTGAAACCACCAATACCACGATCTGGCTACCTTTGGATTGCTCGAAAGCAGCCAATCTGCCCTCTAGATGCTGGATATCAACTGCTCTTAAAGTACCAGTTAAATCTGTCACTCTTCCTTTTAATACCGGAATTTCAATAATGTCAGCCTTCAGAATTGAAACAATTAACGAAAGCGGCAAAATGAGGAGAGATACTTTTTGAAGTGTTTTGGCCATTGCACCTAAAAGTAATAAACTATCGCTAATTTTGACCGTAAGAAAGCATACTGAAAATGAAAAAGATCTGGATAATAATTGGTGTAATTGTAATTTTCATCATCTATCGAACCTTTGCCGGAACCTACAATCAAATGGTAATATTGGACGAGACTGTCACAACTGTTTGGTCTAATGTAGAAACCCAATACCAGAGAAGGGCTGATTTGATCCCCAATTTAGTTAACACGGTTAAGGGTTACGCCGCCCATGAGGAAGAGGTGCTGACTGGTGTAGTAGAAGCCAGAGCTAAAGCAACGAGCATGACCATAGATCCATCTAATTTGGACGCCAGTACCATGCAAAAGTTTCAGGAAGCCCAGGGACAATTAAGTTCGGCTTTATCCAGATTATTAGTAACTGTTGAGCGCTATCCCGATTTGAAGGCCAATCAAAATTTCTTAGAACTTCAGGCTCAATTGGAGGGAACTGAAAACAGAATTTCGGTTAGCCGCGATAGATTCAATCAAAGTGTTCAAGGCTACAATACGTACATAAGAACTTTTCCCAACACCATGTTTGCCGGAATGTTTGGTTTTGAACGAAAAACACAATTCGAAGCAAGTGAAGGATCTGAAAACGCTCCGACAGTCAGTTTCTAAGGATAAAAAATCCCGACTTTCTTCGAGGATGAAAAACAAGTCGGGATAGGGTCAACTGGTAAAATCTTATTCATTCATTTTTGGGCTCAACGCTTTCCAGGTATTCAACTCACGCCTATACTGATGTAAAATCAAACTGGAAATGACCCTTTTGTCCATTTCCATCTTCATTAATTTTCACAGGTTCTATGAGCGGAACATCCAATACCTGCTTTGGTCAATAAAAGACCTGCAAAAACGACAAAATAATACTTTGATTTCCTCATATCAAATTGAGTTAATTACGCAAAAAAACAAAGCAGTTTGACGGTCGGTTAAACTGTTCTAAGACGGACGAGTTTTAACCTTGGGTTGTATCATTAATACGAGCGTTCACATTTTTACCCCAACATCGAATACTTGTAAGGAAGACGTTTGCATTTGTAATACCTTTAACATCCATTTAATATTTGATATGAGTAGAATATTGCCCCTTGTGATTTTTCTAATTATAGCTTCTTGTTCAGAAAAAAAAACAGCTATCACAGTAGTAGATCCAAAAGCTCCGGAAGGTATGGCATTGATTCCGGGAGGCATGTTCAGCATGGGAGGCAAAAGTGACCAAGCAGACAGGGACGAATATCCCAGACATGATGTTTCTATATCACCATTTTATATGGATATCACTGAAGTAACTAATGAAGAGTTTAAGGAATTCATAGAAGCTACAGGCTACAAGACTATAGCAGAGCGAGATATTGAATGGGAAGACCTGAAACAACAACTTCCCCCGGGCACTCCTCAACCCGCCGATTCTATTCTTAAAGCTGGTTCACTCGTTTTCATTGCTGCAGAAGGACCAGTTGACCTGAGGGATTATTCTCAATGGTGGACATGGACAGTTGGTGCAAACTGGAGTCATCCTGAAGGACCTGAATCAACTATTGGAAATAGGATGGACAACCCTGTTGTTCACATAGCCTGGGAAGATGCACAAGCCTACGCCAAATGGGCTGGCAAGAGGCTAGCTACAGAAGCAGAGTGGGAATGGGCGGCCATGGGCGGTTTAGAAGATACCAAATATCCCTGGGGGAACGAACCAGTTGAGCAATCATATAATAAGGCGAATTTTTGGCAGGGTTTTTTTCCATATCAAAATGAGGAAGCCGATGGTTTTGCAGGAACGGCTCCAGTCCGGTCGTTTCCTCCAAATGGATATGGGCTTTATGATATGGCGGGCAATGTCTGGGAATGGTGCCAAGATAAATATCATTTCCAATCATATGGAGAAGATGAGAAAAAGGGGGTGGTTAATAATCCTGCTGGCCCAAGAGAATCATTTGACCCGGCAGAACCATATGTATCTAAATATGTGATCCGTGGAGGTTCCTTCCTCTGTAACGACAGCTATTGTAGTGGATATCGTGTAGCCCGTAGAATGAAATCCAGCAAAGATTCAGGATTCAATCACACAGGATTTAGGTGTGTGAAGGGTATTTGATTTAAAATCCAGTGTCATGAAGACATTCATTCTTCAACTCATCAAGACTTGAAATCCCCAACTGTGCCATATTATTAATTAGATCACCTTTTAAGATTTCATAGACATGATCACCCCCATATTGACCAAGGGCTGTTACACCATAAAGAAATGCTCTCCCGAGCAAGACAAACTCTGCACCCAGACTTATGGCCCTTAAAATGTCCAAACCCGTCCTTACACCACTATCTAACATAATTGAAGTTTTCCCTTTGACAGCACTGACAATATCCGGAAGTGCATCAATGGGTGTTGGTGCAGCATCGAATTGTCTGGCACCGTGATTAGATACTACGATGCCCTCCATCCCGATTTCAACTGCTTTTTCCGCGTCTTTTGGATGAAGCAATCCCTTCACCACAACTGGTCCGTCCCACTCGTCCCGTATTGCTTTGCACATCTCCCAGGAAAGGTTGCCACCCATTTGGTCTTGAACAAAATCCCCCACAGACATCATGGATTTAAAATCGCTATAAGTTTCAACGGTTTTCAATCTTGGCAAGCCATTACTCAGTGTTCCCATTGTCCAGGCTGGATGTGTTATAGCCTGCCAGATAAAATTGGGTGTTATTTTCGGAGGTGTACTCATACCAGCACGCTTTGTTCTTTCTCTTCTGCTGGGAAGTGGTATGTCTACTGTAACCACCAATGTCTTAAATCCACTTTCCTTTGCCCTTTTGAGTATGGTTCTCCTTAAGTTTGCTTCACGTGGAGTATACAACTGAAACCATCCCATATCTCCAACATGTTTACCGACAGTTTCGGGAGTTTCAGTAGCTAATGTACTGAGGGTATAAGGAATGTTATTCCTGTTTGCTGCCTGCGCCAACAGAATTTCAGACCGAGGCCACATCAACCCGGTTAAACCCACTGGTGCTACACCAAACGGTGCACTGAATAATTGGCCAAAAATCCTGGTCTCAACATGGGGGTTAAATTCACCTCTGCAAAATTGAGGAGTAAGAGATATATCATTAAAGGCATTGCGGTTTTTTTGAACCAATGCTTCTTCACCAGTTCCAGTCTGGAGATAATGCCAACCAACGTCTGGTATTCTCTTTTGAGACTTTCTTTCCAAATCCTGAATAGCAGGATACTTATTTAGTAGGTATTGGCGTTGATTTTCGTAACTCATGAGGAATCTATATAAATCAATTGAAACAGGCAGATAATCTATAGTCATTAATTTCAGAGGAAAGGCTGCTGTCTGACGGCTCTAATCAGCAGATTGTCAAATATAGCCCCATCCATGTAACTACGGTTAAACCGGTAAGTATATTGATCGGGATAATCCTGCAAATGATCAACTGAATAGTGAAAGTTATACAACGAATTTCGGAATTAGTTGGTGATAAAATAGCTTGGTGCTAATGACTCTATTGGGTCAGGGTTAAAATTTCGAACTTTTAGAAAACGTAAGTATCAGGAAACGACTATGTGTTAATTCAGTATTTATGTCCCTAAGATTCTTTGTCATTTTACCTTCTTTTTTATTCGCTTGCTTACAATTAAAAAGCCAGCCATTTGATGATTACCTTAATTTGTCTATGCGAATTAAGGGGCAGGAGGACGACTTGGAGAATTTGAATGATCGGTTACGGGAATTAGGGTTCAATGATTTGGACCCTCTTTTAACCGATATAGATTTTGAACTCAGCACTTTCCACGAGAATTTTCCACTGAACTTTGTTTTCCGGGTATCCATTTCATCGTCAGGAAATGCGTTAAATGATCGTGATTCTTACTTTGATGTCCTTTATGCAAGCGGTGGATTACAGGAAAGGCTTATACATATCGGTTGGTTTCTTATATGGAATGTTAGTGACGAGAGGGACTTTATTAATTCCTCAATCAACTCCGGGTAATATCCTGACCAACTTTAGTGGTGATCAGCTATATTCCCGCTCTCAGGCACTTGAGCCTACATTGGAAAGTACGATAAATTTGGGGAAAGAGCGCAAATGGTCGGGCGGTTTGCAGGCTGGGTATCAAATATTGATTAACCCCACTAATTGGATTTCCGACATAAGCGGAACGGTCCTCGATTTACCCAAAATCGGCAATGGACAAAACCTTTCTTTGGAGTCTCAATTGCTTATAAAGTCAGGACAAAGTTAGAAAACTAAACTTCACCATACCCATAATCCAGCGGCCCTTGAGATAATATCCACTGGGTGGCAGTTGGTGAAAACACCCACCGGGGTAGAGAAATATTTTTGGAGGTCAGACCTCTTTACCAACCAGCTAACCTCCTCCAATCCCAAATCCTAATTCTTGATAATTCTCCTGGTAAAGCTCCCTTTACCGGTGTTTAGAATGAAGAGATAAATCCCTTTGGACAAAGGCGAAATATCAATGCTGTGCGCTCCTGTGGCGAAAGTTCCCTTTTTAAGAATTTGACCTTTCATATTTAACAGCCTGTAATTTGCTTTTTCTGCAATAGTACTATTTAAAATACCACTTGTCGGGTTTGGCCAAATAGTAACAGCCGATTGCTCAAAATCCTCAATAGACAAAACTGCCACAGCAGCCTCCGTAGTAAAACTTTGTTCCCCTCCATAGCTCGTATCGACGCTATTGGTTGCGTAGGCTCTGTAATAATATTTTGTGCCTGCTGTCAGACTTGTTATTGCACTATTAAAAACACCTGCTGTACCGCTTACAATAACAGTATCTGCTGCTGTATTCTCAATTGTCAAATCTGCATTTGATGTAGCATATACAAAGCCCCTTGCTGTAATGGTTGCTCCTCCGTCGGAAGTTATATTGCCGTTCAGAGTGGCCGTTGTGGAAGTAATAGTGCTTGCTGCTGCTGTGCTTGTTGTGGGTGCTGTGGGTGCTACGGCGGCCAATGTTGTAAAACTTTGTTCGCCTCCGTAAGTTGTATCGACGCTATTGATTGCATAAGCTGTGTAAAAATACGCTGTGCCTGCTGTCAGACTTGTTATTGCACTATTAAAAGTTCCTGTTGTACCGCTTACAATAACAATATCTGCTGCTGTATTCTCAATTGTCAAATCTGCGTTTGATATGGCATATACAAATCCTCTTGCTGTAATGGCGGCTCCTCCGTCTGAAGTTATATGGCCGTTTAGAGTTGCAGTTGAGGAAGTAATAGCACTTGCCTCTGCTGTGCTTGTTGTGGGTGCTACGGGGGCTGATGTTGTAAAACTTTGTTCTCCTGCGTAAGTTGTTGTATCCGTACTGCTGGTTGCGTAGGCTTTGTAAAAATATTTTGTGTCTGCTGCCAAACCTGTAATGTTTTCTGTAAAAACACCCAAGTCTGTGCCGCTTACAACTTCTTTGGTAACACCCATAGCATCAATTGTTAAGTCGGTGTCTGATGTAGCATATACAAAGCCTCTTTCTGTAATTTCTGCGCCACCGTCAGAAGTTATATTGCCGTTAAAAGTGGCCGTTGTGGAAGTAATAGCGGTTGCTGCTGTGGTAACTGGCGTCAGGCCTGGCAATTCCACATCGGTTACCGTTACTGCTACCGCTTGCGAAGCTGTACGATGAGGAGTACCGGAGCGATCACCCGTGCTATACAAATTAGCTCTTATTATGACTTTATAGGTATTACTTGTGGCAGCAGATGCCGGGTTTTCGTAGTCCGGGGGTGATTTAAACTGCAAAATACCTGTGTGTGTATCTATGGTAAATAAGCCCCTGTCTGCTCCTCCAGAGAGGTTATAAGTGATATGAGGGACATTAATATTATTAGTAGTAGCCCTATTTGCGGCAATAATGGTTGCTACTTCATTTTTATTTTCGGCTGCATCTATTGTTGCCTCTGTACTTTCATCGTCATTGAAGTGAAGTACCGGACCGTCATTAACCACCGTTATTTGGAATTCAGACCGTATTTCGCGAACGTTATTACCGCCGAAAATTACCCTAATATTACCATTACCGAGACCTTTGGGAGTGAGGGTGATATTCATTTCATTTTCTGTAATGGTATCAGTTTCTATAGTTAAAATGCTGCTA
Organism: Cyclobacteriaceae bacterium; assembly: GCA_965206015.1. Lineage (GTDB taxonomy): Bacteria > Bacteroidota > Bacteroidia > Cytophagales > Cyclobacteriaceae > JAJCYL01. The sequence goes on along the minus strand of CBDBIW010000014.1, from coordinate 175,862 downwards.
CGGGGAGGGAAGATGTTTAGGTGAGTATTAGTTCGAGTAGATGCTACATATCTGTACTCCATAGACAAAAAACGATCAGGAATACTAAAACGTTCACGAATATTAAGCGTTTGAGGGCCGTCGGAAAGGCGAAGTACCTGATCTGGAATTGGGCTCAACACCCTGGGTACATCCTCGGTGTTTTTGTATGTTAAAGTTATCGCTTTACTTACTTCTTGGGCATCAGGAGCACTTTGTAGGGGGTGTCACACGAGATGTAAATATGCTTGTCGTATGAAATGCCGTCTGATACCATGCAAAAGGCGATTTTTGAAAATGATTCTCATACAAAGGGGAAAAAATGAGAATAAATGAGTAGTGAATGACTATCGAATGACGGGGTTTCTCTCCTGAATGAGCCGCATATCTTACCGAATGGGAGCGAATGACCCTAATATGCTACAACATGCCGTCTGATACCCTGCAAAGGGCGATCTTCTAAAGCATCCATCCAACCTTCTAAAGCACCCATCCAGCGCAAATATACCGCCCGTCTGCTGTAAATACCCCCGAACATCCTGCGACACTCCATACAGAATGTAACGAAATATCCCGTGCTTGTCGTATGGTTGTCGTATGGTTGTCGTGTGGTTGTCGTGTGGTTGTCGTGTATGGTTTTCGTATGCGAATATTGGAAAAGTGCAATTTTATAGAAGAGAAGGATTGCTAATTAATTGTATTATTCCATGTTTTTAAGGGTGTACTGCGCTCCTTGTAGATATTCAGTGAAAAGTACCCCCCCCCTAAAACAAATAGTACATAAAAAGGGCAAAGCCAAAAAGGGCTAAAAACGCAATTTAAACACCAATAAAGGGCGATTTTGACGCAAATAAGGTGACCCCCCAATAAAAAAACGACATACAAAAATTCCCGTTTTTTGGATTGGTTGTTCTTATTGGTTGTTCAAATGGTTGTTCACTTTCATGAGAAAATCACGTGATAAAGGAACAACCATTGCCCTTTTTTGGACTTAAAACGCCAAAAAACGGAGATAAAACGCCCGAACTTCCCCCTTTTGAATGGTATTCCTCCGATAACTTCCCCTGAGTATTGAATGAGTATTTAATTTAAAATACTGATTACCAGATAGTTAAATTAAAACTATCTAAAATAGACTCAGGAGAAACCTGTACAATTTGTTTTATTTTTTGCCTTTGAGCTGCTGAATGTCGGTTTTTAGCTGCTGGATATCTGCCCGTACGTCATCGTGGTAGTTTCTAAAATCATACGACCAGCGGCAGAAGGCCTTGAAAATACCCAGGATACGGTTTTTTGCCCGGTTGTACGGGGGGTAGACGGGGTTATCGGAGACGATCTGCCAGTCTTCACCCAGGCGATAGAGCCGCTTGCAAAGCACCCCGTCTGTGTCTTCTACAATAATATACGTATACCCGTCTTTCACATCATTTACATCATTGATCTGATTGCCTGCCACGAAATCTAAGTGGCGGATGGTGGGGTGCATGCTGTCTCCATTGATCTGGAAGGCCACATTTAGCCCCCCAGGAGCATTGGGCAGGTGGATAGCGGGGAGCTGCTCCAGGGCTTTGGTGCTTTCCATCAGGCTGCCGAAGCCTGCCGAGGCGTGTACATCGGCTATCAGTGTATTGGTTTTGGCCGCTTGCGGATTGATCTCGATGATGTTTACCGACGCTGCGGGCACTCCTTTATATACAGGTGCAGGATCTGACACAGCCGAAGGCTTTTCTTCCTCTTCCAGTCGCATAGGTTCCCGCCCATTAATAAGCCAATTAAGATTCACTCCTTCACATTTTGTGAATATTAGGTCGTAATCTAAGCTCCCTCTATGATACCAATTGGATAAAGTATTTGGTTTGACACCCAATAGTTTTGCTAAATCTGCGTTGGATCTAATTTTCTCTTTTTCTTTTATTCTATTGAGAATCAATGCTCTACGATATTTTTTCACAAAATGTGTATTTATTATTTGCTTATATTCACAATATGTGTTTAATATTGCCCTGTACTTACAATCGTAAAGCTAATGATAATAAAAAAGGAACACCCAGCAAACAGATACCCCAGGATCAACCTTTCAGACCCTCACCGGGTGGTGATCTATCAGGAATTTCCGGTGAGCCGTCAGACGGTAAACGATGCGCTGAAGTACCACAACAATTCTGAGACGGCACAAGCCATTCGCAAACGGGCATTGGACCTACTCAGGGAAGAGGTGAAGAGGGTAGATGAATTAATCAAACAGGAAGCACGATGAACACGGAACTATTCCAACACGAAGATTTTGGCGATATCCGTATGAAGCAGGTAGACGGGAAGCCGTGGTTTGTGGCCAAAGACCTGTGCCATGCCCTTGATATGAGTAATGTACACGATGCAACAAAAGAATTAAATCCTTCAGAAAAGGGGTTCGATTCAATAGATATCGCTGGAAGCGGAGGCAGGGAAGCAGTGCTGATAGTGAGTGAGTCAGGCTTATACCAGATCATTTTAAAGAAGTTGAATGACGAGGTGAGTAAAAGCCGGAAGGCCATCCTCAAGATCAATGAGAGGCTTGAAAAGATAGACAGGCTGGCGGCACACCTGGTCATGAGGAGGCCGGACTACCCCGATTTTTTAACCCCGGCACCCTGATCAATGAAAAAACGGATGAAGCTGGGCACCAGGCTTGCCATGTCAGGAAACCCGGTAAAGGTTCCTGACAAGCTGGTAGACAAGATGCTCTGGTATGAGCGGGAGTTAACTGAAGCTCACAAGATCCTTTTGTGGGTTTCCGATTCAAACGATGCTGCGCTGATCAGGGCGAGGTATTCAAAAAAGACAGAGCGTTTAACGCATGAGTTAGGACTTGTGTACAAGCAGATAAACGCCTGTCTGCCTGTACAACCGGGGTATGAGGATTTTGTAGAGAGTAGTGTAGATAATGCATGAAAAAGCCGGGGACCATATCGCGGAGCAGGCTACTGAAATTTCTTGGCATCAGGCACAACAGCCTTTCGGGTCGCATCAAACGCGGCTGGGGGAAGCAGGTGCCCAACCCGGACTATAACGGGAGGAACGACAGGTATCTGGTGCTGATAGAGAGCATCCGTGATGAGGCGGTACGGGAACGGCTAAAGGGCATGTTTTCGGAGACGGACAAGACGCAGTCCCTGTCGCTGGAAGAGGCAAAACAAGCGGGTGGATCGGTACTGGAGCGGACCGTACTGGAGGGTACGGTCAGGCACCTGGCTACGAACTCAGGCTACCTTTGCGAGCATTTTTTGCAGGAAATGGAGAAGACCTTTCAAAGCTATGCGGGCTATTATATAGGCTACAAGCTGTCGCCTGCCCGGCTTAAAATGTACGCCCGTACAGCGGCGTTTGCGGTGATTGTCCAGCGGATGTACACTATGCTGGAAGCCGAAGTGAAGGGGAAAGACTTCAAGGCGTATGAGAATGCTTTTTACGCAAATCTTTTCGCAGTGGTCCTGACTTATAAAGAGCCGTTGCAAATTATCTGTCCGGGTTCTTATGTGCGTTTTACACAGTGGGTGAGGGACAAGCTCTCTGCCGACTTTGCCCACACGCCTGCCGATGAGCTTGTGCGGGTAAAAAACGCTAAAAACAAGGCACGTCAAAAGACACAGGAGACGCAAAAAGAGGTGATCAACCAGTGGTATGGCCAGGGGCTTACCGGGCGGCAGATTCATGAAAAGCTGAAGGTAGTGTCTGAAAAAGAGGGTTGGCCGGAGCTTTCGCAAGGGACGGTGTACCGGCACATTAACGCGAGTGAAAACGACACGTCGCTCAGGCGTCACGGGAAGCTGGATTTTATCAATAACAGGGTTCCGGCCATCAGCCGGAGCCTGCCGGTTAAAAAGAATGAGATTTGGGGTGTAGATGCTACCGCCCATGATGAGTTGGTGAACTGGAAGGGGAAAGTACAGAAGCAACTCTGGGTGTGCCGTGTGTTCGATTACGGGACGATGCGGCTGCTGGGTTCCAGCACTTCTTATCGCTCCGAAGACGGTAAAATGACTACCGGAGCGATAGCCCGGGCGGTCCGGTTCTGCGGACATGCGCCCGAGTTCATCAATATGGACCGGGGCCCGGCTTATCATTATACAGCGGAGTGGTGTGAGAAGCGTCATATCCGTGTGATGGCCTCGGAGGCAGGCAGGGCAAGATCCAAGCTGATTGAGCAGCTGCTTGGCCAGCTGAGGTATTATAACATGACGCTGGACGGCTATGTGGGCCAGAACCGGACCGCCCGGATGCTGGACAGCAAAGTATCGGGGGACCGCTACGATGAAGCTAAAAGATCGGCTCCGGGCTATACGGAGGCAGTACGCCACGCCGTAGAGGATACGCAGGCGGCCTGGAACAGTCATGTGATTAAAAAATCAGGTAAAACGCCCGATGAGCTATGGGCAGAAAAAGAAAGCCATACGGGTGTGTTAGCACCGGTCGTTCTGGCAGGCTACTACGGTCACCAGCATCAGGTGAAGCCGGGCCTTGGCGGGCTGACGGTTCACCGGGACCTGGAGGAGATGACTTTTTTCCCGGCGGTGGATACGGGGAAGGCCCGTACGGCGGCAGTTTATTTTTTCAAGAAACATTTCAAAAGGGAGCGTGGGAGAAAGCGGCTGACGGTGTGCTGTCCGGACGGTTATACTGTGGCTTATGTGTTTGACAAGCCGCTGGCAGAAGGTGGATGTCACCTGATGACGATGCCCAGGAAGCCTGAAGTGGCCCTGGTGGCCGGGACGAAGGCGGAACGTGAATTATTGTCACAATTCCAGGCCTTTCAGAAAGCGTATTCAACCCGTGCAGAAGAGACCCTTGAACAAGCGGCAGCAGTGTACGGAGGGCACGTGGATCATGCGTTTTTCGAGGCGGTAAAAGCCGAAAAATACACGGGTCAGAGCCGACAATTACACCCGGAGAGCAAGGCATTCTTACGACTGGAGGATAGCGGCCTTGTGGACGGGGACGGGGTGATCCATGAGGAAAGCCCGGCCTTTGAATATGAAGACAAAACAGACCCGGATACCGGGGAGGTTGTTACCATCAGAAAGTTAAAAATGAAAAATGCCCAATGACCCTGCCTGCGGCAGGAATGGAAACCGTATCATGAAAATCGGGAATACTATGGAAGAAGTAACTATGAAAGAAGAAACCGCACACCAGCCCGGGGCTGTGAATGGATTACAACACAGGGCGAAAACAATGCTTGACCAGGTGAGTCATAGCAAGCATTTGAATAATGAGGTGTTGTCCTCGATAGTGGGACGCGGACGCTCGACGGTGAGCGAGATCAGAAACGGAAAGAAGGCGTATAGCGAGGGGGTGTTGAACCAGATCATTAATCGCTTGTCGGCTTACCTGCCCGATGAAATCCGTCCGACTTCCCAGTCCTCCATGTTGCAAAAGATATGCGAGGGGTGCCTGGCAGAGGTGGACCTTAGAATGGTCACCGGGGACACCGGACTGGGCAAGACGATGGTATTAAAAGATTTTTCGGCAAATACGGTGCAAGCCTGGTACCTGAAAATTGGCCAGTCGATGACCCAGACGATGTTTTTAAAACGAGTGGCACTCGCCATAGGCTGCAAGGTACTGCACTACCGGCGGGATCATATTTTCGGGCAAATTGGAAATCGTTTGGACGAAAAGGGCAGAATGGTGCTCCTGATAGACGAGTGCGAGGTGTTATCGATGGCGACGCTGAAGGTGGTCAAACACCTTCATAATGCTTTTGAAGGCAGCCTGGGCATTGTGGTGGCGGGCGTACCGTCGCTCAAACTGCGCCTGATGCGCATGGGCGGGATTGATGCAAAAGATTACCAGTTGATCAGGCCGTCCAATGAGTACACGACGCTGTTCCGACGGTGCAAATTCTTTCAACTTGGCCAGATACAGCCTTCGGATGTGAGATGTTTTACCGGCGGTTACGGGTCAGTGCCCAAAAAGGTGGTGAACTATTTATTCAAGCGATGCTGGAACTACGACTACCTGGTGAAGCTGCTGGAGAAAGCCCGCCGGATGCAGGTGGACTTCTCTACGGTGATGGTAGAGGATCTGGACAAGATAACGATTTATTGAAGTTGAACAAGCAGGAGATCATATCGGAGAGAAACAAGAGCATTTGTGAAGACTTCAAAAGGATTCACGACAAAAGAGGTTTGCGATTGAACCTTACCCTGAAAAAACTGGCCAGAAAATACGGACTGATGCCTAATTATATCTGGCGGATTGTTTCGGGCAAGATAGACGCCCGCTATAAAGTAAAAACATCACCGGACAAAATAAAGGATGTCTGATGCATGCAAAATGAAGAATGTATAAAGAGATCAGCTATAGGGTAGAAGTGAATGGATCGGGCTTAAAGCAAATCGAATCGGTGCGTGTGGTGAAAAGCATTGATGCATTGACCGACACGGCCGAGGTACGGATGCCGGGACAGCACTACGGATACCAGACGGGGATAGAAAAGAAGATCAAACGCCATGACCCGGTGACCATCCATCTGGGCTACGATGGGAATATGGAGCAGGAATTTACCGGCTATGTGAAGTCGGTGAGCACGGACAATTCGGTAATCATCGCCTGTGAGGACAGTATGACGCTGCTGAAAAAAGAAGTGAAGCCCAGGGCATTTAAAAACGTGACGGTGGAAGAGTTGGTCAACTACGTGGTCCGGGAAACAAAAGCACCGCTTTCGGTGAAGTCGTTGCACGATGCAGGCTCGGTGAAATTCACTGCGTTTCAAACCGGTCATGCCGATGGCTTTGGGGTACTGGAAAAATTACAACAATCTACCGGGTTGCAGTTCTATGTGCGCAGCAGTGATTTGTTTATTGCCATTGCCTATCTGGGCGAACTCGGTAAAGAGGTGAAGTACGATTTTACGCGTCAAAAAAATGCAGTCATCCGGAGTTTGCTCAAGTATCGCCGCCGCGGCGAACGTTCCGTGCAGGTGGAAGTCACAGGAGTTTCAAAAACCGGGCAGCGCAAGAAGGTGAAAGCCGGAGCGGACGGTGGTGACAAATTCACCATTTATAAGTATGACGTGGACTTTGACTCTTTGGACAAGATAGCGGAGTCGGAAGTGTCCAGGTATCAAACCGAGGGTTACGAGGGGGATCTGGAGGTTCTTTTAGTGCCTTATTGTACGTATGGTTACGGGGTGTCTTTGTACGACCCACAGTACCCGGAGCGTACCATGCACAGCTATTTTATAGAGTCGGTGGAGTCCGGCATCCATGCGAATAAAGGGGGTTATCGCCGTATCAGTTTAGGCAAAAGAATAAGCTGATGGACGGTAGAAGGCAGTTGATAGAGCTATTAAGTCAGGTGCGGGGAGATTATCCTTACTCCCGTCTGGCCACGGTAGAGGAAGTAGCAGGCACGACCTGCCGGGTGAAGCTGCTGGAGAGTGAAGAGGAACTGGAGCCGGTCCGGCTGATAGCACTGGAAGACGACGGGATAACGGACTACTGGGTGGTTTACCCCCGTGTGGGCAGTATCGTGCGGGTGTCGCCGCTATACGAGGGTCATGTGTATTTCGTGAGCGGCTTTACAGAAGTGGAGCGGTTTGAGCATATAAATGGTGACACCTCGGTGACGATCACGGCTAAAGCTATTGCGCTGATCACCGGAGACAAGTTGTCTATCGGGAATGGCAGGGTGTCTTTGAAGCAGCTGTTGGAAGATATTGTGGAGGCTATCCAGACACTGAAACTGGCTACGAATATGGGAGCTACGAATGCTCCTTTGCCTCCGAGCATTGAAAAATGCAATGCGTTACTGGAGCATATTAACGAACTATTCAAATAAGAACATGGCACTGGATAAAACGACCTTGAAGAACGACTTGAAAAAGATTTTAGAGGGCATGAGAGACGAGACAGCAAACGTCGATGATGCCCTGGCCGGGAAGCTGGCTTCGGCTATTGACAAATACATTAAAACGGCGGATATTCCTTCGGGGATAGCGGTATCGACCGCCGGGAGTGCGGCGGCACAGACCGGAGCTACCGTCGCCACGGCGAAACTGGTTTAGCGAATGAAAAATGAGAAAGCAAAAAACAACCCATATCGCAAGGATCAGAAAGGCTTACGCCTGGAATCAACAGCATATCCGTGCCGCTTTCGGCTGGAGCGAAGACACCTGCAACAACCAGTGGCTGGACATGGGGCATGCCTTTTTGGAAGGGCACTACCCCGTGAAGGATGCGAAATATGCAGGTTATCATCGGATGATCGCCGCTGACTGGAAGTTTTGGAACTGGTGGCTGGCCGAATGGAAGCAGCAGGAGGCGTACTGCCTGCGCCTCTCCGGTAAAGCAAATGTTGTACTTACGCCGAAATACTACCGGGTCGTAATGTCCTGTCTGCTGGATGACGGGCGGGTGGAAACGAGTTTTTTTAATCATTATATCTACAAATTAAAATCAATAAAAAATGGAAGCAATTCAGACAGAAAGCAAACAGAAGAGCGATCGAAACATCGCCAGGGAACTGCTCGGGCAGTACAAGTCGTATGATCAGACACAGAAAGAAAGCAGCCACGAAAAGAAGGCCATTGAACTGGCCCTGCTGGAAATAGCCGAACGTCATCCGGAATGGTTTGACGGAAAGACGGCCCACTTCGAGGGTGGCAGACTCAAATGGGTGGCCAGCAGCAAGATCGAGTTGCCGGAGGACTTCGACATGAAAACGTTCAAAAAGAAGTTCCCCAACCTTGTCCGTGTCATTGAGCAGGTACAACTCGGCAAAGCCAGGGCCTACGTGGGAGACCCGAACTATGAGAAGTTCGGCATTGAAATCATGACCTACGATACTTTTAAAGTAGAGGTATGAGCCGCTATCGCCACTATTTCGCACTGGAGAAACGGCTTCAACATGCAGGCTGCCTCATTGATCGCAGTGAGGTAGTCCTGGAAATAACCGAAGGCCGTACCCACAGCCTTCGGGAACTGACCCACCCGGAGTACACCAGGCTGATTGACAAAATGGGACAGGTGGCAGGCAGGGTTCATGACGGCGCAGACAACCGGATGCGGCGCAAGGTGATCGCCCTGTTTCGCAAGATGGGCTATGAAAACGAAGCAGGAACAAAAGCCGACATGCGTGCTATTTATACCTGGGTGAAAAAGTACGGAAAATTCCACAAGTCCCTGAACCAGCACAGCCGGGCGGAACTGGCGGGGCTGGTCACGCAGGCCGAACTGATGTACCAAAGTCATTTGAAGGAGGTACACCGATGAAAAAAGAAGCACACATGACAAAGGATGAAATCGCAGCAGACAAAATGATAAAGGAAATGCAGGATGCAGGCATGACCCCCGATGATATGTTACGGATAATCCGCATGGCTCGCAGGAAGTACCTGGCTCAAAAAGCAATGAAACCATGACCGGCCCTGAAAAGATATTGAACCGCAAATCGGCCTCAAAAGCCGAGCTGCGACAGGCACTGGCCCATGCGCTGGGAGTGGCCTGTCCTGAATGGGGCAAAACCAGTGTTACGGTTCATTCCAGATGCAGGGAGGTATTTTTAAAAGCCTTTGAAAAACATACCGGTATAGCCTACCCGTGGCAGGCAAAGGATGCACAATGTTTGAACCGTATTATTAAAAAGCTCTACGGGGTTGCTAAAGTGGAACACCCCGGCGATGAGGATATCGTTCATTGGTTCGATTCTGTGATCAGACACCTTCCCCAGTGGTACATTGACCGCCTGAGCGTGTGTAAAATAGACGGGAGTTTTCCCGAAATCATAGCAGAAATAAGCAAGCATGGAACTGATAAAAAAGGAAACATCTCAGCTCAGTACAAGCAGCGAATACTTGACGATCTATGCACCTGAAGCCCTGACCAGGCATTATCGGGAAGTACGTACGGTAGCCCAGGCACTGGATGCCCCCAGCCACAGTCTGGGAAAGCTCGAACATGCGCTGGGTACCGAAAAGGTGCAAGCCCTGATCAAGTTGCAACTGGTGTACCTGAATGAAATGCTGGATTTGAAGCGTCCTTTAGGCGAGTTGCAGATCGATGAGACAGCCGCAGAGGTAGCAGCCATCCATCGTCACCTGACCATGGCCGATGTGCATGTGATCATGCGAAGGGCAGGGTCGGGGCATTATGGGGAGTTTTATGAGAGTCTGACCATGCCCAAGGTACTTGGCTGGTTCGCCGACTACTTTGAAGAGCGATGCGATGTGGCAGCCCAACGCTCTCTGGATCACCATGCACAGGTAAAAGAATGGAACGACACCTCCCGCAAGAGCAATGAAGAGAAAGAACGGGAAACCTTTGCCATGGCCAGGACACACTATATGATGGAAAAAGCCCGGCGTGGAACCCATCAGCAGGGCAATACTGAGAAAAAAAAGCAGACAGATGGAGGAAAAAAGCATTGAAGGGCGATTAAAACGACTAAAAAAGCGTGATGAGCTGGTCATAGAGCGTTTTCCGGCATTAGGTGCCGAGCAGTACAAAGGGAAAAAGAAGTTCACCAACGAGGCCATTCTGGCCATGCTGTCCGATGAGTTTCCGCCCCTGAGCGAGGCCTGCATCGGGAAGATTGTCTTTGGCAGGGTGGAGTACAGATCGGGGGGGAAATGAACCATGGCAGTTTATTCAGCGGCATTGGACTACCTTTTGCCATGAGTGAGTTTGATCACCCTTTTATTTTGGAAAATGGCTCAAAAACTTTAGATGAAATTATTTTAGTCAACACTTTTTAATCAAATTATGAAATATTCAGAAAAGGTTCAGCAGGCAAGATTCAGCAAGTTAGAGGAGGCTCGCAAGAATCTCCGGGAAGCGTACAACCTAATAGAAAAAGCGGTAGGAGATACCCGCATATATTCCTACGTCGAGCCTGGCATTCTCGAAAGCATTTCAAAATTAATTTCAGAAGGTCACGGTTTCCTTTGTGAAGATCAGAACATTGATACAATCATTCAAATGCTCAGGGAAGGCCCCCCTAAACCAGATACCCTGAATTTTCATACCATGAATTTTAAAACAGCAGAAGAAAGAGCAGAAGAAGAAGAATTTGATGATGAATAGCTGGTAGCTGGAAGGGGGGGGGGGGGGGTACAGCTTATGACAAGGCCTGCCCTTTTTTTTTGTGGGAAGAGCACAATCAGAAGAGCCCGGGATTCGTATCTTTCAGATCAAATCCGTATCTTTACCTCAAGTGCGGTCGGGAGGCCGTGCCCGGCGTAAGAAACCGGTTAAGTCTCGGGCCCTGTCGTTTAACAGGGTACCCGGGCTTATCCAATTTCCTTCATGTAGTACATGGTATATTCGTCGGCATCTTTTCTAATGCCAAACTGAAATACCAGATTGTCAATCCTCATGGAATAAAACTCATTGAATTTTTCTTTTCCACGCTCCCCTCTTGTACCCCTGACCACTTCTTTTATAAAAGTAGATTTCTTCATTTCAGGAAACTGATGCCAGTTTAAGGCAAGAAGCTGCTGGCTGATATCCAGGAGTCGTATTTTGTTGATAAACGTACCGGTGGCCGTAATTTCTATTTCCTTTTTGAGTACAGGATTCCCCGGAACGGTGGTATCTGTATAGGCGATTTGTTTTTTTACGGTCCGGTCTCTCAGTTTTGATTGCTTTAAAAAAGAAGAAACGGCATTTTTAGCGATAGTCCCTACTTCCTTTTCCATGCCTCTGGTATGCCTGGTCAGGTAAGGATGGTTTTTAAAGAGTTGTCCGGACTTCCCGGCGTTGTTCTGGAACAGGGGTTTGATGCGGGCGTTTTCAATTTTTTCATTAACGAGCGGTTCGGGGGAGGATTTACCCCGTGCCTGTCTTACATCGCACCGGCATCCATAGTCGTTTGGAGGATAGTGGGTATCCCAGAAGGGGTGGGTCAGGGGCAGGGTGATGTTGTTTAGCAGGCGGTGTCCGGGTCGTGTGCGTGCGTCCATCACCGCATCATAAGTCAAGTTAGGATATAGCGGGGCGTCTTCTTCGTATTCGGTCCATTTGCGAGCCTGCTGGGCCTGCCGGTGGATGGTGATGGTTTCGGCTTTGTGCCAGTGTCCGGCGTGTCGTTCCATCACTGACGCTTTTTGTATAAGATCACTTTGATCGAGGTATTGCTTCGTGAAAGTGTGGAGTTTGGCAGCGGAAAAACGGGCCATGTTTTCGTAGAGTCTGGCGGCTACCCGGTATTGCCCGCTGCCATATTGTAGCTGGTCAAGGGAAAAGCCCAGGCCGCTTTCCAGTGTCTTGCAGTGGAGGGGGAACAAGGCACGGGCAGCCCTGTTGACGGCGGTTTTCGCCGTTTGGCCGGGTTCAGGCAACTCAAGGTCTCTGGCCAGGTTTTTCAGGATGTTTTTAATTTCCGGTTTCAAGGGCTTTTCTGATCTGACTAATGAGGTGAGGGCTTTTGCCAATCATTTTTCGGGGCGGGAGGTGTCCGGTGCCTTCATTGTGATATATGGCATAATCCCTGGCAAAGAAGTTGAGTTTATTCCCTTCACGTACAGATCGAAAGCTGTCGCGCATTTTGTTTTCCGAGTCGTGCCCGATGAGGATGGCCCTGCCTTCGTGTTTGCGTCCGAATCTGGTGAGTTTTCCTTTTCTTTTGCCTCTTTTGTAATAGCGCAGGTCCCGCCCTCTGGTGTCGGTGGTCTTTCGGGGTTTCCATTCTTGAAAGCCGGCAGACTGGAATCCCTGCTGCTGGAAGTTTTCTTTGACGAAGTTTTTCGTTTCTACTTTCATGATCCTGAAAACGGTTTTTTCTGCTTTCTGCATTTTGTCACGGACGATCTTGTCGAGGCCGGTAAGTTTTTTCATTTTTAAAAGTGTGTGTCGTGTGGTGCTTTGCCGGAAGCAAATACCTGGCTGCTCTCTGTGTTATTGGCCAGCGGGAGTCCTTCGGGGTGAATAATGCCTGTAGCGATCTCTTTGAGCTGCTTCATGGCGTATTCGTAGCGGTGTATGGCGGCTTCATTGACGGCGTCGCGTGAGCGTCGGGTGTAGAGGTGGTAAATAGCCACTTCCTTCAGCAGCTTCATAATGAGCGGATGCCTGTTGTCAGCGGTGGCGGCGAATATTGCCGCCGTATCATACCGGTGATGCAGATAAGAACGTATGGTTTGCTCCGCTTCCAGGATAATTTGCCCTGCGATGGTGTCATCTCCGTCAATAATAGAGGTGACGATCTCGCCGGGGGCTACGGTTTTAAGTTCATGGATTGTGATCATTTCAGTTTTGTTTAGCCCTGTTGATGCTTCACTTTTTCGATATTTAATTTCCTTACCCTCCCGTAAGTGACCGGTGGACAATAGTGCAAAATGGCTTCAAACTGTATGGAGTATCCGAAGAGATTGCCCACCTGGGCGATGGTGCTTTCAGCGGTTCTTTTGAAAGGGGAGATGGACACCGTGTCGATATATGAGTTGTGCATGGTGTTGCCTATGCTTTCGACCAATCCGAATAAATCGCTGATCTCCTTTTGTCCCCGGGGGTTAAAATGGTCAGTGTACCGGTACTGCCAAACGTTGAGAGAAACCTTTGCACTGACTTCCTGCCCTCCGTGTGTGCCCTGCTGATAAAAGAAATCATTGAAAAGCACGAGGACGGCAGGAAAAGGGACCGGGTAGTTTTCTTTTGGCTCGTCCACCTGCCGGGTGTCGAGGTCTACCCACCTGATCTGCCCAATGGTTTCAAGGCGTGTTTTAATATGGTTGAACAGGGCGGCTCTCATTTTTTATCCGTTTTCAATTAAGTTGTAGTAATGGTCTATTTCCCTGATGGCATCCATGTTGGCGGTGGGGACTGTGTTCCCCGGCTGGTGAATCGCTGTCGGCCCGGCTATTTTTACGCCGTAGGTTTCCTCCAGGTATTTTGTATCGAGCTGTACTCCTGACTGTAAAAGGACGCTGTCGATGCTGATTTTGTCGTCGGCGGTCTGTGTAGCGGGAACGATGCGGACTTCAGCGGTGACCGGTACAGGATAGCCGTATTGCCGCAAGACGGGAAGAAAGGCATTGATGTGTGCGAGCAGCCGCAGGGTGTCTTCTTTCAAGATGGCAGACTGCACTTTATAGTGGGTTTCGCTCTGGCTCTTGCTGGAACCTTCGTCGGTGGTCATGGTCTGCCCCAGGACGAGTTTGGACATTTCTTTGTTGACTACTTCTATTTTCTTTGCAAAAACCTGGAAGGCATCGGACTGCCCGCCGGGGATAACCTGGATTTCGGTATTGTGTCCGGTAGCCAGGACTTGTGATTTTACAGAGTTGATCATTGTATTCAATACGTTTTGCTTCTCCTGGTCAGATCCCCTGACCCTGGCCACCCGCAGGGGAATACCGAATATTTGCTCAAACTCGTCCCACGATGACCAGCTGTGCCGTTTCAGGATGGTCAGTGCGGCGGCGGTTTCAAGGAGCCCGAAGGGGTCATCACCGAGTTGGGCGAGCCAGAGATATTTTTCCAGCCCTTTCAGGGGCAGTCCTTCGTTGTGGTAGGGGTTTTGCAGGATTTTCCCTCTCTGGGGGACAAAATGCCCCCGGTCAACGGGTCTGACATCGACTACATGCCCGCCTTCGAGTACAGGATACATGAGGGTATAGCCATAAAAAATACTTTCCATATCGAGGCGCATTTTTTTACGGAACCAGACGGATTTCAAAAGGTCAGAGTCCAGCTTCCTGTCTTTGACATACAGGGCAAAATCATTGGCCAGTACAAGATGTATTCTGGTATTGATCACAGACCGCAGGTGCGCATCATTTTTCACGGCTTCCCGGTAGATCTCCTGCATGTCCCGTGTGGTGGGCATCCAGGGGTCATACCATGCTTCCCGCGCCTCCCGGAATTCGTTTAATTCCTGCCGGTACAGCGAGCGGTGATTTTTGAGCAGTTCAATCTCAAGGCGGCGGTTTTTTATGGCTTCTCTGATGCTTTGTAAAAAGTTCATTGTTCAGTTGAATATCAAAAGTGGAAAGTGGAAAGTATTTTCACCCGGGTCATGCGGTTTACTTTTAATCGCCGGCTTTTCACTATGGGCTGAAAAACAGGTGTCGCAAGGCGTGTCGCAAGCGTCGCAACGGCTTTTCCCGGGTTCAATGCCCTGGTGTCCATTTTCATGATAAAATCCTTTAAAACACGGTTTCTCTAAATGGGGCAGCCATGACTCCGGCTCCTTCCCCTTCCGGGCTTCCGGAGTAAAAAAGTTGTGCTTGCCGGACGGCGATCTCCAGGGCATCGGGAAAATCGTCATGTGCGGTGCTTCCCTTCTCAAAAGCCAGTAGCTGGTCTTTTGCCGCCTCAAAGTCCGGTGTGCCGGCCAGCTTTTTGGAGAAGACTATTTTTTTATAGAAAAAGGCTTGTCCCAGGGTGGCTTCGATGCGGGCGTGTTTGTCCATGGTGATGCGATACGGCATGGGCAGGTTCATCATGCCTTTTTGTTGGCCTGTTGCCTCGAATATGGGCAGGAATACCGCTTCCTGGCTGGCCGTGGCATCATAAGTGATGGATGGATAAATGCCCCGGGCATACCACCGCTTCAACCCTTCATAATGCCATTCGGTGGCATCGGCGATTTCGCACTGTCGGCAAAAGAGGTCTTCGATGTAAACTCTGTCTCCACGCACTACGGCAAGGGCAAAAGCTTTATAATCGCCTTGCGTGACGTAGCTTAAATCCCAATGCCCGACCGCACCGTGTACCTGTCCTCCGGGTGTGGCGGTGAGTATCTGTTCTTCTTTGAAGATTTTTCCCCTTACGATCGGAGTGTTGTAGTACTCCCTTTTCAGGGTGAAGCTGTCAAAGCCCTGATGTATTTTTTCAATGTCTTTGTCCGAGTAGCGTTCCGGCCACGACGGTGTGCCGTCGGCGTTGGTCAGGTTAATGGTCTGCTTTTTTACCCAGCTGCCCCTGAAGGCTTTTTTTAGTCCGTCCACGATGCCGTCCCTGACAAAGTAGTTGTTGTCGATGACAATGCGGCGGCTGTTTTTTCCGAAGGCAGCCCCTACGTCTCCGGTGATTTTTTCGACCCGTTCCGCCACGATGCGGCGGTTGGCGGTGGTTTTTCTGTCTTCACAATCCGACACGACACAATAGTCCAGGCGATTGGCCCCGCGTCTCAGGCCTCTTACTTTTTCGTTGATGCCCAGGGCAATGAAATAAGCGTTACCGGACGTTTCAAAAGCTCCTTCCGTCCAACTGCCGTATTTGATTTGAGTACCAAAGTCTTTAATGATACGTTCGTTGAATTGCAGTTGCATCTGCAGATCGGACAATAGCATGATGGCACGGTCAGCATTGATGCCCATGACCAGTGAGAACCTGATCTTGCCGAGTTGCTTGAGGGCAAAAGAATTGATAATGACCGCATGGGTGGATTTGGCAGCACCTCTGAACCATTGGCGGAACTGCACGATATATTCCATGTCATGCAGTTCCCGATAAGAGCTGATATGAAAGGAAGCACAGGGAGATCCGCAGAGTTCGGGGAAGTAGTAAAGGCAAAACTCCCCATAGTTTTGGGGTTTGAGCAGTTTTTTGATGCGCGCCTCCTGCGCTTCAGGCGTTTCCTTTTTGAGGGAAACCAGAGAGGTCTTCTGCAATTCCCTGCTTGCTCTCTGGAATTGTTCCCGGTATTTTTTCAAGTCGCTTCTATTCATCGAAAGCTGCTTTAATCATTTTGTTGATGACCGTATCCATCGCTTGCCTGGTGATTTTCGCCGCCTTTAAAATGTCTTCTTTGTCCTGCTTTTTTTTCGCTTTTTCAATTCCGTCAAGCATCTCCAGGGTAAGTGCCTCAAAGGCTTCAAAGGTGTAGCCGGCGAGCTTCTTTGTGTCCGAGAGCTTTTCAAAGGAGGACGCATATTTGACAGCCTGGTCGGCGGTGATCCTGGGCTGTTCCCCTTCAAGTATGGACTGGAAACTCTCTACTATCGCCGAGAGGATTTGCGGACGTTGCATCAGGTAGGCTTTACGTGCTTTTTTGAAGTCATGGGCTTTTGCCCATGATTGCAGCGTAGAGAGTGACACCCCAAGGTATTGGGCACAGACAGGCAGTCCCGTACCTGCCGCATAGAGCTTACGCGCTTCCTCGATGATGTTTTTTTTCTGCGCTTGTGAATATTTAGGCACCTTGTTTCAATCAGGAATTAAGATCCCTGCCGCAGGCAGGGGCAAGTGCGAAGGTGGGCGGTTTTGAAAAAAATGCGAAAATCCGAATCACCCGGCTATGCTGTGGGCGCAGCCGGTTATACTGTGCCCACACTGGGTGATCCGGGATTTGCACCCCCGGCCACGCCCTTATTATTATTGCGGCATGAACCGTTTCGTTCTTATTGATTTTTCGAAGGAAAACCGGCACGGCTACAAAGTAGACCAGGGGACTTTTAACATGGATGCGTTCAGGAAAAACCCCGTACTTCTGTTCATGCACGAGCGTGGTCAGGTGATGGGCCGGTGGACGGATTTCAAACAGGACAATCAAACCATCACTGCTGTTCCGGTCTTTGACGGGAAAGATCCTGCGGCGATGGTACTGAAAGGAAAAGTAGAACGCGGATTCATCAAAGCAGCCAGCGTAAGGTTTGACTACCGTTCGGCGGAGATAAAAAAAGATGTACTGTATCACGGAGAAGTTATAGAGGTGTCGCTGGTGGACATTCCCTCTTATCGGGAGACGCTGACACTGGAGAACTGCTGCTATTATAACTCAATTAACGGACTGATCATGGATATGAAAGAAGAAGAGAAAAAAGACAGGGAGCCGGAAAACAGCCCGCCTGGCCACAACGAACTTGAAAAAGAGAACGCCGCATTGAAAAATGCGATGGTGAACCGTATTCTCCGGGCCGGAGGGCAGCCCGGCGACGAGGTACGCAAAAAGGCGTATATGTCGCTTTCGGTGGAGGATCTTTTGAAACTGGATGCGGAAAACAAAACGGCGCAAGAGCAGGATACGGCGAATGCCGCTGTACCGCCTGCCAATGCGAAAGATACGGCAGTTCTGGAAGGGATCAACCATCTGGTGAATGCCCTGGGAAAAGGCCGGACAGTACCCGAAAAGGGTTATCACGACTACACGGCGGAAGAACTGGAGGAGCTTCAATTGAACGCACCCGGCCAGTTTGAAAAATTAATTAACGGTTACACCACTAAAAAATCCTGACATCATGCCAACAGCAAATCATATAAATCAGCTATTTTCCAGGGACCTGGAGCCTTTATTGTTTCCGGACAACTCCTATATGCTCCAGAGCAAGAACGACACGGCATTTCTGAAAGGCGGTCAGGTGAATATCCCGCAAGTCACCGGGAATGTGCCGGTTACCGAAATTTCCGACTACGGGAAGGATACGAGAGTCTCGGCACAAAGGACAGACGAGTCCATTGCCTACAACATCAGGCAGCTCAAAACGCAGGCAACTTTTTTGCAGGATTCTGAAGACCTGGTCGTGAACTATGCCAAGCGGGCCAGCCTGGTAGAACAGCATGCCGAGGAGTTGACCGAATACGCCGCAGACTTTGTGCAGCACGAGTGGGCATCGAATACCAGTGCTAAAATGCTCAGGACCGGGGGCGATGCGAGAGTTGGCACCACGGGGACGGGCAACCGGAAAGCGATCAGGTTTGAAGACCTGCTGGAGGTCCGTAAAGCGTTTAGAAAAGACAATGTGTCGATGGACAATCTGTGTGCTTTGATCAGCCCGGAGATGGAAATGGACCTGCTTAAAATGACCGAAGTAACCAGTACCGACTACCAGGGTAAGGGCACCGGCACCGGAGTGCTCAGGATGGGTGATGTGGATCGCATTTTAAGGATTCAGTTCTACGTCCGGAGTACGATCAACTCGTTTACGAATGCGGCTACGCCGGTGTTGAAAGACCAGGGGACGAATGCGGCGAATGCTGACAATGCCGGGGCTTTGTTCTGGTCATCCAAATACGTAAGCCTCGCCAGAGGAGCGGTAAAAGTCCTTTATGAAGCCGGACAGCCTAAAATTGGCGGTGATGAGATCAGTTCTCTTATGAGACTGGGAGCCTTGTACCGCAGGAAAGACGGCAAAGGCGTGGTGAATCTGGTGGAATCGGCAGCGTGATCCCGGTTGAAAGTTGAACATTAAAAAAAGTTGAAAGTTGATTGACAGGGAAAACGACAAGATTGATTTGAACCAGCTATCACAAAAGGAGCTGCTGGTCCGTTTGGTGGATCAGGTGAGTATCATTCGCAAGGAGTTGGACGAGTATGGACATGACTTTGTCAAATTCAAAGTCAGACTGGCGGTACTGGAAACGAAAGCAGCTATCTACGGCGGCATCTCGGGAGCAGTGATAGGTATCATGATCAGGTTATTGAGTTAAAAACAAGTTAAAAACCCCTTCGGGGAATGATATGGGAAAACCTTTGAAATATCTGGTGATTCATTGCACGGCGACGCCGGAAGGCCGGGAGGTGACGGCAGCCGATATTGAACGCTGGCATCTCGGGGGGCGGGGCTGGTCACGCGTGGGCTATTCGGATCTGATTGACCTGCACGGCAGGCTAATCAACCTGGTTCCCTTCAACAGCGATGGCCAGATAGACGTTTGGGAGATCAGCAACGGTGCCAGAGGAATAAACGGCGTGAGCCGTCATGTGGTTTACGCGGGCGGATGCGACCGGGCCATGAAACCGGAAGACACCCGCACACCGGAGCAAAAAACCGCTCTGGCAGACTATGTTCGCTATATGGTGCGGCGACACCCCGGCATACAGGTGGCCGGGCATTATCATTTTTCCAGCAAGGCCTGTCCGTCTTTTAAGGTGGAAGACTGGTGTGAGGAGATTTTTATCCCTGAAAAAAACATTTTCCGGTCATGAACTTTTTAGCAAAAATATTTGGTGGGGTAAGCCCGTTCAGGGAGGTGGCAGACGTGGTCGACCGCTTTGTGGAGACCAAAGAAGAAAAGCGGGAGTTTTTCAAAGAGATCTATCAAATGGAATCCACCGGGCGGGAAAATGCCCGCAATCTGTACGGTCAGGACAGCAACGTGCAAAAAGTGTTTGCACTGGTGTTTTTGACCGCTTATGTGGTACTAACCGGGTTTATGCTCTACTGGGCTTTTCATGGCGAAGGGATGGACCTGACCGACTTTCAAATCACCATGATAAGCACCACCTTCGGTGCGATGAGTGCCAAAGTGAGTACGATCACCGACTTCTTTTTTGGAAGTGCGCAGCACAATGAAAAATTAAAAATCAAATAAAATAATGGCATTACCGGGCGTAAATATAGAGATCAATACCGATGGACGGCAATCATTGCCCAGACTGGCCGATGGCACTTTTGGCATGCTTTGCACCGCCACCAACGTGACAGGAAGCGGAAATTTTTCCCTCAACAAGAGTTACTTGTTGCCGGATCTGGAAGATTTGAAAAACCTGGGGGTCACCCCAGAAAACAATGCTTTTTTATATGGGCAGGTATCAGACTACTTTGCCAACACCAGCAACCGGCTATGGTTGCGGTGTGTGACGGCAACCGTCACGATGCCGCAACTGGTTGACGCAAGCCTGACACATGGCAGGCGATTGATTGACGACAGCAACGAAGCCATCCGGGTGTTGCTGGTTTGCAAGCAAACGGGCAGCGGCCCGGTGACCCGTTCCGGAGGACTGGATCCGCAAGTGCATACGGCAGTACCGAAAGCACAGCAGTTAGCCGGTGGGTATAAAAATATTCACCTGGGTGTGGTGCTGGATGGACAAAGTTTTAGCGGCACGGCCGCTGACCTGACCGAATACCAGTCGTCTTCTTATGAAAATGTGGCCATATCCATAGCGGCGAACGACAACACCGGTAATGCGTCTGTCGGCTTTCTGGGAGGGCTGTTGAGCACCCTGAGCGTAGAGACCCGGCTATCGAGAAAGCGCAACGGAGCGGTACCGGTGAGTACAGGCTATCTGACCAGTAAAAGCAAACTGGAGGACATGCTCACTTCTCTGGGCGTGATCCATGACAGGCATTATATTACGTACCGCCATTTTCCGGGAGAAGCCGGCGTGTACTTTGCCAATGACTTTACCCTGTCAGGCAGTTTTGTGAACCGGCTTTCCCGTGTGCGGGTCATCGACAAGATCAAGCGCATTGCGTACCGCACGGGCATTCGCGAGGTGGACGAAAAAGTACCCCTGAATGCAGACGGCACTATCCGGGAGGACGTTGCCCGCAGGATAGAGGCAGATATTGAGCAGGCACTGGCGGTGCAAATGCTCGGGAACACAGAGATCTCCTCGGTGGAAGCTCAGGTCAGAGGCAGCAATATACTGCAAACCGAACAGTTGGGCGTGGAGTTGCGCATCACTCCGGTGGGCTATTCCAATTCTATTAACTACCTGATTTATTTATAGGCATGGCACAGACAGACAGCAGGGAATATCAATACAGCCACATTACGGTCAATGCTTCCGGCATTGACATTACCTCCTTGCAGCATGTGGCTTACAAGACCTCTTTGGAGAAGGAATTTATCTACGGGAAGGGCAGCAAACCCAGAGCCATACAGGAAGGCAACTTTTCATTCGAGGGCAGTATTGGCCTCTTGCAGGGAGATCTGGCAAAACTCGAATCGCTGCGGGCCGACCGTGAATTGCAACTGCTGCGGGGTACCAGTATCGTAGTGGTCTACAAGACGGATAATCACATTCTGGGCGAGACCCCGAAATTGAGAACCGACGTCCTGCAGGGGGTCCGTTACGGGGAGATAGAACAACGCTTTAATCAAGGCGATACGAAAATGGTGATCGAAATCCCGATCATGTTCCTGGACATTAAAAGACTTTAATATTAAAATAAAAGATTGTAATAATGGCATTGGTATTAAAAGAGAACGGGGCTTTCAAGCCGGTGGAAAAAATCCACGAAAAGGCACTCGAAGAGCAATGGGGGAAGCTTGAAAAGATGGTCATTCCTCTCAAAGGGAAAGCAGACAAAACAATATGGCTGCGTCAGCCGGTACGCGGGGAGGTGAAAGCAGCCCTGCTTCACGAGACCACTGCCGACGGCAAAACAGACCGCATCACGCCCGGAGAAATGATTTTGGAGACGTGCATGGTGGCCGGTGACCAGGAGGTACTCAAAGAGGACAGCTATTTTTTCAGAGCCGCCCTGATGAGCTACTACTGGCTCCAGAAACGCCTGGGGTTTATATAAACAAGGTGAACACAGCCGACGGCAGGGCGAAGGCCAGTCCGTTGCTTTATGTAGATACGCAGTTGCGTTACCACCTTGGGGTCAACCCCGACCAGCTCACTGACCAGGAATGGGCATTGAGCTTTGCCCAGCTTGTAGCAATAAGAAAAAGGGAAAGTCATGGCTGAAACGCTCACATTTACGCTTGAATTAAAAAGCCGGATTGACAAAGAACTCAGTAAAATAAGCCGTAGCACAAAAGCCATGAGCGATGCGGCGGGTGAGGACGTGCGCCGGTTTCAAAAAAAACTGGGCGGTACCAAAACCACTATTGACGGGCTAAACAATGTTCTGGAACGGCTTCGCAAACGGAAAAACAGGGCTTTTGATACTAAAAAAATTGAGCGACTCAACAAGGTGATCACAGAGACCGAACGAAAGGTTGACAAACTCCGAAGTACAGGTCTGCGCAACAAAGGCATGCCCGGCGGCGGCCTGGCGGGTGGCCTGGTGGGGCGATTTGCCGGCCCCGCAGCACTAGGGTATGCCGGCTTTTCACTGGCTAAAAAAGCCATCACCGGAGGGGTGGAATTAGAGCAAAACCGCATCGCTTTCCAGACCATGACCGGCAGTGAAGAACAGGGCAGTGCCCTGGTCGACAGCGTAAACAGCCTGGCCAACAAAACGCCCTTTGCCAATAGCGCATTACTCGATGCGACCAGAACCCTGCTCAACTTCGGATTTGCCGGTCAGGACGTCCTCCCGACGCTCTCCCGTCTGGGCGATGTCTCGGGAGGGAACGCCGGGCGGCTGAGTTCGCTGGCACTGGTCATGGGACAGGTGCGCTCGTCCGGCAAACTCATGGGGCAGGACCTGCTCCAGTTCATTAACGCCGGTTTCAACCCCTTGCAGGAGATGGCCGGGATGACCGGCAAAAGTATGGGCGAACTCAGAGAGGAAATGAGCAAGGGCAAGATCTCCTACGAACAGGTTGCCGAAGCGTTTGGCTCGGTCACTTCCCGGGGCGGGAAGTTTTACCAGATGATGGAGAAGCAGAGTGAGAGCATGGGCGGGAAATGGAGTACCCTTACTGGCACTTTCTCCGCTAAACTGGCAGAACTGGGCTTATTATTCAAACCGGTGGTGGATGGTGTGTTAGACCTGGGCATTGCCATGATGAATGGCCCTGAAGCAAATCAAAAAACTTACGCCATCAATGCGATTGACCACTACCTGGAACAAATGAAAACAGCCGGTCTTTCCATCCGGGAGCGGCAAAAGCTCATCGGGCAGTTCAATGCCCAATTCGGGGAGGATGTACTGGGTAAAAAGCTTGACATCGAACTGGCTCTGGATAGTGAAGGTTTTTTAAAAGCGTTTGAGGAACTGAAAAAATACCTGGAGAATGAAAAACGATCAGAGGTCAAAATAGAGCAGAAAGAGGCATTATTTAAGCAAAAAAGACAGATAGAAAGCAGGATCAGACAGGCCGGTGACAGAATCTTTGACATAGCAAAGGGTACAGAACAACAATATACCAGCACCTACGCAGGAAGAGGAGTATATGTCAAACCGACAGATAACCTGGCACAAGCTGAAGCACAACGCAAAAAAGCCCGGGACCAACTCAGTGGGATCAATCAGGAACTGACCCCACTTATCCTGGCCGCGGGAATCTCTGACACGCAGGAAGAAAAAATATTGAAAGCGCGTCTGAATGCCCTGACCCTTCATCGTGAAAAAGCTGCCCTTTTACCCGGTGTGCACGATCTTTCCGGTCATCCAGGCAACAGGGAGGCTGAAAAGATCAAAAAGGCACTGGCAGCGTTTGAAAAAGCAACAAAAAAGGAGGGCACAACTGAAAAAGCAACAAAAAAGGAGGGCACAAATGGAGATCATCCAGACAGGAAAACACTAGGGGAGTTGACCGACCAGGTGAACACCGGAGGCAGGACGCAGCGGATCATCAACCTCCATATCAATAACCTGAATGGCGTGGGTGAAATGAATAATCATTTTGAGGGCTTTGAACAAGAATATGAAGAGAAACTGGCAGCTAGTGCCGAGGATCATATGAAAGCCCTGTTAAAAGTATTGAATGGCGTATCAAGAATGGGTGAAGCATGATAGAAGTACCTCCCGGCGGCGATATATTCAAGCTGAAGATCACAGCAGTAGCAGGTGGTGAACCCTTCACTTTTCCTGTCGAACCCCGTGTGTGGGTAAGGCGGCGCAACCGCATCATTCGCAAGTACCCGCAGAAAGGACTCAAAGGCTCCATCAAAGAACGATGGATGGTCGATGACTTCGATGTGACGATCCGGGCAAATTTCATTGGTGAAGCAGGCTACCTGGAGGAATTAAGGCAGCAGATCCCGGAGCAAACCCCGACGCAGGGAATCGCTCCGGGCAATAGTCTGAAAGATGCGGTGAACCAGCGTCTGGAAGGAGAAGCGAAGCGTCTGGGCGAGTTGGGCACAGGCATCCTGCCTGCACAAGCGGCAGGAGCTCCGGGGAGGTTCAAAAAAAGGGAAAAGCCGGTACAGCCGGTTAATACGCTGGTGCCTTCCTATCCCCGGGACACGATTCAGGAGCTTCTTGAACTCTGCCGGAAGGTGTACTGGCAGGTCAGCGGAAATGAGCAACTGAATGCGCTTGATATTACACACCTGGTGGTGTACGATGTGGAGCTGCCTTTCACTGCGGGGGAATTGAATCAGGAAGTAGTCATCAGGGGATTTAGTGACGACGCGGACCAATGAATGATTTTTTGATGAAAAACGGAAAACCGGCCATTGGAGACGGGCTGGAAAACGAGGTCCGGGATATTTTGACCGCCCGGAAAGGGGATTTCAAATTCTTTCCGGACATAGGCGTGGGGATAGCCGGTTTTGTGGACGGGAAGATAGCCGACCAGGAGCTTTTCAGCATTGTGGCCGCGGAATTGAAAAAAGATAATAAACGGCTCGTGCAGGCGAGGACCGCAGGGGATATTTATGTGACCCGCGTGGAAAGAAATTGAGGACCGGGAAGGGATGGAAAAAATTAAAGTCAGGAAAGGACAGAGTTTGATGGACATTGCCGTCTGCTACTATGGCAGCGCGGAAGGGGTCTTTGACCTGGTCAGAAGGAATAAACTGAACGGCATCACCGCTAATGTTTACCACGGACAAGAGTTGGAAACAGGCGAACCGCTGAATGTTCGTCTTTCCCATATTTTGCCCAAAAACATAGCCACCGTAACAGGAAGCAGAGCCAGTGGCATAGGCTTTTGGCGGATCAACAAGGAATTTATCCTGCCGCAGACAGAAAATTAAAAGTTAAAACAATATGGCAAGAACAATAGAAGAGATCCTGAAAGTAATGAACCAGAAGGCAAAGGAATATCCCGGGCTTTCGGAACTGGAAGCCAACCACAGCGTGGTGCAAGTGTGGAACTACGCCAAACAAGTGATGGCTCTGGGTATTGCCCAGGCAGAACATGCCGTAGACCAACTCAACGCAGAGGTTAGGCAAATGGTCAACAAAGACGAACCCGGCGGCATCGGGTGGTATCGACAAAAAGCCTTTGACTATCAGCATGGCGACCAACTGCTGGTCATCAACAACCGCCCGGCATATCTGACCCCCAATCCCGCCGCCCGGATCGTTCAGCAGGTGAGCGTCACAGAGTCACCGGCCGATGGCTCACTTACCTTCAAAGTGGCTAAGGATACCGGCGGTGATTCTCCTGTGCTTACCGAAGCCGAGCAAGACGGGTTCAGGGACTACATAGGCAGGATAAAGATCGCAGGGACCCTGATCACTGTGCAAAGCGATCTCCCTGATAAGATCAGCTACAACATTGTGGTGGAGGCAGACCCTGCTGTGCTTACCGGACATGTCAGGCGGACGGTATACCAGACCCTGGACCGCTTTCACCAAAGCATCGAATTTAACACCGTATTGTATTTGAGCAAAGCCACCGATGCCCTCCAGGCCATTCCCGGTATCATCGATGTAGAGATTACCAGTGCGTACGCCGGTGCGGCAGGGGTCAGCCTCACCGAAAACCACCGGGTGAACCGGAAATATGAAACCATAGCGGGCTATGTGAAGCTCGACCGTAACGATTCTTCAGTCACACTAATTCGGGGATAACACCACAACAACGTTATAAATTAAATGGAACAGAATGTATACAATCGATTATGATGCTTTCATTCAACAGGCCCTGCCGCCGCACTGGCGCAGACAGTGGCAGGAACACCTCATTGCCGTGTGGTGCTATCCTTTAAAACAACTCTTTGACCAGATCTTTCTGCTAAGAAAACAGGCGGTTAACGAGTTGAATCATAATTCGCAAGCAGAAAGTTTGCAACACAAGCTTCAGGACTCTCACATGAAAATAGAAGTAGGAACCGTATCGCAGAACGGCACCATAAAAATATTAGCCCCCGACCTGCCAGAGGTCAGAAACAAGATCAAACTCCACCTGGACAAGGTGAAAACCGCAGGAAAAACAATTGAATTTCAAACCATTATCTAAATAGTACGACTATGACCATCAAAACAAGAAAGCAATTAGAAGAAACTTTCCAAAACGGAGCCACCCCCGACGCACAGGATTTCTCCAACCTTTTCGAGAGCTTCCGGCACCAAACCGACCCGGACTTGAACCTCAGACGGGCCAACCAGACCGAAGCCGAAGAAGGCAATAGCAATATTCAACTGATGACACCCCAGCGCACCAGGCAGGCGATCATCGCCCTCACACGCCTGGCCAGCGTACCGGCCCTGAGCAGAGAAGTGGACCAAAAAGTAGCAACAGCCATTTCGCAACTGATCGATAATGCACCCACCGCCCTGGATACACTCAACGAACTCGCTCAGGCACTCAATGACGACCAAAACGCCTACAACACACTGGTCGGGCTCATCAACACCCACGTCAACCGCACAAACAATCCCAATCCCCACGGCGTGACCAAAGCGCAGGTAGGACTGGGCGGAGGAAACCAGTTGAAAATGGCTACCCGTGTGCAATTCGGCTCTAAGGAAACCCGGGGGTTGTCACAACCAGTTGTATACACCTTTCAGAGAGCTACTGAGCCTGGTCAGGTCTACCGGACAAGCTATATAAAGTATACAGCAATCTGTACGGGAAATTATTACCCGGAGTATCGAAGGCATGGAATTTTGGTTTTTAGACATTTTCAAGAGGGTACAGCACAATTAAGTGGCCATGATATATTTAATAGTGGCTCGATGAGCGTATCTGCCGTTTGGTCCGGGGGTAACTGCACCTTAACCTTCCGCGCAACCGGTTCACATCATATGCTCACTACAGTAGAGGTGGCCCTGCCCGGGAACTTTATCAGGGACCTGCAATAGACCACCGCAGAAGACACCTCCGGACTCGCAGCAGCAAGAGAGGCATGGTTCAGGGCGTGTCTTAACAGGGTTGAAAAGAAGCACTCTCGCTGCTTAAAAGCAGAACCGAAAAATGTAATAAAAAAAAGCCCCAACAGGCTGCCCGGCCCCGAACAGGAACTTAATGAGTTTAGTGCACCAGACACAACTCCCCACCCATTGAGGCCATACCTCTACCGGAGAGTCTAAATAGTGTTTGGTGTACTTTTTTATATGACAAAAACAAAAACCAAATTGAGAATGAACATGAAAATTGAACAAAATAAAACAGAAAAGCTAAAGACACCCATCAGTTATTATGGTGGTAAACAAAAGATGCTAAGGCACATATTGCCATGGATACCGGAGCATACTACCTATACAGAACCATTTGTCGGTGGTGGGGCGGTGTTTTGGGCAAAAGAACCAGGCAAGATTGAAGTCATTAACGATACCAACAGAGAGCTTATCAATTTCTACGAGTGCGTCCAAAATGAATTTGTAGAACTCGAAAAAATGGTAAGGATCAGCCTGCACAGCCGCTCTATGCATAGCGATGCTACGGTGGTGTATAACAATCCGCACCTGTTTACACGGGCTAAGAGGGCCTGGGCGGTCTGGGTGTTAGCCGCTCAGTCCTTTTGCTCCATACTCGATGGTCCCTTCGGATATGATAAAACCAGCAAGGCAACCACTAGTATAAACATCGCTAATAAACGTGATAATTTTACCATAAAATACGCTGAACGTATCCAAAACGTGCAGATAGAAAATACCGATGCCTTACGAATCATACGCTCGCGGGATCATGAAAACGCCTTCCACTATATAGACCCGCCCTATTACAACTCCAACTGCGGGCACTACGATGGCTATACCAGGGAGGACTTTGAAATGCTTTTGGAAACGCTTTCAGAGGTTAAGGGAAGGTTTTTGTTGTCCAGTTACCCAGGTGACGTACTGACAAAGTATGCCAGGCAATTCGGTTGGAATACCCAAAAGTTAGAGAAGGTAGTCCGCGTAAACCAGGGCTCCGGTAAGCCTGGAAAAAAGAAAATAGAGGTACTCACCACTAATTATCAGATGTAACCCCAAAGAAAAGGGCAGTTGAGGCTGTCCGGGTAAAAACGGGTGAAAACAGAATTTGTACTATTGCCGGGTTGTCCGATTTTCAGCTATCTTCTGATTGTGCTATTCCCCAAACAAAATTCTCATTCAGAACGTCACATTCTGAATGAGAATTTTTGACATTCCGAATGAGACGATTTACTATATCCAACCAATGACTTCAGGAATTCTATCTCTAGATATTATGAGGATAGATGGACTCCCCAGAACCCGTCCAGCACACTACCTTCTGGCGAAAACCCTAGTTTATATGGCGGGGCTTTGGCGATAAACTCATTGACGGTTACTGATGCTTCATTTATACGCTTAAAGAATATAACGTTAGGCTATAATATTCCCTTTAACAGAAATAGTGAGATCTCTTCAATGGGAGTATATTTTGCTGTCGACAATCTTTTTACGATAACAGATTTCGAAGGATATGATCCTGATGCAAGCGCAGAAGGCAACGGGGTATCTAGGGCAAGCTATAATAGTTACCCGCTTGCCCGAACAATCAGATTGGGTTTAGAGGTTAGATTTTAAAATTTGAGAGCGATGAAAAAATATATATTTAGCTTAATAGCAGTTTCTGTACTAGTAAGTTGTGAGGATTTCCTCGAAGAGGAGGTTTTTACTGAATATGATCCAGCAGTTTTTCTTCAAGATCAATCTGGGTTAGATGCCCTGTTGACGGGTGCTTATGGGTCTCTACAAATTTCCTGGACTAATGGTGGAGGAGCCAGAGAGTACTTTCACATTTTGGGTGAAATGTCTACGGATATACTTTGGGAAACAGGTGGCGGGCTTAACAGGGTAGTTGTTCCCGTAATTGGATTTACCTGGGACCCTTCAAATGGTTTCTTTAATCAGTTGTATAACAAATTTTATACAGCAATCGCGGCGGCCAACAATGTGCTTTCAGTTACTAATAATTTGGAGGGTGGAGATGAAGCGGTGTTGAACCAAATCAGAGGAGAGGCTAGATTTGTAAGAGCTTTATCCTACTATTTACTTCACAACCTATACGGTACAACGCCAATTATTGAACTTCCGGACGATGCGGGTTTAGATGAAATTGAGGCGATAGGTAAGGAAACGCCAAGGGCGACCGAATCAGAATACAGGACTCTGGTGGAAGGAGATTTGCTGTTCGCAGTAAATAACTTGGAATTTGGCGGTGTTTCCAGCAGAGCAAATAGAGGAAGTGCCAATGCAATTTTGGCCAAATTCTATCTAAATAATAAGGAATGGGATAAGGCCGCCGCAGCAGCAGAGGAAGTCCTAACCAACGGAGGTTATGAACTCTGCAATGATTATAATATGATGTTTTCAATTGACGGGGAAAGTAATAATGAGTATATCTTTCGGTTCGAATGTTTATTGGGCAGTGCTCAGAGAAATGTATACATGCCCCATGCTTTTCCACCAAACTTCCCCATACAGTCCAATTGGGCTAATTTTGGTGCACAATTTAGAACCTACACTGCCTTTTATGAGACTTTCGAACCCGGTGATGAAAGAACTGAATCTTTCTTAACCGAGTATACTCCAACCACTACTGGTGAGTTAACACCTTTAGTTAGAGATGCCGACGGTGTCGCTCTGGACAATGTAAGAAGCTTCAAATATGTGCCTGATCCAGGTGCTGCAGGAACTAACAACGGGAATGATATTCCATATGTTAGGCTAGCAGATATAATGCTTGCTAGAGCGGAAGCACTGAATGAAATCAACGGCCCAAATCAGAAGAGCATTGACCTTATTAATCAAATTAGAGGGAGAGCTGCTGCGTCCATAATTAGCCTGACTGATTTCCCGACAACAGAAGCCCTCCGGAATTTCATCTTGGCAGAGCGAGGTCGTGAGTTTTTCACCGAGGGTCTTCGAAGAGAAGACTTAGTGAGACATGGCAAGTTTATAGACCAGGCGGTTGCAAGAGGAATAGCAGCACAGGCGCATCAGGTGCTATATCCTTTACCGGAAGCTCAACTGGACAATAATCCAAATTTGGAGCAAAACCCCGGCTACTAAATGGGCTTGAAGTGCTTATAATCTTTGATTACAATGTAAAAGAAAATGAGGATCTGGCAATGACCCGGATCCTCATATAATCCTCAAAAATTTTAGTGTAGAATTATATGAATAGAACTATATCGATGCTGATAATATTCTCAGCCCTTTTATTGGGCTGTGAGCAAAAAGTCAACAAGAGTTCAATAGAAAGTACTCCGGAGCAGGCTAAAAAAAACGTCCTGTTTATCTTGGTAGATGATTTAGGATGGAAAGATTTAGGCTGTTATGGGAGCACTTTCTACGAAACACCAAACATAGATAGGTTGGCCAGCCAGAGTGCTGTTTTTACTAACGCTTATACACCAAATCCGGTTTGTTCACCGACTAGAGCCGCGCTAATGACCGGTAAACATCCTTCAAGAATCGGCATTACGGATTGGATTCCCGGTGATGATCCGAAAGATAGGAAATTTTTAGGGCCATCTGATTTTAATCAGTTACCACTTCAGGAGGTCACTCTTGCAGAAACACTTAAGGAATCTGATTACAAAACATTCTTTGCAGGAAAATGGCATCTTGGTGGCGAAGGGTATTTTCCCGAGAATCAGGGTTTCGATATTAATAAAGGTGGGCATCACATGGGACAACCACCCGGTGGTTACTACTCGCCCTACAGCAATCCCAAACTGTCTGACGGGCCAGATGGAGAATATTTAACAGATAGGCTAACAGATGAATCAATGGCATTTCTAGATGAGAATGGTCAAGATCCATTTCTGTTGTACTTAGCCTATTACACTGTTCACACTCCGATTCAAGCAAACAGGAAACACCTGGCCAAGTTTCAAGAAAAACGGCGAGGGCGTTCAGATAATTTAGTATTGAAAGACCAGGAGGGTAAGGGGCAAACGGTTCAAAATCAAAACAATGCTGAATATGCTTCGATGGTATATTCTCTGGATGAAAATGTCGGAAGGTTATTGGACAAATTGGATGAATTGGGCATTGCAGACAATACACTTATCATTCTCACATCAGACAATGGAGGCCTAACTACGACGGTGAAGGAGTGGACTTCCCCAACAAGCGTTCGACCCTTACGTGCTGGAAAGGGATGGGCTTATGAAGGTGGAATTAGGGTACCACTGATAATTAAGAAACCAAAAAACAAGACTGGAAAAACAATTGATACACCAGTGACCAGCATGGATTTGTTTCCCACAATACTCGATATTTTGAGTTTAAAACTAAAACCAAAACTTCATATAGATGGCTTAAGTCTCAATCCAGTACTGGAAAACAAACAAGACGAAGTGCATGATGTCCTATTTTGGGATTATCCACATTATCACACTAGTGGTTGGACCCCTGGCAAAGCAATTAGAAAAGGTGACTGGAAGATGATTTATTTTTATGATAATGACATTTATGAGCTCTATAATTTGAAGCAAGATATATCTGAACAGAATAATTTGGTCGAACAGTACCCTGAAAAAGTAGAAGAACTTCAGCGAGAACTAGACAAAATTGGGGAAGAGCTAGGAACAGTTTCACCTACTACAAATCCCCGGTGGAATTAAACACTTTAACTCACGAATTCAGATGATTGATGTTAATACTATTGAAAAAGGGGATCAATTGGAACTAAGCGCAATTGGTGACGACGAGCAACTTTCGGAACTTGCGTGATTAGATCTGTTTATGAAAAAGGTGACCTTCAGGTTTTTGGGTTGAGATTCTCATTTAATGAACCTGCTCGTTTAATGAACCTACCCGGCTGAAGCCACTTACACGAAAAATGGAAATTTCCTGCATTAAACGTTAAGGGTGTTTGGAATTCAGATAAATGAAGTGCTTCTGTCTCTTTTATTTTCTTTAAAGTGTATACTTTTTCAGTCATGATTTTAAGCTTTTTTAGGTTTGCATGACAAAAACAAGCCAAAAAAGACCAAACTACCAATTGTTACGAAGAAATATCTTCCTACAATTGGTATCAAATCAGTATTCTTAATCATAGCCATCTTTTTACTTCAGATCATTCCATCTATTAACCAATATAGCTAAAGTTGTTTGCAATTTTTCAAGCCCCTCGTTCGCCTGTTCTGTTGGCCTCACGTCGGCACCTTGCGCAAGATTCATCAAGTACAGAAATTTATGCTGAAGGCCTACCACTGTTTCATTATCAGCACTCACCTCATAAATGCTTCCATAAAGAATATCTGGATCTCCTGGTTGTCCTTCACCTCGCAACAACTGTAATTGATCTCTGTCCTTTGACTTTAGTTTTTTGGTCGAACTGTTTAAAAGATCATCTATACTTTCTCTAATTCCCTGCAATTTCTGGTATCCATTATAACAACCAGACGAAAGATCTGTCTGAAGTTGAATATCCTGAACACTAGCTGATACCCGTGGGTCCATTTTTATCGTGATTGATTGTTCCTCCACCTTTCCGTCAACAGTCAGTCTCACCCTATAGTTTCCGGGATGAACAAATGGTCCATGAGGTCCACTCGGCGTATTGTAATAGACTGCTGAAATAGAGAATTGACGTCTTGTTCCGGCTGGAGGCTCTTGTCTAAGATCCCATATAAACCGATGATGGCCAGAGGTGGATTGTATTTTCCTCTTTGGCCTAATCCAATAAGTAGGATGCGGTAGAGAGGTAGTATCAATTATTTCGTCAGGGTCATTGTTAGTAAAAGACCGCACAACCTTCTCATTTAAGTCAAGAATTTCAAGTCTTACTTCCTGGGCATTATTACCCAAATAATAATCTATTATGGCTCCATCAGGGGGGTTTTGGCCAGCAGGCTCCTCGGGTGGCAAGGGGGTGTCCAGAAACATATTCCATCTGACCCTGTAGGCATCTGCTGGAGTAAATAATTTTGTTTGGCTGTTTGATAAATTAACCAATTCCCGCAATGGGCTAATATTATCCAAGATCCAAATGGATCGACCGTGTGTCCCAACTACCAGATCATTATCCTTTATCACCAAATCTCTCATTGAAGAAGCAGGCATGTTCATTCTCAAGGGTTGCCAATTATCTCCATCATCTGCAGAGAAAAAAACTGCTCTTTCAGTTCCCGCAAACAACAGTCCCTTCTGTTTGGGATCTTCACGCACTACATTAACAGGCCCATTATCAGGTAGCCCATTGATAATTTTATCCCAGGAAATTCCACTATCTCGTGTGCGATATATGTGTGGACGCATATCATCACTACGTATAGCATTAACAGCTATAAATGTTGTCTGTTCATCAAAATGAGAAGCATCTATTTGAGAAATTTTGTCCCATGATCTTAATGCTGGTGGGGTCACGTCTTTCCAGGTATTACCACCGTCGGAAGTGACATGAACTAAACCGTCATCTGTTCCAGCCCAAATTCTATTGACATTTAATGGAGAAGGTCCAACGGCATAGATCACAGCCCTTTGAGCCATAGTTTCCAAATCAGGTGTTCTAAAGTCACCAATACTTTCAGGAACTTCGGGATGTTCACGTGTTAAATCAGGGCTAATAATTTCCCAACTTTGACCACCTGTCGTGGTTTTCCACAATACGTTAGTGGCAAATAATAACATCGACTCATCTGCAGGATGGAATAGTAAAGGCATGGTTCTTAGGATGCGGTATTTTCCTGATCTCAAAGACTCGGGAGCTACATTTTGAGACTGACCGGTTTTCTTATTGAAACGCATCACCCGCCCCCCATAAATTATATTCGGATCTTTAGGATCAGGTGCCACGTAAGCATATTCATCTGCTCCCACTCCCATCCAATCGCGAAATGATATTTGTCCACCATTGCTACGGCTGGCGGTTCCTATGGCTCCACTCTCCTGCTGACCACCATAGACCCAATACGGAAACTGGTTATCCACAGCGACATGATATAGCTGAGAAGTTGGTTGGTTGTACCAAGAGCTAAAAGTCCTGCCGCCATTTACTGTCACCACAGCACCCTGGTCAGCTACAAAGAGCATAATATCCGGTTGTAACGGGTTAATCCAAATACGGTGATAGTCATCTCCACCAGGAGCACCCTTCACCGAAGTCCAACTCTTGCCTCCGTCATCTGAACGATAAGAGGCCACATTTCCTGAATAAACTACATCCGGATTCCGGGGATGAACCCTGATTTCAGCAAAGTCTCCGCCTCTGCCATATATTCGGTGATCTGAACTTACTCTGTACCAGCTTTCTCCGGCATCATTGCTACTATAAATGCCCGCATTCTTTTGGGCGTCAACTGTGGCGTACATTCTTTTGGGATTACTTGGGGAAATGCCAACACCAATTCGGCCCAACCCGTCATCTGTAGCAGGTAATCCTTCCGTTAACTTTTTCCAGGTATCTCCACCGTCAAGAGACTTATACAAACCACTATTTCTTCCGGAAAAATTGGCGTTTTCCCATGGTCCTTCTCTGTGTTCCCACATATCCGCAAAAACTATCTTTGGATTAGTAGGATCAAACTCCACTTGAATGGCACCGGTATTATGGTCAATGTAAAGAATCTTTTCCCAAGTATCTCCACCATTGGTAGATCTAAAAACACCGCGTTCCTCATTTGCTCCATATGGATGACCCAACCCCGCGACATAAACAACCTCTGGATTGGTTGGATGAACTATTATACGTGCAACTTGCTGCACATCACCTAATCCTGCATGTTTCCAACTCTTACCTCCGTCTGTAGTTTTAAAGATACCATCTCCTATTGCCAGGTCAGGCCGATGTAATCCCTCGCCCGTACCTACATAGATGATTTCAGGTTTTGTTGGTGAAACAGCCAAATCACCCACTGAACCAGTCGGTACATCGTCAAAAATGGGATTCCAGGTCCGTCCATAATCATCTGTTTTCCAGACACCTCCATTATTGACTCCAACAAAAAATACATTTGGTTGAGATGGTATACCTACCCCTCCGACAGTTCTACTAGCTCTGAAAGGACCAATCATACGGTATTCCAGTTCCTGGTAGTGTAATGGATCTATTTTCTGACCGGGTAAAGGCAGAGCTACCATCACAATAAAGACGATTAATAGTATTGAGCGCATTTGAAATTCTGATTAAATATTGGGTTCAGGGATGAAGTTAGTTTTTATTGGCGTTAGTTCGAAAAAGAGTGGAAGAACGGCAACAATAGACGTCACTCTGAACGAAATGAAATGAGTGAAGAATTTTATGAAAGAAGTAATGACATACAGCATCACCTTTACGGGATTTTTTGTTACACTCAGAATGACGGCGTTGATTGCGGAACACCGGACAAGCTGTGGGATGACAATCCTGGAAAATTTAAATATTAAGCCAGCAGCTCATTTTGAACACCAGTGCCCTGTTCTTGGACTGCAAATGCTCAGGGAAGAGTAGTTATCTGTGTAGACTAAGAGATATCAGAAACAGGCTTGAACCGCCATTGTAGTCTGGTATTGATGTTCAGATTATCAACCTGATTATTATACTGATAAAGAAATTAGAAAAGGCCTTGCAGCTAATAATCTATCAGAAAAGGAAACTGTAAAATGGCTAAAGCTGCTTTAGAAAAGCCGTCAACTGGAAATTTGGTAAGCGAACCACAGGCAGGAGATAAAGATTCTCTAAAGGATTTATATGACAAGCAAAAGTTGGCTTGGGAAGCAAGTGGAATAAAGGGAATTATTAAGCTGGATAGTGATAATATCGGGCGACAGTTTGAATTTATTCAACATACCTGGACCAACAACCCAAAGTTTGCCGAATTATCAAGTTTGCCGAATTATCGAGTGAGGCTGACCCCCCTGCTTGGTGAAAATAACCCCAAATCGATTGAACAGGGTATTTATGGCAATTTTACAGCACTAGGAGACCCATTATGCAAACGAGTTCATGGATTAACGAGGTTCTTGAATGTGAAAGGTGGCACCTACTTTTTCATGCCAGGTACTATAAAGCATTTAAATACTTAGCTAAACTCTAAAAGATAACCTTATATAAAAGAGACCACAAGCAGATATTGTATTACTGCAGGCTTGTTATGTGAGCGTATTGCCGTTTATATCAGCATTCGTGCAGTATATGGTAATAATCCACCGCATCCATATATCTTCTGAAATCTATTCGGAGCAGGAATTGATGAAGCTTTAGCCTGGTTATTGTGGTTATTTATAGCCACTGAATGGAGTAATCCCTGGTGGCATGAAGTCGCTGCACTTGTCTTATTCTATCTTAATATTAATAGAGCACAGTATTCAATTAGGTTATTTCCGCAGAGCCAAAGCTCTTTCACATGTTTTTGATAAAACCACAATAATCCTCTCCTGTCTGGAAAGGTTAGTGGCTTACTCCTGGCTGCTTTCCGTACGGGCAGATTATTTTTGGTTAGGAGGTGCCATTTTGTTTTTTGGACCAGGTTTTGAACATGTGATTCAAGACAGTTTATTGAGGCTCGAAGATGTAGAGAGCAGGAAGTTACCCACTACCCCAAAAGTGAATAAGACGTTTTGGAGACAAATGATCTCCTGAATGACAATTCAAATCAATTGGTTTTGACTATTTCGATTTAAATGTTGCAATGGCTTGCCGTGTAAAATCTGAGAGTACTAACCTTCCACTGATTTCAGCTCTTTGCGCAAGAAGCTTGTCCCAGTTTTCGGTATCTCTCCAAAATGTGGCTTTCAATTCCTGCATGGCATCCGGATTGTAATTAGAAAGTTTAGCAACAAGTTTTGAAACACCCTCATCCAGGTCTTCGATTGACTCAAATACTTCCGCAAATAGCCCGTGATTTTCAGCCCAATAAGCATCATACCAGACATCCGGCTGAATTGACATTTGAGACATGCCTGAAAGGCCCAACTTGCGCTCCACAGCTGGCCCAACTACAAAAGGGCCAATCCCAATTGCCAGCTCACTTAATTTTACAGCAGCAAATTTAGTAGCCAGACAATAGTCCACTGCACTTGCTAAACCAACTCCTCCTCCTACCGCCTTACCTTGCACCCTGCCAATAATAAGCTTTCGGGACTTCCGACAGGCATTAATCACGTTGGCAAATCCCATGAAAATTTTTTTTCCTTCTTCCGTCGACGATATACTCATCAATTCATCAAAGCTTGCCCCTGCACAGAAAGCTCGGTCTCCCTCACTTTTAAGAAGAATTACTTTGATGTTCTCCTGCTCTCCGGCTTTAGCAATAATTTTAGCGAGCTTACCCAGGATTTCACCGGGCAATGAGTTACTCTGTGGGTGAAAGAAAGTGATGTTGCCTACGCCGTCAGCAGTATTGAGTGTTACACTACCATTCATTTCAGTCTTGATTTTTCTTTTTCACCATAGTCAATATAGTGGCAATTGCTACTGTCTCGTCAGTTTCGTCAAACACGTCCACCAGGAACTTAACTATACCTTTGGCAATATCATCCTTTTTCTCCTGGTCCATTTTTTCCTTAACCGTCAACCGAACTCCTATAGTCATTCCTGGATAAACAGGTTTTGTGAAGCGGCAATTTTCCAGGCCATAATTGAGTAATACTGGGCCTTTTTTAGCCTGAACAAATAGTCCAGCAGCTGCTGACAGAACAAAATAACCATGAGCAACAGTACGTTCAAAAGTAGTGCCATCCAGTGAGGTCTCGTCTGTGTGTGCATAAAAGTGATCCCAGCTCATATTGGCAAAATTGATTATGTCAGCATCCGTTACTGTTCTCTTATGAGTGATGGTCGTTTCCCCCACTACCAACTCTTCAAAATGCTTGCTGAAAAGATGACCTCCCGGATCTTTATATTTCCCTCCGTACTGATAATGATTGGTCACTTCCGTTAATGTTGTTGGTGTGCCTTGAATGGCACATCTCTGGAGATAGTGCAAAACACCTCGAGTTCCACCCATTTCTTCACCTCCTCCCGCTCTACCTGGGCCACCATGACTAAGCATAGGCATCGGAGATCCATGGCCAGTGCTTTCCTTGGCACTCTCACGATTGAGTACCAGGATTCGACCATGATGCGTGGCAGCCCCGGTCACAAAGTTCTTCGCTGTTTTATCATCATTGGTGGCTATTGATGAGCATAATGAGCCCTTACCCATTTTCGATAATTCTATTGCCTCATCAAGGTTTTTATAGGGTATGATCGTACTGACGGGTCCAAAAGCTTCAGTATTATGTACCGTATCGCTATTGAAAGGGTCCTTATTGACAAATAACAGAGGTGACATAAAGGCTCCTTTATTGGCATCAGCTCCAATCACTTCTACATTATGAGGGTCCCCAAACACCAATTGAGATACCTGCTTTAGCTCGTCTACCCTGGCCATCACTTCTGCAAGTTGTTCCTTCCCAGCCAAAGGACCCATCCTTACTCCTTCAGTTTGGGGGTCTCCTGTGGTTGTCTTACCCAATGCCATGGCCAAGTTGATCTGAACATCTTCCACGAGCCTTTCAGGGACTATTATCCGCCTCACAGCAGTACATTTCTGTCCGCATTTCACCGTCATCTCCTTACGTACCTCTTTTATGAAGAGATCGAATTCCTCGGTGCCGGGGATTGCATCTTCACCTAAAATAGCTGCGTTCAAGGAATCAGCCTCAAGGTTGAAAGGTACAGATTCGGCAATCACTCTGGGGTGCGTTTTAAGTTTAACACCAGTTGCAAAAGAACCAGTAAAAGTGACTATGTCCTGATTGGTGACATGGTCAATAATTCCATTTCCATAGCCTGCAACCAGCTGAATCGCACCCTCCGGAACAATGCCAGATGCAACAATCTTTTTCACCACCAACTCGGTCAAATAGCAGGTTTGTTCTGCTGGTTTTACCACAGCTGGTACTCCAGCCAACCAATTAACCGCTACTTTTTCAAGCATGCCCCAAACAGGAAAGTTGAAAGCATTGATATGGATGGCCACTCCCTCTTTAGGTACCATAATATGTGTGCCAACAAAAGTTCCCCCTTTTGAAAGGCCAGCCATGTCGCCGTCAACGTAATGTTTCTCACTTCCGAATTGCCTTCTCAAGCTTGCATAGGCAAAGAGGTTACCAATTCCACCTTCTATATCTATCCACGAATCTGTTCTGGTTGCTCCTGTCGCCCAACTCAATTCATAAAATTGTTCTTTGTTGGCGGTCAGGTAAAGTGCCAAATTCTTAAGCATCAATCCCCGCTCATAAAAGGTCATATTCCGCAGGGCTTGTCCTCCTATCTTTCTGCCATATTCGAGGATGTCTTTGAAATCAATACCTTCAATAGTATGTCTACCTACCGGTTCTCCCGTAATGGCATTGTTAATAACTATGCCGTCACCATCTCCTTCCGACCAATTTCCTTGTATGTAGTGTTGTATTTTGGGTATACTCATGACTGCTTTTCCTTCAAAATCTTGTACATTGATACTTGTTGTTTCCTATTCGGGGCATTTCTCTTAGTGGTTCACATCCCTTTAAAGTCCCGTAACATGCTTCCGGTCATTCCTGATAAATCTTGGTTCCCTTAGTTTTCCACTGGACCATTTCATCACTTACCTCCTTGACCACTTTTCCCGGATTACTTACGACCATACTCCTTCTTGCTATCTTTGATTCTGTTGTGATAAAAATCACTCGTAAATGGTTTGCTCCCCTGATTAGTCAGGCAAGTTTCTATATTGAAAAGTGAAATTAATTGAATTTTCTGTTTCATTTGAAAATTGTGCTTTTTGGTTGGCTTCAGTCAAGGGTCGACTGGGTATTTTCAGCTTGAACCGCACCTTATTTTTTCTCCAGACCAGTGCGCTCAATTTGCCCCTTGCTCCAGCATTCCCAAAATGTCCGGGGTGCTAGTCAGGCGACGGAACTGTGTAGTCGTACCGTTTGACTCCCTGTGTTTTGCTCTCTTCCAAAACCCGAAGCTTTTCCTCTGCGCTAAACGTTCTTTTTTTCATGGACATAATTACTACCATCTATCTGTAATCCTGTCCGGCTAATTATGGGCTATACCATCACTCTGATATCCCAACTCAAACCGGTTTCAATCTCAATTCCACCGATTCACTCAATACATCTCTTCGATACTTCGCTGGACATACATAATGATACAATAGCAAACTTTTATTATGACTCTTTATTATATGGCTATACTCCATATAATAAGGATAGCTACCTTTCTATGCGCAATACCCCATGCAGCGCATCGGGGAATTCTTTCGATTAAGTTTGGAGATCGGTTACCTTTGGATTCAGAACACATTCCTTTGGAGGGGCATGCCCCTCCAAAGGGATGATTCAGCAGACAGGGTTTAATTTACGCTACCTGATTAAGTATTTGAAATTCAATACTTTAAATTTAATCACAACTACAGGCTGTATTTAATTCTCAGGGGTTTCTCTCAGAAAATTCATTCAAGTATTCATCGAGCTCAAGTTATTAAAGTGGCTGCTTAAAAGGGATAGGTAGCTTTCCCGTTAGAGTTTATGTTGAAGTAGCAGAATAGGCTAAAGCTATCTTTTCATCATTGCATTGACCATTCTACGCTTCA
The DNA here is from genome assembly GCA_965206015.1 of Cyclobacteriaceae bacterium. Classification (GTDB taxonomy): domain Bacteria; phylum Bacteroidota; class Bacteroidia; order Cytophagales; family Cyclobacteriaceae; genus JAJCYL01. The sequence goes on along the minus strand of CBDBIW010000014.1, from coordinate 134,663 downwards.
TGCCACCCACCTTATTAACAGTCTTCATCATTTTTCTCATATCATTAAACTGTCGCAATAAGTTGTTTACTGCCTGCACTGATGTGCCACTTCCGTCGGCAATACGCTTTTTTCGGCGGCCATTTATGACTTCTGGTGTTGTCCTTTCTTCTTGTGTCATTGATTTGATGATGGCTTCAATGGGTTTGAAGGATTCATTATCTAAATCCATATCCTTCAAGGCTTTTCCCATTCCGGGTATCATGCCCATCAAGTCCTTTATATTTCCCATCTTTTTGATTTGCTCCAATTGAGACAGAAAATCATCGAATCCGAAAGTATTCTTTCGTAGTTTCTTTTGCAACCGCTCAGCTTCATCCTGGTCGAAAGCATCTTGTGCTTTTTCAACTAATGATATTACGTCACCCATCCCAAAAATTCTCTGGGCCATTCTATCCGGATGGAAGACATCAATGGCTTCCATTTTTTCACCTGTAGAGATGAATTTTATCGGTTTTTCGACAACGGTTTTTATGGTAAGTGCTGCGCCACCTCTGGTATCACCATCTAGTTTGGTGAGTACTACACCGTCAAAGTTCAGGCGTTCATTAAAAGTCTTGGCTGTATTCACAGCATCTTGACCAGTCATCGAATCGACCACGAATAATGTTTCAGCAGGATTCAATGTCTTCTTGAGATCTTCGATCTCCTGCATCATTGCCTCATCAATTGCCAATCGACCAGCCGTATCTATTATGATGGTCTTCTTATTGGTCTTTTTAGCATAGTCCAGGGCATTTTTGGCAATGGAAACCGCATTTTTGTTTTCTGGTTCTGCGAAAACATCGACTTCAATTTGCTCACTCAGTACTTTCAATTGGTCAATTGCTGCGGGTCGATAGATGTCGCAAGCTACCAACAAAACGTTTTTACCCTGTTTTTTGAGATAACTGGCAAGTTTTCCTGAAAAAGTTGTCTTACCTGAGCCTTGAAGTCCAGAGATAAGAATAATATTAGGTTCGCCCTGTAGGTTGATGCCTTCAGTCGCCCCACCCATCAATTCAGTCAACTCTTCCTGAACAATTTTAGTAAGTAAATGTCCGGGAGAAACAGAGATCAAGACATCACGACCCATTGCCTTCTCTCTAATGGTATCAGTAATGTCTTTAGCTACTTTAAAATTAACGTCAGCATCAATCAGTGCTCTCCTGATTTCTTTAACTGTACTGGCAACATTTATATCGGTTATTTTACCTTGACCCTTTAGATTCTTTATTGCCTGGTCAAGCTTAACACTTAAATTGTCAAACATTCTTTTTCATTTTACTAAAGTGCAAAGCTAAGAATTATTCTCACTGGTAGCAGTCTTAACATTAACTAATATGATTCGTAAATTGATACTATTAACAGATCAAAAGTGGTAACAAATAATTACTCCATACTGATAGGGATATTTGTACTTGAGTGTTGTGGCATAATCAAAATTAATGCCCAAGATGATGTTCGGGGCGGACGCGTTAGCCATCGAAATCACTATTTCGATATGGGTAGAGATGCACTTGAGGAGAGTCGCTATGAGGAAGCCATCAGTCACTTCAATACAAGCCTCAGTTTTGATACTTATTACACAGAATCTTACTATTTAAGAGGCATGGCCAAGAAGAATATTGGTGATGATGATGGGGCATTGACTGATTACAACATAATCCTTCACATGATCCCAGATCATGTTGAAGCCTTGTTTGGCAGAGGACTTCTCTATTTCCATATGGGTAAGCTGGAATATGCGGAAGATGATTTTAAGAAGTTATTGGCCGCTCCAATGAGGGAGACCAATGCCATCTTTTTTAGGATTGCGAACTTTGAATCTGGAGTAAGTGGGGTGATGACGATGGAAGGAAAAGAAGCTGAAGTCCACAATTACCTGGGATTGGTCATGAGCAGACTAACTAAGTTGGATTCTGCTTTGGATCACTATAATACAGCAATTGCTCTTAGCGGGACTGACCCAAATTTTTATGTTAACCGTGGCCTCCTCCATGAAGAATCAGGCGATTTGGACAAGGCCAAAATAGATTATGAATCTGCCTTGGATCTTGATCCGGGAAATAATTTGGCCACTTATAACTTGCTTCGACTCAGTGATGATAGCCAGTCCATTGACTTGTACACCAATCTAATTGATGCCCATCCCGAATTTGATGAGCCTTACGCCCAAAGAGGTCTGGCCAAATACAATGTTGGAGATTTCAGCGGAGCGTTAAATGATTATAATAAAGCCATTGAAATTAATAATAAAGACCCTGAGAACTTTCTTAATCGTGGCATAGTTAAGGAAAAATGCCGTGATTTTGGCGGTGCCTATAATGATTATAATATAGCAATTCAACTTAACCCTCAATATGCAAAAGCATATTTGAATAGAGGAAATATCTTGACCAAAGAACGCCATTTCACACGAGCGATTACTGATTATGATATGGCGATTGCCATAGATTCTACAAGTGCGATGACCTTTTACAATAGAGGAGTGGCCCGATACAGTGCAAAAGATCGAGATGGGGCATGTAATGATGTCAAATGGGCATTGAATCTAGGGATGCCAACTGCTGCCAAAGCAGTTAATAAAATGTGCGGAGAGGAATAGATTATGCCATCCGAATGAAAGCTTCCTGGTATAGCCCCTTATTGAGTTGTCCCTTAAAAAGCTACTTTTAGTTTTTTTGGAAAAATTAGTATCCAATATGGCAGTGTAAATTCAACTCTGTCTGCTGAGTCATTCCTTTGGAGGGGCATGACCTCCCAATGAAATGTTATTGCGAGGAACGAAGCAATCTGTTCGATTACTTGCACTTACGCTGTAGCTATGGTGTAAGTAAGTGTGCAGTCGTATCTCCTCCTCCGTAAAGACATCAGTATTATTTTACCCACCACTGCCCTTCTGGATAGCTCTCACCATTGACAGTGAAGGTTTCTCCAATCTCAGGTGTAGTTACATTCACACCTATTTCTTTGGCTTTTTTTGTGATCCGCTCAACGGGGTCTGTCCATGTGTGCAGTGAAAGTTTAAATGCTCCCCAATGAATAGGCATAATCGTTTTTGCTTTCACGTCAAGCCCTACTTGCGCTGACTCTTCGGGTTTCATATGAATATCTGACCACATGTCATTGTATTGGCCACATTCAATAAGTGCCAAATCAAATGGGCCATATTTTTCTCCTACCTCCTTGAATCCATCGAAGTAACCTGAGTCCCCTGTGAAGTAGATATTGTCTTTAGCTCCTTTGATGATCCATGAAGCCCATAGTGTGCTATTTGCATCTCCTAATCCTCTACCTGAAAAGTGTCTTGCTGGTGCAGCAGTTAGAGAGATATTATCCAAATTAACACTATCCCACCACTCTAGTTCGGTAATGTTAGTGGCAAGAACTCCCCATCCTTCTAAGTGCGCACCAACTCCTAAAGGGACATAGAAATGATTTGCTTTTTCTTTGAGTGCAGTGACAGAACCATAATCCAAATGATCATAGTGATCATGTGAGATGATGATAGCATCAATTTGAGGAAGCTGTTCTATTGCAATCGGAAGATTGGGATTGAAACGCTTGTTTGCCATAAAAGAAACGGGAGAGGGGATATTACCTAACATTGGGTCAATCAAAATCTTCTTGCCATCTATTTCTAATAAGAAGGCAGAGTGACCAAACCATGTTAGTTGAGTTACTGAATCTGCGGTATTCACAATGTTGGCAGAATCTATCTTGTTGACAGGGATTTCCCAATCAGGTTCTTGATTAGGTTCTTTTTTGGTAAACTTATAAAGAACACTGGGTATATCTTTCCAGTCTTTTAGACCTTGAGCCGTGGGAACAGAGTTTACAAATTTACCATTCGCATAGCGTTCCGAAGCCCTCATTCGATCCAGACGATCGCCAGATGCGCTTGAACCAAACTCAGGAGAAGTCTTAGTAAATATGATAACGCCTAGTACTAGTAATGTGATGAGTGATATAATTGAGAGTACAATCATTTTTAAAATTCCTTTCATTGAATAGGTAGTCGTGTTTAGACTGATAATATCTTAATGGAATAAACTAATTATTAATACCCGTGGTGCATTAGAAAGTAATTTAAATTTTCAAGTTATTAATGCTCCTATTCAAGTCAAATTTATTGATATATTGAATAATAGTTAAGGCTGTTATTTTGGATAATATTCTGGTTTTAAATCCTTGAAAAGATTTCGCATAGTTTCTCCTAATCATAAACTGATCACAGAGTTCACAGAAGAGCATTTCGATTCTTTTTCTTGACTTTCTAAAGATATAGGGTTGCTTTTTGTAATTAATTTGGTTCTTCCTCATTGGCACTTCTAATTTAATCTTAGCCGTGGTAAACAAATCTAATTCTTGTTCTTGATTTAGGTAGCCTTTGTATCCAATTAGAACACAGTCAGATAATTGGCTTTTTAGATCTTTGAGATAATGAATATCATGAACAGATGCTTTACTGATATCTACACTTTTAAAAACACCTTGAACAGAACAAACTCCATGGAGTTTGTATCCATAAAAGTACATTTGTTGACAAGCACAAAACCCTTTATCAGGTGATGAATAAAAAAATTCTTTACATATTTTTGACCTTGAGCTCCCTGATAGCTTCCAGTGGCATAGAATCAATAATGAAATAGTCTTCAAACTCATTGAATTTTTCTTTTCCACGCCCCCCTCTTGTACCCCTGACCACTTCTTTTATAATAGTAGATTTCTTCATTTCAAGAAACTGATGCCAGTTTAAGGCAAGAAGCTGCTGGCTGATATCCAGGAGTCGTATTTTGTTGATAAATGTACCAGTGGCCGTAAATCTCATCGTTGTGGAATTGCGCCTCAAAGCGGAACGGCACACTTACCGTTTCAGGCAGTCCCTGTTGAAACTGTGCGATCCATTCCAGTGCCGGTTTGATCTTTGAGCACCGGACATAGCAGTCGATCAGGTATTTTTTACCGCCTTTCAGCCCCCATACCCGAATGGCATTGAAGTCTGAGGTGGCCGACCCTGAAAAAGCCACATCCCACGTTCCCACGATTGCCCTGAAGCTGTTGAGCCGGGCAGTTTCTCCCACTGGACCATCTCATCGGTAAAAGAACAAACGAATAAATCAATCAGGGTTTTTATCTCCGGGCCCGGAAGAACAACTCAACCCTGAGCAGGAACTATTTCTATTGAGCAATGCGGTCAACCGGGCGTATTTCGGGGAAGAGTTTTCATTCTTTCTACTCCCACTAAAGAATGGAAATTACTTCCAGTAGTATTTCCTGATTTATCGTAATCGAACGAAAAACCCCGCCTGTGTGATGAGCTGCCGGTTTCTCTCCGGCCTGGTCAGGTTTTAATTGGCAATAAATTATTAATTTAGCGACCAGTTTTACAATAGACAGTAGGCATAACAGGCATCGGGTTGGCAATAATCGGTTTAATCATTAAATACGGATGAGTTGATCAATCTTTTTTAATACCTTTATTCCTAATTGAGAACCACCCGTTGAAAAACTAACAACTAACAACTAACAACTAACAACTAACAACTAACAACTAACAACTAACAACTAACAACTAACAACTAATATCTAACACATAAATACCATGAAAAACACACACACTACCAGGAAGTCAGTTACCCCCCCCCTAAAAAAAAAATCCCTAGGGCTAAGCACTTAATTACCCTATTTAGCTTTCTTTTTATCACAACACTTGCTTTGGCACAGGATAACATGTCAGACTATTTTGTACTAAAAATAAACACCACTGCCGGCTCTCACGCTCAAGCCGCAAACTTTACTTTTCATACCCAGGACATGGAGTATGAGGTTGATTGGGGAGAAGGTAGCGGTTTTGAGCCAATAACAACAGGAAATACCAGCCATACCTTTGGCACCGCAGGAGAGCATACCATAAGGTTTAAAAACCTAAACGATATTCATATAAATAACAGTGATGGTAAGAAAAAATACACCTCCATTGAACAATGGGGCACTGCTGTATGGAATGCCGATATGTCGAATGCTTTTGATGGGGCAAGTAACTTAACTGCGAGTGATACTGCGGGTACTCCTGATATGAGTTCGGTAACAGATATGTCTGCTATGTTCTTTGGTGCCAGTTCTTTTAACCAGGATATAGGAAGTTGGGATGTTTCTCAGGTAACAGATATGGGTTTTATGTTCGCAGGTGCCATTTCCTTCAACCAGGATATAGGAGATTGGGTTCTTGATGAGGTAACAAATATGGGTTTTATGTTCCAGGACGCCGATGCTTTCAACCAGGATATAGGAGGTTGGGATGTTTCTCAGGTAACAAATATGCTTCAGATGTTCAATGGTGCCGATGCTTTTAACCAGGATATAGGGGACTGGGATGTTTCTCAGGTAACAAATATCTTTGGTATGTTCTTTAGTGCCACTTCTTTCAACCAGGATATAGGAGATTGGAATGTTTCTAAGGTAACAAATATGCGTTCTATGTTCAATGGAGCCTCTTCTTTTAACCAGGATATAGGAAGTTGGGATGTTTCTAAGGTAACAAATATGGATTTTATGTTCGATGGTGCGGTGCTTTCACCAGAAAACTACGATTCACTTTTAATTGGCTGGAATGCACTAAACCTTCAAACAGGACGGTCTTTTAATGCAGGAAATTCTAAATATACATCAGCAGCACAAGCTGCCAGAGACAATATGGTTGCTACAAATGGTCATGGTTGGACGATTACTGATGGTGGGTTAATTGAAGCCAGCGACCCACCTGAAAATATTTTTCTTTCTTCCACAACTATTTTAGAAAACGAGCCAGTAAACACCACAGTCGGCACCCTGTCCACCAACGGAGGAGCTGCTTCTTATACCTATACATTCACAGCAGGAGACGGAGATACAGATAATGCGAGTTTTACTATTTCAGGAACAGAACTACAACTTATAGCCCCTGCCGACTATGAAACAAAAAGAAGTTATACAATACGTATAGCAGTAGATGGTACGAATATTGAGCAACAATTTACTATCTCCGTTATTGATGTACAAGACACTCCCCTCATAAACACAGAAGCAGCAAGCAATATTACTTCTACAATGGCCACTCTAAACGGCGACCTGACTTCCATCGGACTGGCAGCAATTATGGAAGGCGGTTTTGTATATGCCATATCAAATGAAGATTTAATAATTGATGCTGCCGGTGTTACCAAAGAAGTTGTAAACGGTATAGCAACAGGTGATTTTGAAAAAGAAATTACAGGTTTAACAGCAGGCACAAAATATTATTACAGAGCCTACGCAACCAATAGTTTTGGAACAGCTTACGGAAGAGAACAAAGTTTCACAACATTGGCAGCCGCACCCACAGCCAGCACAACAGCAGCAAGTGCTATTACTTCTACAACAGCCACTTTAAACGGCAATATAACTTCTGACGGAGGAGCAGCCATTACAGCAAGAGGCTTTGTATATGCTATATCAAACGCAGATTTGACAATTGGTATTGCTGGTGTTACGGATGTTGTTGTAAGCGGTACAACCGGTGTTTTTACAGAAAACATTACAGGTTTAACAGCAGGCACAGCCTATTTTTACACAGCTTATGCTATCAATAGCGTCGATACAACTTACGGAGGCGAACAAAGTTTTACAACATTGGCCCCCGTAGCACCCACAACAAACACAGCAGCAGCAAGTGCTATTACTTCTACAACGGCCACTCTGAACGGCAATATAACTTCTGACGGAGGAGCAACCATTACAGCAAGGGGATTTGTATATGCCACTTCAAACGCAGGTTTGACAATTGACAATACAGCAGCAGATACTGTTATTGTAAGCGGTACAACAGGTGTTTTTACAGAAAACATTACAGGTTTGACAGCAGGCACAGCGTATTTTTACGCAGCTTATGCAATCAATAGCGTCGATACAACTTACGGAGAGGTACAAAGTTTTACAACATTGGCAGTCGCACCCACAGCCAGCACAACAGCAGCAACCGCTATTACTTCTACAACGGCCACTTTAAACGGTGATATAACTTCCGACGGAGGAGCAGCCATTACAGCAAGGGGCTTTGTATATGCTACATCAAACGCAGATTTAATAATTGGTGCTACGGGTGTTACTAATGTCATTGTAAGCGGTACAACAGGTGTTTTTACAGAAAACATTACAGGTTTAACAGCAGGCACAGCGTATTTTTACGCAGCTTATGCAACCAATAGCGTCGATACGAGTTATGGCAATGAACAAAGTTTTACTACGAATGTAGTTTTGTCTATTGAAGATTTTGAGCAACCGGCTGTTGCTATTTCGCCAAACCCGGCCACCGGTATTGTAAACATCACCGTGTCAGAAAAGACAGGTTACAAATTGCTGGATACCGGAGGTCACCTGCTTCAACAGGGAACTTTTGCCACAGGAGCGCACAGCATTGATATTTCGCCTTTGGCCAAAGGGATTTATCTCTTCATTCTACACACCGGTAAAGGGAGCTTTACCAGGAGAATTGTCAAGAATTAGGATTGAATGCCATTAAATAGGGCTTACTCAAAAAGTGTTGCCTGTCAAAGCGGCCATTCTGGAAATGTTGAGCACAAACAGGGTAGCTGCTATCCAGGTTTGTGAAGTTGTTTTAAGCTTTGCCTTGATTTCATTGAGGGAGCAGACCTGTTTGGCATTGCCGATCCTTCCTTCGATTGCATTCCTTTCGGCATACTCTTTTTTTGATTTGGCTTTCTGATAAGCCGGTTTTTTTAACTGGCTTGCCTTTTGGTGTGGCCGTAAGCCTGATGCACCTTTGCCTGCACCAGGGTACGGTTTGCATGGGTAGCATCAATCTTATCGGCTTGTATAAGTTCGGGGTAATGACCAGACAAAGCCTTATAGGCTTCAGCCTGCCTGGGCAAATCCCCACTTTCATTATAAGCATCCCGGCTCAGGTTGTCCCTGGTCATGAACCCATCCATAAGGGAAAGGCCAAGCCTGGCACCAAATTCCACGTCTTTGCCCTGCCTGCCACGTACTATTGGACGCACATGGGGCTGGGAGATGCTTACGATCCGGTCAACTGCATTGATGTGACCGTTGGTCGTACATGCCCTGCTGCTGTTCATAAAGGGTGTGGATGACCATCAGTTCAAGTTGTACTTTGTGGGAAAATGGGAAAGGCCCTTGCAAATGATCCGGCATTTGATCAATATGGCCCGGGTTCCTTTTCACACAGTTGAGCAATACACGAATGGCCTTTCGGATCGATACCGTTGACTTTTTCTTCTTTTTGGCCTCTTGCAAATACCTTTGACGGGCCACCTTGCGGTAAGTCCCGGGCTTGACATCAACCTTGTCCCTTAACAATCCGAACAGTCTGTCCACCATCTTTTCGGTCTTGATACGTGCCTCATTGACCAGCCCAGGGTCATTGGGGCAGGTGATGTATTGGTCAGCCACCGTGGCATCTATCTTTAATTTGCCCTTCGGGCTTTTCAGGCCAGTTTTTTTTATAGATATTTACCAGCTCGTCCCAAGGCAAAAGGCCACTAAGGGCTATCCACCTATTGTCAGGGTTGAGTTTGATGTGGTTGATCGAGGAAAACCCTTCGATTTTAGATTGGAACTGGAAAAAGTATAGTTGATCATATACAAATAACCTCGCATTTAATCAAGTCTCTTTACCCTGAAAATCATTCTTTATATCCTCTATAGCTACTTTTTGTGCTATCTGAGGAAGCCCTAATTAGCCGGACAGGATTACAGATAGATAGTAGTAAATATCTAACCTCCTCCAATCCCAAATCCCAATTCTTGATAATTCTCCTGGTAAAGCTCCCTGTATCCGTGCTTAGATTGAAGAGATAAATCCCTTTAAGGGGGGTGTAATAGTTAATGGTCTTGTTGCAAGGCTTCCAGTGCTTTCCTGACATAACCCTTGGCCAAATGATTTCGATATTCTGAAGATGCAAAATGGTCACCTGAAACGTCTACACTGTCCACGGCATGGTTGGCAGCTTCCTCGGCATTGGAGCCATTATAAGAACGCTCGACACCTGAAGCACGATACGCCTTGTCAGCAACACCTGTCAATCCCACCTGAACCCCTATATTGGTTTTTACGGCAGCACATCCAACCACCGCAAACCGCGATGCTGATTGAGCAAATTTGAGGTAGACACCGGCTGAGGATTTTGGAAATTTAATTCCCGTAATTACTTCATCGTCTGCAACACTGGTCTCAAAAAGCCCCTGGAAGAAATCTCCGGATGCAATTTCTCTTTTCCCAGTTGCTCCTTCTACGAGTATGGTTGCATCATGAGCCATTATCACAGCCGGATAATCAGCGGCCGGATCGGCATGGGCCAAACTTCCCCCGATGGTACCAGCATTTCTTACCTGTACATCCCCAATCTCAGCAGCAGCTTGAGATAATGCAGACGCATGCTTGGCAACTACTTCAGAAGCAGCAATTTCGGCATGGGAGCAGTTAGAACCTACAACCAAGGCATCACCATCTTCTGTAATGCTTTTTAACTCGCTTATTCCTCCAATATCTACCAGAACATCAGGTTGGTTTAATCTCAATTTCATGGCCGGTAAAAGGCTATGTCCACCAGCTAGCAGTTTAGCATCACTGTGCTTACCTAAAAGGTTAATTGCCTCGCTCACAGAATTGGCTTTTATATAATCAAATTTTGAAGGTATCATTTCAAATTTTTTAAGTCGTTATTAAATATTAACTGTTCATTGCTCTCCAGACTCTTTCAGGAGTCAACGGCATTTGAATGTCCTTTACACCAAAAGGTGATAGCGCATCCATTACTGCATTGGCTACCGCTGGAGTCGCTCCAATACATCCGGCTTCACCTGCTCCTTTTACTCCTAGTGGATTGTGAGGACATGGAGTCACCATCCTGTCAGTTTCAAAAAATGGCATATCATCCGCTCTCGGCATGGCATAGTCCATATATGATCCCGTGAGTAGGTTTCCGTCATCATACATAGCTCCTTCAAGTAATGCCTGACCAGCACCCTGAACAATGCCTCCATGAATTTGACCATCGACGATCATTGGATTGATTACATTTCCTACATCATCCACAGCGATAAATCGTTTGAGGTCCACTTTCCCGGTGTCTTTGTCTACTTCTACTATGGCGATATGCGCACCAAATGGGTAAGTAAAATTCGCCGGATCATAGAAACTAGAAAAATCAAGCCCAGGCTCCTCTCCTTCAGGGTAATTGTGTGGTACATAAGCAGTCAACGAGACATCCCCGAAAGCAACTGACTTATCGGTTCCTTTAACTGTCCATTTTCCTTCTGCATATTCAAGGTCCCCTACTGGTGCTTCTAAGAGGTGAGCAGCAATTCTGGCTCCTTTCTCAAGCACTTTCTCGATACTTTTAACAATTGCAGAGCCGCCAACTGCTATACTTCTGGAACCATAAGTTCCCATACCAAAGGCAACCTGATCTGTATCTCCATGATTGACATCTACATCGTCTATAGGAATTTCTAAACGATCAGCTACAAACTGGGCAAATGCGGTTTCGTGTCCTTGTCCATGCGAATGAGATCCTGTGAAGACTGACACCTTACCAGTTGGTTGAATGCGTACGTGACCAACTTCGTAGAGGCCCGCCCTGGCTCCCAGGGAGCCAACAACCGCTGACGGTGCAATACCACAACCCTCTATGTAAGTAGAGAATCCAATACCTAATAGCTTGTTGCCATTCTCTCTATACGCTGCCTGTTCTTTTCTAAGTTCCTCATAACCGGCCATCTCAAGTGCTCTTTTTAACGTGGCTTGATAATTTCCGCTGTCATATTGCAAGGCCACCTGAGTTTGATATCCCGGCTGGTCTACACCGTCAAAAGCCGGAATAAAGTTTTTGAACCTCAATTCAGCTGGATCCATGCTCATTTCGAGAGCTGCAGTATCCAGCAAATGTTCAAGGATATAGGTGATTTCAGGTCTACCAGCTCCTCGATAGGCATCAACCGGAGTAGTATTAGTCAGCACGGCATTAACATCAATATTGATAAGTGGTGTAGTATAGCATCCTTGAGCCAGCGTACCATGAAGATAAGTAGGTACACATGTTGAAAAAGTCGAAAGATACGCTCCCAGGTTCGCCTCGTTATGGGCCTTGAAGGCAACAATCTTTCCATTCGCATCAAAGCCCATTTCAGCATTGGTTACGTTATCTCGACCGTGCGCATCCGTCAGGAATGCCTCACTTCTATCTGAAGTCCATTTTACCGGCCTTCCAGTTTCTTTTGAAGCCCAAGTGAGCAGTGCCTCTTCGGTATAATGGTAGATTTTACTTCCGAATCCACCACCTACATCGTGGCTTATAACCCTCACTTTATGTTCAGGTATTTCTAGCACAAAAGCACACATTAACAATCTGATCAAGTGAGGGTTTTGTGTACTTGTGTAAAGTGTGTATTTATCTGAACTTACATCGTAGTTGGCAATGTAACTGCGGGGTTCCATCGCATTTGGGATCAGGCGTTGGTTCTTAAATTCTAATTTTGTTACATGATGTGCTGCTGCCAACGCGGCATCGACTTCTTCTCTGGGATTGCCTATTTCCCAATCAAAAATTAAGTTATTTGGAACGTCTTCATGCAATTGTGGTGCGCCATTTTGGATGGCTTCCCTGGCATCAGTTACAGATGGCAGTTCTTCATATTCAACCTGGACGAGTTCCACTGCATCTCTGGCAGCCTGAAGGGTGTCGGCAATTACCACAGCAACATTTTCACCTGCATGCCTGGCTTTTCCAACGGTTAACAAAGGGTGAGGAGGTTCCTTCATTGTATCTCCATTCTTGAAATCAACTTGCCAGCCGCAAGGAACTCTAAATTGGCCACAATGTTCACCAGTATAAACTGCAACTACTCCCGGGTGGGATTCAGCAGCCGAGTAATCAATGCTTTTAATATTAGCATGTGCATATGGGCTCCTTACAAATGCTGCATGAGTCATGTGAGGAAGTACAATGTCATCAGTATACTTACCTTTTCCGGTAAGAAAACGATGGTCTTCTCTTCTTTTAATCGGTTGTCCTACGTATGTCATGGTGCGGTCATTTTAAGTGGTCAGCAGCATGCTGAATGGATTTAACAATATTGTGGTAACCAGTGCACCTGCAAAAATTACCTTCCAAACCGTATCTAATCTCACTCTCAGAGGGGTTTGGGTTATTACTAAGGATATCAGCGGCAGTCATTATCATTCCTGGTGTGCAAAAACCGCATTGTAGGCCGTGATTCTCCCGAAAGGCTTCCTGTATCGGGTGAAGCTCACCCTCTTTTTCCATGCCTTCAATAGTGGTCACTTCTTTACCCGAAGCCTGAACAGCCAGGACTGTACATGATTTTATTGCCTTACCGTCGAGTAATACGGTACAGGCTCCGCAACTGGTCGTATCACATGCAATGTGTGTGCCTGTCAATCTCAAATGCTCACGTAAATATTCTGTTAGTGAGACCATAGGTGCAATATCGCTGGTGTGTGATTTTCTATTGACATTAATTGTTATCTCCATATCTTAAAACAGGTTAATTATTGGTTTTAAATTCATTTATTGGCTTTAAATTCATTTTCCAGATTAACAAAAAACTGTTTTGAAAGGCTTGTGACTACACTTTCAACAATTCTTTGGCCCATGGTGGCCAGCTTACCAGCCATTTTTGCTTCTCCTTTATAATTTATGGTAGTCTCACCGTCTCCTGAAGTCAGGACCATTTCGATAACAGCATTTACGTTACCAATTTTACTGTCCTGTTTGATAGTTACTGCCATTTTTTTATTCTCAGTTTTCTCCTTCATTTCTAGTATCCCTTCAAAACTTGCCTTCACCGGGCCAATTTTTATTACTGAAATTGCCTTAAATTTATCTGTACCAATAGATTCCAAATCAGTTAAGCCAGGTGTTATGCGAGCAAGTATTTCAGGATCATTCAGGTAGAACCATAATGTCTGAGGGGATTGTTTGATGCTATGACTTCCCGATATTTCCATCAAATACTATTTTCAATTAAGTAGAATTTTCAATATAGGAATTAAGCACTAGTTTATCAATGCCAGAGACAATTACGATAACATTAGGTGTTGAATTTTAATATCTCAGTAGTAACTTATACCTACCTCAACTGCTGCTTCTTACTGTTTTTCATATGATGCAGAGCTAGCTTCAAGCTTTCAAGGTTATGGCAGGAAGTATGAGCATCGATGAATGGCATGGCCGCTTTTAATCCACTTACTTCAGGGCTAAAGTCGGGATTCCCAGCTAAAGGGTTTAACCATATTACCTTTTTTGATCGTTTGTGAATGATGGACATTTCATGAGAAAGTACATCTGCTTCTCCTGTGTCCCATCCATCACTGATGATAAAAACAATTGTTTTCTTATCAATCGACCAACCTCGTCGCTGCTGGTTGAACATAGAAAGGCAAGCACCAGTTTTGGTCCCCCCGGACCACTGGGGAACTCTCTCTGCAATTAATTGATAAGCTTTATCGAATTCATAATTGTGTAACAAATTTGACACATTATGAACAGCAGTGCTAAAAACCCAGGTGTTGATACGATCATAAGAATTTTGAAATGCATAGATCAGGTGTACAAAAAAACAGCTATACAATTCCATTGACTTACTTACATCGGCTAAAACTACAATTTTGAGCCTCTTCAACTTTTTTTCACTATACCGGATATACTGAATATCCCCCCCTGTCCTCATGTTTGCCTGAATAGTTTGTCTAAGATCAATTTGAAACCTCTTCTTACTTCTAATTCTTAGCCGACTTTTTTGATTAGCCAATTGTCTTGTTATTCGCTTGAGCAATTGATCTATTAACCTCAATTCCTCTTCGTCCATAGAAGAAAAATCTTTCTTTGCAAGTGTTTCTAAAGGGCTGAATTTCGCCAAATCGACCTGCTCATCCGTCTCTTGATGATAGAGCCAATTCTTAAGAGAATCCAATGAAGGAACTTTGGCATTCTGTTTTGGGGGGTTTCGCGTCGCTTCGTGTCTGATTTTGGAATCAATTCCTTTGGGCAGCTGGTTCCAAAAGTCATCGAAGTCATGGTCGAAATGGCGAAACTGGAATTCATTTTTAGCCACAGCAACCTTCAATGCTAACTTCAGGCTCTCGCGATTTTTTAGTGTGTGGTAATCTAAAAGGTTCAGAATTTCCGCTTCTTCTTTTACGCCAACGGAGTATCCATGTCCGCGGAGAAACCGGCAAAACATCACAATATTACCAGATATTCGCATTTGCCTATTTAAAAGCTGATTATCCACTATCCAATTTTTGAGGTAATTCCGGTCTTATCAAAAAGCTCAGTAAGTGAATCCGTGGTGTGCCTTATATCCTGCCAATCCTTAAGGACAATACCCAAAGTATCTTCAATAATTTCTTTATTAAGGCATTCTAAATGCATAGATACCAATGCTTTAGCCCAGTCCAAAGTTTCAGCAACTCCTGGGGCCTTGTCAAGTTTGAGCTGTCTCAATTCTTCCATAAATCTGCATATCTGTAAGGCCAATTGATCATCAATACCAGGAGTCTTAGACCTTACAATAGCTAATTCCTTTTCAAATTCGGGATAATCTATCCATACATAAAGACACCGTCTTCTAAGTGCTTCTGATAATTCTCTTGTCCTATTACCAGTCAACACAACATGAGGCTGTGCTTTGGCTTTGATAGTTCCTGTCTCTGGAATTGTAATTTGCCAGTCTGACAAAAGCTCTAATAAGAAACTCTCAAATTCTTCATCAGCTCTATCCACTTCATCAATTAATAGTACTGGACTTTTGTCTGAAGTAATGGCCTGCAATAAAGGTCTTTTGAGCAAAAATTTATCTGAAAAAAGCTCAGGCTCAATTTTATCCATTTCCTGCTCCTTTTCATGAAGTCTGAGGTACAGCAATTGGTGTTGATAATTCCATTCGTACAAGGCGTGCGACGCATCCAGGCCTTCATAGCATTGCAGCCTGATTAACTCAGTATCCAAAGAAGCTGCCAACACTTTAGCAATTTCCGTTTTTCCTACACCAGCCGGGCCTTCTACCAAAAGGGGCTTACCCAACTTCATGGCAAGATAGATGGACATTGTAACCGGACGATCGGCTATATACCTTTGATTTACTAGTAAATCATTAATTTCATTAAGCTCTTTGGAATCCTGACCGGGCATCAATTGATTTTATGTGAATGATGGATAACCTTAATGGATAATTAGTGTTAATGAGGGGCACATTTCTATAAATAGCTTTGCTATCTAGCAAATAGTTAATTTATAAAATGGATGTTTGATGCAGCATCAAAAAAATCCATTACTACTTTTTAAGACATTCAATTGCCAACGAACTGCGACGAAAAGATATCTATTATTTTTATTGCAAAATAATTCTTGGGAAAAGAATGACCGGGTCAATGGAGATTAACAATCAAGGTGTGACTGAATTGTTTTATTCAGTTGGTAGTAATTCTATGAGTTTAAATACTCCAGATAGCGAATAGCTTTATCTGCTGACGGGATTCTTCAGTATAGAGCAACTGGACTCCGAAAATCTGATTTTTTCTGGTGGCAGAGTTTTCCGCGTTAGGACCGAACCTGAAATAATAGTCTCTAGGATCAGGATATTCTGTAAGCGGATAGCTGACCAATGAAAAAAGTGTTTAAAATAAGCTCCCTTTTCATCATTTGACGGCGTACATTGCAGATTATTTTACCTTCTGTTTCTATTTTTAGTGATTACCACTTATGGTAGTAAGGGCCAATCTGGGTTATCAATATTTGCCGGTGAAAAAGTAGAAAGGTTTAAACCTGTTATCGAGCATAACGTTTTGAACAATTCCTCAATCATTGTACCCTATATCTTTGATAATAATGCAGTCATATCAATTGGCTACAGTCATAACCTCAACAAGAGGCATCTGTTACATACAAAACTTCAAATATCCACAAGCTCGCCAGATTTTTACGTGGAGTAGACGTAAACGTAACAGGTCTTAATAGAGGAATTGGTCATATTAATCCAAAATATAGAGACTGGAAATATGACTCATGGACATTGGGTATTCCCATTCATCATTTGCAAATGAAGCTATTTAAATGGTTCTACCCGGAATATAGTGGAACGATTAATTTTGTTTGAAAAAAGATGAAGTTGGAAGATCACTATAAAATCCTATTGCAATTAGGTTCAAATTGGGAAGTAGAAACAATTGAATTCGATCCTAGTCAGGAGTCAGTATTGGTAAAATTATCCTGCCCATCAAAAGACTATTAGGATGAAGTTAGTGGAGAATCCTATTCGATTTATGACCATCGCGAGTCCCGTCAATGGCGTCATTTAGGTACCTTACAATACAGCACATTCATCGAGGCGAAGGTCCCTCGAATTAAAGGGCTCCTCAGGTAAAGTCCGTACCATAGCAATACCATGGGCAGATGTCTCACAAAGACACAGCTATTTGCCGGAAAAAATAACAGACACATTGAAGGCCACCAGGAATCAAACAAGAACTTTTCCATTACTACAAATTAGTTTTCATTTGGTAAATCGTATCATTCATCTGGCAGTTAAACGAGGACTCACCCGTCGTACTCCTACAGAGTATGCATCACTGAGTATAGACGAAAAATCGTTCAGGAAAGGGCATTGTTATGTTACTGTATTGAGTGATCCTGAAATGGGAACAGTAATCAATGTAGGGGAAGGCCGCACCAGGAAAGCCACAAAAAACCTCATCAATGACTCCCCTGGTCCATCACAACGATCAAAAGTAAAAACTGTGTCAATGGATATGAGCAGGGCTTACCTTCATGCAGTGAAGGAAGAATTACCCGACAGTAAGATAGGTTTTGATAAGTTTCATTGGGTCAGGTACCTCAATGAGGCGGCAGATAAAGTAAGAAGAAGAGAAGCCACAGAACAGGAAGAGTTAAAAAACACCAGATACATTTGGCTGAAGGATCATATGAACCTGACAGAAAAACAACGACTCAAATTTGAAGCCATTGACCTGACCAGTTACAAAACATCCAGCGCATGGAGAATCAAGGAAAATTTTCGTGACATCCATTTCAAACAGTCATCTCAGGAAGCTTTTATCTTATTCTATGCATGGCTAAGAAACGCTCAAAGATGTGGTATTGGTCAAATCATTAAAGTCGCTAATATGTTTAAGGCTCATATGCAAGGAATTATCAACGCAATGATATTTGCTAAAAGTAACGCAATGGCTGAGCGTCTCAATGGTAAACTCCAAGAAATCAAGCTCTCGGCAAGAGGCTGTCGAACCTTTGAAAAGTTCAAAAGTGCTATCCTGTTTTTTCATGGCAATTTATCCCTTTACCCACAAGAAACTCTGTAGAACCATCTATGGAATTGTGTGGAATGCATATATAAGTTAAACCCTATTATTAAAAAACGCAAATGGTGGTGTAATCTCCCACATATTTTGGCGGCTTTTCTCTCAATTAAAATGGCGCAACTGATAGCTATGATGTAACTGATAGCTATGATGTATTAGCCTATTCGGAATGATCTATAAAATCGCCATTATCGGTGGATAAAAAGGCACCATTTAATTTGAGAACTTACATTGTGGTGTAAACTAATTTCATGTGAATTATTCAGAAACTTCTTCAACTTTAACGGGTTGAAGTTTATAGCATAGAAGATATATGTATTGGCTACGAAATCAGATAATATGATTAAAAAAAATTAAATCATAAATTATAACTGAATTAACGAATAATTACATAGCTTACAACGATATTTTGAACGCAAAAACCCGTGTGGAGCATCAAGAAGACCATAACAACTCTCCAATTATCCCACTTAAGATTTCCAGTTATAATCAAGTAATCTTGATAATGTATAAGAAGGTAATGTTCAAGCCTAAGTACTTTTTACTTTTTGTTCTATTGGCTTCTCCTATTTATTTTTTCTCGTCACTCTATGTTACAAGCGAATTGGCAATAATGGTGACTTTAAGCATTTTCACCTTTATTCCGTTAGTTTTTCCGCCTGCGTTCATTTATTTCATCTTTATTTTGGCAAAAATAAAAATAGGGAGTGGCCTTCATAAATATGGACCCTTAAAAGACATAGAATAAACTGTTAACTATAAATCCATGAAAAATACGTTGTTAAGCTTTCTACTCATTTCTTCCTTTTTGTGGCCTTACGGATGTGGAGAAATACAGGAATTTGAAAAAGGAATAATTATTAAAAATGAATATGCAGATAAATATGCTACATCATTATCTGATAATTTCAATCTTTTTGCAGTTCATTTGAAAAATCATGACTTTTCTTTTTCTGACAGATCAATCGCTTACACTGTAGGATTATCTTTTTCCGATAATTTCAAAGGCGACGAAAAAATAGCATTTGAAAAGGCATACAAAGAGACGTTCAATTTTACTTTGATAAGATATGTGAACTAACAAGCTACTTCAAAAGTCCGGACTCTATCTGAAGAAAGTCCTACAACAATTGACTTGACCGGACAAGACATTCCTCCCGTTGTTCAAGAATTCATGGCAAAAATTGCTGAAGATGCCTACACCACATCACCCGAAGAAATTATTACATTTATTGACACCGAGTTAGCTGGAGAAAATGCGTCTGGAAGAACCAATTGTGCTACCCTAATTGCAGGCACAACATTCTTTGGAGGTATCCTTGGTGGAGGTGTCGGTTTTATTGCCGGATCTTTCATAGCACCAGGACCAGGTTCTGTTGCTGGAGGGTGGACAGGAGGTCAAGTTGGAGCAGTTCTTGGTAGACTCCTTGGTGCTGGAGCAGGTTTAATTGGGGGGAAAGTTTTTTGTGATGCAATAGATCAACGGTTTCGCAATAATGATCCTTACAGTATAGCAAGTTCTAGTTTGCTGTCAGGATTATCTTATAGTGATCTTTTAGTAAGAAATGTGGCTATTAGACCGAGAAACAGCACCAGCACAACTCTTTACCGGCTATTCTGACAATTAATTATTGTAAATAAGGGCTTCCTTACCAATAATAGAGGGTGGTCCTTATTTTTTTGTTTATTGCAATATTTTTATCCCATTCCAAGCCATTCCATGATCACGCGAGCATATACCCGGCCAATCCCCCTGCCTTCTCGTTCAATAGCTGCCATTACAAGCTTCTTATCTCCATTTTAATGGCCTTTAGTGCTTTCTTCCTGCCCGACTACTGTTTCATCTACTTCCACCTTTCCAGGCATAGGAAATTTTTGACTGCCCGCCATGGCTTTCATGACTTTTTGCTTAAAGGCCCAACAGGTTTTCTGTCTCAGCCCTGGTTTACGGCTTGGTTCAGTAGAAGAAATGCCTTGTTTGTTTGTTGCGATAAAATAGACGATGTAGAAAGCTTTAAGAGTGGGAAATTTTACTTTATGAAAAAGGGTTCCGCTTGTCGGTGTTGCCTGATAACCGCATGTAGTGCATTGGCGTGTCCGGGCTGACTTCCCTTTACAGAAATGAGTATGTTCGCATTTCTCGCATTTGAACCCATTGGGCCATTTAAGATTGGCCAGATGATCATAACACGATCGGTCATCGGGAAATGGCTGTTGAAATTAGAAAAGACGAATGCTTTTGTATCTTTTTTCCATATTTTTAAGTTTTAAACCATACATAAGATACTTAAAATCAACGATATACATAAATTTATAGCTAATTTATTATGTGCCTAATTCAAAATATTTAAAAATGACGGAGTCTATTCAAATAGTATTTCTAATTACTGTCAAATTTCTGCGTCCTTTTTGTTAACCTTGCACTTAATTATTGTGAGGGCTACAGATAGTTTTAGTTTTCTATCCCACACTGCATTTAGCAGTATTGCTCCTCAAACTTTTAAAACAATAAGATTTAGTCAAATGGGAAGACCACTTACAGCACCGGTAAAGCTTAAAGAAGGATATTACATTGAGTTACGACGAACCGGAGCCAACAGCGGAATTAAAATACGTCGTGATACATACTCTGAGATTGAGATGGCTACCGAAAAATACAAAGCTACTTACGTTGTAGTCTATCTTGGCAAAATGGTTAAGGGTAAATTCCAGAAAGACGTTAGAGAGTAGTGCTCCTATTTCCTGTACTTTTTAAACCAGGCCAGTATATGGTCGGTTTTAGTGATTAACTGACTCGGTCGGGTGGAAATGTTATGGTATGATCCTGGGATTTGTACCAAAGCTGTCTCAATTTTACGGACTTTTAAGGCATGATATAGCTGTTTTGACTCTGAAAGTGGAGTTCTTAGATCAGACAGCCCCACCATCACCAATGTTGGTGTTTGAATGTTGCCAACCAATGAAATTGGTGAGAACTTCATGTACGTTTCGATATTTTCCCAGGGCTGCCCCGGAAATCGTGTGTTTGCGTAGCCAAAATGGTTGTCAGCCGTAAGCGTCTTACTTATCCAATTCATAACGGGCTTAACAACCGCTGCTGCCCTGAATCGATTGTTCTTACCGATCATCCAGGCACTCATAATTCCACCGGCACTTCCACCGGTAACAAATAGACTGTCTTCTACTACCATCCCTTTTGCTAACACAGCATCTACTCCATCCATCACGTCATTGTAGTCCTGTCCCGGGTAATTGTGATATAGCAGGTTACCAAATTCCTCTCCATAGCTTGTGCTACCCCTTGGGTTTGGATAAAAAACTACAAATCCGTCCGCGGCGTAAAGTTGAACTTCCGGTGAGAACCTGTCCCCATAGTTAGCAATAGGACCTCCATGATTTTCCACTAACAAAGGATACTTTTTAGATGAGTCGTAAGATGGAGGTGTGGTTATCCAACCTTGGATATCTCTGCCATCAAAGGTGGATTTATACCATATCTCCTGAGTTTGACCCAACGAGCGATAGGGCAAAAGATCTTTATTTAGGGAAGTGATTAACCGGGCTTCCTGGCCTTTCGATACCACGGCCACTTCCGCTGGAAATTCAGGGGTATTATAGGTATAAGCTATTTTACCAGTGAGACTCACGCTAAATGATCCACCACCATAAGGTCTGCCAATTACAGTTCCTCCTAAATTATGGGCTACGACACTGGTTTTCCCTCCAACAGTAGTGTAGCCAATTTTCGTATTTCCTTTGTCATCATATTGGAAATACAACCCTTCACCTTTGCTATCCCATGAGATGTTAGCGGGACTTCTGTCGAGACCGGTCTTCACTTCCTTTTTGTCGCTACCATCAACATTCATTAAATAGATTTTGGTGAGTTGATAAGTCTGTATTCTATCATCTCTGCCGAGGTAAGCAATTTTCTGGCCGTTTGGAGATAATACCGCTCCATGATCAGGCCCATTTCGATCCGTTAGTGCAGTCACACTGCCGTCAATAAGAGACACCGAATACAGTTCAGAGTTTCTCCATTCATACTCCCAATTCTCATTTCTGTTTCCTGAAACAATGAGTGAGCGACTGTCTTTGGTCCAAAAAGCATTGCCGCTGTGGTTGTAATCTCCTGAGGTCACTTGCCTTGGTGTTCCGCCTTCTTCGGGTATAACGAAAATGTGATTGTAACCAGGTTCTGTATATCCCGAACCATCAGCTTCGTGCTTTAGGCGGGTTTCAACTCTTGGATGTTCTGCCCATTTTGCACCATTAGGCTTCTTCAGCGGGGCTACCATCTGAATTGGTTTCTCCGGAACGAGCATCGAAAATGATAATTGTGTTCCATCTTGCGACCAACTTAACCCTTTGGGCGATCTCTCTAACTGTGTCAATTTGGAAGTAACGCGAGTTTTGAGCCAATAGAGATATACTTCGGACCCCTCATCAGTTGAACTCACAAACGCAATCTGGCTACCGTCAGGTGACCACTTTGCTTGAGATTCATTGGCTTCTCTGTTAGTCAGTTTAGTGTGAGAAGAGCCATCTGATGCCATTAACCACAATCGCGACATCCTTCGATCCTTCATGATGTCCATACCACTCCTGGCATAAACCACATTATTGCCATCAGGCGAAATCTGCGGATCGCTGGCCCATTCAAGTTCAAAAACATCCATTCTAGAAAATACACTTTTCGAATCTTGAGAAAATGAGATTGAAGTGATTAAAACAAATAGAGCGGCGACGATAGTGATACGCATAATTTCATTTTTTATTGAGCTTAATAATAGGGTTAATACAACTTCCTGGAAATGATTTTGTGATGGACGATCAGAATATTGATTTGAGTTGGTCAATTTTGAAACATTGATCTGCTATTTTCACACCCAATCAACTAGTAAGTCTTGAAATCATTACCAAAAAAAACGTATGGATACTTACCGCCTTTCAAGTGCTGATGACATCTTGTGCCACACTGATAGTTTTTTCTGGTAACCTCATTGGAAATCAACTAGTGCCGAACGAAAAATTGAGCACCCTTCCAGTGGCACTTTTTATAATTGGTTCGGCGACCAATACCAGTAGTCCTTTTAATGTTAATGCAGAAATTCGGAAGGAAGGTAATATTTCAATCAGTAGCAACCATCGGAATTTTATTTGCAGAGGTAGCCACCTGAGCATTATCATTGAATCATTCCTTTTATTTTGTGTCACATTGATCTTGTGTCACAGTTTTTCTGTTAGGGTCAACAATTTCATCCGTTCAGCAATTTCGCTTTGCAGCAATGGAAAGTGTGAGCCTTGAATTAATTCCAAAGGCTGCATCACAGGTGCTTTTGGGCGGAATAGTTTCTGCCATTCTGGGGACGGAAGCTGCGGTTTTTGGAAAGTCACTTCTAACTCAAGACTATGCTGGTTCATTTATGCTATTGGGTGGACTTTACCTGCTGGCTTTCTTATTACTTTCCCAGTTTAATAACACCATCATCAAAATTGATAAGGGGGATGCGGCTCCAGGATTACTTGAAATAATCGCCTTCCAACCAGTATTCTGGGTAGCTGGTACTAAGGTGCAGTTTTGAATCCAGAAGAAAACGGCCAGGATTTGTACAAAGGTTTGAAGGTATATTTTGACTATTACAATGGAAAACGTAGACAGCAGGGTATTGGCCGAAAGATTCCTGCCGAGTTATATCAAAAATCAATGGCAGCATGATTTTTTCTCTTCAAAAGGTATCCGGAGAAAAGAAAAAGAACAGCTGGATTTCAACTAAGAAACCCTGAAAAGTGGTCCGGCGATTGGGAAGTACTTCACAATCAAGGCAACCTGATACTGAAATGATTTTTTTATTTACTGTTTTTAGCACAAAAACAGTAAATAATAAATCTATAAGTTTATTTTTAACCCAGTTTGAAAAATTGTTCGGACAGGTATGGAGATTTATCAGTAAACAATCAAAACCAATAACTTAATTAGTGATTGTGTCAAAAAAAAAATAATTGGTAATTTTAAAGGTTATCTGCTGCAATTTGGTTATCCAAAGATGCTATATTATTATTTTTGGATGATTGAAAGACCTTTTATCCATTAGCTAAAGTTAGACATTATGAAATTAGACATTATGAAAAGTTTCATCTCAAAGGCCGCAGTCCTTCTACTGTTCTCAGGATTGACAGCCTCTCTTTTTGCACAACCAAATATGCAACAACAATACCAGGAGCTTTATACCAAAAGCAGGACTTGGGAAGAGTACAAAGTGATCAAATTAAATGCATTAGATGCATTTTGGACAGTAGTATCCGACACTTTAACCAACAAACAACAAGCTATTAATATTGCAAACAATGAGATAGCAGAATTAAATGCCCAAATGACCGAACTCCAAGCACAGCTCGCTAGCACTGAAGTAGCTTTACAAGAAAGTCAGGGCCTTAACGAATCTATTGGATTTATCGGCTTTCAAATGAGCAAGACTGCTTACAACATCTTAGTATGGTTGATCATTTTTGCACTAGCGGCCGGGATCGTTACAGTCTTCATGATGTTTCAACGAAGTAATCTGGGTACCAAGCAGACCAGAAAAATATTTAAGGATCTGGAAAGGGAATTCAATGCCCACAAGGAGCGAGCTCGTGAAACACAAATCAGGTTAAAACGGGAGCTTCAAACTGCACTTAATAAGTTGAGCGAGCAAAGAGTTTAAGTTAAATTTCCAGTACGGTCTTAATCTGTAATAGCTAATATTTTATCTGAGGCAAGTCAAAAAGCAGTTTCCGAATTGTTTAGCTCCCTGGCGATTTGCTGCATCTGGCCAGTAGTCAAGCCGTCCGCATCGAATACGACACCAGCGGGATTACCTTTGAACCGTTCTTTGGTAAAAGAATGAATTTGATAAATAATTCGTTTTCCTGTCATGTGATTAAGTATTGGAAGCGTATTCTTCGATAAAGGTATCTTACTTTAATAAGCTATCTAATGATCTAATACTGAAATGCGCAGTGGGTTGAGTCACTTTTCCACGGGCGGACTATCTTTAACTACCTCCTTCAGTATCTTCGACATTCAATAATCACCATCCATCACATGAACAATTTTCATAGATCGGTACGCAGCTTGATGTTTTGTCACTTAATTCTATCAACCCAATTATCAGAAGCGCAATCAGAACTTTATCAGGCTTTTAAATACAGGAATATAGGTCCAACCAGGGGAGGACGAGTAACTACGGTTACCGGTATTAACGATCAGCTTGGTACCTTTTACATGGGTGCATCTGGTGGTGGAGTCTGGAAAACGACTGATTATGGGGTTACGTGGGGCAATGTATCAGATGGATTCTTTAAAACAGGATCTATTGGTGCAATTCGGGTAGTTCAGTCCAACCCTGATATTGTTTACGTTGGCACCGGGTCTGATGGTTTAAGAAGTAATGTAATTACCGGAAAAGGTGTTTATAAATCCACCGATGCCGGTAAAACATGGAATAGCATTGGATTACAGAATGTGGGTCAAATAGGAGCTGTTGAAATTCATCCGGATAATCCTGAGGTTGTTTTTGTAGCTGCTATTGGGCAGGCATTCCAAACCAATGAAGATAGGGGCTTATATAAAACAGAAGATGGCGGAACCTCGTGGAAGAAAGTCTTATATGATTCTGATTCAGTTGGGGCTGTTGATGTTGAATTTGCTCCTGGGAGCCCGAATATTGTTTATGCTGCAATGTGGAGAGCTGAAAGAAAGCCCTGGACAATTATTAGTGGAGGTTTCCAATCGGGAGGTATTTATAAGTCCACTGACGGTGGTAATACATGGGAGAAAAAAACTAATGGGCTGCCTGAGGGTCTGATTGGTAAAATAGATTTAGCAGTTTCGGCGGCAGACCCGCAACGCCTTTACGCCATTGTGGAAGCTCCCAATAAAGAAGGTGGCTTGTATAGATCTGATGACCGAGGTGAAACATTTAGCCAGTCAAGTGACCGAAAGGAATTGGTTAACCGACCATTCTATTATACCAATCTGGATGCCAACCCTAAAGATGCAGATATACTGATTTCAAATGCTAATCCAGTGTTGATCACCAGGGATGCTGGTAAGACCTGGAAAAAATTAAATCCGCCCCACGGTGACAATCACGACGTCTGGATCAATCCGAATGACACGTCTATATGGATTCAGTCGAATGATGGAGGTGCTAATGTGACCACAAATAGTGGGCAGACATGGTCATCAATTAATAACCAACCTACGTCCGAACTTTACCAGGTTGAAGTGGATGATCAGTATCCTTATTGGTTGTACGCAGGTCAACAGGACAATACTACCATATCTATTCCGAGTTTGCCTTCCTACGCTCATCCTGCTGGTGGAATAGGGTTTTGGATGGCTGTAGGTGGGTGTGAAACCGGACCTGCTGTGCCGAAACCAGGAGATTCCAATATTGTATACTCTGACTGTAAAGGGCGATTTGGTGTTTATGATAAGCGTACTGGGCAGGAAAGGCAGTATTACGTTGGGGCGAGTAATATGTATGGACACAATCCAAAAGACTTGAAACATAGGTTTCAACGCGTTTCACCAATACATGCTTCAAAACACACGCCGGGGGTGGTTTATCACACCTCTCAGTACGTACACAAAACAACAGATGATGGTGTGAATTGGGAAACCATATCACCCGATCTAACTGATTTTGAAGCGGACAAGCAGGTTGTACCTGGAACGCCAATTACCCGTGATGTTACCGGAGAAGAATATTACAGTACTATTTATGCGATAAGAGAATCACCATTAAAAGAAGGACTCATTTGGGTCGGAGCGAATGATGGTCCTGTACATGTTACTCAAAATGGAGGTGCCTCATGGGAGAAAGTAACCCCAAATATGCCTAAAGGTGGCCGGGTTGACTGTGTGGAACCTTCTCCTCACAAAGAGGAAAAAGCTTATACAGCCATTTTAAGATACCAGCTAGGTGATTGGAAACCGTACATTTACAAAACTGTCGACTACGGTAAAAACTGGACTTTATTGACAAATGGAAGTAATGGTATGCCCAACAATTTTCCCACTCGGGTAGTACGAGAAGATCCTGAGAAAGAAGGAGTGTTGTACGCAGGTACTGAGTTTGGCCTTTTTATTTCCAGGAATGATGGTCAATCCTGGGAATCATTTCAGCAAAACCTGCCAGTTACTCCCGTAACGGATATTCAAGTGTATCGCAATGATCTGGTGATTTCAACGATGGGCAGGGGATTTTGGATAATGGATAATGTGACTTCAGTTCATCAAATTGATAATAGAAGTTCCGGACTAGCATATCTTTTCAAACCAACCAATACAATTCGGTATCGCTACCAGTTTGTAACTGAAGACGAATCTGCCAGACCAGAATATCCCAAGCCTGGAGTACTTATAGACTACTACCTCAATGAGGAAATTTCCTCTGAAATAAAACTTGAAATACTGAATACTAACAATCAGGTAGTCAGTGTATTCAATAGCAATAAAAAAAATGGAACCAAGGAGGAGAATGACATGTCCACTGGTTTCACTTCACAATCAGGAAGACCAGGTTTAACGAAGGAACAAGGTTCAAATAGATTTAGGTGGGATATGCGTCATACAGGAGCTTGGAGTTCCAATGCCAAAACAGCATTTAACAACGGACCGATGGTGTCACCCGGAACATATACAGCCAGATTAACAATCAACGATAAACAATATGAACAATCTTTCGAGTTGCTAATAGATCCCAACCTGAAATTAGCTGGTGTCACCATCGACCAAATCAAAGAACAAGAGACATTGGCCATCAAAACCAATAATTTACTAGATGATGTCAGGAGATTAGAGGCAGCTGTTAAAAAGAAAGAAGGGGAGTTAAAAGGTAAGAAACTACAGATTGTGAGGGAAATTAAAAGTGAGCTGTCTACTGCCGAAGGTATCTACATGACGCCAATGTTGGTGGACCAAACAAGATACCTCTTAAACATGCTCAACCAGGCTGACCAGAAACCAGGTAAAGATGGTCTAATTCGGTATGCTGAGTTAAATACCCAATTTGGAATTTTAAAAAAGAAGTACGCTGCATTAAAGTAGAAAATCGAAAACATAATGATGAAAAAAATATTAATATTGGTTCTGACATTGGCTTACACACCGTTGTGGGCACAATATTATCCTGGTGTCGAGTGGCAGGTAAAAGATCCAAAAGAATTCAAAATTGACAAAGTTGAATTACAAAAGGCGGTGGACTTTGCCATGAATAATGAATATTCAGGTGCAGTAGACTTACTACAGGCTATATATAAAAGCTTTGAAAGAGAACCTTTTCATGAAATCAAAGGACCTGTCAAAAGAAGAGGCGGGCCTGCAGGCCTTATCTTAAAAGAAGGATATATTATTGCACAATGGGGAAATATCGACCGAGTCGACATGACCTTCTCAGTGACTAAAAGTTATCTCTCAACCGTTGCGGGATTGGCAGTTGATGATGGTCTAATCAAGAACGTGAGAAACAAAGTTCAAGATTATGTTTGGGATGGTAATTTTGAAACCGCACATAATTCCAAAATTACATGGCATCATTTACTCACCCAATCTTCTGACTGGTCCGGAGACCTTTTCGGCATGAAAGATTGGAATGACAGGCCTCCAAGGGAAGGAGGAATTGATGACTGGAAAAATCGTGATTTGATAGAGCCTGGTACGAACTTTGAGTACAATGATGTGCGGGTTAACCTGTTATCCTATTCGCTACTCAACGTATTACGCAAACCCTTGCCTCAGGTATTAAAGGAGCGCATCATGGACCCTATAGGGGCATCAACCACTTGGAGGTGGTATGGTTATGAAAATTCATGGGTCACCATCGACGGGGTAAAGATGCAGTCGGTAAGTGGTGGAGGTCATTCTGGGGGTGGAATTTTTATAAGTGCTGCTGATCATGCCAGATTTGGTTTGCTTTTTCTCAGGAATGGCAAATGGAATGGCAAACAGTTGATCTCCCAAAATTGGGTGAACATGGTACAGAACTCTTCGGAAGCAAATGAAAGCTATGGCTATATGTGGTGGTTGAATAAAGGAGAACGCAAATGGGACAATAACCTATCCGAGAGTATCTATTATGCTGCAGGATTTGGCGGAAACTTTATAGTGGTTGACAAAGAAGACGACTTAGTTGTAGTAACACGATGGCTAGAGCCTTCTAAAATTGGCGAAATGATGGGACTAGTTATGGCAGCAGTAGATTAACAAACTAAATTCATGAGAAATTTATTAGCACTTGTATTAGCACTTGTATTAGCACTTGTTCTAATAGATTCATCCTTTTTATTTTCCGGGACGACTGATATTTTACCCAGATAATGTGTTATTTGATCAGCATTGCTTGAGGCTGCAATGATGACAAACCGGGCTCCTGATTCCATCATTTTCTCAGGATGGATTTCCGTTTGTAGAAGCAATTCTTCCAGTTCGCTGTCAATCATTGCCCAGTATTACAAAATGTGGTTTGACATAGTTTGCGAAAAAAGTGACTTGGTTATATGTCGAATAGTAGGGCGTTAATTCTTATCTCCTTCTAGCTTTTGATTTCCTAAATTCCGGTCTTGGTTTCCTACGCCTGGTTCCACTCTTGTCGTTCTTTGAAGAAGTTTTGGAGCGTTTACCACCTTCGTCATCTCTATTCACACGGATTTCCCTGCCCTCCACCTCAATGCCATTAAATTTTTGCGCAAATCCATTGTCTTGATTTTGATCCAGATCGAAAAAAGTGCAATTCTTTTGTAGAGAGATCTCTCCGAAAAACTTGCGGTCTACACAGGAAACATCAGATAAAAAATGAAGCACATCTGGCTTAGTCATCCCATCAATGGAACCTACATTGATAAAGTAGCGGTGAAACCCTGTTTTTCCTCTTTTAACCGGTGATCCTCCAGAAGAACCATTTTCCTCTTTTGCATTCAGATTGGAATCTTCACCCCTTTGAATCATTAAATGATCAAGCTGGGTAGTAATTAATCTTTTTAGGATGTCCTCTTTACTCAGGTGAGCAAATTGGTCATGCAGGTCATTGAGAATTTCACCGGCTTGGGTATCTACTTCTGTACTGATGATAAGATTGGCCCAATTGTTAATACGGCTGGCTCGCAACTCCCCTATTTCCGGAATTTCAATACGCTCAAATGTGATGCTCATCTTTCTTTCAAGCTGTGTGAGCTTTCTGTCTTCGCGTGGGTTTATAAATACCAGAGAAATTCCTTTTTTGCCAGCACGTCCCGTCCGACCACTTCTATGGGTATAACTTTCTAATTGGTCTGGGAGTGTGTGATGAATTACATGTGTCAGATCATTAACGTCAATGCCTCTTGCGGCTACATCGGTTGCAATAAGAAGTTGCATCGATCGTGTTTTAAAACGTTTCATCACCGCATCACGTTGCCCTTGCGAAAGGTCCCCGTGAAGAGCCTCTACACCATACCCGATATTGCTTAAATTATCTGCAATTTCCTGAGTTTCCCGCTTGGTTCGGCAAAATAATATACCCCTCATGTCAGGCTGAATGTCCATGAACCTTCTCAATGCAGGTATCTTGTTCGCGGTTTTTGTGGTGACGCATTTATGAGAAATGTCTTTATTACTCTTTTCTTGTGAGTTAATGGATACCTCCAATGGGGCGTCCATGTATTTTTTGACTATCCTCCTGATTTCAGGAGGCATTGTTGCCGAAAAGAGCCAGGTTACCCTGTCTTCAAGTGTATGGGAAAGGATCTCGTCAATGTCTTCTTTGAAGCCCATATTGAGCATTTCATCTGCCTCATCCAATACTACATATTTGACATTCTCAAGCCTGATTGCCTTTCTTTTGATTAAGTCTAATAAACGACCAGGCGTGGCTACTACAATCTGCGCGGGTTTCTTCAGTGCCCTGATTTGATTGGTTATGGCTGCTCCACCATAGACGACCTCAATATTAATCGCTTTATTATTTTGGGCAAAGCTGGTTAATTGTTGTGCAGTTTGCTGCCCGAGCTCACGTGTTGGGGCCATAATCAAAGCCTGAGTTGCTCTATTGCTATGATCTGTCAAATCAATCAATGGAAGGCCAAAAGCGGCAGTTTTGCCGGTTCCTGTTTGAGCAATTCCAATGAAGTCAGTTGAATCTTGACCCATTAGCATTGGTATGGCCTTTTCTTGTACAGGAGTGGGGTTTTCGAACCCTAGTTGATCAAGAACTCGAATTGTTGATTGTGAAAGCCCTAGGTTTTGGAAGTTATTCAAAAAATGGTTTGTTAAATAAGCCGCAAAGGTAGGAGTATCATACGGGAATAGTGCTGAAATTCAATTATTTATCCATACCTGTCCGAACAATTTTCAAACCAGGCTAAAAATAAGCTTATAGATTTATTTAACCTGAATCCGGGATAAGAAAGCAGGAATTTTTATATCCAGGTTGATGATTTTTGTCAAAAATATTCAGAACATATCTCCCCGGTCCGTAAACTCACCCCAAAACAGGGAATCAGATCCAGAAACCGGACTAGTCGCCTGAGTGATTCTGAAATAATACCCTCATGACTGGATGGCACCCGGGAAGCGCACAAACCCGTATTCGGTATTATTGGCAACGAAATTTTGATGTGCTATAACATCATCATCGATCTTCCAGGCAAAATAATGTACCTCGAAGAAAATCATGATTATGCCGAAAGTTTTTCGATCCATTGCAGCGGGATTGATAACCAACTGTCACCAGATAAACAAAGCGTCTTAATTCATCAGGTATTTGAAAATAGCCCCGCATCAAGAGCAGGAATCAAAGTGGATTCTGAACTCGTGAGCGTCAATGATAAAACCATTAAGCCAGCTAATATGCAGGAGATGATCCGGTTGTTAAAAGTAGATGGAAGTTCAGTTGACTTAGTGGTCAAGCAAGATGGTGCGAAAAAAGTATTACCCTTCAATTAAAGCATCTGCCTTCAATTAAAGCATCTGATAGAACAATAATCGTCAGAACTCGAAACTAGTCAGTGGCCCGGGCAGTATCATATTTTTTCGAAAGAAGTCAAGACTCCCTTGATCAAGGCAGAACTGAAGCCCTGATGTTCCATTTCGTTTAGGCCCGCAATGGTGCAACCCCTCGGAGTGGTCACTTTGTCGATTTCACTTTCAGGGTGACTATTGAGTTGTATGAGTAGATCTGCTGCCCCTTTGACAGTCTGGGCCGCAATTTTCTGTGCAATATCTGCATGAAACCCTATTTCAATTCCCCCTTGAGTTGCTGCTCTGATAAAGCGCATCGCATAGGCTATTCCACATGCGCCAAGAACAGTAGCGGCATTCATCAATTCCTCTGCGATCACGACCGTCTCACCAACTGTCTGGAAAAGAGAGGTAACTTCCTCTAAGGCCGCTGCATTACTTTCAGGCCCACAAATGCAGCTCATTGATTCACCAATAGCAATTGCCGTGTTTGGCATTGCTCGAAAAACATTTTTATGGCCCCCTAAAGCCTCTGTCATGGTTGAGATGGATGTACCTGTAACGACAGAAATTATCAAGTTATCCTCAGAAACATACTCTTTAATTTCTTCACAAATTGCCTCAACCTGATAGGGTTTGACTGCCATAATGATAACATCCGCAAACCGGGCAGCCTTTTTATTGTCATTCCCGACAAAAACCCCTTGATTCTTCAGGTTTTCTAAGTAACTGAGTTTTCTCCTTGTGACGTACAAAGATTCGGGAAGGCAATATTTTGCGTCAATAAGTCCCTGAGATATAGCAATACCAAGATTGCCTCCACCTATTATTCCAATTTTCATTCTTGTTAAATTTAGTTATCAGTACCAGAAGAGTCACCGACATCATTTTTGGGAAAATGCAATGTGCAAATATATATTGAACAGGTTATTCAAGAAGTATTTCCACTTCTTTTCTAAAAATAGGAAAATCAATTAAGTCATTATGTCCACCTCCTTCAATGCTAACTAGTATTATCTCTTTGTCCATTTCAAATTGATGAAATAAACTTTCCCCCTATACCATGTGGAACAATGAAATCGTCGGTACCGTGAAATATATTAATTGGACATTCCACCTTTTTGAGATACTCTGAAGGACTAAAATTGTCTGGCAAATCCTATCCCCGGCGAACGTCCATAAATAATAATATCTTCCTCAACATAAGTTTCGGTAGCATATCGATAAAAAGTCTCAGCATTTTGTAAAAAGTTTTTATAAGACCATTATCCAATACTTTTCCCATACTTTCTATAGTCCATAATGAGAACATCATAGCCTAATTCCACATGGTATTGTACCCCTGATCCATGTAGCCCTGCACCAGGATTTTCTTTGCATCAGGGGATACTTCTTTTTCAGCAACTCATCTTTGAGCTTGCTCTCCAGGTCTTTCCCTGCGATGGTCTCACTGAGCATGGCATTCTCTTTTTCCAACCGTCTGATCTCTTTAAGCCGGGCAAGAGTCATCCCCCGTGTCTGAAACCTTCTTCTCCCATCTGTTCGTGCTTGTTGCGCCAGCTGTAAAAGGTAGCTGGATACACCCCGTGCTTCTCCAGTCTGAGCTTGACTCCATTGGCCTTTGCCTCTTGTAATATTTGAAGCTTTTCCTCTGCGCTAAACGTTCTTTTTTTCATGGACATAATTACTAATAGCTATCTGCTGCTAATAGCTATCTGTAAAATCCTGTCCGACTATTTAGGGGGATATACCAGTCTACAGTTTCAAAATTAGGATTAGGATAAGTGGTCCAATAAAATTTTCCTAAGTACTTGAAAGGCTCTCGGTGGTGTAGAGATGGTCAATATCGGATTTGGGAAATTCTACTTTTTTACCTGTTGTGCAGGATTGCCAAAAACTGTTTCACCATTTTTAATATCAGATATTACAACGGAACCTGCTCCTACTCTGGCGTTCTTACCCACTTTCACCTCTGAAACAATTGTAACACCAGAGCCAACAAACACGTTGTCTTCTATTTGCACACCAGAATTGATATGTGTTCCTGCTCCAATTTGTACAAAGTCTCCCAGGGTTACCTCATGACCAATAGTAGCACCTGCATGCAAAATGCAATGATTAGGAATCTTGGCTTCGGCACCAATTAAAACTCCGGCATTAATAAAATTGCCATTACCCCAATGAGAAGAATCAGATAAATAGGCTCGGCTATGTATGGCGTTAGTCGGCATAATCTTACGCCGGTCATTCAAGAGTTTTACCAAACCCTTCCGTAGACTTGGATCTTCCACCGCTACAAAGGCTTCGCACTTTTTTCCAATCAATTTAAGAAATCTGTCGTTGTCTGTTTTTCCAAGTATGGAAATAAAATTGATTTCGGACCCATGAAGAGACTCATCATCATCCAAGAATCCATAGACCACTCTATTATGACTTAGGAATATCTCCATTGTTGCCTTCGCAATCCCTTTGGCACCAAGTATTATTACTGGTTTGTCCATGCTGCAAAATTAGCCGGGATCTTTAGAAGCACGAATCTTTTTCAACCAGGAACGGATTGGTAATGAATACAGAACGAAAAACATCAAAAAAAGGAATGTACGCAACCTTATAACGGCTGAGCGTTCCATAATTTGGCGTCGAGAGGCTCAATAACGTTGCCATGATTAGAATGTAGGTAAGGGGCTAATAGCGTAAATCACCGGGAGCTCCCGATTGACATTAAGCACCCTGTAGAGGCCCAGATTATAATGCAATTGACGCCAAAGCAACCGCATGTCTACATGGTAAAATACTGCAACTCTCATGACCAAAGTCCAAATAGCAATGAAACTGATGAGTGCTATAGATACCGTCGAAAGCCAGTAGTCATTCAAAGTCATTATATTGATTAGGCTGAGTATTCTAATGAAAAAAAGCTGATCTTGGTTCTTCATCAACAAATGAATTGTCCACTTCAAGCAGATTTAAGAAATACTTACAGATACCATGCTCAAATAGTTCGGACAGGTTGGAACCTATTTTAAATTGAGTAAGACTATCCCCTTCTTTGTAGTAAAAAATGTAAAGTGCTCCAAAGCAAACACCCGCAAATACTTTAAGAATCAAAGTCGGAAAAAAAATACTTCTTTGACGTCTGGCCCCTCCTCCATAGACCTGCAACAACTGCAAGTAAACAAAGCCCAGCCAATGAGAAATATTATTATTGTCATTTCGCAGGGTTAATCAACCTTCTGCCTATAACACAAGATGCACATTTCTTTTTTTGGCAATATGCATTATGCAGTTCAATTTGGGCCTGCGAATCAAAAGCAGATTTAGCAGACCAAGAAAGTGAGGCCCACATTCTTGTAATCTTATTATTTTCTGGTGGTATTTGCTGTAAAAATCCTACAGCTCTGTCAATTAGAGTTTGATCATCTATGTATTTCCCATATGCAATTAGAATTGGGACTACAGTATTCAGGATAATATTCTCAACACTGGTTTTTCCGAGTCCGTTCATCGGTTTTTTCGAGGATTTCGAAAAACTATGATGACTCAACCAGTATTCAGATTGTTCCAGCATGAACCTTTTTATAATCTCTTTATAATCCGAAGATTCAATTATCCAGGAAAACAAATGTTTAACCTCAAATAGTAGCTTACTCAACTGAGCTATCCTTATCGTCGGGAAATTAGCAGGTCTCATCCGCATAAATTTCCATTCATGAGCTGCAATTGAAGGTGCCAATTTTAACTTATGCCCTAAAAAATGATAAGTTTCATGTAAATTCTGGCTGTATTCATCGAGAGGATCGCCGTTAAGAAGGCCTGATTGCCCAAAAAGCAATGCCTCTGTCTGCATTAAGTTATTGGTCTTAGTGATAAAGGTCAGAGGGACTGACTTGCTAAGACGCAAGAATTGATCCTTGTTGACTTTAAATCCAAAATTGCTGGCCATTAATTGATAGGTCGTCTCTTCCCAATCTCCTTTGGTTTGGGCTACCAAATTTGCAGCAACCTTGCTCTTTTCAATTAACCGCTCCATTAACACCTTATCCAAAGTGGATATTTTTGTCAATTGATCAACTCTCCGAATACTTTTGGAGCACGGTATGGTTAGCGGTGACTTTACCAGTTTTCTATAGTTATCATATAAAGCAGGCACTACCCTATTCCTTAATGACATTGTCGGAATAATAGATCCGTCTTTTCTCTTTATTTCTTGGTCCGCATCCCAAACGACATGCAGAATGGTATTTTCATATGATTTATCGTGGTGATGCTTGTGTGTAAACCACTCCGAAGCCTTAACATGTATCTCAACACTTCCAGCCCAGATAATTCCGTCAATCATGATCTTTGCGTCAAAGAAATCCGGACCTGAATCTGTATTTGATAATCCAGGCCTAACTATTTCTATTGATTCTTCATTGACGCCAGAGAGAGGCGTTGAAAAATATTGATATTGCCATATAAAATGGAGGAAACGCTCTTCCACGACTACATATACTTGTCCATATATCGTTTCATTTCGATGCGAAGTTTAGAAGCCTTATTTGCTGCAATTGTGTCAAAATCATGAGCATCGCTGGCATAAATTATTCCTCTTGAGGCATTGATCAACAGGCCAAAATCTTGATTTAAACCAAACTTGCAAGCAGACTCCAAATCCCCTCCTTGTGCTCCTATCCCTGGAACTAATAGGAAATAATCAGGGATAATTTTTCTTATCTCACCCAGTTGTTCAGCTTTTGTAGCACCGATTACATACATCATGTTATTGATATCACCCCAACCCTGGCTCCGGTTAATCACTCTTTCAAACAGACGTTCTTCCGTACCATTGATTGTAAGTGCTTGAAAGTCATTACTGCCTGCATTACTGGTAAGTCCTAGAAGTATGATCCATTTGCCATCAAAGGTGAGAAATGGTTTAACTGAGTCTTCCCCCATGTATGGAGCTACAGTTACTGAATCAAAATTCATGTTCTCAAAAAAGGCTCTGGCATACAATGAAGAAGTATTTCCAATATCACCTCTTTTAGCATCAGCAATAGTGAATACTTCTGATGGAATATATTCTATGATTTTTTGGAGAGATTCCCAACCCTTGGAACCAGCAGCCTCATAAAATGCCAAATTTGGTTTATAGGCTACGGCATATTCCAAAGTAGCATCAACAATGCGTCTGTTAAACTCGAAGATCGGGTCTTTTTCCCTTAATAAAAATGATGGAATGCGGTTTATATCAGAATCCAGTCCTACACATAAGAGAGATTCTTTTGATTTGATTTGGTCTATTAGTTCTTTTCGTCTCATAACAAAAAAGCCGTTTTCAAAAAAACGGTTTTTTTTGAAAAGTAAAATATCTCATACTAATTTCTAAAATCTATTACCTCAACTCCTGGATAGTCAGCCTCATTGAACTGAAAAAGGCTATCGCCAATACTCTTTTCTCCATCAAAACTATCTATGGAGTATAAATACCGGACCCCACTTCTTTCAAATAGGGTAAAACTTCTCAATTCCCGATTTTCAGTAATTTCCATTCTTATTTTATAAATGTCCTTACCCTTTGACTCAGGTTCTAAGTCTATAATATGCGTTTTTCCTCGAGTGCTTTCCTCTACATATACATACTTATAACCATCCTCATAAATGGTGAAAATATTTGATAGTGATATCTCCTGATCCTGCGGATAGTATTCTGTAATGTTAACTTCGTTAACCTCTTTTAAATAGGTCCATAAATTTTCCCCGTCATTAATAACTTCTTGCTCACCTAAATCAAGTTTGTACATTTCACCTTTCACTGTAATTTTTCCAGATATTTCCTCCTTACTTTTATCAGGGTTGATCAAAGAGTTGGTAAATTCTGCCTCGAAAGATGGATAAGCCTTATATTTTTTACTCATACCCTCCAGAATAGTCAAGGCTGCGGGGTCTTTTTGTTCTTGTGCATTACTTCCCAAGTGAAGTCCAAAGACACAAAGAGGCCATATAATGTATTTGTTCATAATCATGTATTCAAACTACTCATCAGTACTATTCAATAATTGTTCCAAACTGTATTCGTCTTGAACTAAAACTTCTCTGGCCTTGCTTCCTTCAAACGAACCAACAATTCCAGCTGCCTCCAATTGGTCAATTAATCGTCCTGCTCTGTTATAGCCTAGTTTCATTTTACGCTGTATCAGGGAAGTGCTTCCTTGCTGGTGAGCAACTATTAATCTTGCAGCCTCGTTGAACAACGCATCTTTTTCTGATAGATCGACGGCACTGACAGTACCACTTTCATCATCACCTGCAAACCCAGGCAAAAGATAAGCACTGCTATACCCCTGTTGAGCACCAATGTAATCACAAATCTTATCGACCTCAGGCGTATCAACGAATGGACATTGAATTCTTATGATATCGGATCCCATGGAAAGTAGCATATCTCCGTGCCCAACCAATTGTTCAGCACCCCCTGCATCCAGGATTGTTCTGCTGTCAATTTTGGATGTTACTCTAAAAGAAAGTCTGGCTGGAAAGTTTGCTTTAATAACGCCTGTTATGACATTAACGGAAGGTCTTTGCGTTGCAATTACCAGGTGAATACCAATCGCTCTTGCTAACTGTGCCAATCGAGCAATTGGACCCTCAACTTCTTTGCCCGCGGTCATCATCAAATCAGCCAGTTCATCAATTACGAGTACAATATAAGGCAGGAATTTATGCCCCTGTTTTGGGTTCAGTTTCCTTTTTACAAATTTTTCGTTGTATTCCTTAATATTTCGGCAAGCGGCATCTTTCATTAGGTCATAGCGACCGTCCATCTCTATGCACAACGAATTAAGGGTGTGCACTACCTTCTTGGTATCGGTGATGATTGCTTCCTCACTGTCGGGCAATTTGGCCAAAAAATGTCTTTCTATGGTGTTAAACAGGGTTAACTCAACCTTTTTAGGGTCAACCAATACAAATTTCAACTGTGAGGGATGCTTCTTGTAAATCAAGCTTGTCAACATCACATTTAGTCCAACTGATTTACCTTGTCCCGTAGCTCCAGCCATGAGCAGGTGGGGCATTTTGGTGAGATCCGTTATGTAAACTTCATTTGATATCGTCTTACCGAGAATAATGGGAAGGGCCATATCACTTTTCATGAATTTCTCAGTAGTCACTACCGACCTCATGCTCACTAATTCACGATTTTTATTTGGAACCTCAATACCAATGGTTCCTTTCCCTGGAATCGGTGCAATTATCCTTATCCCTAAGGCAGCTAAACTCAGGGCAATGTCGTCTTCCAAGTTTTTTATCTTAGAGATTTTTACGCCCGCATCTGGCACAATTTCATAAAGAGTAGCTGTCGGTCCTATTGTGGCTTTAATCGATGAGATTCCGATCTTGAAATTAATCAGGGTCTCAATGATTTTATCTTTATTTTGTTCCAACTCATCCTTTGTTACCTGAACTTTTTTATCCGGGTACTCACCAAGTAACTCAGGGGTTGGGTATTTATATCTCCCTAAATCAAGCGTTGGATCATAATTTTCTAATTCATCTGATTTATCTTCTTCCTCGATAGTTTCATTTACTTCCAGGTCTATATCACTTTCTACCTGGGTTGGAAGAATTGTTTCTTCTGGCACTGGTTCAACATCGTTATCAATTTCTAAAGTCAGCTCAGGTTTTGGCTCATCTTGCTCTCCTTTCGGCTTACCAGCGTCCAACTCAATTTCCCTCAAAACCTTCTCTATTCTCTTTTCATCATCCTCCTCTTCTGCAACCTCTACAGTATCTTCAATTTCAAATTCCTTAGAGGTGCCTGATACTACACCCTCATCTGATTTATTCAAAGGCATTGTAACATTAAAGAAATATACTATGAATCCCAGGAGGGAAATTGCCAGGAATAAAAAGGTTCCCCAGCCCAAAATACTATTTAAGATTATTGCCAATTCATAGCCTGTCCCCCCGCTAATAAACCCCCACTCACTTACTTCATCAGAGGCAAGTAGGAGGTTTCCGCTGAGGATACTAATCCAGAAAAGAAAAAAGAGAATGAAAGATATGCTTCTACCGATGGGCAACAACATTTTATTAAAAATAATCTTATAGCCCAATAGGAACATGAATGGTGGGAACAAAAATGAGGCGACCCCAAAAGTTTTGAAGATGAAGAAATGAGAGAGGTATGCTCCCAAAAGGCCAAGCCAATTTTCCACCTCTCGTCCGGATGCTTTCAAACTAAATTCACCGGTCGCTGCTACAACACTCTGATCGGCTTTGCCTGTAAAAAGGTATGAAATGAAAGCAATGATTAGAAATAGGCTGAATCCCAGCAGAAAGAATCCACTGACCAGTTGGAACCTTCTATCACTCAGAAAACTGAGGTTTAGCTTGAAAGATTTTTTGGGACCTTTAGATGATTTACTCTTGTAAGTATTCTTAGCCATTATTTCTTCGCGGCAAAAGTAAATAAAGCTAATTAATCAAACGTAAGAGAATCCGTCTATCGATCTTTTTATTGTTTTTATTTTTAGGAATCCATTTCTTTCCCTGAATATTTTCCAATTAACGGGTAGTAAACAAGCAGAATGCCTGAATGGATTTTTTATAGAAAATATAGTAATGGTACTAAGTTCATGGCTTCTTAAAAGACACTCACAATCCCGAGTGCGCTTTTCTTCGACATTGGCACATACTTGCAATCTTCATATCTATAGAAGTGAATTCCCATAGTCAGAAGCAATCCTGATGAATTGGGTACGCCCATACCATTATTCACAGATAGTTGTGAAGTTATCGGTTGAATTGGAATTTTAAGAATTGGCAACATTTGACTGTAAAACTCTGATTTCTTACCATGAAATTTCTTACTTATTGGACGATATCCATGTTCATCATCAAATTCAAAATCCGATAATGTCACTAATTGGGTATAAAGTTTAAAATGGCTTGCTTCTTCTGGAACTGTTAGTTTTTCTTTTGGAATGAATGCTGGATAGTGAAGGATTAAGTGACCTCTATTTGATCCATTCTTCACAAAATACCTGGCTTTAAAGACGTCATGGAACGGATGCTCACTATTGAATTCAAAGCCGTTCAAAGCCTCTCCAAATTTGCTGAACAAAAATGCATTATAGCCTGCTTCCTGCCTTCCTGTTTTTGCGATATTTCTAAATTTCGCTTTTAACCTCCCTGAGACATAACTCTCACAGACATTCGCCATTCCATTGGTAAATGAGCATCGTAATTCTCTTGTAAGGTTTGAAACAGTTGTTGTTAAGTCAGCTCTTTTGAATCCAATGTACTGAGAGTCATTTTCGGTAGATGTCTGATCCTCGTTAATTGATATGCCGAGTTTTTCTAAGGTTGTAAATTTTACGCTTTCTGGAAGGTTAAACTGCTGGTTGATGTCTAAATTTCTGGCCATTCTAATTGAGTAATTTAAGTAAGTTTTTCTGCCTACATCTATGAGGTTTTAGTTAAAAGCAATAGTTAATGCTCACTTTGTTAAATGACTTATTGTCAATGAGTAAAAGAAAGATTCAAATATGATGAAAATTTTCTGGTATCACAAACCTTCGGTCAATATTTTTTTGCACAAAGCCAATATTTAATTGTTTAATTCACATTTGATAAAAATATTTGACCAATTGTTCTTAACTATTAGTTAAAAGATGAACAAACAAATAATGAACAATCAATGAGTGCTCGGATAATTAGAAGAATGATCTGCAGATCCTTGATAATTTTAATGATGCTCTCCTTTTATTCCTGTGCCTCTATTATCAAGACTGTAAAACCAAAAACCAGGGCCAGATTTTATAACCCCAATTCAGATAAAAATAAAAAGAGAGTACGGACTGTCCGAATGCGTAATATGTGATCATCATTGAAAATGTTCCTGTTTTTTCTCAGCTTTATCACCGAATTAAAACTGAACATTTTCGATGAGACTAATACTGACTCTAACACTCAGTTTTTTACTGAGTGTTAGATGCACCAAACCACTACAAAATTTACATGATAGTAGTAAGGAATCCGCTGAAGGAGTCATAGGAGATTCTGCAATGGTGGCATCAGCACATCCTATTGCATCACAAGTTGGTGCCGATATCATGAAGAAAGGTGGTAATGCCTTCGATGCAGCGATAGCAGTTCAATTCGCCTTAGCCGTTGTATACCCTGTGGCTGGTAACATAGGCGGAGGCGGTTTCGCAGTAATTCGTGAAAGCAATGGGAATGTGTCTTCCTTGGATTTCAGAGAAAAAGCACCCAAATCCGCATCACGTGATATGTATCTTGATAAAGATGGAAATGTAATAAAGGGCAAAAGCACCATCGGCCGGTTAGCTTGCGGTGTCCCCGGGTCAGTTGACGGAATGTTTGCCTTACATGAAAAATACGGATCATTATCAATGGATGAGTTGGTTCAACCTGCCATTGCTTTGGCAGATGGTGGATTTCTATTAACGAAAAATGAGGCCTCAAATCTCAATCGATTTCAGAACGAATTTAAAGAACAAAATAATTGGGATTTGCCTACGCTAAAAGAGACTCCGTGGAAAGAGGGTGACACTATGTTTTACAAACAACTGGCTGTCACTTTAGCAATAATTAGAGATTTTGGCCGGAATGGGTTTTATGAAGGGATTGTGGCAGATCAGATTGTTAAAGACGTTCAAAATGGCGGAGGCCTGATAACGATGAACGATCTAGCTACTTATAAGAGCAAATGGCGGGAACCTCTCGTTGGATATTATCGAAATCACAAAATTATCAGTATGCCTCCCCCGTCGAGCGGGGGCATAGCCTTATTGCAATTATTACAGGGAACTGAGACATATCCAATTGCTAAATGGGGACATAATAGTGTGAAATCCATTCATATAATGACAGAGTTAGAACGAAGGGTTTACGCTGATAGAGCAACCTATTTAGGCGACCCCGATTTTTATGATGTTCCACAAGAAATGCTGCTCTCAAAAGCCTATAATCAAGAGCGGTTCTCAGATATTTCTTCCAAAGAAAAGACTCCTTCAAATGAGATTAAGGAAGGTAAGATAGACGCGATTGAAAGTGTCGAGACCACACATTTCTCAGTTGTAGACGTTAGTGGTAATGCAATTGCAATCACCACCACTCTCAATGGCTATTTTGGCAACAAGGTTATGGTTAAGGGCGCAGGATTTTTCTTAAATAATGAGATGGACGATTTCAGTGCAAAGCCCGGTGTTCCTAATCAGTTTGGTTTAGTTGGTGCTGAAGCAAACGCTGTTGCTCCTGAAAAACGTATGCTGAGCTCAATGACACCTACCATTATAGAAAAAGATGATGAATTACTAATGGTCATTGGAACCCCGGGTGGGTCGACCATTATTACCAGTGTATATCAAACAATACTTAACGTCATTGACCATGGAATGACCATGCAAGAAGCCATAAATGCTGAGAAGTTTCATCACCAATGGTTACCGGACATTATTTTGGTAGAGGAAGATAGATATAACCAAAGCGTGTTAAATGAACTCACAGATATGGGGCACGTGATAAAAATAACAAAACAACTTGGAAAAATGGACTGTATTCTGGTTTTATCAGATGGCAACCTCGAAGGGGGGTCTGACTATACTCGTGGAGATAATTCTTCAATAGGTTTCTAATCATGCCTTACAAAGTCATAGTCTTAATATTTACTATCTGTACTTATGCTCAGGCGCAAAATGGCGGCAATTTTCCTTGGAAACGGCTTTGGCAAATTGACGGAATATTCACAGATTGAAGAGTTCGGTAACTTAGAAACTCCAATCATTTGGAAGTAGGGATTATATAATTGCATTCAGCACTGACAAGAGCTTGAGAGTACCATACTTGGGAGTACCATATAAATTCAGATAGCCATACTCAGTCTGCTGAATTACTTGGAAATAAAGCGATAACCCCACGTTATTCTTGCTGCAATTGAAGCTACCAAAGAAGCAATTATCAACTCACTGTTGGCTGTAAATACGATGGTCAGATTCGAAAACCACACAGTTGAAGAGCTCCCAAAAAAGTTCATACGAAGACTAATCGACGAGTGTCGTAAGTGAAAAATGGTTTGTAAATTAATCAATTAATTTACCTTTCATTTTTTTTGGCTTTCCTGTTATTACCAAATGTTTGTTTTACTTTTAGTGCTTTGAGTTTAGTCTCAAATTCATAGCTGGTTGAAAAGAGTCATCGGTATAACTACTGATGGCTTTTTTTGATTATTAATTTCCTCAATTAATGATTTTACCCATTCTCAAAATACTCCCAAGAGCAGTATTTATGAAGTGCAAACAGATTAAATGGACGTCCAAATAGAATCTTCATGGAAAGCTTTGTTACAGAATGAATTTGAAAAAGAATACTTTGAGAGTCTCACAGAATTTGTTCGCAGGGAATATCTAAGTACGAGAATCTTCCCTCCCGCTAAACTGATTTTCAGTGCATTTGACCACTGCCCCTTTGATAAAATCAAAGTTGTGATATTAGGTCAAGACCCATACCATGGT
Organism: Cyclobacteriaceae bacterium; assembly: GCA_965206015.1. Lineage (GTDB taxonomy): Bacteria > Bacteroidota > Bacteroidia > Cytophagales > Cyclobacteriaceae > JAJCYL01. The sequence continues at coordinate 89,737 of CBDBIW010000014.1, read as the reverse complement.
CCTGGGCAGGCCAATGGCCTATGCTTTTCGGTAAACGATGGTATAAAGCATCCCCCAAGCCTAGTGAACATCTTTACTGAAATCAAGCATGATATTGGAAGCGCAAATCCAGCAAGCGGTAATCTGGAACGCTGGGCGGACCAAGGTGTTTTGCTCCTTAACTCCAGCTTGACAGTTAGAGCGCATAATGCAGGTTCGCACCAGAACAAAGGATGGGAAACTTTTACTGATTCAGTAATTAACATTGTCTCAGAGAAACGGAAACAAGTTGCTTTTCTGTTATGGGGAGCTTACGCTCAGCGTAAAGGTGAAGTAATAGATGAAAACAAACACCTCATCCTACAGTGCCCTCACCCTTCTCCTTTTTCAGTTCATAAAGGATTTTTCGGATGCAAGCATTTTAGTAGAGTTAATAAATATCTTTATGAAAATGGGAAAACACCCATTGATTGGTGAGCTACTTATTGTGATTTATAATCTCTTTTCAAGAGTTTTTTCTCACAAATCATAGCACCCATCCTTTCCTTGAATTCTGCCAAGTCTGTTTGTATTTTACCATTGATAGAGGACACCCCCAAGTCCAGCACTTGACACCCAAAGCTTTTTGCATATTCTATACATACTGACCATTAAAAATACCATTGGACCATCTCTTTTGAATCGCTTATCACTGGCTGGCAAGTGATTATATAATACATTGTTGGAGACTTCGACAGTAACCGAGGCAGCAGTGAGATAGTCTTTATGCCTGATGCTAAAAATTCTATACTGGCCGGGAAAGTCTCTGAATGACTTATTCAGATTTTTATATGACACATTTACCATGAAGTCATTTTGCAATCGACAGCACTCGATAAAACTATATACCTCTGGAAGTGCTTCATTCGATTCCAGTTTCCAGCGGTAGTTCTTAGTCAGGGCCTTGCGGAAATTTCGTCTCTCCATTGAGTGTATTTGTTCCAGTCCATTTACCTCTTCCAGATTGATGTAACGTCATAATTCAATTGTTTTAATACCTCTGTTGGTTCGAAGGAAACTTTGTTCACCAGTACATCAGGTCTATCTACCAATTTTATTTTATTTATTCCCTGTTGTATGAGCTCTGATTCGATAAAAGAGTTGAATTCAACAAAAAACTTGAATCAAACTCAAAGCCACCAAAAGGACCCTTGGGTTGACTCACAGTTGCTTCTCCAATGATCGTAAAATGGATCATTCCAAGGTTGTTTTTACTTTCAGTATCTAAAATATAGAAGGAATAAAACGGGCTATCATTCTGATTATCTTGAAATTTTAATGTGTTAAAAAAATTAGGATTAAATGGGAGTTTATAATCCGTGAGGTCTGGATTTAAGTGGAAATCCGGCATCGCTCAATGATAGCAATCAATCAAACTTCTTCACAGTATTTTTTGACAGCCTATCGGCAAAATGATACTATTCCTTTGTTCCAACTATTCATGTTCCAACTATTCAAAGTGACTGATTAGAAAAAAAATACTCGCATTGAGACCATTTAACTGGTCAATTAAAATACATACTCTTCTCATATAATTTACATTTGCCTTTTTTTGTAATTCATTCCGACTCTTGTCAAATCTTGATATAAACACTGGTGCCAGTACTAAAAAAATTACACTGTTTGTAGATGTAATTGTGCCAGCTCCTATTCCAAAACTTTTTACTTACAGAGTTCCATTTGAGCTCAATCCAATTGCCGAAGCGGGAAAAAGGGTAATCATTCAATTTGGAAGAAAAAAAATATTAACTGGAGTAATTCACACTATCCATGAATATCCTCCAAAATTGTATGAGGCAAAGTATCTGCTGGATATTCTTGATGACAAACCCTCCATTCTACCCCGTCAGTTACGATTGATAGAGTGGTGCGCAGATTATTACATGTCAACTCAAGGGGATGTTCTAGTGAACGTCCTTCCCTCAGGCCTCAAGCTCTCAAGCCTATCATTTGTACAACTGCATCCTGATTTCCATCTTGAAGAATCTGTTTACGAATTTAACGACAAGGAGCACTTAATCCTAAAGCACCTTACAAAGGACAACCTTTTGAGCTATCAGGATATTTCCGACATAGTTCAGGTGAAAAATGTCTACCAAATCATTAAATCCCTTGTATCCAAAAATTCAATTCTACTTATTGAGCAAGTAAAAGATAAGTATCAGCCCAAAAAGGAGAAAAGAGTTCGGCTCACCTCACACTACGCTAATCAAGGAGTGCTGCAGGAGGTTTTTGATAGTATAGAAAAGAAACCTAAACAAACGGACTTACTTCTTTACTACCTTCGTGAAGTTCCTGTCTACACCAACCCAGAGCTTAATGAAGCCGGTATTGAAAAATCGGGAATACTGCATTCCGGTCTTTCTGGTTCTTCATTGAAGACACTAATAAAAAACGGCATATTCGAAGAATACACCAAAACGGTTTCAAGAATAGACAAGCTCCATTCTCACACTGACACCAAAATAAATCTGTCCGTCAACCAACAAAAAACTTTTGAAAAAATATTGGAGTCTTTTGAAGACAAGGATGTAGTACTACTTCGTGGGGTAACAGGAAGTGGTAAGACAGAGATCTATATTAAACTCATTGAAGAAGCAATAGAAGCCGGGGGTCAAGTTCTCTACATGCTCCCTGAGATTGCGCTCACTACTCAAATTGTAAAAAGATTAACAAAAGTTTTTGGCAATAAACTGGGCACTTACCATTCCAAATATTCCGACAATGAAAGAGTGGAAGTCTGGCAACGTCTACTGAACAAAGAGTATGATTTAGTGGTGGGTGTACGTTCATCAGTTTTTCTACCATTTGCTAATTTGTCCCTAATTATAGTGGACGAAGAGCATGAGATATCCTACAAACAATTCGAACCGGCTCCGCGATATAATGCCCGTGATACAGCAATAGTGCTTGGCCAGCTTCATAAGGCGAAAACTCTTTTAGGATCAGCCACCCCTTCTTTTGAGTCTTACTACAATTCATTAGATGGTAAATATGGCCACGTAGCACTTTCAGACCGATACGGGCAATCAGTTCTGCCTTCAGTCCAAATTGCAAATATTACGCAGGGCAGAAAAAGAAAAACGTTGAAGGGAGAATTTACCGGAGAGTTAATATCAGAAATTGGAAAAACAATTGAAGCCAAAAAGCAATCCATAATCTTTCAAAACAGGCGGGGATATTCACCCTTTCTTTCTTGTGACGAATGCGCCCATGTACCGAAATGTCTCAACTGTTCTGTTAGCCTAACTTACCACATGCATGGCAACATCCTCCGCTGCCACTATTGTGGTTACAAAGAACCAGCCCCCAGACAATGTCCTTCATGTGCTTCCAATAAGATTAGAACTGTGGGTTTTGGCACTGAAAAACTTGAGGAAGATCTTAAGTTATTAGTTCCGTCAGCAAACGTGGAACGGATGGACCTTGACACCACCAGGAACAAATTTGGCTATCAACAATTGATTGACGGGTTTGAGAAAGGTGAGATCGATATTCTGGTTGGAACACAAATGGTAACAAAAGGTCTTGATTTTGACCATGTACAATTAGTTGGTGTTGTTGACCTTGACCGTATCCTACATTTCCCGGACTTTCGATCGTCAGAAAGGTGCTTCCAATTGGTGACACAAGTAAGTGGTAGAGCGGGAAGAAGAGAACATCCGGGCTTGGTAGTTATCCAAACTACAGATCCGAATCAGTCTATCATCAGGCATCTTGTTACCCAGGATTTTGTTGAATTCTATCAATCGGAAATTGGGGAAAGATTGAAGTATGAATACCCTCCATTTTTTAGATTGATTAAGATCATTTTGAAAAACAGGAACCAGCAAATAGTAGAGCAAGCTGCGGTAAAATTGGCTGAAATTTTGAAGGGGCAACTGGGCAAAAGAGTGCTGGGTCCCAAACAACCATTCATTAACAAAATCCGGAATCAATTTCACATGGAAATGCTGGTCAAGGTAGAAAAGTCAAAAATAAACCTGTCTAAAGTAAAAGAATTGCTAAAAGATTCCGTTTCAGTAGTAAGCACTGATAGGAAATTGAAGAGTACAATTGTAAACTTTGATGTAGATTCTTTTTAATAAGTAATTTTAACTGAAGCTATATGATGTAATTTTACAATGACATGTCAAGAGTTAATATTCATCTGATCACCTTCCTATTTGGGGTTTTAGGATTGTCTTTGTACAACTGCGAAAGCTGTGATGATTGCGGGCCTTTGCAAAAAGAGCCGACAATAACGTTCAAATTTGTCAATCAAGATAGCCTCACAATCATCCAGGAAAACCTTCTATCCCTTAATGCAGGAATAGATGAAATCAACACCTCGCTTGAAACAATAGCTGTTGAAATTCAATTCTATAATGACAGCATCCAGACAATAAATCGTCTTATTACTGAAGGAGACAATAACCTGGATAATCTGCGTAATTTATTACAAGCCAAAACTGACTCTCTTCAAACAACCTTTGTCAATTTTCAGAATTTACGTTTAGAAGAAGAGGAAAAAGTCAACATTCTTTTGGTGACTGAGAATGATATCGAAAATGGAAAAATCAGGATTGATTCCCTGACCTCCACCGTTACTGAGGCCTCGGTTACCTTCGGAAGCGATAGTTTGGAAAGTTTCCGCTTTCCATTATCAATAAATGATGATGCTACAACCTATGGGATTTTTATCTCCGGGGTTAAGTATGAATTATCACTTGAATACGAAAGAAATTTTAATGAAGATGAACGGTCAAGAATTGAGGTAATTGTTTCCAATATTAAAATAGGTAGTCATACTTTCAAGGAGGCAATTAATTCTTGTGAAGTTTGTATCAGCAATGAAACATCAATTACGGTATTTTTTTAGTCTTGCCTTGACCATGCTCATCGCATGCTTTTCTTTTGGACAGGTGAAAGAAGACAGTTCTTCCATTGTTCAGCCATTGGAACTGGAGACATACGGCAAAGAAGTACCTCTTGATTCAACTTTGCTAACAGACAAACGAAAGGTAAAAGTGCCAAAAGATACCATTCAATATCCTGTTGTTAGTGCGTTATCCGTCTATTTTGACTACCCAAAATTGTTTAGCTTTTTTACAGAGGCTGAGAACAAAGCTGAGGTTGGTTTTCAAATACAATTATTCAAGCATTTTCTTTTAGGCATGGAGCTTGGGAGGGGCAGAATTAGACCAGCCAATTTTTACAAAAATGCCAATTACGAAGTAAGTGGAAACTATGCACGGTTTGGTTTTGGTTACACAAAGACACTTGGTGCCAAAAGCCGCCTCAATTTTGGCTTTAATTACGGGTCCAGTTTCTTTAATGACAAAGCCAATATAGAAATTGAGAGCGTAAGTGGATTATTCAATGGACTGGAAGAACCACTAAAAAGAACTTCGCTTAAAGGAGATTGGTTTGAGATTACGTTTGGTACTGAAAGTCACTTGGGCAGAAACCTGTACTTAGGTTTTATTGGTAGATTAAGAATTCTAAATGATTATGATTCTTTTGAACCACTAGACGTCTTTACAATCCCAGGTTATGGGCGAACGTTTGATAACAGCATTCCCGCTATCAATATGTATATCAAGTATAAAATTCAATTCTATGATCCGTCCTAAAACAGGTTGACGGTTTTAAAAAGAGGTAATTATATACCATTTTACATTATTTAAAATCAATATTCTCAATGCTAATTGATACATACCGCTCGTAAATAACCCAACATTGATAGTCAGGACTATACTTTTTCGGGTTTATTGTTTTGTTAAATTGCGTTTCGACCGGGATGTTTCCAAAGGCTTATTTCAAATCTTGGCGATGAAAAACTGATTGAAAGATTCAACACAGACTGGGCCTTACAGTTGTTTTGTGGCACCCTTTTGACTGATCAAGAAAAAAACAAATCTTTTTCAAAACAAAATTATTAATTTATATTATTAGTATCTATACGCATCAAGGTGAAACAAGCAAAAAGGTGTATAAAAAATAGTTCGGCCCATTCACCGAATTAGGGGTCCTTTGCGGGGCTATATTCACTTTAGGTCTTCTTCTCCCATTTGTTCCTGCTTGTTGCGCCAGCTGTAAAAGGTAGCTGGATACACCCGGTGCTTCTCCAGTCTGAGTTTGACTCCATTGGCCTTTGCCGCTTGTAATATTTGAAGCTTTTTCTCTGCGTTAAACGTTCTTTTTTTTCATGGACATAATTAACTAATAGCTATCTGCAAAATCCTGTCCGACTAATTTATGGGGATATACCAATACATTTACAATATCCGGGGTTTACTCATCCAAATGCTATTTTTGACTACAAACCTCCAGGGCTTCAAGGCATCCTCATGTGCATAATCCACCCCCACTCTTTTACCCGCTTCAATATCTTTCGGGTATAGGTTAATCCCGCGGTTTTCTATCCAGATTACATTACCTGCCAAATCTTGACCATACAAGGTAGTTGTTATTCCCAATGCCTTTGATAAGGATCCAGGTCCGGCGGATAAATTACTCTTTGGAGTTTTCATATTCCTCCTTTTCATCATGTGGTCCAATCCGTCAATTGGTTCGAGGCCCCTAACCAAGACGGCATCTGCCAAACCATTAATGTTTGTGGTTACATTGAATAAATGGTGTATCCCATAGCACAGATAAACATACGCCTTACCACCTTCCTGAAACATAATCTCAGTTCGTTTTGTACGACGTCCGTTGTTGGCATGGCATGCTTCATCATTTCTACCACAATAAGCCTCAGTCTCCACAATCATTCCACTGGTAATCTGGCCATTAATGTTGGTCACAAGAAATTTACCCAACAAGTCTTTTGCGATTTGTACCACATCAGATCGTGTATAAAATGCTGCTGTCAATTTCATTATCTCCAAGTTAAACTCCGGAAGCTTAGCCTTAACCGAAGTTTTGAACAATAATGTATTTCTCAATGACCTATGGTGATTTGGAGTGGTAAAATGGTAAAATTTTTGAACAACCTGGTTTCGAAATGGTTGAACAAACACCACCACAAGAATTTTGGATTGACCCTGGTGAATTGATAAGACATAGGATAGTTGGGAATGAGTCATTGACACCTGGAGCAATTCGAATTCAAAATGGAAGTAACTATAAATTCACCCTATTCTTGAAATGAGCCTCAAATCACCACTGACTGTAATTCTTGGACCAACTGCGGCAGGAAAAACCAAAGTTGCAACACACCTGGCTGCAAGGGTTGGTGGTGAAATTATCCGTGCTGACTCAAGACAAGTATATCATCAGCTTGATATTGGGACGGGCAAGGATTTATCTGACTATTGTGTAAATAACAAGCCTATTATTGGCTTAAAAGTCCCCAGGGAATTGCGTCGGCAATGGACCACAGATCATTTGGAGAGTCGTTTAGACAATGGGCTGATTGAAGAGGTGGAAGGATTGGTCAAAAGTGGAGTTAACAAAGACCGGCTGCGTTATTTTGGGCTGGAATATAAATTTGTTACCGATTATCTCGGTGAATTATTTGACCGCAATACGCTATTTGACAAACTTAACATAACTATTCACCCGGTTGCCAGACGGCAAATGACCTGGTTTCGGAAAATGGAGAAGCAGGGTCATGAAATCAACTGGATTGACGTCCAATTACCTTTAGATGAAAAGGTTCAGGAGATTGTGGATAAGTACTGGATAACTAGATCAGAAATCTGACAACTTCCAGGAACCTCACTCTTAATTTAGCTCAATTATTAATGTCAAATACTCTCCTGCGCCTCCCTCAAGGGAGTAGTCATTATTCAAGAGATTGAAAAGGTATAGAACTTTCTTTAAATGCGCCTCAGCCCAGTTACTATAGACGAAATACGCAATCGAGCTGACATCGAAGATATCGTTTCAGATTACGTTAGCCTTAAGCGCAAAGGCAAGGACATGTGGGGTTGTTGTCCATTCCATAATGAGAAGAGCCCTTCTTTTCATATTCGTCCCGACCAAGGCTTCTACAAATGCTTCGGATGTGGCAAAGGTGGTGACTCCATTACCTTTATTATGGAGCTTGAAGGTCTTGAATATCTGCCTGCCATGCGCCACCTGGCTCAACGCTATGGCATTGAAATTCAGGAAGAAGAGCTAACACCAGAACAAGAAGAACAGCAATCTGAAAGAGAAAGTCTCTACATACTTCTCAACTTCGCTAAGGACTATTTCAAAGACCTCCTATGGAAGCAAGAGGAGGGTATGAAATTTGGCCTTTCCTATTTCCGTGAACGAGGTTTTTCTGACGATACAATTAAAGGCTTCGACCTGGGCTATAGCCTCGACCAATGGGATGCTTTCATCAAAGAAGCCAAGAAGAAAGCTTACAATCAGGACTACATAGATAAGGCTGGCTTACAGGTAGAAAAAGATGGTAAAGTTTATGACCGCTTTCGTGGTCGGGTGATCTTCCCCATTCATAACACAATGGGCAAAGTGATTGCTTTCACTGCCAGGACACTCAAAGTACTCACCAAGCAGCCCAAATATGTTAACTCGCCCGAAACCGAAGTTTTTCATAAGAGCAAAATCCTCTATGGACTATTTCAGGCCAAGCAGGCCATCAGACAAGAGGATAATTGTTACCTGGTAGAAGGACAGACAGACGTTATTTCCATGCACCAGGCGGGAGTTGCAAATGTGGTGGCCTCATCGGGAACAGCACTTTCGGAGGATCAAATCAAACTAATCAGCCGATTTACCAAGAATGTGACAGTATTATTCGACGGGGATGAAGCCGGGATAAAGGCGTCACTCCGTGGAATTGACATGATCCTGGAAGGAGATCTGAATGTAAAGGCAGTGGTTTTCCCACAAGGTGAAGATCCGGATAGTTATGCACACAATGTTGGTCCCACAGAATTTAGGAAGTTCCTCCTTCATGGTGCCAAGGATTTTATCAATTTCAAAGTTGAGCTTTATGCAAGAAAGTCAGCCAGTGACCCATTAAAGAAAGCCGAGTCAATCAAAGAGATAGTTAACAGTATCTCCAAGATTCCAGATCCATTAAAACGCACAGTTTATATTAAGGAATGTAGCAAACTACTCGATATTGGTGAATCTGTGCTGATAACGGAGTTGAACAAGTTAATCCTTCGAAGCAATAGAAAAAAGCTCAAGAAGGACAAACCAGCATTCCTACCTGAAGAAGTCTTACAAAATCCTGAATCGGACACCTCCCTGAAACTCAATTTAGAGGAGATTATTCAACTGCAAGAAAAAGAAAGCATCAGACTATTATTGAATTACTCTGACCAAATGCTTGAGGGAACAGGGTTTGGTCTGAAGTTGGCGGCTTACTTTTTCCGTGAACTGGATGATGTCGTTTTTACTCATCCACTTTACAAGCAGGTAATTGAAGAATTTAGAATTGCGATTGAAAAGGAAACCCTTCCGGATTCCCAGTATTTCCTTCACCACCCCAATGAAGCCATTCGAGAGTTGACAATCGACCTGATTAGCCGCAAATATGAAGTCAGTGAAAATTGGGAAAAGAAATATCGCATCCTGATTAAGGAAGAATTGTCAGTGTTAGAGGATGCCTCATTTTCCAATATTCTGCGACTGAAATTTCGCATCGTTCAAAAAATGATCCGAGACAATATGGTTGATATGAAAGCACAAGACACCTCTGAATTACAAGAGAAATTCATGAAACGCCATCAGCATCTCAAGAAGATTGAAATGGGGATTGCCGAATCTTTAGGGAATGTAACTGTTTGATCTTTTTCAAAATCAAATTACTCGCCCGACCCAGCAGCAACCAATGCAATAATACCACCAGCAACTGCACCCATAGTCAGGTTAATAAAGACATCGCCAAATGCTGCTGTCATATTTGAAATATTGGTCGTATCATATTGGATCATGGCATAACCGAAACTCGTAAGAAGGCCAACTATTGCTCCAACTTTTGCTCCTCCCTTAATCGAGCCTGCTTTAGCCCATTTTTGAATGATGTAGGTCAATAATGCAGCCCAGGACATATTACCTAAAACTATTGGCCAGTACTGCATTTCCGTGTCACTTTTCCATACACCAGTAGCAGATCCCTGGTTTGCCATAAAAAAGTCTTCAAATAGTATGGCATAAAACACGAAGCCAAGAAAGAAATAAACTATTCCGCCGGTGGCGGTGCCTACAATAAATTTTTTTACGTCCATTTTAGGTCAGGTTAAATTGATCAATAATGCAATTTACTTATTCTCTCTGGAGATCTAATCAATTCTGTAAATTATTTCTTACCGGCATAGGGCCTTAGTTCATTCCATTTATCAATAAATCCCACTGCCGCCTTCACAAATCTTTCAGTTTCCATTCGGCCCGATTCTGCCCGAGACTCTTTTAAATCTCTCACTCCCCAAATACCCGTCGTGGGCATGTCTGCTAAGCTGGTTCCCCTTCCTGTTTCTTCGACCATTATAAGTCCTTGAGAATCATAAAACGTTTAAATCCATGCTCAATGAGGCTTGCCAGGGCCTCCATATAAACTTGGACGATTGCCTCTGCTTTCAACGTGATGGTTCCTTTAAAACCCATATTGATAAGGTGATTGCCCGGCTATTAGGATCGGGGCAATAAGCACATCACGTTGTTGTCCAACCAACTTCGCCCGCTCAGACCCATTCAAATAGTCAGTTCCCAATGGGTAGGTGTTTACCATGCTGCCCCATAGCGGCAATCGGGATAATTACTATGTCAGTTTTGGTTACGAGTTCCCCCACTTCTGGCACTATCATGTGCAACAGATAGTTTTTGACCTTTTCCTGAATCCACAAGGGGTTTGTCTGACCACTCACTTCATTGAATGAGGTAATTACAACAATGATCATTAAGAAATTTTTCATAGGGTGCTTATTTTGTGATGGAATTTAATGAAAATTATATCCCATCAACCAACTATTTTCGTATTGAAATTGGCACATTGTTTGTGTGAGATGATCAAAGACCTCAATACCAAATGAAAAAAATACTTTTAATCGTAACCATTTTAACCATAGCTAACCTTCAGAGTCAGGCCCAGGTGGGTGATGTTTCGAAAGGAAGCCGTTCGAACAAAGAAAAAGCCAGAGGGTCTGGTGGTTCAAGTGGTGACCCCGGACGTGGAGGGGGTGGATCTAACATTTTTTTCTTCTTTGAAATATTCGACTTCATACACCTAATGGTTCAAGGCCAAAAAGATCAACTGTCGAAGCGATTTGATGAACCCTACAGGGTTTCATTGCAAGCAGGATTTAATGGTGCCTATTACAACAAAGAGGGGACATATTCATTCATTCCTTCAATTCGTGGCAATTGGGGTCTTCTAAGCACACATTTAAGATCTAATACCATTCAGGACAGAACTGGTCAATTCCAGACCTTAGACTGGCAGGTGATTCAGTTCAATCTTGTGAATATCCCGGAGTTTACTTTGAGGGCAGGCACCGGATTTTCATACGTAAAAGACATCGACGATACCCACCACGAGTCCACTGTTGGATTTGAAGGTCACATTAATCAAAGAAGCATCAATCCCTTTCTCTATTTCAGGTGGTCAAATGATTACAACACTAATGATGTACCTCGTCTGGAAATTAGCCCCGGTGTAGACTTCAAGATCATGCAGACCGGAAAGTTTAGGGTACATGCAACCACTGCATATCTATATCAGAGATACCTTGGAGAGAATGTAGGAGACTTTGTACCTTTTCATTTCATTCAGACGGGAATTAATCTATATTTCTATTAAATAGCCTGTACAGCTGCCTTTTCCTGATTGTTTTTCTCATAAAAGTGTTTGAGAAAAGAAAAACTAGGATGAACCTGACTAATCAAAGAACGTGAACCCAATAAAACATCAAGATTCCTCTAAGCACTAAACTCTTTTAACTCTTTTCGATAATCCGATTTGTATCCCATAGTCCATTTGTCAAAGTTGCTCCGCTCCATACTATCTTCCAGTATAACGGAGATTTTTTTATGTCTTGGATCGGTGGCTATTTATTAAAAAGATCCGGAACAGAATTTTTCTCACCTTCTATTACCTGAATAAACTTATCATTTAGATGGAGCAACATTAGATGGAGCAACATTCCCGTAATATTGTTTAACGCATTTCTCTTAGTGCGCACTTTAAGGAGACTCAACAAATCGCCCCCAGATGGAGGTTTGGAAGAATAACTGACGTAAATGGGATAATACATAATTAATTCAGACAAAAAATTACGGTATTATCATTTCTCACAATTTAATTTAATGTTAAGTTTTATGATTGTTGGTAAATTGTTAACAGCTTAAGAGTATTCATTCAAAAAGGCAGCTCCAAAAACACCGGCACTATCACCTAGCTCAGGTTTTAGAAATGGCGTCTCCAAACGGTCATTGAAAACGAATTCCTTAGCTTTTTCTACTCCAGCAGTGTAAAGTTCAGGGATGTTCCCCACTCCTCCACCTAACACAATAGCATCCGGATCGAGTATATTAATAATACCAGAAATGGCCAGACCGAAAAAATGAGTTAACCGGTTAATTGTTTTCTTCGCTAAATCTTCACCTTGCCTGTAACGTTCGTGGATCTCTTTTAATGTGAACTCCTCTCCTCCAATTGACCGATAATATTTTTGCAACGCTGGTCCAGATATTACATTTTCAACACATCCTGAACAACCGCAATAACATGGTCCTCCAGACACATCCAAAAAGTTATGCCCCCACTCCCCACCTATTCCCATTTTGCCAGGCCACAGCTGTCCACCAAATACAACACCCCCGCCAACGCCAGTTCCCAGAATAACTCCAAACACGACCTTCGCATTAGGGCATTGCTCGGGAACAGCCCCCATTTTCGCCTCTGCTAATGCCATGCAGTTGGCATCATTGGTTATCACAACTTTGAGGTCAGTCTTTTCCTGTAAATCCACTCTGAACTTCCTATCATTCAGGACCACCGTATTACTATTTTTCATCAGTCCGGTTTGTGGGTCAATAATACCTGGAGTGCCCATTCCAATCTGCTCGGGCACCAAGCCAGAATCATCCTTCATCTGTCTAATTAATTCCTGAATATTATTCAGGATATGCTCATATCCCTTGTCACGTTCGGTTGCTATTCGAATTCTGGCAACTACATCCGGTTTTTGTACAGATTCCAGAATTACACCTTCTATCTTGGTACCTCCTAAGTCAATTCCCCACAAAGGCTTATTCGAATTAGTCATCTATCCATAATGAATTAATAGTACCGTAACTTAACAGGAACAGTAAACTTCTACAATATTGGTGGCTAGCCCGATGTTGAGTTCCATTTTCAATGGAGGGGCTATTAATAGTAAATAATAGTGACTAAGCTGGATTATAACAGGTTTGAAAAAGGTACTTTAGCTGGATAATAGCAGGTATAATGCTTATAATAGCGTGAGTAATATCACTTAAATAAGACATAAAAATGGCACTTTCATCACATATTTAGAACTGCATCTTGTATAATGTCAAGAAAACTTAACTTTATCAAGAGCAAATTTCTCCTTTTAATTTAACTAATCGTCAAAAGCTATGGGCGAAAGAAATGCACATTCTTTGATCCTTCAATCACAGGTGAATAGATCCGTGATCTAACGGTGTTCATTACTACAATTGGAATCGTAATGGCCAGGGCAGTATGGAAATTATTCTCTAAGGCCACAATTGATGAAAAGGATGGAAATAAAACCCCGGGAGTAAATCTCCTTTGGATATAAAATAAAAACCTCTTTATTGGGTTTCCACTTCTTATGAGGAATTTATTCGTAGTATTTCTAATTGGTGCCAACTTTTGTGTCCTTGGACAGAGTTACTCTATCCGTGTTGCTAAGGCTAAATACAGTGGTGGTGGAGACTGGTATGCGAATAAAACGGCTCTTCCAAATCTCATAGCATACAGCAATCGCAACCTCAATACTAACATTGCTCCCGAAGAAGATGTAGTGGAGGTAGGAAGTCCTGAAATATTTCTATATCCCTATGTATATCTAACAGGGCATGGAAATGTTGTCTTCTCAAGTTTGGAAGCTTCTAATCTACGGAACTACCTGATATCCGGTGGATTTCTGCACATCGATGACAACTATGGTCTTGACCAATTCATTCGTTTGGAAATGAAAAAAGTATTCCCCGAACTGGAGTTTGTTGAGTTGCCCTATAATCATCCTATATACCATCAGAAATATGATTTCAACGATGGTCTGCCAAAAGTTCATGAACATGATGGTAAATCGCCTCAAGGGTTTGGATTGATATACCAAGGTCGATTGATCTGCTTTTACTCTTTCGAATCTGATCTCGGCAATGGCTGGGAAGATCAAAGTATTTATAATGATCCGGAAGAAGTACGTCAGAAGGCCCTGAAAATGGGAGTTAATATTTTGAGCTTTTCATTTACCCGAAATTAGTGTCTTCAGGCCAGACAGGCTCCGTCCTTTCTTCCTTAAGGAAGAAAGGATGCAAAGAAATCAAGGCTGTGAATAAATTTTTGAAATTAAGCTTGTTACAACAAATAAATTCAAACTCGCTTCACTCGGACATGGGTTTATTATCGATTCTCATGAGCTGAATTTCTTACCAAAATTTCTTCAAAGCCGGGTTTAAGCCCAGGGGAATTGCTCAAAAATGCACCCAACCCTGAGCCTTGATCTCCACCGTATTACCGCTCTTCGTTATGAGGTTCACTCCTTTGCTGGATTCATCAATGTAGCCGATAAAGTGGATGTCCGCATGCTTCTCCAACTTATCATAATCCTTTTGTGTAATGGTAAATAGTAGCTCATAGTCTTCACCACCATTCAAGGTGCAAGTGATGGGATCCAGGTTAAATTCAACTGAGGTATCATAAGTGCTTTTATCTATCGGTAGTTTGTCTTCATAAATGACGGCCCCACAATTGGACTCATAACAGATATGCTTCAAATCGGAGGCCAAGCCATCACTAAGATCTATCATGGAGGTCGGAACGATTTCCAATTCTCGCAATTCATGAATAATGTCCATCCTTGCTTCAGGCTTGAGTTGCCGTCCTGCTATATATTCGTATTGATCCAATTGTGGCTGCATTTCCTGGTTTTCAAGATACACCTGCTTTTCACGCTCTAACACCTGGAGCCCAATAAACGCTGCTCCCAAATCACCCGTAGCACAAATAATATCTCCTTTCTTTGCCCCACTTCGATAGGTAATCTGATCTTTCTCAGCAACTCCTAATATCGAAACGCTGATTACTAATCCAGCACCAGAAGATGTGGTGTCCCCTCCTACCAAATCCACTTTATAAGCCTCACACGCAGCTGAAATTCCCTTATACAACTCCTTTATAGCCTCAACAGAAAAACGGTTACTCAAACCGAGACTAACAGTTACCTGCTGCGGGATGCCGTTCATCGCTGCAATGTCCGACACATTCACCGCAATGGCTTTGTATCCCAAATGCATCAGTGGAGCATAAGACAAATCAAAGTGTACCCTTTCCAATAGCATATCAGTTGATAAAAGAGACAATTGTTCGCCATTTTCAACCACTGCAGCATCGTCTCCAATACCCAGCACCGTGGACGAATTGTTAGCCTCAAAATCCTTTCGGATTTGATTAATCAACCCAAACTCTCCCAGCTCACTGATCTCAGTTCTACCTACTTCCTTATTCATTATTCAATTTTCTATATTGTTATTCATTATTCAGCCGTTTTCCTGCACTACCCCGACCCCTGAAGGGGAACACAATCTAACGCTCAATCTAATGAGCACTGCCCGCTGCCTTACCGGCAGACAGGCTTTAGGAAATAGAGGATGTGTATTGGCTTTGTCAACTGCACTGAGGCCTCTTGTCATTCACTATTCAGCGTTCAATATTTGTTATTCACCCTAAATCTCCTGACACAACTCTACCAAAACACCATTGGCTGATTTCGGATGTACAAAGCACACCAGCTTGCTGTCAGCTCCTCGTTTGGGTTCTTCATTCAATAATATAAAACCTTCCATTTTCAACCTTTTCATTTCTGCGATAATATTATCAACAGCAAATGCTATGTGATGAATCCCCTCCCCTCGCTTTTCAATGAATTTTGATATCGCATTGTCCTCACCCATACCCTCCAAGAGTTCAATCTTTGATTCTCCGGTTTGGAAAAACGAAGTTTTCACATTCCCGGAAGCCACTTCCTCTGTTTTGTAATGGTCAACCCCTAATAATTTTGAATATAGACCATTCGCTGCTTCCAAATTCTTAACAGCAATGCCAATATGCTCAATTTTTTCCATAGGATATTCTTGTCAGCCAGATAGCGTATCCGTTCAATTATTACATACCTTTGCAAAGATGTTGAAACTTTTCGGGTTAGTAAACGGTTTGTACCCTTACTGATTAATTTTGTACCCTCACTCAATAATATGATAGATGTAAAAAACGACCAACGTATTGAGGTAGCTAAAATTCAGGAAAACGTCAAGAATTTTCTTGGGGTTAAGAGCGATCAGCTCGTTTTTGAATATGGCATGACCGATGGTAAAATCAAGATTGACTTGATTACCATCAACCCCAGGCACAATCAATCCTTTCTCTTCCGGTCGGAAGCAGGACTTGACAGAGTTGACGCCTTGAACAAGCTCTTTGAATACGTCAAGGATTATAAGGAGAAAGAAAGCTCTTACACCGTTCAATGGTCTGTAAGGGGTGATCGTGAGTTGCATACTTCATATTTCTACGGATTCAACATCTATGATGCGCTAGACAAATTATACTATGGTCGTGACATGAATACCATTAATGTCTACAGCGTCAATTTAAACCCAATGACATAAGCATGATTAGTGTAACAGATAACGCAAAAGACAAAATTCTTGCCCTTAGAAGCCAGGAAGGAAAAGATTCATCCAACAACATCAGGGTAGCGGTAAAAGGTGGCGGTTGCTCTGGTCTAATGTATGATCTGGAGTTTGACTCCGATGTTGCTGACAGCGATGAGGTTTTTGAAGACAAGGGCATTAAAATCCTAGTAGATAAAAAGAGTATCCTCTACTTATTGGGAACTACCCTTGATTTTAGCGATGGCTTGAACGGTAAAGGCTTTCAGTTCATTAATCCCAATGCCAATCGGACTTGTGGTTGTGGAGAGAGCTTTGCGGTTTAAGAAATAATAGCACAGTATTCACACCCCGGATAAATACCACATATATCCATTTTTTGGTCAGGTGGGCAAAGGCATCATTTTTTGCCTTCAAGCCAGAAGGGCCTTCATTTTTAGCTTGACCCAAAAACCCTGCCTTGCCGGCAGGAAAGCAAAAAAGTGAAGCATCGCCTTCGCGCAGCCGCTTCGGCAGAGCAAAGGCTTTGAATCAATTTCTGAAATTCAGTCTGATTCATCAATTAAATTCAAACTCGCTACGCTCAAACAGTGGATTTATCAGCATTTATCGTTCAATCGTTCAACTGAATTTCTGATCGAAATTGATTCAAAGCCAATTGGCGTTCTTCAAAAAAGATGACATCAAAAAGCATCATTATTTCTTCTGTTTACCTATTTTTGGCTTTGCTCAAACTAAAAGATTAATGTCAAAACGCAATCTGGCAGGCTTTACCTTCACTGTCATTTCTCTCCTCCTCCTCTATCCAGGATTAACTTTTCCCATGTTTCGACTTGAGATTGGAGCTGAATTCCCTATCGTTGGAAAAGTGAGTCTTTATGAACAAACACAAAGTATACTACAGACCGTCAAAACGCTCTATGATAATGACAATGCGATTGTCGCATTCCTTATTCTCCTCTTTAGTGTGATTGTCCCTTTTATAAAAGCACTCATCTTGATGATTGCACTCTTTGCAAAACAATTAAAGCAGCGAGTACTGCTTTTTAGGTTTGTTCGTGACATAGGAAAATGGTCAATGGCTGATGTGTTTGTAGTAGGCGTGTTTATTGCCTATCTATCTACCAAGTCCAATACCGCAATCACAGCTGAATTGTATAATGGATTCTACTACTTCACAGGTTACTGCTTGATTTCATTGACAGCACTGCAGGTGATGAAGATTGAGATTACGGAGGACAACAATTCCTAGAGTGCCATTATCCTCAATTATGTGTAACAACCGACCCCTACTCCTCCAAGGAGGGGAGTTTTAATTTTGCAAAAATATCAGTTGTACGCAAATATTTGATTCAGGTCTGAACTCCAAAGAAGGCCGGCAATCAATGACAAGTTCTCAAAGAAGGCAATCACTTACTCCCCTCTCGGGAGGGGAAGACTGCTTTTCGCAATTGGGGTGAGTTAATGCTTCATCCAATCCGCTTTCCTCTGATCCCTATCGCTTACGCCATAGCTGGCTACAGCGACGGAACAAAGGGGCAAGTTGTCGTACTCATTTTATTAACACCCTCTTGAATAGGGTGAGAATCAAGACCATATATACAAAAAAACAACAGGATATCCCGCCTTGGCGGTAAAGCGGGCTCAGTTTCTTCGCTTTTTTTGGCACTTTTTAATCATGAATTATTATACCTTCACTGGATATCTCCATGAAGTTGCTAGCACCCGCAGAATTCATGATCAGTTTAGAATTAACTCTAAAGAGATCAAATAGCTGTCTATTTCTAATATTGCCGGTAGTTATCATCGGTAGTAGTTTCCTTGGTTTGCTGATTGCCATATACGAATGATAGAAATCGTAGTCTTTAGTTATAACAAACAAATCATTCTTATCCGCATACCCTACAATTTCTGCATCGGCAGCCTCATCTCCCTTTGATAATTCTTCAACATGAATTGATTCAATGCCAAGTTCGAATAGTATTTCACAAAGTTTTGTGGGAAGTTGAGCATCTACAATAAATTTCATGTAGCTATTTTGGCGTAGCTATTATACTTTGTCAGTTTGCTCGCATATGCCAGACAAGCAAGAATATCCTCATTCTCCAAGTTTGAATATTTGTCAAGGATTTCCTCATGTGTAGATCCTGCCGAGAGCAAATCCAAAATTAAATCAACAGTATATCTTTTATTTCTTATTGTCGGCTTGCCATGACAAACTTTTGAGTCAATAGTTATCCTGTTAAGTAATCCTTCATGCATTGTCCAAAATTAGGTGAAGCGAACAAGATTTACTGAGAGCCAGATCATTAAGGCACTCAAAGACAATGAACAAGGCCGTAAGGCCGACGATATAAGAACGCTTCAAATGCTTGAAAAAGAATATGGCTTACCAATAAACATTAGAGTAGACAATGGACCGTAATTTATCTCCCACAGGTTGAATAACTGGTGTAATGAAAAACAGGTTCACCTTGCTTTTATTCAGCCGGGCAAGCCAGTACAAAACGCCCATATCGAAAGGTTCGGCACAGGATCCTTCTGGGAAGCTATCCCTGATGCCTGCTGGTTGGATGACTTGGAACAATTGCGGTTAATTATTGAAAAATGGAGATGGGATTATAACCATCATCACCCGCATAGTGATATAGCTCACTGAAGGGTCAATCTCCGGTACGCTACTCTTCAGAAGAAGTAGCGAAAGGAAAAAATAAAACATAGAAAAACAAAGCATATTGAAAAAAGTTCCATTTAGAGTGGTCCGATAATGGGTAAGGTTACACATTCAATTGAAAGTAACCCACACGGTTTAAGCGTCAGTATAAAAGAAAAACATTTGCATATTCTGGAGCTACTGAATGACGGACAATCTAATTGCCCTGGCTAAAGATTCCGATTTATCGTGGAGTGCTGCAACTTCAAAGGGAATCTCAAATTCCACATGAATTATGAGCTGCTGATTTTTTAAAAAAAATCGATTACCAACAAAAAAAAATCATGCTGACACACCTCGCAGAAGACATGATCAATCACCTGAATGAGTTGGAAATTGAAGTCTGCGAAGATGGACAAGGTATTCTGATTTGACATTTAAAACAATTCGTCTTTGAGATCGAATTCTTCAATCTCCGAATCCAAGACCCCTCCCTTTGTACATTTTATTATCCTTGCCGGATACTTATCTATGAAGCTGTAATTGTGAGTGGCCATCAAAATGGCTGTCCCACTGTTATTAATCTCAAGGAATATTTTGAATATACCATCTGATACACCGGGATCAAGATTGCCAGTAGGCTCATCCGCAATTAAGATTTGAGGTTCATTAATCAGTGCCCGTGCTATTACCACCCGCTGTTGTTCTCCACCTGATAATTGGTGGGGCATCTTATTCGAAACAGATCCGAGACCAACTCTCATTAGCACTTCGGCTAATCTGTTTTTCATTTTCGACCGATCTTTCCAACCTGTGGCTTTCATAACGAAATTCAAATTGTCAGCCACAGTACGGTCCGGGAAAAGTTGAAAATCCTGGAAAATTATGCCAATCTTCCGCCTAAGGAAAGGAATTTCCTTAGGCTTAATATCTTTTATTTGGAAACCTGAAACGGCCATATCACCAAGCCTAAGAGGCAAATCTGCATAGAGTGTCTTTAACAATGATGTCTTCCCACTCCCGGTTCTTCCAATTAAGTAAACAAATTCTCCTTTATTGATTTGAAAGTTGATTTCCTGAAGGACCGTGTCATTCTCCTGGAAGATAGAAGCTTTATGAACGTTGACTACTGGGTCCGAAGAGAATGTCATGCGTTATAATTCTAATTTTCTCAATTTGCCATAGGGTAATTCCTCAATTAAAACCTTCATTTGTTCTTCCCTGCCCCCGAGGCCATATTTTTCCATCTTTAGTAATGGACGGTCAGCTCTGAAATATGCGATCAACACAAAATTATCATCCCGTAATTGAATGTAGTTTGGAATCTTAGCTTTTCCCTTAACCTTAATTATATACATCAGTACAACTGCCTATTATCCGTTACCTTTTTTATAATCAGCCAAAAATTTCTCTAAACCACTATCTGTTAATGGATGTTTCAAAAGGCCAGTGATCACGCTGAGCGGACAAGTGGCTACATCAACTCCTAACTCTGCACATTGAATTAAATGCATGTTATGTCTAATAGAGGCTGCTAATATCTCAGTCTCAAAGCCGTAGTTGTCGAAAATATGCACCAATTGAGAAATCAAACCAAGTCCGTCAGTTGAAATGTCGTCTAGTCTTCCCAGAAATGGTGAAATATAACTCGCACCTGCTTTGGCTGCCAAGATGGCCTGACCAGCATTAAAAATTAAAGTACAATTTGTTCGAATGCCCTCATTAGAAAAGGCTTGGATCGCTTTTACCCCATCTTCTATCATAGGTACCTTGACCACAATTTTGTCATCTATTTTTGCCAATTCCCTACCCTCTTTCAAAATATTTTCGTAATCGGTTGAGATTACCTCAGCACTGACGTTATTATCCACTAAATCGCATATTGCCTTATAATGTGCACGAATATTATCATGACCGGTAATATTTTCTTTAGCCATCAATGACGGGTTGGTGGTTACACCATCCAATACCCCAAGGTCATAGGCTTCCTTAATTTCTGATAAACTAGCCGTATCGATAAAAAACTGCATGATTAAAGGTGGTTAAATATAAAAAAATGGACAAGTCAAAAGTAAGTAATTGGATGCCAAATTGAGAGTCTCTGACCTTATAAATGAAAAATGGCAAATCAAGTATCGCACCGCTACGACCACCTACCCTTGCTACCTTCCGGTCCTGGGGGGTTCAGCGGGAGCTGGTCGTACTGATCTGCCACCGCAAAGTTATACAGCCCATATTAAATAACTTAGAGTTTCGTCAATTTAGGTAAAGGCGTGATGCGAATAGATCAGAAATGAATAAAACAAATTTGGATTAGGGTGCTTGCCGCTTAAAATGTTTCAAAAGTTAAGCAATGAAACTATTGGTGAGTTATTAACTTACCTTTTCAATTGGGGAAACATTTTAGCCGGAACTGACTTTTTTCGTACTTTTCACAATCGTTTGACGCCGTATATAAAACTGTTGATGAGAAAACTATTAAGGATCAATTTAAATAGGATCGACAAGTGTATTTCATATTTCATTGTTGCCATACTATTAAGTAATAATCCTGCATTTAGCCAGGGAACTCATATAATTAGGGGTGTTGTCGCCGATGATAACAATAGCCCGCTACCTGGTGTCACGGTTCTTATTGAAAATACAACTACTGGAACTGTAACTGACATTGATGGCAAATTCAGTCTGAATGTTGAAAGCGGACAGGTAGTAACCTTCAACATGGTAGGCCTGGCAAGTGAAAAGCGAATTGTTAACGGACCCGGAGTGATGGATATTGTTCTAAAAGAATCTACAGAACTTCTTGATGAGGTTATTATTACTGGATTTCAAGAGGTAAATAGAAAACTCTTTACAGGCTCATCTCAAAATGTAAAAATGGCGGAAGTCAACCTGACAGGTCTGACCGATGCAAGTCGCGCTTTAGAAGGTCGTGTAGCTGGAGTCAGTGTTGATAATGTATCAGGCACTTTCGGTACCGCACCTAAAATAAGAATCCGTGGTAACGCCTCAATCAATGGTAACAATCAGCCACTTTTTGTTGTCGACGGTGTCATATTAGAAGACCTGGCCAATATTAATGCTGACGATTTAATCTCTGGAGACGCTAGTACTTTGATAAACTCCTCAATAGCCAACATTAATCCACAAGATATTGAGTCATTCCAAATTCTAAAAGACGCCTCAGCGACAGCAATTTATGGAGCCAGAGCGGCCAATGGTGTTATTGTAATAACTACTAAGAGAGGCAAGAGTGGAAAGCTCAGTGTGAACTACACTGCCAATTATTCTGGCAAGCTTAGACCAACCTATAAACAATTCAACATATTGAACTCTGGTGAAGAGCTATCTATCTACCGGGAGCTATTTGAAAAAGGTCAGATTAATGTAAGTACCGCGGTTAGATCTCAAAATTATGGAGTCCTTGGCAAAATGTTTGCATTGATCAATAACAAGGAGCTCAAATGGGGTCCCGGAGGCACTCTAAATGAGGAATTCCTTAATCAGTATGCAAATGCCAATACCGACTGGTTCGATGTACTATTTAGAGATTTCGGACTGCAGCAACAACACTCGCTCAACTTCTCTGCTGGTAACGAAAAGTCAAACAGTTATTACTCCATTAGTTACTTAAATGATCAGGGTCAAACTATTGCAGACAAAGTCCAGAGATTTACCGGTACCGCTAGAAACACCTATTTTCTGTCAGATAAATTTACTTTTGGACTTAAATTATCAGGAAGCTACAGAGATCAAAAAATCCCTGGAACCAGAAGCAGGGAGTTCGACCCAATTGCCGGTAGGTTCAGCCGTAATTTTGATATCAATCCTTTTAGCTATGCGTTAAATACCGCTCGCTCTATTAGGCCATACGACGAGAATGGCCATTTGGAGTTCTTTAGAAGAAATTTTACCCCATTTAATATTATAGAAGAGCTTAACCTTAATTTCATAGATATTCAAGTGGTTGACGTTTCAGTACAAACAGATTTTGAGGTCAATCCGTTACCCAATTTGAAAATAAAAGGGGTTGTTCAGGGCCGGTATGCAAATACAGAAAGAGATCACACAGTTCATGAAAACTCAAATCAGGCAGAGGCTTTCAGAGCAAATGGGACCCAATTCATTCAGGAAGGCAACAACCTGTTATTCAATGATCCGGATAATCCGGGACTTAACCCGCAGGTTATTCTTCCAGAGGGCGGATTTAAATACATAGATCAAAGCGACTTAATAAACCTCTTCAACAGAATGAGTGTCGAATGGTCAACTAATATTAATCAGATCCACGACTTCAATGTTTTAGCCGGTGAAGAAGTACGCTTTACAAACAGGTCATCCACAAGTTCAACCGGGCTTGGCGTAGTTTATGAAGCGGGTGGTGTTGTGGTAACCGATCCCAATATCATCGAATTCTTCAATTCACAAAATATTGATTATTTCACACTTGATAGAGAAAAAGACAGATTCTTTGGAGTCTTCTTTAATGGCGGTTATGCCTATGACTCAAGATATGTAGTGAATTTTACTACTCGTTATGACGGTTCCAATCAACTTGGCGAAAGTAATGCAGCAAGGTTTTTACCAACATGGAATGTCAGCGGAGCTTGGAATATCTACGAAGAATCTTTCTTTGAAAGCGTTTCAATATTCAAACCATTTGACTATCTAAAATTACGCGGTACCTATGGCATTTCCGGTAACCTACCTCCTGAAGCAAGTGCATTGCTAAATTTATCTGCTGATGTCACCATTAGGCCTTCGGATGTTGAACCGGTTCTGAATATCGAAGATTTAACAAACACCGAATTAACCTGGGAGAAATTAAGAGAGTTCAATGTTGGTTTAGACTTTGGTCTGAAAAATGGAAAACTGAGCGGCACATTCGATTACTTCAGAAGGAATTCATTTGACCTGATTGGAGTTGTTCAAACCAGTGGTATTGGGGGACAAGGCCTGAAAGCCGGTAATTTCGCTGACATGGAAGCCAATGGTTACGAGATTACTCTGTCTTCAAACAACATAAAAACTCTTAATTTCAGTTGGAGAACAAATTTCAACTTCGGCTATACTAAGGACAAGATTACAAAATTTGATTTCGGTCCCAGACTGACCGATGTACTGAGCCAAGGAGGAGCTGCATCTATTGGGAGACCTCGGGCAAGTTTATTTTCAACCCGTTTTGCTGGGCTAAATGAGCGAGGTATTCCAACATTCTTAGGAGAAGGTGACGAAACAATCTTTGAACTCGACTTACAGGACAGGGCCAATTTGGAAGATCTGTTGGTCTTTGAAGGAACCACCGAACCTAGAGGTGCCGGTGGATTTACAAACACATTTACATATAAGAACTTTACCTTGTCCACTTTATTTTCCTTTAAATACGATTATAAAATCCGTCTTAACAGTAATATTTTCGGTTTTTATAATGATTTTGACGCACTTCCGGGAGAGCTTAAAAATCGATGGGTTGTTTCCGGAGATGAACAATTAACAAACGTACCCGTAATTCTTGATCCCCAGGCAACTATAGGTAATAGCAATATTCAGCAGGCCTATTCCCTTTATAATCTGAGTGACCAAAGAGTGGCCAATGGTGACTATATAAGATTCAAATCCATTCGACTGACATATAAGTTGCCCAAAGCCATGCTAGATCGCTTTGGAATTTTAAATGCAAGTATTTCTGCTGAAGGGCAAAACCTTGCATTAATATATTCTGATAGCAAACTAAATGGTCAGGATCCTGAATTTTTTCTCTCTGGTGGGGTGGCATTACCTCAACCAAAGTTGATAACATTTTCTTTGAACATAGGACTTTAACAATCAATGGCAAACCAAATGAAATTACAAACAGAACAAATTATCAGAAGTTTGCTGGTAATTTGTTTATTGTCTGGGACTGCTTGTAGTAACTTTTTAGACGAAGTCCCCGACAATCGGGTAGCATTGGATGATCTAGACAAAGCTGCCCAACTGCTTACTGGAGCTTACTCTATCTCCAGCCCCGCTTTTACAGATTGGATGACAGACAATACAGGGTTTATCAGAGGTACAACGCTAAGGCCAAATCATACTCAGGCCTATGCGTGGGAGGAATTTTTTGATAATCCAAATGAACAAGACACTCCAGTTTTCTTTTGGTTTCAAACCTACAATGCAATTGCCCAAGCTAACGAAGTGCTTGCCGTACTTGAATCTTTGCCGGTAACGAATGCTGAAGAGGAAGCACAAAAAAGTGCCATTGAATCGGAAGCTTTGTTAACAAGAGCTTACGGTCACTTTATGTTGGTCAATCTATTTGCTGAACATTACGATCCACAATCTGCCAATACTGATTTAGGAGTACCTTATGTTGATACGCCCGAAACTGTTTTTATCCAACAGTACAAGCGTAATACTGTTCAAGAGGTTTATGATAGAGTTGAAGAGGATATGCTGAGAGGTCTTGAGCTAGTTGATGATAATTTCTTCGCCAATTCTGGTAAATATCATTTCAATCGTAATGCCGCAATAGCTTTTGCGTCAAGATTTTATCTTTTTAAAGAGGATTATGATTCCTGTATCAAGTTTAGTACAGACTTATTGGGACAAAACCCCTCGGTCTTCGTCAGAGATTTTACTTCGGATGAATTTGAAATAGCAAAATCTTCAATTACTGGTTACCCTCAGCTTTACACATCTCCGGAGCAAGCCAGCAACTTGCTATTAATGCGTAAAATCTCCTTAATTCAACGACCAGATTTTGGACATGGTCCAACTATAAATTTGTACAATAACTTATTCAATAATAATTTATTCTTTGGAGCTACTGACGAAAGACGAGATCCAGCATTCGTAAAAGGCACGAATGGAAGCTTTCCTAGCAGACATGAGAGCTTGTTTGAACGCAGTAGTCTCAACTCCAATGTAGGATTACCTTATCATATTGGAATAGCTTTTTGGGGAGAGGAAGTGTTGCTCAATAGGGCAGAATCATACATTGAAGAGGGCAGAGTTGATGATGCTATCGATGACCTCCAGGTGCTAATTGATCGAAGATATAGCGGAGGTGAAACCGAACTTACTATAGATGCACTCCGCACATTCTTTGGGGCTGGTAATAACTTTTTCGTTCAAGAGGCATCACTGGTACGAAGATTTCTATTGCTTGAACGGCAGAAGGAATTTATTGGACAAGGAATGCGTTGGTATGATATCAAGAGATTTGATATCGAAGTAGTACATGAGTTAATTGATGAAACTACGACCATACAGCTAAGTGATGATGACCCCAGGAAAATTATCCAGATACCAGCGTCTGCTATAGATGTTGGCGGGTTAGAACCAAATCCAAGATAAATCAAACATAAAATGAGAGCTTTTTGGACTAAAAACCATGTAAATCGAATAGCAATTTTAGCGTTGGCTTCAGCGGTTAGTTCTTGCTATCCTGAAGATAACATTAATGTCCCAATCAATGAGCCCGATTTACAACTGGAAACGGATTTAGACATTCACATTGAAAAAAATTTTACTGTAAAATATGGCATGGCAGTCAGATATAAATTTGTAGATCGCTACGCCAATCCTGCTCAGAAGGTAACACCTCCAAAAATTGAAATAGTGAGGCCAATGCTTGATTTCATTCAACACTTTTGGATTGATCCTTATTTATCAATTGATGGCGGGGAAGAATTTTTTAAAGCACACGTACCATCAGAAGTTGTTTTGTTGGGTGGTCCAATCTTTAATGGTGATGGCACAATAATATTAGGAACAGCTGACGCAGGAGCGCAAATTACTTTTACCAATATTAATGACCTTGACCCCACCGACGATGAATGGCGGGATTTACAATTGCAAACTGTTTATCACGAATTTGCTCACATCATCCATCAGCGCTATAAATTACCTGGCTCATTCGAGACCATATCTCCATTGGGTTATACAAGTGCAGGATCCTGGCTTACATTAAATGATGATGAAGCATTGACTCGGGGATTTACTTCTCCATATGCCACAAGTTCACCAAATGAAGATTTCGCTGAAACTGTAGCCTTCTTCTTGTTCGATCCTGATTTTGAGGAAAACTTCATGAATATAGAAGAGGATTGTACAACCGCAGATTGTGAGAATCGCAATGAGGGGCGTGAGAAAATATGCGAAAAGTTAACAGCCATATCACAACACTATGAAAAGGTTGTGAACCTCGACCTAAATCAGGTTAGAGAGGCGATACAAGATCAATTAAATGCGATTCAATGATTAAAAAGTTTTTCCCTATTGTCGTTTTGAGCTTGCTGATGACATCCTGCGGGGATGATGAGCCCAATCTCGCCCCTCCTGAGGAACGAGTTGCAGCTGCCATTCAGGAGTTGCAAGACGAACTAATTGCTCCACCTAATGGCTGGAAACTGGCATATAAACCTACAAACGAATCTGGAACATTCTTCATTCTACTCGATTTTGATCCGGATGGTACTGTTAATATAAAGTCTGATGTTCCTGACGACGACGGTGAGTACAGGAATCAAACCATCACTTATAGAGTTGACAATTCGCTTGGATTGGAGTTAATTTTTGAAACCTATAGTGTCTTTCAGTTTTTATTTGAAATAGATGACACAACTTTTGGCGCAGAATACGAATTCTTATTCGTTAGTAAATTGGAGGAGAGTCTGGTTTTTAGGAGCAAGACTGACGTCTTTGATATAACCACATTGATTTTTGAGCCGGCAAGTGCAAATGATGACAACCTGTTCGGTATTGAAATAGCGCAAAATTTGGAGTTATTTTCAAGGATAGGATTAGATAATGCGGCAACAAGGCAACAACTAATATTATCTGATAGAAATATTTCAATATTTTGGGCCCTAGATATTGAGAAAAGGACTCTTCATGCTGAGTTTGCAGGAATTGGCGAATCTCCTGACGAAATCGTCACTAATCAGATTATTTCCATTGAACATAGCACAAGCTATTCGCTGGAAGGTGATGTATTGGTTCTTGAAGAACCATTTTCATTCGTATTGAATGGTTTCCGTAACGATATTGCTGAAGTTACCATAGGGCAATTAGAGGCAGCGGGACCAAGTCTGTGTAGCACGGAGCCAGACAACAATCCTATATTTTCAGATCAGAGTCGGGGCTTGGGTAATATAATCATTCAAAATACTGTGGTCAGTAGCAGTGGCCTCGGGTTTACCGCAGATGTTTATACGATTAATTCCCAGTTTATATTTGATGAAGAGGGTAATTCATTAGCGGACGCTGACAATAATACCGGATTGATAATTGAGAGTTTTCCAGATGTAGGTGGATTCGCCTTTTTATACGGAGTCGAACTGAATGATCCCACTATTCCAATATATTCACTGGGATTAATTATGAACAATGGCGACCTATATTTTAGGGAATTCATACCTTCAGTCACAGAGATTAACAAAGTATCAATCAATTTACTAGATAAATATTTCTATAGAACAGTGCCGGAAGGTTCTCCAGTTCCTGACGGAACAGAAGAGGCATTGCGGATGATCACGGATTTAATGTTTGTAGGCAGTGAAATCTATGCCTATGATTTTCCCGCAAATGGCTTAGAAATTTTCAGATTATTCAATCCCTGCAATGAATTCCAATTCTTGCTTGTCAAATAACAATTGAAGATTATGTCGGTATGTAGCCTTACCAGGTATGTAGCCTTACCAATTATGAAAAGTATAGGGATGAGTTATCTGGCAGAAATATCAATTTCATAGATTTCAACAACTATTTCATCTCTCAAAAGGATTCCTTTGGGAGTGGGAGTTTAGTTTTTCCTAAAACCGGAATTCATTGGAGCAATTTTAGTGCAGCCATAGCCCTTGACTCAATAATCAATTATGCAGAAAATGAATTCGAAATTACAATTCCTCCCTATACAAATACAGACCAGTATTCCGATCACATGCAAAAAGGAGATAAGGACCTTGAAAGCATGATGAATTTGCTGGTAAGGCTCAGTAACAATCCGGTGATTTATCCTCTATTTGAGTCAAATCAGAGTGGAAAGAAGCCAAAACTATTGATGATCCCAGACAGTTTTTATCATACAATGGAACATCATGCAAAAAATATTTTTGACTACGAGTTCTGGTATTATTATGATAAATATTGGAAAACCAATCCTTTTAAATTGGGGACCCTGGAGGAACTAGTAGCGTATTACCAAACTTTTGACCTTGTTGTATTGATGTGTACGGAAGTCAGTCTAGATGTTTTCCCGTGGGAATTTTTGATGGTATGAAGCTCATTCCTACGGCAGAGGATATTAATCAATCTGCTGCTGATTCATCTACCCAGGTAATGTCGTCGAAATAGTAGGTGTGCTCTTCAACACTACCCAGGTCAAAAATTATAACAATTCTGGCATAATCAATTGTGCCGCCTGACTTGTACCGAAAGATCAATTCCTGCCACTCATTCAATTTGGTTATTTCAGCTAAACCATATGTCTGCTGCCCCCTCGGGTCGGTTTCTAGTTTCACCTGCACTGTCCCCATTTTTGTAGTTGCATACACTTTCATTTTCAAGTATCCGCCATCTCGGAGATTTACATCGGGCTGATTAGTCATGGCAATTCCAGACCAGGCAATAGCATTTTCCTTTACTTTACTTACTCGCCCTACTAACAGGCTGGAATTAATTCCTGTTTGGTCCGGGTTTTCGAAAACTTCGAATTTTGTCTGAAATTCAAAAAAGTCAGGGAGCGTTGCTTTAGTTTCAAAGTCATAAACAAATTTAATCTTGGTGCCTTGAACAAGGCCGAGATTTGAAGTCAGTGTAATCACCGTAAGCAGTGTAATCACCGTAAGCACAATCCGTTTTATACTATTGAAGTTCATATCAAATACCACACAAGAAACGCACCAAATGCCTGAAATCTACAAAAATAAGCTTTTAAATATGACTACTCTTCATAGGTCAGCTTCCAGATGGACGATTTACGGCCAGCTTCGATAAAGTGCCTAATTTGATCCCAGACAGATACTGACTTAGGGTTGTTATAGGAATATATGGGTTCAAATTGAATCTCATTCCAAATGAAATGTTCTTCCATTTTCATTTGAGGCCATATTGTACCTACATAGCTGAAGGATACATCCTGAAAAACAATGAATTTTATGTTATTACTGCTAATGTTCTCAATCAATCGGTCATTAAACTCTGCACTGTATCGATCCTTCTTCGGCACCATCATCATGGAAGAAAATGAATGGTCTTCCGGAAATCCTGCATAGTATATACTTGTGGGGAAGTCATTCCACCAATTGCCGTTTTCAAAATTATTTTGCTGAATATGTCTACCCAATTCAATTGAAGGGTTTAGTGTATGATGAAGGAAATGAAAAGTTGGGACTTGTAAGAATAAAATGATAATTATTGTCAACAATGACTTTTTTAGGAGATTTTCTGCATTATCTAATTTGTAAATCCACCAGATAAATACTAAACATAAAATAGGCAATGTGATGATAAAATATCTGGCATCCGGGGAGGGTAAATATCCGAAATTCATTAAAATGACAAACATCCAATTGAACAGCACCAAAAGTGCTAACGCTATCAAAAGACGCTCTTTAATGCCCTTTAATTTGGGGAATTTATGTAGCTGAAAAATGAGCACCAAAGAAAGCGGAAAGACCTGAAGGATTGATAGGGGAGGTATGAACCAACGACCACTTGCCTTTTCTTGATAAAATAATTGGTCCCAACCAGATCCAATACTTCTTTCACTAATCCACCAAAAAAGGCTGTTCGTTTGCTGAAAGTTCCAGAAACTCCAAGTCCCAAGGCCTATAGTACATCCAATAACTAAAGCAGCTGCTGATTTCCAGTCTCGTAGCCATATGATATATAACCCAAAAACACCTGTGTATAGCGTGACTTCATTTTTTGTTAACACCCCTACAAATCCTAGTGGAAACAACCACATCCATTTACCCATTCTTTGAAACATCACAATGAGCAACAGAATCAGTGAGCCTGTCATTTCGGGCATATTCATGTGGCTATAGGCAATATGCCAGGGCAGCAAGGCTAATATCAAACCTGCAATTGCACCAGTTTGCTTATTGGTTCCTATGGCTGATACTTTTGCTAAAACACCACAGCTAACCGTACCAATAATAATATTTATCAAGTGGGGTACTGTCAGGTCATAGCTGTTGAACAAATACATAAAAAAGGCAGTGAAGTAGCGATAGAATGGGAGCCACACCACTTCCCTACCTTTGTAATCCGTATAGGCCCAGCCGTTTTCTATCGTAGATTTACTGATAAGAATATTATGATAGGCATCGCCCCAGAAATCTGGTATCTCAAATAGATGATAGATAATGCGAACTAAAAACGCCGTAATCATCGGAATGAGAATATATTCGTAGCCTCTTTTATCTGGAATCTGAAAATATCTCAAGGACTGATTATATTTTGCACCGAAATAAATTATCCTTACCAAATTTAAGCGTGACTGAGCAAAAGTTATCGATCGACATCAATAAAAAACCTATTACCTGGTTTTTAGTGATTCCTTTTGCAATTGAATTCATATTACTTTCAATGTACTACTCGGGCAATGAATATCTACAGTTGGTAATTGTTCCCCAGATTAGCAATAATGACTATATCAACAGGGAGTTTGGTCTGTTGGAAAATTTTCAAAATATAATTCTTCTCGCATCATTCATATTCGCATGCTATTATTTAACCTTAAAATCACCGTGGAGATGGATGAACCTCCTTATTTGCCTTGGATTTATCTTCTTGTTTCTTGAAGAGATCGATTATGGTTGGCATCTTCGTGAGTTGATTTTCGACCTACCCGAAGATGTCAAAAACGGATACTTCAGAAACTTACATAATAGTAATGATGGCCAACCAAGAAAATTAATTCAAATGATGGCCAATTTGACTTTGGCTATTCTATTTATCGCTTTACCTATAATCAAAACGAAATCACTTTTACTTCTCAAAATAAAACTCATTCCTAATACGTGGTTTTCCTGGTGCGCTTTGGGTCTGTTAGTCACTACTGGAATTGCCTATCTATTAAAATGGTTAAGTCCAGATATGCCTGACTTGTTAAACAATAACACTGGTGAGTTTACCGAATTATGGTATTACTATCTGGCCTTCTTATATATAGTTCATTTACGGGATAAATTTATTTTAGAACCAGTTGAGAAGGAATCATGCAGCTGACCAAATAATAAAGCACAATTTATCCTCAATCAGCTAGCTTGACAATCCAAAATGACAGACATGATAAAGCAGCTATTTCTACTGGTTGGTTTCTTAATATATTTCTTTCCAGTCAATTGAATGCTCAAAATACCAAAGCACTTGTTGGTGGTACTCTGATAGATGGTTTTGGAGGTATTCCTGTCAGGAACAGTGTGATGCTGCTTCAAAATGATCGCATACAAGTGTTGGGCAAATGGGTCAAATAGAAATTTCACAAAATGCTGAAATCATTTCCTGCAGGATGTGGATTTTGTAATGAAACATGGCAAAGTGTATAAATCTGATTAAAGACTTATTGCATCTCAACTGCTTGTAAATTGTGAGAAGACAACGTGGCAAGTTTCCTTTCAAGTACAAATTCTGTCTTCCATCTCACAATACTCCATTGATCTTCACTGAGTCTGCTTTTCGCTGTGGAGATTGCTATGGGTCGACCACCTACTTCCTCCAATTTTGCATATCGGGCATTTCTTTCAATCTTTTTGAAAGTGAAATCTTTGAAAATACATGAAAGCTTATTCTCTCTCTGTTGAAGAAGAATTTTATATCGAATTCGTCCGTAAGGCCTCTCTCCAATTGCTGCAGCCTCATAAACAACGAATGACATATTTATGACCACTTCATTTTCTGCCAATCTATATTTCTTGTTTCGAGGTTGAAGGTCCCGTGCTATTGTTTCAATATCAGCGTTAGGTAATATCAGTTGAACCTCGTAAACCTCATCCGGGGTTTCGATAAATTCGCTTCCCTCCCATAGCAGTTGTTGAGCAACAGTCAACTGAAATGAAAAGGACAGCCACAACGATAGAATAGTTGAAAATAGATATTTTAAACTTTTTTTAATCTTGGCAGACATGGGTTACTGTTGTCAGAAGATCAATCAAAATGATTGACAAAATCTTCTTCTCAACAACCAATTTAATATTTCCACATCTCATTGACAAGCAAAAAAGAAACCGCAGCGTTAAAATACACTTGTCGTCTGAGTGCATCCCTTCCGCTACGGTTTACCACATTTGGAATTGAAGCATCCTCAATTAATCTATGACTTTTCTTATATATTATTATAGCACAAATTCTTATTGCTAATTATCAAAACGTATATATCCCTGCCAAAACGAAAGAGGACAGCGAACTTTGGGGTGCCAAATCTTTATCTACGAAGAAATCTTCCGAACCAAAGTCGGCTCTGAATTCCGGGATTATTGTAAGATTTCCAACTGTATAATTGGCAGAGAGTGTCAAATCAAATACCGTTTCTCCATCACCTATCAATCCCAAGCCCTCATCTCCAAATAATTCACCTCTTAACCCGAATTTAAGAGCGTCTGATGTAGCTAGTTGTACATAACCAGCAAGACCATAAAAACTCTTGTCAGCCACAGTACCATTAAAACCTAAATAGACATTATCTGAAATGTCAAATCCAGTAGTCAAATCAATCTGATAAAATTCATTATCAAAAAGACTGTTCAACCATACTCCTCCATTATCACCTTCATAACCTATTTGTACACCTCCAACATATTCAGCAATTGGATTGAAGTCAGTAAAATCTGTAGGGTTAAATATTCCTCCCATTACACTGAAACTATTTCCAAGAGCAACATCCACTTTCAAACCGGAATGCGAAAATGGACCATAGGAAAACATGTATGACGTACTGTAGTTAAAGTTACCAGTAGGTGAAATCACCTCATATCCTAAAAAAGTGTTGAAGTTTCCTAGTGTAAATGTTACTGACTCGCTCACATTAAGATAGACATACAATTGATTAACCACACTGGAACTAGAGGTTGTAGAAGCAGAAACTGCGTCTGTACCTCTTGGTCCAAAAACAAGATCAGCAACAAAGCCAACCTTTTCACCTTCATATGAACCAATAAGGTTAGCCATTCCCAGAGCAAATCCTGGTTGGTTGGCGAATGATGTCCCTGGTGCTACAAAACTTGGTGTACCATCTCCCAAATCAACTGCTATGTTTGTCGAATTCAAATTGGCTCGATAATAAGCATCAACAGAGCCTGCAAGGGAAAAAGTCGGTTTTTCATCTGCTTCAACCTCATCCTCCTGAGCCTGAAGGCTAAATGTTAGTCCTACAATGAGGACTAACATGGTAGAATAAATTTTCATTATATTTTTGTTTAGATCGTTCATGAATTATTTCTAATAATTTGTGGATTTTAAGACCTTGGCCCGGAAAGTTGGCAGACTTTCATGGGTCCAAGGTTTTTACTGTATATAGAGCTTATTCGTATACAATTGTATATCCCCTGATACCATGCTCATGGCTATCTAACCCGGATTCTTCATGTTCGGAAGAAACTCTGACTCCCATTGTTGCTTTCAGGACATAGAAAATGAGGAATGCTGCAGAAAAAGCAGTAGCACCACATACTAGTACCCCATAAAGTTGAGGCATAAAGGCTATTCCTTCACCGAAAATACCCACTGCCAAAGTTCCCCAAATACCGCAGGTGAGGTGTACTGAAACAGCTCCAACCACGTCATCTAACTTCAGCTTGTCAAGTAGTATTGCGGAAAAGACTACCAATACACCCGCTACCAATCCTACGAGAAGTGATTCAGCAGGGCTAATCACATCCGCTCCCGCGGTAATTCCAACCAATCCGGAAAGAACGCCATTAAGTACCATACCAAGATCAAGTCTCTTAAAAACTAAATACCCGGTAATAAAACCACCCATTGCTCCAGCACAAGCAGCCAGCGAAGTAGTTACCAGCACTAAGGATGTGAGTGCGGGATCACCTGATAATACAGATCCCCCGTTAAATCCAAACCAGCCTAACCAAAGCAGGAATACACCTGTTACTGCCAAGGGTACACTGAATCCGGGCTTATCAACAACCTTACCATTTACATATTTTCCTATACGCGGGCCGAGCACTATTATTCCCGCAAGGGCACCCCATCCACCTACTGAATGTACAAGTGTTGATCCGGCAAAATCATAGAAACCCATCGCATCAAGAGCACCCCCACCCCATTTCCAGCTACCGATTAGCGGATAAACCAGCCCAACAAAAAGCAGTGTAAAAATGAGATAGGTGCTAATTTTGATACGTTCGGCCACGGCCCCCGAAACAATAGTGGCTGCCGTAGCGGCAAACATTGCCTGGAATAAAAAGTCTGTCCAATAGGTGTAACCTCCTCCTGCGTAGTCAACGGTATTGCCATTCTCTGGCAAATCCAGGAAGAAACCCCCAAATGCAAACCAGCCTGGTTCAACAAAGCCTGGATACATCAAGTTAAATCCAACTATAAAATAAGTCAGAATACCAATCACCGGAGTTAAGGTGTTTTTGAATAGGATATTGACCGTATTCTTGGCCTGTCCAAATCCGGCTTCAACACCAGCAAAACCGAGGTGCATAATAAAGACTAAGGCAGTTGCTAACATCATCCATATGTTGTTAGCCGTAAATACCGCATCTCCTAATTGTGTGCTTAATAAAGCAGTTTGATCAGCCAGAATCGCAATAGCTTCGCTGTTGATGGCTGTTTCAGTAATTTCAGCTTTTGTAGTTACTAATTCGTCGTTCATTTCCATTTTTTTGATACATTAATTGTTAGTTAGGTAACATTTTGATGCAAATGAATATCGAAATACACGTACTGATAACTTTCGGAGCTAATAATAATCCAATTACATGTATATTTTTGATTTTTTTAATAATTATGGTTAATTTTTAAACTTATTTCAATTGTAAAAACGTTTTTTATAACATTTTTGGTAAAAAAATTAAGTTTGTTTTAATTTTATCTATATTTATTAATCTGAATTGGCAGTTAAAACATATAATAGATTATCACTTTTGAACATATTGCAGATCAGTCACAAATAATCAACAAGTATGCTATTTTAGTGGTGCTCAAATTCTATTTATGAAAATTTTTGAAGTTAGCGGAATTATTAGCATAGGCGGTATTTTCTTACTGATTTTCATGTCTCCAAATAATTACGATTTCAATCAAAATTTTGAACACTACAGGCAGAACATTGAAGGCTCGGATCTAACAATTGAAATGATACCTATTAAAGGTGGCAAATTCTTTTCTGGTAGCCCGTCAACTGAAGTTGGGCATATGAGAGACGAAGAGCCAATTCATCAAGTAGAGGTAAGTGACTTTTGGATGAGCTCTATGGAAGTTACCTGGGATTTATATGAATTATTTCTTTACAGAGATATTGATGACCAAAAATCTGCCACCCGCGGTGCGGTAAATTTGCAAGTTGACGGAATCTCCGCTGCTACCATGCCTTATGTGAATTTCAATAAACCGGGTCATCCGGTGGTCAACCTTACAGAATATGCAGCTTCAATGTTTTGTAAATGGCTTACTGCCAAAACCGGATATTTCTACAGACTACCAACCGAGGCTGAGTGGGAATACGCTTGTCGGGCAGGAAGTGATGCTGCATTCAGTTTTGGCAACGACCCTGAGATATTGGACCAACATGCCTGGTATGAAAAAAACAGCAATCGAACTTTTCATCCTGGAGGCCAAAAAGAACCGAATAGCTGGGGATTGTATGATATGCATGGTAATGTAGCAGAATGGGTGATAGATGGCTATCAACCAGACTATTACAGTACACTATCTATAGAAACAAGAAACCCCGTCCTTTTTCCTAAGTCCCTATATCCGAGAGTGGTAAAAGGAGGCTCGTGGTTGGATAGAGAAGGAGATCTGAGATCTGCAGCGAGGAGTTTCTCTTCTAAAGAGTGGAAAAAGAGAGATCCTCAATTTCCAAAAAGTTTGTGGTGGATGACAGATGCCACTCATGTAGGATTTCGAGTAATTCGATCAAAAAAAGTGTATACTAAATCAGAAATGGAAGCATTTTGGGGAAACCCGATCGAGGAATACTAATACAATCAAAGAAATGAAAAATATCAAGACAACAACTAGAAGGGGATTTTTACAAAATTCAGCTAAAGCTGCTGGAGCTGGGGTGATCTTAAACTCTCTACCAGCCTCGTCTAGTGCCTATGTGGCTGCGCCTGGTGACATCAAAATAGCTGTAATTGGTTGTGGGGGAAGAGGCACTGGCGCAACTGCACAAGCGTTGGAGGCTGACAAAGACGTAAAACTAGTTGCAATGGCTGATGTTTTTGAAGACCAAGTGGAGAAAAGCTTTCAAGGTCTTTCAGCAAAGTATGACGCATCAGGTAGAATAAAAGTGACTGATGAAACAAAATTTACGGGATTTGATGCTTACAAAAAAGCAATAGATTCTGCGGATGTTGTAATCATAGCCACTCCTCCAGGCTTTCGGCCGTTACACTTCGAATATGCGGTTAATCAAGGCAAGCACGTGTTTATGGAAAAACCCCTGGCCACAGATGTAGTTGGAGTAAAGAAAGTTATTGCGGCCGGAAAACTGGCGCAGCAGAAAAAGTTGAATGTGGTAGTTGGGTTGCAAAGGCATTATCAAAAAAGTTATCTGGAGGTTAAAAAACACCTCAAAAATGGTAAAGTGGGTGATATTGTATCTGGTCAGGTTTATTGGGACAGCGCAGGTGTTTGGGTACGTCCCAGGCAGTTTCAACAAACAGAATTAGAGTATCAGATGCGAAACTGGTATTATTTTACCTGGTTGTGTGGTGACCACATATTGGAGCAACACATACATAATATTGATGTTGCCAATTGGTTTATAGGTAGTACTCCTTTAAATGCTCAGGGTATGGGAGGGCGTGAAACCAGAAAAGGACGTGATCACGGTCACATTTTTGACCATCATTTCGTCGAATTTGTTTACCCGGAAGGACAGGTAATATCAAGTCAATGCAGGCATCAAAGAGGTTGCATGAACCGAGTAGAAGAAATTTTCCAGGGAACAAAGGGCAATATCAGGGTTAATGGAGAAGGCCTGGGCCTTATAAAATCTGCTAGTGGTAATACAATATATGATCACGATAGCAAACCTGATATCAACCCTTATCAACAGGAACATAATGAACTTTTCGCAGCAGTAAAATCAGGCACTTATAAATTCAGTGATACTGAAAATGGGGCAAATAGCACAATGACAGCTATTTTAGGTAGAATGGCCACGTACTCAGGTCAAATTGTAACATGGACTGATGCCCTGGCATCTGATTTGAAATTAGTCGGCGATTTGAATTCATTTAATGACCAGGCCCCTATATTGCCCGACAATGACGGTAAATATGCTGTGCCCGTCCCTGGTGTTACCAAGTTTCATTAGGAGTCCAGTTGTCAATCCATGTTTGCATCTCCTCTTTTTGGTCAATGATTGAAGAGAGGAGTGCAAATTGATTTTTCGTCCGATCTAAATTCTGGTTCGGTCTTAAAATTTTAGAGTAGTAATGATCACCCTCAATAAAGTCGGTCAGGAATCTTACCGCCTGTTCAAAAGTTATTATCAAACCACCAAAAACCAGATTATCCTTCTCATTTTTTGTTATGAAATCGGCGGTTGCTTCAAGAAATCCATTAGAAAGTGCTTTAAAAACTTCCATTCTCATCTCCACTTTGGAGATGTCCACCTCTTCTTCGTCTGCACTTGGTGTGAACGTTCTCACCATATCGCCGAAATCATGCATAACATATCCAGGCATGACTGTATCCAAATCTATGACACTGACTATTTTTCCAGAAGTCCTGTTGAAAAGTACATTATTGATTTTAGTATCATTGTGAGTGATGCGTTCCGGTAAACTATCTGAAAAAGTTAGTTGCTCTAATTGCGTAACGAGACTCTGGTGGTCACGAATAAAGTCTATTTCATTTGATACAATTCCTACCCGCTGTATTTTGTCTTGTTTAATGGCCAATTCAAATTTCTCGATTCGCATCCTGACATTATGGAAATCCGGAATTGCGTGGTGTATCTTATTTGATGGCAATTCCCGCAAATTCCAAATAAACCTACCGTAAGCATATGCTGCTTCAAACGCCTGATGGGATTCGGAAATATATTCGACGGTATAGGTGTTCTCTGCAAACTGATTAATCCTCCAAAAATTGTCACGCTCCCCGTGCCACAAATCTCCGTCAGAAGTTTTAAGATAATCAAGTAATCTTAACTCATCGGGTGTGCAATAATTATGTATTTCTACATGGGATCGAATGCTCTGAATGTTCTCCATGAGGTGCTGTGGATTTTTAAAAACATCCATGTTAATCCTCTGAAGAACATATTTTGGGGCCTCATTTCCAGGGTCTATTAAATAGGTGTCATTAATATGGCCTTGCCCTAATGGAACGACATCGTATAATTCTGTTAAACCAAAAGCTTTTAATATGCTATCGAAAGCTCTATTCCCTAGCTCCATAATTGCTGGGGATATGTATCACTCGAGATCATCTCCTCAATCCTGACAGATGCTCTCATTTTGTCATTTTGATAAGTAACGCCAAACCAAGAGTCAATACTCTCAATTATTCTAATATTAACAACTCCATTATTAATTAACCCATTAAGGACATTTGGAATATATAGTTCCGCGGAATCACTTTGGGCACATTCAATTAAGAATTGATTAAACTCACTTTCGATATGCATGAAGATGGAGGGCATAAAAGCCCAGCAATTCATTGAAACTATTGTCTCCGGTAACAAAAATTCTTTTTCATCGTTTTCAAGATTAATTATTTGATCTCCTTTTCTCTGAATCTTAGTCTTCTCTGTTATAGAAACCAAATAATTCTTGTTATCCGACTTACAAATTCCCCGGGCAACATGACCGCTTTCAGATAAAGTATTTCCCAGTCTGTACCCCACTAAAGCATATTGGCTTCCATCATTGGACTGAGACAGGAAATCGGCCATCTGTCGAAATGCTTTAGGTCCGTAGTAGTCGTCAGCATTGATAACAGCAAATGGTCCGTGAATAACATCTTTAGCCGATAAAATGGCATGAGCTGTTCCCCAGGGTTTTTTGCGAGATATGACTGAGTTACCGAATTCAATTTCCGAGCTCTGAATTACGTGGCTTATTTTTATCTTCCCTTCAAAGGCGTGGTCGAATTTCTCATAAAGGTCATTAATCATATTCTCCTGTATGATGAAAATGACTTCGCCAAAACCACTTTGGATTGCATCATAGATTGCATAATCCATAATGGTCTCACCATTAGGACCAAAACTGTCTATTTGTTTTAATCCACCATATCTACTGCCAAGGCCGGCAGCCATTATTAATAATTTCATTTGGCTTTTAATTTCTGAGCTGACTTTTTTGTGGCATCACTGGTATTAGAGTTAATTATGATCGGTTTTCCTTCCTGAAAAGTGATGGTCAAAATCGTAGAAATTTCTACGGTTGAACTTTGATTCCGAATATTTAGTAAATCGAGAATCGGGCCACCTGTGAGATAAATCAAACCCATGGGACAATATGATTTTTCATCATAGACGACAGGCCTTCTATATCGACTTTCGCCCGCTGTTCTTTAGTCATTGAGTTGTATCCGGCTATGAGCATTCGATACTTCTTTACCAGGAAGCCACAGGTGATTAAAAAAGACCCAACAACAATTTGCAGTGTATTCATAACCACAATGGCGTACCCGATCAATAACTATTATCAAGTGCAAAAGTATTCTTCCTTACCATCCACTTACCTCTGGTGAAATCGGGAATGGTCACTGGTGCGCTGCCTTTAGCAATTGATTGCTCAGACAAAGGAGATATTACGCTCCAGGACGCCGCGTCATATACGTCAAGTGGTGTTGGTGCTTTTCTTTTAACCGATTCGATGAATGCATGGTTCACGAAATAATCCATACCACCATGCCCGGCACCTTCTGCGTGCTTCCCAAACTTCTTCCAGAGAGGATGATCGTATTTTTCCATATAAGAAGCATCTGCCTCCCATTTATGTGGTGTTGGACTTTGATCTTCGACATAGATCGAATCGTTCAAATCCATCCATATTCCTTTGGTTCCCTGTACTCTAAATCCGAGGGAATAGGGCCTGGGTAGATTAGTATCGTGCTGAATAATGATAGACTCGCCATTATGTGTCTTGATTGTGGTTGTAACAACATCGCCCAGTTTAAACTCAATATTTGCATTCGGATGATCTTTGCCTCCTTTATCAACAATATAGTTATGTAGTCCGCGAGCCTTCGTAGCTACGGAAGTAAGAAAATCAAACTTATTACCCCTATTAATGTCGGCATATTGAGCAACCGGACCCACTCCGTGGGTTGGATATAAGTCACCGTTCCTGTTCACTGAATGGGCCGTTCTCCATTTCGCTTCTGAGAATCCTTTTTCGCCAAATTCAACACCTCCACCATACGCCTGATTTCCATCATTAAATTTCACATGTCTCAAATCGTGCTGATAGCCACATTGCAAGTGCATCAGTTCTCCGAACAGACCACCCCTAACCATAGTCAGCACAGCCATTACATCCCTTCTGTAGCAAACATTTTCGAGAATCATGCAAGGCATGCCCGACTTTTCGGATGCATTCACTAAATCCCAACATTCCTGAACTGTGACAGCTACCGAAACTTCGACTCCGGCATACTTTCCTGCCTTCATTGTTCCTATAGCCATTGGCACATGCCAAAGCCAGGGGGTCGCTATGATTACTCCGTCAATATCATCCCGTTCCAATAATTTTTTCCAAGCCCATTCACCGCCGGTGTAAACAATCGGTTCCGGTTTACCTGCCTTCTTTGCCATGCCTTTAGCTTTATTAATGGCATCCGAATCCAAGTCGCAAATTGCAATTACGTCAGCATCATCCCGTTGAAGTGACAATCTAAGGTGTTCTCTGCCTCTTAGGCCAACACCTATGAAACCCAATCTGGCTTTACGGTCATCTTTTCCTTGCAATATATTTGGAATGCCCATTGTCATGGCGATTCCGGTTGCAGTAGTTTTCTTAATAAAATCTCTTCTGGTGTCCATCGCTATGTCTATTTTTCATTTGAACATGAAGTTAAGTAGGTATTGGCATCTTCCATAAATAAATCCTTGAAGAGATAATATCCACTATAATATATTAAGTTCAACAATATATTAAGTTCAACAGTCGTGATACCTGGTAGTCTAGTTATTTAGTTGTCCCTTAAAAAGCTGCTTTTAGTTTTCCCGGAAAAATCAGTATCCAATAGTGGTTTATTGTATTGGTTTCTTGCCTTTGTTGGTGTTCTCACCATAGTCGTTAACTTAAGCATTGTTGAATTACTTGATAATGAGTGATTTTACCTTTAGGAGCTTGACATGCCGTATTATAAATAGCGGGTAAGAACACATTTTCAATCCATAAGTTCATTGATTTAGGATCTATAAGGACTTTTCTTAGAGTTGGAGAAAGACTTCTACATCTTTTGAAAAATTTCAAAACACTAAGCCCTTGGTCAGGTTGATATGTTTGGATGTATTTGTTACAAGTCATGAATAGTTTCCAATTAACTAATATCCAGAGCAACTGAGTTAACAGTTGACACTCAAAACGCTCCTTTCTTACTTTCTTTACTTGGTCAATTTCAAAAAATGACTTCCAGGATTTAAAGACCAACTCGATTTGCCATCTTAAATAATAGGCTTTTCTTATGTTCTCTACAGGTAAATATTGTTGTTCAACATTTGTAATGAAGGTATTGTAACGGCATCTGATCTTGTGAACCTCAGAGATATTCACTTTCCTGCTTTTTGCTGATTGACGAGCTTTCTTAAGTCTTTTTTCATATTCTCGGTCATTAAGTCGCTCGACAACTAACCTACAGGGAATTTTATGTTTTTCATAGATAAATACATCTAGTGCAGAAGTACTTATACCTAATCGATTAAATCTTCTATCAATTTCTTTCCAAGACACTTCTTTATTTTCTGAGGTATAAATATTTGCTTGAGGTGGTAGCCGGTTTAAGAAGTAAGCGGACTTATCTATGATTGCTTTCAGATAGGTAGGAGTAATGTAGCCTAAGTC
Organism: Cyclobacteriaceae bacterium; assembly: GCA_965206015.1. Taxonomy (GTDB): domain Bacteria; phylum Bacteroidota; class Bacteroidia; order Cytophagales; family Cyclobacteriaceae; genus JAJCYL01. Next base: position 46,027 of record CBDBIW010000014.1, on the reverse strand, counting down.
ACGAATGTGCAACCCTCCCTCGGTAATTGATTCTATTGTTTCATTCGAATCTTTTTGATCATTTCTACTTCGATTAGTTAACATCAAGTCCTTCCATTGGCCACTTAATAGATCATATTCGTACTGGATTTGCATTAATCCATTGGTCTTGCTGAAGTTTCCAAAACCTGGATAATCTCCATTGTAATCATCTGGTAATGATAATCTAGTTGAATCCTTAATCTTTATGCACGTAAAATGACTAGATAATTGTTCTTTAATCAGTTCTTGCAAAAACGTAACTCCTTGTTGAGTAAATCGTTTGTGCACGGCTTCTTTACTGATATCAATGGCAAAGTTTAAATGCAAATCTGCTGCAATATCTTCCAGACTAGTTTGAGCTTGATTACAAGTTGAAAACATAAGAGTATTCAACAGATCAGAAGCAACCAGTTTTCGTTTTCGCTTTACAAACCCTGTTTCCTTGGCTAGTTGATCTATTTTTTCTTTTGACAGAGTATTCTCAATGCTATACTTAAGTTCATCAGCATACTTCTGAATAAAGATTTTCCTGCTAATTTGAAGTGTGTTTCTCCCTTAGTTTGATGATATTAGTAATGTCATTGCGGGGGCAAAATCAAAGAAAAATAACCCGCTATTTAAAGTACCAAAAATGGGGAGAAAACTAACAAAATCTACCCGAGAAGGGTATGCTCACTTTAAAAAGAAAACCATCTGCACCCTTAAGTTAACGACTATGGTGATGGCACCAGCAAGCTCTAAAAACCTCCTCCAATCCTAATTCTTGATAATTCTCCTGGTAAAACTCCCTTTACCGGTGTTTAGAATGAAGAGATAAATCCCTTTGGACAAAGGCGAAATATCAATGCTGTGCGCTCCTGTGGCGAAAGTTCCCTGTTGAAGCAGGTGGCCTCCGGTATCCAGCAATTTGTAACCTGTCTTTTCTGACACGGTGATGTTTACAATACCGGTGGCCGGGTTTGGCGAAATAGCAACAGCCGATTGCTCAAAATCCTCAATAGACAAAACTGCTTCCGTAGTAAAACTTTGTTCTCCTCCATAAGTTGTACCCACGCTATTGGTTGCATAGGCTCTGTAATAATATTTTGTGCCTGCTGTCAGACCTGTAATGTCTTTTTCAAAAACACCTGTTGTACCGCCTACAACAACATCCGTAACACCCGTAACACCAATTGTCAAATTTGCGTTTGATGTAGCATATACAAAGCCTCTTGCTGTAATGGCGGCTCCTCCGTCGGAAGTTATATTGCCGTTTAAAGTGGCCGTTGTAGAAGTAATAGCACTTGCCGCTGCTGTGCTGGCTGTGGGTGCTGTGGGTGCGGCGGCCAATGTTGTAAAACTTTGTACAGCTCCGTAAGTTGTATCGACGCTATTGATTGCGTAGGCTCTGTAATAATACTGTGTGCCTGCTGTTAAACTTGTAATTTGTTCAGAAAAAGTTCCTGTTGTACCGCTTACAATAACAGTATCTGCTGCTGTATTCTCAATTGTCAAACCTGCGTTTGATGTAGCATATACAAAGCCCCTTGCTGTAATGGCTGCTCCGCCGTCAGAAGTTATATTGCCGTTTAAAGTGGCCGTTGTAGAAGTAATAGCACTTGCCGCTGCTGTGCTGGCTGTGGGTGCGGCCAATGTTGTAAAACTTTGTTCATTTCCATAACTCGTACCCACTGTATTGGTTGCGTAGGCTCTGTAATAATATTTTGTGCCTGCTGTTAAACCTGTAATGTTTTCTGTAAAAACACCCAAGTCTGTACCGCTTACAGTAACATCCGTAACGTCGGTAACACCAATTATTAAACCTGCGTTTGATATGGCATATACAAAGCCCCTTGCTGTTATTTCGGCTCCTCCGTCAGAAGTGATATTACCGTTTAAAGTGGCCGTTGTGGAAGTAATATTACTTGCTGCTGTTGTGCTTGCTGTGGGTGCGACTGCCAATGTTGTGAAACTTTGTACTCTTCCGTAAGCTGTTCCAAAACTATTGGTTGCGTAGGCTCTGTAATAATAGGTTGTGCCTGCTGTTAAACCTGTAATTTCTTTTTCAAAATCACCTGTTGCTATACCGTTTACAACTTCTTTGGCAACACCGGCAGCATCAATTATTAAATCTTCATTTGAAATGGCATATACAAAACCGCCTTCTGTAATTGCTGCCAGTCCGATGGAAGTCAGGTCGCCGTTTAGAGTGGCCATTGTAGAAGTAATATTGCTTGCTGCTTCTGTGTTTATGAGGGGAGTGTCTTGTACATCAATAACAGAGATGGTAAATTGTTTCTCAACACTCGTACCATCTACAGCTATACGTACTGTATAGCTACTTTTTGTTTCGTAATCGGCAGGGGCTATAAGTTGTAGTGCTTCTCCTGAAATGGTAAAACGCGCATTATCTGTATCTCCATCTCCTGTCGTGAGCATATAGGTGTAAGAGGCAGATCCTCCATTGGTAGACAGGGTGCCTACCGTGGTATTTTCTGGCTCGTTTTCTAAAATATTTGTGGAAGAAAGAAAAATATTTGTGGGTGTACTGCTGGCACCAATTAGCCCACCGTCAGTAATAGTCCAGTTATGGCCACTTGCAGCATCTATATTGTTTCTGGCAGTTTGTGCTGCTGCTGTATATTTAGAATTTCCTGCATGGAAATCCACTCCTGTTTGAAGGGTTAGTTTATTCCAGCCAATTAAAAGTGCATCGTAGTTTTCTGGTGAAAGTGTAGCACCATTGAACATACTACTCATATTTGTTACCTGAGAAACATCCCAACGTCCTATATCCTGGTTGAAAGAACTGGCAGTAGCGAACATAAGACCCATATTTGTTACCTGAGAAACATCCCAGTCTCCTATATCCTGGTTGAAAACAGTGGCACCACTGAACATGCTCCCCATATCTGTTACCTTAGCAACATCCCAATCTCCTATATCCTGGTTGAAAGAACGGGCACTATTGAACATACTTTGCATATCTGTTACTTTGGAAACATCCCAACCTCCTATATCCTGGTTAAAAGCTTCGGCATTACTGAACATAAAATCCATATTTGCTACTTTGGGAACATCCCAACCTCCTATATCCTGGTTGAAAGAACCGGCATCTCGGAACATGCTCCCCATATCTTTTACCTGAGAAACATCCCAACTGCCTATATCCTGGTTGAAAGAACTGGCATTATCGAACATACTCCACATAGTTGTTACTTTGGAAACATCCCAACTGCCTATATCCTGGTTGAAAGAAGTGGCAAAACGGAACATAAAACCCATATCTGTTACCTGGGAAACATCCCAACTTCCTATATCCTGGTTGAAAGCTTCGGCACCATGGAACATAGAACTCATAGTTGTTACCTTAGAAACATCCCAACTGCCTATATCCTGGTTGAAAGCTTCGGCATTATTGAACATAAAACTCATATTTGTTACCTGAGAAACATCCCAACTTCCTATATCCTGGTTGAAAGCATCGGCTCTAGAGAACATACTGTTTGCAGCTGTTACCTTAGAAACATCCCAACTGCCTATATCCTGGTTGAAAGAAGTGGCATCAGCGAACATCAAACCCATATTTGTTACGTTAGAAACATCCCAACTGCCTATATCCTGGTTGAAAGCAGTGGCATTTTGGAACATAAAACCCATATCTGTTACCTGGGAAACATCCCAGCCTCCTATATCCTGGGTGAAAGAACGGGCATCCCTGAACATCTGACTCATATCTGTTACCTGAGAAACATCCCAGCCTCCTATATCCTGGTTGAAAGAACTGGCATTATTGAACATAAAACTCATATCTGTTACCTGAGAAACATCCCAGCCTCCTATATCCTGGTTGAAAGAACTGGCATCAGCGAACACGCTGGACATATTTATTACCGAACTCATATCAGGAGTGCCCGCAGTATCACTGGCAGTTAAGTTTCTTGCTGCACGAAAAGCAAACGACATATCGGGGTTCCATACAGCAGTGCCCCATTGTTCAATAGAGGTGTATTTTTCACGACCAGTTTCGAAATTTATATAAATATCGTTCAGGTCTTTAAACCTTATGGTATGCTCTCCTGGCGTGCCAAAGGTATGGCTGGTATTTCCTGTTGTTATTGGCTCAAAACCGCTACCTTCTCCCCAATCGACCATATACTCCGTATCCTGAGTGTGAAAAGTAAAGTCTGCGTCCTGAGCGTCGCTGGTAGGGTTGCCGTCAGCGTCGTCAGGGCCGGCGGTTGTTGTTATTTTTAGTACAAAATAGTCTGACGGATCATCCTGTGCCCAAACAGGGGCAGAGAGAAAGAGAAGAGCAAATAAGGTAATTAAAGTCCCTGCTCTAACATTATTTTTTAGGGGGGTAACTGACTTCCTGGTAGTGTGTGTTTTTTTCATGGTACTTATGTGTTAGATGTTAATTTTTAAAATGGTGGTTCTCAATTAGGAATAAAGGTATTAAAAAAGATTGATCAACTCATCCGTATTTAATGATTAAACCGATTATTGCCAATCCGATGCCTGTTGCGCCTACTGTCTATTGTAAAACCGGTCGCTAAATTAATTATTTATTGCCAATTAAAACCTGACCAGGCCGGATAGAAACCGGCAACTCATCACACAGGCGGGGTTTTTCGTTCGATTACGATAAATCAGGAAATACTACTGGAAGTAATTTCCATTCTTTAGTGGGAGTAGAAAGAATGAAAACTCTTCCCCGAAATACGCCCGGTTGACCGCATTGCTCAATAGAAATAGTTCCTGCTCAGGGTTGAGTTGTCCTTCCGGGCCCGGAGATAAAACCCTGTCTTTTTTATCCCTTTTTTTCCTAATCAACTCAATGCGCAATTGCTGAGGGGAAACTAATTATCAAAAAAACATAGCAAAACTTTACTCACTATAAGAGCAATTTTGTTCATAGTTAGTTTTTAGAAGAGGTTCCGGTAAAAAGGAGGTTAAACATCACATAAATCAACTGCTGCACTTAGAGAAGCAATTTTGTCCTCTTTTGCTGGAATAAACTCCTGTGCAACAAAACCTTTGTAGCCAGTTTGCACAATTGCTCTGATGATGGCTGGATAATAAAGTTCCTGCGTCTCATCAATTTCATTTCGACCGGGCACTCCACCTGTATGGTAATGACCAAAATACTGCTGGTACTTATTAATTGTAGCAATAATATCGCCTTCCATGATCTGCATATGATATATGTCATAGAGAAGTTGAAAATTGGGTGATCCAATCTTTTCACAGAGTCCAACTCCCCAAGGGCTTTTGTCACATTGATAGTCTTCGTGATTAACTTTACTATTTAGTAGCTCCATCATTATTTGAACATCCTTTTTCTCCGCTTGTTTTACCAGAGCTTCGAGACCACGGGCACAATTATCCAAACCCTCAGTGTCACTTAATGACTTTCTGTTGCCAGAAAAACATATGATATTCTGAATGCCTGCATCAGCAGCCTTATCGATCACTGCCGAATAGGTTTTTTGAAGTGCTGAATGAAGACTTGGGTTATTGAATCCATCCGTAAGGCTGAATTCCTCCGGATTGGCCATTGTCACTTTAAGCCCTTTATCCATCACCATTTTCCATTCAGATGGTTTGAGTAGGTCTATTCCAACAAGACCAATTTCCAGAGCATTCTCTGACAATTCCTCGAGTGGTATATCGGCATAGCACCAGCGACAAGCACTATGATTGATATTTCCTTTCAATTGCTTCTTTTCCACTCTTCCAGGTGATTTGGTTGAGGAAGCACCATGTGTAAATCCTAAGCCAAGAGCACCTAATGACATCAGACCTATTACTTCTTTTCTATTCATAACGCTTTAATTTAATGTTCGTAGCCTTACCAGTTATCGGACCACTCTAAATTCAACTTTTTTTCATTTAAATCCACTACTCTGGGCTCAATATTTCCTTTCTCAATTGCCTTATAATAATAGTTTATTGGAGATATGCCTCCTATCGAACTGTGCGGGTGATTGTGGTTGTAATCCATTCTCCGTTGTTCAGCTATTAACCTTACCTGTTCCGGGTCTTCAAACCAACAGGCATCGAGAATATCTTCCCTGAAGATTCTGACAGACTCTTCGCTCCTTCCGATTTCATCGAAATTCCGCTCTGAGTGACGAGTTTTTAGTTTGATGATCTTCCCACAGACTATTGATGCCTACTCATTCCTCAAAGCCTCCGCAGGATTGGTTGAAACTACCCTGGTAACTACAATAGTGGTGGTAAGTAATGCTACACCAGCCAAGACTAAAAATGAAATAAAAAACGGCAGAATTCCTAAATCCACCTGATAGGGAAATTCGGCGATCCAGTCTTTCATTATCAGGTAGGCAAGAGGTAAACCAATAACCAAAGCGACTATGATCAGTTTGGAAAATTGCCCGTTAATCATCCAAAGTATCTGACTCGAGCTGGCACCATGAATCTTTCTAATACCCACCTCTTTAATTTTTTGATGCATCATGGAAATGGCGATACCGAGTAAACCCAGACAAGCGAGTATTAACGCAATAACAGAAAAAACACCAAATATATTGAGCGTTCGAATTTCAGCATTATACAGTTGGTCAAGGCTTTGGTCTAAAAAGGAATATTCAAATTCATGCACAGCATCAAATTTTGCATAAATGGATTTTATCCGGTCAATGGTTTGTTGGATATTGTAACCCTTAATTCTGATCATGGAGTGGCCAGGTAACGAGTGCCTCATGTCAATTATCATTGGCTGAATAGTTTCATGAAGAGACTTGTAATGGAAGTCATTCACCACGCCAACCACACGGCCTTCTCGGTTACCTTCTTCCAGGTTCCAAACAATTTTGGTGCCTACGGGCTCACTTAAATTTAATTCCTTAACAGCCGATTGATTTAAGATGAATGAGCCACCCATTGAGTCGAGAGCATAAGATTGCTCAAAGTTCCTTCCTGCGGTAATTTCCAAACCCAGCGTCTGAATGGTATTATAATCTATAGTCATTTCTGACACATTTATAGAATTGTCCGGATCACTTTCAGTCCAGACCGAGTTTTGATTGAACTGACCACCAGGTACATTCGACACCGCTGTGGCAGAGATTACATTGGGCAATCGCTCAAACTCATTTGATAAGGTCAAATGCCTGAATCTTGTTTCATTAGTTTTAAGTGGTATGGTTAGGAGGTAATCCTGATTGAACCCCAGGGGTTTTTCTTTCAAATAATTGGTCTGTTTTAAGATTATGAGACTGGCAGATATAAGAATTGCTGAGATTACGAATTGCAAAATAACCAGTACACGACGCAGTAGGTTCCCTTTGCTGGTTTTGGCAAAGTTGCCCTTTAAAATCTCAGTTGGTTTATATGAGGAAAGTGCCAATGAAGGATATATTCCTGAAATAAGACCAATTATTAAGGTGCCGGCAAATCCAAAAGATAACAATGGTATGTTGAGCAAGTCGTTTTGTGAAAATGATTTACCACTGATCTCATTGAAATCGGGAAATAGTGCCATGGTGAGGAACAGAGCTACAATTCCGGCCATCCAGCAAAAGAGTACCGACTCGGTTAGAAATTGAAAGGACAGATTACTTTTTAATGCTCCAAGCATTTTGCGAATGCCAATCTCTTTTGCCCTCTCAACCGACTTAGCGGTCGTCAGATTGATATAGTTTATGCTAGCGATAACGAGTATGAATATTACCGCTGCAAATAATATATAGATATAAAGAATATTGCCATTGGCCTCCAGTTCCCACCTTATATTAGAGTAAAGATGAATATCGGTAATTGGCTGCAATTTAAATTTGTTTGTTCCATCCAGAAGGCTTGATTGAGCCGATTCATCCCAGTCATTGTAGCCCAAAAACCATTCTGCAATTTTTGATTCCAGTCGATTAAAATCTGAACCCTCTTTAAATTTTACATAGTTGAAGTGACCAAAATCACCCCATTGCATCCAGGAACTATCTTCACCTAACATCGCCTTTAATGTTACATAGGAAATTAGAAAACTATAGTGAAAGTGAGTAGCGTTTGGAGCATCCTCAATCACACCTACTACTTCAACTGGAGGTGCCTGACCGTCACCAACTGCTAATCTTTGTCCAAGAGGATCTTCTGAACCGAAATATTTGAATGCCATACTCTCAGTAAGTATGATTCCGCCTGGTTGTTTTAATGCGATTTCTTTGTTTCCGCTAATCAATTTTAAACTGAAAACATCAAAGAAGGTTGAGTCAACGAAATAGAAATCAGGCTCTTCAAATTGGATATTTGTCTTGATATTCTTTACGGTAATATCCTGTTTACTCAATCCATCTCCATACCACGGTGTAATGGTAACCGCACTTTCAACTTCCGGGAAGTCCCTCACCATTGCCTGAGCCATAGGATGTGGCGTACGTGTCTGTGGATTCTCACCAAACCATGCTATTCGGTATATGTCCTCCGAACCCGGTATTGTCCGATCGTAGGACAATTCATCCATTATAAACAAATAAATGAATAGGCTACTCGTAAATCCCAGGACAAGCCCAAAGAGATTGATGAATGTGAATACTTTATTTCTAATCAAGTTTCTGCTAAGTATTTTAATGAAATTCTGTACCATGTCAATTTGGTTTAAATACCAGTCAAAATTGCCTGGTTTAGTACCATAATACCGTATGGTTCGACCGGCAAGACGTTCTTCCCGATAATCACATACGTTTTTAAGTTGCCTGAATTCAGAGGGTGTGAGCTTTGTAAAGCGCTTAAAAGCTGAATTGAAGGCTGATTTGGAATTATAACCAACCTGTAGCGCAATGTCCTCAATCTTCAGGTGCTTCTTTGGATCATTGCGAATAATTTTCCTTGCTTCATCTATGCGGTACTGCATCAAATATTCCGCAAAGGTCTGACCCTTTTGTTCATTCAGGACTTGAGACAAATTATGCTGTGTAGTGTGCAATGCGTCAGACAGTTTAGTCAAGGTAATATTAGGGTCTACGTAGCTTCGTTCCTCGATCATCAGCTTTCCAAGCCTGTTGAGAATGCTGAATTTTTGGTCTGACGTCAATGATGATTTCGCATATTTCTGACCAAGTGGTATTTTCGAGAAAAACCCAGACTCTATAAATATTTGTGAATAGATGAAGATGACATTGAATAAGAACAAAATTGCAAGAGTAACAGATTCAATAACAATGGGAGTAGTTATATGGTACAAAAGTAGCACTCCAATGGCTCCTTGTAATACTGAAAAATTCCTGAACCAAGCCAGCCTTTTTCCAGGATTTACAAACAGGGATATTCCTTTCGATTTGATTTCTGATTTAATAGTCCGGAATGAAAGATATGAATAGATCGAGATCAGCAATGCTATGAAAATCTTTATTATCGGTGATACCTCAAAGGTTATGATTGCTATGAGTAATAGAGCAACAGATATGAAATGAAGTTTGAAGAAATTATTCGACTTTCCTCTGAAGAACTGCCGGGTAAAATTGTAAAAAAGAGGGGTGCTTCCTGTGATTGTTGCGAGTTGGAGCACCTCCGACCGGAAATACAACGCATTGGAAATAAGCATTGGGTAAATGAGAAGGAATATCCCTAGGGACCAATTGGATTTACCTTTTAACAGTAAAGCAACAATCACCAGACTATATAAACCAAATAGCGCAATGAATGCTGATTGGAAAATTTCGGACGTTCCAGTTATATCCCCCATTCATCTTAAATTTAGGACTTCTATGAATTATATCCCTATGATATAGATCACAGGCTTTCTCCTCTTGTTCCATTTAGACAAATTGCGTCGTCAATTATTTGAAATTGTGAAGAAAATTATTGGTTACTTGAAGTCGTACTTGAAGGATTACTACAATCCCGGGTTTTATTTGGCCACAGCAGCATTTCTTTCTTTGTGTATCTTCCTCAATTATTACTTTGACATAGACGATAATTTTTTTGACCAGTTCCATCGTTCTATGAAGGATTGGCTGGCCATGTCTTTATTCCAGGCTTTCCCTTTCCTGGTGACCTGCCTATTGCTTTATGCCTTTGGGCTTAATAGGGAATGGGCGTCTTCAAAGGACTTTTGGATAAGGTTTGCCATTGGATTCATAATCCTGGGCTTTAGCAGAGGTTTTTATTTCCATCGTTTTCTTTTGGAAGGAATGTTACCGGTTGATGCTGCTTTTCTGATGAGATCAATACGATGGGCCAGTTCGTTGGTGAATATGGTTCTGCCCCTGATAATTGTCAATCTCCTGATAGAAAAAGGAAAGGACAGAAATCTGTATGGATTGAGAGATAAACAATTTGATTGGAAGCCTTATGCTGTTCTTTTATTAATCACCTCCGTCTTTTTAGGTATAGGGTCTTTTTTAGGAGAGATAAAGAGTTATTATCCCCGATACACCCGATCTGGGGGTGCCAGTTTTGCAGAAGCCAATAATCTCGAAGAATGGGTAAGTGTATTAATTTATGAATTTGCTTATGGGTCTAGTTTCGTTTCCGTTGAAATGGTATTTCGGGGTTACCTGGTCATGTCTTTCAGTAGAATTTTGGGAGGATACGCTGTCATTGCTATGGTGACCTCCTATTGTTTTCTACACTTCGGGAAACCACTGGGAGAAACTATAAGTTCAATTTTGGGCGGATACATTCTTGGTATAATTGCGTATTACACCCGAAATATTTGGGGAGGCATCTGGATACATATGGGAGTAGCCTGGTTAATGGAGATTTTTGCTTACCTCCAAGGAATCTATTGATCAGCCAGTTGCCAAATTACCATGATATACGGGTAGCCAGAATTGAAAAGTTGTTCCCTGATCTGGTTTGCTGATCACTCTGATGGTTGAGTTATGAATGTCCATAATCTTCTTAACGATCGCCAAGCCTAGTCCGACTCCACCACTATTACTTCCACTTGTGCTTGCCTTTCGATATCGCTCGAAAATGTAGTATTGTTCATTTTCTGGAATGCCAGGGCCCGAATCATGGATAATGATTTCTACATTATCTGAAGAGGATTTCATCTCTAAATTAATGGTACCCCTCTCTGGTGTAAACTTGAGCGCATTGTCCATGAGGTTTTGGATTGCTCTTTCAACCAAACTTATATCGGCAAACACCAAAGGTAAATTGTTAGCCACCTCAAGATTGATCCTAATCGCTTTTTTCTCAGCTAGTAGTTGATATTTGTTGTAAACGTCCATTGCTAATTCAGATATGGGGAATGGCTCTTTTATTGGTTCAACTTGCCTGGCCTCAAGCTTGGAGTATTCAAATAGCTGACTTACCAAATGTGACAGTTTTTCGGAACTACTTTGAAGGATATCCAAGTATTGGAGTTTTTCTTTTTCGTTCAGTGTGTCATGTTTGATCTGTAATGTTTCAATATAGCCCTGGATGACTGCAAGTGGAGTTCTTAAGTCGTGGCTCACATTGGCAATTAGTTCACGTCTCAACCTGTCCACTGATTTGATATTGTCAATGTTTTCAACAATAGTGTCGGCCATCCCATTGAATGATTCTGCAAGAACAGACAAGTCCGTTTTCGAAGCTTCTGGTACTCTGGCTTTGAGGTCACCTTCTCTAAAGCGTTGAACTGTAAAGATTATCTCTCGTAAATTTTTGGTGAGATACCAAATGGCCAATAGCCCAATCAAAAGAGCGAATATTAATGTTGTTAACGTTGCACCAGTACCCAGTCTCATAAAGTAACTGGCAAATAAAGAGGCGGTAACCGCATCATATTCCTGGCCTGCTAAAATGATATAGATATATCCTTCATGGCCGCTTTCATTAAACTTAGCTGCGGAGAAAATCTTTTTACTGCCTGGATTAAGCGGATCATCGCCGACTATATATTTTTGACCCTCTGTGGCGATAAATTGTTCTACGGGCTCTAGGTCCACCCGTTTCATGGGTTCATTTGGATTATGGTTGAGCACTACGGAGTAAAGCAGGTATCCCTCATTGTTTAATAGGTAGACTTCGATGCCATGATTAACCGCCATCATGTCATGCATGATATCTCCAAACAATGGCTTGTTGACTGATCCATCTTCGAGAAAGGGAGAGGCATTTTGAAATTTTTCATGAATGAGGTGGTTGGCAATTTCGGAATTTAGTTTTTGGGTGGTTTCCTCAAAGTATTTGTTTCCCAGATAGGTGGCAATCAGGATATAGGTCGTCCCGACTAGTAGGATTAATAGCAGAAATGTCAGAGACAATTTTCTGATAAGCTTATTGGATAATGTTTTATTTTCTGTCATTCGACTAATCTAATTCTTCATTGAATTTATAACCAATCCCCCAGGTTGTCAAGATGTATTTAGGGTTGGCCATGTCGGGCTCAATTTTGGCTCTTAATCGATTAATATGAGAATTGACCGTGTGCTCATACCCTTCAAATTCATACCCCCATATTAAGTTTAAGAGGCTGGAACGGTTGTAACTTTTACCTGGGTTTGATGCCAATAATGTCAATAATTCAAATTCCTTCGGTGATAATTCCACCTTAACGCCACTCACCAATACTTTTCTTTTCTCTACCTCTACAGAGAGGCCTTCAAAATCAATTTTGGAGACTTTTTGCTCACTTAGGCTGTCCTTGATTAATTGTGTTCTTCTAAATATAGCCTTTACTCTTGCGATGAATTCACGGACACTAAAGGGTTTGGTCATGTAATCATCAGCACCCATTTCAAGCCCTAATACACGGTCAATTTCTTCAGATTTAGCAGTAAGCATCAAAATAGGTGTAGTAATCTCCTTTCCCCGTATGCGCTGACACACCTCTATGCCATCCATCTTCGGTAACATGATGTCCAGAATTATGAGATCGGGCTGTTCGGTAATCACCTTATTCAGCCCGTCTTCACCGTCAAACGCTTTAATAACCTTTAGAGACAAATCTTTTAGATGGATTTCCAGCAAATTGACAATCTCTTTGTCGTCTTCTATTATTAATACTTTACTCATTTCTAATCTTCACTATAAACTAACTTGCTAATTATCACAAAAAGATCACGTCACAATCACCTTTTGATTCAAAAAAGTATATCTGAGGCGACAATTTGGAAAATGATCAGGTGAAATTCAAGACTAATTGATTGTTCTTCAGTTGGCTAGCCACATCCAAGTGTGTGATAAAAATATGATAATCATGTGACTGTTTAGTAACAACTGAAATCGTTTTTAGAGGTTAAATTGAAAAATTTCAAATCGACAATATGAACAACCTTATCAACCATTACCTGTATACCAATTTTAACCTCACTGCCGAGATGAGTGCTGAAATTTCTCATCGCTCACGATTGGTGACAATTTGCAAAAAGGACCTTTTTAAAGTGTCTACGCTGGTGGATTGTCGGATAATCATCGTTCTTGAAGGTCACACTAAACTCATCGAAGTAGATGCTGCCGGAAACCAGGAAGTGAAGGAATTATTTCACGGCGGTGAATTATTTGACACTTCCACATTGGCAACCAAGAATGATTGCTATTTATTGTCTCTTACTCATAGTTCAAAAATTGCAGTAATTGACGAATTAGACTTTAATGATTTATTAGCAAGAAACGGGGAAATTCTTTACAAAATTGATACATTGAGGAAGAATCGTATTATAAAGCTTCATCGACGCATGAATTATTTAATCTGTAAAGATGTAGAACAAAAGATGTCCATATTTTTGCAAGAGCTTGCTTTGAATGACGGTAGAGTAACAGGAGAAAAAATTGTCGTTGACAATTATTTGACCCACAACGATATCGCCGAAATTATCAACATGTCCCGCCAAACCGTCACATCCCTACTCAATAAGTTCAGATCAGAAGGGAAAATTGAATACACGCGTCGCGAATTGGTGCTGATAGATAAAGATTTGTCAGAAACAATGAATGCGGCCTGAATCAATAAACAATTAAAAAGTCATGGAAATTGAAAAATTTATTTTGTTAGGAGTATTGGCAATGGTTTTCTCGATCTCAGTAATGGCACAACATAAGTATGTGCAGACAGATGGCCCTGCTTTTGGTGGCTATGATCTGGTCAGTTACTTCACCGGGTCAAAACCGATGCTGGGAATAAAGAAATATGAGGTAAAGCATGATGGCTTAACGCTATATTTTGAGAATATGGCGAATATGCAGAAGTTCAAAAGGCAGCCGGATACCTACTTGCCGGCTTATGGCGGTTATTGTGCCACGGCTGTTTCAAATCAGAAGTTAATCATTCCTAATTTCACGAGTTTTGACATTCAAAATGAAAGGCTGCTGTTCTTTGAAACAACAGTATTTTTTAATGGCAGAACGGAGTGGCAAAAAGACCCTCAGTTGAATGAGATATTAGCTGATAAGCACTATAGGGAAACGTTTGCCGAAAAGGGTAACTAGCCACCTTTTAAAGAACCCATTTAACCAACATTAAAATAATCCAACACATCAATTGGTCTAAAAGTACCGGCGTAATTCTTTTGGCAGCACTTTTAAACTCTTGCCAAGGTGAAGAGACAACACTTCGGATAATTTATTCCTCGGACGAGCCGATGGTTCAAATTGCGCAGAAAATGAAGCACATTTTGGACAAGTCTAAATATTTTGAGACAAAATTGATTATTGGACAGGGATCAATTGCCAATGTTGATTCTTTACTGGCAGGGTCAGCTGACCTGGCAATTATCGAGAATCATACACCCGTTGAAGATAGCATCACCTCAATCCTGCCTTTTTACCCCCAGATCTTACATATCTTATATCTAAGTGATGAAGAAGTTACCGATTTCAAAACATTGGTTGAGGGAAGAAAGCTTTTTATAGGATTAGAGGGCAGTGGGACCAACAGGTTTATGCAAAATCTCTTCAGATTTTTCGATGTTGATCAATCCCAATTAGAGCTGACAGATAATCCATTTGATATGGAAGTTTATGCATCCTTTGGGGATATCATTAAAGACGATAATCTCGCTGGCCTCGAGTCGTTCAAACTTTTTGGTTTCGATGATGTAGACCGTTTTGGGCGAGGCTCCATAGCAGAGGCCATTTGTCTAAAATACCCTCAAATGAAACCGTTTATTATTCCTCAAAGCACCTACCGACAACTCACACCGCATCCAGTTCTTACCATTGCTGTGGATGCTGTTCTGGTATCCATAAGTGATCTGCCAGATGAGGCCGCTTATCAATTGACCAAAAAACTTTTCCAAAATCATCAGGAGTTTAATAGTATCAGCCCTCTGATATACTTGGACTTGACAGAACGGTTCGATCCCAATTTGTTGAATTTCCCTCTGCATTTAGGTTCAAGAAGATATTTGGACAAGGATAAACCAACTTTTTTCGAACGTTATGCTGAAGTTATAGGCGTATTATTCTCGGTGGTTATTGCGCTAATCTCTGCATTGCTATCTCTGGCCAAATGGAGAAATCAGGCCAAGAAGGATAGGATAGATGTTTTTTATGAAAAGATAATGGAGATCAAAATAGGCATTCCAAAATTGAGATCTTCAAGGGAAGTGCGTTCGAAAATTATAGAGCTACAGAATGAACAGGACAAAGCTTTTCAACTCTTAATCGACGAAAAACTTCAGGCAAATGAGAGTTTTAGGATTTACATGGAATTCAATAAAGAAATTATACAATCATTGAGTATTCGAAGTAAGGCTTTCAACAAGATTGAAGCTAAAACCGGTAAAATACCTTACCAGTAGTTTCGTAGTTATTATGTTTTCTGTAACCCGTTGTGAGCTGTCTGTGATTCTTTGTGAGCACTTTTGACGGAAGATTAAGGATTTTTCATAACCATGATTTTTCATAGGTATTGGGTTAGTTGAAGGGTGGCCAAAAGTTCACGATTTGCCTTTAAAACTAGATTCACAAAGTCTCCAAAATTTGACTACAGAATTAGCGGCTGGTAAAGTCTACGAAATTGATGAATTAGCTAATCTATTATTTTAAAAGAGCTCTATTTATGTCTATTGAAAAGCGAATTAAGACTTTAGAAAAGATAAAGGATAAAGGGAATATTATTTTTGAAACAGGCACATAATCCATGGTCATTAATTTCAGAGGGACAGGCTGCTGTCTGGCGTCCCTTTACACCTTCTTGTTGTTCTGACCAATAACCATTTCATCTATTTCGACAGGGGGTATTGTTTACTGCTTTTCATAGCCTGAGTGACCTTTTTGCGAAATAACCAGCAGGTTTTCTCTCGCAGGCTCGTACAACTTTCAACCCGGTGGAAGAAATCCCTTGCTTATGGGTACTCATGAAATAAATAAGGCAGCAGGCTTTCAGTAGTGGAAATTTCATCTTAAGGAAGCGTGTACCACGGGTTGGTGCAGGCTGATAACAGATGAGGTACATTGTCTGGTTTGTTCGAGCGATCCACTGCACTATTTTTAATGGCTGCATTGCTCACCAACCAAGCCATCTGGTCACTTGAAGTTAGTCATGTGCAATTAACAAAATGAAAAGCCAATTGAATATTGGAGTAGGTGAATACATTAATTCAAATTAAAATGAAAAAAGATTACAAGTTTATTTTTAGCAGGATGAATTCTTTTCTTACCAAGTTATGCAAGTATTGTAAGTAAAAGCAGCTATCCGATTTTTATTAACAGTTCGCCTTCAGAAGCGAAAATCGTGATTACGGACAAAAAAGGAATTGAAGTATATTCTGGAAATACTCCAGCCACTTTAAAATTAAAAGCTGGTTCAGGCTTTTTCGGAAAAGCTCACTATCAAGTGAAATCCACAAAAGATGGATATGAAACTAAGACAGTCCCGATTAACTTTAAATTAGATGGTTGATATTTTGGAAATATATTAGTGGTAGGAGGACTAATCGGACTGCTTATCGTCGATCCTGCAACTGGTGCAATGTATAAATTAGACAATGAATTTTTAAGTGAAACGTTGTCTAAATCAACAGCAAGTATTGATAAAGCGGAACTGTAAAGTATATGGTATTAATGAAATCCCAAGTGAGTGGGCTGAACATTTAGTAATGGTTAGCAAATAAAAGCCCATAACATGGTGTATAGTAATGGCGGGGTAATGCTAACATCCAATATTTTGGCATTTAATTAAGCCAGGTGTTAATTCTGTTAGTGGTAATTACGGCGGTTAATTTCCTCACGGAGATCACTTCAAACCTGGTCATCACCTCAATGATTTTACCAATGCCCGGGTCTATTGCCTTAGCGATTGATGTACATCCTTACGCCTTTAATGGTTGGTGCTACGGTTGCCGCTTCCTGCCTTTATATTGCCTGTTACCACACCACCGAATGCGGTGGTATTCGGGTCCGGCTATTTGCGAATGAAGGACATGAAGAGTTCTAAAAAATTAGCAGAAATGATGGCGGGCAAAGTACGCCTGCTGTCTGATGTCATTGAAAAGGCTTTGACCAGTGACGAGACGCACAATGAAGACAGTACACTTAAAGAACAAATGACTGCCTTTAAAAGTATTCTGATTCACGGACATTACACCCAAAGGATTTGCAGATGTTTATGCACAAACGATTGCTTATGATATGTTTGCTGCTCGATGACAACGACCCAACTTTAAACACCTTTGGCACACAGGAGGCAGCGGAATTAATGCCTAAATCAAATCCGTTTTTAAGGAAACTATTTGGCTACATCGCCGGAACCGATATTGAGGACAGAATTAAATGGATTGTTGAGAATCTTGCAGAAATATTCTTAGCCTGTAATGTTGAAGACATTCTTGAAAATTACGGAAAGACTACAAAAATGGAAGACCCAATTATCCATTTTTATGAAACTTTCCTGGCAGAATATGACCCTGAAT
Source organism: Cyclobacteriaceae bacterium (assembly GCA_965206015.1). Taxonomy (GTDB): domain Bacteria; phylum Bacteroidota; class Bacteroidia; order Cytophagales; family Cyclobacteriaceae; genus JAJCYL01. The sequence goes on along the minus strand of CBDBIW010000014.1, from coordinate 28,217 downwards.
TAAGAAAAGCAAAAGGTGTTTGATACACTCCTGCACCTGTTGTCAATTTCATTGTTCGTGCAAAAAAATGACATTGGATAAAAAAATATCAATAGTATTACTTGGTCTGTTGATGTTTGGACAATTAAAAGCACAAATCATTACAGACAGACCTGACCAGACAGAAAGTTCCTCTACAGTAGGCAATGGGAATCTGCAAATTGAAACAGGTTTTCAAATAGAGTTTGAAGGAGATGACCAAAATTCGAATCGGCAAATATTGGCACCAACGAATTTATTTAGATACGGAATAACCGAAAGCATAGAAATCAGACTATTAAGTCAATTCGAAACACTAAGAAATTCCAATATATCTGTCCAGGGAATAAGTGACCTTGAAGTTGGAACAAAAATACAACTACTCAAAAATGAGAACAGGAATACTGAAATTGCTTTCCTTTCTCATTTAGTAATGCCAACAGGAACAAAAGAATTGACGATTGACAGAATTGGGACTATTAATAAAATTTCAATCTCTCATCAAGTCAATAAAAATGTAGGAGTTGGATATAATTCAGGATACAATTATTTTGGAATAGGTAAAGGCAATTTAACTTATTCTCTTGCATTAGGAATCGGAATAAACGATAAAGTTGGAATATATATTGAGCCATATGGTGAAATAATGGATTTTGATGAATACATATCAAATTTTGATGCTGGTATGACCTATTTAGCAAATGAAAATACACAATTTGATTTTTCATTTGGAACAGGAACCAATAAAAGGATGAATTACATTGCTATTGGTTTTAGTTGGCTGATAAAGAAAGTAAATAAATAAACTGACCACATACACCAACCGTTGAAGCGCATTCAGGAAAAGTCACCCGCACAAATAGCACATTTGGTCGTTGCCGATACAAAGGCAAACGCTGAAAATCAAAAGAGCTATTTTTAGCCAAGGCTTGAAGAAATAGCGAAATGGGAATGACAATAAAACAATATTCAGACAACATAAATCAACGATACAATTTTGGAAGTGCTACCGAACATACATATAGAGGTGACTTGCAACAACTCATTGAAATTTTAGTGCCTGGAATCTGGGGAGAACAACGCTTTTTGCTTGTGCACTTCTTACCTACTTTTGCACCCCACACAAACAACGCTCATGACTATTAAGGAACAATTTGGAATTGATTCCACACTCAGGAATTTGGGTATTGAATACTCAAATGCTGGCGCATCCACAGGTGTCAATTGGATTAATACCACTGGAGATGTCTATACCATTAAATCACCGGTAGACGGAGAAATCATAGGCACTGTTAGCTCTGCCACCGCAGAAGACTGGAACCAAATTGTTAACACAACTCAAAATGCTTTCAAAGAATGGCGAATTATTCCAGCACCGCAAAGAGGAGAAATTGTTCGACAGATTGGGGAGGCACTTCGTGAAAAGAAACAGGATCTTGGAAAACTGGTTTCTTATGAAATGGGTAAATCCTATCAGGAAGGACTTGGGGAAGTTCAGGAAATGATTGACATCGCTGACTTTGCGGTTGGCTTGAGCCGTCAACTTTACGGGCTTACAATGCACTCAGAACGCCCACTCCACAGGATGTATGAACAATGGCACCCGCTTGGTCTTGTTGGTATAATAAGTGCATTTAATTTTCCAGTAGCCGTTTGGTCATGGAATGCATTTGTTGCCTGGGTCTGTGGGGATGTTTGTATTTGGAAACCATCTGAAAAAACACCGCTTTCAGCTATAGCTTGTCAGAAAATTGCAACTGAAATTTTTAAAAAGAATAACCTCCCTGAGGGGATTTCAAATGTAATTGTTGGCAATTATGAAATTGGCCAGTTGATGTCCAATGATAAAAGAGTCCCTTTAGTTTCTGCGACAGGCTCTACACGGATGGGGAAAGCCGTTGGAGAAGCACTTGGAAAACGACTAGGCAGGGCTTTGCTTGAACTTGGCGGGAATAACGCTATCATCATTTCGAAACATGCTGACCTAAATATGACAATCATTGGTGCAGTGTTTGGAGCAGTTTGTACCGCTGGTCAACGATGCACATCTACAAGAAGATTGATTATCCATGAAGACGTATATGATGAAGTAAAAGACAAATTGGTTAACGCCTATAGTCAACTTAAAATTGGCAATCCCCTTGATGAGAATAATCATGTCGGTCCGCTGATTGATACGCATGCTGTGGAAAGTTATGAAGCTGCACTTAAAAAGATTATTGCCGAAGGGGGAAATGCGGTTATTCCAGGTGCAACTCTGTCGGGTGACAGTTATGAGTCCGGATGCTATGTCCAACCCGCGATGTACGAAGTGAGTAATGACTATGAAATCGTGTGCAACGAAACCTTTGCCCCTATTCTCTACCTTATCAAATACAAGGAGATCGAGGATGCAATTGAGATGCAAAACGCTGTTCCTCAAGGACTGTCGTCTGCAATCATGACCACCAATATGAGAGAATCAGAACTATTTCTTTCATACGCAGGATCAGATTGTGGAATTGCCAACGTTAACATTGGCACTTCCGGTGCTGAAATTGGTGGTGCTTTCGGTGGTGAAAAAGAAACAGGTGGTGGACGTGAATCAGGCTCAGACGCCTGGAAAGCATACATGAGGAGACAAACAAATACCATCAACTATAGCACTCGCTTGCCATTGGCACAAGGAATTAAATTTAACTTTTAGATTAAATTGACAAACCTGAAACTTCACCAACACGAACTTATTGGCCAAAGGAGCAGTCGGGAATACCAGTATCGAAAGTACAGCAGGCATCTAAATTTGTAAAGACAGGTGCCAAGACTGGAGGGAATTACATGAAGCACTATAACAAGAAGCTGGTTGATCCTGATAAGAACAGGGATGAGCTCAATGAAGACAACGCAAAGGATAATTGATTTTTATGTTCCGGTCTTTAAGCAAACAATGGAACTTTTGGGCAGACCATTCCACCATGATTACTTTGATTTCGGAGATGACCTCTATTTCCAGGAGATATACGGTGTTGGGGAGAAGTTGTCAAAGATGCAGGAGTTCGGAAAATCCAAGCACCCACGTGGTGGGAAGGATGGCATTTATATTAACCGTACTTATTTCGGCCTGTATCAATTACTGAATATGTTGAGTGCTAAGGTAAATACTATTTCGTATACGCCTTGGAGTTGCCTTACTCGCCTTGGAGTTGCCTTACTGCTATTCATGGTACTCAAACTCAATGCTTTCATCGCCTTAATGAGCACTGCGACCAAAAAACAGAATTATGAAAAGGACATCAAAATTTATCATTAATGGTTCTAATAAAGTAGCTTACTCGCTCAATTAATTCTTTAATACAATTTCGATTGTATTGACGTGAAACAATCTTCAGGTTCCTCAACCTGATTATATTTGTTCATGTCTATCACCTACCTGGTCTTTATTGTAGCACTTGGAGTTGCCTTACTACTACTCATGGTGCTGAAGTTGAAGTTGAATGCTTTTATTGCTTTGCTAATCACCTCTGTTTTGGTTGGCATTTTGGCGGGTATGCCTATGTCAGCCATAACATCCAGTATCCAAAATGGCATGGGCAATACACTAGGGTTTGTGGCAGTAGTAGTTGGTCTCGGAGCGATTTTCGGTCAAATGTTGGAAAGCTCCGGTGGAGCCCATGCTTTAGCTAATCATTTATTAGGTTGGTTTGGGCCAAAGAAGGCCTCATGGGCCATGGTAATCACGGGTTTCCTGGTGGCTATACCAGTATTCTTCGATGTGGGGTTAATTATTCTGGCTCCAATGATTTATGCGCTGAGTCGGGACGCAAAACGATCACTACTTCATTATGGGATGTCATTAATTGCCGGTTTAGGTGTAACTCATGCTTTTATACCTCCTACGCCAGGGCCAATAGCAGTGGCTGATATTCTTGGGGCCGAACTGGGATGGGTCATTTTCTTTGGTTTTGCCCTGGGTTTTCCAGCTGCCATACTTGCAGGTCCGGTTTTTGGGAACTATATCGCCAAAAAGATCAATATTCAACCTCCGGACATTGGGGATGAAGACACACAAACTCATGAGAACCTACCCTCATTTACTACCATCGCACTCATTATTTCGCTGCCTCTGGTACTGATTCTTGTGGGTACGTTGACTGATGTTTTAGTAAAAAAAGAATTCATTGCTGCTTCAGGAATGTCTGAAATAGTAATTTTTTTAGGACATCCTTTCAGTGCTTTAATTATTGCCACCTTAACAGCCATTGCTTTTTGTCTGAAGAGAGGCATGACTAAAATGGAGATCATGGAACTGAGCACAAAAGCTCTAGGTCCAGCAGGTATAATCATTTTAGTGACAGGTGCCGGTGGAGTCTTGAAGCAAGTTTTGATTGACAGTGGAGTTGGTCAGGCGATTGCAGATTCAATGGCGCAAGTGGCCATGCCGACCATTCTACTCGCCTGGATTTTGGCTGCTTTAGTCAGGGCTACGCAGGGGTCAGCTACGGTGGCCATGATTACGGCTGCAGGAATCATGGCTCCTATCTTACCAGTTTTCCATTTAAGTGCCCCCCATGTGGCCTTAGTAGTAATTGCCATTTCTTCCGGAGGAACTGCCTTTTCACATGTCAATGACAGTGGGTTTTGGTTGGTTAGCCGGTATTTTGGAATGAATGAGAGTCAGACTATTCAAAGTTGGACTGTCGCTTCAACCATTATTGGAATAAGCGGTTTGGTATTTGCGCTATTAGCTAGTCTGTTTGTTTAATTAGTTTGGCTAAAAAGCAGCATTTCCATATATTTTCCCATCAGTGATATAAGAAGAAATCACAAAAATGATTCCGGCAATTGCAAACATGCCTTCACCACCATCCGCCATTTGATGGGCTATAAATGCCATCACCACATCAAAAAAGCCCCCGGCATAGCCTATTCCTTTAGAAAGGACTAGTACTTTGTCCAGATCGCAACCAGACCAAAGACCATTGCAAAAGTCACTGATTGAATTTTTAAGAATCGAGATTTGTAATTTTTGGATTTAGACGGTTGTAGTACCTGTTTTTTGTCTGCCCCATTAGCTCTAATTAATTTGTTTGAGCCCCTTTTGATACTTCCAAAGCTTCGTTCTGCCTTGAAACGGGTTCTGCCAATTATTTTGTTAAACTTAATTATTCCCTCTGAATCTTCTTTTTGTAGCCATAGCGTACCTTGCCTGCCTTTTTCAACCATGCTCCATCTATTTGTCTGCACTGGGGGCTGTTTTTTTTTGACCTCTGGTACTTCTGTAGACTTACTGGAAAATGCAGCCTTATCAATTTCAGACCAACCGACCAGGGTGTTGATTTGAGTAAAAAAGGCCTTTTTGATTTTCCGGCTACCTCAATCACATATACTATCGGCCAGGGTGAGATTTCGTCGTTTCTCCATGACCCCTGATTTAATTCATGAACACCTTGCAATCAACTCGCAGCTATACGCCATTTCATCAGGTGAAATAGTTTCACTATCCTCGCTCCACAAAACAGCGCATAGCTGCGCGGACATTGCCTGCCATTAGGAAAAACTAAGAAATACAATTAAAAATCGTAACTTGAGAAATGGAGTTTTGGTATAGAGATACAGAAATAAAGTTTTTTAGAGAAGCATTAAAAAACTTCGCTTCTCCAGAACAATTATTCTATAATCTACAGGACGGTTATTTTGCCTATGCTCCAAAAGACAAAACAACAGAAGGACAGACTCTACAAAGTAGAAACTCCCTAATTGGTCAATATACAGAAAAATGGTGTAAAGATTTCTTTCAGCCAATTGCACAAGAACTCGGTTTATTTGTGGTAAACAGTGTTGTTTGTCCTGAATTAGGACTAACAAGTTCAACGAGTGCTGATGTTGCATTTTGTACAACAGAAACCAAAAATCAAAAGGCAGAGAATATCAAATTGATTTTTGAGGTTAAAATGAGTATTGTTAATAACTACAAATACTCTAAAAGTGACGAATCAAATTAAATTTGTTGGGGATTATAAATCACATAAGGGAAACCCTTCAATTCTGCGTTCTGATTCAATGCTTAAAGCAATTGGGAAGTCCATAAATATTAGGGTTTCAGGCATTGAATCAACAAAAATTCCAATCATTATTCTTGGCAGTAGTCCAATCACTAAAAGTTACAAAAAGAAAGTATATTTTTTAAATCAGTCAGGTGTAATTCAAGGCTTCCTCTCACTTTATCCCAATCCAACAGCAGAATTTATTAAAGAAAGCCCAAATAAAGGATTTCAAACCTTTGATGATTATGGCGATCTGCAAGATTTTCTTTCAAATCTCGTTTCCTCAGATATGAATTTCTTCTCCTCAATGCTACCTAAAAAGAGATTAGGTCAAATTATAACAATTTCAGCAAAAGAAAATGATGATATAACCAAAGCTGAAAAATTGCTTGGCCTTTTAAACGAATCAATATAATGAAGAGAAACGGAACAGAAACCAGTTCCTTTGGAACTAATGGAAGAATCAATCATGATTCTGAAAAATTTTATGACTCTAAACTCTATAAGGAATTAGAAAATAAAAAAGTCATTGACAAAACAGTTAATGACTACCCCAAAGAATTAGAGAATAAAATTATTTGCGGCACGGCAGAAAATATGTCCGCAATTCCAAATAATTCTTTGCATTTGATGATTACGTCTCCACCTTACAATGTGTCAAAAGAATATGATGAAAATTTATCATTAAAAGAGTATCTTCAAATACTCCAAAATGTATTTCAAGAAACATACAGAGTTTTAATCAATGGTGGACGTGCTTGTATAAATGTCGCTAATCTTGGAAGAAAACCATACATTCCTCTTTCTGATTATATCTCTAAAATGATGATTGATATGGGTTTTAATATGCGTGGAGAAATTATCTGGAACAAAGCCGCAAGTGCAAGCCCTTCAACAGCTTGGGGAAGTTGGATGTCAGCCTCTAATCCTACGTTGAGGGATATTCACGAATACATCTTGGTTTTTTCAAAGGGAGACTATAAGAGAGAAAGAAAGAAAGCAGAAAAAGCGTATAGGGAAAATACTATTTTAAGAGACAATTTTATGGAATGGACTAAATCAATTTGGACTTTTAATGCTGAATCAGCAAGACGAACTGGACATCCGGCTCCTTTTCCAATTGACTTGCCATACCGATTGATTCAACTGTATTCGTTTACTCACGACATTATTTTAGACCCTTTTATGGGTAGTGGAACTACTGCCATAGCGGCTTTAAATAGTAGCAGAAAATATGTAGGATTTGATACAAGTCAGGAGTATATAAATTTAGCAGAAAAACGGATTTCCCCTCATAGAAACACCCTACAACTCAAATAAGTAAAGAGAAAACGGCAGGCAACAATGTGTATGATGTTCATAGCTGCTAAACGTAGCTATGCCACATACACTCACCGTTCGGCGGCGGTACCGTCCAAAAAAGTGTGTCAGAAGATGCCTCTTTTTCATCTTCAAATTCATCTTCAAATCTTTCTATTTGACTGAAGGCCGCTTTTTGAAAATCATCGAATTTCTTATCCTACTGCGTATTGGTCGCTTGCCTTCTCAAGTACTTCCAAAGCCTTTCTGTCAAGTGCGGGTTTGGGTTAGGGAGCGGTAAAAATGCCACTCTATCCTATCCTGACGGTTTTCCAGGAACGCAGTTAGCAGTTTGCATGTGTAATAAACCCATTCTTTTTAACAACTTCCTTACCCCACTCGATTCATCATTTGACCCGAAACTTTCCTTCAGCCACGTTTTACCTGAACCGAAAAACTAACGCAACTGCTATCAATCCAATCCCTCAACTGCTTTTTTGACTCATCAGGGTAACCCTCAGAACCCTGGTGTTCATTCTGGACATACCACATAACATCTTTGCTTTGTTTAAAATAGCACTAGAAACCTACAGTGATGCCTCCTCTAACGCTAAAGGCATTTGGTGCTGGAGACTTCAAGTTGTCATGCAATAGGTCATAAAGAAGAATGATTTGGAAAGCAGCAACACGTCCAAGTGGTTGGGATATGCCTCCACCAACGTTTAAGGCAGGGACGGTTTCACGATTGTCCATGCCATCAGTAAGTGTAAAATCAAAGCTGAGCAATTCATATTCTGAATACAAAAAGACCGGATTGAAGACATTGTAGCGTGTAAAGACTTTTCCGCCGTAAATGCTAGTTGAAATATCAGGGCTCTTGAATTTATAGTAAAGATATGTGACACCGAGACCTGCCGAAAATTTTGGAGTGATCATGTATCCTGCAATTGGAGAAGCACCAACAATTATCAGGTTACTTCCGAGCGAGAGTTGCATACCACCCCCGGTATAAATTCGATCTGAAAAATTGCTGCCCTCATCTACGTCCCTTTGAGCATGACAAACAATTACACTTAATAACACAGATGCAACCACTAGTGATAATTTCCTCATGACCATTAAACAAATTGAATTGTAAATCCCCTTATTCTTCAACGATGATAAATACGTCTTCAGTTTCTTTTTTCATAAAATACTTCTCGCGAGCGAACTTCTCAAGCAATTTATCATCACTCATCAATTCCTCGCGGTCTTTTTGCACCTCTTCTATTTTTTCCAGGTAGTAAGATTTTTGCTCTTCCATACCAGATAATTTATTACTCAGTTTATACTGTGAGATGAAATCGTTGGAGTCGATAAAGAGCATCCATATTAGAAATACAGCGGTTGAAAGGAAATAAAAGTTTCGGGTGAACGGGGGCATTTTCTTTAACATCCTTTATTCGGTTACACTAAGATAGCTTGAAAATGATCTTTTTAGAAATAATTTACCCCACAAATCTTCATTCGGCTTGTGATTAACTTTACGCCTCAAATCTATATTTATTGCTACGGTGAGGTGTTTACATTTGGGCTACCAGGTTGAGGAGGTTGGTCATTGCGGTGATTTTGCTTTTGATGAGCTTTCTTATTGGTTTGATCGGATTTATGCAAATCGAGAATTTCGATTTTATAGAAGCTTTTTGCATGACCGTGATAACTTTTCCGGCTGTGGAATTTAATGAAGTACGTCCTCTAAGTGCTGACGGAAGGTTGTTTACCAGCGTTTATATCATTTTAAATTTGGGGATATTTACCTATGTTGTGTCCATATTTACCAGCTATTTTTTTGAAGGTGAGTTGCGCCAGGTATTAAAACAATTCATTCGGGGTGAAGTGGTAAAAAACGTAAAAAATCATACGATAGTAGTCGGTTAGAGTAGAAATGGGTAAAAGGCTTGTGAGGAATTAGAGAATAGCAAGGAGCCTTTTGTAATTATTGAATTTGATAAAAGTTGAATTGATGCAATGCCTGAAAATCACTCGATGAAGGCAGTTGACGGTGATGCGACCCATGACGAAGTGTTAATTTTGGCCAGAGTAGATAAGGCTAAAGCGATTATCACAACCTTGCCAAATGATGCAGAGAATGTATTCATTAGTTTGACGGCCAGGGGTTTAAATGGGAGTGTCCTTATAATCCATCAGAGGAAAAATCAGTTAAAGTGGTAATGGCGGATGCCCTTGGTGGCATTCACATGGCTCACCAAATAACCAGACCTTATGCAAATGAATTCATGGAGTTATTTACCGGTACGGGAGACACACAATTGAGATTGGAAGAGTTCTCACATGATCAGTTCAAGTCAGATTCCCGTGAGAAATCTATTAGTGAACCTGACGTGAGAAGTAAAACCGGAGCGACTATGGCAGGTTTCAAAGATCAAGAAGGCTTCAAATTTAGGCCTGGTTCCAAGACTGCCATCGGTTCAGACGGGGACATCGTTGTTATCCTGGATAAAGAACAGGAAGTTCAAACTTTCAAGTCTAATGACATTAAGTAGATTCTCTATTTACAAGTGATTGAGAAGATCTTTGGTCTCGTGCCATTGCAAACGAGGTCCGAATTGGGTCACTACCTTTGAGGATGCCAGACTTGCCAACTTACCCGCTTCAGACATACTGTGATGATGTGTGATTGCATATAAAAATGCCCCGGCAAACATATCCCCGGCTCCAACGGTATCAATAGCACTAACTGGATATGATTCGATATCAATCAATGTAACCCCGTCAAATATCATAGCCCCATTTTCACCTTGGGTAATGGCGAAGGTTTTTGCTACCGACTTCAACGCTTCACGAGCCTCCATAATATCCTGGGTATCCGTATAACTAAGTGCTTCTTCTTCATTGCAGAAGAGCAGATCAACCCCACCACCAATGACCTCTTTAAATCCTTCCTTGAAAAAGCCAACAATGCCAGGATCTGACAGCGTCAATGATGTTTTGACGTCGTGAGCCTCAGCTATTTTCTTAGCAAATTTCATAGCCTCTTTTCCTGCATCAGAGGTAATCAAATAACCCTCTATATAGAGGTATTCTGAATCTTTTAATGCCGTGGTGTCAACTTCTTTTTTTGAGAATTCAGTAGTGATTCCAAGAAAGGTTTGCATAGTACGTGATGCATCGGTGGTGACCATTACCAAACACTTGCCAGTTATTCCCTCTGGAACGGTTGATGCTGTGTAAAGTGTATCTACTCCAGTCCCTCTTAAATCTTCAAGATAAAAATGACCAAAATCATCATTGGCTACTTTACAAGCATAGTAACTATTGCCACCCAGCTGGTTAGTTGCTATGACAGTGTTGGCCGCAGATCCACCGCATTGCATTTTGTTTTGGTCCAGATATAGGGCCTGAATGAGTTCGTTTTGACGAGCCTCGTCGACAAGCGTCATTATGCCTTTTTCAATCTCATGTTTTGCGATGAACTCATCACTGGCTTCAAACACAACGTCAACCATTGCGTTACCCATCCCAAATACGTCGTACTTTCTTTTATTCATGTAGTCTATGCGGTTTGGGTCTCTGTTTCGCGATTTTTAGACAAATATAACTTCTTGTGTATTCATCAGCCATTCTTGCAGAATCAAAGTATGGCAGTACGTCAGTCATACTGTTTTTGAGGATGCTGCACCACTCGTTTGGTTTATTAATCGTATGTCGGTAATATCCCGTTTTGGAGGATGTCCGGTAATTGTGTGGCATCTAACTTATCTTGCTCCATTACAGGTAGGCTAAGATTTACTTCTGGAATAATAAAACTGTTGCGCTGGTGCTTGGCAAATTCAAGAATCCAACCATCATTAGTTGAAAAGTTAATTGAACCATTCATGGCCGCGGTCATGCCACTTGTAAATCGTCTCATTCGGAATGTCAAAAATTCTCATTCAGAATGTGACGTTCTGAATGAGAATTTTGTTTGGGGAATAGCACAATCAGAAGATAGCTGAAAATCGGACAACCCGGCAATAGTACAAATTCTGTTTTCACCCGTTTTTACCCGGACAGCCTCAACTGCCCTTTTCTTTGGGGTTACATCTGATAATTAGTGGTGAGTACCTCTATTTTCTTTTTTCCAGGCTTACCGGAGCCCTGGTTTACGCGGACTACCTTCTCTAACTTTTGGGTATTCCAACCGAATTGCCTGGCATACTTTGTCAGTACGTCACCTGGGTAACTGGACAACAAAAACCTTCCCTTAACCTCTGAAAGCGTTTCCAAAAGCATTTCAAAGTCCTCCCTGGTATAGCCATCGTAGTGCCCGCAGTTGGAGTTGTAATAGGGCGGGTCTATATAGTGGAAGGCGTTTTCATGATCCCGCGAGCGTATGATTCGTAAGGCATCGGTATTTTCTATCTGCACGTTTTGGATACGTTCAGCGTATTTTATGGTAAAATTATCACGTTTATTAGCGATGTTTATACTAGTGGTTGCCTTGCTGGTTTTATCATATCCGAAGGGACCATCGAGTATGGAGCAAAAGGACTGAGCGGCTAACACCCAGACCGCCCAGGCCCTCTTAGCCCGTGTAAACAGGTGCGGATTGTTATACACCACCGTAGCATCGCTATGCATAGAGCGGCTGTGCAGGCTGATCCTTACCATTTTTTCGAGTTCTACAAATTCATTTTGGACGCACTCGTAGAAATTGATAAGCTCTCTGTTGGTATCGTTAATGACTTCAATCTTGCCTGGTTCTTTTGCCCAAAACACCGCCCCACCACCGACAAATGGTTCTGTATAGGTAGTATGCTCCGGTATCCATGGCAATATGTGCCTTAGCATCTTTTGTTTACCACCATAATAACTGATGGGTGTCTTTAGCTTTTCTGTTTTATTTTGTTCAATTTTCATGTTCATTCTCAATTTGGTTTTTGTTTTTGTCATATAAAAAAGTACACCAAACACTATTTAGACTCTCCGGTAGAGGTATGGCCTCAATGGGTGGGGAGTTGTGTCTGGTGCACTAAACTCATTAAGTTCCTGTTCGGGGCCGGGCAGCCTGTTGGGGCTTTTTTTTATTACATTTTTCGGTTCTGCTTTTAAGCAGCGAGAGTGCTTCTTTTCAACCCTGTTAAGACACGCCCTGAACCATGCCTCTCTTGCTGCTGCGAGTCCGGAGGTGTCTTCTGCGGTGGTCTATTGCAGGTCCCTGATAAAGTTCCCGGGCAGGGCCACCTCTACTGTAGTGAGCATATGATGTGAACCGGTTGCGCGGAAGGTTAAGGTGCAGTTACCCCCGGACCAAACGGCAGATACGCTCATCGAGCCACTATTAAATATATCATGGCCACTTAATTGTGCTGTACCCTCTTGAAAATGTCTAAAAACCAAAATTCCATGCCTTCGATACTCCGGGTAATAATTTCCCGTACAGATTGCTGTATACTTTATATAGCTTGTCCGGTAGACCTGACCAGGCTCAGTAGCTCTCTGAAAGGTGTATACAACTGGTTGTGACAACCCCCGGGTTTCCTTAGAGCCGAATTGCACACGGGTAGCCATTTTCAACTGGTTTCCTCCGCCCAGTCCTACCTGCGCTTTGGTCACGCCGTGGGGATTGGGATTGTTTGTGCGGTTGACGTGGGTGTTGATGAGCCCGACCAGTATGTTGTAGGCGTTTTGGTCGTCATTGAGTGCCTGAGCGAGTTCGTTGAGTGTATCCAGGGCGGTGGGTGCATTATCGATCAGTTGCGAAATGGCTGTTGCTACTTTTTGGTCCACTTCTCTGCTCAGGGCCGGTACGCTGGCCAGGCGTGTGAGGGCGATGATCGCCTGCCTGGTGCGCTGGGGTGTCATCAGTTGAATATTGCTATTGCCTTCTTCGGCTTCGGTCTGGTTGGCCCGTCTGAGGTTCAAGTCCGGGTCGGTTTGGTGCCGGAAGCTCTCGAAAAGGTTGGAGAAATCCTGTGCGTCGGGGGTGGCTCCGTTTTGGAAAGTTTCTTCTAATTGCTTTCTTGTTTTGATGGTCATAGTCGTACTATTTAGATAATGGTTTGAAATTCAATTGTTTTTCCTGCGGTTTTCACCTTGTCCAGGTGGAGTTTGATCTTGTTTCTGACCTCTGGCAGGTCGGGGGCTAATATTTTTATGGTGCCGTTCTGCGATACGGTTCCTACTTCTATTTTCATGTGAGAGTCCTGAAGCTTGTGTTGCAAACTTTCTGCTTGCGAATTATGATTCAACTCGTTAACCGCCTGTTTTCTTAGCAGAAAGATCTGGTCAAAGAGTTGTTTTAAAGGATAGCACCACACGGCAATGAGGTGTTCCTGCCACTGTCTGCGCCAGTGCGGCGGCAGGGCCTGTTGAATGAAAGCATCATAATCGATTGTATACATTCTGTTCCATTTAATTTATAACGTTGTTGTGGTGTTATCCCCGAATTAGTGTGACTGAAGAATCGTTACGGTCGAGCTTCACATAGCCCGCTATGGTTTCATATTTCCGGTTCACCCGGTGGTTTTCGGTGAGGCTGACCCCTGCCGCACCGGCGTACGCACTGGTAATCTCTACATCGATGATACCGGGAATGGCCTGGAGGGCATCGGTGGCTTTGCTCAAATACAATACGGTGTTAAATTCGATGCTTTGGTGAAAGCGGTCCAGGGTCTGGTATACCGTCCGCCTGACATGTCCGGTAAGCACAGCAGGGTCTGCCTCCACCACAATGTTGTAGCTGATCTTATCAGGGAGATCGCTTTGCACAGTGATCAGGGTCCCTGCGATCTTTATCCTGCCTATGTAGTCCCTGAACCCGTCTTGCTCGGCTTCGGTAAGCACAGGAGAATCACCGCCGGTATCCTTAGCCACTTTGAAGGTAAGTGAGCCATCGGCCGGTGACTCTGTGACGCTCACCTGCTGAACGATCCGGGCGGCGGGATTGGGGGTCAGATATGCCGGGCGGTTGTTGATGACCAGCAGTTGGTCGCCATGCTGATAGTCAAAGGCTTTTTGTCGATACCACCCGATGCCGCCGGGTTCGTCTTTGTTGACCATTTGCCTAACCTCTGCGTTGAGTTGGTCTACGGCATGTTCTGCCTGGGCAATACCCAGAGCCATCACTTGTTTGGCGTAGTTCCACACTTGCACCACGCTGTGGTTGGCTTCCAGTTCCGAAAGCCCGGGATATTCCTTTGCCTTCTGGTTCATTACTTTCAGGATCTCTTCTATTGTTCTTGCCATATTGTTTTAACTTTTAATTTTCTGTCTGCGGCAGGATAAATTCCTTGTTGATCCGCCAAAAGCCTATGCCACTGGCTCTGCTTCCTGTTACGGTGGCTATGTTTTTGGGCAAAATATGGGAAAGACGAACATTCAGCGGTTCGCCTGTTTCCAACTCTTGTCCGTGGTAAACATTAGCGGTGATGCCGTTCAGTTTATTCCTTCTGACCAGGTCAAAGACCCCTTCCGCGCTGCCATAGTAGCAGACGGCAATGTCCATCAAACTCTGTCCTTTCCTGACTTTAATTTTTTCCATCCCTTCCCGGTCCTCAATTTCTTTCCACGCGGGTCACATAAATATCCCCTGCGGTCCTCGCCTGCACGAGCCGTTTATTATCTTTTTTCAATTCCGCGGCCACAATGCTGAAAAGCTCCTGGTCGGCTATCTTCCCGTCCACAAAACCGGCTATCCCCACGCCTATGTCCGGAAAGAATTTGAAATCCCCTTTCCGGGCGGTCAAAATATCCCGGACCTCGTTTTCCAGCCCGTCTCCAATGGCCGGTTTTCCGTTTTTCATCAAAAAATCATTCATTGGTCCGCGTCGTCACTAAATCCCCTGATGACTACTTCCTGATTCAATTCCCCCGCAGTGAAAGGCAGCTCCACATCGTACACCACCAGGTGTGTAATATCAAGCGCATTCAGTTGCTCATTTCCGCTGACCTGCCAGTACACCTTCCGGCAGAGTTCAAGAAGCTCCTGAATCGTGTCCCGGGGATAGGAAGGCACCAGCGTATTAACCGGCTGTACCGGCTTTTCCCTTTTTTTGAACCTCCCCGGAGCTCCTGCCGCTTGTGCAGGCAGGATGCCTGTGCCCAACTCGCCCAGACGCTTCGCTTCTCCTTCCAGACGCTGGTTCACCGCATCTTTCAGACTATTGCCCGGAGCGATTCCCTGCGTCGGGGTTTGCTCCGGGATCTGCTGCCTTAATTCCTCCAGGTAGCCTGCTTCACCAATGAAATTTGCCCGGATCGTCACATCGAAGTCATCGACCATCCATCGTTCTTTGATGGAGCCTTTGAGTCCTTTCTGCGGGTACTTGCGAATGATGCGGTTGCGCCGCCTTACCCACACACGGGGTTCGACAGGAAAAGTGAAGGGTTCACCACCTGCTACTGCTGTGATCTTCAGCTTGAATATATCGCCGCCGGGAGGTACTTCTATCATGCTTCACCCATTCTTGATACGCCATTCAATACTTTTAACAGGGCTTTCATATGATCCTCGGCACTAGCTGCCAGTTTCTCTTCATATTCTTGTTCAAAGCCCTCAAAATGATTATTCATTTCACCCACGCCATTCAGGTTATTGATATGGAGGTTGATGATCCGCTGCGTCCTGCCTCCGGTGTTCACCTGGTCGGTCAACTCCCCTAGTGTTTTCCTGTCTGGATGATCTCCATTTGTGCCCTCCTTTTTTGTTGCTTTTTCAGTTGTGCCCTCCTTTTTTGTTGCTTTTTCAAACGCTGCCAGTGCCTTTTTGATCTTTTCAGCCTCCCTGTTGCCTGGATGACCGGAAAGATCGTGCACACCGGGTAAAAGGGCAGCTTTTTCACGATGAAGGGTCAGGGCATTCAGACGCGCTTTCAATATTTTTTCTTCCTGCGTGTCAGAGATTCCCGCGGCCAGGATAAGTGGGGTCAGTTCCTGATTGATCCCACTGAGTTGGTCCCGGGCTTTTTTGCGTTGTGCTTCAGCTTGTGCCAGGTTATCTGTCGGTTTGACATATACTCCTCTTCCTGCGTAGGTGCTGGTATATTGTTGTTCTGTACCCTTTGCTATGTCAAAGATTCTGTCACCGGCCTGTCTGATCCTGCTTTCTATCTGTCTTTTTTGCTTAAATAATGCCTCTTTCTGCTCTATTTTGACCTCTGATCGTTTTTCATTCTCCAGGTATTTTTTCAGTTCCTCAAACGCTTTTAAAAAACCTTCACTATCCAGAGCCAGTTCGATGTCAAGCTTTTTACCCAGTACATCCTCCCCGAATTGGGCATTGAACTGCCCGATGAGCTTTTGCCGCTCCCGGATGGAAAGACCGGCTGTTTTCATTTGTTCCAGGTAGTGGTCAATCGCATTGATGGCGTAAGTTTTTTGATTTGCTTCAGGGCCATTCATCATGGCAATGCCCAGGTCTAACACACCATCCACCACCGGTTTGAATAATAAGCCCAGTTCTGCCAGTTTAGCGGAGAAAGTGCCAGTAAGGGTACTCCATTTCCCGCCCATGCTCTCACTCTGCTTCTCCATCATCTGGTAAAACTTCCCGCCCCGGGAAGTGACCGAGCCAAACGCTTCGGCAACCTGTTCGTAGGAGATCTTGCCCTTGCTCATTTCCTCTCTGAGTTCGCCCATACTTTTGCCGGTCATCCCGGCCATCTCCTGCAAGGGGTTGAAACCGGCGTTAATGAACTGGAGCAGGTCCTGCCCCATGAGTTTGCCGGACGAGCGCACCTGTCCCATGACCAGTGCCAGCGAACTCAGCCGCCCGGCGTTCCCTCCCGAGACATCGCCCAGACGGGAGAGCGTCGGGAGGACGTCCTGACCGGCAAATCCGAAGTTGAGCAGGGTTCTGGTCGCATCGAGTAATGCGCTATTGGCAAAGGGCGTTTTGTTGGCCAGGCTGTTTACGCTGTCGACCAGGGCACTGCCCTGTTCTTCACTGCCGGTCATGGTCTGGAAAGCGATGCGGTTTTGCTCTAATTCCACCCCTCCGGTGATGGCTTTTTTAGCCAGTGAAAAGCCGGCATACCCTAGTGCTGCGGGGCCGGCAAATCGCCCCACCAGGCCACCCGCCAGGCCGCCGCCGGGCATGCCTTTGTTGCGCAGACCTGTACTTCGGAGTTTGTCAACCTTTCGTTCGGTCTCTGTGATCACCTTGTTGAGTCGCTCAATTTTTTTAGTATCAAAAGCCCTGTTTTTCCGTTTGCGAAGCCGTTCCAGAACATTGTTTAGCCCGTCAATAGTGGTTTTGGTACCGCCCAGTTTTTTTTGAAACCGGCGCACGTCCTCACCCGCCGCATCGCTCATGGCTTTTGTGCTACGGCTTATTTTACTGAGTTCTTTGTCAATCCGGCTTTTTAATTCAAGCGTAAATGTGAGCGTTTCAGCCATGACTTTCCCTTTTTCTTATTGCTACAAGCTGGGCAAAGCTCAATGCCCATTCCTGGTCAGTGAGCTGGTCGGGGTTGACCCCAAGGTGGTAACGCAACTGCGTATCTACATAAAGCAACGGACTGGCCTTCGCCCTGCCGTCGGCTGTGTTCACCTTGTTTATATAAACCCCAGGCGTTTCTGGAGCCAGTAGTAGCTCATCAGGGCGGCTCTGAAAAAATAGCTGTCCTCTTTGAGTACCTCCTGGTCACCGGCCACCATGCACGTCTCCAAAATCATTTCTCCGGGCGTGATGCGGTCTGTTTTGCCGTCGGCAGTGGTCTCGTGAAGCAGGGCTGCTTTCACCTCCCCGCGTACCGGCTGACGCAGCCATATTGTTTTGTCTGCTTTCCCTTTGAGAGGAATGACCATCTTTTCAAGCTTCCCCCATTGCTCTTCGAGTGCCTTTTCGTGGATTTTTTCCACCGGCTTGAAAGCCCCGTTCTCTTTTAATACCAATGCCATTATTACAATCTTTTATTTTAATATTAAAGTCTTTTAATGTCCAGGAACATGATCGGGATTTCGATCACCATTTTCGTATCGCCTTGATTAAAGCGTTGTTCTATCTCCCCGTAACGGACCCCCTGCAGGACGTCGGTTCTCAATTTCGGGGTCTCGCCCAGAATGTGATTATCCGTCTTGTAGACCACTACGATACTGGTACCCCGCAGCAGTTGCAATTCACGGTCGGCCCGCAGCGATTCGAGTTTTGCCAGATCTCCCTGCAAGAGGCCAATACTGCCCTCGAATGAAAAGTTGCCTTCCTGTATGGCTCTGGGTTTGCTGCCCTTCCCGTAGATAAATTCCTTCTCCAAAGAGGTCTTGTAAGCCACATGCTGCAAGGAGGTAATGTCAATGCCGGAAGCATTGACCGTAATGTGGCTGTATTGATATTCCCTGCTGTCTGTCTGTGCCATGCCTATAAATAAATCAGGTAGTTAATAGAATTGGAATAGCCCACCGGAGTGATGCGCAACTCCACGCCCAACTGTTCGGTTTGCAGTATATTGCTGCCTCTGACCTGAGCTTCCACCGAGGAGATCTCTGTGTTCCCGAGCATTTGCACCGCCAGTGCCTGCTCAATATCTGCCTCTATCCTGCGGGCAACGTCCTCCCGGATAGTGCCGTCTGCATTCAGGGGTACTTTTTCGTCCACCTCGCGAATGCCCGTGCGGTACGCAATGCGCTTGATCTTGTCGATGACCCGCACACGGGAAAGCCGGTTCACAAAACTGCCTGACAGGGTAAAGTCATTGGCAAAGTACACGCCGGCTTCTCCCGGAAAATGGCGGTACGTAATATAATGCCTGTCATGGATCACGCCCAGAGAAGTGAGCATGTCCTCCAGTTTGCTTTTACTGGTCAGATAGCCTGTACTCACCGGTACCGCTCCGTTGCGCTTTCTCGATAGCCGGGTCTCTACGCTCAGGGTGCTCAACAGCCCTCCCAGAAAGCCGACAGACGCATTACCGGTGTTGTCGTTCGCCGCTATGGATATGGCCACATTTTCATAAGAAGACGACTGGTATTCGGTCAGGTCAGCGGCCGTGCCGCTAAAACTTTGTCCATCCAGCACCACACCCAGGTGAATATTTTTATACCCACCGGCTAACTGCTGTGCTTTCGGTACTGCCGTATGCACTTGCGGATCCAGTCCTCCGGAACGGGTCACCGGGCCGCTGCCCGTTTGCTTGCAAACCAGCAACACCCGGATGGCTTCGTTGCTGTCGTCAATCAATCGCCTGCCATGTGTCAGGCTTGCGTCAACCAGTTGCGGCATCGTGACGGTTGCCGTCACACACCGCAACCATAGCCGGTTGCTGGTGTTGGCAAAGTAGTCTGATACCTGCCCATATAAAAAAGCATTGTTTTCTGGGGTGACCCCCAGGTTTTTCAAATCTTCCAGATCCGGCAACAAGTAACTCTTGTTGAGGGAAAAATTTCCGCTTCCTGTCACGTTGGTGGCGGTGCAAAGCATGCCAAAAGTGCCATCGGCCAGTCTGGGCAATGATTGCCGTCCATCGGTATTGATCTCTATATTTACGCCCGGTAATGCCATTATTTTATTTGATTTTTAATTTTTCATTGTGCTGCGCACTTCCAAAAAAGAAGTCGGTGATCGTACTCACTTTGGCACTCATCGCACCGAAGGTGGTGCTTATCATGGTGATTTGAAAGTCGGTCAGGTCCATCCCTTCGCCATGAAAAGCCCAGTAGAGCATAAACCCGGTTAGTACCACATAAGCGGTCAAAAACACCAGTGCAAACACTTTTTGCACGTTGCTGTCCTGACCGTACAGATTGCGGGCATTTTCCCGCCCGGTGGATTCCATTTGATAGATCTCTTTGAAAAACTCCCGCTTTTCTTCTTTGGTCTCCACAAAGCGGTCGACCACGTCTGCCACCTCCCTGAACGGGCTTACCCCACCAAATATTTTTGCTAAAAAGTTCATGACCGGAAAATGTTTTTTTCAGGGATAAAAATCTCCTCACACCAGTCTTCCACCTTAAAAGACGGACAGGCCTTGCTGGAAAAATGATAATGCCCGGCCACCTGTATGCCGGGGTGTCGCCGCACCATATAGCGAACATAGTCTGCCAGAGCGGTTTTTTGCTCCGGTGTGCGGGTGTCTTCCGGTTTCATGGCCCGGTCGCATCCGCCCGCGTAAACCACATGACGGCTCACGCCGTTTATTCCTCTGGCACCGTTGCTGATCTCCCAAACGTCTATCTGGCCATCGCTGTTGAAGGGAACCAGGTTGATTAGCCTGCCGTGCAGGTCAATCAGATCCGAATAGCCCACGCGTGACCAGCCCCGCCCCCCGAGATGCCAGCGTTCAATATCGGCTGCCGTCACCTCCCGGCCTTCCGGCGTCGCCGTGCAATGAATCACCAGATATTTCAAAGGTTTTCCCATATCATTCCCCGAAGGGGTTTTTAACTTGTTTTTAACTCAATAACCTGATCATGATACCTATCACTGCTCCCGAGATGCCGCCGTAGATAGCTGCTTTCGTTTCCAGTACCGCCAGTCTGACTTTGAATTTGACAAAGTCATGTCCATACTCGTCCAACTCCTTGCGAATGATACTCACCTGATCCACCAAACGGACCAGCAGCTCCTTTTGTGATAGCTGGTTCAAATCAATCTTGTCGTTTTCCCTGTCAATCAACTTTCAACTTTTTTTAATGTTCAACTTTCAACCGGGATCACGCTGCCGATTCCACCAGATTCACCACGCCTTTGCCGTCTTTCCTGCGGTACAAGGCTCCCAGTCTCATAAGAGAACTGATCTCATCACCGCCAATTTTAGGCTGTCCGGCTTCATAAAGGACTTTTACCGCTCCTCTGGCGAGGCTTACGTATTTGGATGACCAGAACAAAGCCCCGGCATTGTCAGCATTCGCCGCATTCGTCCCCTGGTCTTTCAACACCGGCGTAGCCGCATTCGTAAACGAGTTGATCGTACTCCGGACGTAGAACTGAATCCTTAAAATGCGATCCACATCACCCATCCTGAGCACTCCGGTGCCGGTGCCCTTACCCTGGTAGTCGGTACTGGTTACTTCGGTCATTTTAAGCAGGTCCATTTCCATCTCCGGGCTGATCAAAGCACACAGATTGTCCATCGACACATTGTCTTTTCTAAACGCTTTACGGACCTCCAGCAGGTCTTCAAACCTGATCGCTTTCCGGTTGCCCGTCCCCGTGGTGCCAACTCTCGCATCGCCCCCGGTCCTGAGCATTTTAGCACTGGTATTCGATGCCCACTCGTGCTGCACAAAGTCTGCGGCGTATTCGGTCAACTCCTCGGCATGCTGTTCTACCAGGCTGGCCCGCTTGGCATAGTTCACGACCAGGTCTTCAGAATCCTGCAAAAAAGTTGCCTGCGTTTTGAGCTGCCTGATGTTGTAGGCAATGGACTCGTCTGTCCTTTGTGCCGAGACTCTCGTATCCTTCCCGTAGTCGGAAATTTCGGTAACCGGCACATTCCCGGTGACTTGCGGGATATTCACCTGACCGCCTTTCAGAAATGCCGTGTCGTTCTTGCTCTGGAGCATATAGGAGTTGTCCGGAAACAATAAAGGCTCCAGGTCCCTGGAAAATAGCTGATTTATATGATTTGCTGTTGGCATGATGTCAGGATTTTTTAGTGGTGTAACCGTTAATTAATTTTTCAAACTGGCCGGGTGCGTTCAATTGAAGCTCCTCCAGTTCTTCCGCCGTGTAGTCGTGATAACCCTTTTCGGGTACTGTCCGGCCTTTTCCCAGGGCATTCACCAGATGGTTGATCCCTTCCAGAACTGCCGTATCTTTCGCATTGGCAGGCGGTACAGCGGCATTCGCCGTATCCTGCTCTTGCGCCGTTTTGTTTTCCGCATCCAGTTTCAAAAGATCCTCCACCGAAAGCGACATATACGCCTTTTTGCGTACCTCGTCGCCGGGCTGCCCTCCGGCCCGGAGAATACGGTTCACCATCGCATTTTTCAATGCGGCGTTCTCTTTTTCAAGTTCGTTGTGGCCAGGCGGGCTGTTTTCCGGCTCCCTGTCTTTTTTCTCTTCTTCTTTCATATCCATGATCAGTCCGTTAATTGAGTTATAATAGCAGCAGTTCTCCAGTGTCAGCGTCTCCCGATAAGAGGGAATGTCCACCAGCGACACCTCTATAACTTCTCCGTGATACAGTACATCTTTTTTTATCTCCGCCGAACGGTAGTCAAACCTTACGCTGGCTGCTTTGATGAATCCGCGTTCTACTTTTCCTTTCAGTACCATCGCCGCAGGATCTTTCCCGTCAAAGACCGGAACAGCAGTGATGGTTTGATTGTCCTGTTTGAAATCCGTCCACCGGCCCATCACCTGACCACGCTCGTGCATGAACAGAAGTACGGGGTTTTTCCTGAACGCATCCATGTTAAAAGTCCCCTGGTCTACTTTGTAGCCGTGCCGGTTTTCCTTCGAAAAATCAATAAGAACGAAACGGTTCATGCCGCAATAATAATAAGGGCGTGGCCGGGGGTGCAAATCCCGGATCACCCAGTGTGGGCACAGTATAACCGGCTGCGCCCACAGCATAGCCGGGTGATTCGGATTTTCGCATTTTTTTCAAAACCGCCCACCTTCGCACTTGCCCCTGCCTGCGGCAGGGATCTTAATTCCTGATTGAAACAAGGTGCCTAAATATTCACAAGCGCAGAAAAAAAACATCATCGAGGAAGCGCGTAAGCTCTATGCGGCAGGTACGGGACTGCCTGTCTGTGCCCAATACCTTGGGGTGTCACTCTCTACGCTGCAATCATGGGCAAAAGCCCATGACTTCAAAAAAGCACGTAAAGCCTACCTGATGCAACGTCCGCAAATCCTCTCGGCGATAGTAGAGAGTTTCCAGTCCATACTTGAAGGGGAACAGCCCAGGATCACCGCCGACCAGGCTGTCAAATATGCGTCCTCCTTTGAAAAGCTCTCGGACACAAAGAAGCTCGCCGGCTACACCTTTGAAGCCTTTGAGGCACTTACCCTGGAGATGCTTGACGGAATTGAAAAAGCGAAAAAAAAGCAGGACAAAGAAGACATTTTAAAGGCGGCGAAAATCACCAGGCAAGCGATGGATACGGTCATCAACAAAATGATTAAAGCAGCTTTCGATGAATAGAAGCGACTTGAAAAAATACCGGGAACAATTCCAGAGAGCAAGCAGGGAATTGCAGAAGACCTCTCTGGTTTCCCTCAAAAAGGAAACGCCTGAAGCGCAGGAGGCGCGCATCAAAAAACTGCTCAAACCCCAAAACTATGGGGAGTTTTGCCTTTACTACTTCCCCGAACTCTGCGGATCTCCCTGTGCTTCCTTTCATATCAGCTCTTATCGGGAACTGCATGACATGGAATATATCGTGCAGTTCCGCCAATGGTTCAGAGGTGCTGCCAAATCCACCCATGCGGTCATTATCAATTCTTTTGCCCTCAAGCAACTCGGCAAGATCAGGTTCTCACTGGTCATGGGCATCAATGCTGACCGTGCCATCATGCTATTGTCCGATCTGCAGATGCAACTGCAATTCAACGAACGTATCATTAAAGACTTTGGTACTCAAATCAAATACGGCAGTTGGACGGAAGGAGCTTTTGAAACGTCCGGTAACGCTTATTTCATTGCCCTGGGCATCAACGAAAAAGTAAGAGGCCTGAGACGCGGGGCCAATCGCCTGGACTATTGTGTCGTGTCGGATTGTGAAGACAGAAAAACCACCGCCAACCGCCGCATCGTGGCGGAACGGGTCGAAAAAATCACCGGAGACGTAGGGGCTGCCTTCGGAAAAAACAGCCGCCGCATTGTCATCGACAACAACTACTTTGTCAGGGACGGCATCGTGGACGGACTAAAAAAAGCCTTCAGGGGCAGCTGGGTAAAAAAGCAGACCATTAACCTGACCAACGCCGACGGCACACCGTCGTGGCCGGAACGCTACTCGGACAAAGACATTGAAAAAATACATCAGGGCTTTGACAGCTTCACCCTGAAAAGGGAGTACTACAACACTCCGATCGTAAGGGGAAAAATCTTCAAAGAAGAACAGATACTCACCGCCACACCCGGAGGACAGGTACACGGTGCGGTCGGGCATTGGGATTTAAGCTACGTCACGCAAGGCGATTATAAAGCTTTTGCCCTTGCCGTAGTGCGTGGAGACAGAGTTTACATCGAAGACCTCTTTTGCCGACAGTGCGAAATCGCCGATGCCACCGAATGGCATTATGAAGGGTTGAAGCGGTGGTATGCCCGGGGCATTTATCCATCCATCACTTATGATGCCACGGCCAGCCAGGAAGCGGTATTCCTGCCCATATTCGAGGCAACAGGCCAACAAAAAGGCATGATGAACCTGCCCATGCCGTATCGCATCACCATGGACAAACACGCCCGCATCGAAGCCACCCTGGGACAAGCCTTTTTCTATAAAAAAATAGTCTTCTCCAAAAAGCTGGCCGGCACACCGGACTTTGAGGCGGCAAAAGACCAGCTACTGGCTTTTGAGAAGGGAAGCACCGCACATGACGATTTTCCCGATGCCCTGGAGATCGCCGTCCGGCAAGCACAACTTTTTTACTCCGGAAGCCCGGAAGGGGAAGGAGCCGGAGTCATGGCTGCCCCATTTAGAGAAACCGTGTTTTAAAGGATTTTATCATGAAAATGGACACCAGGGCATTGAACCCGGGAAAAGCCGTTGCGACGCTTGCGACACGCCTTGCGACACCTGTTTTTCAGCCCATAGTGAAAAGCCGGCGATTAAAAGTAAACCGCATGACCCGGGTGAAAATACTTTCCACTTTCCACTTTTGATATTCAACTGAACAATGAACTTTTTACAAAGCATCAGAGAAGCCATAAAAAACCGCCGCCTTGAGATTGAACTGCTCAAAAATCACCGCTCGCTGTACCGGCAGGAATTAAACGAATTCCGGGAGGCGCGGGAAGCATGGTATGACCCCTGGATGCCCACCACACGGGACATGCAGGAGATCTACCGGGAAGCCGTGAAAAATGATGCGCACCTGCGGTCTGTGATCAATACCAGAATACATCTTGTACTGGCCAATGATTTTGCCCTGTATGTCAAAGACAGGAAGCTGGACTCTGACCTTTTGAAATCCGTCTGGTTCCGTAAAAAAATGCGCCTCGATATGGAAAGTATTTTTTATGGCTATACCCTCATGTATCCTGTACTCGAAGGCGGGCATGTAGTCGATGTCAGACCCGTTGACCGGGGGCATTTTGTCCCCCAGAGAGGGAAAATCCTGCAAAACCCCTACCACAACGAAGGACTGCCCCTGAAAGGGCTGGAAAAATATCTCTGGCTCGCCCAACTCGGTGATGACCCCTTCGGGCTCCTTGAAACCGCCGCCGCACTGACCATCCTGAAACGGCACAGCTGGTCATCGTGGGACGAGTTTGAGCAAATATTCGGTATTCCCCTGCGGGTGGCCAGGGTCAGGGGATCTGACCAGGAGAAGCAAAACGTATTGAATACAATGATCAACTCTGTAAAATCACAAGTCCTGGCTACCGGACACAATACCGAAATCCAGGTTATCCCCGGCGGGCAGTCCGATGCCTTCCAGGTTTTTGCAAAGAAAATAGAAGTAGTCAACAAAGAAATGTCCAAACTCGTCCTGGGGCAGACCATGACCACCGACGAAGGTTCCAGCAAGAGCCAGAGCGAAACCCACTATAAAGTGCAGTCTGCCATCTTGAAAGAAGACACCCTGCGGCTGCTCGCACACATCAATGCCTTTCTTCCCGTCTTGCGGCAATACGGCTATCCTGTACCGGTCACCGCTGAAGTCCGCATCGTTCCCGCTACACAGACCGCCGACGACAAAATCAGCATCGACAGCGTCCTTTTACAGTCAGGAGTACAGCTCGATACAAAATACCTGGAGGAAACCTACGGCGTAAAAATAGCCGGGCCGACAGCGATTCACCAGCCGGGGAACACAGTCCCCACCGCCAACATGGATGCCATCAGGGAAATAGACCATTACTACAACTTAATTGAAAACGGATAAAAAATGAGAGCCGCCCTGTTCAACCATATTAAAACACGCCTTGAAACCATTGGGCAGATCAGGTGGGTAGACCTCGACACCCGGCAGGTGGACGAGCCAAAAGAAAACTACCCGGTCCCTTTTCCTGCCGTCCTCGTGCTTTTCAATGATTTCTTTTATCAGCAGGGCACACACGGAGGGCAGGAAGTCAGTGCAAAGGTTTCTCTCAACGTTTGGCAGTACCGGTACACTGACCATTTTAACCCCCGGGGACAAAAGGAGATCAGCGATTTATTCGGATTGGTCGAAAGCATAGGCAACACCATGCACAACTCATATATCGACACGGTGTCCATCTCCCCTTTCAAAAGAACCGCTGAAAGCACCATCGCCCAGGTGGGCAATCTCTTCGGATACTCCATACAGTTTGAAGCCATTTTGCACTATTGTCCACCGGTCACTTACGGGAGGGTAAGGAAATTAAATATCGAAAAAGTGAAGCATCAACAGGGCTAAACAAAACTGAAATGATCACAATCCATGAACTTAAAACCGTAGCCCCCGGCGAGATCGTCACCTCTATTATTGACGGAGATGACACCATCGCAGGGCAAATTATCCTGGAAGCGGAGCAAACCATACGTTCTTATCTGCATCACCGGTATGATACGGCGGCAATATTCGCCGCCACCGCTGACAACAGGCATCCGCTCATTATGAAGCTGCTGAAGGAAGTGGCTATTTACCACCTCTACACCCGACGCTCACGCGACGCCGTCAATGAAGCCGCCATACACCGCTACGAATACGCCATGAAGCAGCTCAAAGAGATCGCTACAGGCATTATTCACCCCGAAGGACTCCCGCTGGCCAATAACACAGAGAGCAGCCAGGTATTTGCTTCCGGCAAAGCACCACACGACACACACTTTTAAAAATGAAAAAACTTACCGGCCTCGACAAGATCGTCCGTGACAAAATGCAGAAAGCAGAAAAAACCGTTTTCAGGATCATGAAAGTAGAAACGAAAAACTTCGTCAAAGAAAACTTCCAGCAGCAGGGATTCCAGTCTGCCGGCTTTCAAGAATGGAAACCCCGAAAGACCACCGACACCAGAGGGCGGGACCTGCGCTATTACAAAAGAGGCAAAAGAAAAGGAAAACTCACCAGATTCGGACGCAAACACGAAGGCAGGGCCATCCTCATCGGGCACGACTCGGAAAACAAAATGCGCGACAGCTTTCGATCTGTACGTGAAGGGAATAAACTCAACTTCTTTGCCAGGGATTATGCCATATATCACAATGAAGGCACCGGACACCTCCCGCCCCGAAAAATGATTGGCAAAAGCCCTCACCTCATTAGTCAGATCAGAAAAGCCCTTGAAACCGGAAATTAAAAACATCCTGAAAAACCTGGCCAGAGACCTTGAGTTGCCTGAACCCGGCCAAACGGCGAAAACCGCCGTCAACAGGGCTGCCCGTGCCTTGTTCCCCCTCCACTGCAAGACACTGGAAAGCGGCCTGGGCTTTTCCCTTGACCAGCTACAATATGGCAGCGGGCAATACCGGGTAGCCGCCAGACTCTACGAAAACATGGCCCGTTTTTCCGCTGCCAAACTCCACACTTTCACGAAGCAATACCTCGATCAAAGTGATCTTATACAAAAAGCGTCAGTGATGGAACGACACGCCGGACACTGGCACAAAGCCGAAACCATCACCATCCACCGGCAGGCCCAGCAGGCTCGCAAATGGACCGAATACGAAGAAGACGCCCCGCTATATCCTAACTTGACTTATGATGCGGTGATGGACGCACGCACACGACCCGGACACCGCCTGCTAAACAACATCACCCTGCCCCTGACCCACCCCTTCTGGGATACCCACTATCCTCCAAACGACTATGGA
>CBDBIW010000013.1:0-83834 GCA_965206015.1 Cyclobacteriaceae bacterium | reverse complement strand
AGAAATTATTCCTCCAAGTGACACGACCATTCATTTTGGCAAAGGTCAGACTGAGACTGAGCTTACTTTAGAGCCCGGAGATTACACTATTTCATTACAATTTGCAGACGGCGTACACAGATCATTTGGTGAATCTATGGCTACTGGTATCAAGGTGACAGTTCAATAGTTTAATGTCTGCAAGAGTCTATATGAGATTCCGTCTCTGGATTTTCTTGATTTCATTCGAGGAAAGGAAGATTTCAAAAGAAATTTCGTTGCTGAATTAGGAGAAGCCTTTGAAATTATTGGCTTTGTTGCTATCAAAAACCATGGATTTAGCAATGATAAAACTGTAGCACTCCCCGAAAATCGGGCCATTGTATAATCGCAAAAACGAATTGTACCGTTTTCTAAAAACGAATTGTACCAAATCGTCTCATTCGGAATGTCAAAAATTCTCATTCAGAATGTGACGTTCTGAATGAGAATACTGGCTCGGGAATAGCACAATCAGAAGATAGCTGAAAATCGGACAACCCGGCAATAGTACAAATTCTGTTTTCACCCGTTTTTACCCGGACAGCCTCAACTGCCCTTCTTTGGGGTTACATCTGATAATTGGTGGTGAGTACCTCTATTTTCTTTTTTCCAGGCTTACCGGAGCCCTGGTTTACGCGGACTACCTTCTCTAACTTTTGGGTATTCCAACCGAATTGCCTGGCATACTTTGTCAGTACGTCACCTGGGTAATTCGCTCAAGTATGTGGCCGGCAAGGATCAGAAGGCATTCATGGTAGATCTCAAATTGGTTTATCGTGCAGATACCAAAGAGGTGGAAGAGATGGAATTGGAGAACCTGGCTGGAAAGTGGGGAAGTAAGTATCCGATCGTGATCCAATCCTGCCAAAACAACTGGGAGAAGCTTACTACCTATTTTCAGTATACAGCTCCGATTCGTAAACTGATCTATACGATCAATGCCGTAGAAGGCTACCACCGTCAGATCAGGAAGGTCACAAAAACCAGGGGGGCCTTCACCTCCGATGTAGCTCTGTTAAAGCTGGTCTATCTGGCTACTAGAAACATTGAGAAAAAATGGACTGGCCCATTACAAAACTGGAGTCTGACCGTCCAACAACTCGCTATTAAATTTGGAGGTCGGTTACCATTGGATTTAGAACACATTCCCTTGGAGGGGTATACCCCTCCAAGGGAATGATTCAAAAGACAGAGTTTAGTTTACACTACCGAGAATCTTCTTTTGTTCGTAGTTTTAGCACCAATGAATCTTTTATTTCCGCAGTTTCTCTTTGGCTTATTTGCACTAAGCATTCCCATTATTGTTCACCTCTTCAATTTCAGAAGGGCCAAGAAACTGTATTTTTCGAATGTTGAGTTTCTTGAGGCGGTTAAACAAACCAGTAGCTCTAAATTAAGACTTAAACACATTCTGGTTCTTTTTGCAAGATTACTTTGCATCATTTTCCTTGTACTCACATTTGCCCAACCATTTATTCCAGGGAGAGAACAAGGCCTTAATAATAAGGAAGTGTACTTATACTTAGATAATTCATTAAGTATGTCCAATCAGGTGA
Organism: Cyclobacteriaceae bacterium; assembly: GCA_965206015.1. Classification (GTDB taxonomy): domain Bacteria; phylum Bacteroidota; class Bacteroidia; order Cytophagales; family Cyclobacteriaceae; genus JAJCYL01. The sequence goes on along the minus strand of CBDBIW010000013.1, from coordinate 82,257 downwards.
GCGGTGAAGTAACTGCTCTGGATCAAGCTTATACTTATCTGAGTACTATTGCAGGTCTATATCCGCAAGACACACGTTACAAACTTTTAACAAATGATTTCGCCCCTTTTTCCAACAATCTCAAGGGAAAAGAAGAAGTAGCGGAACTGACCACGGAGATCAACCTTTCGAACATTTCAAGGTCACTACAAGAAGTGTTGGGCCGCTTTAATTTGAGTAGTGATGTCAGTGAAAATGCTAAGGACCTTTATTTTGTAACTGATTTTCAAAAGTCTACCACCGGCACTTTAGCGGATTTTAAAGATTCGGTTAATAACTTTTATGTACTCCCGGTCCAATATCCCTTAGTAGGCAATGTATTTGTCGATTCGGTTTATCTGAAAGACCCATTTCTGACTGGAGATCAGGGCAATGAACTCTATGTCAAGATGATGAATACCGGTGAAAATGCCGTGGATGACCTGGTAGTCAAATTTTATATGGATGATCTGCAAGTAACAACTGCTAGCGTTGATTTACAACCGGAGACTTCTGGACTCATATCATTTGACCTCAACCTGGACATCACTGGACATCAGAAATGTAGACTAAGTTTCGAAGAATTTCCGGTAGCATTCGACAACGACTACTACTTTATCCTGAGCAGATCGCAACGAATCAATGTTTTAGAAATTCGTTCAAAAGAGGCAAGTGATGTGCTTGCTAAAGTCTATGGAAATACCGACCTGTTTAATCTGGAAAGTTTTGATGTAAACAACCTCGATTATTCTAAAATTGCTGCCGCTGACCTCATCGTTCTAAACGAATTATCGACCATAAATGAAACCCTGCAACCTGTATTTATTCAATTTCTTGCCAAGCAAGGTGACCTGTTGATTATTCCTTCAAAAGACCCTGATTCACTTTCTTATCAAACTTTGATAAATTTTGTGGAATTACGAAAATCCAGCAATTCAGAAAGTAACGATTTGACAAGCATTAATACGAGGAATCCATATTTCGCCGGAATTTTCGAGACGCTCAATGAAAGTTTTGACATGCCGCAATCACAATCTGTTCTCGACTGGCAATCCTCCGCAGACGATTTACTTAACTATAAGAATGGAAACCCCTATCTGACAAAATTCGACAGAAACGGCACAATTTATTTAACAGGGTCTCCCTTTGATGACAGTTTCACCGCTTTCCACAAGCACGCCTTGTTTGTTCCTATTATGTATAGGGCAGCGATTCTCTCTAAAAACACTTCTGATAGGTTGGGATTTACATTGGAAGAATCAGTGATAACACTGAAAATGGATGATTTATCAAAAAATACCATTTATAAGTTACGCCGTGGAGACGAAGAGATTATTCCTGACCAGCGGGTTATCGGTGACCAGTTGATACTGGATTTGCCAAAATACACTTTGAGAAGCGGATTTTATGACCTGTCAGATAGAAGTGAGATTAAAGCAGTCCTTGCTTTCAACAATTCAAAAATGGAGTCCAAACTGGATCAGTTGACGTCAGAAGAGGACATTAAGGCACTTTTTGGCAGTGTATCTAATTTGGACATTTTTGAGTTTGATGATGCCAAAGATTTCTCTCAAGCAATGAAAGAAAGATATGAGGGTATAAACTTATGGAAATATGCTTTAGTTTTGGCGTTGATATTTCTACTTGCGGAAGTTCTACTACTGAGATTTCTCTAGATGAGCCTGACTTTAAGATCGGTTAACATATCTGACAAACACTCCAAATACCATAATAAAAAAGTTGATATTCTTATCGAGAATGGCGTTATCGCTAAGATTGGTAAGGTAAGCACTTCAAAGGGGAAAGTAATAGATGCGAGTGGTATGACGGCCACCTCCGGCTGGTTCGATTTCAATTGCCTTTTCGGAGATCCTGGTAATGAACATAAAGAAGATAGAATTAGTGGTGCTAACGCAGCTGCAGCAGGCGGATTTACCGGAATCGGACATTTGCCAAATACTGTGCCAGTTGTTTCTTCCAAGAATGAAATAGCCTACTTAAAGGTTAATAATAGTCATCAGGTTACTGACGTTTTTCCCATCGCAGCGGTCTCAATCGGTACAAAGGGCGAGGAACTGACTGAAATGATAGATATGCATCACGCTGGTGCAATAGCATTTTCTGACGGAACAGAACCGATATGGAACTCCGATATCTTGCTCAAGACCTTGCAATATTTACAAAAATTCGATGGGTTCTTAATCAATCGACCTGAAGATAAAATGTTGACACAGTTTGGGACGATGAATGAAGGCATCACCAGTACAATGCAGGGCATGAAGGGAATGCCAGCATTGGCTGAGGAGTTGATGATAGCTAGAGATTTAGAAATACTGGAATACACAGGAGGCAAACTTCACTTTAGTAATATTTCTTCTGCCGGTTCAGTCAAATTGATAAGGAGTGCTAAAAAGAGAGGACTAAATATTACTTGTGATGTAGCCATTCATCAGATGCTGTTAGATGATAGCCTGATTGACGACTTTGACACTAATTTAAAGGTGAATCCACCTTTGAGGGCTAAAAGTGATATTGCGGCTCTTATCAAAGGCGTACTAGATGATACCATTGATATTATAGTTTCAGCCCATCGACCTCACGATGAAGAAAGTAAGAAACTGGAATTTGACCTGGCCGATTTTGGGCATATCGGATTGCAAACATTCCTACCAAATATGATAGAACTGGCAAGTGACATTCCTCTAAATGTACTGATTGATAAAATCACCTATTCGCCCCGTAAAATATTGAACCTTCCAGGCGTAGCAATTATGGAAGGTGTTGAGGCTAATCTAACAGTATTTAATCCAAAGTTGAAGTGGGTTTATAACGACGAGACAAATTATTCCAAGTCAAGAAATAGTTACTATTATGGAAAGGAATTAATGGGAAGGGTAGTCGTTACTATCAACAGCAAGAATAGTTATTTACTATAGTTAAGAATCCACTCAAGTGGCATAATTACCTTGCCTGACCTGGATTTTCAATAAAGGAGCTTTGTGTATTAAGATTCCCATGTATTCTTAATTTACTTGTGAGGTGAGGGAAGAGAATGTTAGCTATCCTTCTTGTGTCCATGATCATACATATCCACTTTGTATTTTTGAGCAATGTTAAAAATTGATAATCCCCTCATTTCTGTGCCGCTCAAATTTGGAACAATTGCTGGCGGACTAAGTATCCTAATGTTTTTGATTGCCTATTGGATGGGTAAAAACCCGTTGATTGATCTTAGATTTTTCGATTTCCTTATCTTGCCTGTTTTTCTATTTTTTTCCATGAAGTATTTCAAAGATTATAAGAACAACGGGATTCTGCATTTTTGGCAAGGGATGACTGTAGGGGTGTTAAACTATGTGGTGCTGGCGGTACTATCAGCCATTTTCATTATATTCTTTCTCAATTTTATAAATGCACAATTAGTCGACTTTTACATCATTGACCGTTTGGAAATTATAGATTTAAAAAAGAAAGAAATAGTCTCTGAAATGGGAGAAGGAACATATAATCAAACCAGGTCAGATATCGGAAACACCTCCGCTACTATTTTGGCTTTAGATGATTTTCTGAAAAAATGCTTGATAGGATTGACTCTGACTATTCCAATTGCGGTAATTCTTAGACGACCAGAATTATGATTGTAAAATTTAAAACAATCTGCTTTGTCATAATTGTATTAATTGGCTGTGCCAATCAAGGAGTGGTCCAGTTCAATAAACTGAAACAACTTAAGGATAAGGTTAAAGGAAAGGTTGGGAAGATAGAGGATGTGACTGGGGAGGAGACAGACCTTAAGAAATCCTGTGATAAAATGCAGAAGATGTACGCTGACAAAGATATTGCCAGTTTCAATTTTACATTGGCTGCTATTAATTTACATTGGCTGCTATTGACAATGTTTCATTCTTTGAAGACCAGAACAATTTTCGTGAATTAACTAAAGTGACCAATGTAGATGGCTGAGACAAAGATGCTTTTAACCGCTGGTTAGATGACGGTGAAGAGGACCTGACAGAGGAGGATGTAATCAGAAAAGCAAACAGATTCAAAGCAGTTGGAAAAATTGCTTTTAGCTCAAGAAAATTTAAAGCTGCGGAAAAAGCATTCAATGCTGGGATTGAAACATTGGAGGATAATAAAGATTCTGATTTGCTATTGAGAATAAAGCTCACAGGAAATCTTGGTTTACTTTATCAGGCTATGGACCGGTTTACATTACCTGGGCAGTACACCCAAGCTGCTTCTCCGCAATATTGAGGCGATTACTGGAAAACAGAGCTATTCTTTTGCTTCTTTACTGAATAACCAGGCCGTTCTTTTCAAAGATTTGGATAAGTACTTATTGACAGGCAGATAAAACATATAATCAGAAATCTTACCCATTTACTCTGCAAATGAATTTTTATTATTTGACTAAATCTATGAGGGTGAAAGGACAACTGTGTGACTAATGTCACATAAAGAAATGATTTGTACCGAATAGAACCGTCTGTGCATCGAGTTTTCCAATTGATGGCAATCACTGCAACTAGGACTAATAGTATTTAGTATTATTGCATAGGTGTTTAAACTGATGAGTAAAATATCAATTTTTGGAGCCGTCCTTATTTTAATGGGACACTCACTTTTTCCTCATAACCATGAAGATGATCCGCATTGTTTGCCTGAAGTAGGAGAGGACACTATTATTCATATCCTTTCCCATGTTTTTGAACAGGATTTAGGAATCGATCATCTTGAGAATTTTATTTCTTCCATTCAGACCTCAATATCAGGCCCTTCTAAGAGAATAATTCCGATTGGAAATTATAACTGGATTAATATTTCCATAAGCGAAAGTGCAAAAACCAGTGTTCTCTATGTCAACTGTTATAAACCAGTTGAACTCACCTCCACAAGACCTCCCAGATCCCCCCCTTTGGTTTAAAAAGCCCTTGGATCCCCTCAATTTGAGGCATTTCCTATTTTTTAACTTCAAGCATTATGATTGGCAGGATTATACAATTCAGCGTAAAAAATAAATTTTTTGTATTACTATTTATAATTGCCTGGATCAGTTGGGGTGGTTGGTCACTTACACAGATTCCGATAGGTTCAGTCCCGGACATTACCAATAACCAGGTGCAGGTGCTCACCACTTCCAGGAACCTGTCTACACAAGATATTGAACAATATATTACGTATCCAATCGAATTGGAAATGGCCAATTTGCCAGGAATAAAAGAGATTCGCTCCATTTCAAAATTTGGCTTATCAGTTGTTACCATAGTCTTTGATGATGATATGGGCACTTACGTCCCGCGTCAGTTAATAGCCGAAAAGATTAAATCGGCGAGTGAAAAAATTCCAGCAGGATACGGTACGCCCGAAATGGGACCTATTACTACTGGCCTGGGCGAAATCTACCAGTATGTACTTGATACAAAACCAGGTTATAAAAATCGATACTCTGCAATGGAACTGCGAACTATCCAGGACTGGATTGTCAAAAGGCAGCTGTCAGGAATTCCAGGTGTTGTGGAAGTCAATACCTGGGGTGGATTTCTAAAACAATATGAGGTATCAATTAATCCCGAAAGGTTAAGGGCGATGAATGTTACACTCCATGAAGTGCATAACGCAGTTGCCAACAACAATGAGGTGACTGGAGGAGGCTACATTGAAAAGGGTAATCAGGCCTTTTTTATTCGAGGTGAAGGGATGGTGAAAAACCTGGAAGATATTGAAAATACTGTTGTTAAAAATGTAAGTGGTATACCAGTATTAATCAGTGATATCGCTCAAGTGAAATTTGGGAGTGCCACAAGATTTGGTGCCATCACGGGTAATGGAGAGGGGGAGAAGGTACTTGGTCAGATTATGATGCTCAAAGGCACTTCAACCCAAAAAGTGATCGAAAGAGTTAAACAGCGAGTGGCGGAAGTTCAGCCTATGCTGCCGGAAGGTGTTTATATCAATCCATTCCTTGAACGTTCTGAGTTGATTAACAAAACAACGTTCACCATTTCTGAAAACCTGATTCTTGGAGCTTTAATCGTAATTTTTGTTCTGGTTTTGCTCTTAGGAAATTTAAGAGCCGGTCTCATTGTAGCCTCGGTTATACCGCTCTCACTTCTTTTTGGTATTGGCTTGATGAACCAGTTTGGCTTGTCGGCCAACCTGATGAGCCTCGGAGCTATAGATTTTGGCATTATAATAGACGGTGCGGTGATAATCATCGAATTCATAGTCTTTAAAGTAACACAAAGACGTGGTGAGTTATTGGAGCTGATTGGAAAAGAACTTCAGAAGCGTAAGGATCAAATCACCATAGAAAGTGCTTCCAGAATGATGAAGACTGCTTTTTTTGGTCAAATAATAATCCTAATCGTATTTGTACCCATTCTTTCACTTTCAGGAATAGAAGGCAAAATGTTTAAACCCATGGTGCTATCCTTCAGCTTTGCATTGATTGGAGCTATGATTCTCAGCCTAACATTTATTCCGGCAATGGCCTCGTTGGTTTGCCAGCCAAGGGGACAGAAGAAAGATTTTTCGGACAAAATAATGGACAAAATTCGTGGTGCATATTTACCCGTAATTCAATGGGCCTTGAATTATCGCTTGATTGTCATTTCATTGGCAATCGCCCTGTTATCATCTTCGGTTTATTTATTCACTATAATGGGAGGTGAATTTATTCCTACTCTGGACGAGGGTGATTTTGTAGTTCAGCCAATATTAAAAACTGGCACATCACTGGGAAAGACCGTTGAAACGGTTACACAAATTGAAAACATCCTGTTGAATGAATTTTCCGAAGTTGAGCAGGTAATTACCCGGATCGGTGCGGCTGAAGTACCTACCGATCCAATGTCTATGGAAGAAACGGATGTCATGATTAAGTTACGACCAAAAGAAGAATGGGTCACTGCCAAGACCAAAGATGAATTGGCAGATAAGATGAAGTCTGCGATGTCAGTAATACCCGGTATTGGCTTCGAATTTACTCAACCCATTGAGATGAGATTTAATGAGCTGATTACCGGAGTAAGAGCAGACGTAGCCATCAAGATTTATGGCGAAAATATGGCGATTTTGGATCGATTGGCTAATCAGGTGAGGGCTCTGGTTGTGGGTCTTTCAGGAGCCGCTGACGTAAGCGTAGAAAAAGTAACGGGCCTACCACAAATGGCAGTCACTTATAACAGGCAAAAAATCGCACAATATGGACTCAATATTCATGAATTGAATACTGTTTTACAAATGGCTTTTGGTGGGTCAACCGCTGGTGTAGTCTTTGAGGGTGAAAAGCGTTTTGATCTCGTCGTGCGATTGGATGCAAATCATCGGAAAGGGATCGATAATGTAAAAAACCTCTACATAGACCTGCCCAATGGAGGACAGGTGCCTTTTCGGGAAGTAGCTACCATTATCAATAAGACCGGGCCTGCTATGATTTCACGTGACAATACTCAACGCAGGATAGTTGTAGGAATTAATGTAAGGAATCGTGATATGGAATCTTTGGTGAATGAGATCCAGGGAATAGTCGATGACCAGGTGACATTACCAACAGGTTACTCCATAAGTTATGGCGGACAGTTTGAAAACTTGCAGGCAGCACTTAGTCGCTTGCAAGTGGCCGTTCCTATCGCTCTATTTCTTATATTTTTAATGCTCTACATTACCTTCCAGTCGGTTCGTCAGGCATTAATGGTTTTTACAGCCATACCTCTATCAGCAATTGGAGGAGTTTGGTTGCTGTGGTTAAGGGATTTGCCATTCAGTATTTCTGCTGGTGTTGGTTTCATTGCCCTGTTTGGGGTTGCTGTTCTCAATGGTATTGTACTGATTGACTACTTCAATGATTTAAAAGAACAAGGTGTGGACGATTTGAAGGAAAGAGTGATTCAGGGAACGATCCAGCGCCTGAGACCAGTAATACTCACCGCCTCTGCTGCCGCTCTGGGATTTATTCCTATGGCATTGTCAGCTTCGGCAGGAGCTGAAGTCCAACGACCCCTGGCGACTGTAGTAATTGGGGGCTTAATCACCGCAACCTTGCTGACCTTGATTGTCTTGCCTGTGATTTATACTTGTTTCGAGCGATATACTTTAAGTAAAGTGAATAAAAATACCCTTCTGATTTTGGTTTTAATGGTCTTTGGTGCCACTGGCACTTCAATCGGCCAGGACAACCGACTTAGCCGTGAACAGGCAATTCAACTGGCTTTGGAAAATAACCTGGACCTCAAGGCAGGTGCGTTGCAGGTTGAGGAAAAAAGATACCTTGAAAATACTGCGTGGGACCTGGGTAAAACCAATTTTTATTATGGCTATGATGAGAATAATCGTGCTCAGAATAACAATCCACTAAATGTATTGGGTATACAGCAGACTATACCATTTCCAAGTACACTCAGTCTGGGTAGTCAGATTGCGAGATATGACACTGATTTGGCAAAAGCTAATTTGAGAATACGGGAAAGAGTAGTGAGAAAACAGGTCGTCTTGGCCTATGAAGAGGTAGTATATCACCAAAGCCGATTAGATCAGTATCAATTTCTGGACAGCCTTTATAGCACATTTGCAGCCGCTTCTCGACGTCGTTTTGAATTGGGTGAATCCAATTATCTTGAAAAACTTACTGCTGAAGCGAAGTATTTGCAAATTGCAGCTAAAAAGGATCAGATTGAGCGTGATATCGAGATGAGCGAAGAACAATTGAAGGCATTGCTTCAGCCGGAGGGTGACATTTCGATTCAGGGAGTAACCATGGAAAAACAGCCAATTCAATATGCTGACTGGAACCAGTTGTTGGCAGATCATGAAGGCTTAAATTACCTTCAATTGCTGGAGGATCGTTCAACTACCAGCCTGAAACTCTCGAAACATCAGTTCTTGCCAGATCTTAATCTCGAATACTTCCGGGGATATGGAAAAGGAGATAACGCTCAACAATTTAATGGTTATCAGTTTGGTCTTAGTGTTCCTTTGTTTTTTAAATCTCGAAAAGGTCACGTTCAGTCCCAAAAAGCAAGAAGCGACAGGGCTGCAACAGAAATATCAGCCTATGAGAAGAGTTTGCAGTTCCAATATCTACAGTTAAGAGCAAAGTTGGATAAATACAATCAGGCGGTAAGCTATTATGAGGATACCGGTCTTAAGATGGCGGATGAACTTCAAAGTTTGGGACATAAAAGTTACCTCAGTGGTGAATCTGGATATCTTGAATATGTTCAAAGTTTGGATAATGCGAGTCAAATAAACCTCGGTTATCTGGATAACCTCTTTGAATACAACAAGGTAGTTTTTGAAATCAATTACTTAATTCCTCAATCTCAGAAATAATGAAATCGATAATATACACTTCAATTCTTGTTGGGAGCCTTTCTTGTAGACAACCTTCAACGGTCGGGGAAACATCATCAAACAGTGCATCGGATAATATCGTGCTTTCTGAAAAGCAGCTGAATAATATCGAACTCAAAGTTGGGCAAATTGATTCGGTAGAGATCAGCCAGAAAATTCAGGTCAATGGTTATGTAGATGTGCCACCCCAGGGGAGGGCAAGTGTCACCACTTTCAAAGCTGGTTATGTGAAAGAAGTTTCACTTTTGATTGGGAATAAAGTAAAGAAAGGGCAGTTATTAGCTGTTTTGGAGCATCCTGATTACGTCAAAATGCAACAAAATTATCTGGATCTAAGCGGCCGTTTGACCTTTCTGAAGTCAGAATATGACCGCCAGAAAAGCCTGTTTGCAGATAAGATTACTGCAGAAAAGAATCTTTTGAGAGCGGAATCCGAATACAACTCGGCAGAAGCTCAATTCAAGGGGTTGGGAGAGGAACTCCGTATGCTTGGATTATCTTCTCAGCAAGTGATTGACGGAATGATCTCATCATCCATTCGCATCACTTCACCCATAGAAGGATCGGTAACAAAGATGAACTGTGCAGTGGGCAAATACATGCCTGCCTCAACTGAAATTTTTGAGATCGTCAATCCGGATCACCTCCATATGGAACTAAGTGTATTTGAGCAGGACGTCATGAAGATAAAAGTAGACCAATCGGTGTTGGCAGACATTCCTAACATTGGTCTGAAGGCTATCTCCGGGGAGATATTCCTGGTTGGTCAGGCTCTGGAAGAGGATACTCGAAGCATAAGGGTACACGCACACTTTGAGAATGAAAATCTTGATCTTCTACCAGGTATGTACATGGAGGCACAGATTATTACGGAGACAATAAGAGCAATTGCACTTCCCAAACAAGCGGTGATTACAGAGGGAGAAGACAATTACGTTTTCATCCGAGAGTCGGGGAGTGCCACCAAGACAATATTCAAGAGAAAGGCCATCAAGGTGGGAATAGCTGATGAAAACTGGGTGCAGATACTAAATGCAGGCGAACTTAGTGATCAAAATGTAGTGATCCAGGGAGCTTATAGTTTATCTGGATATCAGGGGCTATAGGAAATATTAAACCTCAATAGCCTGGTTCAATTTCTCGTGACTGCCCAGATTATCTGTACCCATGAGTCGATTGACGGTACCCCAATAGTCAGGACAGGTTTAGCCTTTTTTTACGATCAACAAGAGTAATTGATCTATCCATTAAGCCGCTTCTTTTTTGAGCTGAAAGTATAGTTGTCCGGGTATTTGACCGTCAATTCCTCTATACCTTCTTTCCATGTTGTAATGGTTAAAATATTCGGCTAATGAAAGGTACAAATCTGTACCGTCCCCGGGAGGATACAGGTAAAGCTTCTCATACTTGACACTTCTCCACAATCGTTCGATAAAGGCATTGTCAATAGCTCTTCCCTTGTCGTCCATAATCAGGTTTATGTAAATAGTGTTCATCCATTTTACGCATCAGTTCCAGATTGAACTCCGATTCTCCTTTAGGCTTGTAAGTAAAGCCCCGAACGGTGGACGGATAGCCAATGGCACTGCTTTGCCATACGCAATTGACCCTTGCTTGGCATTGACCGTCGTTCTTTCACCGGTTTTACCGCAAGGCGTTCTTTAAAAAATCGTTTTCCACAGGCTGATTTGCGGTGGAGCTACTGCGTATTTCTGTGCTGGTTCAGCAACACGTGACCGCTCCTTGAGAGCCTCCGGTACTACTTTGGTCCTGAATTTCGAGGTGTACTTTCTTCGTGTCATTTTAGTAAATTCAGTTTTCAGTCTTGAACTAAACTCATTGTCCTGTTTTTTTGGGGTATTATCAGTATTTCTAAACTCTTTCCCAACAGAAACCATAATAAGCAATAAAGGAATAAATTTAATAGAAACCATTATTCAAGTTGGAGGAGACATTGATAGGCGTCAATTTCAACCTTCCAGCCCTTTTCCCTCATGTATTCAATTGCCAATGTGCCTTTGCCTCCACCTGCCAATTTACAGTCATCAATGAGAACCAGACTCTTGGGGTGGAGTTTTGACCTCACGGCCTGAAATTCTTTTAAATGATGCTCCTGGCTCAAACGCTGCTGAGCCTTGTCCCTCTTGTCATAATCAAAGCTGTCCATGTATAGAAAATCGATTTTTTGTTTAAAATTAGCGAGGAAGGGAAGGGAGTCGGCATTGACAAACTCAACATAGTCTTGAAACTCAAGCCTCAAAATTGCTTTTTTGGCCGTGGCTATTGCTTCAAGGTCATGATCAACAGAATAGAGATATGCATTGTTTTGAACCGCCCATGCTCCAAATACAATTGTTGAAGCACCGTCACTTTTAGTATTCTTCAATCCATTTCTCGATGTTCCGGTTTCAACCAGTATTTTGGCATTTCTTGCCTCTAAAAGTTTCAATGTTTTCCGAAAGGTGTTGTGTCGCTTTCCGAAATTGTAGCTCTTGGGAAGGAGAGGGTGGAGCGATTTTTTTAGAAGCATCTCGAGTAACCTTATTGACTAGGAAATATGAATATCGAAATAAATTAGCTACTTCAAAATTCGGTGATCGATATTCTTTATTCGATATTCGTCACCATGACCATTTCAGGATTTACATTTTCCAGGAATTCGCAGAAATATTGCTTCCCAATTAAGGAATCTATCCAGTCAATTCTTCCTGTTGTGGATGAATTTATGGTTGCCCTGGGTGATTGTGACAAAGACGACAAAACGAGGCAAGAAATAGAATCAATTGGTTCATCAAAAATCAAAATCATTGATACCGTTTGGGACATAGAAGGATTTCCTGACAACACAGTTTATGCCCAACAAACGGATGTGGCAAAAAATGCTTGTAAAGGAGAATGGTTATTTTACTTGCAAAATGATGAGATTGTACATGAGAGAGATCACCAACTCATTAGGTCTGCTTTTGAACGATATAGGGACAACGTTGAAATTGAAGGTTTGCTTTTCGAATACAAGCATTTTTGGGGAGACTACGATCATTATCACCACGCTCACAGTTGGTATCCTCGTGAGATTCGCATCATCAAGAATAAATCAGACATCCACTCCTGGAAGGATGCTCAATCGTTCAGGAGATTCACACAATTTGACAGTGCTTCTCACAACTACAATAAAAAGCGGCATTCCCACAAACTCAGGGTGGCTAGTATAGGGGCTGCAATATTTCATTATGGTTGGGTGCGACCTCCGGAGGTAATGACGAATAAAGCCAGGATTGGTAACCCGGCACTTGCTCAAAAAGACTTTAAGGGAGACCGACCTTCCTTGCCCGATCTCTTCGATTTTGGCCCCCTGGACAGATTAGCTGTTTATCAAGGCACTCATCCTCAGGTAATGTCAGAACTTATAAACAAGTGCAATTGGAAAGAGCAATTGCAGTATTCTGGAAAGCGAAATTTTAACCGGCCTTTATATAAACATGAACGCTTGAAGTATCGCTTTTTGAGCTGGCTGGAGTATACCTTTTTCAATGGAAGACAGGTTGGAGGTTTTAGGAACTATGAGATCGTTGACAGGGCGAATAGTTAATTAGTTGTGAGTTCTGGTTAAGATTCAACCATTAATTTCTAAACTAACACTTATGGTTTGACAGTAAATAGTATCCTGATTCCAAATTTGTTTCCCAATGGATCATCTGTATATGTCATTCGATGGAATGCCAGTATCGATAGTATTTTAAAAATATTTTCGACCCCATAGCCAGCCTCAATATAAGGTGTGTTCCCCAAAGAACTGATCTCTGCGACATCTTCACCATCTATGTTTGTTGTGGATATTAAAGCCCTATTACTATTTCCCAGATTCCCGTACAATAGGTTTACAGCTCCCACTAAGCGCCATTTTAATTTCCGTATGAGTGGAATGCGATTGAGAATTCGTCCTTCAAAATTGTGATGAAGTCGCATAAAGGCCCAGCGATCGCTCACATATTCGCCAAACTCTAAGAGGTTAAATGAGTTGGCCTGGTAAAAAAATGTACCATTGCCAGTGTGGTTTTGTAATAAAGGATACGGCAAAGTTGTTGGGATAAAGCCCCCTTCAACAGTATAAAGAGATTTACCCAACAAGCCCATGCCTACTTTCTTTGAAATACGGACTGAGAATTTGTGGTAATTAAACTGACTGCCCAGGAGATTGCTAACTCCCAGTTTATATCTTAAAGTGATCGTCGGAGCACTCAAAGCACCCAAACTGTGGCGAATATTATTTTCAAGAATAAATTGTTCATCCCTTGAGATTCTCGTTTCAAATACCACTTCTGTGGTCTTGATTTCTTCAGTAACAGCAGCGTTTGTCTGATCAGTTTGTTCAATGTATCCGAATGGAAATAGCGGCCTAAATCGCTGATTATTAAACTGAACTGTCTGTGTCACTCCACGAAGGAAATCCCTTTCTACAGCAACTGAATTGGTAGTTAAGAAGTGAGGCTTTGATAATTTTCCAATTCTGGTGGCAGCTGAAAAAATGAAGTTTTTACGAACCGCTTCATCTGCTACCCCAAGTTGTTCAATATCGTGTCGCCGCTCTATATGAAGAGTTGTATAAGGTTTCTTGGCCAATAAATGATCAAACCATGCGCCATACTTTACATTCTTGTCCTTCGAGCCGTAAGCAATGAAACCACCAAATGACATTTGTTCGTTAAGCAAATAGTTAGTCTTCCCACCAATTCTGATGCGATGACCCTCAATGTCGTTGTGAGCATAGGTATATAACCAGGGGCCCCAATCGATAGGTCCCCGACGAATAAAGCCTCTCCTTACTGCTTTGATTACCTCAGCTATTAAGGTAACTTGTGGAATGGAAGAAATTGTTTCTATGGCATCCACGGCTTTTAGGTCCATTTGACTAAGAGGGACTGGCCTGGCTTTCTCCCAAAACTCCTCTCTTTCATCGATAGCATCAGGAGCAATCTGAAATGGAGTGAGGAAAAACTTTTCTCCGTAGTCCTTATTAACGATCCAATCGCTATTAATTATCCGAAAGCTTGCTCTTACTCCTGTAAAGTTTTGTGCAATTTCCGAGATGAGAATTTCAAATTCATTTTTGACGGGAAGCCAAGGTCCTTCATCTGTTGGTTCAAGATTCTGCCTTAACCGAATACTCTTTATGAAATTCAGATTAGCTCTTGAATCAACAACAGCCTCTATGTTTAATAAGGCATATTCTTTTTTAGTGATCCACATTTCTCCTTTAAATGCTAAATCTTGTTCGTTTTTTGGGTAAAATTCAATCTTGTATGCGTAGTGACCACCAACAAAAGCACTGTCCTGGAGGTAGTAGTCATAATAAGTTTTCCAGCCGTTAGCTAGTGGGGAAATAAAATCTTTTTTAACGATGTACATCCAATTGTCATAGAAGTTGAACTCCTGGAATGAAACGCCTGTTAGCTGCGAAACCGTTTTTTTGTCTTGAATGGCAATGCCATGAATATTGGCTTTATTTATCTCCTCCTTACGCAGGTCAGGGTTGTTTTGAACATATAGTCTTGAAAGAGACTCTGAGTGAAAAATCGGAACGAATGGAGATCCGTCCGGACCTACATATGCCTCCTTTTCTATTGCTTTGTAAACACGTTTAACTAATTTTTTGTCCTGGAACTTTTCTGCCATGTCAGCCACGTCGAATTCAATTTTTGTGTAGCTGTCATATTCGAAATTGCTCAAGTTGCTTTTGTCGTTCAATTCTTTGTTTTGAATGACGTTTCTCATGATCGGGTATGCAGGGTTTTCTCCAGCTTCAAAGACAAGCTCCTGAAGGTCTACCAGCTCACTTTTTAAGTCAAAATTCACCCGGTTCTCCTGACCGGCTGCTATTAAAACTACTTGAGGAACATAACCAATGTATGATGCAACTAAGGAGTCTCCGCTTAATGAAGTGACTATTTTGTAATTTCCTGAAATACCGGAAGTTGCTCCCGCAGTTGTTCCTTTAATATATAAGTTAACAAATGGAATTGTTTCACCCGTTTCAGCATCTGTAACTGTACCGGTAATCGTTGTTTTTTGCGCAAAAGAAAAGATAGCACAAAACATCAGGCCAAGGACCAAAAGCCTCGTTCTTAATTGCCCCAAAATACTTAATTGCCCCAAAATACTTAATTGCCACAAAATACTTAAAAAGTCTATTTGTTTATAACAGTGCTCATCTGAACAATGTTTCGGCTTAATCCAAAGATGTGCACGATATTGAATTGAAAAAGCTGTCATTTTCCTGAAAATATGCAACGAGTTCTTTGTGAATGTCCTGATTCTTTGTGAATGTCCTGAAATGACCATAAGTAACCTAAAACAGCTGATCTATATTCTCAGGAGGTCTGCCCAAAATGGCTTTATCACCCTTGATGACAATTGGTCTTTCAATTAGGATAGGATTCAAAACCATGGCATTAATCAACTCCTCGTTTGACAAGTCTTTACCTTTATAGTTTTCTTTAAAAACCTGTTCACTTTTTCTAATAAGATCAACTGGCTCCATATTCAATTTACCCAAAATGGATTGAATCTCATCAAATGATGGTGGGTTTCTGAGATAATCAACAACTTCTAAACTACCGGTTTTGGATTCCAATAAACTTAGCGTTTGTCGGCTTTTACTACAGTGCTTATTGTGATATATCTTAATCATTGTTTCCAAATAAATGCAAAACTATACAACTGTACATTAACTTACCATCAATTAAATGACATTAATACTTACAATTAGTTTCTATTTTCGCCTAAAAAGGGATTCATGGTAATTAGAGAGATTACTCAATATTTGGAAACTATAGCACCTTTAAATTATCAGGAGAACTACGATAATTCAGGCTTGATAATTGGGGACCCTAATGGGCAGGTGCAGAATGTTTTGATTGCCCTTGATGCCGTTGAATCAGTTGTGGACGAAGCGATTGAAAAGAAATGTGAATTGATTGTCGCTCATCATCCGGTAATATTTCGTGAACTTAAAAAGCTAAACGGATCCAGCTATATAGAGCGCACAGTCATCAAAGCAATCAAAAACGATATTGCCATCTATGCAATCCATACTAATCTGGACAATGTAGATTTGGGTGTAAATAGGAAGATCGGAGAAAAACTGGGATTAAAAGACCTAACAGTATTGTCAGCTAAAAAAGGCATTCTTTACTCATTGGTAACTTTTTGCCCTGAAGAGAGCGTTGAAGAAGTACTTGAAGCCTTACATAAGGCAGGAGCGGGATTTATAGGAGATTATAGCCATTGCAGCTTCACAACATCTGGGGAAGGGAGATTCAATCCTCGGGATGGTTCTAGTCCATTTGTAGGGGAAACTGACAAACTGGAAAAGGTAAATGAGAGAAGAATTGAAGTGCATTTACCGACGCAATTGAAGACCAAAGTTCTTGAGGTGCTGTTTAAGGCCCATCCATATGAGGAAGTTGCTTATCATTTGCATCAATTGGAGAATGAGAATCAAACCGTCGGGAGTGGAATGATTGGTAGTTTGCGTGAAGAGCTCTCCTCCCGGGAGTTTTTGCATTATGTGAAAACAAAAATGTTTTTGACGGGTATAAGGCACACTAAAGAAATCAATCGAAACATCAAAAAAGTGGCTTTTTGCGGAGGAGCAGGTAGCTTTCTTTTGCGAGCAGCCAAAAGGGCTGGTGCAGATGCTTTTATCACTGCCGATTATAAATATCATGAGTTCTTTGATGCCGAGGATAATCTGTTAATTCTGGACATTGGCCACTATGAAAGCGAGGTATTCACAAAAGACTTACTGATAGAGTTTTTGAGAGAAAAATTCACTAACATTGCACCCGTTTTGTCCACCGTGGACACTAATCCTGTTAGATATTTTTGAATAATTACATGGAAGCAACCGTAGCACAAAAGCTTAAAGCCCTTTCTAAATTACAGTCTATAGATTCACAACTTGATGAGTTAAAAAAAGTGCGCGGAGCACTTCCCGAGGAAGTAATGGACCTTGAAGATGAAATTGCAGGGTATGAAACTAGAGTGCAAAAATACAACGATGAGGCAGCTGACCTCGAATTGGCAATTGCTAATAACAAGACTGCTATCAAAGATGCTGAAAAGCTAATTGCGAAATATGAGGAGCAGCAAATGAATGTGCGCAATAACAGAGAGTATGACGCCATTACCAAAGAAGTTGAATTACAGCAATTAGAGATTCAAATCCTTGAAAAAAGAAATAAAGAAGCGTTCGATAAAATTGAAGGTAAGAAAGTCGAGATTGACGAGACTCAGGGCGTGACGAATGAGCGAAAGAAAGATCTTGAAAGCAAAAAAGGCGAATTAGATCAGTTGGTCGCTGAAAGTGAAGATGACGAGAAAAAATTACTCAAAGGTAGAACGTCGGCTGCAAAGAGCATCGAAGCAAGATTATTCCATTCATACGAAAAAGTTCGTGACAATGCCAGGAATGGTTTAGCCGTAGTCGATGTGAAGAGGGGTGCTTGTGGTGGTTGCTTTAACGTGGTGCCCCCTCAGAGGCAAGCTGATATCAGAGAGAATAAGAAAATTATTGTGTGTGAGCACTGTGGTCGAATTCTTGCAGACGTTGAAGTGGAAATTGTAGAAGAGAAGAAGCCAAGAAGAGCAACCAGGACTACCAAGGCCAAGGCTTAACGTACGGATTGGCTGTAGGATGAGAAAGGCTATCTAAATAGACAGCCTTTTTTATTAAAATCGTGACGGTGCCTGCCAATATTTAGGAATTTAAATAATAGATAACTGTATTTGGGGTGAACCATTAATATGTTTGTAAGAAGTGTCTATCCATACAATGGATTCAAAACATTTGAGGTGCTTCATTTATTTGACACTATTAATTTTTATAGTATCCTTTAATAAAGATTCAGGTTCAGTAACTCCGGAAGATTTAAACATAGCCGAAGAAGTTGAGACTTTACTCAGTGAGATGATTCATTTAATGGAAGAAAATTCAATTAATAGAAAGAATATTGATTGGACGGAATTTAGAGTCAGTGTTTTCAGGAAGCTACTGGCTCATAAACTTTGTTGGATTCCTATCCTGCAATTGAGTTGGCTCTTCAGTTGTTGGAAGAAAACCACAGTACATTGATAGCACCCGATCTGGATGAAATATATGATAAGACAGCACCCATATGTAATGATGAACCCTTTATTATTTCGGGATTGTCTTCGAATATTGGGTATGTTCAAATCCCTGGTTTTATTGGGGTTGGGCAGGTAGAAATGGATTTTGCAGAATCAATCCGAACGCAGGATAGTAAAAACATTTTAGGCTGGATCGTTGATTTGAGAGGAAATGATGGAGGAAATATGTGGCCTGTGGTTGCTGGCATAGGGCCCATTCTTGGAGAAGGGATAGTTGGTTTTTTTATTGATGCGTCGGAGAATCAAACCTCATGGAGTTAGAGCAATGGCATGTCGAAAAGTGGGGGAGTTTAAGGGTTGCCGTATCTTCTCCCCATAAGCTAATTACCCATAAGCTAATTAACTCTGCACCAAAGGTGGTGGTTTTATTGGACCAATCTGTAGCCAGTTCAGGGGAAGCTATAGCGGTAAGTTTCATTGGCAATGAAAATGCGAGGAGTTTTGGAAGACCAACATGCGGATTATCCACCGCCAATCAAATCTATACATTGAAAAACGGGTCATTACTTATTCTAACAGTTTCAAATACATGACTCTGTCTGAAGATAAGATTACTGAAATTTTCTACTTGGTGGATGGTTTTGCATTCAATTCGATCAATCCGTCAAAAAACACTTTACTGGCAATGAGCCCGGGAGAAAGCCTGAGATGAGCTTTGGTGAGATGATTTACCTTGAACTGATGCAATCTGCTACACTGCCAATAACAAGCGGATTAAAAGAAATAAGGTTTTTGGAGGATTGGCCAAACTTGGGAAATCCACAATGGGCTGTTTTTTTGGTTTCAAACTTCATATTGTCATGAATGACAAAGGCGAAATACTCCATTTCGCCATTACTCAGGGGAATGTAGAGCACAGGGAACCACTCAAAAACAAGTCCCCTTGAAGGTTTAACTCCCTGATGATCAATTATAAACAAAAATGCTTGCGGATTTAAGGTAGTCAATGAAATTAAAGATCATTGTACAAAAGGCCAATAAAATCAGAAAAGCACCACCCGAAAATCAAATCAACCTGATACTGAAATGACTTTTTTATTTACTGTTTTTAGCACAAAAACAGTAAATAAATCTATAAGCTTATTTTTAGCCTGGTTTGAAAATTGTTCGGACAGGTATGACAATTAGCTGGTTAACGTATTTGAGGAATTAGATAAAATAGTCAACTTGCGAACCCGCAAATGAACTGGCTTCAACTTTTATCATATCAACGATCAGGACAAAAAAGGGTAAGACCTCAAAATGAAAGTCAACTTAGGAGTGCTTTCGAAGTCGACTACGATCGAATAATTTTTTCTCATCCATTCAGGAGGTTGCAGGACAAAACACAAGTTTTTCCGCTGCCAGAGCATGACTTTGTTCATACCAGGCTGACACACAGCCTTGAAGTTTCGAGCGTAGGCCGGTCATTGGGGAAAAGTGTTGGGGAAAAGTTAATTGAAAAACATAGTGAGTTAGCTACAAGCCATTTTACAGCCTTTGATTTTGGAGCAATTGTGGCTGCTGCAGCTTTGGCACACGATATTGGTAATCCTCCTTTTGGCCATTCGGGTGAAGACGCTATCTCTGATTTCTTTCTAAATAACAAAAAGGGCCAGTTCTTTCAGGACAAATTGGAGAATGAGGAGTGGTCGGACCTGACAAACTTTGAGGGCAATGCTCAAGGGTTTAGAGTTTTAAATAGAAGAGGGCCACATGGATTAAAATTGACTTTTGCCAGTTTGGCAGCTTTCACGAAATATCCCCGTGAATCCTTATTGGCTAAAGTAGATGAGGAGAGGAAGAGCCAGAAGAAATATGGGTTCTTTCAGAGCGAGCGAATGATTTTTGAGGAGCTTGCTGAAATAAATGGTCTTAAGAAATTGTCTAACAATGAAGCAGTTTGGTGTCGGCATCCCTTAGCATTCTTAGTTGAGGCTGCAGACGACATTTGTTACAATATCATTGACTTTGAAGATGGTTGTCGGCTGGGTCTTGTCAGTTTCGAACAAACCAGGGGTCTGCTTTCTGAAATAATTGGCGATAGGTACGATGAAGAAAAACTGAGGAAGATTATCGGTCAAGATGAAAAAATTGCTGTATTACGGGCAATGGCAATTGGTCAATTGATAAGTGAAGTTTCGGACTTATTCACAGACCAGGAACAAAATTTATTAAATGGCACTTTTGATAAAGCATTAACTAATGAAATTCCTTCTTCGGCCGCATTGAAAAAAATGGAAAAACTGTCGATTCAGAAAATTTACCGATGCGCTCAAGTTATAGAACGAGAAGCAACAGGATTTAGAGTAATAGACAGCCTTCTTGAATTATTTTCGGTCGCTGCTTTCAACAAAATTTTCAGTTGCGGAGATTATTCAGGGAAACAGAGGAGTATCGTAAGACTTTTGCCTGAAGAAATTAGCTATGCAATGGACCAACCCTCTTTGACACCCTATGATGTTCTTCTAGCCGTAACTGATTTTATATCCGGACTTACCGATTTTTACGCCTTATCCATCTATAGAAAAATCAATGGCATTTCTGTCCCCGGCTCAAAGGCGTATTAGATATTAATTGGAAATTTAATGTTGGCATTTAAATCGTGGGTATCATTAATTGATTCGTTTACCTTTGCCGCCTTCTAAAATGTGGAGATTCATTGCCCATATTATTCTGACCTATAGACGATTGTTGATCGTTTTGACAGCACTCATTACTGTCTTTATGGCCAGGAAAGCCCAGGAGGTTGAGTGGTCATTTGACCTTGCCAAAACTGTACCTGAGACAGATCCTGAGATGATCTTCTTCCAACAATTCAAGAAACAATATGGTGAAGATGGCAATATTATGGCCATTGGTCTCAGGGACAGTTCAATTTATAAGGTTCAGAATTTCCGTCGTTTTAAATATCTCGCTGGCGAGCTAACCAAACTACATGGAGTTAAGGATGTATTGGCCTTGCCTAATTTTAACAAGTTAGTTAAAGACAATCAGACCAAACAATTTAGACTTAAACAGGTATTCGAGACTATTCCAGATGATCAAGATTCTTTAACAGCACTGTTCAATCAGGTGGGTCAACTCAAGTTTTACGGTGAGCTAATCAATCAAGAGACTGGAGCGACACTGCTTCTTCTCACGATTGAAAAAGAGGTACTGAATTCTGAAAACAGGGCGCAATTAATCGATGACATCAGATTCGCTGGAGATGCCTTTTCAGATGTAACTGGTATCCAACTCCATTATGCTGGACTGCCTTATGTCAGAAGTGTGACAACTGGAAAAGTAAAACGAGAATTAAATTTCTTTCTTGCACTATCTGTCATTATTACTGGCGTAATTTTATTCCTGTTTTTTCGAGCTCTCAATGCGGTGTTTATACCACTGGTGATTATTGGTATTGCGGTCATCTGGTCAATGGGAACACTTACGTTGTTGGGTTATAAAATCACACTTCTTACAGGGCTAATTCCGCCCATAATTGTTGTTATCGGCATTCCGAATAGCGTGTATCTTCTCAACAAATACCATCAGGAGTATAGCTATCATGGTAATAAATTAAGAGCCCTGCACCGGATTATTAGGAAAATCGGGATTGTTACCTTAATCACAAATTTCACTACAGCAGTAGGTTTTTTGGTGTTGAGTTTTGCGGATATAATTGTGCTGAAGGAATTCGGAATCGTTGCCGGAATAAACATAATGGCCACATTCGTGGTGAGTATTATTCTCATTCCTGCCCTTTACTCTTATCTTCCCGATCCATTGCCTGAAAATTTAAGACACCTTGAATTTAGACCTTTAGATAGTGTGCTGACATGGTTGGATATCATGGTTCATAAGCGCAGAGCAATAGTCTATGTGGTTACCACTGTTGTTGTAGTTGTTTCCTCTATTGGAATGTTCAAAATTATTCCGGTTTCATTTATGGTAGACGATCTTCCGGAAAAAAGTGATATAAAGCAAGATCTCAGATTTTTTGAAAAGAATTTTAGCGGGGTGATGCCCCTGGAGATTATTGTGGATACAGGCAATAAGAAGGGAGTCAAAAATCTGCGTAATTTGAAAAAAGCCGAAGAATTGGAACTCTTCCTGGATAGTATTGAGTACATCTCACAACCTGTATCTGTAGTGAGCCTGATTAAGGCAGCAAGACAAGCTTATTATAACGATGATCCGAATTTATATAGTTTACCCAACAGTAGGGATGCACCTTTCATTTTGAAATACCTCGACGATGAGGTAGATAGCTTTGGTGTTTCGGCAGCATTTATTGATTCAACAAAACAGAAATTACGAATATCACTCAGGGTGGCCGATATAGGATCTCTCAAAATGGACTCGCTTGTTTCCAAAGTTATTCAACCACGAATTGAAGAGATATTTGATGGAACTAAAATGAGTGCGACAGTAACAGGTACCACGCTCCTTTTTATTAAAGGGAATAAATTTCTTATCAAGAATCTTCAGACCAGCCTTTTAATTGCTTTCGTAATCATCGCAATTATTATGGCAATACTTTTCAGGAATGTTAAAATGATTATCATTTCCTTGATTCCTAACATGATTCCTTTAATAATAACAGCAGGATTGATGGGTTATTTTGGTATTCCGTTAAAACCAAGTACCGCTCTTATCTTTAGCATAGCCTTTGGAATTTCTGTGGATGATTCAATTCACTTTTTGGCAAAATACAGACAGGAATTATTTGCGAATTCGTTTGTTGTACCAGTTGCTGTGAGCAAAAGCTTAAGAGAAACCGGAGCAAGTATGATTTATACGTCCATCATTCTGTTTTTTGGATTTGTAATTTTCGCGTTGTCCGACTTTTTGGGAACTGTAGCACTGGGTGTACTTACCTCAACAGCACTGCTTATCGCCATGTTCACCAACCTGATTGTACTTCCCGCCTTACTACTTACATTTGATTCTGGAAAACTGGATTCCCGGCAGCATCCACTGATTGAAAGCTTTGATGAGTTTTATAATGAAAAGAAAATTAATACCGAGCTTTTAAAGGTGAAGGAAAATAATAAGGGAATAATCGACTCGGTCACTGAAAAGAAATAATTTTGCCCCCTCAAACTTTCAGGTTTCGCAGTGAAGTACAGAGAATATAAGTCTCCGGATTATCCGGCTTTTGCAAATGAAGTCCTCAGCTATTGGGAGGAGAATAACGTTTTTGAACGATCTGTTACCAATCGAGAGGGACAACCCAAATTCACCTTTTACGAAGGGCCTCCATCTGCAAACGGTGCACCTGGTATCCACCACGTCATGGCAAGGACGGTAAAAGATATTTTTTGCCGTTACAAAACACAAAAGGGATTTCAGGTCAGGCGTAAAGGAGGATGGGATACGCATGGACTTCCTGTGGAACTTCAAGTGGAGAAGGAGCTTGGTATTACCAAAGAAGACATTGGTAAGAAAATCACTGTAGAGGAATACAATAGGAAGTGCCGTGAAGCAGTAATGAAATTCAAAGATATCTGGGATGACCTAACGCGTAAAATGGGATATTGGGTTGATCTGGAGAATCCTTACATCACCTTTGAGCCAAACTATATAGAATCTCTTTGGCATTTGCTCCAACAACTATACAAAAAGAATCTTATCTATAAAGGTTACACCATCCAGCCTTATTCTCCAGCAGCCGGAACTGGATTGAGTTCACATGAACTAAATCAGCCTGGTACATATCAGGATATAAAGGACACCTCTGCAACGGCTCAATTCAAGGTGATCAAGAATGATGTATCTAGCTCGTTGTTTGAAGGAGATGAAGACCTGTACATAATAGCGTGGACAACCACTCCCTGGACACTTCCGGGCAACTGTGCATTAGCTGTAGGTAACAAGATCGAATACGTTAAAGTGAAGACCTACAATCAATATGACTTCCAGCCAATTAGTGTAATTCTAGCGAAAGAACGAGTGAAAGCTTATTTCAATGAAAAGGCTAAAAAAATTAAACTTGAGGATTATGAGGCTGGCCAGAAAATGATTCCTTATGAAATTGTCAAATCCTATACTGGTGAGCAACTGTTAGATGTGACTTATGAACAATTACTTCCCTATGTTCAACCAGAAGGCAAGGCCTTTGTGGTAATTCCCGGAGATTTTGTGACCACAGAAAATGGCACCGGCATTGTTCACACGGCTTCATTATTTGGTGCCGACGACTTCAGGGTTTGCAAGGAAAATAATATAGCAGCCATTACTGTCAAGGATGAGAATGGGTTTGATGTTCCAGTCGTAAATAAGCAGGGAAAATTTGTCAATGAGATAACTGACTTTGCTGGTAAATACGTTCGTGAAGAATATTACGACAATGAAACCAGATCGAACCCCGATTTTAAGTCGACAGATGTTCTAATTGCTATAAAATTAAAAGAAGAAAGTAAAGTATTTAAAGTCGAGAAATACGAACATTCATACCCTCATTGCTGGAGAACGGACAAACCAATATTGTATTACCCGTTGGATTCCTGGTTCATCCGCACCACTGCCATGAAGGACAAATTAGTGGCCTTGAATAAGACTGTTAATTGGAAACCAAAGTCTACCGGTACGGGTCGATTTGGCAATTGGCTGGAGAATCTCGTTGATTGGAATTTAAGTAGATCGAGATATTGGGGAACACCGCTGCCAATCTGGGTAACCGAGGACCAAAAGGAAGAGAAGTGTATCGGGTCAATAGCAGAACTCCAATCAGAAATTGATAAATCCATTTCTGCAGGAATAATGCCCAAGTCACCTTTTGCAGGGATGGACGAAATTGATTTGCACAGACCGTATGTCGACGATGTTATTTTGGTGAGCGACTCAGGACAGAAAATGTTGCGTGAGCCTGACTTAATCGATGTTTGGTTTGATTCAGGAGCTATGCCTTACGCCCAATGGCATTACCCTTTCGAAAATCAGGAAGTATTTGAAGCCAGTTATCCTGCAGATTATATTAGTGAAGGAGTAGATCAAACACGAGGTTGGTTCTTTACACTTCACGCCATTTCAGGACTGTTGTTTGACAGTGTGGCTTTTAAAAACGTTGTGTCAACGGGGCTTGTTCTGGACAAATCAGGCAACAAAATGTCCAAACGTTTGGGCAATGCAGTTAACCCTTTCGAGACCTTGGAGAAATATGGTCCAGATGCCACTAGATGGTACATGATCTCTAACGCCAACCCATGGGATAATCTCAAATTTGATTTGGACGGCGTAGTGGAAGTACAAAGGAGATTTTTCGGCACACTTTATAATACCTATTCATTTTTCGCCTTGTATGCCCGTTTAGATGAATTTGAATTTTCAGAGGAAAACCAAATTCCGGTCGTAGACAGGACTGAAAGTGACCGGTGGATTATATCAAGGATGAACACTTTAATCACTGAAGTTGGCGAGGCTTATGAGGATTACGAACCGACGAGAGCGACTAGGGCAATCCAGAGTTTCGTAATCGATGACATGAGCAATTGGTACGTAAGGTTGAATAGAAAACGTTTTTGGGCAGGCGATTATAATGACGACAAAAAAGCAGCCTATGAGACACTTTATACTTGTCTACTTACTATCTCAAAATTAGCAGCACCCGTTGCTCCATTTTATATGGAAAAGCTGTTCATGGATCTCAATCGGAATATTAAGCCGGAAGAGAAACTATCCGTGCATTTGCAGAATTTTCCAGAAACAGATAAGAGGTTGATTTTGGAGGAACTGGAAGTACAGATGCGTTTGGCACAGGATATATCCTCATTGGTTCACTCCTTAAGAAGAAAACACAAGATTAAAGTTAGACAGCCTTTATCCAGAGTCATAGTGCCAATTTTGAATCAAAAAACAAAGCAACAAATTCAGGCCGTTGAGGAACTGATAGAAAGCGAGGTAAATATCAAAACCGTTGAATATATTGATGATGCTTCTGGCATAATAAAGAAAAAGATAAAGGCCAATTTCAGTAAACTAGGAAAAGTTTATGGGGCTAAAATGAAAGCAGTGACAGCCGCAATCAACCAAATAGATACAGATGGTATTGCAAAATTGGAGAGTCAAAAATCATTGATGCTTGACATCGGTGAGGAAGAAATTAGCCTGAATATTGATGAGGTGGAGGTTACTACCGAGGATATTCCAGGATGGACGGTCGCCAGTGATAATGGGATGACTGTAGCACTTGATATAACCATTACTGAAGAATTGAAAAGAGAAGGCATAGCGCGGGAAACAGTCAATCGCATTCAAAATTTGAGGAAAGATATGGGGTTGGAAGTACAGGATAAGATTGAAGTTCAAATTTATAGCAATGACGAAATTGTCAAAGTGGCATTAGAGGAGAATAGAAGCTATATTTGCCGCGAAACTCAGGCGGGGAGTCTGGAATTTGCAGGTATCAGGGAAGGCGGTGAAATGATAGCTATCAATGACTACAATGCCAAAGTTTTGATTAAAAAAATAACTATAGGATTAAGGAGTCGTCAGAATAGGGACGCTACCGCGAAAAAGTGAAATATCTCAAGTATTATTTATTAAGTATTGCAATAATAGCAATTGACCAAGGGGTAAAGCTATTGACCCATTTCAATATGGAAATGGGCGTGGCTGGCCAGATTCAATTAATTGGTGACTTTTTTAAACTACACTATCTCACCAATCCTGGAATGGCTTTTGGAATGGAGTTAGGTTCCGATCATGGAAAATTGTTCCTGACCCTTTTTAGATTAGTTGCAATGGTTGGCATAGGATACTACCTGTATCTTTTGGTAGAAAAAAAGGCTCACCGGGGTTTGATTTGGTGCGTAGCTCTAATTCTGGGTGGTGCCGTTGGTAATGTTATTGATAGTGCATTATATGGTGTGCTATTGGATAATGCCCCTTACAATGCATCAACCCCATGGTTTCACGGTCAGGTAGTTGATATGTTCTACATTGATATATGGGAAGGAAGATTGGCAGATTGGATTCCATTTTGGGGCGGTGAGTACATGGCACTATGGCCGGTTTTTAATATTGCCGATGCTTCAATATTCATTGGTGTATTTGTCATCTTAATTTTCCAGAAGCAATTTTTCGCCGGAAAAGAAGGTTCTAAAATTCCGGCTAATACCGATTTGGAGGCAGAAACTGTTTCCGAAAGAGTTGCCAGTCAGGATTTGGGTGATAGCCTGGGTAGCACTTGACGAGGCCCAAGATTCTACCAACATTTCCTTATCAAAATGCATTCGCCCTTTTCGGAAAATACAAAATAAGAGACGATTCACTTCCTGGAAATTGATCACAGCGATGGTTACCTTCCAACTATTGGCGTACTATTGCAGCTCTTTTCAATTACATGGATAAAATCCGAAATTTCTGCATAATTGCCCATATTGATCATGGTAAAAGCACCTTGGCCGACAGGTTGTTGGAAACAACACACACTGTCACCGGTCGGGAAATGCAAAACCAGTTGTTGGACAATATGGATCTTGAGCGTGAGCGTGGGATCACCATAAAGAGTCATGCGATTCAGATGGATTATGAGAGGGAAGGGCAAACTTATGTTTTGAATTTAATAGACACACCTGGGCATGTTGATTTTTCCTACGAGGTGTCTCGTTCAATTGCAGCATGCGAAGGCGCATTATTGGTAGTGGACGCATCTCAAGGCATTGAAGCACAAACGATATCCAATCTATACCTTGCCATAGAGCATGATTTAGAGATAATTCCGGTTTTGAATAAAATTGATCTTCCAGGGGCGATGGTAGAAGAGGTGTCTGACCAGATAATTGACTTGATTGGATGTAAAAAAGAAGATATTCTCTTGGCAAGTGCCAAAGAAGGAATAGGTATTGCAGAGATACTGAGTGCCATTGTCGATAGAATTCAGGCACCAAAGGGAGATTCAAAAGCCCCTTTACAAGCTATGATCTTTGATTCGGTGTACAACTCCTTTCGTGGAATTGAAGTTATATTTCGTGTGTACAATGGTACCATTAATAAGGGCGACGAAGTTAAATTTTACAATACCGGTAAAACTTATAGCGTCGATGAAATAGGTATTTTAAAGTTGCATCAAAAACCAGTTAAATCCATTAGTGCTGGAACAGTTGGATACCTTATTTCAGGTATTAAAGAGGCGAGAGAAGTGAAAGTTGGTGATACCATAACTCATGTGTCTAATCCAGCCAAAGAGACCGTCAAAGGCTTTGAAGATGTAAAACCCATGGTTTTTGCAGGTATCTACCCAGCAGAAACATCTGAGTATGAGGAACTGCGGACTTCTATGGAAAAACTTCAGCTAAACGATGCCTCGCTCATCTGGGAGACTGAGACTTCAGCAGCATTAGGGTTTGGTTTCCGATGTGGTTTTTTGGGAATGCTACACATGGAGATTGTTCAAGAACGATTGGAAAGAGAGTTTGGTATGACAGTGATAACCACTGTTCCTTCTGTGCAGTATCATGCGACCAAACCAGACGGAACTGCCATAAATGTCAATTCGCCTTCTGAAATGCCTGAAGGAAATCTCATCTCACATGTTGAAGAACCTTATATAAAAGCTCAGATAATCACAAAATCAGAATTTATAGGTCCGGTCATCAAATTATGCATCGATAAAAGGGGAAATATTCAAAATCAGGTTTATTTGACATCAGATAGAGTAGAACTTTCATTTGAAATGCCACTTGCCGAAATAGTCTTTGACTTTTTTGACCGACTGAAGACAATATCCAGGGGATATGCTTCTCTTGATTATGAGCTTGCCGGATTCAGAAAATCGGATGTGATAAAACTTGATATAGTACTGAATAGTGATAAAGTGGATGCTTTGTCCGCCATAGTTCACCGTGAAAAGGCATATGAGTGGGGTAAAAGACTATGTGTGAAATTGAGGGAATTACTTCCACGCCAGATGTTCGAAATAGCGATTCAAGCATCTATTGGGACTAAAGTTATTGCTCGGGAAAGTGTGAGAGCTATGAGGAAAAATGTAATCGCTAAGTGTTATGGTGGAGATATAACCAGGAAAAGGAAACTTTTGGAAAAGCAGAAGAAAGGGAAGAAGCGAATGCGCCAAATTGGGAATGTAGAAGTTCCTCAGGAAGCTTTTATGGCAGTGTTGAAACTTGATTAAAACCAAAATATATGCCGACAATAATTGATGGGAAAAAGGTTGCAGCAGAAATAAAGCATGAAATTGCCTGCAAGGTTAAATCTATCAGGGAAAATGGGCACAGGGCACCCCATCTGGCCGTTATCATATGCGGTGACGACGGTGCGAGTCATACCTATGTAGGAGGTAAGATTAACGCATGCAAAGCGGTGGGTTTTGACTATACCCTGATGCATGTGGCCTCTACCATTTCTGAAGAAAAGCTGCTGCAACACATTAATAATTTAAACCAGGATCCTGATATTGATGGTTTTATAGTGCAGTTACCACTTCCTGACCACGTTTTAGTAGAAAAGGTTACGGGCAGAATTTTACCAGATAAAGATGTAGACGGGTTTACGAACCAAAATTTCGGTAGTATTGTTACAGATCATCCATTCCTTTTGCCAGCTACTCCATTTGGAGTAATGGAATTGTTAAAACGTTATGAGATTGAAACTAAAGGCAGGCATTGCGTTGTTGTAGGAACCAGTAGAATAGCCGGTGCCCCGCTCAGCATGATGTTAATGCAGCAAGGCTTGGCCACTGTCACTATATGCCATAAGTATACTGAAGAACTGGCAAAACATACAAAGGAGGCCAATATTTTGGTTGTTGCTGTTGGTAAACCTGGCCTGATTACTAAGGATATGGTAAAGGAACGAGCTGTAGTTATTGACATAGGCACAACAAGAGTCGAGGATAAGACCAGGAAGTCTGGCTTTAGACTTGCAGGAGATGTTGATTATGAAGCTGTAGCCCCTTTATGTAGTTACATAACTCCTGTTCCTGGTGGGGTAGGGCCCATGACTATTGCATCACTTCTAATGAATACGTTGAAGGCTTATGAAATGCGAACCAGCCACGAATAGTCGAAGTTTTGAGAATGATTTATTGGAAAAACTTCCCTTAATGGAAGCTTTTTACAGTATTCAGGGAGAAGGATTTCACCAAGGTGCTCCTGCATACTTCATTCGTTTGGCAGGGTGCGATGTTGGATGTCATTGGTGTGATGTAAAAGAATCATGGAGCAGGTCTGATCATCCTACCATTTCGGTTGACAAAATTATCAGCGAAGCTGCTGCACAACCTACTGACAAAGTGATTGTTACAGGTGGTGAGCCGTTAATGCATGATTTGGCATATTTATCTGACCAGTTATACGATTGTAATAAATTAAGACACCTTGAAACCTCTGGAACTCACCCCTTATCAGGTGAATGGGATTGGGTTTGTTTATCACCTAAAAAATTTAAAGCACCCCTTCCGGAAATTTACAAAAAAGCCCACGAATTAAAGGTTGTGATATATAACAAATCTGACTTTGATTGGGCTGAATCATTTGTACCAGAATTGAACAGCGATTGCCAATTGTTTTTGCAGCCTGAATGGTCAAAATGTGATGAGATAATGCCCCTGCTAATTGACTATGTCAAGCGTGACCCAAAGTGGTCAATTTCACTTCAAATTCATAAGTACATGGATGTTCCCTAATCGGCATTCTGGTTAGAGATAGTAGGTAATGAAGCTGAAAATCGTGAATTTGTTTTCTTAATCACACTATATGAATTATTATAGCAACTTGAATTAAATACAATTTTTCAATTAATTAATAAAAAGAACTATGAGAATGGTGCGAATTTTCTCTGTTGCCTTAATTGGGATGCCATTTCTGGCAGTTTCTCAACCACGCTGGAATTGGCCGGAAAACAAGGAGAAAGCAGAAGAGAAGAATGCTCTTTACAGTGATGCCATGAAATTGGGTAACTATAAAGAAGGTGCCCGGCATTTAAACTGGCTAATATTAAATGCTGCAGACCTTAACGAATCTTTGTATATAAATGGAGCGAAAATTTATGAAGGCCTGACTGATGCCGAGTCAGATAAAGTTCAAAAGGAAGTCTATGCTGATTCGGCAATGATTATGTATGACCTGAGAATGAAATATTTTGGTCAAGAAGATGAGGTATTGAATAGGAAAGCTTATAAGGCGTATAAATATCAAAAAGGGCGGAAAGAGAAATATTCTGAGCTTTTCGAGTTGTTTAAAAAAGCTTTTGAACTGAATGGGAACAATATTCTTGATAATAATTTGGTGGCATATATCGATATTGTCAGAAGATTCAAATTAACTGGCGGTAATCTAAGTGACGAAGAAGTAATAGACATCTATGGCCAACTGAATGATATCATCGATTACAAAGTAGGGTTAGGTAAGAATATTGATCGATTAGAGACCTATAGAGATAACATAGATAAACTTTTAACTGCCACAGTAACTGTAGATTGTTCTTTTGTTGAAGCCAATTTGGCACCGAAAATTGCTGCTAACCCACCTGACTTAAAGATGGCAAAAAAGGTTTTTCAATTACTATTAACCGGCAAGTGTTCGGATAGCCCATTTTTCGTTTCAACGGCTCAAATTATTAATGAGGCCGAACCGAACTATGGAATGGCGATTGTAATAGCAAAAAAGTTGTCAGCCGAAAAAGAATATGACAAGGCTGAGGTCTATTACAATCAGGCACTTGAACTTACTGATGACAATACCAAGAAAGGCGGAGTACAACTTGATTTGGCAAAGATGCATGTGGCTCGGGGCAACAAGCCTCAGGCCAGATCAAATGCACTAAAGGCCGTACAATTTGACCCATCTGTAAGGAGCGAAGCTTATACACTCATTGGCCACCTGTACATGGGTAGTTATGGGACTTGCCGCAAGGGCGTTAGCAAAGTGGAAGATCGTGGTGTTTTTCTTGCTGCTTTTGAAATGTATAGGAAAGCTGGAAATGGAGAAGGCATGAGCAACGCCAAAGCTCAGTTTCCATCAATTTCCGAGATTTTTGAACTCGGGTTGTCTGAGGGAGAGACTTTCAAAGTTGCCTGTTGGGTGAATGAAGTCGTAACAATACAAAGAAGACCTAGCTAATTAATTATTGCCTTAAAATATTATAGGCTGTCAGAAATGACAGCTTTTTTTGTGAAGTCTTAACAATCGCTACGATAATAATCCGTTATTTCAGGTGGCTATTAGAATGTATTATTATGATAAAAGTGGTTTTAGCAGGGATTTGTGCTGGCCTGACACTAACCTGTAATCAGCCAATTTGGGCCCAGGGAAATCTGACAACAGAAAACAAAAAGGCCATAAAGTACTTTAATGAAGCAAATAATTTATTAAGGCAAAGACAATTTAATTCAGCCCTTATAGAGTTGTCGAATGCCGTTGATAAAGATCCGCTGTTCATTGAAGCCTACCTAAAAATGGCAGGGATCTTCAGAACTTTAGCCAATTTTCAAAACGCAGCAGACTATTTTCAAAAATCTGTTGACGCGAGACCCAATCACAGGCTGAATCGTGATACCTATTTGTATCTGGCTGATCACCATTTTTACGAAGGGCAATACGTGCAGTCCAAAAAAATGGCGGAGAATTTTTTAAGTTATCCCCAACTTAAGCCGGCCAATGAGAAAAGAGCAAGATTTATCCTTAATAATGCTGAGTTTGCCCTGATTAATATAGAAGAGCCAATAAACTTCACCCCAAGACCTCTACCAACTCCTTTGAATAGATTTAAGTTGCAATATTTTCCTGTATTGACTGTGGACAATAATACAATCATTTTTACAAGGAGATTAGGTACTGATCCGCGACATGATGAGGATATTTATACGAGCCAAAGGAATGGCTCCGGCGCATGGAGTGAGCCTGTTTCAATAGCTAATAATATCAACAGTCAGATGAATGAGGGTACTTGTACAATTTCAGCGGACGGAAAAACATTGATTTTCACATCTTGTCAGGATACTAACAGCATAGGCAGCTGTGACCTTTACATTGCTAAAAAAACTGGAGATCAATGGGCGGCACCTAAAAATATTGGGAAGCCAGTAAATTCAACTTCCTGGGAGTCACAGCCTTCCTTATCTGCAGACGGAAGAACGTTATATTTTGTGAGCAATCGGCCAGGTGGAAAAGGAAAACGGGACATATATTATGCCCAACTAGATGACAATGATGTATGGCAAACACCAGTCAACTTGGGAGATACTATCAATACTGAGGAAGACGATATCTCACCATTTATTCATGTAAACAGTCAATCACTCTATTTTGCCTCCCAAGGTCACTTAGGATTCGGTGGATTCGATTTGTATCTGTCAGAAAATGGTCCGAATGGTTGGTCATTACCTTTCAATTTAGGATATCCTTTGAATGATAATCACGACCAGGCATCTTTATTCATCACTGCTGATGGCTCAAAAGGTTATTATTCACATGAAAAAAGTGATTTACTTCAAGGTTTAGTCGACAGTAAGATTCTCGAGTTTGATGTCCCCCTCACCGCCAGGGTAAAGCGAAGGAGTAATTTTTTAACCGGTAAGGTTTACGATAGTCAAACAAATGAGTTTTTAGGTGCTACGATTGAGCTTTTTGATATCGAGACAGGTAAAAAAGCCTCAGTAGTTCAATCAGACCCAATTGACGGCTCTTATTCTGTCGTTTTAACCGAGGGAGGGAATTATGGTATTTATGCGACAAGTCACGGGTATTTATATAAAAATCAAAATTATAACTACATCGAAAAAACCAGTTTTGAACCCGAAATACTGGATATCTACCTAGATCCACTTAAATCCGGAAGTGTGTCAGTGATGAACAATATTTTCTTTGATTATAATAGTTATGAGTTGAAAGTTAAGTCAGTGACGGAGCTCAAAGAAGTGATCAGCCTGTTACTGGATAATCCTGATTTAAGGGTTGAAATTGGGGGGCATACCGACAATGTTGGATCAAGAGAATATAACCACACGTTGTCCTTGAATAGAGCGAAAGAGGTATCTGAATATCTTTTTTCACAGCAAATTGACACAAAAAGGATCGCCATAAAGGGATATGGTGCGGAAATGCCTCTTTTCCCCAATGATTCTGAACAAAATAGGAGCAAGAACCGCAGAATTGAATTTAAAATATTGTGATTCATAGTAGTTAGTTAACCCATATACTTAGTTAATCCATATACCTCGTTTGGATTACAGATAATCATTGATAGTATATTTTGAATTTACATTTAATGCATAAATATTATATCATTTAACCCGTTATGCTAATTAACCAGGAGTAAGGAAAAGTGTACATAAGACTGATTATCAGTAAATTAGAGTAACAACAAATCCATTTATTGAACGGACCTGTGCACAACATTAAAAGTAATTTCGATAAGATTCTTCAAACAGTCAAATCACTTGAACCTGACTGCCTTGCTGAAGAGGGGAATATTCTGAAGACCGGAAAATCGTCATTGTTTACTGATTTATAGGTAGTTAGCCTTGCCTTAACGGCTGAATACATGGCATTAGATAGTGAAAACTGGCTGTTTAACAAGATTACATCTGATGACAGCAGTGCTTTTCCCTATCCAATAGACCGAACACGGTATAACAGGCGCAAAAGGCAGTTGTTTCGGGTACTTGAAAATATCCGTCAAAAATCAGCCAACCCGGGTATTCAGGAAAACCAGAAAAAGAGTGGAGACACTTTTCTCCCAACTTTGTGACCAGTTGATGATTCGAAGGAATCATGCTAAAACTTTTCAGGGATTTAAAACCAGGATATTGACTAAAATTACAGCCTTGACTGGCGTTCCGTTGACCAACAAACCTGATTGCAACAGATCAATCAATAACTTGAAAGCTGCTATCGTCTAATTACGCTATAACCCATGTTATTGAGGTTATTGGCATGTTGATAAACAGATCATTTTGAAAAGTGAGATGTTTACTGTGAGTTCCTGGTAGCAATAAAATTCCCTGATCATAAGAAGCGAGTTCATCTTCCAACCCAGAGGAGCTGAATTTTCTTTGACTTGTTTTCATGTTTCAGGTAATTAAAGTTAAGTAATATCATAGCTTAACCACCTGCCCTGTTTTAGGGGAGCATTATAATCACCAAAGACCCCTCATAGAATGTTACTGAGTCTCGGGTTATCTTTGCTTTTAGGTTATGAGATGAATTCGATTAGCAATTAACTGTAAAATTTAAATGAATGTTGTGATTGATCAGGGCAATACACTGATAAAGTGTGGCGTGTTTGAAGGTGATGATCTTTGCGAATTGTGGACTTGGGGGAATGAACATGAAGCGATTGATGGCCTTATTCAAATGGATAAGGGAAATTTCATTGTAAGCTCAGTTTCAGGCAACCCAAAAGAAATAAAGACCATTTTAGGACAAGCTGGAAACAAAGTGTTAATACTCGATAGTACTACCAAGTTACCAATATCAAATAGATATAAATCTCCAGCCACATTAGGTATGGATAGGGTGGCGGCAGTTTGCGGAGCAAAAACACATTTTCCTGATAAGCATTGTTTAGTGATAGATTTTGGTACCTGTATTACATATGATTTTATTGATCGCGATAATAACTATTTAGGTGGTGCAATCACGCCAGGACTGCAAATGAGATTTAAAGCAATGAATTTTTATACTGAAAGCTTACCTTTTGTCGGTGAGTTACCTTCTGTAATTCCAACAATCGGTCAAACGACACATGAGTCAATGGTAGCGGGTGTAGTGCTGGGAATTCTGGGTGAAATTGAGAAGTTTTGTGCAATTTATAAGGAAGAATACGAAAATTTGAAAGTGATCTTTTGTGGTGGAGATGCCAATCGTTTTGAAACCATGACAAAAGACCCGACCTTTGCCGCCCCGAATTTAGTCCTGGTAGGACTTAATAGGATTTTGACGTATAATAATGAAGAATAGGAGTAAGTTATTTTTATTAATTGCCACATTATGGGTGGTTATTCCAGTATCAGCTCAAGTAGGTCAGTCTCCATACAGCATAAATGGTATTGGTGATTTCCAAAGCTTAACACTGGCTAATCAATTTGGTATGGCCGAAGTGGGGATTGCCAGTCCAACTCGTTTTCATATTAACAATAAGAACCCGGCACTACTCACATATAATAAATTGTCCACCTTTCAGATGGGACTTGCCGTTGATTATCGAGGGATTTCTAGTGATGCCGAATCTCAAACTAATGGAGGTGCACTACT
This sequence comes from Cyclobacteriaceae bacterium, assembly GCA_965206015.1. Lineage (GTDB taxonomy): Bacteria > Bacteroidota > Bacteroidia > Cytophagales > Cyclobacteriaceae > JAJCYL01. Next base: position 45,520 of record CBDBIW010000013.1, on the reverse strand, counting down.
GAATAACCTGGTTTTTGCCTTTCCTGTAATAAGTGACAGGTGGACGATGAGTATTGGTTTGATGCCTCTTACCAATGTGAACTACAATGTTATTCTTGGAGGCCAGGTCGAGAATACTCCTATTCCTATCACTAGGAGATTTGAAGGAAATGGGGGATTAGTGCAGGCCTATTTTGCTCATGGCATTGTTATTGCCAAAGGACTTTCTGTTGGATTGGCAGGTAGCTACATCTTCGGTAGTATAGATGATATCTCAAGTAGCTTTGTTGGCTTTAGCAGAGAAGATTTTTTGGATTTGCAGGAGCAAAATGTTGATACATTATTCTTTTCTAACTACAGTACGCAATTTACTCGTCAAAATACCTTTGGTGATGTAACGGTAGGATTTGGGTTGCATTACAGGTATGAGATGAATGAGAACACCCGTGTCAATATCGGAATGACTTTTAACCCACAAACAAATATTAGTGGAACAACTACTACATTTTTTGCGAGAAGGAACTTAGAGAATTCATTGGTAAATGGAACAGATTCGACTTTGGTAGATGAGCCAGGTAGTTACAGACTGCCCAATAGGTTTGGTTTTGGATTTGCCTATGAAAAATTGTTGAAATTGGTGGTAGGTCTCGATGTCAACTATCAAACCTGGAGCAGTGCCCGTGAATTTGACGGGACATCTGATGGATTCAGAGATGCGGTAAAGGTTGCATTAGGTGCAGAGTGGATTCCCAATATAAGCAGTATCGATACTTATTTTGAAAGAGTTTCATATCGCCTTGGATTTACATACGAAGAGTCGCCATATCTGGTGGCTGATTCGAGAGTTAATGATCTTGGCATAAATTTTGGCCTATCATTCCCTGTCGGCCAGGGATCCAGTTTTGATTTAGGATTCAAAGTCGGTCAACGGGGTAATCTTAATGACAATCCTATTCGTGAACGTTATGTCAAAGCCCTCGTTGGAGTAACCATTAATGATCGATGGTTCGTTAGAAGAAGGTTTGACTAAATGTGACTGCCATGAAAAACTTACTATTCTTATTGACCACAATAGTCTTTACAAATAATATACAGGCACAACGTGACCCTGTGAATGTATGGAATTGGCCTGAGGATAGACTTACTGCTGAGGAGCAAAACGTTCTATATACAGACAATTTAAAGTCTGAATTGTTTGCAGAGGCTGTTGAGCCACTCGAGTACTTAATCGGTGTTGCTCCAAACCTCAATCCCTCCATCTATATAAATGGGGCTAAAATTTATGAGGCACTGGCTGGTCAGGAAGTTGATGAGCGCAACAAACTTAAATATCAGGAAAGAGCATTGGAGATGTATGATCTTCGGGTAAAATATTTCAACAACGAAGCTGGAGTTCTTAATAGGAAAGCCTATACAGCTTATAAATATTACAAATCGACTAAAGAGAAGTATGCAGAACTGAAATTGTTATTTGACAGGGCTTTTGAACTAAACGGGGTAGATATATTCGATAATAACCTTATTGCATATATTGATGTGATACGAAGGTTTAATATGACCGGAGGATCAGTCAGTGATATTGAAGTCTTGGATATCTATGCTACCATCACAGATTTGATCGAGAGGAAATTAAAGAATGGTGGAAATCAGGAAAGACTCACTGCAATTGGCGACAATGTAGATAAAGTACTCGCTGCAACAGTCACTGTGGATTGTAACTTTGTTGAGAACAATTTTGGACCAAAACTGCACCAAAACCCAGAGGACGGTAAATTAGCAAAAAAAATCTTTAAACTCATGTTAACTGGCAAATGCACGGATAACCCTTTGGCTCTGAAAGCTGCCGAAATAGTTAATGGAAAAGAGGCTTCGTTTGGCCTTGCGAAATTCATAGCTTCCAAGAGTCAGATTGAAGGAAATATTGCTAAAGCGGTTGATTATTATAATCAGGCAATCAGATTGGCAGACGATAAAGAAAAAAAGGCTGAAATATATTTTGATTTAGCTAAATTATATGCGGCTAAAGACAGTAAAGAGCAATCTCGAACTAACGCTTATCGTGCAGTAAAAGCAGATCCAAGTTTGAGAAATGCTTATGCCTTAGTAGGAAATCTTTATATGAATAGTTATGATGGATGCAAGGAGGGTGTGAGTCGTATTCAAGACAGAGCAATATTCATTGCAGCATATGAAATGTATAGTAAGGCTGGCGATTACGCAGGAATGGCTAATGCCAAAGCACAATTCCCATCTATGGAAGATATATTTAATGAAGGCAAGGAAGTTGGTGATTCAATGATTGTAGGTTGCTGGGTTAAAGAAACTGTACATTTGGACCGTAGACCATCCAATTAGCAAATTGATAGGCCGTTTGCAGCTACTGTCATTATATTTTATGCACCAGCGAATAACATATTTAGCCCTATCAATCTTACTCTACTGTTGTGGGCAGGATAATAAAGAGATACCCGAACATCCCACCTATGATGGCCCACAAGTAGAAATGGACAGCGTTGAGACTTTATTTAGCGATTCGGCCCTGGTCAAGATTAGAATTAAAGCCCCTAAACAGCTTAACTTTTCAAATGGAGATAAAGAATATCCATTGGGAGTTTACCTTGAGTTTTTTGATAAGGAAGGGAATATAACTTCAACATTCAAGTCTGATAGGGCTTATTTCATTGATGCAGACAAACACTATAAGGGTGAAGGAAATGTAGTAGTTATTAACCTTGAAAGTGGTGATATGTTAAATACAGAGGAGTTGTACTGGAGCCCCGGTGAGGAAAAGGTTTTTACAGACAAATTTGTTACTATTAATAGTGAAGGGGAAGTGCATACAGGTGAAGGACTGATTGCCAATCAAGACTTTGACAATTATCAGATTATGAAACCAATCGGTACGCTTATAATAAATGACCGACTGTAATGAAATTAACTGATGTCATAATATTTATCCTCGCAGTTGGTTTTACACTTATTGGAATTCATCAGAGTATGATTATAGGTATAGCATACTCATATTGGATTTTTATGATTAGCATAAGTCTATTACTTTTATATAGATTAAGGAAGAAAAAAACAAACTGATACCAGCAAGAATCTCCAGAATCCAAGTAACCCCACCTGATGGACCCCGATAGTTGGCTGATCATAGTTATTTGCTTAGTGCTATCTGCTTTTTTTTCAGGAATTGAAATAGCATTCATTTCTGCAGATAAACTGCGGATTGAAATTTTACGTCAAAAGGGCATGTTAGCGGGATTACTCTTATCCCCGTTTGTGAAACGGCAATCTCAATTTATTGGAACAATGTTAATAGGAAATACTACAGCCCTGGTGGTCTATGGTATTTTTATGGCTGGCATATTAGATCCTATTTTCGAATCGAGACTTGCTGCTTCTTTTAATGGCGAAATTTTCTCACTGATATTGTCCACACTCACATCTACTCTAATTGTTTTGGTGACTGCAGAATTTATCCCCAAAAGTGTATTTATGATTAATCCCGATTGGCTTCTTCGGGTCTTTGCAATTCCAACAACGATATTTTACTATTTGCTTTTTCCGGTTACCTACTTATTAAATCAATTGGTAAAATTGATCATGGTATACATATTCAGGCTTAAATATGAAGAATATCAGCCTGTTTTGGGAATGACCGATTTAAACAATTTCATTCAGAATTTGCAAAAAGTGAAGACCAGTCATGAAACGAGTGAAGTGGATACAAAGATTTTCAGCAATGCACTCGAATTTAAGAAAGTCAGAGTACGTGAATGTATGATTCCAAGAACGGAGATCACTGCCGTAGACATTGAAGAAAACATTGAGGAATTAAGAAAAGAATTTATCTCGAGTGGTCACAGCAAGGTGATTGTCTATAAAGAATCTATAGATGACGTAATCGGATATTGTCATTCTTCTGCCATGTTCAAAAAACCTGCTCAAATCAAAGAGATTATGAAGCCGATAACAATAGTACCGGAATCAATGCTTGCTAATGAACTAATGATTCGGTTTATCAGTAATCATAAGAGCCTGGCACTGGTCGTGGACGAATTTGGTGGTACATCTGGAATAGTCAGTATAGAAGATATTATTGAAGAGATTTTTGGGGAAATCCAAGATGAACACGATGATGAATACCTTGTTGAGGACAAAATCGATGACTTCAACTACATATTGAGCACTCGGCATGAAATTGATTATCTCAATGATAAGTATAATTGGGAACTTCCTGATGGTGATTATGACACATTAGGAGGTCTGATCTTATCAGTCAATGAAAATATTCCGGAAGTAGATGATATAATAAAAATACCCGGATACGTGTTTAGAGTAGATTCTGTTCAGGATGCCAGAATTGACAAAGTGAAAATGTCAATTATGGAAGAAGATAGTGAGAAGATTTGACATCTTCCATACCTTGTAACATTTTGATTTTCACCTATTATCTAACTAATTTTGCGGTCCTAAAAGTTAAAAAATGGCATTGATTAATACTCTGAGGAATAAGATGGGCAAGATCGTTGTATTTGCGATTGCAGCTTCGATTTTGGCTTTTATAGCTGGCGACTTACTGGGCCCTAACTCCAGTATTTTAGGAGGTAACACCAATGACGTTGGGGAGATTGCCGGAAAAACAATTTCGTTACAAGAATATCAAAGCAAGATTGATGAAATGGCGCGGGATTATTCAATCAATTCGGGACAGTCTCCGACTGGAGATGCCATGTTCAATATCAGGCAACAAGCATGGAACGCCCTTATCAACGAAAAAGCATTCCATTTTTATTTTGAAGAATTAGGTATTGAAGTTACCGATGACGAAATATGGGATATGACCCAGGGAAAAAATGTTGACCCAGCCTTGCAACGTTCTTTTGTGAACCAGGAGACTGGGCAGTTTGACAGACAGCTGGTCATTGAATTTTTAAAAGGTTTATCAAACCAGCCGCCAGAAGCCCAAGCCGCATGGTTCTCCTTTGAGAAGAGTATGGCTCCAGGTCGGAGAATGACCAAATTTGAAAATTTATTTCTTAAAACAAATTATGTAACGGTTGCTGAAGCTGAGCAGCAGTATTTGAATTCATCCAAAACTGCTTCAGTCAAATACCTATACGTACCATTCACTTCGATTCGTGATTCTACCATTAGTGTCACTGACGCTATGTTGGAGGATTATATTGATACCAATGAAGATCGATATCAGGAAGAAGAGTATAGAAGTCTTTCCTATGTAGCTTTTCCGATAAAAGCATCTAAGGAAGATACTATGGATATCCAGGCTGAAATGGAAGAATTAAAAACGGATCTTGAAAATTCTCAAAATGACTCGTTATTTGCCAGAGCGAACAGTGACGGGCCTTCACCTTATTTGAGTTATACAACTGATTTGTTACCCAGCCCCGTACAAGACAATTTGACTGACCTTGAACCTGGAGATGTATTAGGTCCAGAATTTTTCAATAACAAATATGTTATCTACAAGCTGTCAACCATTGAATCGGCCGACCAGTATTCAGCAAAAGCGAGTCACATTTTAATTGTAGCTGATGACGAAACTGCGGCAGCCAAAGCAGATGCCAGAAAAAGAGCAAATGATGTACTGACCCAATTAAGGAATGGTGCAAATTTTGCGGAGATGGCCAGAATTCATGGAACTGACGGTACTGCTACGAGGGGTGGTGATTTAGGCTGGTTTACTGAGGGAGGAATGGTTGAACCATTTGAAAAAGCAGTATTTGCAGCAACGCGTACCGGTCTGATTAATAAATTGGTTGAAACAGATTTTGGATATCATATAATTGATGTCACTGGTCTCAAAACTAATATATCCTATAAGGTTGCCTCAATTGAGAGAGAAATTACTCCAAGTGATGATACAAGAAATATTGTTTTCAGAGAGGCCAGTTTATTCAAGTCGGATTCGGAAAATTGGGATGTCTTTAGAGAAAATGCAAAAGTAAAAGACTTGAATGTCATTAATTCCGCAAAAGTTTTAAAGAATGACAGAAGATTAAGTTCGTTAGCAAATGCAAGAGGAATTGTTACCTGGTTGTACAACACGGCTAAAGTCGGATTCATTTCCGATGTCTTTGAATTGGATGATCAGTATATCATCGCTGTGATGACGAGATTACAACCCAGGGGCACTGCGTTATTATCAGCAGTTGAAACCGAAGTAGCCAGAAAAGTAAGAGATGAGGTTAAGACCACTCAAATTTCTAAAAAACTTAATGGCCTTAGTGGTTCGCTGGATGACATTGCAGCTTCTTATGGCACCGATGCCAAAGTGAATTCAATGTCTGACCTTAAATTAAGCAGCAATGCCTTAACTGGTGTTGGTCTCTCTCCAGAGGCAGTGGGTAAGATTTTTGCCATGTCAGGAGGCGATCGGTCAGAACCTTTTGCCACTGATAATGGAGTTTTATTGGTTGAGATCGAAAGTATAAATGAACCGGCTGCAATGGATGATTATACTACTTACCAAACCCAGCTGGCTCAAAACCGATTCTCACAAATTAGTTTTGCAATCACTCAAGCCATGAAAGAATTTGCGGATATTGAAGATGAGAGGTATAGATTCTTCTAAATTGCAAGTAATGTTATGAGTGTTTCAATTCCTGCCTTCAAAAGAAAACTGGAAGAAGAGCATTCTTTTCCAACCATTTACATGTTTAAATTCATTGTTCCTTCGGGGAAGGAGAATAAAGTTATAGAACTTTTGCCTGAAGGAGACATCACTTCAAAGCCTTCAAGAGAAGGGAAATATGTGAGTGTCACAGCAAAACTAATGATGCCGTCAAGCGATGAGATTATTGAGATTTACAATCAAACACATCGTATAGAGGGACTTATTGCTCTTTAATATCTAAGCAGAGATTCTGGGGTAATGATTATAGCAATCTTTTGCAAGAGCGTCTTATATTAACAGACGTATTTGTGAAATACATATTCAGACGACTAATTTTTATAATTCCGGCTATTCTTTGGCACGGATTGGATAACCAGTTCCACAGCTGGTTTAAGGCACTAATAACTTTGGATCCTGGAAGGTCTATAATTGACTGTGAGTTGGTATCACCTAAAATATTAAGAGCTCCCTGGGAGTACTTTGTTAGTCACACTTCCAGCATTGTTAATCCTAATGACACTAAGTGGGATTGCCAGCAGATAGCCTTGGTTGGGGAAATTTCCTTTCTGGCTTTAAAAATAGCAACGCTGCTTGGCGGGTTGCTTTATTCCCAGGCGTAATGATATTCCTGACCATTTTGAGCCTTCACATCACAGGCCGATTGGCTGGACGCCAAATTCAATCCTCGCATGGTTACTTAGCCACCGTGACCATTTGATTCCGGTGCTTTTCAAGAGCCGTATCTAAAAATTTGACATACTCAGTTGCATTGAGATTATAGGCACTTGGCACTACCAACAAATTTTCATTTTGATCTAAGATCACGTAAAAAGGCTGAGCATTGTTATTAAACCGAGTTATTTGGAAATCAGCATTTTGTTTGCCAATCGTTTTTTTAGTCTTACCATCATATACAGACTTATGCCATTGGCTTTCAGGTAATGAGGTCTTCTCATCGACATAGAGAGCTACCATGACAAAATCATTTTTGAGCCTTTTTAATACTTCAGGCTTCGACCAGACGCGGGCTTCCATTTCGCGGCAATTCACACAGCCATGCCCTGTAAAGTCAATGAAAAGTGGTTTATTCTGTTCCCTCGCACAATCAATTGCTTGTTGATAGTCAAAATAGCCTTGTATCCCGTGTGGAAAATGGAGGAAGTCGGTATATAGAGGGGTGTCACATAGTTCCTCTTCGGAGAAATACGTGGTACCTGCATTTTGAACGTTAAAATCATGAGTAGCTAATGGAGGTAGGTAACCAGCCAGCGATTTCAACGGGGCTCCAAACATTCCCGGAATCAGGTATACCACGAAAGTAAAGGTGACAATAGCCATTATCAACCTGGGCACCCCAATTACTGGCATCTCGTCGTCGTGGGGCAAACGGATTTTTCCTAATAAATAGAATCCCATAAGGGTAAATATGACAATCCAAATGGAGAGGTAGACTTCTCGATCTAGTATTCCCCAATGATAAGCCTGGTCAGCAACACTCAAGAACTTAAAAGCTAAAGCCAGTTCCAAGAAACCAAGGACAACTTTGACTGAATTTAACCATCCACCCGATCTTGGCAATGAGTTTAACCATCCTGGAAATATTGCGAATAAAGTGAAGGGAATTGCAAATGCTAAAGCAAAAGCGGTCATTCCTAAGATAGGTTTCAAGATCAGCCCTCCGGCCGATTCAACAAGGATACTGCCAACAATTGGTCCTGTGCATGAGAAAGATACAAGCACCAAAGTAAAAGCCATAAAGAATACACCGGTCAAACCGCCTTTATCAGATTTGCGATCCATGCTATTGACGAATTGACGGGGTAGTGTTATTTCAAAAAGCCCAAAAAAGGACAGGGCAAAAACTACAAAAACGAGGAAAAAGATGATGTTGGGTAGCCAGTCAGTAGCCAGGTCATTGGCAATTTCGGGACCCATAAAGGGGGCAAGAACAGATCCGGCCAGAGTGTATATCAATACAATGCTAAAACCATAAAAGAATGCTTTACCCTTTCCGCCTTTCTGCCCCGTGAAAAAACTGACGGTCATTGGAATCATGGGAAAAACACATGGGGTCAACAATGCAGCTAAACCAGCAAGGAAAGCCACGATCATAAAACCAAAAAGCGGGTAGGGGTCGTTGACATCTCGTTGCATCAAAAGAGATGAACCGGAACTTTTACCATTCCCGGCTGGCGCATCTTCTATTATTTCAATCCCTAAATCGGGAATGTCATTTCCTGGAGCCTTATCAAATGCTTTAAGGGAGCCTAAATTTCCAGCAGATTTAGTATTTTTTGTGGTAACCCCGAATGCAAATCCGTCTTCAAATGGAATGCATTTTCCATCTATATCCGAACAGACCTGGTACATATAAGAACCGGAAATCGTATAATCTTCTTTTAATACTTTAATAGTTTGCCTGAACTCTGCTTTTTCTTTGAAGTAGGTATAATTTCCTTCCCATATTTCGTCATATTTTTTCTTTGAGCCAATAGGTTTAATGCCTCCGGCAAGTTCATAGCTGTCATTCCTGTCGAAAGTGAATTCAGTGACCAATGGGCCCAATTCCGGATCAAAATCAGTTGAATAGAGGTACCAATCCTGATCGATTTTTGTATAGAAAATGAGGTCGACCTCATCTCCAACCTGAGCGTTGGTATTTGAAACATCGTATGACCATTTTGCAGGTTCTAAAATTTGACTAAACCCTGCAAGATTCAATCCTAAAAAAACAATGGTAAGTAGGTATCTTATTGACATGTTTTAAGACTCATTTGCTAACATAACGATTTGATCTTCAATTAGTTCATTTCTATCCTGCCATTTCTGCAAAGTGCTTATGAAATCCAATTAATGTCTCTATGCCCTTGTAGTAATTGTAGAGCCCAAAATTCTCGTTTGGTGAGTGAATATTATCCGAATCAAGACCAACTCCGAGGAGTATGGAATCCAAGCCAAGAACGTCTTGAAAAAGGGCAACAATTGGTATGCTTCCTCCTTCTTTAGTTGGAATTGGCTCTTTGCCCCATGCCTTTTCCATGGCTTTCGCCGCTGCCTGGTAGCCAATAGATGAGGTCGATAACATGGCAGGTTCACCTCCATGATGTGGTGTGACTTTTACCTGCACCGTATCGGGCGCGATACTGTTGAAGTGTTGTGTAAAGAGGTCGCTGATTTTTTTGCTGTCCTGGCCTGGAACCAAACGCATTGAAATTTTTGCACTGGCTTTAGATGGAAGTACGGTTTTGGCACCTTCGCCAGTGTAGCCACCATAAATTCCATTGACATCCAGTGTAGGCCTGATCCCTGTTCTTTCCAGAGTTGTATACCCTTTTTCTCCGAAAACATCGCCAACACCGAGATCGTTTTTATATTCTTCCAGGTCAAAAGGAGCCTGGTTTAATTTTCTCCGGTCTTCATCACTTAGCTCAATGACGTCGTCATAAAATCCTGGAATGGTTATGTGCCCGTTTGCATCTTTCATGGAGGTAATCATCTGGCATAATACATTGAGTGGGTTCTCAACTGCTCCTCCATAAACTCCCGAGTGTAAATCCCTATTTGGACCAGTCACTTCAACTTCCATATAGGAAAGACCTCTCAATCCAACGGTAAGGGAGGGATTCTCATTGGATATAATGCCCGTATCAGAGATTAAGATGATGTCTCCCTGCAGCCGGTCTTTATTATCTCTGACAAAAACCTCGAGATGGTTTGAACCAACTTCTTCCTCTCCCTCAATCATGAATTTGATATTGCAGGGCAAGGAATTGGTTTTAATTAATGATTCGAATGTTTTGATGTGCATGTACATTTGCCCTTTATCATCACTAGCCCCGCGGGCATAGATTTTTTCATTCTTAATCACCGGTTCAAATGGTGGCGAGTCCCAAAGATTTAATGGGTCAGGGGGCTGGACATCATAATGTCCATATACAATAACAGTGGGCTTGCCTGGGTCAATTATCTTTTCCCCATATACTATGGGATGACCTGGAGTAGGGCATATTTCAGCCATTTCTGCACCTGCATCCTGTAGTTTCTGTCTGATATAGTCCGCAGCCCTGGCTACGTCTTCCTTATGTCGGCTATCGGCAGAAACAGAAGGTATCTTCAGTAGCTCAATTAGTTCATCAAGAAAACGCCCTTTATGTTCTTGGGAATAGGCTAGTGCACTCATTTTTGTGTTGAATTTATGGGCTGCCAAATTATGAAAGATAGGCAGAGATTTGAAAATGAAAGTTAAGTTATTGGGATGCTTAACTCCTAGCTGATTTCCCGGGATTAGATAAGTCTTATTCTCCTGCCCTTTAAATAGTCTCAGAATATTTTTTCTATGGGTCCATATTATCATTATTGTAAGAACAAATCCATAAGTGACCAATATTGAATCTTCAGGTTTTAGAGCTGGTAGTGTTATCAATGTCAATGGAAAAGCCAAAGCCCCGATCATTGATCCTACCAATACATATTTTGGATAAATAGACTGCCGCCAGAAAAACTACAATTGAAGTTAAGGCACCTTCTGGGGCTATTGCCAATGTCATTCCCAATAAAGTAGCAACGCCTTTGCCGCCTTTGAATTGGAGGAATACTGAAAATATGTGTCCGAATATTGCCAGTATGCCAAACAGCAACCGAAAACGAATAAGGTCATCGGCATAAATGAGGTCAAGTCGAAACATTAAGACGGCAAAAGTTGTTGCCAGTGCCCCTTTTAGAATGTCCCCAAACAATACAATGGTACCAGGCCTTTTTCCCAATACCCGAAAAGTGTTTGTGGCTCCGGGATTTCCGCTTCCGTGCTTTCTAAGATCTAATTTGAAATAATGTTTGCCTAATTATACTGACGTTGGAATCGATCCTATTAAATCGATCCTAAATAGGCCAGGACATCAAACAGTATGATTAAAAGTAGATTCATGTAAATCGTTTTTTACGCCTTTTTTTGAAAAGCGGCACATTCCAAAAATAACTAATGAGTATCCTCCGAAAAACAAGAATATATAAACGGCTAAGGTTCAATTCGACCCGCTCAATTCAATAATTCGTTTGATAACATCATCAAAATACTCTCCGTTTTGTGGACCAAACCAATTCATAGTACGTGTTTCATACTTGTCCAATTCATACCAGGCATCTTTAGTAATGTATCCTATGTACTCTCCATTGAAACTATTTACCATAAGATTAATTCCATTAGATCTGGCAAGGCTATCTAATGGTGCAATGAGCTCTCCAGAATAATCACAGGGTGTACCAATTAATAAGTTGTCTCCTATTTTCAAAGCGGTGATTGAAGCTGAATACGCACCAAATAATTGGTTAAAAACCCAGGGTTGTAATCTCAATGATTGGTTAATTCTTACATGGGGTTCGCGAAGATCAACATCAATTGAGGTGTGCTTTAATCTATTTGTGTATTGTGGTTGAAGAACATTAGCAATCAGCTGTATTTGAGATGCCGCCGAGCCAGCAGTGTAATCAGCTTTTTCTTCTCCAACCCCTTCTCCGGCAGGACCTTGACTTCCAACTGCTCCGGCTATAAATGTGCCGAAATCAATTCCGGGAATTTTCTCTAATTCATCAACCAATTTGCCGGGATAATCCCGGTGTATGGCGTAAGTATCTCTTGATATAATGGTGGCATGAGCGGAAAAAGAAGTGAGAATAGTTGATTGACCGGAATCTTGTTTCATCATTATGAACCGGAGCCAGGGATCAGTAGTACCCAGGCTGTCTGTCAATCGATTGTAGACCAGGCCTTCGGCCTGAACAGCGGCATATCCGATTTTAGTTTTCAAAAGCTTTGATTTGGCCATTTTGATGGCCTCAATACTTTTGGCTGCAATCCAATCTACTGTGGTCTGGTCATATGGTCCGGCAAACAACCTCCCTGCCAATCCGGGATGCCAGTTGCCGAGGCTATGGTGGGTATGTGTAGCAGTGTATTGAATAGCGTTCACACCAATTGTCTTCAATTGTGCTTCGAGAATGCTCTTAACTGTAGGAGGGAAGATGAGTAAGTCAGGAGTCAATAGTGCAATGGTTTGTAGCCCATTATCAAATACAAACGCCCGTACCCAGACCGAATCCCGGACGGAATCAAACTCGCTAATTCCATAACCAGCTAATGAGGTGGTGAAATCAGGAGTGAGGTTAACTTTTGCCCAGCCTACTTTGAGTGTGTCGCCTTCATCGTTAAGATCTATGTCAGCTAATGAATCAAGCCTGTCGAGGGTAGTTTTGTAAAATGTAGTCTCTTGGAGAGGAGTTCTGTCAATGGTTGTGAGCAGTGAAAACCCAAGCACGATCACTCCAAGAATGACTATTGCAATAATTTTAAACCATCTTTTCAAGGTATCAGGTTAAATAAGCCTTCCATGATAATTCAATTGCCCTAAATGATAGCCTGGGTGGGCATGGAGATGCAATAAAACTAATCCTATTGCCCAATTCTCAAAGAAAGGATCACCTTCGTATGTGGAATTGAATTTGTCAGTTTGAAGTTTATCCCAAGCTGCGGAGACAGCCTTTTGAGTTTGTTCTATTTCTGCAGTTAGTGCTGATTTTGGGAAGCCCTTCACTGAAAACTCAAGATCCCTGTTTCTAACATAGCCACCGTTGGTCAGGTTACAACCGCTGTAGAAACGAAGGTTACCCAATAAATGTGCAAATAAGTTTCCACCAGAGTTCGAAATACCATCAGCAACTTCCCAAAGACTCTCATCCGCTGGATATTGCTCAATCTCAGCCTTTAGCTTGCCCGGATCTCTTTTGAAAAGTTCGTTTAAATCCTCAGTAGTCATATTAAAGGTTGTTTAAAACGAACTTGGTCATCATTGTGTAAAGGTGTACCCTGGCATTGTAATCGCCAATGCCATGTGCTCGATTGGGATAATAGAAACTTTGAAATTGTTTGCCATGAAGGATTAATTCGTCCTGTAAGGCTATTGAATTTTGGAAATGCACATTGTCATCACCCGTGCCATGCACCAATAGGAATTTTCCCTTCAACTTTGAAGCGTGAATTAGCGGGGAATTGTCATCATACCCTGAAGCATTATCCTGTGGTCTTTGGAGATATCTTTTCAGTGTAACAAGAGTGGGGTGGGTATTGTCTCCATTGATGAGCACTTTCACTTTGGCACCATTGGTCACATCATACTTGACAATTCTATTTCCGTCAAGAGCGGTATAGAAACGCCCGTCTTTCATCCATCTGATATCATCAACTGGTTTTTCCTGGAATACACCTTGGTAGATGTCTTCGACAGTAATCTTTTTTTGCGCTGTAAGGGAGAGTGTGATACAGCATAAAATCATTAAAAGGCTAATTCTCATAATTGGTATTTTACTGGAAACCTAAATATATATAGGCAGGTGGCTTGGGCCAATTGAAATTCAAGGAGGAGGGCTTTTATATGGAATCTGAAGTATTTCCCAATCGCCCGACCACTTTTCAGGTTTTCTTAATTGAAATCCAGCTGTTATTTTTCTTTTGTCCGGATACTTTTTGAAGAGAAAAAATCATGCTGCCACTGGTTTTTGATACAATCCGGCAGGAATCTTTCGGCCTACCCGTTTCTCATTGAGCTTATAGCCCTGTAAAGGAAGAAAATCCTGCCTTTGTAATACCCCTTTTCCACAGGATGGTCCAGATGGTGCTTATCGAGTAATTTCATCAAGGTGAGATTTTGCTCATGCTCTCCTTTTGGTGCGCTGTAAAGACTGCCCGGGCACAGACTTGACAGCTCACTTTACGCTCTTACTACCTGCATTGAATTTTTGCCTACTTCTTTTTACTCCCATTTCCTTTCTTCTTTTTAACAATTAAACCTCTTTTCTAACTAACGCAGTGGTCTGACTGTTGGGGAGTATTGCAAATAGACCGAAGAGTGGAATAGTACTCTTGTACTATATAAAAACAAGGTAAAATATGACCAGGTGCTAATACTTCAAAACTACCCCGGTAAACAACACCTTAAATCAGAGATTGTTTAAATGGCTGCCCTTACATTGAGAAAGAAGTGGGTTTCCTTTTCAAGGTTACAGGAATACTCCAACCGGATAACAACGTCATAAAAAGTCACGATGTCGAGGCCAACACCTGTGCCTGACAACAGTATATTATTAAACTTGGAGATTTCATTAGGATATTTTTCAGCCCAGCCGGTGTCAATGAAAGCCGTGAGATAAAAGCCAAGAGGTAACTTGGCAAACTGATCTAATCTTGTGAAATTTCTAATCTTGAAGACCTTATTGAATAGTTTTTTTCTAAAGGTATTTCTATTCAAAAGATATAGCGGGCTTTCTACCACCGACAACTCATATCCTCTTACGAAGTTTCTAAAAAAACCAAGTCGTTGCTGATTAACAAATGGTTGGTCAAAAGGTCCTGTGGCACTTATCTGGCCTCTCGTTGCAAAATAGAAATTCTTCCCCAAATCGAAAAACTTGGCGTAGGACACTTCGGTTGACCAAATTCCCAGGTCATTAAATGCACCAATACCTTGCCTGCTTGCTTGGAGATTGAATTGAGAACCCTTCAGGGGGTAGTATACCAAATCCCTGTTATCATAAATCAGGTTGTAGGATAGCCACAGATATTTTTGATTTGTTCTTCCATCACCCAAATAATTGGGATTGAGTGCTGGAATAGTGTCCGCCACATTATTTTGTGAGTATCCCAATGTAAACCCATGCCGTGTGAAGAAGTTGGGTCGATAGGTAAATGCACCGACACCAGTGAATGCTTTTCGGAATGTATTGACAGTGCCCAGATCATCACTGTCTAAGAAATCAAGTGTATTTGCTGTGGTTTGATAGGCCAGGTTTTTGAATTCTGTAAACCCAAATAGAGTAGCAAAACCTACTTTCTTTTGCTTGTCAATATAAGGAATGCTATAAAATAGTTGAAGGTTCCGGGTAAACCCGAATTGAGCTGTGAGCCGAAGGCTTTCCCCTCGTCCCCTGATATTGGAATGATCAAGGGTCAGTCCATAAATAAGTCGGCTAAAGTCTCTTTCTCTGGTATTCCACCAGGCATTAAAATTACGGTCAGCAAGCCGAAAGATCGGGAGTGGCCAGACAAACCATCGTTCAGCGACTTTGAGCTCAATAATGACTTCATTATCCCCCTGATCGATAATAGTGGCTATGCTTTCTTCAAAAAGTCGAAGGTTAAAGACTTTCTCCTCATCTCGATTAAGTTGTATCCGCAGCTGATTGTAAGCGATGGTGTCACCTCGTTTGACACTTAACTCTCTCAGAATATAGCCCTTTTTAGTTTTTTTATTACCAGTAATAAAGATGTCAGTAATGACAACCTGGTGCTTTGGCAAGGTGTCTTCCGGTACTTTCATTTCCAGACTATCCGATAGCACACGTAATTCCTTCTTGCTCTGGGAAAATGCCAGATCCGCAAGAAAGATAGAGATGATAATGAGAAAAACTCCGCCCCGCATTACATTCCCGTCTAATCCAATTTTGAAATGAATTGAATAATGAATATTGATTGAATAATGAATATTGATTGAATAATGAATATTGATTGAATAATGAATATTGATTGAATAATGAATATTGAAAAACGACCGCAAAAATAAGAAAAAGGCACTCAGATTAGCATTGAATTTATAATTCACCACTTATTTGAGAAATTTGATCTCTTTATAGCCGTAGGCACCTCTTTCTGAACCTGATTCCACTATTAATCTTCCTACTTCATCAATATCTACTATTTGCCCACTGAAAATTTCATTGGATTCGAATAAGTGCATTTCATTCATCCAATAGAGATTCTCTAAATAAACCTGCCTTATACTTTTGAGACCACCTTGCCTAAGCAATAGATAGTATTTTTCAATTGATAGAATAACCTGATTAAATACGTCATTCAAATCATAGCTTATCAATGTTAAATCTGCCATCGAGGTTGCTTTTTCAATAGAGAACTCACTTTGATTCACATTTAAACCTATCCCAACTACCGAATGTTCTATAACCGTTCCTTTTAATGTGTTCTCAATGAGGATACCACAAATCTTCTTGTCATTAACATAAACATCATTGGGCCATTTAACTTTGATTCTATTGGCTATAAAAATCTTTAAAGCGTCAACTACGGCCAGGGATGCAATCATATTGAGATAAAATTGATCTTTAATGAAAAGGAATCCGGGATAAAAAATGATTGAGAATGTTAAGTTTTGGCTGGACTCTGATTCCCATTGATTCCCACGCTGACCTTTACCCGAAGTTTGATTTTCTGTAAGAACAATTGTTCCTTCCGGTGGCTTTGCATGCGTTACCATTTTAACCGCGACCCGGTTGGTGCTGTGACAATGTGGCAGTATTTCCAGTTTTTTGCCCACGAATAAAGAATTGGCAAAGAATTTATTCACTATATTTTTAGTATTTTTACATGTAAAGTAAAAGCAGCGGATGCATAAAAAAAACGGGGCTGTAAAATCTTCGGAGATTAAAGATTTAGTGGTGAAGGGAATGATTGAGAAGAAGGCCCGTAGCGTGAAAGTTCTTGATTTGAGAGAGATAAAAAACGCCGTTACTGATTACTTCGTTATTTGCTCTGGTACATCAGATATTCAGGTTGAAGCCATAGCAGATTCTCTGGAGGAAGAAGTTTTTAAAAGTAGCGGCCAACATCCCTGGCAAAAGGAGGGGAAACAATTTAAAGATTGGATACTGGTTGATTATGTGAACGTAGTAGCTCATGTTTTCAGCCAAACGAAAAGAGATTTTTATGCACTTGAAGAATTGTGGGGTGATGCCAAGATTGTTGATGTAGATAGTAGTTTGGACAGTTGAAGGGCAAAACCATATCTACGGATAAGCGTTAGAAATATTTTAATATTGATCAGAATTTAGGATGCCGGATAAACCTTTAAAAAAGAAGAATTTACTTTCAAATGTTCCCCAGAAACCTAATTATCAGGTTTGGGTGATAGCTGCATTACTAGTGCTGATCTTTGGAGTAACATACTTTAATAAGAGTACTGCTACCGTCGATATTAGTTATAAGCGCTTTGAGCAAATGATGATTGATGGTGATGTAAAGGAGATTGTACTCATCAGGAATCAGAATTTTGTGGAGATAACGCTTAGACCTGAAGTCATCAGCAAGCCTAACTACAAGGTAGAACTTGAAAACAGGAGCCTTTTCTCCTTTTCTCAAGGACCACATTACAAGCTGAAGATCGCCTCACTGGAAGTTTTTGACAAGAAGTTCAGAGAAACAGCAGCCAAGCTATCCGAAAATGACCGTATAGATTATACTCCTGATGACCGGTCAGATTTCACAAGCATACTATTTAATTGGGGCTTTTTGTTTCTCATATTATTTGGTTTTTGGTTTTTGATGCGAAAAATGACTGGTCAGGGAGGACCCGGGGGTCAGATTTTCAACATTGGGAAATCTAAAGCAGCGTTATTCGATGCAGAGAACAAAGTGAAGATCACCTTCGCTGATGCCGCAGGCCTCGAAGAAGCTAAAGAAGAGATTAAAGAGATCGTCGACTTCTTAAAGACACCAAGTAAGTTTACCACGTTGGGTGGTAAGATTCCCAAGGGAGCTTTACTGGTGGGACCTCCCGGAACAGGTAAAACCTTATTGGCAAAAGCAGTTGCCGGGGAAGCCGCGGTACCCTTCTTTACGCTTTCCGGATCTGACTTCGTGGAAATGTTTGTAGGAGTTGGTGCAGCCCGTGTAAGAGACCTATTCAAGCAAGCTAAGGAAAAAGCTCCTTGCATTGTTTTTATTGATGAGATAGACGCCATTGGACGGTCAAGAGGCAGGGGACAAATGCCTGGGTCAAACGATGAGCGTGAAAATACTTTAAACTCGTTGTTAGTTGAAATGGACGGCTTCGGTACTGATTCCGGAGTTATCATTTTAGCAGCAACTAACAGACCTGATGTATTGGATTCGGCACTACTCAGGCCAGGAAGGTTTGACCGGCAAATCAGTATTGACAAACCAGACATTGTAGGTAGGGAAGCTATATTCAAGGTGCACTTGAAACCATTGAAAATGGCCAAAGATGTGGATGCAAGGAAATTGGCAGCCCAGACTCCGGGATTTGCTGGTGCAGAAATTGCTAATGTCTGTAATGAGGCTGCATTAATTGCAGCCAGAAACGAAAAAGATGCGGTTGATATGCAGGATTTTCAGGATGCCATTGATAGGGTAATTGGCGGACTAGAAAAAAAGAGCAAGATTATAAGCCCTGAAGAGAAAAGAATTGTAGCCTATCACGAGGCTGGTCATGCAGTGGCCGGATGGTATCTCGAGCATGCCGATCCTTTAGTTAAAGTGAGTATTGTTCCTCGCGGCGTCGCTGCATTAGGTTACGCCCAATATCTGCCTAAAGAACAATTTCTTTATCAATCAGAGCAATTACTGGATGAGATGTGTATGACTCTAGGCGGAAGAGCTGCCGAACAATTGACTTTTGGTAAAATTTCGACTGGTGCTTTGAGTGATCTTGAACGGATTACTAAACTGGCCTACAGTATGGTTACTTTGTATGGTATGAATGATAAGATTGGCAATATCTCTTATTACGATTCAAAACAATCGGACTACAATTTCACCAAGCCTTATTCTGAAACCACTGCGCAAATTATTGACAGTGAAGTCAAAGCCATTGTCGAGAAATCTTATGACCGAACAAAGAAGCTGCTTACCAAAAAGAAGAAAGAATTAGAAATAGTAGCTCAGGAACTGTTGGAAAAGGAAATTATATTCCAATCAGATTTGGAGCACTTAATTGGGAAAAGACCATTTAAAAGAGAGACCCCATATCAAGCCTTTACTAATGGCGTTGAGCCAGAAACCAAACCTAAGAAGGCTAAGGACAACTCGAAAAAAGGGGCTACCAAAGTTGCAGTTGCAGATTCAGTAAAAGTTACGGCCAAGGAAAATGGTGTAGCCAAAATGAAACCGAAAACAACCAAAGCAAAGAAAAAGGTCGTTGAAAAAGAGGTCAAATCATAAGAACCCGAGATTGGAGAAAAATAGTCTGGCAGGGCTTTTACCCTGACCAGGTGCTGGCTGAAAAGTAAGAATAAACCTCCCCTTCCAATTATTTTTTTAATTTGACAATCCTTCTAAAAGATTGGTGATCCCATTTTTTAGATCGCTGCCATCCTGTGTAGCTCGGGTATTCCCTGCTAACTCTTTCAATGTTCTACCAGCCGTTACTTTTCCGGGGAGAGCACGGTGGCGTAAACATCAGGAATGAGATCACAATTCCTCCATCGGATCTCTTATCTCTCCAATCATCAGCAACGTCACTTTTACTTACAGCACTTACGTATTTGAGTTTTTTATCAACCGAAGCCATCCCATTTAAGTGGTAGTGATCTTCCGGGCCAACTTGCTAATAAACCCGGGCTTCCAGAGTGGTTTGAAGCCATGTGTTTCGCTAAGAGTTGCGGTACAGCTAAAAAGAGTATTGACGAATATTGGTTTATCATCTTCACCTGCGATTAGGTCATGCATGTCTAAATCTCCGGTGGTATAAGTCATTTGCGGAATTAAACACTTTTGCCATATCCATTAAAAGTCTGACCGCCCTGTAGTGAATTCTCAAATCTCCAAACCTGGAAGAGTGAACTCATCCAAAGGGTATTGTCTTTGACAGCCAGCCCCATGCATCTATTAAAGGTACGTTCTGTAATGTTTGGTGCCCAGCATAAAGAACTTGCCAATTTGATAGTAAGTAATATCCTCATGTTCCAACTGGCCACATTCCGTTGTTGTATAAACAGATATGAAACCTCCAATCATAGTCGGCATTGAGATAAATATGGATCAAATCCTGTTTTTGGAGATTAGAAAACAACATCCCTTGCGTTTTTAGCTATAGCAGCCAACACGATTCCCCAGAAAAAAGCACTTATTGCCATATATGAAAATATCTTTGATTTCGGGTACTTGAATGTATTCGCCAAAATTGCACCGCCAATTGGGGTCAATATCAATGGTGTCAAAAATGCTGTTCCCGCAATACCATATTTAATCCAAATCATGACGAACCGCCTGCTTCTTTTGCTGAAAGTCTTCTTTTTCTTCTTACTGAAACGAGCAATTAATGATCGCATTTGAGGTCCAAAGAGCGTAAACAAAGTAACTGTTAGCATCATGCCCAATGCTGTTAATAAAGCAGTTTCTATAATGCTCAAGTCTGAAGCTGCACCAATGGCTGGACCAGCGATGAATTTTACCGCACTGGTAATAAAAATTGAAAAGTAAAGGGCAATCTTTTCTATCACTTCATTTAGGCCTGAACAAAGCTGTCTAACTTCGCTTTCAAATTTGATTAATCAGTGAAACTTCTTCAACAATTGTGCGAAATTCATGTGCCGTCCGGTAATCCAGGTAATTACCCTGCCCGGTAGCATCTGGTGCAACCAACTATTTATTTTAATCACTATGCTAACTGTTTAAAAACAGTGGAACTCATAGGTCTGGTATAACACACTGTTGCCTAAACCCCTGGAAGGAGATTATACCCTTCTGCCAGAATGAAAAACCATCAGGAATACATGCTTAAATATGTGATTATGAGTCAATCTGTTAACAACAGACTGACTCATAATTGTTTGATTGGATTAAGCGTATAATTGAGGAGGAACTACGTTTTTTCCTTCACTTTAATCAAGACCATAAATCCTAATTCTTGATAATTCTCCTGGTAAAGCTCCCTTTACCGGTGTTTAGAATGAAGAGATAAATCCCTTCGGTCAAAGGCGAAATATCAATGCTGTGCGCTCCCGTGGCGAAAGTTCCCTGTTGAAGCAGGTGACCTCCGGTATCCAGCAATTTGTAATCTGTCTTTTCTGACACGGTGATGTTTACAATACCACTTGTCGGGTTTGGCGAAATGGCAACAGCCGGTTGCTCAAAATCCTCAATAGACAAAACTGCCTCCGTAGTGAAACTTTGTTCTCCTCCATAACTCGTATCGACGCTATTGGTTGCGTAGGCTCTGTAATAATATTTTGTGCCTGCTGTTAAACTTGTTATTGCACTATTAAAAGTTCCTGTTGTACCGCTTACAATAACAGTATCTGCTGCTGTATTCTCAATTATTAAATCTGTGTTTGAAGTAGCATATACAAAGCCCCTTGCTGTAATGGTTGCTCCTCCGTCAGAAGTGATATTACCGTTTAAAGTTGCCGTTGTAGAAGTAATATTACTTGCTGCTGTTGTGCTGGTTGTGGGTGCGACTGCCCCTGCCACTGCCTCCGTAGTGAAACTTTGTACCTCTCCGTAAGTTGTATCGACGCTATTGATTGCATAAGCTGCGTAAAAATAGGCTGTGCCTGCTGTTAAACTTGTTATTGAACTATTAAAAGTTCCTGTTGTACCGCTTACAACAACAGCATCTGCTGCTGTATTCTCAATTGTCAAATCTTCATTTGATATGGCATATACAAAGCCCCTTGCTGTAATGGTGGCTCCTCCGTCAGAAGTTATATCACCGTTTAAAGTGGCTGTTGTGGAAGTAATATCGCTGGCTGCTGCTGTGCTTGCTGTGGGTGCTACGGGGGCCAATGTTGTAAAACTTTGTTCGCCTCCGTAAGTTGTATCGACGCTATTGATTGCGTAAGCTCTGTAAAAATACGCTGTGCCTGCTGTCAGACCTGTAATGTTTTCTGTAAAAACACCTGTTGTACCGCTTACAATGACATTAGTAACACCCGTAGCACCAATTGTCAAGCCTGCGTTTGATATGGCATATACAAATCCCCTTGCTGTAATGGCTGCTCCTCCGTCTGAAGTTATATTGCCGTTTAAAGTGGCCGTTGTGGAAGTAATAGCACTTGCTGCTGTTGTGCTGGCTGTGGGTGCGACTGCCAATGTTGTAAAACTTTGTGCTCTTCCGTAAGCTGTTCCAAAACTATTGGTTGCGTAGGCTCTGTAGTAATAGGTTGTGCCTGCTGTTAAACCTGTAATTTCTTTTTCAAAATCACCTGTTGCTATACCGTTTACAACTTCTTTGGTAACACCGGCAGCATCAATTAGTAAATCTTCATTTGAAACAGCATATACAAAACCGCCTTCTGTAATTGCTGCCAGTCCGATGGAAGTCAGGTCGCCGTTTAGAGTGGCCGTTGTAGCAGTTATATTGCTTGCTGTTGTTGTGCTTACTGCGGGTGCTTCTTGTATATCACCAACAGAGATGGTAAATTGTTTTGCAACACTCGTACCATCTACTGCTATACGTATTGTATAGCTGCTTTTTGTTTCGTAATCGGCAGGGGCTGTAAGTTGTAGCTCTTCTCCTGAAATATTAAAACTTGTATTATCTGTATCTCCGTCTCCTGTTGTGAATGTATAGGTATAAGAGGCCGCTCCTCCATCGGTGGATAGGGTGCCGACTGTGGTGTTTACTGGCTCGTTTTCTAAAATATTTGTGGAAGAAAGAAAAATACGTGTAGGTTGATCGCTCACGTCAATTACCCCGCCGTCATCAATAGTCCAGTTATGGCCACTTGCAGCATCTATATTGTTTCTGGCAGCTTGTGCTGCTGTTGTATATTTAGAATTTCCTGCATTAAAAATCACATTTGTTTGAAGGGTTCGTTTATTCCAGCCAATTAAAAGTGAATCGTAGTTGCCTGGTGAAAGTGAAACACCAGAAAGCATAAAATCCATATTTGTTACCTTAGAAACATCCCAACGTCCTATATCCTGGTTGAAAGCTTTGGCACCAAAGAACATAAGACCCATATTTGTTACTTTAGAAACATCCCAGTCTCCTATATCCTGGTTGAAAGAAGTGGCATTTCTAAACATACGAAACATATTTGCTACCTGAGAAACATCCCAACTTCCTATATCCTGGTTGAAAGAACCGGCACCATTGAACATACCAACCATGTTTGCTACCTGAGAAACGTCCCAACTTTCTATATCCCGGTTGAAAGAACCGGCACCATTGAACATACTACTCATATCTGTTACCTGAGAAACATCCCAGTCTCCTATATCCTGGTTGAAAGAAGCGGCATTACTGAACATACCGTTCATATCTGTTACCTGAGAAACATCCCAACTGCCTATATCCTGGTTGAAAGAGGTAGCACCACTGAACATACTATTCATAGTTGTTACCTGAGAAACATCCCAACTGCCTATATCCTGGTTGAAAGAGGTAGCACCACTGAACATACTATTCATAGTTGTTACCTGAGAAACATCCCAACTGCCTATATCCTGGTTGAAAGAAGTAGCAAATGAAAACATAAGACTCATATCTGTTACCTGAGAAACATCCCAACTTCCTATATCCTGGTTGAAAGAAGTAGCAAATGAGAACATGTTACTCATATTTGTTACCAAACTCATATTAGGGATGCCGGCAGTACTGCTGGTAGTTAAGTTACCTGCTCCACGAAAAGCACCCGACATATCGGCATTCCATACAGCAATGCCCCATTGTTCAATAGCGGTGTATTTTTGTCTACCACTACTGCTATTTATATAAATATCGTTCAGGTTTTTAAACCTTATGGTATGCTCTCCTGCCGTGCTAAAGGTATGGCTGGCAGTTCCTGTTGTTATTGGCTCAAAACCGCTGCCTTCTCCCCAATTGACCATATAATCGGTATCCCGGGTGTGAAAAGTAAAGTCTGTGTCTTGAGCGTTGGTGCCGGCGGTGGTGTTTATTTTTAGTACAAAGTGGTCTGACATATCATCTTGTGCCGAAACAAGTGTTGTGATAAAAAGAAAGCTAAATAGAGTGATTAAGCTCTTGGTTTTAGCATTATTTTTTAGGGGGGGGGGTAATTTCATCTCGATATGATTTAAAACTGGACATGATTTAAAATTTAGTCAAATTTAAGAAAAAATTCCCGCTTTCAGCAACTGGTCTGAAGACACAGGGGTTTTTCGTTCGATTACGATAAATCTTTCAGAGCTTGTTGGTGAGAGAACACCAACCAGGGCAAAAAGTACGGTACAAGAAATGTATCGGTCATTTATCCACCCGGAGTTTGTAGGTGTAATGCGATACTTGTGTGTACCCATTACATACCGCATAAGAAATTATGATACAAATACAAAAAGTATGATACAAATACAAAAAGGGCTGGCCTTCTACTTTGGAATGATAATTATTTGCCATTGTGCCCAAGCCCAGTTCAATGACAAAACCTTAAGCCTGGGACTGGATAAGTCAACAGTTTCCCAATCATTAATGGGTGGCGGAGCGGCTTTTGTAGATTATGACAATGATGGGTTATTGGATCTCTACCTTGTCGGGGGAGATGATCCGGATTATTTATTTCGTAATACGGGACAAAATAGTTACGAAAACGTTTCTTCAGAAGCGTTTATAGCTCAAGTAACCGGTGGTTATAATACAACAGCAGTGACTGCTGGTGACGTTAATAATGATGGTTGTATCGACTTATTTGTCACTTCATTTAGCAAGTTGAAGAGTAGTCTTCTTTTTCTAAACGATTGTTCAGGTGGTTTTATAAATACCACAGAAGCCTCAGGAATTGGCTCAGTCACGTCATCAAGTACTGGATCTGCCTTTTTTGATGTGAACCTGGATGGGTATTTGGATATTTATGTCATCAACTACATAGACAAGAGACAATTCATTTATAATGAATCAGGAGAGATTAGTGGATTTGATCATGTCTGTTTCCCTAATCATCTTTTCGTCAATAATGGAGATGATAGCTTTACTGAAATGTCTGAGACATTTGGCGTGTCAGACATTGGATGTGGATTAGCAGTATTGCCTACTGATTATGACCAGGATGGTGATCAAGATTTGTTGATTGCCAATGATTTTGGAGCCTGGGTCCAGTCTAATAGACTCCTGGAAAATAACTATCCCGACGATTCTTTTACAGATGTGTCTGTATCTGCAGGTATGGATGTTGGTATTTACGGTATGGGTATTGCCTCAGGAGATTATGATAATGATGGAGATTTGGACTACTACATAACCAATTTAGGCAGAAATATATTGATGGAAAATAATGGAGATAATACATTCACCGATGTAGCTGACATCCTTAATGTTGGCAATGAAAACAACAATGATGGAACTAGTACAACTGGTTGGGGCTGTTTTTTCTTTGATTATGACAATGATAGTAATCTAGACCTGTATGTTGTCAATGGTTACATTCCCGCTTCCCCATTTCTGAATACAACTGAAAATGATGTCAATGTACTTTTTCGCTATGATGAAGGAGAGTTTTCAAATGTAACTTCGGAATATGGGCTCGCTAATGAGGAAATAAACAGAGGAGCTATATATGGAGATTACGACAACGATGGCACATTAGATGTGTTTGCGATTGCTACCTCCATTGACGGATCGGGAGTTTCATCATTCTATGAAAATACTTTTAGTGCTAATAATTGGATTGAGATAAAATTGGAGGGAACGGTGACGAACAGAGATGCGTACGGGACTTGGGCTTATCTGTATCTGGGAGAAAGAACATTTGTAAAAGAATTGAGCTGCGGAGGCTCACATGCCTCTCAACACTCTCCCGTTTTACATTTTGGGCTGGGCTCGGTTGTAGATGTTGACTCAATAGAGATAATTTGGCCATTAGGCGAAAAGCAGATTGTGAGGGAGATACTGGCAAACCAACGTATCCAGATAGTAGAAGGAACTGAAGGATATGATATTTTGGGATGTTTGGATTCGGGATATGACAACTTTAACCCAAATGCAACAATTGCTTCCGGGTGTATTACTTCAAAAGTTGCAGGCTGCACAAATCCCCTTGGTGAAAACTTTAATCCATTAGCCGAGATTGATGACGGAAGTTGCGAGGTAGTAACCGGATCAGGAGAATTTGCATCACCCGGTCCTCACATTTACCCGCTGCCATTTCGCTCAAGGCTTCATGTTCAATTGCCAGACAATGGAACTAATTATGGACTTGTAATGAATGACTTACAAGGGAATTTAATACAAGTTGATATTCAGCAGCTAGACTGCGCAATTACAATTGACACGCGACACCTTCCGCAAGGCATTTATTTGTTTAGGATCATTGATGTGGACAGTAACACAGTGCATTCGAAAAAGCTGATCAAGCGATAATTGATCATGAGGAAAAATGGTTTGAAGAAAAATGTTTTGCAAGTATTGGGAGTAAAAAACCAGTTACGTGTATTTAATTAGGTAGAGGTAGAAACAATAAATGAAAGATAACAAGCAAATTATTCACCAGTTTTTTAAAGGTGAATGTGACATCGAACAACTACATGAGGCGCATCGTCTTTTTGGTACCAAAGAATTAAAAAACGAAGTTCTGGATTACCTGGAAGAGGAGTGGGAAAATTTCGATGAAAATGAGGTGCGCCTTTCGCCTGTTGATTTTGAAAACCTGTATAAAAGGACAAAAAAGAAGAGCGGCTTAAATGAGATTTTCACTTTGAAAATGTTGAAAATAGCTGCTTCGGTTGTTTTGATCTCTTCATTGTCTATTCTGACCTATTGGCAACTATTCTCTTCTGACCTTCTGGTAGAAATGGCCTATAATGAAGTGACCACTCAAAGAGGAGAAACCAAAATAGTGGAGCTTAGTGATGGTTCCAAAATCACGATGAATGCAGCTAGTAAGCTGAGATACCCAAAGAAAGTAACGGAGGAAAATCGCAATATATTCATTGAGGGAGGTGCTTATTTTCAAGTCAATAAACAACTAGCTTCTTTGCTTATACATATTGACGAAATCAAAGCTGAAGTAAGGGGAGCCTCTTTTAATGTTTCGGCATACCATGATGAAGATGAAATAGTGATCGCAGTAGAAAAAGGAGGAAGTATTAAGACTATTATACCCTGGGTTAACCTTTATCCGGCAACACCAAGCAAAGGTGCTGATGCCAGACAACAATCAAATCCAATTGACGAGAATTCAAGTATAGCATTGATTGTTAACGAAGAAGAATATTTTTCTTATAGCCGGAGAATCAGAAAGTTTGAACAGGACAAATTTGAAGAGAGTCGGGAGCATTTTGCATGGGTAGACGGGAAGGTTTTCTTTAATGAGATCGGAGTAGAAAAGATGCTAAAGCAACTCTCCAGGACCTTTGACCTGGATTTTGGCTTGAGCGGGTGTATAGATGAAAAAATGACCTTTTCTGGAGAATACGATCGTAATTCTTTGACGGCTATCCTGAACCATACAAGTGAAGTTATGGACGCCGAATATGCTGTGAATGAACATAGAATTGCTATAACTGGAAATTGTAATTGACAATTTTAAAATATCTAATGATCGATTTTTTTAACTAAACCATTTAACACATGAAAATTAATTTGACTTTTAAAAAAATGAAATATTTAGTCACCTGCTTCTGCATGATCATGACTGTGGGATTGCTTAGTTGTGGTGATGATGATGATGATGACACAGTCCCGATAGTATTATCAAGCGAGAATGGGTTACTTACATTCTCCCTGGCAGACGTCGACCGAACATTTAAAATTGACTTAACTGCAGGTACTGTCACTCACGATGTCGCTTTGCCATTCGGATTCGATGCATCAGGCTTAGTTGCCACATTTACAATCCCTGAAGCTGCTTCAGTTGCCGTTGGAAATGTAGAGCAGGTAAGTGGCGTGACGGCCAATGACTTTAGCACTCCGGTAACGTATACCGTTACTGCAGAGGATACGACTATGACCGCAGATTTTGTTGTAACAGTAGACATTTCTGAGACTGCATGGAACCAAATTGCCACAGACCCTTTTGTCGCCCTTACAAGACCTAGTGCTTTCGCTCATGATGATAAGCTGTGGCTTGTGGGAGCTGTGGAACTCGATGTTATCACCGATTTTGGAATGGAAGATCCAGGTAAATACTTTGAGTATGTCTACTCATCTGCAGATGGTGTGACCTGGAACATAGCACATAACAATACGATTGGAGCAAATGATTCAATTCCCTTGGGTACGGCCGCAGGAACTATCGCGTATGATGGAAACCTTGTAAATGTAGGAGGCATTTCAGGAGGTTTCCTGGGAGGGTTTGGAATAGACAAATCACAGCTCGGTATCTCCTCATCGACGGACGGCGGAGCTACCTGGACGACTAAAGATGTTACTGAAGCAGGGGTACCATCAGTACTCAATGCACGTCTGTTAGAAAAAGATGGTGATTTATTTATTGTAGGTGCACAAGGGCTGAGTTTTGGCTCACCCGGTGCAATTAGCAGCATGGATATTTATAAATCTAGTGATGGTACGACCTGGGAGGCCATAGGCACCGGTGTTTTGGCGAACGTAAAGGTCACTCCAAATCCGCCTACATTTTATGCTACTGCCCTTTTTAATGGAGATATGTACATTGCTGGGGGTGTTTCAGGGGCGGCCTTTCTTACCACAACTCTCGACAACTATTCAAAAAGTGTGTACAAGTCCACGGACGGAATTACATGGACAGTAGCAAGTGCTGACGGGTTTCCGCAACTGATTGGAACTCAGATTGTAGAGTACAAAGGCAAATTGTACGCTATTGGTGGAGTTACTCCATTAGCAGACGAATCTGCCGTAGAATATAAAAGAGATGTCTATGTATCAGAAGATGGAACTACCTGGACTCTTCTTGAAGGCGGCCTGGCATTACCAACGGAATTTGATGTAAGAACTTTCCACAATGTGGTTGTCATGAATGATAAGATTTACATTATAGGTGGTGAGAATGCTGAAGGTCCTGTCATTGATGTGTGGGTAGGCGAGTTTGTAAACTAAGGTTTTGAAATGCAGTTGCGATCCATGCAATTTGATTGGATTGCAACTGCCTTTTGCTCTCTATTTCATACCCCAATCCCTCTTCTTTGAAAAAACTTAGGCCTGACTCAATGAGCCATTTCATTAAAAAAATATCAATTTTTTTACCCCTGCTGGGAATGGAATTCTTTTGCTTTGCTCAGGATAATCCCGCAGTTCCCCTGACGAAAAGTAGATCAGTGACGGGGCTGGTCAAATTACAGGATTCTCAGGAACCAGCGATTGGGGCCATGGTTCTAATCAAAGGAAAAGAGACAGGAACAGTTGTAGATATAGACGGCAATTTTATATTATCCGTATCTTCCACAGATACGTTGGTTTGCTCATTTGTTGGGTATGAAAATCATATAATACCCATTGGAAATCTTACTAAAATAAACGTTACGTTGAAACCTGGTATTACCGAGCTACAAGCGGTGGCAATAGTATCAGTAGGCTATGGTAAAGTGGACAGGGCAAAACTAACAGGATCAGTAGCCTCAATAAAGGCTAGGGATCTTGATTCACGCTCACTAAGTTTTGACAATGCCTTGGCTGGAAAATTGGCTGGAGTGCATGTAGCTACAACATCAGGTCAACCAGGCAGTGCAACTGCTATTACAATAAGGGGAATTAGCACATTCCAAAAGGACGGGAATAATCCTCTGGTAGTGATTGACGGTGTGCCTGTGTATGGGAGCAATAGTTCACTGAATAGCAATAATTTTGAAGATAGAAGGTCCATTCCGGCCTCTGGATTTGGTGTAACTACTGTATCTAATACTTTTGACCGGTCCACGCAGTTTGAAAGAAACCCACTCGCTAACCTAAACCCTGATGATATTGCTTCCATCGAAGTTTTGAAGGATGCCTATGCCACCGCAATTTACGGTTCAAGGGGAGCCGCCGGCGTAATACTGGTGACCACCAAGAGTGGTAAAAGAGGAGATGCAGAAATTCAAATTGGTTATAAAGTAGGCGTTAGCCAACCCATTGGAAAGCATGATTTGCTCAGTGGCCCAGAATACGGGAAACTATACACAGATTATTACGCCGATGTAAATGGCCCTCGCCCACCAGGATTTGAGTTTATGTTCGATACCCTGACAAATGTTGATTGGCAAGAAAAAGTGATCCGTCCAGTTGTGTTTCAGAACCTGAACTTGTCTATGTCTGGCGGGAGCGATAAGTCCAGGTACTATACCAGTCTATCTCTTTCAAAGGATCCTAGTTACATTATAAATAATGACTTTGAGCGCTTTACTGCTCGCCTAAACTACGATTATGAATTACATGAAAGTGTTACAGTTGGTACAAACTTTCAATTAAGCTATTCTGATAATTCTGCACTCAACGCCCCATTGATATATGGGGCTGCACTTACAAGGGCACCGAATGTGGATGTTCGAGATTCTACCGGACAGTATATATGGGATTCCGGGAGGTTCACCGACTACAATAGTATTGGTAACAATGACAATAATCCTGTTGCAATTGCTAATGAGAACACCAATTATCTTAGAGATTTCAGAACTGTTGGCAATATATTTCTTGAAGCTAGGCCTGCAGAATGGCTTACCTTAAGAACTGAGGGTGGGATTGATGTTTTGAGTTCAACGGCTTTTAGTAGAGAAATAGACCGGCCGGCTCTTCTAAATGAAGGAGGGTCAGCAGTACAAACCACACGATCCAATTTTAGAACAGTCATCAATAACCTTATCACAATCAACAAAGAATTCTCACAACACGAGATCAATGTAGTAGTAGGGCAGAGCTTTGAAACTTCGAATGAAGATATGAATCGCATTACTGGTGCAGATTTCTTGAATGATGACATACTTAGTATAGGTGCAAGCCTGAATCCAAGAGTCGAAGATTCCGAGTTTAATGAATGGGCACTAGACTCTTATTTTGGACGGGTGAACTATATCTATGATTTCCGGTACATTGCTGGCTTCACGTACCGTTTAGATGGCTCGTCTCAATTTGCACGAAATCATCAATACGTTGGATTTCCTTCTTTTTCCGTTGGATGGGTGGTCTCTGAGGAGCGATTCTTAAAACGGTTAAACTGGTTGGGGCAATTAAAATTCCGTTCCAGTCTAGGGTTTTCCGGGATCAATGGTTCCGGCGAAACTTACTATGGTTCTCAGGGAGTGTTTGATCTTAACGCGCTTAATTTCACCTATGGGGATTTAAGGTCTTTGGAACTAATCCAGCCAGTCAATCCTAACTTGAAGTGGGAAAAAACCCGAACCCTTGATCTTGGATTAGATGCTACGTTTTTAGATGGATTTATTGACCTGACCGTTGATTATTATTACAAGTTGACAACTGATTTACTATTCCCCTCTGCTTTGTCCTTGTACAAAGGATTTTCCTCGATACAACAAAACATCGGTTCGATCGAAAATAAAGGTATTGAGGTTACCTTGGGTGTAAACTTTACCAAAGGGAGTTTTGGGTTGAATAGCTCTTTTAATATTGCCAGCAACGCTAACAAAATTCTAAAGTTAAACCTCGCTCAAGAGCAAGTTGGGGATGCAACAAGCAACTATAAATATTTAAAAGAAGGAGAACCAACTGGACAATTTTATTTGGACCAATGGCAATGGGTTGATCCCGAAACTGGAAATCCACAATGGCTCGGTCAGGATGGAAACATCATAAATAGCCCAACTCCTTCTGATAGAAGAGCATTTGGATCCCCCCGTCCTGATTTTTTTGGGGGCTTGCACAATACCCTCAGCTATAAGAACATAGCACTAACAGCATCATTCAATTATTCTTTCGGGGGTAAACTAGTCAACGCTAGCCGAGCTTCACTTCTTACTTACTCCACACTTGATGCCAATAACCTAAGTCGAGAAATAGTGAATCATTGGAAGGAAGAAGGCGATATTACTGATGTGCCCAAACTGAAGAATCCGGAAGTATTTGGCTCAGATTTTATTTCCAGTCCTAACAATTCCAGATTCTTAGAAGATAATAGCTTCATCAGACTAAAAACATTGAAGCTTGCATACAATTTCCCTCCAGACGTAGTTTCTAAAATTTCGCTGAAAAGGGTACAATGCTATATAGAGGGTTCAAACATTTGGACATGGACTCGATACTCAGGGCTAGATCCGGAAGTAACTATTGGCGGGTCCTCAGCACTTTTGAATGGTATTGATAACTTAACAATGCCACTAATCAAATCATGGGCTTTTGGGGTAAATGTATCGCTATGAAAAAGTTTAAAATCCGCAAAAAACTTATGAATATGGTACTCATTGCCGAGTGCCTAATTCTCATTGGTTGTAGTGACAAATTGAAGATTGAGCCAGAAGGCATTTTGACCGAGGATCAAGTGTTTAGTTCAGCCATTACAGCCGAATTGGCACTTGGTGCAGTCTATAATACCTTTATGAGAACCTCTATAGGCTCAGCTTATATGTATGGAGATGTGACAACTCAAAACATTGAGGTAATCGAAACCGCTTTCTTTTCTTTTATCAATGCTGAATATCCTGTTAATGATACCGATGTGCTGAGTTTCTGGTCAGGCTACTACACCACAATCAATTTGGCAAATAATGTAATCAACAAGATTGACGAAATAGGTTCGTATGATGAACAGGTAGAGAATCAACACATCGCAGAAGCCAAATTCATTAGAGCTCTTTGCTATTTCAATTTGCTCAAATATTTTGGCGACGGAGCACTTACAGGAAACTCAGATGGTATGTGTGTACCCATACAATTGAAAGAATATGACGGCTCGGGCATAAATGAATATATTCCAAGAAACTCAAATGGTGAAGTTTATGAACAAATCATTCTTGACTTAACAAGTGCCGTACCAGATCTTCCAGAAATGCACACAGACCCATTGGCCAGCGGATCAAGAGCGACTGCAGGTTCTGCCAATGCCTTACTATCAAGAGTGTATCTGTACAGTCAGCAATATGAAGAAGCCGCCACCGCCGCTGATGATGTAATCTCAAGTATGATATATGATCTGGAACCAGATTTAAGAACCTTGTTTCCAACTAGTACCATCCGATCTGGAGCAGGAGAGATAAGACCCTTCACAAGTGAGGATATTTTCAACTTACCTATAGGAACAAATGCAAGTGGTTCTTTTGCTAACTCTACCAATATCGGAAAAAATAACATATTTTATGGTTTCACAGCTTCTCAATGGGTTAGTGATGACTTGATATCGGCCTTTGAAGCCAGTGATAATCGCAAACTACAATTGATTGTTGAAGGATGGACAGGAGAAACCGTTGATGAAGGCTTTGATGCTTTGGGAAATCAATTAGCAGCCAATTTAATGACCTACAAATTCGGACCGACAAATGAAGAAAATGTTCCTTATATCCGCCTTGGTGAGATAATGCTCACCAGGTCAGAAGCTTTAGCAAGGATCAATGGTCTGGGTCAAGAATCCATAGATTTATTGAACATAGTGCGTGAGAGATCCGTCCCAACAGCTATCCCCTTGCTGCTTTCAGATTTTGCAACCGCAGATGCTTTGATCAGTAGAATATTACTTGAGCGGAGAGTGGAACTGATGTTTGAAAGCCATGAAAGATATGACCTTATCAGAACTGAGCGTAAAAATAAATTGAGAAATCCCGATTTGCCTGATAACCGGCTTGTAATGCCTATACCGCAAAGTGAGGTTGACTTATCGGGAGGAATCATCAAGCAGAATCTGGGATACAATTAGAATAAAAAAGACACATAAAAAACATAGTACGATGAAAAAATTAAAATGGACAGTAGTATTTGCAATTGCTGCTGTGGCAGGAATACAAAATACAGAAGCAGCAGAAGGTATAAAATTTACTAAAGCTCCTTGGGAGAAGGTATTGAAAAAAGCCAAAAAAGAAGGAAAAAATATTTTCGTGGATAGTTACACAACATGGTGTGGTCCTTGTAAGTTAATGGACAAAAAGACCTTTACTGATCCAGCCGTTGCTGCTTTTTTCAACGAGAATTATATCAATGTGAAAATGGATATGGAGACTCCTGAAGGGATTGCGTTGAATCAATATTTTTATGTATCGGTTTACCCAACACTTCTATTCCTTGATTCAAATGGCAATACCCTGGAAAAGGCGACAGGCTACCGCTCAGCAGAACCATTCCTGGAATTGGGCAAGAAAGCATTAACAATGCCAGTAAAAGTGAAATACGGCAAGCTGAATCTCGTGGCTGAAAGAAAAAAGGAAAGCGATTTGCAAAAAAATCAATACTTCACGATGGTCAAAAATGCTGGCTACGATGTGGAATTAAAGGAATGGGAAACGACTATGGCTGATGCTAAGGCTAGTGGAAAACATATAGTTGCGATATATGGTGATACCTATTGGCCATTAAAACAAGAGATGACTGTCAACAAAACTATCAGGTACTTGTCAGACAATTTTGAAGTTATGGTGGTCTCACTCATCAATTCTTATGTAAAAGATGCTGATGGAGAAATTCTAAAAGACGAGAATGATAATTTGGTTGTAAACGACTGGCTAACCAAATATAGCCCCTCAACTTATCCAGGTGTTGTATTCATAAATTCGAATGGTGACAAATTAGTTGACGGTGGGCAAGTTCAAGCATTAGAAATAGGGCGATTGGTGCAAAAAGGACTCTTCAAACCTTCAGTTGGCTTTTGGGAAAGCATTAAAAACTCTGGATTGGAAGTATTTAATACTAACACAAAAGAAGAAGCAATAAAGAAGGCAGTTGAAGAAAATAAGCCAATGATAATCATGTGGTATAGAAGAAATGGAAACGATCTGCACCCTAATTATAGCAATGAAGGAGTAAAAAAGAAACTGTCTGAAAATTTTGTACTGATCGGACTTGACCGAAAGGAAAACCCTGAAATGGCCGCTAAATATCAGTATCGAGGATCTGGATCTCTTTCAGTGGCAAAACCAAATGGTGAATTGTTAACAAATTATAGCGGAGAGCCTACGCTCACTCTTGAGCAGATGCTGGGAAGGCTGGAAGATGTACTAAGTAAGACTTCTCCCAAGCAAGATGAGCAAGGTCAGAGTGGTGGCACAGGAATGTCAAAAATGACCCCTAGTAAGAAAAACAATTAAAATATAATTCATTATGAAAGGAATATTATCATTCGTAATTCTATGGATTGCTTTATGCTATTCTACGCAAGCCCAACAGGGAGAACTGCTAATCAAAGGGAATATCAAGGGCCTCGATGTGGACAAGTTGTACCTCACGATTAGCTCTGATGATGTGGTGGCAGAGGATTCTGTAGAAGTGAAAAAGGGAAAGTTTGAGTATAGAGTGAGCACTGGTGGATTTACTGCGGTATTGTTTTCACCAAGGTTCATGGCTAACGTAGGGCCAAATATATTCAAGAAAATTACTGAGGGTAAGTTCTCCATCTATGGAGAGCCAGGTGATGTTCTGAAATTGACGGGAGAAAAGCTAAGTTATATTATCGACTACAACGTGACTGGAAATTCCATTAACGATGACTTTGTAACTATGAGCAAGGCGATTGCTCCTTATCTGGATGAACAACTTGTTATAGACTATAATGATGAACTAACACAGTATTACTCAGCGACCGGAACCATGATTCAGCCCGGGACCAATTCACGGGAACAGCAAGCACAATCGGCTAAACTTAAGGCTGACTTCATGATGGAGAACCCAGATTCATATTACACCATGTATCACATGGCTTTGGCAAAGGATAAGGAAGAATTGAAGAAATATTATGAAACCCTTGCCATAGAAACCAAAGAGCCTTACTTCGCAAAATTGCTGGAAATGAGACTAGCGAGTTTCGATCTCAATAAGGAGGGTGCTCAAGTACCTGAAATCACAACTACAGATATTTATAAAAATTCCTTCAAGCTTTCATCCCTATTGGGAAAATATGTAGTGCTTGACTTTTGGGGTACCTGGTGCTCGCCATGCATCCAGGGCATTCCCAATATGAAAAAGTACTACGAAAGATACGGAGGCAGGCTTGAATATGTTGGGATTGCTTGCAACGAGAAAAATGGCATTGAAGGAGTTATCAAACGTGTTGAAAAGAGTAAGATGAATTGGATACACCTGATGAACGGAGAAGACCTCAATAACTATTCTAAAATGTTCGGTGTGACAGGGTATCCTACGAAATTTGTAATTGGTCCTGAAGGGAAAGTAGTGGGATCTTTCGTTGGTGAAGGAGAGCATTTTTATTCCTTTATGGATGAACTACTTCAACCCAAGTAGGCCAGAATTTGTAGTTATGGGAGTAAAACAGGGATTAGGTGTATAAGTATAGAATAACATCCGAATGAAATTAAAGACTCTATTTATCATCAGCTTGATTGCGTTGCTCGCCTGCGACGGTGTTAAATCTCAATCTGGGGTCGCGTTTCAAGATTTAACCTGGGAACAAGCCCTTAAAGAAGCTCAAAAACAAAACAAATTTCTGTTTGTGGATGTTGTTCGTTCTGTTAAAAAGGCGACTGAAAAAACTGGTCAAGATAGGCAAGTTGACCAAGTGTTATCCGTAGATAGCATTGCAGGGTTAATCAATGATAATTTTCTTTCCATTAAGATGGACATGGGTTCTGAAGAAGGCAAGACCTTTGGACCGAAACTGCAAATGTTGATGTATCCAGCTTACGTTTTTTATAACACAGAGGGAGATCAAATAGGCAATAGCAATAGCTATGAACTTGTAAAGAGTGCGGATAAGTTTTTGGATAAAGTATACAGTGCTATTCAAAAGGGTGAGTTAAAAAAGAAAAATAATGGATTGATTGAATTCTTAACTAATGGCGAGCATTCATGGGAGAATGTTCTGGAAAAGGCGGCGGAGGAAAACAAGCCAATATTCGTAGATGTTTACACAACATGGTGCAGACCTTGCATCCAAATGGATCGAGATATTTTTACTTTGAATGAGGTGTCAAATTTTTACAATAAAAACTTTATCAACTTAAAGCTGGATGGAGGAAAAAATTATGGGCCTGAATTGGCCAAAAAGTATGGAGTAAATAGCTTTCCTACATTTCTTTATATCGATGATAAGGGCAAATTGATTCATTCAGCTTCAGGATTTAAAGAGAAAGAGGTATTCCTGAAACTCAGTAGAGAGGCGTTAAAGAAGTTCGATGCAAAAACGGCAAGTATTGATTTTTTGAAAAAACCATTTGAGGAAGTCCAGGAAAAAGCGAAGTCAGAAAACAAACCCATTTTCTTTGATGCCTATACCACATGGTGTGGCCCCTGTAAGCAAATGGACAAAGAGGTCTTTACCAACGATGAGGTAGCCGAACTTTTTAACAAAAGTTTCGTCAACGCAAAATTTGACATGGAGAAGGGTGAAGGGACAGAGCTAAAGGAAAAGTATAGCGTTAATGTTTTCCCGACATACTTGTTCCTGGATGCTGACGGCAGTCTTATGCACCGTATTACCGGAGCTCTTCCTGTTGATATACTGATATCTGAGGCTAAAAAGGTACTCGACGAAGACGGTGAGACTTCAGCTTCACTGGACAAGCGTTATGCCAGCGGCGACCGCAGTAATGAGTTTTTACTTTTGTACATCAAGCAACTTAATGAAGGCAGCCGATACAACAAAGCCGAAGAGGTAGCATCGATCTACCTGAATACTTTGGATAGAAGTGCCCTAACTAAAAGTGAAAATTGGAAATTGTTTAATAGCTACATCAGAGATCCATATAGCGACCTATTTAGTTATTTTTTGGCCAACACGGCCACTTTCAAATCTGAAATAGGAGAACAGGAAGTGAGTCGAAAACTGAATGGTAGTTTAATAGGTGGTTCAAGAAAGTACTTTCTGAAAGACAAAGAATACAACCTTATAAAGTTTGACAAAGCTGGGTATGCTAAATACATTAAATACATCAAAGACTTAAAAATTGAAAGTGAAGATGCCGTTTTGACAGAAATCGAGGTGCTCAAGGCACACGAAACTAACAATTGGGCAGACTATGTAAATGCAATAGAAAAGGGATTTAGTAAAGGCCTGTTGGCGAAGAGTGGCTACATGCTATACAA
Source organism: Cyclobacteriaceae bacterium (assembly GCA_965206015.1). GTDB lineage: Bacteria > Bacteroidota > Bacteroidia > Cytophagales > Cyclobacteriaceae > JAJCYL01. The sequence continues at coordinate 7,063 of CBDBIW010000013.1, read as the reverse complement.
CTACGCTATTGTATTAAATAATGGTGCGGATGTGCCCAAAAAGTTTGCTTACGTTGGTGCAGAATGGGTTGCAGAATGCATGGTAAGTGACCCTTCACCTCAAGCTCAAAACAATTACTTGCGTCTATATGCAGAATTGTTAGAAAAGTCCGGAAACAAAAAAGATGCGGAAAAGGCGAGACAACAAATTAATTAAATAGAAATAAATTAAATAGAAATATATGAATTTTAGAAAATTGAAGCTCCTCTATTTAATTCTTGCTTTTTTTTGGAGCGATAATCTTGCTGCCCAAATTTTGCAACCCGCCAAGTGGAGTAATACTGCTGCAGTGACAGAAGCCAAAGTCGGCGATATTGTAGAATTGGTGTTTACCGCCAAGTTAGATGATACCTGGTATATATATGCACATGATCAAGATCCTGATATAGGACCATTGCCAGCCGTATTTGATTTCGAAAAGGATTCCAGTTATAAGTTAGCTGGAGAGATGACTGCAGCTAACATCAAGGAGAAATACGATGATATCTGGGATGGCAATGTAAGGATCTTGGAACACACAGCTGAGTTCAGACAAAAGATGAAAATCCTAAAAGACAATTTAAAGATTTTGGTTTATCTCGAATATCAGGTTTGTACGACGGTAGATGGTAAGTGTATCCCGGGCGATGAAAAATTTGAATTTAATAATATAAAAGTTAGCAAATAAGGTAACATTTTGTACCGAAACGCAATTATGCATGTCGATTACCACAAATCTCTTAGAGACTTGTGGTTTTCGTCATTAAAACTTCCAGCCAAGTTGACAGGTCTTGTATGAGTTCAAGCAATTTTCATGAATAGCACCAAAGCACTTGCTGTTGAAATAAGAAACGAAATCATAACTGATGCTCAAATCGTCATGCGCATTAAAAAGGGTAATGAAGTTGCGTTCCGTGAGTTGTTTATGAAATATGGGAAAAAACTTTATTATTTCTCGAGAAAAAAGAATTTATCAAACGAAGATGCAGAGGGAGTAGTACAAGACGTTTTTGCCAAAATATGGGAAGTAAGAAAAACGCTTGATACAGCCTTGTCGATTAACTCCTACATGATCACCATTGCAAAAAACCTCATCTATAATAAATCTCGAAAACAAGTAAATCAACGTCTGTTCGAAGAATACCTGGTTCATTCCAGTAAACAAAAATCGAGCAACACTGAAAATCAGATTTTTTTCAAAGATCTTGAAAATATTGTTTTCCAGCTCATTGCTGAACTATCACCACGAGCTCAACTCATTTTTAAAATGAACAGACTTGAAGGGATGACCAATAAGGAGATTTCTGCAGAATTGAATATTTCAAAAAAGACAGTAGAAAACCAGATGCATACCGCGCTAAAGTATATCAGAATGCAACTTACAGAGCGTACAGATCTGACACTGATATCCATGCTCACAATCCTGCTGAAATACCTTTAGCTTTTCATTTCACATAGGAGTGATAGTTGGGTTAATTGTAATAGTTCATAAGGAAACAGAGGTCTTCGCAGTTTGGATAATATCTAAATTGCCGGTAACACCTTTGCGGATGAAATTAAATAGCCTAAAAACCCCAACACATATATACAATGAGAAAGTTGACACACTTACTATTGATCTCTTTGACGGTTTCCAGTGCTGGTTTCGCACAAGGAATAGAATTTCGTCAAGGCACATGGGATGAGATCAAGGAGCTTGCAAGAGTTGAAAACAAGCTCATTTTTTTTGATGCAAACACAAGTTGGTGTGGACCGTGCAAATGGATGGTGAAAAATACATTTACTGATGAAAATGTGGGGAAATTCTATGGGGATAATTTCATTTCCTACGAATTGGATATGGAGAAGGGAGAAGGTATCGAATTAGCTGAAGAATTTGAGATTACCGCCTATCCAACACTACTTTTCTTAAATAATGCTGGTGAAATTGTCCATAAGACAATGGGAGCAATCGATGCCGAAAAATTTCTTGAATTGGGAAGAATAGCCGCTGATCCGAGACGGAATCTTGCGGGAATGCAACAGCGTTATAAAAGAGGTGATCGATCAAGTCAATTTATCAGAGAGTATCTGGTAAGGTTGAGTGATGCAGGTAAACCCAGGAAGGAGATTCTTGACTGGTACTTTTATCAATTGAACGAGAATGACTTATTGACTAAGGAAAACTTCGAAGTGATCAAGAAACATATCTCTCAAATTAACTCACCCCAGTTTAAATTTCTGATGCAGAACAAGGAAGCATACTCGGATTTAGCCTCTGAAAAAGATGTGAATGAAAAGATATATAACGTATATCGTTCAAGCCTCTTTAGCGCACTTTATTCAGGTGATTCTTTGAAATGGGAAACCGCAAAACTTGAAGTAAGAACATCATCTGTCCAAGAGCGAGAAAAACTCTTAGCATTCGCTGACATTTATTACTTTTCTCGCAAGAAAGACTGGACTTCATATGTTACTGCAATGAACCATTATGCAACGACTTATGAAGCTGATAATTGGCAATCTTTCAACTCCTACGCATGGCAGGTTTATAAAAACAATAATATAACCGACAAGGCATCAATCAAATTAGCATTGTCATGGATCGACCGATCTATTAAAATCAACAACTGCTATGCAAATAATGATACAAAAGCTGCTCTCTTGCATAAACTGGGTGACCAAAAAGGAGCTTTGAAAGCGGCAAATAAGGCAATTTCACTGGCTGGTCCAGCAGAGGATACTTCTGGAACTAAGGGGCTGATTGCACAGATTTCAAACTAGAATTACTTAGGACAACTCCCATCGACAAAATGAAAATATTAAAAAAATGAGAAAGCTGATATTGTTTTTTTTATTTGGAATGCTATTTGACTCAGTTCGGGCCCAGATTTTTAACCCTGTTAAGTGGCAGATTAGTACCGAGCACATCAAAGACAACCAATATTATATTGTGTTTAATTCTACCATCGACGAGGGTTGGGCAGTCTACTCACAGTATTTGGAAAGTGACAACGGCCCAGTCGCTACATCAATAGCATTTGAGCCTGGAGATTATTTTGAGTTGATTGGCAAAGCTGAAGAAGATTCCCTTACTAGAAAGGAGGGATTTGATCAATTGTTTGAAATGAATTTGATCAAGTACCACAAGTCCATGAAAATCAGGCAGCAGGTTGTAATAAATGATTTCGACCAACCCGTGAGAGGTCATTTAACCTTCATGACATGTGATGATACGCATTGTTTGCCACCTGGGGAAATTGATTTTTCACTTGATTTTTTATTGTATGCGTCGAAAATCGGTGAGGCAATGATCATTGAAAAAGAAACAAAAAAAGAAGAAGTCAAAATTGAAGACCCTGCAAATGCAAACCAATCTGCGACTGTGTATGCTAGTATAATAGAAGAGGCGAAAGTGAAAATGGTCCCATTGACACCAGCGACATCAGCAGAAAGCCAGCTCTACGGTTTGGCGTCGGTCTCCAAAAGCGATGCAGCAAATTGTGATGATGAGACGTCAAGTAATGCGCAACAAGGCAAAACGCTAATAGGTATTTTCATCCTTGGTATGCTTGGAGGCCTACTGGCTCTTCTAACTCCATGTGTTTTTCCACTCATACCTCTCACAGTGAGTTTCTTTACCAAAGGATCTGAAAACAAGAAAAAAGGATTTAGAAATGCGATTCTTTACGGAGTTTTTATTTTCGCCGTTTACGCCTTGTTGAGTGTACCCTTCCACCTGTTAGACTCCATCAATCCCGATATCTTGAACGAGATATCTACAAACGTTTGGTTGAATGTTTCCTTCTTTGCAATTTTCCTGTTTTTTGCCTTCTCTTTTTTTGGTTACTATGAAATTACGATGCCTGGCAGTTTGACCAATAAGATAAGTGCGGCCGAGGGTGCCGGTGGCATTATAGGGATTTTTTTCATGGCCCTCACACTGTCACTCGTATCATTTTCCTGCACTGGACCAATATTAGGGTCGCTACTTGCAGGAGCATTAAGTTCCGACGGCGGAGCTTGGCAACTTTCGGCTGGTATGAGCGGGTTTGGACTAGCCTTGGCTTTGCCGTTTGCGCTGTTTGCGCTGTTCCCTGGTTGGATGAATAAATTACCCAGGTCAGGTGGGTGGCTGAATAGTGTCAAAGTGGTGCTGGGTTTTATTGAGTTGGCTCTCGCACTCAAATTTTTGTCCAATGCAGATCTAGTGATGCACTGGGGGGTTCTTAAATACGAATTGTTTATGGCACTCTGGATTGTGATTGGTGTGGGGCTTGGTTTGTACCTTTTTGGTATAATCCGTTTTCCTCATGATTCAAAACTTGGCAGACTGTCGTTTTCTAGAATTGGGATGGGAATAATTACAGTGATATTCACCGTTTACCTGACATTTGGTTTGACCTACAATCAAGAAGTCAAAACATTTAAATCGCTTAAGCTGTTAAGTGGTCTGGCTCCCCCCGCAGGCTATAGTTGGATCTATCCCAACGACTGCCCCAATGATCTGAACTGCTTCAAGGATATAGAAAGTGGTTTACGCTATGCAAAAAAAGAGAACAAACCAGTATTACTGGATTTTACAGGTTATGCTTGTGTCAATTGTAGAAAAATGGAGGAACATGTCTGGTCCAACAGCAAAATTTTTGACTATATCAATGATGATTATGTTCTGATTTCACTCCATGTAGATGATAAAAGCGAATTACCAGAGGAAGAGAAACTAGAAGTCGAACGGGTTCAGGGAGGAAAAAGAAGATTGAGGAACTATGGTCATAAATGGGCACATTTTCAAACCAAATACTTCCACACCAATTCACAACCGTATTACGTATTACTATCACCAGACGGCAAGAAAATGCTTAATCAGCCAGTTGGTTATACAGCGGATATTGATGATTATGCCCGGTTTTTAGAATGCGGATTGGAATCATTCAAAAACCTGTAGAAGATTGAATCGCTGTTGATTGCTACATGTCTGTCCGAACAGGACATTATGACAAACCGAAAACGAAATAAAATGTACACACCAAAAATCACGAAAAGTAGCCTTGCAAGTATGCTGCTTTCAGTTTTAGTGCTACTGTCGAACAGTATCAACGCGCAAATACTAGATTCAGGAAATAAGGTCACACTAGAAGAAGTTGCTTATTGCACAAGAGGATTGTCATATGCTCCTGCCGGTTATAAGAGAGCCCGGTCAATTCAAAAGAAAATTGTAAAGAACTACAACAGAATGCTTCAAAGCACTGTCGATATTGGTGTTCCAGCAACTGGCGCAAGCGGGGTGATAATTTCTCAAGATGGATATATTTTAACGGCGGCTCACGTTATCGAAGCTCTAGGGGGAAAGGACGGTGAGATTCGTCTATATGATGGAACTACAGTAGAAGCAGCTTGTCTAGGGAGAAACAAAAATGCAGATTATGGTCTATTGAAGATAAAAGGAAAGCGAAAATGGACATACGCTGAGTTAGGGACTTCTTCAGATCTGGTGATGGACGAAACCTGCATCATGCTAGGTCATCCGGAAATATACGACCCCAAACGTCCAGCAGTAATCAGAGTCGGATTTTATAAGGGAATCACGTCTTATGGTTATTTAAAGACCAGCTGTATAATGATGCCCGGAGACTCTGGAGGGCCACTTTTTGATCTGGCAGGAAAAGTTATCGGGGTGTGTAGTTATATAAAAGACGGAATTAATGAAAACTATTATCCGTCGATTGACAAGGTGAAAGAAAATTGGGATCGATTGGAATTTGCCGAGATATTTGATGATGAAGGGACGCAGAAGGAAGCTAAATTCACTAAAGCACCCAATAAGGAATCACCCTTTATGCTCGAGGATGGAAAGGAAGGCCTGAGAAAAATTATTGAAGCGCAAACCGAGAATCTGGGTAAATCAGTACTGAAAGTAGAAAGTAAAAGTGACAGCATTAAGTTAGTTGCGTATGCGACACGGATTAGTTCCACTGACTATTTTGTCTCAAAATCGTCTCGTGTTAGTGGCAAGGATTTAATTTGTGAATTTGGCTCCGGAGAGCAATTTAAAGGAAAGGTCGTAGGCCGGGATGAAGCCAGTGATCTTGTGGTGGTCAAGATGCAATTGGAGGAGGATGACTTGTTCTATCCTCTGGAGTTCAAAAAAGACATTGAAATTGAGGCGGGAAAATTACTGGGAACGATCAATAGTCAAGGGAAAGTCATTCATTCTGGTATCGTAAGTGTGGGGGCAAGGGAAGTATCATACACAGATAAAGGGTATCTCGGGGTTGGATTTGATTCCAGTAAACCCATTGTAGGAACTATAAGTAAAGGCACACCTGCTGAGAAGGGAGGACTGCTGCCTGGTGACCAGCTTCTGAAATTTAATACAAGTATTATTGAAAGCAGACAAGACGTTTATGGTTTTCTGAAAACAACGCATCCGGGTCAGAAAGTGACCATTAAGGTTTCTCGTGCTAATGAAGAGAGAGAACTGGCTGTCCTACTTGGAAAGTCCGTAAAAGAACTAAGCGATTACGAAAAGCAGCATCCTGCGTACCGGACGAAAGAACACGAAAGGAGTGATGGATTTCCAAATGCATTCACACATGACATGCCATTATTGCTGGACGAAGTTGGGACTCCAGTGGTTAATCTGGAGGGTGAAATCATAGGAATAAATATTGCTCGCAAAAACAGAACCAGCTCGTTCGCGATTCCACTTTCAAGTGTCCTGATTTCTGTAAAAAGCATACTGTCTGAGAGTGGCATTACTACTGAATTGTAAATGGACTATTCAATAGGTTATTGTAATACAAAGAGGTTATTGTAATACAAAGAGGTTATTGTAATACAAAGAAGAATGAAAAGACTATTGCCATTTTTTCTTTTGTTGAATTTGGTTGGCATTACCGCAATTGCCCAGACATCTGTTGCAAGAATGTGGAATGAAGTGTTGTTGGAAGGAATCCGGAATGACTATGCAAGACCAACCGTCCACGCACGTAATCTCTTTCATATTTCTGCGGCTATGTACGATTGTTGGTCAGCGTATGATCAGGGTTCGGACAATTTCTT
>CBDBIW010000012.1:0-4452 GCA_965206015.1 Cyclobacteriaceae bacterium | reverse complement strand
GTCATTGGTGTTGGTGACGGCGATATCGAAGGCGGGCAGCGCGACCGGTGTGGCGATGATGCCATCGGTGACGCTGATCACGATGCCATCGTAGTCGCCGACATCATCGTTGTCTGGCGTGCCGGTCAAGGCCCCGGTTGTGGTGCTGAAGCTGGCCCATGACGGCATGTTTGTGATCGCATATTCCAGCGTGTCGCCATCCGCGTCTTCAGCGCTTGGCGTGAAACTATAGGCGCTGTCTTCGGCCACGCTTGTGGCGGGCGTGCCGCTGAGGGTGGGCGCGTCATTCACCGCGCCGATGCTGACGGTTGCCGTGGCGGTTGCGCCAAAGGCGGTGCCATCGTTGAGGCTGAAGGTGAAGGTGACATCGCCGGTGGCATTGGTGGCCGGGGTATAGACAAGGTTCGCGATACCAGCGGCAACGATCACATCCCCCGCGGTCACCGCGGTGCCGTCGAGGGTCAGGCTGCCGCTGCCGGGCAGCGTGTCGATGCGCAGGCTGTCAAGGTTATCGCCGTCTACATCGGCAAAGTTGAACTCGCCTGCCGCAAAGCTGTGGGCGGTATCCTCTTGGGTCGAGACCGCCAGCCCGCTCGTGGTGGGCGCATCATTGACCGCGGTAATGGTGACGGTTGCCGTGGCGGTCGCGCCAAAGGCGGTGCCATCGTTGAGGCTGAAGGTGAAGGTGACATCGCCGGTGGCATTGGTGGCCGGGGTATAGACAAGGTTCGCGATCCCGGCGGCGGGGATCACATCCCCGGCGGTCACCGCAGCGCCGTCAAGGGTCAGGCTGCCGCTACCGGGCAGCGTGTCGATGCGCAGGCTGTCAAGGTCATCGCCGTCCACATCGGCAAAGTTGAACTCGCCTGCCGCAAAGCTGTGGGCGGTATCCTCTTGGGTCGAGACCGCCAGCCCGCTCGTGGTCGGTGGGTCATTGGTGTTGGTGACGGCGATAGCAAAGACCGGCAGCTCAACTGGCGTGGCGATGATGCCATCGGTGACGCTGATCACGATGCCCTCGTGGTTGCCGACATGCTCGTTGGCGGGGGTGCCGGTCAGGGCCCCGGTTGCGGTGCTGAAACTGGCCCATGACGGTATGTTGCTGATCGCATATACCAGCGTGTCGCCATCTGCGTCTTCGCCGGTTGGCGTGAAGCTATAGGCGCTGTCTTCGGCCACGCTGGTGGCAGGCGTGCCGCTGAGGGTGGGCGCGTCATTGACCGCGCCGATGCTGACGGTCGCCGTGGCGGTTGCGCCAAAGGCGGTGCCGTCGTTGAGGCTGAAGGTGAAGGTGACATCGCCGGTGGCATTGGTGGCCGGGGTATAGACAAGGTTCGCGATACCAGCGGCAACGATCACATCCCCCGCGGTCACCGCAGTGCCGTCGAGGGTCAGGCTGCCGCTACCGGGCAGCGTGTCGATGCGCAGGCTGTCAAGGTCATCGCCGTCCACATCGGCAAAGTTGAACTCGCCTGCCGCAAAGCTGTGGGCGGTATCCTCATCTGTCGAGACCGCCAGTCCGCTTGAGGTCGGCGCGTCATTCTCCCCGATCACGGTGACGGTGGCCGTGGCGGTTGCACCAAAGGCGGTGCCGTCGGACAGGCTGAAGGTGAAACTGACATCGCCGGTGGCATTGGCAGCCGGGGTATAGACAAGGTTCGCGATCCCGGCGGCGGGGATCACATCCCCGGCGGTCACGACAGCGCCGTCAAGGGTCAGGCTGCCGGTGGCGGGCAGCGTGTCGATGCGCAGGCTGTCCAGGTCATCGCCGTCCACATCGGCAAAGTTGAACTCGCCTGCCGCAAAGCTGTGGGCGGTATCCTCTTGTGTCGAGACCGTCAGCCCGCTCGAGGTCGGCGCGTCATTGGTGTTGGTGACGGCGATAGCAAAGGCTGCGAGGGCGACCGGCGTGGCGATGATGCCATCGGTGACGCTGATCACGATGTCCTCGTAGTCGCCGACATCGGCGTTGACGGGCGTGCCGGTCAAGGCCCCGGTTGCGGTGTCGAAGCTGGCCCATGGTGGCATGTTTGTGATCGCCCAGGTCAGCGTGTCGCCATCTGCGTCTTCGCCGCTTGGCGTGAAGTTATAGGCGCTGTCTTCGGCCACGCTGGTGGCGGGCGTGCCGCTGATGGTGGGCGCGTCATTGGTGTTGGTGACGGCGATATCGAAGGCGGGCAGCGCTACCGGTGTGGCGATGATGCCATCGGTGACGCTGATCACGATGTCCTCGTAGTCGCCGACATGCTCGTTGGCGGGCGTGCCGGTCAAGGCCCCGGTTGCGGTGTCGAAGCTGGCCCATGAAGGTATGTTGCTGATCGCCCAGGTCAGCGGGTCGCCATCATCGTCTTCGCCGCTTGGCGTGAAGCTATAGGCGCTGTCTTCGGCCACGGTTGTGGCGGGCGTGCCGCTGATGATGGGCGCGTCATTGGTGTTGGTGACGGCGATGTCAAAGGCCGCCAGCTCAACCGGTGTGGCGATGATGCCATCGGTGACGCTGATCACGATGCCATCGTAGTCGCCGACATCGGCGTTGACGGGCGTGCCGGTCAAGGCCCCGCTGGTTTCGTCGAAAGTGGCCCATGAAGGCATGTTTGTAATCGCAAAGGTCAGCGTGTCGCCATCTGCGTCTTCGCCGCTTGGCGTGAAGCTATAGGCGCTGTCTTCGGCCACGCTGGTGGCGGGCGTGCCGCTGAGGGTGGGCGCGTCATTGACGTTGGTGACGGCGATAGCAAAGGCCGGCAGCGCGACCGGTGTGGCGATGATGCCATCGGTGACGCTGATCACGATGCCATCGTAGTCGCCGACATCATCGTTGTCTGGCGTGCCGGTCAAGGCGCCGGTTGCGATGTCGAAGCTGGCCCATGACGGCATGTTTGTGATGGCAAAGGTCAGCGGATCGCCATCTGCATCTTCAGCGCTTGGCGTGAAGCTATAGGCGCTGTCTTCGGCCACGCTGGTGTCGGGCGTGCCGCTGAGGGTGGGCGCGTCATTGGTGTTGGTGACGGCGATATCGAAGGCCGCCAGCTCAACCGGTGTGGCGATGATGCCATCAGTGACGCTGATCACGATGTCCGCGTAGTCGCCGACATCGGCGTTGGCCGGGGTGCCGGTCAAGGCGCCGGTTGCGATGTCGAAGCTGGCCCATGAAGGCATGTTTGTGATGGCAAAGGTCAGCGTGTCGCCATCAGCGTCGGCACCGTTTGGCGTGAAATTATAGGCGCTGTCTTCGGCCACGCTGGTGGCGGGCGTGCCGCTGAGGGTGGGCGCGTCATTGGTGTTGGTGACGGCGATATCGAAGGCGGGCAGCGCGACCGGCGTGGCGATGATGCCATCGGTGACGCTGATCACGATGTCCGCGTGGTCGCCGACATCGGCGTTGGCGGGCGTGCCGGTCAAGGCCCCGGTTGCGGTGCTGAAACTGGCCCATGACGGCATGTTTGTGATCGCCCAGGTCAGCGTGTCGCCATCCGCGTCTTCAGCGCTTGGCGTGAAACTATAGGCGCTGTCTTCGGCCACGCTGGTGACGGGCGTGCCGCTGAGGGTGGGCGCGTCATTGGTGTTGGTGACGGCGATATCGAAGGATGCGAGGGCGACCGGTGTGGCGATGATGCCATCGGTGACGCTGATCACGATGTTCTCGTACTCGCCGACATCGGCGTTGACGGGCGTGCCGGTCAAGGCCCCGCTGGTTTCGTCGAAAGTGGCCCATGAAGGCATGTTTGTAATCGCAAAGGTCAGCGTGTCGCCATCTGCGTCTTCGCCGGTTGGCGTGAAGCTATAGGCGCTGTCTTCGGCCACGCTGGTGGCGGGCGTGCCGCTGAGGGTGGGCGCGTCATTGGTGTTGGTGACGGCGATATCGAAGGCGGGCAGCGCGACCGGTGTGGCGATGATGCCATCGGTGACGCTGATCACGATGCCCTCGTAGTCGCCGACATGCTCGTTGGCGGGCGTGCCGGTCAAGGCCCCGGTTGCGGTGCTGAAACTGGCCCATGACGGCATGTTTGTGATGGCAAAGGTCAGCGGGTCGCCATCTGCATCTTCAGCGCTTGGCGTGAAGCTATAGGCGCTGTCTTCGGCCACGCTGGTGGCGGGCGTGCCGCTGAGGGTGGGCGGGTCATTGACCGCGCCGATGCTGACGGTTGCCGTGGCGGTCGCGCCAAAGGCGGTGCCATCGTTGAGGCTGAAGGTGAAGGTGACATCGCCGGTGGCATTGGTGGCCGGGGTATAGACAAGGTTCGCGATACCAGCGGCAACGATCACATCCCCCGCGGTCACCGCAGTGCCGTCGAGGGTCAGGCTGCCGCTACCGGGCAGCGTGTCGATGCGCAGGCTGTCAAGGTCATCGCCGTCCACATCGGCAAAGTTGAACTCGCCTGCCGCAAAGCTGTGGGCGGTATCCTCATCTGTCGAGACCGCCAGTCCGCTTGAGGTCGGCGCGTCATTCTCTGC
>CBDBIW010000011.1:0-22082 GCA_965206015.1 Cyclobacteriaceae bacterium | reverse complement strand
ATGAAATTACAGACAATGTTTTGGAAAGAAGATGATACATATGTGATAAAGGAAGCATCTACAGGAGTGACTACACAAGGTTCTACCATAGAAGAAGCATTAACAAACATCAAAGAGGCAGTAGGCCTTTATCTTGAAGAAATGCCAGATGTAAAAAATACCATGCAAAATATGGATATGGTTGGGATGTCCAGTGTCGAAATTCCCTAGACTTGCAGGAAACAAAATAGTAAAAATCCTTGTCGATGATTTTGATTTTCAAATCTCACGTCAGAGAGGAAGCCATGTTATTCTACAAAAATTTCTGGAAGGCAGAAAAATAGTCACTGTTGTTCCGTTGCACAAAGAGGTAAAAGTTGGGACTATTTTTGGTATTTTGTCACTAGCAGAAATCAAAAAAGAAGATTTTTTGAAAATTGTTTGATAAAACAATTCTCAGACCAAATCATACTAAGATCACCATTTTGCACCAGAACCTGCAGATGGCATCGCACCGCCAGTAATTATGATGCCGGCAGACATTACCGGAGTTCCTCGAATCCATTCCCTTGGATATTATGCAGAGTTTGATGTAACTGCAACTGACAGTATGGATGGCACTGCAAATGTCACATGTTCACACAGTACTGGCTATTTCCAAATCGGGGTAACAGCAGTGAGTTGCAATGCAGTTTGATTTGTTGCGAATTATTTTGGATAGCTCAGTTAGATTGATTGTCTTTTCCAATAACTACTCAAAAATAGTTGGTAGTAATGGGTTTACAATCACCTAATTTTTTAATAGATTATACATCATAGGATTTGTAGTCATGCCTCTATAAGTTACCAGTTCCTAACAAAGAATGGAATTAAAATAAAATATGATCATAGGTTGTTTGTCATGTGAAAATTTTTTTTGGTTTAATATTTTTTTGTTGATACATCAGGATAAAACATAAAGAGTTCATACAAGCATATGCAACAAATAGAATTACATGAAAATGATACAAATCAAACTTTACAGTATTGTGAAAATTAAACCATAAATGATAAAATCCAACAGATACAAGTGTATTTACAGATATAAAAATAATGATTATTCGAATTGATTCTTTTTTAATCAGACTCAATACAACATACATGTAAATTCGCATTTAAGCTACAAAATGATACACTGTTGAATCTTAGGGGGTTTTGCACAAATCAAATCAGGTGTTACTTTAGGCGGGTGCTAAGTTTGAATGAAAGGTTCTGTTAACTTCGTGGGTGGTAATTCCTCGTGTTAACTGTCGGGTGTTAAAAACGAATTTCCTCTTAATTTGAAATAAGAACTATAGTTTATTTTTAGATAATTCTAGATTGACTTTAGTGTATAGAATATTAGAAATTGAACTAGAACACCATTCATCTTTTTCTTCAAAATATCCTGTCATTAGTGATTTGGTTATTTTCTTAATATTGTTTTCAACACACCATGCGTATAATTCATCCTTCATTTTTGATATGTTTTCTCTTAATTTTGATTCCACTTTAGAGATGATCTCATCTCTCATGTTCCAAATTACATCTCTATTACGAAACGTATCAAACTTCATGTCTTTTCTGGATTCTAACCATTTTTGAATCTTAAAATGCAGATGATGGTATTCCGAGGCTCTTAGTATTATGGAATCTGCCTTATGATCTGATAAAAAATCCCCAGCTAGTTCTATAGTTGACATATCAGGCTGTTTTGTTGGCTCTGGCTTAGATTCATGTCTGTGTCTTAATTTTTCAATTTTCTCCTCAATTGAGGATTTGGATTCATAATTAATTACTACAACATCAGAATCTAGAATCTTTGTAAATATAGTGTCTAGTATGCTGTTCTCCACTTCAAGCTCGGTAATTATTTTGCTTAATTCAGATTCTAATGTGTCAAGATTTTCTATTTTGTGAATTTTAAACATGATCTAAACAGTGTCATCCTTTTTTGTTACCTTGTAGTAAATTACATTTCCCTTTCTGCCTGTTATCTCCAACCATTTCAAGTGAACGAAAATATGAAATGCAGACCTTGAAGGAAGTCTATTATTGCCACAAGCCTTTTGCTCCATGTTCTCAACCCATTTTCTGATAAATGGTTCTCCTTTGTTGATTTTAGATACTTTGAGAGTGGCACGCCAAATCTTCATTATGCGTGAATTTTTATCTGTCATAGAACCTAAAATAATTCTGTAAGGTGGCAAGTTGGGTTTTGTCTTGATTAACACAATCCAATAGTTAGGATCATCAGTCTTTGTGCAGAAATAATAAAAACCTCTATTTGGAAATCCTCTACTGCGGGCATCTCGAAATTCCTCTCGTAAATCTTTGAACTCTTTATCTGTTGGTTTTATCAGGTTGGATTTTTCCTCAAACGGTTCATTCTTTATTATTGATTCAATCTCTGATGATTTTTGAGAAAAATTAAGAGTGTAAAACGTCTTTCCGTTAACCTTGACATCTTCAATTATTTTAGATGAAAATAATTCCTCATAGGCAATTTGAGTATTGTTCTCAAAATTGCCTGCAAACTGTTTGAATAATTCTGCCTCATCTGTTATCCTGTATGAATTACCTGAATGGCTACGAAGAACAAAGAACTTGACAATACGTCTTTTCCATTCTTCAACTGTGAACATTACAATAAAGCTTAATGATTTTGTCATATATAATTTGCCATGATTGGCGATTATTAAGAGTGATTATGAAGCTTCAATAGCCAATTTTGGCAACTAATATATAGATTAACCATGTATCTAATACATGGAATTAGTAACAGAAGAAGAAACACAATTACCTCTTACACGGTTGTTTAATACTGCAACTGCAAAGGTATTAGATTTTCTTCTTAGCAATGAAGGACTAGAGTATTCTGAAAATGAAATATCACAGCTCACAGCAGTACCAGACCGTACACTTCAAAGAAGCTTGCAGACACTTCTAAACGAACACATCATAAAACGCAATAAAAACAAAGGTAGAGTGTATTATTACACTGCAAATCTTTCATCTCCTAGGGTTAGCGGATTGCTTAGTTACATCAACTCTACATTGATCTTCAACCTTGAAAACGCAATGCGTTCAAACAGTCCTAAAAAATAGCTATTGTATTTGTCTTAACTCTGATTCAGCCTTTGAGACTTTATGTTCCAATTCTTTTTATTCTTTCATAAATTTGTCTGTAAGTGCCAACCTGTTTAATGGCGTGTCCTGTCTCTATTTTTTTCTGTATTGGTTCCATAGATGTGCTTATATAGCGAAAAGATAAAGTTCGTGAACTAAATTATTCCAAAACAAAAAACTTTTTGATCACTATGTATGGTAAAATTTGATGAAGGTTCTGGTGGATTTTGATGATCTGATCACCATTTTGCACCAGAACCTGAAATTAATTTAGAGCCAATAATTGAGAAAATAATTCAAAAAGAGATTGACGAGTTGGAAGAATTAATAGAGTTATTGAAAAGAACTCAAATTATTTTATAAAATATTCTCTGGATAATCCTGATTGATAAATTATTGATAGCAATGTTCCTTTTTTGATTTCTTTATGTCTAGGAATTGTAACTCTGAGATTATTTTTTCTCATAAAAATATGGCTTCCAGTTTGACCTGACTGAATAAACCCATTTTTCCTTAAAATTTTCAAGATAACTCTCCAAGATAGTACAGGTAGTTTAGATGGTAACTTTAATCACATTACCTGAATTTTGGTTATGTAGTTTTTGATATTCTTCTGGAAACGCTTTAAAATATCCATTTGCAGCATCTGTCATATTTTCTTGTAATTCTTTTTTTGTATCTGCTTGGGTAATAATTGAAGGAAATTCAATGCATTGTGCACTGTACCCTTTGGATTCCTTACGTATGTGAAATGACAAATCATGTTTCATACAAATATTGATTGCTTTTTAGAGATAAAGATTTCTGTTTTGTCCATGATTTGTTCTTTCCAGAAATTATTTCGTGTCACTTTCATGAGTAATTCCTCCATAGAATACTTGGGTCTATGAGTATTTCGTTTGTTATCATCTTGGAGTGATACGCATCAGATGGTGTCTCCATGTTATCCAAGTCTAGTGCGCCATGAACTCTAATGTGATTGTACCAATGCATAAACTGCTCCACTGACTCAAAGTATTCTATTTTACACTCAAAGATATCCCAGAACTTTTCTAGCTTACCATTTGTTTGTGGATGTCTCACTCTTGTACGAGAGTGCTTTACGTGATGTCTCATTAGTTGCTGCTCAAAGTCTACTGGCTTGTTATGATCAAGAGTATTGACATTTGATGTGAACTGTTTTCCATTATCAGATAGTACGGATGCTGGTCTACCGTGATTCTTTATTGCATCAGATAGTACTGCAGAAGAATTCACAGATGTTGCCTCATCATACACTCCGAAACCCGTGATAAATCGTGAGGCATCATCTTCAAATGCAATTAGTTGTTTTCCTGCCCAGCGTGAATCATGTATTGTGTGCCAGTCAGTATGCCACAGTGAATTTGAATATTCACGTTCATACCTGATCCACTTTCTTCGGGTGTGTCCTAAAAGTAGACAAATATAACAATTTTATTCAATTCTGTAACATATTGATCGCATGGAATCACAACAACTATGCAAAACAAATCAAAAAGAGACTGGCAAGTATATGGCACATATCGCAAGGATGAGGAGATTCTATTCTTGGAAAAAGTAAAGAAGACAGTTTGGAGTATGGATACACCATGGGAACCAAAGACAGGCGGACGTCCTGCATTTCCAACAAAAGCAAAGATAATGTGTGCAATGCTAAAGGTAAAGTTTGGATTGGATTATCGTTCCATGGAGTCCCACTTGAGATCAAGGCCGGATCTGTTGGAAATAATGGAGCTCAAAAAAGCACCAAGCAAGACTGTCATTAATGACAGTCTAAAAAGAATTCCAATGCCTTATTTGAAAAAGGTAAACGCAAAACTCACAGAACCAATCAAAAAAAAGACATAGCTCCTGACAGTTCAGGATTTGGTACCAAAAGATGTGAGGCTTGGTTTGACATCAAGACAAACACGCACAAATCCAAGAAATTATATCTAAAACTGCACATCCTAATTGCAATACAGTCCATGGCAATAGTATCTTTTGACATTACTAAAGGAACTCGTGGTGATGCACCAATTCTCAAAAAACTAATCAAAGACATTCCAAAGGGAATTGGTGATTTTTGTGCAGATCCTGCATATTTGTCACGAGACATTTGCAATATGGTAGCTACTCTGCAAAAGATACCATACATCAAACCAAAGAAGAACACAGTTAGAAATCCCAAAGGCTCTGCATCATGGAAAAAAATGATAACATTATTCCAGGACAATCAAGATGAATTTGACAGACATTATCACAAGAGGTCACTTGTTGAATCAGTATTTGCAGTACTCAAAAGAATCTTTGGAAATAGCTTGTCATCAAAAAACAAGTTGGTTCAAAGAAAAGAGTTGGCGTTGCGTGTAATTTGTTACAACATACGAGTTGTTAATTTGATGGGGGTTACAAAACATGTTAGAGGATAGTTTTAGGACACACCCGATGATGGCAGATGGTTCTTATGCTATCAGGATGACGCATCAAGGTTTATCGTTTCTCATGGAGTGTTTGCAGAGGCAACAACAGATAACGCACTTGTGGTATTACATGAGGCAATTGCAAAGCACGGTAGGCCTGCATCAATTCTAACTGATCATGGCTCCCAGTTTTATGCAAACCAATCAGAATACAAGAGAAAAGGAGCATCCCAGTTTGAGCAAGAACTGGTTAGACTTGGAATAAAACACATCATGGCAAGAGTGAATCATCCACAGACAAATGGAAAGTTAGAAAGATTTCACGGCGAGATTCAGAGAAAGCAGAAATGGTTTGGCACCATTGATGAGCTGGTCCACTGGTACAACCACATAAAGCCACACATGTCACTTGACTGGGATAATCTTGAGACCCCTGCAAAGGCATATGCAAGAAAGATGCCAGAGAAGGGAACAAGAGTTATTGATGAGCAGACAGGAGAAGAATACGATGTCAAATAAGGGACGAACTGATTTTGGGATACAACAAGGAAGCCTTTTGATCATTATCTTTATATCGGAATATTTCTATAATTGTTCAACATATGAATTATGCAAAATGTGTCATACCATTTTTGACTTTGTTGTTAATTCCTGTAGCAATGAGCGATACTTTTGCCCAGAGTGTCAATGATGATTATCCCATATCAAATAGTACCTTGTCTGGATTTATTTCTGATGATGATACGGTAGGCCCTGTTGGTGTTGTTAATGAATTAGAACAATCTCACAGCGACATTACAGGTATTATGATTGACCATTCTCACAATGATTTTACTCGAGCAAACGAGTTTGTATTTACCATGACATACGTTGATGAGGAAAATCAAGAGCTGGTTGTAATGTTAGATCCTATTTTGTTAAGTCTAGGATTAAACTATGACGCAACTGACATTGCAGGACTATTAGGAAATAATAATATTGACATCAAGGTATCATATGGAATATTTATCCCTGAAAGTCATGTAAAACCATCAAATCAAAATAACATTGATTCTTGGATTTCACTGTACAACTCTAGATGCTCATCTACAACTGATAATGCTCTATGTGAGGCATTGGCATTTAATCTTGGAACACAAAACCATTACACACTAGATAGTAATAACATGTGGCAACCACCAACTGATACTACACCAGAACCAACACCCGAGCCACCCACACCTGAACCAACTCCAACACCCATTCCAACTAATGGTACAACAACAAACTCTACAAGTGTGGTTTTATTTTATGATGACTTTGAGGATGGTACATTAGACAAGTGGACTGAATCAGGTGAGACTGATTGGAGGGTAGACCGTTTTGATGAAGGAGCATTTCCACCAAATCATAATAATACAAACATAGTTGCAGAAGCTGACAACTGCGATACTGTATGTACCATTACCTTAGCTAATCCTGTTGATTTATCCTCTTCTACAAACTCTACTTTATCATTTTACAGATACATTGACCGTTCTTTAGATGATACAGAATATCTTACAGTTGAGGTGACTACAAATGGCACAACTTGGATGGAGTTAGACCGTTGGAGTCCTGAAAATAATGATGACGATGATAAATGGCATCTACAAAGTTATGACATTACACAATACAACTCTACTGCATTTTCTTTGCGATATACAGCACATATGAGCTCATCAAGTGAGGATGTGGGTATTGATGATGTTAAGGTAATTAGTACAACTATAGTACCTACAGTTAGAGAGTTTTATGGTGGTGATTTGGTGCAGTTGAGACAAATTGCATCAACAAGTCCTGATCCTAATATTGCTAACGGTACAATAACCATAGGTGCTACTAAAACTAATGGTGATATAGGATTTGTAACTGCTGGACATCAACTTCAAGTAAAATCTGGAGCAAGTATGGAAGGCATTTATGTAGGATCTGATCTTATTCGAGTAAATTCTACAAACCCTCAAATCGTATTTGAAAATCAAACTGATGTATCTTTTCAACCAATAACTAAATATGATAACTTTATTGTTTCTACAAATCAAATAAAAAAATTAAATGGAACAATTATTGATGTAATAACTAATTCAACAAATATTCTAATACCAAATTTGAAAGTTGAAATATTTGGCATTAATACTAACAGTCAAGGCTCAGTTACAGTAACAAATGCAACTACAATGCGTTATTCTGATCTTACATTAACTAACACATCTATATCAAATTATGACAGTACAGGTGGTGATAGTGGAGCTCCTATTATCACAACCATTAATGGTGTTAATCATCTAGTTGGTGTTCACATGGGATATATTTGTGAATTTACTAATTATGCTGATGATAGGTCTTTTACCGTTGATTTAACACCAAATTCTAATCAATGTAATCCTGACGATACACCATATAAGATCTTTTCATCTTGGGAAAATACAAAAACGGCATTACAACTTCGATGATGTTCCATGAAATTATCTCTTTTGGTAATTCCTGTATGCATTTTAGTTATGGGTTTTACAAGTACCGAAGTGTATGCTTATAAATTTGAAGATTATTCTGTAATGAAGAAACAAAATAATCAGATAATTTATGTATATGATGATTCAATTAAAAAATTAACAGAGAGGGGATTTGCTTCTAATGGTGTAAACCTTACAAAAGAGTGCAGTGTAAAATTTATTGATCTTCTTAATACGGACTCTAATTGTTCTATTTCAAGAGATGGTGATGTCATATGTATTCATATAATTAATTCATCTACATGTTTACTTGAATTTGATATACCAACAAATCCGCAAGATTGTATGGATTTATTCAAAATGTCTTCTGTTTATAGTTTATACACAAATGGAAAAAAGGAATTGATAAATGAATTTAGTCATTTTTCATATCGTTTTTGTGATTTCTTACCTGACTATGCTAAAACTAATGATTATAAAAATTCGGATATTTGGTACCTTAGATTATCAGATCACAGGTTAATTCATTTTTATGATGGTATCCCCGATACCCTATCTCTAATGGATAATGGACAAGTTACTAATGATGTTGCACCTCCTTCCTATTGGGGTGAAGGTCGTTTTTTCTCTGATGAATATGAATATAGATTTAATTTTGAAGTACTGCATAGTTTTATTGCAATAAATAATATATTTGAATATGATTATCAAGAATTTCCTAAGAATTGTAATGGTGCTATTGTAACAATGAATAGTGATGAATGTTATTTTTCACTAAAAATTGGCAGTACGTAAAAAATACTAAATAACAAATAATTATGGGCTTCCTAGAAATCATCACATAAACTAAAGAAATTAAACACATTCTATGACAGTTGTAAGCCAACACACGATACAACAAACTCTTTTGTTTTCATTGTATCATTGTATGATTTGATTTCAGAGTCAAACCTTCTCTTAATTACTGAAAATATCGTCTCAGTTTTGTTTCTCTCATGGTACAATGATTCATCAAATTTCCTTCTCATTAATTTTCTGTATCTTCCTTTTGTTCTGCTAATCAGACAATCTTTGTTTCTTACAGGAATTATTGATAGAACATTTTCATCTCGAATCATTTTGTGTATTGATTCTGAATCATATCCTTTGTCTAGCACCACAACATTCATTGGAATCACATCAAGCATTTGTGAGAATAGTTTTGGAAAATGTTTGATGTCATGAGATATAGGAACGGTGCTGTATCACAACAGCACAAATCAACTGTGATTTCATATCCGATCCTGCGGACATTTTGGTAAATGCATGCCTGAGATTGCATCTGTAGGAATAGTAGGGAGTTGCATGTCTGTTTTCAAATCCAGTTGCATCAACTCCTGCAAATATCTTACCTGGAGATACGATTCCAATAAATCGTCCTATTGCAACATGTAGCAAGATGTCACTCAGTCTAGCTGCTGCCTTTTGCAGTGTCGTAAAATGTGGAATTGTTTGCAGATGCAGTTGTAGAACAATCTCTGTTGCCACTTCCAACCATTCAACCATACTCTCATAACTTTTTGACTCGTACTGTCTAAAGGACTAGCAGTACAATATGTTGGTGTACAGAAAATGTTGTTGTATCCCAAAATCAGTTCGTCCCTTATTTGACATCGTATTCTTCTCCTGTCTGCTCATCAATAACTCTTGTTCCCTTCTCTGGCATCTTTCTTGCATATGCCTTTGCAGGGGTCTCAAGATTATCCCAGTCAAGTGACATGTGTGGCTTTATGTGATTGTACCAGTGGACCAGATCATCAATGGTGCCAAACCATTTCTGCTTTCTCTGAATCTCGCCGTGAAATCTTTCTAACTTTCCATTTGTCTGTGGATGATTCACTCTTGCCATGATGTGTTTTATTCCAAGTCTAACCAGTTCTTGCTCAAACTGGGATGCTCCTTTTCTCTTGTATTCTGATTGGTTTGCATAAAACTGGGAGCCATGATCAGTTAGAATTGATGCAGGCCTACCGTGCTTTGCAATTGCCTCATGTAATACTACAAGTGCGTTATCTGCTGTTGCCTCTGCAAACACTCCATGAGAAACGATAAATCTTGATGCGTCATCCTGGTAACACAGAAACCATCTGCCATCATCTAGCTTCTTCCAGTCAGTATGCCACATGGAGTTTGAATATGTCCTCTCGTATCTAACCCACTTTCGTCTTCTCCTCTTCTTTGGCTGAGCTTCTGCCAACCCTTCATCTCTCATAATTTTGTGTATGGTATTGTGAGGTATGTGTGTTCCAGTAGTATCAATTATTTTCTCCAAGAATACTGCAGAACACCTGAACTTTTCAAATGTAGACTGGACAGTTTGTACCATCTGCTCTGTGATTATTCCCTTTGGCCTTCCAGGCTTGCCTAGAATCGGAACTGCACCAGTACGGCGATACCGTGAGTAGAGTTTCTGCACCCACCGAACAGATATCTTCATGGATGAGGCAACGTCTGCGTTCTTGGCACCGTCCTCTTTTGACTTGATTATCCAGGATATCTGGATTGGATCTAACTTTTGCATAATCTTGTGATTCTTTCCTCTTTTCCAAACGTATCTTGACTTTAGTCTGGAAATAATGGGGTGAACTAATTTGAGGATAATAGAACTAGATCAAAAATGACAATATTTATTTTATTTGGTGTAAATGGCCTTGTAGAAACCATAATAAAATAACAAAATCTAATTTTCTAATCCTGTAAGCATTGTATGCAATTAACCTGTACAACATCTCATTGTCCTGAGTTGTAACATTTCTTGATGTGACATCTCCTGACATTATCTGTTTGATCACAAAAAAGATTGTTTCAGATTTGTTTCTCTGATGGTACAATTGTACAGGAAAGTTCCTCTTCATCTCCTTTCTGTGAATTCCACTGGTTCTGTAAATTGGAACTGTTCTATATCGAGTTGGAATCATTGCAGCTGTGTTGATCTGTTCTGCACCAACATGGTTATTCTCATCATCAAAACCCATGTCACCTAACACAATATCAACTGGAACAATATTGTTGGTTTTGTACAACAATGGCAGAAAATCAGGATTATCATGTTGCATGTTGTGGTGTGTCATGACACAGCAAACAAGCTGTGTATTCATGTCAGCACAAACAACAACTTTTAGGAAATTCCTGCGTAACTGTACTCTTTTTGTATAATAGTATGATGCTGTACTGTAACTGAATCCGCTACCATCAATTCCAGCTAGAACCAGTCTGACTTTTTTGTACAAAATGAATTCCTGCAACATTTTATGTAACAGATTTCCTTCCAGTCTTGCAGCTGCCTTTTGTAGTGTGGTGTAATGTGGAATGGTAGACAAACCAAGATATTCCTGAATTCCTACACATTCTTCTAAAAATTCTGTAAATCTTCTATAACTCTTTGATTCGTACTGTCGTATTGCCAAGAGTATGAGATGTGTCCAAACAGAATAGATATGATTTGATTTTGGATGTAAGAACCTAGGAATTCTGCATCTGGTGATTATATTGAGTAGTGTTTTGCACATTTTGACGTATGATGAGACCATACTGTAATCTGCAAATACAATCCTAATGGATCTAAATTAGCTAGAATGTATCACAATTGGGTTAAAATCAGATGGTTTCTACAAGGCCGATTTTAGGATAAGTTGACAGTATATTTTTCAGTGTCTAGTATAAATCTCATTTTAATAAAAAAATTAATGAGTGTAAGCATAACTTGTAAAACCTACCTCGATATATGTTGCGGCGCGTGCATTTGGATTAGAAACATATCCCTGTTTTATAACATAGCCATCTGTATCATAACCAGTAAGTGGATTTCCTTCTAATGGTTCTATTACTTGGCCAGTTACAACTGCAATTGAGTCGGACATTCCAGATGCACTCATGTACAAGTGAATATTTCTACTAATTACATGAGACTTGGGCATAATGATTTACAAAAATAAAATCTAATTTCATTCTAAATTCTCTAACAGCAAAGCATTCTCTTTACAGTTCTTGGATTTTCTGCTCCAATTATACAGTTGTAATATACTACAAGTTGATACACCAACACACAAACCAATACAAATGATTTCACGTTGTCAAATCCTTTCACATGTACAGTTCTAATGTTGAACGTATCTTTGAATATTTCAAATAAAGGTTCAATTGAGACTTTTCTTTGTGAGTACAACTCTTGACCTTGTACAGAATTATAAAAATCTGCAAGTTTGATTCGCTCTGGCGGTGTTGATGGATATATTTTGATAGGACAAATCAATCTCAAATGTCTCTCATCACTAAACTGGGGTGTGTCCTAAAACTATCCTCTAACATGTTTTGTAACCCCCATCAAATTAACAACTCGTATGTTGTAACAAATTACACGCAACGCCAACTCTTTTCTTTGAACCAACTTGTTTTTTGATGACAAGCTATTTCCAAAGATTCTTTTGAGTACTGCAAATACTGATTCAACAAGTGACCTCTTGTGATAATGTCTGTCAAATTCATCTTGATTGTCCTGGAATAATGTTATCATTTTTTTCCATGATGCAGAGCCTTTGGGATTTCTAACTGTGTTCTTCTTTGGTTTGATGTATGGTATCTTTTGCAGAGTAGCTACCATATTGCAAATGTCTCGTGACAAATATGCAGGATCTGCACAAAAATCACCAATTCCCTTTGGAATGTCTTTGATTAGTTTTTTGAGAATTGGTGCATCACCACGAGTTCCTTTAGTAATGTCAAAAGATACTATTGCCATGGACTGTATTGCAATTAGGATGTGCAGTTTTAGATATAATTTCTTGGATTTGTGCGTGTTTGTCTTGATGTCAAACCAAGCCTCACATCTTTTGGTACCAAATCCTGAACTGTCAGGAGCTATGTCTTTTTTTTGATTGGTTCTGTGAGTTTTGCGTTTACCTTTTTCAAATAAGGCATTGGAATTCTTTTTAGACTGTCATTAATGACAGTCTTGCTTGGTGCTTTTTTGAGCTCCATTATTTCCAACAGATCCGGCCTTGATCTCAAGTGGGACTCCATGGAACGATAATCCAATCCAAACTTTACCTTTAGCATTGCACACATTATCTTTGCTTTTGTTGGAAATGCAGGACGCCCGCCTGTCTTTGGTTCCCATGGTGTATCCATACTCCAAACTGTCTTCTTTACTTTCTCCAAGAATAGAATCTCCTCATCCTTGCGATATGTGCCATATACTTGCCAGTCTCTTTTTGATTTGTTTTGCATAGTTGTTGTGATTCCATGCGATCAATATGTTACAGAATTGAATAAAATTGTTATATTTGTCTACTTTTAGGACACACCCATAACAAACTGATATAATGATTTATCATCATATGGCACATCACATAAAATATTCCCAACCAGTCCTGAAAGCGATTCAACTATTGTATAATACATTTTACCATCAGAAACATTTGCAGTTGAGACATCAGCAGATAGTGGGACAACCAGTTTGCCAGCACTACAACTCATATGCAGTTTGTACCCAAATACCCAACCCTTTGATTTTGAAAAACCCCATTTTGCATCTGTGTCAATTCCTGAGATTGGAATTCTATTCTTTTTCATATCTGACTTGTGCCATACTGGACCATCTGCTTTTAGCATGGAACTATCCACTGATGCAGATATGTCATCGACTAGTTTCTCTGATACAAACAGACTTCCCATATTGCTGATTATATCACCAATTGGCAGAACTTGGAATCTCCTGTCAATGGTTCTTCTGTTTGGAATTTGAGTTAGTCTGCAAACCTTGAGCAATTTATCATTGATACCTTTAGTCGAAAGGAAATAATGTAATGTATTGTTGCTTGGAATTCTCATCCATGACTTTATGATGGACAGTTGTACACCATCAGAATTGTAGAGTATACGTACGGTCTACCGGGTTTTCAGTATCTCCTCATACAAAGACAACATTCCCACCAAATGTAACATACCAATAAGAAATGATTCCGATAGAATCTTGCCCTAGGGATTTTCATTTGTTTTGACATTACAATGAACAAAACATGATAAGATCCTTAGCTTTTTCTATTTGAATAATTTGAGAATTGACTCAAAAATTAGAATTAGTTATGCCCATGTCTCAATTACATGTTCAGGACTATTAAAATTTTCAGAGATAATACCTGTACCAGATTGGTGATGAGATTTTCTACATTGATCCATATCTCCTTGGCATGATCTATAATCGACTGAAATATATCCCCAATGAAACCCATAGTTTGTTACGGGAACTAATTGAGGTTCCTCCCATTCATTAAATCCTTGTAATATTGACATATCGCAGTTTGGATCATGTTCACAGGTGGCTTTTGCACCAAGTCCAAACCAGTAATCAGGATCCATATCTGATATTTCATAAGTAACTGCGCCAATATTGATTAATCTGTTTATGGCCGATATCAATTCATTTACAGTTTTTGAATCAGCGTTGTTTGTTATGAACACTATTCTTTGTTTAATTTCTGATTTTTTTTCTGGAAGATCATACAATACAAATATCCATTCATGTAGTTTTCGTTCAGATTCTGTTGGATTGTATGTATCATTTATGATTTGCAGTTTTGCATTTAATGAAACAAGTTCATATGCGTTAACATCTTTACCGATCTCTGTCTCAATATTATATGCAATAATACTGGCTTCTTTTTGTTCATTGTTAAAGAAGTTATCCTGCATTTCGTGTGTCATAAATCGCACATAGTTTTCATGGTTTTCTATCATTTCTGTAGTATTTGCCCATGATCTAGGATGTATTTCATTTACTTTTCCAACTGGTCCAATCTCATCTGTAAAATCTTCCTCTCCTGGGACATTCTGAGCATCTGCAAAATCAATCGTACTAAATGGCAGAATCATCATACCAATTATTCCTGCAAACAAAATAGTCTTTGCGTTTCTTAAAGTCATTATTTTGTTATTTTTCGTCATTGGAAATCAGGCATGTAAACCCCTATTTATAGCGAAAAGATAAAGTTCGTGAACTAAAAATCATCAAAAAACTAGAGATTAGATGATTTTGGCCTTGTAGAAACCATCTGATTTTAACCCAATTGTGATACATTCTAGCTAATTTAGATCCATTAGGATTGTATTTGCAGATTACAGTATGGTCTCATCATACGTCAAAATGTGCAAAACACTACTCAATATAATCACCAGATGCAGAATTCCCAGGTTCTTACATCCAAAATCAAATCATATCTATTCTGTTTGGACACATCTCATACTCTTGGCAATACGACAGTACGAATCAAAGAGTTATAGAAGATTTACAGAATTTTTAGAAGAATGTGTAGGAATTCAGGAATATCTTGGTTTGTCTACCATTCCACATTACACCACACTACAAAAGGCAGCTGCAAGACTGGAAGGAAATCTGTTACATAAAATGTTGCAGGAATTCATTTTGTACAAAAAAGTCAGACTGGTTCTAGCTGGAATTGATGGTAGCGGATTCAGTTACAGTACAGCATCATACTATTATACAAAAAGAGTACAGTTACGCAGGAATTTCCTAAAAGTTGTTGTTTGTGCTGACATGAATACACAGCTTGTTTGCTGTGTCATGACACACCACAACATGCAACATGATAATCCTGATTTTCTGCCATTGTTGTACAAAACCAACAATATTGTTCCAGTTGATATTGTGTTAGGTGACATGGGTTTTGATGATGAGAATAACCATGTTGGTGCAGAACAGATCAACACAGCTGCAATGATTCCAACTCGATATAGAACAGTTCCAATTTACAGAACCAGTGGAATTCACAGAAAGGAGATGAAGAGGAACTTTCCTGTACAATTGTACCATCAGAGAAACAAATCTGAAACAATCTTTTTTGTGATCAAACAGATA
Source organism: Cyclobacteriaceae bacterium (assembly GCA_965206015.1). GTDB lineage: Bacteria > Bacteroidota > Bacteroidia > Cytophagales > Cyclobacteriaceae > JAJCYL01. The sequence continues at coordinate 6,147 of CBDBIW010000011.1, read as the reverse complement.
ATGTCAGGAGATGTCACATCAAGAAATGTTACAACTCAGGACAATGAGATGTTGTACAGGTTAATTGCATACAATGCTTACAGGATTAGAAAATTAGATTTTGTTATTTTATTATGGTTTCTACAAGGCCGATGATTTTACCTAAGGTAAATACGAATAAACAGTCTGAAACACCTTGAAAATAGTTCATGAACATATGCTTCTCGCTATAATATCATGGTTTCACATTTTTTATTGTCTTTTCTAAAAATTATTTCGTGTCACTTTCATGAGTAATTCCTCCATAGAATACTTGGGTCTATGAGTATTTCGTTTGTTATGGGTGTGTCCTAAAAGTAGACAAATATAACAATTTTATTCAATTCTGTAACATATTGATCGCATGGAATCACAACAACTATGCAAAACAAATCAAAAAGAGACTGGCAAGTATATGGCACATATCGCAAGGATGAGGAGATTCTATTCTTGGAGAAAGTAAAGAAGACAGTTTGGAGTATGGATACACCATGGGAACCAAAGACAGGCGGGCGTCCTGCATTTCCAACAAAAGCAAAGATAATGTGTGCAATGCTAAAGGTAAAGTTTGGATTGGATTATCGTTCCATGGAGTCCCACTTGAGATCAAGGCCGGATCTGTTGGAAATAATGGAGCTCAAAAAAGCACCAAGCAAGACTGTCATTAATGACAGTCTAAAAAGAATTCCAATGCCTTATTTGAAAAAGGTAAACGCAAAACTCACAGAACCAATCAAAAAAAAGACATAGCTCCTGACAGTTCAGGATTTGGTACCAAAAGATGTGAGGCTTGGTTTGACATCAAGACAAACACGCACAAATCCAAGAAATTATATCTAAAACTGCACATCCTAATTGCAATACAGTCCATGGCAATAGTATCTTTTGACATTACTAAAGGAACTCGTGGTGATGCACCAATTCTCAAAAAACTAATCAAAGACATTCCAAAGGGAATTGGTGATTTTTGTGCAGATCCTGCATATTTGTCACGAGACATTTGCAATATGGTAGCTACTCTGCAAAAGATACCATACATCAAACCAAAGAAGAACACAGTTAGAAATCCCAAAGGCTCTGCATCATGGAAAAAAATGATAACATTATTCCAGGACAATCAAGATGAATTTGACAGACATTATCACAAGAGGTCACTTGTTGAATCAGTATTTGCAGTACTCAAAAGAATCTTTGGAAATAGCTTGTCATCAAAAAACAAGTTGGTTCAAAGAAAAGAGTTGGCGTTGCGTGTAATTTGTTACAACATACGAGTTGTTAATTTGATGGGGGTTACAAAACATGTTAGAGGATAGTTTTAGGACACACCCACCAGAACCTAAATTTATAAAAATCCTTAAAAAGTTATATTTACATAAGAAAGGTGAACAATATGCCTAAAATGTGTCAAATAGAATTCCCTAGTAAAGATGTAGAAGAAAACGGTATTGCTGAACTTATGTCAATACGTGATTCTCTCAAAATTGTTCAAAATGGTCAATATGTTATTACAAAAAAAGAATGTGAATATCTTTCAGAGAGAAACATAGAACATAAAATTATAGAAGAATTTTAGGTAAAAATATTTTGGATGATGAACCAAATTATGTACGTTACAAGTATTTGGTACGACGTCCTATATCAATGCAAAAAGATCCAGAAACAATGAGAAAATGTAAGGAAATTATACAAAAATATTTTAAAGATAAAATCATAGAGTTCAATTCTCATTCTTTAATTCGATTAGAAGATGCTGGAATAAATATTGGAATTGATAAAAAAGAAAATATTAACACAATCAAAATTACTTTTAATGTAATGGAGGTTTGTCCAGATAAACAAGAATGGGAAAAATACTCAAGAATGGCTTGGGGTTGTCATGGCAAATTACTTAGTGCAAACAAAGGTCAAATTGTAAAATGTTATCTAAGTTATAATCTTAGAACTCTGATTAAAGATATCCAAGCCGAAAAAATACATGTTGATACTATTCCTGAAGATCTTAATGTTGAATAATTAATTTGGCTTGCAGATCATCAAAATTTAACATCAATGTTACGACATACCATTTTGTTCTTTCCAGAAATTATTTCGTGTCACTTTCATGAGTAATTCCTCCATAGAATACTTGGGTCTATGAGTATTTCGTTTGTTATCATCTTGGAGTGATACGCATCAGATGGTGTCTCCATATTATCCAAGTCTAGTGCGCCATGAACTCTAATGTGATTGTACCAATGCATAAACTGCTCCACTGACTCAAAGTATTCTATTTTACACTCAAAGATATCCCAGAACTTTTCTAGCTTACCATTTGTTTGTGGATGTCTCACTCTTGTACGAGAGTGCTTTACGTGATGTCTCATTAGTTGCTGCTCAAAGTCTACTGGCTTGTTATGATCAAGAGTATTGACATTTGATGTGAACTGTTTTCCATTATCAGATAGTACGGATGCTGGTCTACCGTGATTCTTTATTGCATCAGATAGTACTGCAGAAGAATTCACAGATGTTGCCTCATCATACACTCCGAAACCCGTGATAAATCGTGAGGCATCATCTTCAAATGCAATTAGTTGTTTTCCTGCCCAGCGTGAATCATGTATTGTGTGCCAGTCAGTATGCCACAGTGAATTTGAATATTCACGTTCATACCTGATCCACTTTCTTCTCATCTTTTTCCGTGGTTGCTCAACTGATAATCCTTCATCTAGCATAATCTTGTGGATGCGATTGTGGTTTATCTTGGTATTGTACAATTTTGATATGATTTTCTCAAGGTATAGTGCGTTTGTATGAAATTTTTCTTGAACTTGTTTGACTAGCTCTATCTCGTGTACAGTGACTGGCTTTTTTGGACGCCCTGGCCTTTTGAGTGTGGGAATCTTTTTGGTTTTTTTGTACTGAGAGTAGACTTGTTGTACTCTTCTAGGCGTTATCTTGAGGATTACTGAAATATCTAAATTCTTGACTTTTTCATTTTTAGATTGTATAATCCACCTGATCTTATTCTCATCTAACTTTACCATAGGTATGCCACGATACCCACGCATACGATAGTATGGGAATGATGCTCTCCTAGTTAAGGGGTGAAATAATTTCCGGAAAAGATAATAATTTCCGGAAAAGATATTACGACATACCATTTTGAACAATTAATCAAGTCATAATAACAGTGGAATCTTAAAATCCAATTTGGAGAAGATCTATATTTCATGATTTGTGGTGCAGATCACTAGAATTTACCACATCCTTGTGTAATATGGTAAAATATGTCTAATTACGCAAGAGGTCTACTGTACACGAGATAGAGCTAGTCAAACAAGTTCAAGAAAAATACCACACAAACGCACTATACCTTGAGAAAATCATATCAAAATTTCACATATTTCAATCCAGCCATCATTACGGGAATTAAAAATGATATTTTGCGTATCTTTGTCTTTTTCCATTTTTCTCATGGTATAATGGTGTAAGATTCTCCCGCCAATCCCTTTTAGATGTGCGGCAATCTCAGATGCATTATATCTTGTGATATAATCCAAGCTATAACATTTGGCAATCAGATCAAACGGGTATTGTGATATTTTCTGCCATCTCTTTGGAATCTTCTCATGATATAGAAGATATTCTAAAATTATATGGTTGCTCTGGTTTTTTGTCTTAAATTTATCAACAATACCATAGAGATTCCTTTTTTGTACATAGTAGGATAATCCTTCAATGATAACCAGTGATGGCATATCTCTGTCCCATCCATGTTTGGTTAGACTAGAGATGATATGGTTATGGTTAGTTACATCACAAGTAATGCATGTGACAGAATCAGTGACAGAATCAGTGACAGAATCAGTGACAGAATCAGTGACAGAATCAGTGACAGAATCAGTGACAGAATCAGTGACAGAATCAGTGACAGAATCAGTGACAGAATCAGTGACAGAATCAGTGACAGAATCAGTGGTAGATAAAGAACTAATTAAATTATTTTTCGCATCCATGTTTTGAGTGTCAATCTCAAAGACTTTGCATGATTTGGACCATGAGTGTATCTCCAAAGATAGCGCATCATACCCTGCACCAAGAATTACTATCTGTTTGATTTTATTTTGCAAGATTATATTTTTTGTCAAATTAAGAATGCATGACTTTCTGTTTTGGATGACTAGATTATAGTGCGGCCAAAACCTGTTGCATTTCTCAAAGTGTTCTTTGCCTGGTTCCAAGTCCAATAGACTGAGGAATTTTTTGGCAATGCAGCTTTTGTGAATTTTGCCGTCAGTCCACAAAAGAACCAACGCTGAAGTCGATGAGATATTCATCATAACAAACTATGGAATTTTCATTCTTTAATATTTTGCAACACGGGACAACTATAGCGACGATCAAAAGTTCGTAAGTTATTTTTTAGGCGTTTTAGTTTGTTTGTATTTGCCTTAACCCAATAGCACTTTCATATCTACAGGGTTTAGGATAAAAAAAGAAAAAGGGTCAGAATCCAGTTGTCACATACACTACGGTACTGTCAGTGAATTCGGCAGTACCTACAGTACCAGTCACCGTTAGCGTATATGATTCGCCAAACTTTATGGATTCTGAATGAGGAATCACAAATACCAATGAGATCGTATCGCCTGATTCCAGCTTGACTTTTTGATCATCAGCAGTGCCACCTGCTTGCAATTCAACCAGTGCAACGTTATCTTCGTCACCTGCATCAATTGTAGCAGAACGATACGCATCAGTATCAGTACTGCCTTGCGTAATTGTACCATCAGCAACAGTTACGACATCAGATGTATCATATCCCAATATGCCGGTAAATCCGTCTACCGTATCAGAACTGGTGTTTGTGATAGTCATTTGCAGTATGGCATTACCTGAACTTCCTTTCTTGATTTCGGCAAACAGCACGTCAAAACTTTCCGTGTTTTGTACGTCGCCGATCAGGCCAGAGCTTACAAGTGATGTCACAACAATGGCAGTAACACTTATGATCGAAAGCCGGGTGTGTCCTAAAACTATCCTCTAACATGTTTTGTAACCCCCATCAAATTAACAACTCGTATGTTGTAACAAATTACACGCAACGCCAACTCTTTTCTTTGAACCAACTTGTTTTTTGATGACAAGCTATTTCCAAAGATTCTTTTGAGTACTGCAAATACTGATTCAACAAGTGACCTCTTGTGATAATGTCTGTCAAATTCATCTTGATTGTCCTGGAATAATGTTATCATTTTTTTCCATGATGCAGAGCCTTTGGGATTTCTAACTGTGTTCTTCTTTGGTTTGATGTATGGTATCTTTTGCAGAGTAGCTACCATATTGCAAATGTCTCGTGACAAATATGCAGGATCTGCACAAAAATCACCAATTCCCTTTGGAATGTCTTTGATTAGTTTTTTGAGAATTGGTGCATCACCACGAGTTCCTTTAGTAATGTCAAAAGATACTATTGCCATGGACTGTATTGCAATTAGGATGTGCAGTTTTAGATATAATTTCTTGGATTTGTGCGTGTTTGTCTTGATGTCAAACCAAGCCTCACATCTTTTGGTACCAAATCCTGAACTGTCAGGAGCTATGTCTTTTTTTTGATTGGTTCTGTGAGTTTTGCGTTTACCTTTTTCAAATAAGGCATTGGAATTCTTTTTAGACTGTCATTAATGACAGTCTTGCTTGGTGCTTTTTTGAGCTCCATTATTTCCAACAGATCCGGCCTTGATCTCAAGTGGGACTCCATGGAACGATAATCCAATCCAAACTTTACCTTTAGCATTGCACACATTATCTTTGCTTTTGTTGGAAATGCAGGACGTCCGCCTGTCTTTGGTTCCCATGGTGTATCCATACTCCAAACTGTCTTCTTTACTTTCTCCAAGAATAGAATCTCCTCATCCTTGCGATATGTGCCATATACTTGCCAGTCTCTTTTTGATTTGTTTTGCATAGTTGTTGTGATTCCATGCGATCAATATGTTACAGAATTGAATAAAATTGTTATATTTGTCTACTTTTAGGACACACCCCTCTCTTTCCATACATCAGGGCATAGCTTTCGCTAGAGAATGGTTTCAATCAAAAGATGGCAGACATGTATCCATACGAGACTATTCTCTCAATGCTATC
>CBDBIW010000010.1:0-399101 GCA_965206015.1 Cyclobacteriaceae bacterium | reverse complement strand
ATCCGGAATGGTTTGACGGAAAGACGGCCCACTTCGAGGGTGGCAGACTCAAATGGGTGGCCAGCAGCAAGATCGAGTTGCCGGAGGACTTCGACATGAAAACGTTCAAAAAGAAGTTCCCCAACCTTGTCCGTGTCATTGAGCAGGTACAACTCGGCAAAGCCAGGGCCTACGTGGGAGACCCGAACTATGAGAAGTTCGGCATTGAAATCATGACCTACGATACTTTTAAAGTAGAGGTATGAGCCGCTATCGCCACTATTTCGCACTGGAGAAACGGCTTCAACATGCAGGCTGCCTCATTGATCGCAGTGAGGTAGTCCTGGAAATAACCGAAGGCCGTACCCACAGCCTTCGGGAACTGACCCACCCGGAGTACACCAGGCTGATTGACAAAATGGGACAGGTGGCAGGCAGGGTTCATGACGGCGCAGACAACCGGATGCGGCGCAAGGTGATCGCCCTGTTTCGCAAGATGGGCTATGAAAACGAAGCAGGAACAAAAGCCGACATGCGTGCTATTTATACCTGGGTGAAAAAGTACGGAAAATTCCACAAGTCCCTGAACCAGCACAGCCGGGCGGAACTGGCGGGGCTGGTCACGCAGGCCGAACTGATGTACCAAAGTCATTTGAAGGAGGTACACCGATGAAAAAAGAAGCACACATGACAAAGGATGAAATCGCAGCAGACAAAATGATAAAGGAAATGCAGGATGCAGGCATGACCCCCGATGATATGTTACGGATAATCCGCATGGCTCGCAGGAAGTACCTGGCTCAAAAAGCAATGAAACCATGACCGGCCCTGAAAAGATATTGAACCGCAAATCGGCCTCAAAAGCCGAGCTGCGACAGGCACTGGCCCATGCGCTGGGAGTGGCCTGTCCTGAATGGGGCAAAACCAGTGTTACGGTTCATTCCAGATGCAGGGAGGTATTTTTAAAAGCCTTTGAAAAACATACCGGTATAGCCTACCCGTGGCAGGCAAAGGATGCACAATGTTTGAACCGTATTATTAAAAAGCTCTACGGGGTTGCTAAAGTGGAACACCCCGGCGATGAGGATATCGTTCATTGGTTCGATTCTGTGATCAGACACCTTCCCCAGTGGTACATTGACCGCCTGAGCGTGTGTAAAATAGACGGGAGTTTTCCCGAAATCATAGCAGAAATAAGCAAGCATGGAACTGATAAAAAAGGAAACATCTCAGCTCAGTACAAGCAGCGAATACTTGACGATCTATGCACCTGAAGCCCTGACCAGGCATTATCGGGAAGTACGTACGGTAGCCCAGGCACTGGATGCCCCCAGCCACAGTCTGGGAAAGCTCGAACATGCGCTGGGTACCGAAAAGGTGCAAGCCCTGATCAAGTTGCAACTGGTGTACCTGAATGAAATGCTGGATTTGAAGCGTCCTTTAGGCGAGTTGCAGATCGATGAGACAGCCGCAGAGGTAGCAGCCATCCATCGTCACCTGACCATGGCCGATGTGCATGTGATCATGCGAAGGGCAGGGTCGGGGCATTATGGGGAGTTTTATGAGAGTCTGACCATGCCCAAGGTACTTGGCTGGTTCGCCGACTACTTTGAAGAGCGATGCGATGTGGCAGCCCAACGCTCTCTGGATCACCATGCACAGGTAAAAGAATGGAACGACACCTCCCGCAAGAGCAATGAAGAGAAAGAACGGGAAACCTTTGCCATGGCCAGGACACACTATATGATGGAAAAAGCCCGGCGTGGAACCCATCAGCAGGGCAATACTGAGAAAAAAAAGCAGACAGATGGAGGAAAAAAGCATTGAAGGGCGATTAAAACGACTAAAAAAGCGTGATGAGCTGGTCATAGAGCGTTTTCCGGCATTAGGTGCCGAGCAGTACAAAGGGAAAAAGAAGTTCACCAACGAGGCCATTCTGGCCATGCTGTCCGATGAGTTTCCGCCCCTGAGCGAGGCCTGCATCGGGAAGATTGTCTTTGGCAGGGTGGAGTACAGATCGGGGGGGAAATGAACCATGGCAGTTTATTCAGCGGCATTGGACTACCTTTTGCCATGAGTGAGTTTGATCACCCTTTTATTTTGGAAAATGGCTCAAAAACTTTAGATGAAATTATTTTAGTCAACACTTTTTAATCAAATTATGAAATATTCAGAAAAGGTTCAGCAGGCAAGATTCAGCAAGTTAGAGGAGGCTCGCAAGAATCTCCGGGAAGCGTACAACCTAATAGAAAAAGCGGTAGGAGATACCCGCATATATTCCTACGTCGAGCCTGGCATTCTCGAAAGCATTTCAAAATTAATTTCAGAAGGTCACGGTTTCCTTTGTGAAGATCAGAACATTGATACAATCATTCAAATGCTCAGGGAAGGCCCCCCTAAACCAGATACCCTGAATTTTCATACCATGAATTTTAAAACAGCAGAAGAAAGAGCAGAAGAAGAAGAATTTGATGATGAATAGCTGGTAGCTGGAAGGGGGGGGGGGGGGGTACAGCTTATGACAAGGCCTGCCCTTTTTTTTTGTGGGAAGAGCACAATCAGAAGAGCCCGGGATTCGTATCTTTCAGATCAAATCCGTATCTTTACCTCAAGTGCGGTCGGGAGGCCGTGCCCGGCGTAAGAAACCGGTTAAGTCTCGGGCCCTGTCGTTTAACAGGGTACCCGGGCTTATCCAATTTCCTTCATGTAGTACATGGTATATTCGTCGGCATCTTTTCTAATGCCAAACTGAAATACCAGATTGTCAATCCTCATGGAATAAAACTCATTGAATTTTTCTTTTCCACGCTCCCCTCTTGTACCCCTGACCACTTCTTTTATAAAAGTAGATTTCTTCATTTCAGGAAACTGATGCCAGTTTAAGGCAAGAAGCTGCTGGCTGATATCCAGGAGTCGTATTTTGTTGATAAACGTACCGGTGGCCGTAATTTCTATTTCCTTTTTGAGTACAGGATTCCCCGGAACGGTGGTATCTGTATAGGCGATTTGTTTTTTTACGGTCCGGTCTCTCAGTTTTGATTGCTTTAAAAAAGAAGAAACGGCATTTTTAGCGATAGTCCCTACTTCCTTTTCCATGCCTCTGGTATGCCTGGTCAGGTAAGGATGGTTTTTAAAGAGTTGTCCGGACTTCCCGGCGTTGTTCTGGAACAGGGGTTTGATGCGGGCGTTTTCAATTTTTTCATTAACGAGCGGTTCGGGGGAGGATTTACCCCGTGCCTGTCTTACATCGCACCGGCATCCATAGTCGTTTGGAGGATAGTGGGTATCCCAGAAGGGGTGGGTCAGGGGCAGGGTGATGTTGTTTAGCAGGCGGTGTCCGGGTCGTGTGCGTGCGTCCATCACCGCATCATAAGTCAAGTTAGGATATAGCGGGGCGTCTTCTTCGTATTCGGTCCATTTGCGAGCCTGCTGGGCCTGCCGGTGGATGGTGATGGTTTCGGCTTTGTGCCAGTGTCCGGCGTGTCGTTCCATCACTGACGCTTTTTGTATAAGATCACTTTGATCGAGGTATTGCTTCGTGAAAGTGTGGAGTTTGGCAGCGGAAAAACGGGCCATGTTTTCGTAGAGTCTGGCGGCTACCCGGTATTGCCCGCTGCCATATTGTAGCTGGTCAAGGGAAAAGCCCAGGCCGCTTTCCAGTGTCTTGCAGTGGAGGGGGAACAAGGCACGGGCAGCCCTGTTGACGGCGGTTTTCGCCGTTTGGCCGGGTTCAGGCAACTCAAGGTCTCTGGCCAGGTTTTTCAGGATGTTTTTAATTTCCGGTTTCAAGGGCTTTTCTGATCTGACTAATGAGGTGAGGGCTTTTGCCAATCATTTTTCGGGGCGGGAGGTGTCCGGTGCCTTCATTGTGATATATGGCATAATCCCTGGCAAAGAAGTTGAGTTTATTCCCTTCACGTACAGATCGAAAGCTGTCGCGCATTTTGTTTTCCGAGTCGTGCCCGATGAGGATGGCCCTGCCTTCGTGTTTGCGTCCGAATCTGGTGAGTTTTCCTTTTCTTTTGCCTCTTTTGTAATAGCGCAGGTCCCGCCCTCTGGTGTCGGTGGTCTTTCGGGGTTTCCATTCTTGAAAGCCGGCAGACTGGAATCCCTGCTGCTGGAAGTTTTCTTTGACGAAGTTTTTCGTTTCTACTTTCATGATCCTGAAAACGGTTTTTTCTGCTTTCTGCATTTTGTCACGGACGATCTTGTCGAGGCCGGTAAGTTTTTTCATTTTTAAAAGTGTGTGTCGTGTGGTGCTTTGCCGGAAGCAAATACCTGGCTGCTCTCTGTGTTATTGGCCAGCGGGAGTCCTTCGGGGTGAATAATGCCTGTAGCGATCTCTTTGAGCTGCTTCATGGCGTATTCGTAGCGGTGTATGGCGGCTTCATTGACGGCGTCGCGTGAGCGTCGGGTGTAGAGGTGGTAAATAGCCACTTCCTTCAGCAGCTTCATAATGAGCGGATGCCTGTTGTCAGCGGTGGCGGCGAATATTGCCGCCGTATCATACCGGTGATGCAGATAAGAACGTATGGTTTGCTCCGCTTCCAGGATAATTTGCCCTGCGATGGTGTCATCTCCGTCAATAATAGAGGTGACGATCTCGCCGGGGGCTACGGTTTTAAGTTCATGGATTGTGATCATTTCAGTTTTGTTTAGCCCTGTTGATGCTTCACTTTTTCGATATTTAATTTCCTTACCCTCCCGTAAGTGACCGGTGGACAATAGTGCAAAATGGCTTCAAACTGTATGGAGTATCCGAAGAGATTGCCCACCTGGGCGATGGTGCTTTCAGCGGTTCTTTTGAAAGGGGAGATGGACACCGTGTCGATATATGAGTTGTGCATGGTGTTGCCTATGCTTTCGACCAATCCGAATAAATCGCTGATCTCCTTTTGTCCCCGGGGGTTAAAATGGTCAGTGTACCGGTACTGCCAAACGTTGAGAGAAACCTTTGCACTGACTTCCTGCCCTCCGTGTGTGCCCTGCTGATAAAAGAAATCATTGAAAAGCACGAGGACGGCAGGAAAAGGGACCGGGTAGTTTTCTTTTGGCTCGTCCACCTGCCGGGTGTCGAGGTCTACCCACCTGATCTGCCCAATGGTTTCAAGGCGTGTTTTAATATGGTTGAACAGGGCGGCTCTCATTTTTTATCCGTTTTCAATTAAGTTGTAGTAATGGTCTATTTCCCTGATGGCATCCATGTTGGCGGTGGGGACTGTGTTCCCCGGCTGGTGAATCGCTGTCGGCCCGGCTATTTTTACGCCGTAGGTTTCCTCCAGGTATTTTGTATCGAGCTGTACTCCTGACTGTAAAAGGACGCTGTCGATGCTGATTTTGTCGTCGGCGGTCTGTGTAGCGGGAACGATGCGGACTTCAGCGGTGACCGGTACAGGATAGCCGTATTGCCGCAAGACGGGAAGAAAGGCATTGATGTGTGCGAGCAGCCGCAGGGTGTCTTCTTTCAAGATGGCAGACTGCACTTTATAGTGGGTTTCGCTCTGGCTCTTGCTGGAACCTTCGTCGGTGGTCATGGTCTGCCCCAGGACGAGTTTGGACATTTCTTTGTTGACTACTTCTATTTTCTTTGCAAAAACCTGGAAGGCATCGGACTGCCCGCCGGGGATAACCTGGATTTCGGTATTGTGTCCGGTAGCCAGGACTTGTGATTTTACAGAGTTGATCATTGTATTCAATACGTTTTGCTTCTCCTGGTCAGATCCCCTGACCCTGGCCACCCGCAGGGGAATACCGAATATTTGCTCAAACTCGTCCCACGATGACCAGCTGTGCCGTTTCAGGATGGTCAGTGCGGCGGCGGTTTCAAGGAGCCCGAAGGGGTCATCACCGAGTTGGGCGAGCCAGAGATATTTTTCCAGCCCTTTCAGGGGCAGTCCTTCGTTGTGGTAGGGGTTTTGCAGGATTTTCCCTCTCTGGGGGACAAAATGCCCCCGGTCAACGGGTCTGACATCGACTACATGCCCGCCTTCGAGTACAGGATACATGAGGGTATAGCCATAAAAAATACTTTCCATATCGAGGCGCATTTTTTTACGGAACCAGACGGATTTCAAAAGGTCAGAGTCCAGCTTCCTGTCTTTGACATACAGGGCAAAATCATTGGCCAGTACAAGATGTATTCTGGTATTGATCACAGACCGCAGGTGCGCATCATTTTTCACGGCTTCCCGGTAGATCTCCTGCATGTCCCGTGTGGTGGGCATCCAGGGGTCATACCATGCTTCCCGCGCCTCCCGGAATTCGTTTAATTCCTGCCGGTACAGCGAGCGGTGATTTTTGAGCAGTTCAATCTCAAGGCGGCGGTTTTTTATGGCTTCTCTGATGCTTTGTAAAAAGTTCATTGTTCAGTTGAATATCAAAAGTGGAAAGTGGAAAGTATTTTCACCCGGGTCATGCGGTTTACTTTTAATCGCCGGCTTTTCACTATGGGCTGAAAAACAGGTGTCGCAAGGCGTGTCGCAAGCGTCGCAACGGCTTTTCCCGGGTTCAATGCCCTGGTGTCCATTTTCATGATAAAATCCTTTAAAACACGGTTTCTCTAAATGGGGCAGCCATGACTCCGGCTCCTTCCCCTTCCGGGCTTCCGGAGTAAAAAAGTTGTGCTTGCCGGACGGCGATCTCCAGGGCATCGGGAAAATCGTCATGTGCGGTGCTTCCCTTCTCAAAAGCCAGTAGCTGGTCTTTTGCCGCCTCAAAGTCCGGTGTGCCGGCCAGCTTTTTGGAGAAGACTATTTTTTTATAGAAAAAGGCTTGTCCCAGGGTGGCTTCGATGCGGGCGTGTTTGTCCATGGTGATGCGATACGGCATGGGCAGGTTCATCATGCCTTTTTGTTGGCCTGTTGCCTCGAATATGGGCAGGAATACCGCTTCCTGGCTGGCCGTGGCATCATAAGTGATGGATGGATAAATGCCCCGGGCATACCACCGCTTCAACCCTTCATAATGCCATTCGGTGGCATCGGCGATTTCGCACTGTCGGCAAAAGAGGTCTTCGATGTAAACTCTGTCTCCACGCACTACGGCAAGGGCAAAAGCTTTATAATCGCCTTGCGTGACGTAGCTTAAATCCCAATGCCCGACCGCACCGTGTACCTGTCCTCCGGGTGTGGCGGTGAGTATCTGTTCTTCTTTGAAGATTTTTCCCCTTACGATCGGAGTGTTGTAGTACTCCCTTTTCAGGGTGAAGCTGTCAAAGCCCTGATGTATTTTTTCAATGTCTTTGTCCGAGTAGCGTTCCGGCCACGACGGTGTGCCGTCGGCGTTGGTCAGGTTAATGGTCTGCTTTTTTACCCAGCTGCCCCTGAAGGCTTTTTTTAGTCCGTCCACGATGCCGTCCCTGACAAAGTAGTTGTTGTCGATGACAATGCGGCGGCTGTTTTTTCCGAAGGCAGCCCCTACGTCTCCGGTGATTTTTTCGACCCGTTCCGCCACGATGCGGCGGTTGGCGGTGGTTTTTCTGTCTTCACAATCCGACACGACACAATAGTCCAGGCGATTGGCCCCGCGTCTCAGGCCTCTTACTTTTTCGTTGATGCCCAGGGCAATGAAATAAGCGTTACCGGACGTTTCAAAAGCTCCTTCCGTCCAACTGCCGTATTTGATTTGAGTACCAAAGTCTTTAATGATACGTTCGTTGAATTGCAGTTGCATCTGCAGATCGGACAATAGCATGATGGCACGGTCAGCATTGATGCCCATGACCAGTGAGAACCTGATCTTGCCGAGTTGCTTGAGGGCAAAAGAATTGATAATGACCGCATGGGTGGATTTGGCAGCACCTCTGAACCATTGGCGGAACTGCACGATATATTCCATGTCATGCAGTTCCCGATAAGAGCTGATATGAAAGGAAGCACAGGGAGATCCGCAGAGTTCGGGGAAGTAGTAAAGGCAAAACTCCCCATAGTTTTGGGGTTTGAGCAGTTTTTTGATGCGCGCCTCCTGCGCTTCAGGCGTTTCCTTTTTGAGGGAAACCAGAGAGGTCTTCTGCAATTCCCTGCTTGCTCTCTGGAATTGTTCCCGGTATTTTTTCAAGTCGCTTCTATTCATCGAAAGCTGCTTTAATCATTTTGTTGATGACCGTATCCATCGCTTGCCTGGTGATTTTCGCCGCCTTTAAAATGTCTTCTTTGTCCTGCTTTTTTTTCGCTTTTTCAATTCCGTCAAGCATCTCCAGGGTAAGTGCCTCAAAGGCTTCAAAGGTGTAGCCGGCGAGCTTCTTTGTGTCCGAGAGCTTTTCAAAGGAGGACGCATATTTGACAGCCTGGTCGGCGGTGATCCTGGGCTGTTCCCCTTCAAGTATGGACTGGAAACTCTCTACTATCGCCGAGAGGATTTGCGGACGTTGCATCAGGTAGGCTTTACGTGCTTTTTTGAAGTCATGGGCTTTTGCCCATGATTGCAGCGTAGAGAGTGACACCCCAAGGTATTGGGCACAGACAGGCAGTCCCGTACCTGCCGCATAGAGCTTACGCGCTTCCTCGATGATGTTTTTTTTCTGCGCTTGTGAATATTTAGGCACCTTGTTTCAATCAGGAATTAAGATCCCTGCCGCAGGCAGGGGCAAGTGCGAAGGTGGGCGGTTTTGAAAAAAATGCGAAAATCCGAATCACCCGGCTATGCTGTGGGCGCAGCCGGTTATACTGTGCCCACACTGGGTGATCCGGGATTTGCACCCCCGGCCACGCCCTTATTATTATTGCGGCATGAACCGTTTCGTTCTTATTGATTTTTCGAAGGAAAACCGGCACGGCTACAAAGTAGACCAGGGGACTTTTAACATGGATGCGTTCAGGAAAAACCCCGTACTTCTGTTCATGCACGAGCGTGGTCAGGTGATGGGCCGGTGGACGGATTTCAAACAGGACAATCAAACCATCACTGCTGTTCCGGTCTTTGACGGGAAAGATCCTGCGGCGATGGTACTGAAAGGAAAAGTAGAACGCGGATTCATCAAAGCAGCCAGCGTAAGGTTTGACTACCGTTCGGCGGAGATAAAAAAAGATGTACTGTATCACGGAGAAGTTATAGAGGTGTCGCTGGTGGACATTCCCTCTTATCGGGAGACGCTGACACTGGAGAACTGCTGCTATTATAACTCAATTAACGGACTGATCATGGATATGAAAGAAGAAGAGAAAAAAGACAGGGAGCCGGAAAACAGCCCGCCTGGCCACAACGAACTTGAAAAAGAGAACGCCGCATTGAAAAATGCGATGGTGAACCGTATTCTCCGGGCCGGAGGGCAGCCCGGCGACGAGGTACGCAAAAAGGCGTATATGTCGCTTTCGGTGGAGGATCTTTTGAAACTGGATGCGGAAAACAAAACGGCGCAAGAGCAGGATACGGCGAATGCCGCTGTACCGCCTGCCAATGCGAAAGATACGGCAGTTCTGGAAGGGATCAACCATCTGGTGAATGCCCTGGGAAAAGGCCGGACAGTACCCGAAAAGGGTTATCACGACTACACGGCGGAAGAACTGGAGGAGCTTCAATTGAACGCACCCGGCCAGTTTGAAAAATTAATTAACGGTTACACCACTAAAAAATCCTGACATCATGCCAACAGCAAATCATATAAATCAGCTATTTTCCAGGGACCTGGAGCCTTTATTGTTTCCGGACAACTCCTATATGCTCCAGAGCAAGAACGACACGGCATTTCTGAAAGGCGGTCAGGTGAATATCCCGCAAGTCACCGGGAATGTGCCGGTTACCGAAATTTCCGACTACGGGAAGGATACGAGAGTCTCGGCACAAAGGACAGACGAGTCCATTGCCTACAACATCAGGCAGCTCAAAACGCAGGCAACTTTTTTGCAGGATTCTGAAGACCTGGTCGTGAACTATGCCAAGCGGGCCAGCCTGGTAGAACAGCATGCCGAGGAGTTGACCGAATACGCCGCAGACTTTGTGCAGCACGAGTGGGCATCGAATACCAGTGCTAAAATGCTCAGGACCGGGGGCGATGCGAGAGTTGGCACCACGGGGACGGGCAACCGGAAAGCGATCAGGTTTGAAGACCTGCTGGAGGTCCGTAAAGCGTTTAGAAAAGACAATGTGTCGATGGACAATCTGTGTGCTTTGATCAGCCCGGAGATGGAAATGGACCTGCTTAAAATGACCGAAGTAACCAGTACCGACTACCAGGGTAAGGGCACCGGCACCGGAGTGCTCAGGATGGGTGATGTGGATCGCATTTTAAGGATTCAGTTCTACGTCCGGAGTACGATCAACTCGTTTACGAATGCGGCTACGCCGGTGTTGAAAGACCAGGGGACGAATGCGGCGAATGCTGACAATGCCGGGGCTTTGTTCTGGTCATCCAAATACGTAAGCCTCGCCAGAGGAGCGGTAAAAGTCCTTTATGAAGCCGGACAGCCTAAAATTGGCGGTGATGAGATCAGTTCTCTTATGAGACTGGGAGCCTTGTACCGCAGGAAAGACGGCAAAGGCGTGGTGAATCTGGTGGAATCGGCAGCGTGATCCCGGTTGAAAGTTGAACATTAAAAAAAGTTGAAAGTTGATTGACAGGGAAAACGACAAGATTGATTTGAACCAGCTATCACAAAAGGAGCTGCTGGTCCGTTTGGTGGATCAGGTGAGTATCATTCGCAAGGAGTTGGACGAGTATGGACATGACTTTGTCAAATTCAAAGTCAGACTGGCGGTACTGGAAACGAAAGCAGCTATCTACGGCGGCATCTCGGGAGCAGTGATAGGTATCATGATCAGGTTATTGAGTTAAAAACAAGTTAAAAACCCCTTCGGGGAATGATATGGGAAAACCTTTGAAATATCTGGTGATTCATTGCACGGCGACGCCGGAAGGCCGGGAGGTGACGGCAGCCGATATTGAACGCTGGCATCTCGGGGGGCGGGGCTGGTCACGCGTGGGCTATTCGGATCTGATTGACCTGCACGGCAGGCTAATCAACCTGGTTCCCTTCAACAGCGATGGCCAGATAGACGTTTGGGAGATCAGCAACGGTGCCAGAGGAATAAACGGCGTGAGCCGTCATGTGGTTTACGCGGGCGGATGCGACCGGGCCATGAAACCGGAAGACACCCGCACACCGGAGCAAAAAACCGCTCTGGCAGACTATGTTCGCTATATGGTGCGGCGACACCCCGGCATACAGGTGGCCGGGCATTATCATTTTTCCAGCAAGGCCTGTCCGTCTTTTAAGGTGGAAGACTGGTGTGAGGAGATTTTTATCCCTGAAAAAAACATTTTCCGGTCATGAACTTTTTAGCAAAAATATTTGGTGGGGTAAGCCCGTTCAGGGAGGTGGCAGACGTGGTCGACCGCTTTGTGGAGACCAAAGAAGAAAAGCGGGAGTTTTTCAAAGAGATCTATCAAATGGAATCCACCGGGCGGGAAAATGCCCGCAATCTGTACGGTCAGGACAGCAACGTGCAAAAAGTGTTTGCACTGGTGTTTTTGACCGCTTATGTGGTACTAACCGGGTTTATGCTCTACTGGGCTTTTCATGGCGAAGGGATGGACCTGACCGACTTTCAAATCACCATGATAAGCACCACCTTCGGTGCGATGAGTGCCAAAGTGAGTACGATCACCGACTTCTTTTTTGGAAGTGCGCAGCACAATGAAAAATTAAAAATCAAATAAAATAATGGCATTACCGGGCGTAAATATAGAGATCAATACCGATGGACGGCAATCATTGCCCAGACTGGCCGATGGCACTTTTGGCATGCTTTGCACCGCCACCAACGTGACAGGAAGCGGAAATTTTTCCCTCAACAAGAGTTACTTGTTGCCGGATCTGGAAGATTTGAAAAACCTGGGGGTCACCCCAGAAAACAATGCTTTTTTATATGGGCAGGTATCAGACTACTTTGCCAACACCAGCAACCGGCTATGGTTGCGGTGTGTGACGGCAACCGTCACGATGCCGCAACTGGTTGACGCAAGCCTGACACATGGCAGGCGATTGATTGACGACAGCAACGAAGCCATCCGGGTGTTGCTGGTTTGCAAGCAAACGGGCAGCGGCCCGGTGACCCGTTCCGGAGGACTGGATCCGCAAGTGCATACGGCAGTACCGAAAGCACAGCAGTTAGCCGGTGGGTATAAAAATATTCACCTGGGTGTGGTGCTGGATGGACAAAGTTTTAGCGGCACGGCCGCTGACCTGACCGAATACCAGTCGTCTTCTTATGAAAATGTGGCCATATCCATAGCGGCGAACGACAACACCGGTAATGCGTCTGTCGGCTTTCTGGGAGGGCTGTTGAGCACCCTGAGCGTAGAGACCCGGCTATCGAGAAAGCGCAACGGAGCGGTACCGGTGAGTACAGGCTATCTGACCAGTAAAAGCAAACTGGAGGACATGCTCACTTCTCTGGGCGTGATCCATGACAGGCATTATATTACGTACCGCCATTTTCCGGGAGAAGCCGGCGTGTACTTTGCCAATGACTTTACCCTGTCAGGCAGTTTTGTGAACCGGCTTTCCCGTGTGCGGGTCATCGACAAGATCAAGCGCATTGCGTACCGCACGGGCATTCGCGAGGTGGACGAAAAAGTACCCCTGAATGCAGACGGCACTATCCGGGAGGACGTTGCCCGCAGGATAGAGGCAGATATTGAGCAGGCACTGGCGGTGCAAATGCTCGGGAACACAGAGATCTCCTCGGTGGAAGCTCAGGTCAGAGGCAGCAATATACTGCAAACCGAACAGTTGGGCGTGGAGTTGCGCATCACTCCGGTGGGCTATTCCAATTCTATTAACTACCTGATTTATTTATAGGCATGGCACAGACAGACAGCAGGGAATATCAATACAGCCACATTACGGTCAATGCTTCCGGCATTGACATTACCTCCTTGCAGCATGTGGCTTACAAGACCTCTTTGGAGAAGGAATTTATCTACGGGAAGGGCAGCAAACCCAGAGCCATACAGGAAGGCAACTTTTCATTCGAGGGCAGTATTGGCCTCTTGCAGGGAGATCTGGCAAAACTCGAATCGCTGCGGGCCGACCGTGAATTGCAACTGCTGCGGGGTACCAGTATCGTAGTGGTCTACAAGACGGATAATCACATTCTGGGCGAGACCCCGAAATTGAGAACCGACGTCCTGCAGGGGGTCCGTTACGGGGAGATAGAACAACGCTTTAATCAAGGCGATACGAAAATGGTGATCGAAATCCCGATCATGTTCCTGGACATTAAAAGACTTTAATATTAAAATAAAAGATTGTAATAATGGCATTGGTATTATTAATCGTTAGGTTAATTAGTTCGTATGAATTTTCTAGGCAGCATACTGAGCGTGCCTATGATGAAAATATTTTTTCACTTGAGGTTTATCCTTTTTTCTTTTGCTCATAAAATTATTGATGTTTTTTTTGAGCTGTTCTTTGTTTATAGCCCTTTTCTTTCCTATGATATTTGTTTTCAAATCTTGGTTTAGGTATTCTTGTGGGTTCAGTTCAGGTGAATAAGCAGGGATGAACAATACCTCAATCTTTTTTTTATTGTCTTCCAGCCATTGGTTTGGCTTTTTAGCTTTATGGGCGGGATGATTGTCTGTGATAAAGAACACTTTTTGTTTACTGTATTTTATCATTTGCTCTAAAAAGGTTTGAAACACTTCGCTATTAAATCCTGCATCCATCAACATGAATTGTAAATGACCTCTATTGCTAATAGCAGAAATCATATTGACTGTAAAGCGTTTTCCTGTTGCCATAATCATCGGTGTTTTTCCTTTTGGTGCATAACTCCTCCCTGCTTGATGGGTACTTCTACAGCCTGTTTCATCTCCAAAGTAAATAACAGCCTTCTCTGGGACAGCTCGCCTTTTTATAGATGGATATTCTTCCCTTAGCCACTTTTGAACCTTTTCAGGTTTTTGTTCAAAAGCTTTTTTTATAGGCTTCTGAGGTGTATATCCCCATTTCTTTAAATAACGACCCACTTGCCAACGGGATAATTCTACGCCATACTTTATAGCAATGAGTTGTTGTACTGCTTCTCGGGTCCATAAACCAAAAGGGAGCTTCAACTGATCTGGTAATTTGTCCTTGATTAACTGACGCACTTGATAAGCTTGGTCTTTCTTTAACTTATTACCTCCTTGAACTCCTCGTTTTTTACTCCTTAAAGCTCTTTTTCCTCCTTGCTTATAGATAGCCCAAATCTTGTTCACCCCTCGCTCTGTTATTCCAAAAACAATACTGGCTTGCTTTTGTGTCCCTAACTTCTTTCGCAAATATTCTGCTACTCTAAACCGTGTCTCCTCTTGTGCTTGTTTGTTTTTGCGCTTCTTTACCTTTGTTTTCATATAGTAAAGATACAATAAATAAAAATAATAAGAACTAAATAATGCTCTTATTAATAAAAGAGAACGGGGCTTTCAAGCCGGTGGAAAAAATCCACGAAAAGGCACTCGAAGAGCAATGGGGGAAGCTTGAAAAGATGGTCATTCCTCTCAAAGGGAAAGCAGACAAAACAATATGGCTGCGTCAGCCGGTACGCGGGGAGGTGAAAGCAGCCCTGCTTCACGAGACCACTGCCGACGGCAAAACAGACCGCATCACGCCCGGAGAAATGATTTTGGAGACGTGCATGGTGGCCGGTGACCAGGAGGTACTCAAAGAGGACAGCTATTTTTTCAGAGCCGCCCTGATGAGCTACTACTGGCTCCAGAAACGCCTGGGGTTTATATAAACAAGGTGAACACAGCCGACGGCAGGGCGAAGGCCAGTCCGTTGCTTTATGTAGATACGCAGTTGCGTTACCACCTTGGGGTCAACCCCGACCAGCTCACTGACCAGGAATGGGCATTGAGCTTTGCCCAGCTTGTAGCAATAAGAAAAAGGGAAAGTCATGGCTGAAACGCTCACATTTACGCTTGAATTAAAAAGCCGGATTGACAAAGAACTCAGTAAAATAAGCCGTAGCACAAAAGCCATGAGCGATGCGGCGGGTGAGGACGTGCGCCGGTTTCAAAAAAAACTGGGCGGTACCAAAACCACTATTGACGGGCTAAACAATGTTCTGGAACGGCTTCGCAAACGGAAAAACAGGGCTTTTGATACTAAAAAAATTGAGCGACTCAACAAGGTGATCACAGAGACCGAACGAAAGGTTGACAAACTCCGAAGTACAGGTCTGCGCAACAAAGGCATGCCCGGCGGCGGCCTGGCGGGTGGCCTGGTGGGGCGATTTGCCGGCCCCGCAGCACTAGGGTATGCCGGCTTTTCACTGGCTAAAAAAGCCATCACCGGAGGGGTGGAATTAGAGCAAAACCGCATCGCTTTCCAGACCATGACCGGCAGTGAAGAACAGGGCAGTGCCCTGGTCGACAGCGTAAACAGCCTGGCCAACAAAACGCCCTTTGCCAATAGCGCATTACTCGATGCGACCAGAACCCTGCTCAACTTCGGATTTGCCGGTCAGGACGTCCTCCCGACGCTCTCCCGTCTGGGCGATGTCTCGGGAGGGAACGCCGGGCGGCTGAGTTCGCTGGCACTGGTCATGGGACAGGTGCGCTCGTCCGGCAAACTCATGGGGCAGGACCTGCTCCAGTTCATTAACGCCGGTTTCAACCCCTTGCAGGAGATGGCCGGGATGACCGGCAAAAGTATGGGCGAACTCAGAGAGGAAATGAGCAAGGGCAAGATCTCCTACGAACAGGTTGCCGAAGCGTTTGGCTCGGTCACTTCCCGGGGCGGGAAGTTTTACCAGATGATGGAGAAGCAGAGTGAGAGCATGGGCGGGAAATGGAGTACCCTTACTGGCACTTTCTCCGCTAAACTGGCAGAACTGGGCTTATTATTCAAACCGGTGGTGGATGGTGTGTTAGACCTGGGCATTGCCATGATGAATGGCCCTGAAGCAAATCAAAAAACTTACGCCATCAATGCGATTGACCACTACCTGGAACAAATGAAAACAGCCGGTCTTTCCATCCGGGAGCGGCAAAAGCTCATCGGGCAGTTCAATGCCCAATTCGGGGAGGATGTACTGGGTAAAAAGCTTGACATCGAACTGGCTCTGGATAGTGAAGGTTTTTTAAAAGCGTTTGAGGAACTGAAAAAATACCTGGAGAATGAAAAACGATCAGAGGTCAAAATAGAGCAGAAAGAGGCATTATTTAAGCAAAAAAGACAGATAGAAAGCAGGATCAGACAGGCCGGTGACAGAATCTTTGACATAGCA
This sequence comes from Cyclobacteriaceae bacterium, assembly GCA_965206015.1. Classification (GTDB taxonomy): domain Bacteria; phylum Bacteroidota; class Bacteroidia; order Cytophagales; family Cyclobacteriaceae; genus JAJCYL01. Next base: position 382,907 of record CBDBIW010000010.1, on the reverse strand, counting down.
AAGGGTACAGAACAACAATATACCAGCACCTACGCAGGAAGAGGAGTATATGTCAAACCGACAGATAACCTGGCACAAGCTGAAGCACAACGCAAAAAAGCCCGGGACCAACTCAGTGGGATCAATCAGGAACTGACCCCACTTATCCTGGCCGCGGGAATCTCTGACACGCAGGAAGAAAAAATATTGAAAGCGCGTCTGAATGCCCTGACCCTTCATCGTGAAAAAGCTGCCCTTTTACCCGGTGTGCACGATCTTTCCGGTCATCCAGGCAACAGGGAGGCTGAAAAGATCAAAAAGGCACTGGCAGCGTTTGAAAAAGCAACAAAAAAGGAGGGCACAACTGAAAAAGCAACAAAAAAGGAGGGCACAAATGGAGATCATCCAGACAGGAAAACACTAGGGGAGTTGACCGACCAGGTGAACACCGGAGGCAGGACGCAGCGGATCATCAACCTCCATATCAATAACCTGAATGGCGTGGGTGAAATGAATAATCATTTTGAGGGCTTTGAACAAGAATATGAAGAGAAACTGGCAGCTAGTGCCGAGGATCATATGAAAGCCCTGTTAAAAGTATTGAATGGCGTATCAAGAATGGGTGAAGCATGATAGAAGTACCTCCCGGCGGCGATATATTCAAGCTGAAGATCACAGCAGTAGCAGGTGGTGAACCCTTCACTTTTCCTGTCGAACCCCGTGTGTGGGTAAGGCGGCGCAACCGCATCATTCGCAAGTACCCGCAGAAAGGACTCAAAGGCTCCATCAAAGAACGATGGATGGTCGATGACTTCGATGTGACGATCCGGGCAAATTTCATTGGTGAAGCAGGCTACCTGGAGGAATTAAGGCAGCAGATCCCGGAGCAAACCCCGACGCAGGGAATCGCTCCGGGCAATAGTCTGAAAGATGCGGTGAACCAGCGTCTGGAAGGAGAAGCGAAGCGTCTGGGCGAGTTGGGCACAGGCATCCTGCCTGCACAAGCGGCAGGAGCTCCGGGGAGGTTCAAAAAAAGGGAAAAGCCGGTACAGCCGGTTAATACGCTGGTGCCTTCCTATCCCCGGGACACGATTCAGGAGCTTCTTGAACTCTGCCGGAAGGTGTACTGGCAGGTCAGCGGAAATGAGCAACTGAATGCGCTTGATATTACACACCTGGTGGTGTACGATGTGGAGCTGCCTTTCACTGCGGGGGAATTGAATCAGGAAGTAGTCATCAGGGGATTTAGTGACGACGCGGACCAATGAATGATTTTTTGATGAAAAACGGAAAACCGGCCATTGGAGACGGGCTGGAAAACGAGGTCCGGGATATTTTGACCGCCCGGAAAGGGGATTTCAAATTCTTTCCGGACATAGGCGTGGGGATAGCCGGTTTTGTGGACGGGAAGATAGCCGACCAGGAGCTTTTCAGCATTGTGGCCGCGGAATTGAAAAAAGATAATAAACGGCTCGTGCAGGCGAGGACCGCAGGGGATATTTATGTGACCCGCGTGGAAAGAAATTGAGGACCGGGAAGGGATGGAAAAAATTAAAGTCAGGAAAGGACAGAGTTTGATGGACATTGCCGTCTGCTACTATGGCAGCGCGGAAGGGGTCTTTGACCTGGTCAGAAGGAATAAACTGAACGGCATCACCGCTAATGTTTACCACGGACAAGAGTTGGAAACAGGCGAACCGCTGAATGTTCGTCTTTCCCATATTTTGCCCAAAAACATAGCCACCGTAACAGGAAGCAGAGCCAGTGGCATAGGCTTTTGGCGGATCAACAAGGAATTTATCCTGCCGCAGACAGAAAATTAAAAGTTAAAACAATATGGCAAGAACAATAGAAGAGATCCTGAAAGTAATGAACCAGAAGGCAAAGGAATATCCCGGGCTTTCGGAACTGGAAGCCAACCACAGCGTGGTGCAAGTGTGGAACTACGCCAAACAAGTGATGGCTCTGGGTATTGCCCAGGCAGAACATGCCGTAGACCAACTCAACGCAGAGGTTAGGCAAATGGTCAACAAAGACGAACCCGGCGGCATCGGGTGGTATCGACAAAAAGCCTTTGACTATCAGCATGGCGACCAACTGCTGGTCATCAACAACCGCCCGGCATATCTGACCCCCAATCCCGCCGCCCGGATCGTTCAGCAGGTGAGCGTCACAGAGTCACCGGCCGATGGCTCACTTACCTTCAAAGTGGCTAAGGATACCGGCGGTGATTCTCCTGTGCTTACCGAAGCCGAGCAAGACGGGTTCAGGGACTACATAGGCAGGATAAAGATCGCAGGGACCCTGATCACTGTGCAAAGCGATCTCCCTGATAAGATCAGCTACAACATTGTGGTGGAGGCAGACCCTGCTGTGCTTACCGGACATGTCAGGCGGACGGTATACCAGACCCTGGACCGCTTTCACCAAAGCATCGAATTTAACACCGTATTGTATTTGAGCAAAGCCACCGATGCCCTCCAGGCCATTCCCGGTATCATCGATGTAGAGATTACCAGTGCGTACGCCGGTGCGGCAGGGGTCAGCCTCACCGAAAACCACCGGGTGAACCGGAAATATGAAACCATAGCGGGCTATGTGAAGCTCGACCGTAACGATTCTTCAGTCACACTAATTCGGGGATAACACCACAACAACGTTATAAATTAAATGGAACAGAATGTATACAATCGATTATGATGCTTTCATTCAACAGGCCCTGCCGCCGCACTGGCGCAGACAGTGGCAGGAACACCTCATTGCCGTGTGGTGCTATCCTTTAAAACAACTCTTTGACCAGATCTTTCTGCTAAGAAAACAGGCGGTTAACGAGTTGAATCATAATTCGCAAGCAGAAAGTTTGCAACACAAGCTTCAGGACTCTCACATGAAAATAGAAGTAGGAACCGTATCGCAGAACGGCACCATAAAAATATTAGCCCCCGACCTGCCAGAGGTCAGAAACAAGATCAAACTCCACCTGGACAAGGTGAAAACCGCAGGAAAAACAATTGAATTTCAAACCATTATCTAAATAGTACGACTATGACCATCAAAACAAGAAAGCAATTAGAAGAAACTTTCCAAAACGGAGCCACCCCCGACGCACAGGATTTCTCCAACCTTTTCGAGAGCTTCCGGCACCAAACCGACCCGGACTTGAACCTCAGACGGGCCAACCAGACCGAAGCCGAAGAAGGCAATAGCAATATTCAACTGATGACACCCCAGCGCACCAGGCAGGCGATCATCGCCCTCACACGCCTGGCCAGCGTACCGGCCCTGAGCAGAGAAGTGGACCAAAAAGTAGCAACAGCCATTTCGCAACTGATCGATAATGCACCCACCGCCCTGGATACACTCAACGAACTCGCTCAGGCACTCAATGACGACCAAAACGCCTACAACACACTGGTCGGGCTCATCAACACCCACGTCAACCGCACAAACAATCCCAATCCCCACGGCGTGACCAAAGCGCAGGTAGGACTGGGCGGAGGAAACCAGTTGAAAATGGCTACCCGTGTGCAATTCGGCTCTAAGGAAACCCGGGGGTTGTCACAACCAGTTGTATACACCTTTCAGAGAGCTACTGAGCCTGGTCAGGTCTACCGGACAAGCTATATAAAGTATACAGCAATCTGTACGGGAAATTATTACCCGGAGTATCGAAGGCATGGAATTTTGGTTTTTAGACATTTTCAAGAGGGTACAGCACAATTAAGTGGCCATGATATATTTAATAGTGGCTCGATGAGCGTATCTGCCGTTTGGTCCGGGGGTAACTGCACCTTAACCTTCCGCGCAACCGGTTCACATCATATGCTCACTACAGTAGAGGTGGCCCTGCCCGGGAACTTTATCAGGGACCTGCAATAGACCACCGCAGAAGACACCTCCGGACTCGCAGCAGCAAGAGAGGCATGGTTCAGGGCGTGTCTTAACAGGGTTGAAAAGAAGCACTCTCGCTGCTTAAAAGCAGAACCGAAAAATGTAATAAAAAAAAGCCCCAACAGGCTGCCCGGCCCCGAACAGGAACTTAATGAGTTTAGTGCACCAGACACAACTCCCCACCCATTGAGGCCATACCTCTACCGGAGAGTCTAAATAGTGTTTGGTGTACTTTTTTATATGACAAAAACAAAAACCAAATTGAGAATGAACATGAAAATTGAACAAAATAAAACAGAAAAGCTAAAGACACCCATCAGTTATTATGGTGGTAAACAAAAGATGCTAAGGCACATATTGCCATGGATACCGGAGCATACTACCTATACAGAACCATTTGTCGGTGGTGGGGCGGTGTTTTGGGCAAAAGAACCAGGCAAGATTGAAGTCATTAACGATACCAACAGAGAGCTTATCAATTTCTACGAGTGCGTCCAAAATGAATTTGTAGAACTCGAAAAAATGGTAAGGATCAGCCTGCACAGCCGCTCTATGCATAGCGATGCTACGGTGGTGTATAACAATCCGCACCTGTTTACACGGGCTAAGAGGGCCTGGGCGGTCTGGGTGTTAGCCGCTCAGTCCTTTTGCTCCATACTCGATGGTCCCTTCGGATATGATAAAACCAGCAAGGCAACCACTAGTATAAACATCGCTAATAAACGTGATAATTTTACCATAAAATACGCTGAACGTATCCAAAACGTGCAGATAGAAAATACCGATGCCTTACGAATCATACGCTCGCGGGATCATGAAAACGCCTTCCACTATATAGACCCGCCCTATTACAACTCCAACTGCGGGCACTACGATGGCTATACCAGGGAGGACTTTGAAATGCTTTTGGAAACGCTTTCAGAGGTTAAGGGAAGGTTTTTGTTGTCCAGTTACCCAGGTGACGTACTGACAAAGTATGCCAGGCAATTCGGTTGGAATACCCAAAAGTTAGAGAAGGTAGTCCGCGTAAACCAGGGCTCCGGTAAGCCTGGAAAAAAGAAAATAGAGGTACTCACCACTAATTATCAGATGTAACCCCAAAGAAAAGGGCAGTTGAGGCTGTCCGGGTAAAAACGGGTGAAAACAGAATTTGTACTATTGCCGGGTTGTCCGATTTTCAGCTATCTTCTGATTGTGCTATTCCCCAAACAAAATTCTCATTCAGAACGTCACATTCTGAATGAGAATTTTTGACATTCCGAATGAGACGATTTAATACTGAGCGTGCCTATGATGAAAATATTTTTTCACTTGAGGTTTATCCTTTTTTCTTTTGCTCATAAAATTATTGATGTTTTTTTTGAGCTGTTCTTTGTTTATAGCCCTTTTCTTTCCTATGATATTTGTTTTCAAATCTTGGTTTAGGTATTCTTGTGGGTTCAGTTCAGGTGAATAAGCAGGGATGAACAATACCTCAATCTTTTTTTTATTGTCTTCCAGCCATTGGTTTAGCTTTTTAGTTTTATGGGCGGGATGATTGTCTGTGATAAAGAACACTTTTTGTTTACTGTATTTTATCATTTGCTCTAAAAAGGTTTGAAACACTTCGCTATTAAATCCTGCATCCATCAACATGAATTGTAAATGACCTCTATTGCTAATAGCAGAAATCATATGGACTGTAAAGCGTTTTCCTGTTGCCATAATCATCGGTGTTTTTCCTTTTGGTGCATAACTCCTCCCTGCTTGATGGGTGCTTCTACAGCCTGTTTCATCTCCAAAGTAAATAACAGCTTTCTCTCGGACAGCTCGCCTTTTTATAGATGGATACTCTTGCTCCAACCACTTTTGAACCTTTTCAGGTTTTTGTTCAAAAGCTTTTTTTATAGGCTTCTGAGGTGTATATCCCCATTTCTTTAAATAACGACCCACTTGCCAACGGGATAATTCTACGCCATACTTTATAGCAATGAGTTGTTGTACTGCTTCTCGGGTCCATAAACCAAAAGGGAGCTTCAACTGATCTGGTAATTTGTCCTTGATTAACTGACGCACTTGATAAGCTTGGTCTTTCTTTAACTTATTACCTCCTTGAACTCCTCGTTTTTTACTCCTTAAAGCTCTTTTTCCTCCTTGCTTATAAATAGCCCAAATCTTGTTCACCCCTGGCTCTGTTATTCCAAAAACAATACTGGCTTGCTTTTGTGTCCCTAACTTCTTTCGCAAATATTCTGCTACTCTAAACCGTGTCTCCTCTTGTGCTTGTTTGTTTTTGAGCTTCTTTACCTTTGTTTTCATATAGTAAAGATACAATAAATAAAAATAATAAGAACTAAATAATGCTCTTATTAATAACACTGCAAAAAACATACTGGCAGGGGCAAAGGCCGGTGTTCACCAACGTGAGGCATTAGCCTGTGCGTAGAACAAGATTCTCCTGTAGCTTTAGCTCGGAGAGTATGTCAAAAGCCCCCTGACTTACACACCTACCTATCACCTATTCTGTGAGTTGAACCGATAATAGACTCTTATGCTATAGCTCATCAATTCATTGGAGGGGTTCTGAGGAAAACCAGAAGGTATGTAATTGATCTTGGGTTCAAGATAAAACTGCTTGAGAATAGGGATCGAAACGAAGATATTATAAGAAGTGTATTGCGCATCAAATGTCCTTCCACTGACAGTATAGTCCTTTCCTGCATTTACAATTGTAATCCCTATGCCTAACAGATAAGTTTTCTCATTACCTTTTCTGGAAAGCCATCTTATAGATTTGTATATATTGAAATGGTGGTCCACAAGAAAAGACTTGACATATTCGGGTACAAAAACGCAAAAATTTGGTTGTACTAATTGGCATGAAGAATTTTCATAAGAGTGGTATAGATGATCGTATCGTAAACCCATTTGGTATTCAAATCCTAAATTCCATGGATAAGAATTCAATTGTATTCCAGGGGTATAGCTAATTCCCTGTGTATTCCTTTCCTCAAGAAAAGGTTGGCCTCTAAAATTCGGTTCTTTGTAACCAAAGTTGAAGAAGTTCATAATGCCGATACGCCAGGTAAGACCAAAAGTAGGTTGGATATTGATGAGTTTCTCTTTGCTATCTTCCTCTTGGGAAAGTGCATTTTTAAACGTGAGAGACTCGAGCAGTAATAAAAAAACGAGGTTCTTCATGAATTGAATTATTGAACATAATGCTCGTATTTCGGCTTGTTTGGATCGAATAGAAAACTCGGAGCATTGTTTTTTGCCCGTTTGCTATTACGATCCCAAATAGTTTCCACTCAGCTATCCTTCTTTTATTGAGTGAAACTTGTAGTAAATTCCATACATCTAGCAACTATAGAATAGGAAGAAGCCTCTCCCCGATAGATAGAACCAGTTGCATAAAGGGGATCAGCCGATCTGTATCTAAATCGGAATCGGTCAAAATCCCCACCTGTACCAGGAGGGCCATTCCAAGCAGTTCGTAGTCCCGTGGGCCAGTTATCTGCTTCAAACATGCAGTATACCAGATAGTCTCCATCAATATCATCCCATCTGTCATCCTTGTCACCATTCTCGTGCCAATAAGTCCATTCAATTGACTTCCAGTCATTTTTCCATTTTCTTTTGAATTTCTTAATCAAACTACCATCCCCATGAGTATCCCCAATTCCATTATAAATTCCTATTTCATTGGTTTGTGGGTCCCTCGCTGAAAACCAGGAACAAACACGTATCACTGACACCTCACTTTTTCCTGACGCCCAACTTTCGTGTCGGCATTTCATTTTCATGTCATAAAAATCTACCAGAGGTAATAGAGCCTTTGTCCTTCCACTTGAAATTACTCGAGTATTATTATCTGAATAACTAATATCTGGCAACTCTCCATTATTATCAACAGTTTCGTTTAACGAAATAATCCATACTTCATTCTCTTGTGCAAATTCTTCGTCAATTTGCACACCTAATTCAATTAAATTTTCATCCGACCCTAAAGTATAACCAGGAAATGTTTCTCTGGTTTCATCCCCATCATAAAGGACTATTACCACTTTTTCATCATTTCTTGTCCTTCCGCTCCTAAATTTTAGGTTCGCTACTTGTTCAAAATTTGGAATATAAACTTGTGGATAATGGTTTTCATCTTCAATATCTCTAAACTTCAATAATGATGGTTCTACCTGTTTTAATTGAACAACTAAATCAGGGTTTATCAATGACAACTCTTTAATCAGAGTTTTGACTAAAACGTTATGGTCATCATCAAATTGTTTAGCAATTTCACTATAGACAAGATGCCTGAAATCAGATTCTTCAGAAAGCTGTAAAATTGTTGCACCTATTTCACTTAGATGTGTTCTGAGATAAGCTCTCTTTTGCTCTAAATTCATTTGTCCAACTGGAATTTCAATATCCTTGGGAAGGATAGAATTATTTTCCTTACAGCCATTAAAAGTGACGATTGATAAAATTAAAAAGAACAATTGGGTAATTTTTTCTCATGATCTTGTGTTTTTTCTTTTCAAAGATATAAAATAAAGACCAAGATATAAAAAAAGACATTGAAAAATTAAAATAAGGTTATGACAATTTTAGGCAAAACCCCCATCCATACTTGTCCGCTTTAGCTCGGAGAGTATGTCAACATTTTGATTAGATCGTCACTTAAAAGGCCTGTATTGGAAATGAATTAAAATGAAAAAGAAAACAAAAAATAGGGCGTCCTTCGGACAGATTTTATGAAAAATAGAGGAAAAACTATACCGTAAACTATACCGTATTTGTATAGTTGTATACATAATACGGTATAGTTCTATACAAATATAGTCTAAAGATGCCTCATAAAAGAAAAGCCAACAAATGGTACCAGAAAGTAAATGAATATGAATTTGATCCTTTTATTATAGCAGCCAATTCCATACAGGCACATCAGGACAAAATACTCAACTACTTCATCCACAGGAATACCAATTCACTGGCCGAAAATTTCAATGGCAAAATCAAAGCTTTCAGGACTCAATTCCGGGGCATAGTAGCCCTCATTTTTGCTTAGCCCCCATGCTTTAAGACTTGAGCCCTAATTGTCTACATTCTGCCGTTTTTTGATGTAGTCAAAATCCAAATTCTGTCTACCCCCCAGACCCTGCCCGCCCGGCCGGCTTGAACCAGTTATCCAAAGCAAGTATTATTATAAATAACGGCCGAATATTTCTTCCTTTTCCCTTTTCCCCTCTTTTTTTCTTTTCCCTATTGGCCTTTTTTTGCCAGATCCACGGGATTACTGCTAGCCTGTTTCTGTTTTTGTTTTTTTCCTGTTCAATGTGGATAACCATAAATCCCAGGAGGGAATTAGTGCCGGAATTGCAGCTTTTTCTCGATTTTCTGGTTGTTTATTCTAGAAACATAATATATTTTATGTAAAGGGAGTTTTCTACCTCGGGACCTTTTATCAATTTTTCGGTCAAGGCGGTGATTTTGAGGGAAGCGCAAATTCCGGCAGTTTCAATTGATAAACGGGTTACGCTGTTTTGCTTAACGATTTTATAGCTATCGAACCGGCATTGAACTATTTTATGGGTGCTGGTGCGTTGAACGGGATTGCCCAATTTGTTTTTGAGATTGGTCTCAATTTATTCTTGTAGAGGATTCATGTGCCAAAATAGACGTGGGATTGAATTGTTTGGTGATTCTTTCAGTTTAAAGATAGCAAGTGGAAAGAATAAACAAATTTTCGAAGAAATATTTGTCACCACCCAATGCCATAGAATGCCTCTTCCCCATTGGCGTAAACACCTTCAATCAATGTTCCACCACTCTTATTCAAGAACGCATTTCTAAGATCCTGAACGTTATCAATGGACTTCTTGTCAATACTAGTGACTATAAACCCTTCGTCGATACCAGCGTCTTTCCATTTACCATCTCCTGTGTCAATCAGTTTGGCTCCACCATCAATATCCAATTTTTCTTTCTCCTCATTCGATACATCTTCAAAAGTCGCTCCCTCAACCACCACTGAATTTTTAGCTTCAACAATTTGAGTATTACCCATTGTGTTTTTCAAAGTGGTATTGACCGTTTTTTCTCGTCCGTCACGAATATACTTCACCAAGACTTTGTCCCCGGGACGTTTTCTGGCAATTTGCTCCTGTAGTTCAGAAACATTTTTTACCTCTACGTTGCCTACTTCAATAATTACGTCGCCTTCTTCTATGCCAGCATCATCAGCAGCACTGCCCTTATTTACCCGGGCAATAAAAACACCCGCCAATACATCCAGACCCTGATCTGCTGCCAACTCGGCCGTGACATTTACGATACTGACTCCCAGAAGAGCTCTTTGAACCACACCAAATTCAAGTAAATCATCCATCACTTTCTTAACCAGTGATGCTGGAACCGCAAAGGAGTACCCTTCAAATGAACCAGTATGAGTAGCAATGGCGGTATTTATTCCAACGAGGTTGCCTCTTAAATCAACCAAAGCTCCACCGCTATTACCGGGATTTACAGCAGCATCAGTTTGAATAAATGCTTCTATGCTGAAATCGGCTCCTCTCAAAATGTTGATATTCCTGGCTTTTTGACTCACAATTCCAGCCGTCACTGTGGCACGAAATTCGAAGGGATTCCCGACAGCGAGTACCCATTCACCGATTCTAACATCGTCTGAATTGCCGAACGTAAGATATGGCAGACCACTTTCTTCAACCTTCAGTAAAGCAAGATCTGTAGTTGGGTCTGTACCGACAATTTTAGCAGGGTAAGACCTATTGTCATTGAGTAAAACCTCAATTTCATCGGCATGTTCAATTACATGATTGTTTGTAACAATGTATCCGTCATTAGAAATGATTACACCCGAACCTGTTGATCTTCCTCTTCTCTGTTCTCTGCCCCGGTCACGAAATCGATCACCGAAATAATCCTTAAACATGTCATCTAATGGGTTTCGGGCGGTGCTGCCTGACCCATTGTATGTAGAGCGTATGTGTACAACCGAAGGCATTGTTGTTTCTGCAGCGTAGACAAAATTGAGACCTTCCGGTACAGTGATTGAGGCAGTATCAAAATTACTGGTGAATTTGACAGGTTGGACCTGGTCGAAGGATGTTATATCTTTTTCTTCGTCCGCTAAAATGTGAAAACCTGCTAATGCAATCAATCCTCCAAATGATGAGGCGAAGATCAAACTGAAATAAAACTGCTTAGGTGACATCATAATTTTAATATTATCGTCCTTCTTGAATTTTAAAAGTTAACCAACTTAATGCTAAAAACGGACAGGAGTGAGAATAGATACTTTCTTTAACAATTTTTAACCCAAAAGTTTTAAAAATGTAACTATTTGCCGTGCAAATAATTTGTAAGGTATTTAAATTCATCAGTCAGCTGACCATTGTTTACAATTGTTGCTCGCTTAATTATGCCATCGCTATCATCTCCAACAAGGTGCGGGATGACATTCTGGATTAACTGATCCCCGAAATCTTCGGATGCGTTTCTTGGAAGCTCACAAGGCAAATTGTCCACGGCCATCACACTCATGTTACCCTCATCTGAGAAAGGTGGGGCAATTTTATTTTGAGTTGGTTCAAAATCATATATAGGATTTTCGATAGTAGAGGACCTCCTGGTAGAGGGGATTGACCCTTCAATATCGCAGGTGATGTCGGCTATAATTTTGATTTTGAAATCACTTTGAGAAGCGTCTTCCGGAGAGAAAAGTACTGGTGCGGAAGGATTCCAAAAAGCTGCTCCAATCAGTAAATCTGTTTCCCGGGTATATTTCTTAAAATCATTTTCAAAATTTTCGGGATGTTGAAAAAACTCTTCAAGATTAAAGGGAATCCCTTCTTTGTGTGTAGTGTAATCCCGATTGTTTAGCTGGGTGTATACAGGTTCAGGAAAATACCTTTCAAGATATTCTGCCGCAGTGACTTTCCTTATTTTGAGCCCGTTCAATACTTCCATGGCCCCTTTTGAGACCCTCCCTCCTCCAGTGAGGGCGATCTTAATCGCTGGTAGCTTTACTTTTGAGTATTCTGTTTTCAGATCATCATAGTCAAGGCATTCATGTGCTCTTCGAAGGTGATAGGCATTGTAGCGTTTCCCATAAGTATAGAGACCATTATATGCTCCGACGATTCCAGCCCATCTCCCAAATGCAATAATCCTTACGCCCCCGGTACTTGTCAATGTTTCATAGTCGATGAGCCGTATTTTCTTCTTTATTATTTCCTGCAATAATTTCCGGTTGTAGGCTTGTTCTTTTATTGTATGGGAAAAGAAAAGGTATGTTTTGCCTTCCAACAGGTCTGGAAATTCAATTTCCTTCACACCGAGGATAATATCACATTCATTCAAATTTTCAACGATATCTACACCCTCATCCCTGTATAGTGCATCATTGTAACATCGAATTTCGCTAGTCTGACATACTACTTTAATATTGGAAAATGTTTCATTTATATGTCGTGTCTGCAATGGTGTCAGAGGTGTGCGGTGATCTGGTGGGGTTTTGCCTTCTCGAATGATCCCTATTTTGATCATAATAGCTTGCCTTGGTTTTAGAGCTACAAATTTAGAAGTTTATGGATCAGTACATTGAAATGTAATGGAGGTCAAGGAGATTTTGTTTGTCATAAATATAATGCCCATTATTAGAACAGATAGGGGGTGTCGAAACCCTTAAATATTCAGCCAGTACGTCAACTTGGCTACCACTGTCCGATTTCGCTTTTCGAAATTGCTGAACGTGTCTACCAGGTAATTGTCGGTATAAACCAGGAAGAAATCCGACACGGGTGCAAAACGCCATTGGAAACGAGCATTGATGTTCAGATTGTCTAACTGACTATTATACTGAAGGAATGTAGTCCAAAACACCTTTTTGCTGAATGTAACATCCAGTCGTGGTCCAAGTAGCCAGACATCGGCCGTTTCAAAAGGATCATCCAGGTCGATGTGGTTATAATTGAAATTGAAAGCAATGATACCGTAGGGTTGGAATCGATAATTTAATGCTCCCGCAAGACCGGTTCTGAAACCACTAAAGAATTGACCAACCGTGGGTTCCAAATTAAAAAACACTGCTTTTCGTTGATCAGAGGCATACTTGAAGGTGACATCCACGAAGTCATAGGTGTTACCTGCCTGCAAGAAAATATCGTCCTCCTGAATCCGCGTTGGGTCAAAGTCATTTAACAGAGTAACCCGATTAGTAGTCGATTGGATAGATCCTTGTGTATTGTCCGCAAACTGAAATTCCCAGGTGAATTCGAATTGCCTTTCCCCGATACTCCAAGGGTCTAAGAACGTATTCCCACCCTTCCCGATCTGGTAAAAAAGGCGAGTGTCAACATTAAAGCTATGTTGATTCACAATCGTTCCGGAAGGATAGAAAAAGAGTTGAAACTCCGGGCTCATAAGGAAGTAATCACGACGAGGTACAAAACCCACTTCAGCATCAAAGCCATTACCTGCCATCACATGGGCCCATTCAAAACGATATTTCCTTAAGCGATATTCCAATTGCAGTCCCTGAGTAAAATTGTGGGCAGCGTTATCAGGTGAAAAAGACTGATGATAAAAAGCCTTTCCAAGCCAGCGATTGCTGGTGGAGAATAACCGGTATTCCAATCCGGCAACGCGGTTGAAATCATTAAAATCACCACCGCTCTCACTGGGGTTAATGGCTTGCTTATTAGCAAAAATGAAAGAGATGTTTGAACGTTCAAATACCCGTTGTTGAATGGCGGCCACCGTGTAGTTGAATGATGGCAGCCCATTGTCAGACTCTTTTGCGGTTTGCATATTGAGAAGACCTACTCTTAACTGATCATTTATTTTTCCGCTCAACCTCATCCCATAATGAATGGGGTTTTGGATGTTTTGGCCTGTTGTTGTATCTGTGGCTACGCCAATTCTTCTGGAGAAGAACGGATTGACTCTGCTAAGTCCGAAACTGCTAAATAAGTCAGCATTCTCCAGGAAAAATTGTCTTCGTTCCGGAAAGAAAATCTCGAAGCGGTCAAGGTTGGTCACCTGCTGGTCAACTTCCACCTGTGAGAAATCGGGATTGACGGTTAGATCGAGGTTCAAACCGGAAGTAACGGCCAGTTTGGCGTCAAATCCCACATCGGCATTAAAATCAGCATTATCTTGTTCTGCATCCTCAAAGTCACGGGAAAGCCCACTAGTGGCATAAGGAATAAAAGAGATATTCCGTCCCGGCTTTTTCAGCGGTTCAGGCCAGTTGACCTTATCCATGTAGGAGAGGTCCATGACCAACTGGTTTTGTGGAATCCGATTTAAAGTGGACTGTTCATTGAATTGCGTGTCATTTCGATAAATGTTGTACCTCCATTCTTTGGCTCCTTCGTTGTACCTGAAGGTTTTGAAAGGGATTGCAAACTCTGCTGTCCAATAACCGTCATGTTTGGAGGCATTTCCGTTCCACTTATTGTCCCACGAAGATTGAAAATCTCCAAACTGTCTGCCTCCATTGGCGATCAGTGCTTCACGGCGCACACCATATGCGTTCATGCCAAACATAAACGCATTGGTCTGGTCATTGAAAGTGTCAAAAACGAGACTGACATTATCGTTTCCCGGGAAAGTAAAATCCCGCTTTAAGGAAGGTACTACATATTTGTCATGTACGGTCAGGGCTTTGACCGCTACATAAAGAAAATTCTCGTCATAAACCATCCTCACTTCCGTTTGACCTTGCGCCCTTACCGAATCAACTGGAAACTGCAACCAAAAGTCACTGACCACTTCGGCTTCCTGCCAGATAGGTTCATCCAATTCACCATCAGCAATGATTTTCTCTTGCGTGAAAAGGGGATTGACTGCACTGCCAGATTCCTGCAAAACCTGCTGTGCCATTGACCAGAAACTGGCAAAAAGCATTGTCAATGTTAAAATCTTATGCCTCATCCTACCCTTACCATCCCCAAGTATTATAGATTGTTCCCGCAAAAGTCGTTTCTAACCCAGTATAATCAAAGACTCGACCATGCAATATGTGTTATATATTAACGGTTCACGAATATTTTGATGACATCAGAATATTAGCAATTGGTGGTAGTAACATCAGCCATCTGGCTAATGACAATGAACAGACAACCGAAAGAGATATCGAATCTTTAGGGCTTGCTTACTACAGTAATCGATGGCATTTGATAGCCTGCTGTCGCCTACGACAAGATTACCGGGATTTCAGAACAGATCGCATCAAAAAAATTGATTTGTTAACGGAGATATTTGACCCTTGGAATAATGCTATTGCAATTATTTACAATCCCCATTTTAAACTTAGCGAGTAAGATTAACGAATAGATTGGGGAAAGAATTTCGTGTTTGTATTGATTATCTCACGATGCGTTATATTGCTGGATGTCCCTGTAATATAGAAATGGAAAACCTGCAATGGCATGATTGGGCACTTGCGTTAACGGGTGCCTTTATTTTGGGAGTAGCAAAGGCTGGGGTTAAGGGTATCGATGTGGCTATCGTTGTGGTTATGGCCTTCGCTTTTGGCAGTAGAGCTTCGACCGGCATAATCGTTCCTATGCTGGTATCGGGAGATACTTTTGCTGTCATGCACTACAATAGACATGCACAATGGAAATATGTCAGGCAATTCTTGCCCTGGGCGATTATTGGAGTATTGATTGGAGTTTATTTCGGCAAGGATCTTCCAGAAGATGTATTTAAACAGGGCATGGCCATCATCATATTGACCAATGTGGTGGTTATGTTTTGGTGGGAAAGAAATAAATCAGATTCTGTTCCAACCCATTGGCCTTTTGCAACTGGCATGGGTCTGTCTGCAGGATTTGCCACCATGGTGGGTAACCTTGCAGGTGGTTTTGCCAATCTCTTTTTCCTGGCCATGCGTATTCCAAAAGAGCAGTTCATAGGTACGGCTGCCTGGCTCTTTCTTATCATGAACCTTTGCAAGACTCCCTTTCATTTGTTTGTCTGGAATACCATTAATTCAGAAACTCTCCTCATTAACCTCTATCTTTTGCCAGGTATAATTTTGGGGATTATTGTTGGCATTAAGTTGGTGAGAAGAATACAGGAAGGGAGTTACCGCAAATTGATATTGCTACTTACAACTGTAGGTGCAATATTTATCTTTTTTAAATAGCATTAAAGGGTTGCAGAAACAATCAATTTTAACTTGCTTTATCAAATATTAATTCAAGACTCATGCAAAGACGAAATTTTTTAAAGAGTAATTTATTAGCAGCGACACTTCCAGTTTTTGGGATGAATTTGACGGCATCTGCCTATTCAAATAGAGAACAAAAAGTCAATTTCAAACTGAAGTACGCCCCGCATTTTGGCATGTTCAAGAATAGCGCAGGGGATGATCTGATGAGTCAGCTGGATTTCATGGCTGATCAGGGTTTCAGAGCCTTGGAAGACAATGAAATGCGAAATCGAGAGATTGCAATTCAGAAAAAAATTGCTGGTAGAATGTCAAGAAATGGAATTGAAATGGGTGTTTTTGTAGCGCACACCATCTATTGGAATGAGCCAAGCTTAACATTAGGTGCCGGTGACAAGAGGGATCAATTTCTAAGTGAAATAAAGCAGTCAGTTGAGGTTGCTAAAAGAGTTAATGCTACATGGATGACCGTTGTTCCGGGTCACTTGGCTTTAAAAAAGGATTTTGGATATCAAACAGCAAACGTCGTAGAAACTTTAAAGCGAGCATGCGACATTCTCGAACTACACGGCTTGATTATAGTATTGGAGCCACTAAACTTCCGAAATCATCCTGGTTTATTTCTAACCAAAGTGGCTCAGGCCTATGAAATTTGTAAAGCGGTAGACAGCCCGTCATGCAAAATCCTCGATGACCTCTATCACCAACAGATCACCGAAGGAAATCTGATTCCCAATATTGATTTGGCATGGGATGAGATAGCCTACTTTCAGGTGGGGGATAATCCTGGAAGAAAAGAACCTACTTCAGGTGAAATCAATTACAAAAACGTCTTTAAGCATATCCATAGTAAAGGCTTCAAAGGCATCATTGGAATGGAGCACGGCAATTCTGAGGACGGTAAAGTAGGTGAGGTAAGAGTGATTAACGCCTACAAGGAAGTAGATAACTTTGAGTGATCACTTAAAATGATGTGGGGGGTGGAGAATCAATGCTATTAAATTATATGTTAAAGGTTAAAGTAGTAATGACATGCAGTTCTAAATAAGACAGCTTCGACCGTCAGAGACCTATAGAGTGATAAAAAAATGACTTTCTTTGAGCTATTATGCCGGCAGTAATTGATACGGACCAGATATCGAAAAGATATGTAATGGGTAGCGAGACCATTCATGCCTTAAAATCCATTTCTATAAAAATTGATAGGGGAGAATATGTGGCATTTATGGGACCATCCGGTTCGGGAAAATCAACCTTGATGAACATTGTTGGGTGTTTGGATTCACCAACCTCAGGGAAATATATTTTGAACAATAAGGATGTTAGTCACCTTACTGAAAATGAGCTAGCCGAGATTAGAAATCAAGAAATCGGGTTTGTATTTCAAACATTCAACCTCCTTCCCAGGGCTTCAGCTTTAGAGAATGTAGCATTACCGTTGGTGTATGCAGGATATTCTCGTCAGGAGCGTGAGGAAATTGCATTACAAGTTTTAGAAGATGTCGAGTTAAAAGACCGGTCATCACATAAACCCAGTGAACTTTCCGGTGGACAGCGACAGCGAGTTGCCATTGCAAGGGCTTTGGTAAACAAGCCTAGTATCATTCTAGCCGATGAACCAACTGGAAACCTCGACTCAAAAACATCTTACAGCATCATGGATTTATTCCAGGAGATCCACCACAAAGGAAATACAGTGATCATGGTCACTCACGAGGAGAACATTGCCAAGTATGCACACCGAATAATTCGACTCCAAGATGGTCTGATTGAGTCCGATGAAGTTAATAAGGATATTAGGAAAGTAAGTGTCTGATAAATTGAAGACAATAGTTAGATAGAATATGGGTCTGTTGAGTAGTTTTAGTTCAAAGGATGAGTTGATGATGCCCTCGAGTTTGAAGACGGATCAGGAAGCATTCGATTTTTTTGCAAGGGATCAGAACACTTATTATTTGGCTGAGGAAATAGACATTAAAATATTTTGTGATGTATCTTAAGGTTAAAGATTACACTAAAAATCATCTGGCAGTATCTGCAGTAGACGGCGAAAAACTTTACAATGTAATTATTGAAGGGTTTGGGGAAAAAGAGACCGTTGATCTCGATTTCGAGGGAATTGAAATAATGATTTCTGCGTTCTTGAATACTGCTATTGGCAAACTTTACAGGCAATATTCCCCAGAACAAATCCGCAAACTCTTAAGGCTAAAAAACCTAAGTCGGGATGACGCCTCACTATTGAAAATTGTTACAGACCATGCAAAGAAAAGGTTTGGTATAGCAAACAAATCCGATTTGGATAATATTGATTTAATTGATGAGGACTGATATTACATCCATTGCAGACTTCTCTTCTGAGTCGAATGACAAGTTTTTCATTGATTCAAATGTATGGATGTATTTGAATTCTCCTCAATACGCAGATGTAGCAACGCCTGTTATAGGAAAATATTCAACTTTCTTTTTGGAAATACTGGCAAAGAAGTATTTAATCAACGGAAAATATTCTTAAGGCATGCAGTTTGTTAACAGGGATTTTTAATAAAGAGGAGATGAGGACAATGCTAGCCAATTGCGATAAGGCAGATTTTAATGACATTTACTTTGCCGAATTCTGTAAAAAGCAAGATTTGAAGCTGGTCACTCATGATTATGATTTCAGTGCTCTTGAAAATTTTCATCATGAGATTATATCGGCCAACAGCAATTACTTCAAATAATCCCCGAGTGAATTCGTGGAACTTTACCTTATGAAGATATATACCAAAACTGGCGACAGAGGTGAAACAGCTTTATTAGGTGGAACAAGAGTTTCAAAGTCCCATCTCAGAATTGAATCCTGCGGCACTGTCGATGAACTCAATTCATATATGGGTTTGTTAAGGGATCAACCGGTCAACCAAAACAGGGAAGGTTTTCTTATTCAAATCCAGGAAAGGCTATTTACCTTAGGTTCATCGTTAGCCGCTGACCCGCTTAAAGAAAATATTGTCAAGCCAGATTTGACCAATGCTGATATTGAGATTCTGGAAAGAAATATTGACCAGATGGATACCGAGGTACCGGAACTTAAAAACTTTGTTTTACCCGGAGGGCACGAGGCCGTATCTATTTGTCATATTGCCAGATGTATTTGCAGGCGAAGCGAACGATTGGCGGTTGCTTTATCTCAAGAGTCTCAGGTTGAACCTTTAGTGATCCAGTACCTGAATCGATTATCTGATTATTTGTTCACCCTATCCCGAAAAATTAGCCACGAATCGGGGGCAAAAGAAATTCCCTGGAAGCCGAGAGGATAATCCTCATCCTTCTAGATGTCTTGATGTAGATTATAGAACATTGCCCGGGTGTCCGAATTTAAATCATGCTTAGTCATATACTTAAACCCGTTCTTTTCATAGAATCTGAGGGATTGACTATATGCATCAACAGTTATAAATCGGCATCCGGTCTTATTATTTTCTCTAAACCACAGCTTAAGAAAGTCTAGCGTTGCAGTTCCTATTTCCTGCCCTTGATGACTGTTATTAATAGCGAGTCGGGCAATTTTCATAGCCGGATAGCTCTTGAATTGTTTCTTTGAACTGAATAACCCTTTTATTATTTTCTTGAATTGATTTCTGCTGCCAAAGTCGTCATGAGAAATCTTATCATTCATTAGACTGTAAAATCCAACAGTTTGACCTTCATCCTCAAGAACATAAGTAACAGTAAGAAGCTCAGCCATTGATGGTTTTGCATCGTTAAGAAGGAAGTCGTTCAAATCAGGATCACTACAATCAAATGGTTTGAATGAGTGATCAGGCGTCAACCTGACTATTGAAAACGGTAATGGGTCTAAATTATTTGGCAATAGCAGACATGCGCTCGTAGTTAGCCTGCATACGAGCTTTTAGTTCAGGAGACACCTTAACAACGTTGTTTGTTTGCTCTATGAACCTTCTGGCATCTTCTCCTGTAAGTACAGGAGTTTCTTTAATTGGCTTAGCCATATTGCAATCGTTTTATATTGAACGGATTACTTAAGTTACAAGTGTTAAGTTGTTTACTTGTATTACAAAGTTAACGTGTTTTTATACTAAAGTGATGCAATAAGAATATTATTCTATCACCAAACCAGTACTACATAAGTATTTTATACTTTAAAATGCCTGTTATAGTGTAAAATAAGATTATTACTACTCATTGCTACTCCTGCTTCTCGCGAATTAAGAACAATCCTAAAAAAGTTATCAGTCCGTTCAGGATAAGTATCTCAAATCCAAACTGATAACCCCCGAGCAAGGTTTCAGAATTGATGTTGATCAGGTATGAGATCAAAGGTGATGCGAGGCATACTGGTAGAGCCAATTGGTCTTTAATTTCCCATTTGGTGAACATGCCGAATGAAAATAATCCCAGAAGTGGGCCATAAGTGTATCCTGCTACCGTGAACACAGTACTGATTACACTATCGTCATTGATTATCCTGAAAATAATAATTATCAAAAAGAGCACCATTGAAAAAGCTATATGGACCATTAGTCTTCGTTGCTTGCGTTTTTCTTCAGGTAACTCTTTCAAGTTCAGAAAATCAACACAAAAGGCGGTAGTGAGGGCCGTCAATGCCGAGTCGGCACTTGAAAAGGCGGCCGCGACAATCCCCAACAGGAACACAATTCCCACAAGAGGAGTGAAATGTTGCAACGTCAGGATTGGGTAGAGGTCATCAGAACGTTCGGGAATGGCGATGCCCATTTCACTTGCATATAAATACAACAATAGCCCCAGGCTTAGGAAGAGAAAGTTAACCGGCACAAGGATAATGCTGAACCAATACATATTCTTTTTGGCTTCCCAGATATTACGGCAGGTTAGATTCTTTTGCATCATATTCTGGTCGAGACCAGTCATCACTATGGCAATAAAAGCCCCTGAGAAAAACTGCTTGAAAAAGAACTTGGAGCTTTTCCATTCCCAGATAAATATTTTGGTGTATTCGTGTTCGTTGATCACAGACAGTAAGCCGTTCGAGTTGAGGTTAAGGTTTTTGGAAATAGTGATAATGGTGATGACCACTGCGAGTAGCATAAAAAATGTTTGCAAGGTATCTGTCCATACAATCGTTTTTATTCCTGCCTTGTAAGTGTAAACCCAAATGAGCAGTATGGTAACGGCTACAGTTACCATAAAGGGTATGTTATATATATCAAAAAGTGCGATCTGAAGTACTCCGGCTACTAGAAATAATCTTAGCGCAGCCCCCATAGACTGGGAGATTAGAAAAAATGAGGACCCCGTTTTATAGGTTTTAATACCAAATCTTTGATGCAGATAGGTGTAGATTGAAACCAGATTAAGCTTGTAATACATGGGCATTAGCACATTGGCAATCACAAAATATCCAAGTAGGTATCCAAGTACCAGTTGAAAATAGGTAAAGGCTTTATACTCAGGTTCCGCTTTAGATATCAATGCACCTACTTCTCCCGGAATAGAAATGAAGGTTACACCACTCAAAGAGGCACCAATCATTCCAAATGCTACGAGGAACCAAGGAGATGCTCTATTGCCAGTAAAAAAAGTCGTTGAATCCGCATTTCTTGAAGAAAAATAGGATATGAAGTAGAGGACTGCGAAATAAGTTGCTAATACAGTAAATATTAAAAGAGGACTCATCTCCGTTTTCGATTTGAATGCAAAATAGTAAAGTCCAGTAAGGCGGAAGCAAACATTCTCAATTAGTCAGTGATTTTATAACTTTGCAGAGTTAATGCCAGTGGTAACTAAAGAAGATGTATTAGAAGAAGTTCTTGAGGACAATGACAATCCTAAGAATCTGATCGTTTTTAATGACGACTTCAATACTTTCGAGCATGTTATTGAAACCCTGATAAAGGTTTGTAAACACGACCCGAATCAGGCTGAACAATGTACTTATATCATTCATTATAAAGGTCAGTGTGTAGTGAGAAATGGCAGTTACCAGAAACTCAGGCCGATGAGGGAAGGAATCTCAAACGCTGGCATTAAAGCAGCCATCAGTTAACCGGATGCAATTCCCCTCAAAACTAGTTGAAGAAGCCGTAAATGAAATCTCCAAATTGCCTGGAATTGGCAAAAAAACAGCATTACGTCTGATATTGTACCTCTTGAAAGAAGAGCCCTATGCTACAGAAGTTCTTAGTGATGCACTGGTAAATCTGAGAACCCAAATAAATTATTGTAAGATTTGTTTTAACATTTCTGACAGTGATACTTGTGCCATTTGCTCAAGCCATCGGAGGGATAATTCAATTATTTGTGTTGTTGAAAACACACAAGATGTACTTGCCATTGAAAATACCAGCCAGTACAATGGCTTATACCATATTTTGGGAGGCATTATTTCACCTATCAATGGAATTGGGCCAGAGAATCTTAACGTCGAGGCACTTATTAAAAGGGTGGAAGATTTTAAGGAAGTGGATGAAATTATTCTGGCTTTAAGTCCCACAATGGAAGGTGACACAACGGCCTTCTACGTAACGAAGAAACTCAAGGTGTATGATAAAAAAGTTACTACCATAGCCAGGGGAGTTCCGGTTGGTGGGGAGCTGGAATATGCGGATGAGATTACTCTAGGCAGAAGTATCCTTTCCAGATCGGTATACGATATTAATTAGCGGGTAGCGGGATGCTGCAACTTTGAGTCTTGAAGGGTAGCCTTTCTCCCAATTGTTGTACATATTGTCCGAAATCGAACGAGCATTTCGGCAATCATAAATATAAGTACCTGATTATTAAATATTTATGATGTTGGCATAGACATTGTGTATTGTTGAACATCTAAAATGATATCATGATTAAAAACTACCTGACCGTTTCTTTGAGGAATCTTCTTAAGAATAAGTTCTATCTTATTATCAACGTAGCAGGCCTGGGATTAGCACTGTCCACCTGCATCGTTGCTTACCTGAATTCGCAATTTGCGATGAACTTCGACGGTCAGCATGTCAGAGCAGATAAAATCTACAAGGTTCAGATCAAAAAAGTAGCTGAAAATGAATTTACAGAATTTGGTATCAATCCATTACCCCTTGGACCCACTGCACTGAATGACATCAGTGACATTAAAATGCAAGTTCGATACACCAACCCTGACTTGATCGTTCAGAAAGCTGACATTGTACTGAATAAAGAAATAGGATTCGCAGACATGGACTTCCTGGATATGTTCACTTATCCTATGAGACTTGGCGATCCTGGAGCTTTAAAAGACAAAAAGAAGATCCTTTTAAGTGCTGAAATGGCAGAAGTTTACTTTGGAGATAAAGATCCGATTGGAGAAATCCTCACGCTCAGAAATGATGAAGACAAGGAATTTCCTTTCATTGTAGGTGGAGTTTTTGAAAAAATCCCACTCAATACAAGCATTTATTTTGATGCCATTGTACAGTTTGATAATTATTTTGACATTAATGACATCGAGAGGAACACTTGGGAAAGATTCGTTGCGGCAACATTTTTTCTTATTGAAACGCCAGAACAAGCCCGAACAGTAGAGGGTCTGTTATCGAACTACATAGCCATACAAAATGAAGCCAAAAATGATTGGAAGGTTGCTGAATACTATATGTTGCCTCTGCTTGAATTTGGCACCAATTCTCAAAATTTGTTTGCCAATTGGTTGAACTCTGGAATGCATCCGGCGGCATTTATGGCACCACCAATCATGGCACTGCTAATGTTGTTGATCGCTTGTTTCAATTTCACTAATACATCAATAGCGATCTCCAGTAACAGGATTAAGGAAATCGGGATCAGGAAAGTCATGGGAGGGGGAAAATGGCAATTGATAATCCAATTCATGAGTGAAAACCTAATGGTCTGTTTTATGGCCATTATAGTGTCGCTGGCCCTGGCTAATTACCTAGTACCTGCCTACAGTGCTATGTGGCCAGACGTTCAATTGAATATGGATTTTATGCAAAACTGCCAGATGTATTTTTTTCTTTTTGGTCTTTTGATTTTTACAGCAATTGTTGCCGGAGCTTATCCGTCCATATACATCAGTTCTTTCGAACCAGTGAAAATTCTCAGGGGTACATTGAGGTTAGGCGGAGCAGGTCGAGTCTCGAAGATACTTTTATCAACGCAATACCTCTTTACTGTTATGGCCTTGTTCGCCGGAATTGCCTTTATTCAAAATGCTCAATACCAGGAAACCCTCGATTTGGGTTTCAGCCGTGATACAATTATAGGGGCCCGGATAGACAATCATACCGACTATCTAAAACTGAAGAATGCTTTAGTTTCCAATCCTGAAATTACTGCCGTTGTTGGGTCAAGTGAACATATTGGTAGATGGGATTACACACAAACACTGAAAAATGAGGGCAATGAAATAGAGACTTTCATGCTTGATTTCGGACCCGGGTATATCGAGGCGATGGATCTTGAGATTTTACAAGGAAGGTCATTCAAAGAAGAGTTGAAAGAGTCTGACCAACTGAATTCCTTAATCGTGAATGAAAAACTTGTGAATGAATTTGGGTGGGAGAATCCAATAGGCAAAAGAGTGGCTTTGGATGATTCAGTCACACTCACTGTTATTGGAGTTGTAAAAAACTTCCATCACAACGGATTTTGGAGAGAGGTTGATTCTTACGGCATACGTTTGTCTGATGAGAAAGAGTTTAGGTTTGTTATTGTCAGGATACCGTCTTCAAAGAGGACGCCAACCTATCATTATCTTGAAGAAACCTGGGCGGCTGTTATTCCAACTAAACCTTTTACAGGATTTTACCAGGATGAACTTGGGGTCATCAAACAAGCAAAAGATGTAAATAACAACATTGTAGTGATATTTGGATTCCTTGCAGTATTATCTGTCATTTTATCAGGAATAGGATTATTCACCCTTGTCTCATTAAATATTATTAGAAGGATTAAAGAGATAGGCATTCGCAAAGTATTAGGTGCTCGCATTGCAAGCATTGTTGGACTGATGAATAAACCATTCGCCTCTATGATAGCCCTTGGTGGATCACTGGGACTATTAGCAGGCTATTTTATTGCAGATATGTTAATGGGCTCTATATTCGTTTACTATAAATCAGCCAATGCAGTAACCTTTCTGATCCCTCTGGGACTGATATTGCTTATCTCAATGCTGACTTCAAGCACAAGAATAATAGGTGCCGCCAGAAGGAATCCTGTCGATTCACTGAGGTACGAATGACAAGGTGTGTGTTTGCGTGTGGGTGGATGCTGGTTTCTCTCTAACATTGCATAATGAGGCTGTGTTTTGCCACCAGCAATGACCACAAACTATCGGAAGTGCAGCAATTGATTGGGAATCAGTTCGAATTAGTTGGTTTGAAGCAAATTGGTCATGAGGGAGATATCCCTGAAGATTTTGACACCATGGAAGAAAACTCCATGCAAAAAGCACAATATATCAATAACCTTTACAGGATAGCTTGTTTTGCTGACGACTCTGGGTTGGAAGTAAAGGCATTGGAAGGCGCACCAGGTGTTTATTCTGCCAGGTATGCCGGGCCTCAGAGAAGCAGGGAAGATAATAACATAAGACTCATTAGTGAGATGCAGGGAATCACTGATCGTTCTGCGAGATTCAAGGCTGTAATTTCATTAATTGTTGACCAAAAGGAAGTTCAGTTCGAGGGTATTGTTGAGGGACATATTGTCAATGAAATGCGAGGAATTGAAGGGTTCGGATATGACCCACTATTCATTCCAAGCGGTTACGATATCACATTTTCGGAAATGGGTTCTGAGGAAAAGAATAAGATTAGCCACCGGGGTTTGGCTGTAAAAAAGCTTGTCAACTATTTGAAAGACCTGAATCAATAATCATAGTGGGAGCAAATTTCATTGTCGGTGTTGCCGGTGGAAGTGGGGCAGGAAAATCGGAGTTCGTAAAAATGAGTTTAAAAAACTTCGATGAAAAAAAGGTGCGTCATATCACTCAAGATAATTACTACAAGTCATCAGAAGATCAAAATGTTGATGCAGCCGGTTTTATCCATTTTGACCTTCAGGGAGCCATTGATGATCTGAAAATTGCAGAACATATTGCAAGGCTAAAAACGACGAGGTTGTTTACCACAAAGAATATGCGTTTCCCAGCCAGGAAGGTACCGCAAAGAAGCTTGTGCTTGCTCCAGAATCGTTTTGGCCGAAGGAATATTTGATGTTAGAACGGCGATTAACCAGAGATCAGAAAGAAAGGGGGTGCAGCATAGAAGATATTGTATCAGTTTGAAAACCATGTTCTTCCGGCTCATAAAAAATACATACAGCCAAGTAAAAAACAGCAGATATAGTCATCCATAATAGTGATCAATTTGCTGTAGCGTTTGAAGTAGTGGCTGCGTTTTTGAGAGATAAAATCAATAATATTAGGGTCTGAACTGGTTAGAAAAGAAATACTAATCACTATACTTTTGAACACTATCGCTGCCTAAATACGTTTAGCAGTTAGAATATTAACCATTTAAATATGAGAAAGCACCTTTACATTGTTCTCTTAAGCCTGACCACCATGGCTTCGTCCATGGCTCAGTACGGGATAAGTGTCTCGATTGACGGGCTGACTGATACTTCTGCATTTTTAGGTTATCATCTGGGAAAGAGCAAATACATTCAGGATACCACTACAATGGACAATGGAAACGCAGTTTTCAAAGGAGACGAATCTTTACCACACGGGGTTTATTTCTTATATACCCCCAATTACTTCCTTGAATTTGTAGTTACTGATGAACAGACTTTTTCAATTACATCGGATTCCGAGAACCCGCTGCTAAATAAGAAAGTTACGGGATCTAAGGAAAATGATATTTTCCATCAGTTTCAATTAAAATTGGCTGAAACACAGACTGCTTCGCAGGAATTGCAGGAAACTCTTAAAGATGCTATAACACGTGAAGACAGTGTTTTAATATATGATGGAATTAAGGAAATCGATATAAATAACAGGAAATTTCAGGATCAGTTAGCTCAAGAATACCCAGGAAGTTATGTGGCTACTTTCATGAATCTCATCAGGAAACCTGAAGATGTAGAGGCCCCCGAGGGTTTGACCGGTCAAGAGGTTAGACAGTTTAAATTCCAATCATATAAGAATCATTTTTTTGATGGGATAGATTTTGGTTACGAAGGAATCCTAAGGACTCCGCTGTTTTACGATCGTCTTATGGAATATGTGGATAAACTGACTTCACCGGATCCGGATTCACTAATAAACGCTGTAGATTTCTTAGCCAATAAGCCTGGAATTAGTCCTGACGTGTTCAGATACATTATAGTCACATTGACCAACAAATTTTCACAACCAACAATGATGGGTCATGATGCTGTATTTGTCCATTTGGCTCAGAACTACTATCTGTTGGGAAAGGCAACATGGGCGGACGAAAAAGTACTGGATGAGTTCAAACATGCTGTAAATGATTTAAAGCCCAACTTGATTGGGGAGATTGCACCATCACTTAATTTATTGGATACTACATTATCACCCATTTCATTAAGTGATATTGACGCAAAATATACGGTGTTGTTTTTCTATGACCCCGATTGTGGGCATTGCAAAAAACAAGCACCTCTAGCACTTGATTTTTATCATGAATTTAGAAATGAAGGCGTAGAGGCCGTAGGTGTTTGTATAGCCACGAATTTAGATAAATGGCGTAAATTTATCAGTGAAAAATCCCTGGATTGGTTAAATATAGCCGACCCCTTTTACAAGAGTAACTTTAGAAAAGAATACAATATTGTGAGTACGCCAACTATCTACATTCTTGATAAAGACAAGAAAATAATAGGCAAACGCATTGCAGTCGAGCAGTTAGATGAGTTTATTAATGCTCGATTACGCATGGATGGCGACTAGGCTATGGTTCTGAAATTAGATCACCGAAGAACAATGCATTAAGGAACAGTTTGGAGGTGCCTAACCAGGCTCCCCTGAAATTGGTATTATCAGTGAACATAACTGTTCTTCCTCGGCCATTTCCACTCACCACAATGGCTGCCGAATTGGCAATCAACTCCCTGTTTTCAGCCGAAACAAAACCACTTAGCCATGGGTTCTTCGTGTACATTCCTACTGTGCTGAACTCGTTTTTACTGGGTTCGAGAAACAAAGAACCATTCCTGTAGATTGGAATTTTACGACTGGTATATCCGTAACCAATTGGATGAGTAATGTCGAGATCAATTTCATATATCGATCCTCCAATTCTTTGAGCACCACGTACATCTCGGCCGGTTACGTAGTCAAGTCTGGGAACACCGGTATTTTCATCATTTTCCGGCTTTCGTATCTCGGCTTCACCCAAACCATTTTTAATCGCCCAAGAGGTCGCCGACTTTTGAGTGATTAAGGTGCCCCCTGCTTTTATCCAAACTTTTAATTCCTCAATCCAGGAATCCTTGATGTCGCTGTAATTTCCGTTTACGAGTACTACGGTTGTGTAATCATTAAGCTTTGCATTGGCTAAATCTATTTTATCGACTTTGGTGATGGGAAGCCCCACTCGCGTGTCTAACAGGTGCCAGATTTCGCCAGCTTCATAGAGATAAATGCCTTCCCCAACAATCATTAAAGCTTTGGGTTTCTTGATGACGCTAAAATTTCTTGAGCCCAGATCAATCCCGGCAATGCTCGTACCAGTGGTAACTCCGTCGATTTGAAGACCTGAGTGATGAGCCGCTGCTTTTACCGATTGATGAACCTGACTCGTTGGTATATCTTGGTCGGCTACAGAAATGAGCAAAGAGCCACTGCCAAAATCTTTTCTTTTACCTTCTACATTGACACTAAAAGGTTTTTTGGCGGCATGGACATATAATCCAGAATTAAATAAATGGGTTAATGCCTTTGGTGCATTGAGGTCAGACCAGTTCAATACGTAGGCATAAGGAGCCTCCTTAAACGATACTGGTTGATTGTCCACCGCAGTAACAAGATCACCTCGTTGAAATTTAGCAAATTTAAGTTCATCGTGCGGAATGCTATAGGATAGTGCCATGGACCATGCAGATGCATCATAAAAGACGGAGTCGTGAAATGTCTTCACTTTCTCAAAAATGGATTTTGCCATTCGATATTGTTTCTGGCCGGTTGGAACTATGTACGACTGACCACCTACGACTGATTGTCCTTCAATTGAAGCACTTTGGGGATTCTTATAAATTTCAATTTTGTGCCTTAGCAAGAGATCAATAAAAGCATTGAGTCTGGTTTTGTCACTGGTCTCGGCAAATACATAGGCTTTAACTGAATCTGAATTTGCGATAGACAAGCTTGAGGTAAAGAATTCTCGTTGATGTTTTAAGAAAGTCTCCCTTTCATTGACTGTGCCTTGTACTGCCGCCAGGGAAGACCTCAAATGATTCCTGATGGTAAACCTAAACCCGACTTTCTTGGTGAGACTCTGTTGTAAGTGGCCTCGGGAACTTGCTTGTTCGAAAACAATACCTAGCCCTCCATGGATATCCGGATAGGTTGACCCATACCCCGGATAAGAATTATCATAAACTTCCTTTGTAAAATATAAAGAACCGATGTCGTCAAGTGCTTTAGAAAAATACTTAGCCATCATGTTATTGAGTCCATCATAGTTACTTCTCGGAACAAGAGGGTTTTCAGACCCAAATGGTTTAGTCGGTTCAAAAAAATAAGTGGAGTTTGTACCCATTTCATGGAAATCTGTGACCATATTAGGCATCCATTGATGATAAAAATCAATTCGGGCTTTACTCTCAGGATGAACCAGGGGTAACCAGTCTCTATTGAGATCAAACCAGTAATGATTGACCCGCCCGCTTGGCCAAACTTCGTTGTGTTCCCGGTCAACGGGATCAGCAACTTTTGGGTCACCACGATGCATATTTGCCCAATTCGTATGTCTGTCCCGGCCATCGGGGTTATAGGCAGGATCAATAAATATTACTGAATTAGCTCTGTAATTCTCTGTTTCAGATGAATTGGATGCAACCAGGTAATAGGCTGTTAATAGGGCGGCTTCACTTGAGGAAGGCTCATTCCCATGAACATTATAACCAAGCGTTATGATAGCGGGCATTTTTGAAATATCCGGAAGCACCTGATTTGGATCACTAATCTTCAGATGCTCCAATCGGATAGTTTCAAGATTATTGTGATTTTGAGGAGTTGTGACAGTTAGTACTATTTGTGGTCTTTGTTCATAAGTCATCCCAATTGTCTGAAAGCTTGCCCGGTCAGAAGCCTCCGCCAAATATTGAAAGTAACTAACCATTCGATCGTGTCTGGTGTGGTATTCACCAACCGGATATCCGAGAAATTCTTCCGGAGATTTAATAGCCGAATCGAAGTTTTGGCCGGCTGGGAAAAAGTATTCATTTTGACCGTACGCATGGTAAGTTGTTACAATCAAGAATGCGGCTCTGAGAAGTTTTTTCATCTTTATTTATGTTGAGAGCCTCAAGGTAAATTGATATTAATGAGTTATGAAGTATTTTACTATTGGACTATCCAATACTTACTTTAGTGGTTTTTGAGTGGTTTGGAAATTGCATATTTGTGAAAAACTTATTGATTCGGTATGCTTTCTTGTCAAAAAGATAAATTCTCTCTGTCTGGTGAATCACATTATTTGAATTGTGCCTACATGTCTCCAATGCTCAAATCAGCAGAAGAAGCCGGTTTGAATGTGATGCAAATGAAAAGGGATCCTTCAAATATTAAGCCTGCTGATTTTTTCGAATCATGTACAAGTTTAAGATCTGAGTTTGCTAGGTTGATTGGATT
Source organism: Cyclobacteriaceae bacterium (assembly GCA_965206015.1). Classification (GTDB taxonomy): domain Bacteria; phylum Bacteroidota; class Bacteroidia; order Cytophagales; family Cyclobacteriaceae; genus JAJCYL01. The sequence goes on along the minus strand of CBDBIW010000010.1, from coordinate 352,071 downwards.
TGCTGATCCAAATGCAATAGCCATTGTTCCTTCTGTTTCATATGGAATAGCGAATGCCGCAAATAATATTGATCTCCATTCCGGAGAGGAGATTTTAATATTGGGGGAACAGTTTCCAAGCAATGTTTACGTCTGGAATGAAAAGGCAAAAAGGTCTGGGGCAAATGTTGTGGTAATCAATTCACCAAGCAACTCAAGTGAGAGAGTTGCCCTTTGGACTGAACAAATACTTGCTTCTATTAATAACAGAACCAAAGTTGCAGCAATGGGACATGTCCATTGGACTGATGGAGCATTGTTCGATTTGAAAGCAATAAGTGAAAAAATTCACGGAGTAGGAGGTTTTTTGATCATTGACGGAACACAGTCAGTTGGGGCTATGCCCTTTGATGTCAATGAAATTAAACCTGATGCACTTATTTGTGCTGGGTATAAGTGGCTTTTAGGCCCCTATGGAATCGGATTGGGCTATTACAATGAAAGGTTTAATAATGGGGAACCTATTGAATACAGTTGGATCACTCGGTTGGGAAGTGAGGATTTCGCAGGACTGGTCAGTTATGAAGATAATTACCGTCCGGGTGCACAAAGATTTGATGCTGGCGAGAGGAGTAATTTTATCAACGTGGCAATGCAATTGGTGGCACTAAAGCAGATCAATGAGTGGGGAGTGGTAAACATACAAGATTATTGTAAGTTCCTTGCCACACATTTCATCGAAGAACTTATATCATTTGGATTTTATATAGAACCTTCAGCCAATAGGGCTAGCCATTTATTTGGAGTTCGTTTAAAGCAGGGTCAAGACCCTAAAAACGTCGCCCGGATTTTAAGTGCAAAAAATGTTAACGTGTCCGTTAGGGGCAAAGCAGTGCGAGTTTCAGTTAACGTCTATAACTCATCAGACGACCTTATTGCACTTGTTGAATGTCTTAAGGCGATTACTTAAACGAGTCTTTTGGCAATTGGCTGCAGAAACAACAGGGCCAATAGGTTCAGTTAAAGTGTTGTTTTAAATAATCTGCGTAACAAAGTATTTTTTTCTTGAATATTCTCTCAATTTAAGCTTGATTTGTAGCAGCAGACATAGGATAAATCCTTTTTTATTATACTTACTGTTATTTTCAATCTAACTATTTTCAATCTAACTAACCATCCCTCCAGTTGTATTCAAAAGAATACTGAAGCCTAACACATGGTTCTATTTGATTCGGTTCTCTTTAATATTCTATTGAATATTGCTATTCTCATTGTTGCTGTAGGATTTTTATGGAAAGGTGCCAACGAACTGGTCGAATCAGCCAGTAGAATAGCCGCAGCTTTTGGAGTCTCAGATTTAGTAATTGGATTGACTGTTGTGGCATTTGGTACTTCGGCACCAGAATTTGCCGTCACACTCAATGCTTCTCTTAAGGGACAATCAGATATTTCGGTAGGGAATATAGTTGGTTCTAATATATTCAATTTGGGCTTTATCATGGGTTCTGTCGCGATGATTAGATCGATTCGTACAAATAAAAAGCTTGTTTATCGAGATGGGGTTTTTATGATTCTGGTGACGTTTCTGTTACTTTTCTTTTTTCAGGATCTTCATCTTGAACGTTGGGAGGGTATCTTTCTTTTTAGCCTCCTTATCATTTACCTGGTATTTTTATTCATCAAAAAAGAACCACTTGATGATGCAGGAGATGATTCTGATGCCTATGCCGATAAATCTTCCTGGAAGGACGCTCTTATTTTGCCGATAACCATCGGTATTGTCGTATTAGGTGGGCATTTATTGGTTGATTCAGCCACTTTCCTAGCAAAGTCTGCAGGTATTTCCGAATGGGTAATTGCGGTAACAATAGTGGCTGCAGGTACTTCGGCACCAGAAATGGCCACATCGCTTGCTGCAGTTATCAAAGGTAAATATGGGATGAGTGCAGGGAACTTAATTGGAAGTGATCTTTTCAATATTTTGGGAGTTCTTGGAGTGGCTGGCATGGTCAATCCACTAATAGTTAATCCAGGTGCACTAGGTTCACTGGCCATGCTTTCCGGCATGGTGATTTTGGTTGTATTCTTTCTTCGAACAGGTTGGAAACTTGAACGCTGGGAGGGTGCGGTGCTCTTTCTTATTGGATTAGGTCGATGGATTTATGACTTTATGATATAGATTCAACACCGATATAGATTCAACACTAAATTCAGATAGAAACAATCCCTATTTTTTTTGCGATCAAGCGGTAGATTCCCTTTCCTTCAATGCCGACGTATAAAAATCCATCTAACCCCTGTTTTACGTTTCTTACCCGTCCAATTCCTTCAGCAATTATTTCCTGACTAACTATATCATTACCCTCCACTACACAATGAACGAGATAACCAAATTTTATACCGCCATGCTTAGTCAATATCCTGAAATTGTCCACAGGCTATTCCGTCCAGCTACCTGATGTCACAGTTGAACGCTCCATTTTTCAATGCTATTTTTCACATTATTCCCTTCGGAACATTTACTGAAACTGCTATTGGATATATTCATGGTTTTAGTGAGAGGGATAGCCGGAGTATATCAATCAAAGGGAATTGGAATGCCTTCTTAATATGAGAGTAGTTGTGGCAGGAATTGTACTTGTTTCCGCTGTATTCCTGGCAAATGCTTTGGGCTTGATTGGTCTAATCGCTGATGGTTATGGTATGATTACTTGGGGATTTATTGCGGTATATGTAGTACCAGTACTGACAGTGGGTGTATATAAAATATTCCAATCGCAGTAATTACTCAAGTAGGCTATTAATATCTTCTCTGGTCAGGTTCTTCACGACTCCTTCCTCAAGATTAATGAGGTCAGAAACGAGCCTTAATTTCCTTTGTTGAAGTTGTAGAATCTTTTCTTCGACCGTATTTTTTGTAATGAACTTGTAGGTAAAAACTCTGTTTTCCTGGCCAATTCTGTGGGCACGATCTATCGCCTGAGCCTCTATTGCTGGATTCCACCAAGGATCTGAAAGAAAAACATAGTCAGCTTTTGTAAGATTAAGTCCCAAACCGCCTGCTTTTAATGAGATAAGAAACAATTGTAGATCACTTTCCTGTTGAAAACGTTCGACTTGTTCTTGTCTATCGCGAGTTGATCCGTCCAAATAGGCGAAATCAAGTTTGTTCTTAAAAAGGTAATCTGAAATTATTTTAAGATGCTTTACAAACTGGCTGAATATCAAAATCTTGTGCCCCTTATTAATGGCCGGGTGAATCATGTGAGTGATGTCATTTAACTTACCAGAGTCACCTTCATAATCTTCATCAACCAGCAGAGGATGGTTGGCAATTTGGCGTAATTTGGTTAAACCTTGTATTAAAACCATTTGAGACTTGTTGACTCCATGTTGCTCAATCTCCTCCATGATTTTGTTGCGATAAAAGGACTTTGTTTCCTCATACCGTTCTTCTTGCATGGTAGTCATGGTGACGTATTTCACATTTTCAACCTTTTCTGGGAGTTCTGTAGCAACCTGCCCTTTTTCCCTTCTCAGAATAAAAGGTTTTATAATAGAGTAAAGCCTGTTGGATTTGTGGATATCGTGATTTTTTTCAATTGGAAAGAGAAATTCATCACGAAAGAAATTTTTATTGCCCAAGAGACCAGGATTGATAAATGACATCTGAGACCAAAGATCCAATGTACTATTTTCTATTGGTGTGCCTGTAAGAATGAGTCTGTGCTTAGAGTAAAGTTTCCTGACAGATTTGGAGATAATTGATTCTGGATTTTTAATGGCTTGTGATTCATCAAGAATCACATAATTGAAATAGAATTTTTGTAATTCCTCTATATCGAGCCTTACAATACCGTAGCTGACTAGAATAATATCGTAGTTCTTAAATAAACTGGCGTCCTTGTTTCGGTGAGTACCAGCATAGACATGTACTTTAAGTTTTGGTGTGAACTTTTTGGCTTCAACTTCCCAATTATAAATGAGAGAGGTTGGCATTACTAAGAGGCTGGTGCTATCGGGTGATTGATCTTTTTGTGTCTGCAAAAGTGCTAAGGTTTGCACTGTTTTGCCAAGACCCATATCATCTGCCAGACAACCACCAAAGTTGTATTTATTAAGAAAGAGTAGCCAGTCAAACCCCGACTTTTGATACGGCCGCATTTGCCCTTTAAAATTGGCAGGAATCGGAGATTCATCCATCTCCTCAAATTTTCTAAGTTTTTCTAGTTTACGATCAAGAGTAACCTTTGCCAATTCGTTATTTTCAAGATCCTGAACCAGCGAGAGGTGATGTTTTTTCAGCCCAATTTCTCCCTTCTCATTATCCTTCATAAAAGCGAAAAGTCCGGAAAATTCTGTGAACCAGGATTCTGGAATTACCGCGATTTCTTCATTTGGCAATTCAATTTCCGATTTATTTTCTAATATGTACTTTCTTATAGTTTTGAAAGGAATTTCGAAATCCCCGAATTTCACAAGCGCATGAATATCAAACCAATCGATCTTTTCGTGTACCTCGAGGGATAGCTCCGACTTACCAATAAAGTAACGTTTGTTGTTCGTTTTGCTCTGCTTGATAATTAAACCTAATGCCTGAATAATATCTGCCTGGTCATTGATCCATTGAAAAGCAGAGGCTTTAATCATTGTAATTCTATTTGTCTTTATGGGTAGCCCACTCGATCTTAATTTGTTGACCGTATTTTTCTCATAATCAAGATTTTTCTTAATCCGATGAAAAATATAATTTCCTTCATTTTTTTCGAGCTGAACACTAACCGGGTTTGATTGACCGGCCCTAAAAGTATATTGGCCATATTCAAGAGTAAGCTCGAGCAACACGTTAGTTACTTCTACCACTTTGCGACTTGATCCCTCAAATAAAGACAGGTTGCTATCCGATGCAATATCTGTGATAGTCAAGATCGGCTGCGGATTAAAAACGTCGGTGACTATATCAAAACCCTTGGCATAAACATCGAAAGATTCAATTAATGGAGCTATGAATTTTTCATAGTAGGTGTCTTCCATAGCTGCTGGGACGACGATAAACTTTTTATTCAAAAAAGGTTTGAGCTTGTTGCCGTTTACTGACCTTTTAAAATGGTACAATTTGTCTTCAACAACCAACCAACCAGGTTTGGAACAAATAATGTATGATCCTTTATATTGAAAATCAACTTTCTTCCCGTTATGTTTTATAGTGGGGAAGTAGTGTGTGTTGTCCTTGTTTTTTCGAAAGTGGAACAATATCGAAGCCGGTTCCTCTTGCAAATGAAGCTGTTTCGATGCAGGCTCACCATCCCGTCCTATTTCATAGAGCATTTTACCCCCCAGGCATTCCAGTATCTGGCTTCTTCTCCGTTCCAGATAACCTTCTATCTCGCTTTGCAACTCCTTATTGCCTGTTTCCTTGTCATAAATTTTCGGAAAAAAATCTGCTGGCTTAACTTTTTTCTTACTGAAGTGATGGATCACCGTTTCTTGGTGTGTTGAGTCCATCAATCGAATAAGTTCGTAGTCTGTTTCTTGTAGACCACTCGAGAACTCACCAGCATTTTTCGAGGAGATCTTCTGATGAGAATATGTCAGACGTCCCTGCTCATCTAGTTGTATGACATACGACTCAAATAGATACCCTAGGTACTCATGATTTAATAAAGAATATACAAGCTGAAAAGGTGAGCTTGGTGATACTTTCATTAATGAATTTGCCCTTGTGAAAAGAATGCAAAGTAATACGATGAGTTTGATTTTCTACCAATAGTTGTGGATATAATGGCTACTCCGAAAGGCAGTGTCTTATGGGATCAATCGGCTTTCGGATTGGGGGCACCCTTCTCTGTTTCAAGGTTATTCACCGTTCTATATTCCAGGAAGGAATAGAGTATGTAAAATGAAAATGCAGTACCGAATGGAAATTGGAAAAACCAGAAAAATGCAATCACCAATGCCAATTTGGAGGACCAACTTTTACCCTTAATAATTCCAAAACCAGTTATTAATTTAAATAATGCAACTAATAAATTGATTATAGGAAATATAATGATCCATCGAAAAGGGTTGTGGATAGTTAGTATTCCAAGATTTACAGACTGAGGTAAATTTGGTCTGAACCATTCCTCAACAAGATGAAATGTATTGATTGTTATTATGCCAAATGCTAAGGAGAGAAAACCTATCACAATAAATATGTAGGCAATAATTCTGCGGTGTTTGGCAACATTTTCTCTTTCCATCTTTGAAATATGTAGAGTCAGGTAAAGGTATTAATTGGTACTGTGTTTAACAAGGTAACCAACGCAGAAAACCTTATCAAGGTTTTGGCGGTTTTTTTTAGAAAAAGAGGTCAGATGAGTTATTTCATTAATTTTAGAAGTGTGCCAATCCCATTTTCAAGAAACTTTTTAACCAGCAGTTCTTGATTATTTATTTCAGAATTTGACACCAATTCAGTAGCTGTCAAAACTCCGCCTACCCATCCGTCGGTGTGCCATTTTCCGAGGCCATGCGTCTCTGGAAGGCTGGAAATATTCGGGTATGGCCAGGGAGTCAAATAAAAATAAGGTTCGTTATATCCGGTGTCACCGGGGGACATTCCAATGGCAATGCTGCTCGAGGTCTCAGGATCTCCGGTATCGCTTACAGTTATCAAAGACGCAATATCGAAGTGATGAGGCCAGCAAGTTATAGGAGAAGTGTTAACATCACTACCTATGACTGCTTTTACAACCAGGTTGGTATTCGAGAAATAATTCGATAATTCTGTGAAAGCTTTAGGGGTTTCCATCTGGAATTCTTTTCCTTTTGCAGTTGGATATGATGGTATTTCATATGGAAGTTGAACAGTCAGAGAATTCCCGTTCAGCCCTAATTTGACTAGCTGTTCCTCGAGCCATATCAAAGACTGTTGCTGAGTTCTACCATCTAATTCGAAGCTATTTAAAGTTTCACCTGAGGAGTCAAGTAAATGGATACTCAATGTTTTGATGTCTAATGCGGCATTGAAATTCACTTCCCCTTCAATTACATAGCCCTGCAGCATTTCTCGGTGATCATTCCATAGAAAACTGGCGAAATGGTCATCTTTTGTCTTGGGATTATATGTTCTGCCAACTGCAGCAACTATTTGAGAGGCCTGATGCACTTGTTCACGAGCATTGGTTAAAAGACCAACATCTTGAAGTTGTATGAATTTCCAGAGGGTAGGCATAATTTTCTTTTTTCAATATAAAAAAGTCACACGAGTTGGTCTATTCCTCCCAGCCTATTCATTATAATTCTTTTCTCCAGCCAGGATTGGAATGGACAAAATATTCTCTTTTGGAGGCAATGGACAACTGAATGTCGGGTTATATGCACAATATGGATTATACGCCAAATTAAAGTCAATGGTGATTTGTTTAGCCATTTTGAAGCCGAGATCTAAATAACGACCTCCTCCATATGTAGTTTCACCGCTAGTTGCATCAACGAAAGCAGTAAATATTACATCTTTCTGGCCGAAGCCAAGCGGTTTTAGAAGCAACAACCTGTGCCGTTCTCCGTCCAGCTTGAACTCAGCGTAGGCAAATTTCTGATATCGCTGCTTTAGACCGTCACTAGTTGGGATGATCAATTGATCTTTGACCTCAATTGGAACTATTAAGGCTTGAACGCGATATTTTAAATCTGGATCAAAGTGATTCAGTCCATGATAGGAATCTCGTAGGCTGTCTTTAAAAGGGGAGGACGCGGAGGTGCGCATAAATTTGTCACTCTTGAATCTCTTTTCCTCGATAATTTTCACATAGTTCTTTTTATCCACCATACTTTGATTGTGAAAATAAAACATAAAGGCAAGTACGACTCCGGCCGAAATGACCATTACCTTGACCAGACGGGTTGTGGGATTTATTTTACTCATAAATGACCTCCATCTTTAAAGCTATAGAAACCATTGTTGCTAAAGATAATGTGGTCTAAAATTGGAGAATCCAGGAAATTACCACCCTCCGTTAACTTTCGAGTTAGCTGTAAGTCGGATTGACTTGGTTTCAAATTGTCAGAGGGATGATTATGAATGAGAATTATCCCACTTGCTAAATTCTCGATTGACTCTTTAAAAATCACTCTCGGATCAACAGTCGTACCCGAGATTCCACCTGAACTGATGAGTACAGTTTTAATAACATAATTGGCTCTGTTTAAGAGGATAATCCAAAATTCCTCTTTTTCTAAATCAAGTAAGTGGGGTTTCATCAAAGCGTAGACATCACCAGGTGAATTAATTTTTGGCTTAATAGAAGAGACAGTTTCTTTTCGTCGACGACCAAGTTCTAAAGCAGCTACAATACTAATAGCTTTGGCTTCTCCAATACCTTTAAATTCTAATAGATCCTTAATAGAAAGTTGTGCTAATTGGTTTAAATCATTTTCTGCTGATGCGAGAATTTGTTTCGATAAATCAACAGCACTCAATTTCTTTGTTCCCGAAGAGATGAGAATCCCGATTAATTCAGCGTCAGAAAGGCTACTTCTGCCTTTTAGCAACAATTTTTCTCGTGGTCTATCTTCCTCAGCCCAGTTTTTGATACCGAGATTTGTGGAATAATGGGTTATAGGCATATTGTCTGAATTCCTATCGGCAATAAAAGTAGATTTAGTCATAGAAAACAAAAACCCCATCTAAAAGACGGGGTTCGTACATTTAATGAGTTATGTTTTTATAATCCGGCTACAAATCTTGTAAGATTCGATTTCTGATTACTGGCTTTATTTGAATGAATGATATTCTTTTTGGCAAGTTTATCAATCATGCTACAGACCTTAGGAAGTAATTCCTCAGCTTCTGATTTGGTGGTCGTTCCTTGTAACCTTTTCACATAGGTGCGGGTAGTCTTCAATTGATACCTGTTTCTCACCCTTTTGGTTTCGTTACTCCTTATTCTCTTTAAGGCCGATTTATGATTTGCCATCTACTCTCAATTTTCAGGACTGCAATTATAATTTCATTATTGTTTTTATCAAAGCTGCAGTGCAATCTTTTAATTGATCTCACCACTGTCCAAGAAAACCGAACTTACCCCAAAAGGTTATTAAAATTAACTCATGGAGCCCGTTGTGCTAATTAGCATAACGGATTAGGGGAATATACTTTTGATATTCTCCTTTGCCGGGAGGGTGGAAGACCACCCCGTGCATCAATTGATAAAAATCGATAAAACTGAGTCATTCCCATTTCTTGGTATTGAATGTCGAATGGGCATTTATACTACTGATGATCTGGTTTAACTGCAGCTATTTCATGACAGTCAACAAAAATATTCTGATCGAATAATGGCTGGTAATTCAGAGTCAAAGAGGGGACAACAAGAGTGCTGCCAACCTGTTGGCCAGGAGGTGGCATCCAAAATTAGTTCGGCAAGCTTATCGATTAACTCGAGATAAAGAGGCCGCAAATGATGTGGTGCAGGAAAGTTGGCAGGGGATTATAAAAGGTCTCCATCAACTAAAAGATTCTGCGGTGTTTCCCTCCTGGGCTTATCAGATAGTGACCAGGCGAGCCGCTGACTGAATAAGGAAATTACAAAAAGAACGAAAAATAAATTTTGGCGAAATCAATGAATGAGGGTAGGGGGCAATAGTCACGCTATTTTTTCCCTGTTTTTTACTTTGGCGATCCCTTCAAGAGCTATTTTATTGTTGGGATCGAAAATGCGGGTTTTGATAGCAGCAATGTGTTTTCCCTCAATTGTTTCAATCACCTCCAATTCTGCCCTGTATTTTTCTCCAACAAAAACTGGTCTTTTAAACTGAAGTTCCTGGCCTAAATATATTGTTCCAGCACCTGGGAATTCCATTCCTATAATCTGAGAAAAAATACTAATGGTGAGCACTCCGTGAACTATCGTTTTTCCAAATGAACTTTCCGCTGCATATTGGAGATTAATATGCAGTGGGTTTTTATCACCTGACAGTTCTGCAAATTGATTGACTTGATCTTGTGTGAAACTGAATTTCTTCTCGTACCGATCTCCTGGAACTAGCATGATATTTTAATTAATCAGAATAAAAATAGCGATCTGCATGATAAATCGTAACTGATCAGAAAATCTAAACTTGATTGTGTCTAAAACAATCGACAGTGTGATCATTTACCAAACCAACAGCTTGCATGTGAGCATACATAATCGTGCTCCCCACAAATTTAAAACCTCGTTTCTTCAAATCCTTGCTCAAATGATCCGATTCTTTTGTGTTGGCAGGTACGTCACTATTTTTTTTCCATTGATTAACGATTGGTTTACCACCAACAAAAGACCAAATGTAGTCGTTAAAAGACCCAATCTTCTCTTGCACATTTATGAATAGTCTTGCATTGGTCACTGCTGCATTTACTTTTAATTTGTTCCTTATAATGCCGGAGTCTTGAAGCAAGTGTTCTATTTTTTTCTGATCAAAACTAGCTACCTTCTCTACATCAAAATCGGCGAATGCTTTTCTGTAACCATCTCTCCTTTTTAGAATTGTACTCCAGCTAAGTCCGGCTTGAGCACCTTCCAAAATGAGAAATTCGAAGTGAACCTTATCGCAATGAACAGGTACACCCCATTCATCGTCGTGATATTTGATATATTCCGGAAAAGAATTTTCAACCCATTGACATCTCTTCATAACTCAATTCTTATTGAATACCTCTCTTAGTTCCAAACTATCTAATCTAAGCACCAAATCTGATAGCACATTGGCCACATTGCCAGAGAACTCAAAATCAGTCTTGTCATAGCTATCAGTTGATTTGTGATAATCCTCGTGGTCTTCCACACCAAAATATAGGTATGGTATCCCCAATTGACGGAATGCAGCATGATCTGAAGAGTTAGTTCAGTCATTTGTCTTATCCCCTGGATTATCATGTCCCGACCGGATCTTTATTTGGTAGTGTTCCCTCCAATCACGAATAATATCTTTGAATTCAGGGTTGTGACAAGTGCCGCTCGCAAATCTTTCATTGCTTTTACTTCTGCTAACCATATCAAAATTCACATTGAAAACAATTTGGTCCATTGAGACCGAATGATAAAAGGAAGAAGAACAATTGTAATGATCTCATAATTTGGGTGGCAGTACTTATTCACCTAATGGCTGTTTTTATCAATTCAAATTTATAATGAACATATTTACTAATTAGCCATCTTTGCTCGTTAAATACCTGTGATGATAACATTTCATGAGAAAATTTTTTATACTGCTTCTTTCTATTATTAATTTTCATTCGTGGTCTCAGAGTTTGCCCGGAGCGATCGATAAGTTCAAATTGCTGAACACCCGAAATGAACTTCCTCCGGATTTATTGTCCAGCCGAACGGCAGTATATATTCAGGTTCCTGATAAAAAGGGGGACCACCCTGTCAGGGGAGATTGGAAAAAATTTGCCCAATCAGTACATGAAGGTTTTAGAAAAATAGGCATTGATGCAGTCGCTTATTACAATTTCGACGACTTGAATGCAGGGTTAGACGCAGAGGCTGGTTTTATTAATCCATTGGATAATAGGCAAATTGAAAATCTCATTTTCTTGAATGAGAAGGAAACTATTCTTGGCAATGAAATAATCCTGACAATAACCGAAAGAACAGAAGGAGGTTTACTTCAATTAAATCAACCTGCCTATAGACTACAGCGCAACACTATCGGTGAAATAATCGCTCAACTGGGCAGAGACATCTATGCTGATAAACTTGTTAATTCGAATTTTCTGATATTGGACAAGCCTGAATTCTTTACGGATACTGATGTGGTGAAAGGAAGAAGAAATGAATCATTCAACCGTGATTTAAAAATTAGCAAGCTGGCGGTTCCTTTATTCTCAACATTCAAGTTCCCTGATAATCTCGATTCCACTACCGTTTCAGAAGACAAATTATCAATGATCACACAATACAACAATTTAGTAGCTTCAGCTAATCAAAAGTTAGAAGGAATTATGTCCACCTATCCATTTAAATACGAGTTAGTAGACTACTCAGAGGGTGAAGATCACCTATATAGAAGAGAATTCAGTTACGTACTTATGTACCTTCATTCTACCGGCAAAACAATTAAAGAGCTTCTTAACTATGATGTTGATTACAATGAAACGGCCTATATCACCCTAAAATCTATCGAAGAAGGAATGACTACACTGGAGCAATTTCCAGCCAACACACCTGTTTTCAAGTTCTATATGAAGCAATTTGTAAATAAGGAGATTTATTTGGGTAATCAGTGGGATGCGGATTTAACTTGGGAAGAAGCATTAATTAATCATTTGAATAATTTTAAAGAAACAGTATTGGCAAAGAGCAATTAGGAAATGGATAATTCAGTATTACTTGATAACTTATAACTGAATTTTCTGTTTGATGAAGAAACGTTGGATATATCCCCCCCCTGTAGATAGCGAGACCATTACTTCACTTTCTCATTCAATAAACGTCAACCGATCATTAGCCGCAATTCTCGTTCAACGTGGGGTTAATAATTTTGATCAAGCCAAAACTTTTTTCAGGCCCAGCCTCAACGATTTACACGACCCTTTTTTAATGGCCGATATGGCAAAAGCGGTTGAGCGTATCAATGATGCCTCATTCAAAAAAGAAAAAATTCTTGTCTATGGAGATTACGACGTTGACGGAACCACCTCGGTAGCATTAACTTACGGATTTCTTAAAAATCATGGTCACACAGACATTGCTTATTACATTCCAGATCGCTATGAGGAAGGGTATGGTATTTCTGAAAAAGGAATTCGACGGGCTTCCGAACAGAACTTTAACCTAGTAATCGCTTTAGATTGTGGAATTAAGGCCTACAAAAACGCAAAACTTGCTAAGGCATTAGGCCTTGATCTCATCATTTGTGACCATCATTTACCGGCAGAACAATTACCTGACGCCTATTGCATCTTAGATCCTAAAAGGAAAGATTGTAATTATCCATTTGATGGGCTTTCCGGTTGCGGAGTAGGATTCAAGCTACTCCAAGCATTCTGTCAGCAGAATGCCATTGCTCAAAATGAATTGTATGAATACTTGGATCTAGTAGCTGTCAGCATAGCATCAGACCTAGTTCCTATTACCAACGAAAACAGGGTGCTGGCTTATTTTGGACTAAAGAAACTTGGTGAAAAACCTTCGATTGGTTTGGCTGCCCTCAAAGAAATTAGCGGCCTGAAATCCAAAGAAGTGGATATACAAGATGTTGTTTTTGGTATTGGTCCCCGTATCAATGCAGCAGGCCGCATTGGTCATGCCAAAAGTGCTGTCCAACTATTAGTGGTTGACAATGCAATAGAAGCAAAAGCACTAGCCGGTCAGATTAATACTGAAAATACCAAAAGGAAAGACTTTGATAAAGAAATAACTCAAGAGGCACTGGTAAGTATAGGGGGTCAAATCGACCCCAGCAAACGCTCCACTGTGCTGTACAATAAAGACTGGCACAAAGGAGTAATCGGAATTGTGGCATCCCGGTGTATAGAAAATTATTACCGACCCACAATAATCCTCACTGAATCAAATGGCAAAGCAACAGGATCGGCACGTTCAGTAGAAGGTTTTGATATCTATGAGGCCATTGCCTCTTGTTCGGATTTATTAGAACAATATGGAGGTCACCAATTTGCGGCAGGTCTCACCATGGAGCTGAAAGATATTCAGCCCTTTCAGGAGAAATTTGAGCAAACAGTACGATCTACAATCTCAGAGGATTCGCTTTATCCCAAAATTACAACAGATCTGGAATTGCCTCTTGAGGCAATCAATTTTCGTTTCTATAAAGTACTTGAACAAATTGGACCTTTTGGTCCGGGGAATAGTGAGCCCTTATTCTCCTCTTCCGGTCTGGTTATAGTTGGTGAACCTAGAATTATGAAAGAAGTACATATGAAGTTCCACGTCCGTCAAAAAAATAGAAAAGAATCCTATGAGGTTGTAGCTTTTAATCTCGCTTCTTACAAGGACCAACTCACAAAGGCTGATCACTTTAGCTTGGCCTATCACATTCAGCATACAACCTACATGGGAGAAAAGTCATTGCAACTCAACGTGAAAGACATCCACTTTGAATGATTAAATTTGCGGCCTTATGTTGCTAAGGGCAGAACACTTAATTAAGAAGTATAAACGAAGAACTGTCGTCAATGACATTTCAGTTGAAGTACTTCAAGGCGAAATAGTCGGGCTTCTAGGACCAAATGGAGCTGGTAAGACGACTTCATTTTATATGATTGTTGGTCTAATCAAGCCAAATGAAGGTAAAATTTTCCTTGAAAAGGAGGACATAACAGGTCTTCCAATGTACAAGCGGGCCAAAAAAGGAATTGGTTATTTGGCACAGGAGGCCTCCGTTTTTAGAAAGTTAACTGTTGAGGAGAACTTAATGGCAGTACTTGAGATGACCAAACTCCCTAGAAAGAAGCAAAAGGAAAAAATTGAAGTCCTGCTCGAAGAATTCAGCCTAACGCACGTCCGTAAGAATCTTGGTATGGTTCTTTCCGGAGGCGAACGCCGCCGAACTGAGATCGCCAGGGCTTTGGCAGTTGATCCGAAATTTGTACTACTTGACGAACCCTTTGCTGGAGTTGACCCTATTGCGGTGGAAGAAATTCAAACCATAGTAGCACGTTTAAAGACTAAAAACATAGGCATACTGATCACTGATCACAATGTCCATGAAACACTCTCGATAACCGATAGGGCCTATCTGATGTTCGAGGGCAAGCTGCTTAAAACCGGCACTGCAGAAGAACTAGCAGCAGATGAACAAGTGCGCAGAGTCTATCTGGGAAAACATTTTCAATTAAAAAGAAAGATTTAATTAAGCTCGCCCGTATCAGTGTTACCGCGGTAATTGATATATTAGCCATTTAGGATCCTAAATAGCTAAATTTTGGAAATACTTAATTCCATCCTCACTTGGGTAATGAAAAAGCGCATTCATCAGATTGAGCTTTTCATGAAATATCCCCATGAGGTACAGGAAGAGTTGCTCCAAAAACTATTAAGATCAGCCGGGAGAACAGAATATGGTCAGAGATATGGATTTTCTGAAATCGATACTCGTGAACAGTACGTCAGAAATGTCCCCATAGTAACCTATGAAGATCTATTCCCCTATATAGAAAGGCTAATGGCAGGGGAGCAACAATTGCTGTGGCATTCCGATATTAATTGGTTTGCAAAATCATCAGGAACAACTAACGCTAAAAGTAAATTCATTCCAGTATCACCCGAAGCCCTTGATGAATGTCATTTTAAAGGTGGCAAAGATCTTATCTCCATTTATGTAAACAACTATCCGGATTCCAGACTTTTTAGTGGTAAGGGCCTAACCATTGGAGGAAGTCAGCAGATAAATCAATTTGACAAAAATTGCAATTCCTACTATGGCGATGTCTCAGCAGTGATTATCAAAAATCTGCCTCTTTGGGCGCAATTCGTCAGTACACCAGGTTTGGATATCGCTCTCATGGAAGAGTGGGAGGAGAAAATTGAAAAGATGGCAAAAGTGACAGCAAGAGAAAATGTCACAAGCATCTCGGGAGTACCTACCTGGACGGTAGTTTTGCTACAGAAAATTCTTGAGAATGAGGGCAAGAAAAACATACTGGATATATGGCCCAATCTGGAGGTTTTCGTACACGGTGCAGTTGCTTTCACTCCATATGAAAGCTTATTTAAAAAACTAATTCCTTCCTCAGGAATGCGATATATGGAAACCTATAACGCCTCTGAGGGCTTTTTCGGAATAAAAGACCAATCTGACGGAAAAGACATGCTATTGATGCTCGACTATGGCATTTATTACGAGTTTATCCCTTCTGGTGAGTTTGATAATGAAGATCCGAAAACTATATGTTTGGATCAGGTGGAGATTGGAAAGAACTATGCCATGGTCATCACGACAAATGCCGGCTTGTGGAGGTATAAAATTGGAGATACCATAAAGTTCACATCAGTAGACCCTTATCGTATCATGATCACTGGTCGAACTAAGCATTTTATAAACGCCTTTGGTGAGGAACTGATTATTGAAAATGCAGAATTGGCTATCACTAGAGCATGTGAAGAGACCCATGCTCTAGTTAATAATTTTACCGCAGGTCCTCGATATTTAGAAGCGGGTTCAAAGGGTAGTCATGAATGGATCATTGAATTCAAAACACCTCCGCGTGAGTTAAGTGAATTTGGACGAATTCTAGACTTAAGTTTGAAACAACTAAACTCGGACTATGAGGCCAAAAGATATAAAAACATCGCCTTGGAGGAGCCACTTATTCACTCGGTAAAAGAGGGTACTTTTTACAATTGGCTCAGGCAGAAGGGAAAACTTGGTGGTCAACATAAAGTACCCCGACTTGCGAATGACAGAGACTACATAGAAGAAATTCTTGAAAGCATGGAAGTTGTTATGAGTGCCCCCTAATTTGTGGAAATCAGGTAGTCGTAAGTGAGCAGTAAACTGGCACCGTGAGTGAACTGGTCGAATCCAATTCCAGTATAATACCATTTCTTATTTTCACGGGCATATAATCTTGCATTCATTTTACTAGTGAAGAAATCCGTGACAAAATGAATGCCTCCATTTATTAGGGCATAGACTACGGCAGCATTTAGACCAAATAAAACAATGGAACCAATAAATAAGATGAATGTATAGACACCAATATGGATTGAAAGCCACTTTAAACTTGTGGCTTTATTAATTGCCATGTCGGTTGATTGAAATAAGAAATCACCTGCAAAGTGAATTAATAGAAGCAAAGTAGCAACGGTCAATGCTGAATTAAAATTAATTATTGATTCCACGACCAAGCCCGTCTGATTATTAATGACTCGAAATAAGGGGCAAGATAGCCAACCGCAAGCAAAAGTGAAAAACCGACCCAATCGAATCGTAAGGAATCTAAATGACAGGCGATATATGATACTATCCTACCAAGAGTGTAAATTAAAAAAACCTGGGGCCTGGTTATAATTTATAATCGAACCCTATTTTCAAATATAGTTAAAAACTGATTGAGTATTATTACCCAATTTCTACTAGGCATACTCCATTTTTCAGTTGATTCTCTGATTGCTAAATAAAACAGGAAGACCATCAAAAGCAATACCGGTCCTGTAGAGATAGAGACGGCCCGGAATATGCAGAGCACTTTCGACCCCAGCTCTCATCAAAAAGCGGGAGACTGTTCTCGCAGGCAGTTTGCAGGAAATCTGCCTGGAAGACGTCTTTTGTGCTTCCTTCTCAGCTTTAATTTCATCAGCCTGTAAACACGTAACACTTTATTCCTGCTCCACTCAATGCCCTGTTGTCTTAAGCGACCACAGTAAGTGTCTAATCCTCTGGTGGGTAGCTGCTCTGCCAGCTCTGTTAGTTTATCAATTACTCGCTGGTCATCCCGACTACTCTGGTATTGAATCCATACCAGAATATTTTTTCCCCCAATTATAAAAAGTACCTTTATCAATACTTGGTTCTCTGCAGATATCGTCGCTCTTACGACCTTGCTCATTTTCTTTTTAAGTTACTAATTTGCTTATTTTTAAACTGCCCGATTTTTTAGTAAGGCTGCAATATTCCGCGATGATTAAAAGGCTGCTCATTATTTTAATGTTTTTTGCATTGTGCACGGATACAGGAAAAAAAGGCAGGAATTCATACAGACCAAATAACAATGGAGGGCAAGGAAGGAAAAATAGTAGTCTATCAATTAATCACCCGATTGTTTGGCAACACTAAAACTACAAACAAGCCCTATGGCACAATTGAAGAGAATGGTGTTGGGAAATTTAGTGACATTTCTGATAAGGCACTGGTTGAACTCAAAAATTTGGGCATAAATCACGTCTGGTATACCGGAATCATAGAGCATACTGTAAATACAGACTATACTGAATTTGGAATTCCTCTGGACGATGCTGACGTAGTGAAAGGAAGGGCAGGATCTCCCTATGCTATTAAAGATTATTACGACGTCAATCCGGATCTGTCCGATGATGTTCCTAACCGCTTAAATGAGTTTCAAGCACTTATCAAACGGACCCATAAAAATGGGCTCAAGGTCTTAATAGACTTCGTTCCCAATCACGTGGCCAGGGCTTATCGGTCAGATCAAAAGCCTGAAGGCATTACAGATCTTGGAGGGAAAGATGATACATCAAAGCCTTTTTCATCTCAGAATAATTTTTACTACATACCCGGACAGGCCTTCCAGGTACCAGCGGACTATCTCCCTCCAGGAGAGTATGATTTTCCAACAAAGGGTGGGGGTTTTGAAGAATTTCCTGCAAAGGCAACTGGTAATGACCGTTTCACTGAGACACCCACAAAAGATGACTGGTTTGAAACGGTCAAACTCAATTATGGTGTGGACTACCAGAACGGTTCATCGCATCATTTTGATCCCATACCAGACACCTGGCTCAAAATGTATGACATATTAAGTTATTGGGCCGATATGGGTGTGGATGGATTTCGCTGTGATATGGCGCAGATGGTTCCCGTATCATTCTGGAATTGGGTGATCCCCAAGATTCATGAAAAGAACCCTGACATTCTCTTCATAGCAGAAATCTATGAAGCTGACCGGTACAAAGACTACATTTTCGAGGGTCATTTCGATTGCTTATATGACAAGGTAGAATTGTATGATACATTAAGACATATAGTGCAAGGCACAGCAAACACTGACGATATTACTGATGTTTGGAGAAGACAGGAGGGAATAAGTCAATATATGCTAAGATTCTTAGAGAATCATGATGAACAACGTATTGCGTCCCCATTCTTTGCGCAAGATCCATTGAAGGCTATCCCTGCCATGGTATTGTCCGCAACCATGCATACAGGGCCGGTGATGATTTATTTTGGACAGGAAGTGGGAGAGCCGGGAAGTGGCATTGCCGGGTTTAGTGGTGAGGATGGAAGAACAACTCATTTCGATTACTGGGGAGTCCCTGAACATCAAAAATGGATGAATGGTGGAGAATTTGACGGGGGCCTTCTGTCAAATGACCAAAAGAAACTCAGGAATTTTTATTTGGACATTTTGAAGGCATCTCAGCAACCAGCCATTTCCGCTGGGGAGTTTTACGATCTCCATTTCTACAATAGAACCCCTGATTTTGAAGGGTATTCCAATCAGATTTATGCTTACCTCAGGTACACTTCCAATCAGAAACTGCTCATTGTAGGTAATTTCAGTCATTCTGATCAAAATTGTAATATCAAAATACCTGTAAATGCACTGGCCAAAATAGGTATCAACGGAGATTTCTTAATGAATTCGCTGGTTTCTGATGCTATGATTCCAAAATTATCCCGATCTACTGTTATAGAGCATTCAGTGAGTTCTGATATAAACTTCACACTTTCTCCATACAGCTATGAAATATTCGAAATTCAATAAACCAACTCACAAACCAGTTGAGATTTTCTTTCTATTGCTCATTATTTTTTATTCTTGTCAGCCGGTTAACCATCAGACCGAGTCATTATCTGTAGAATCAAATTGGCCCAAAAGTGTGATCTACGAAATATTCGTTCAATCTTTTTATGATTCCAACGCCGATGGCATAGGGGACTTCGACGGAATCACTTCAAAGCTTGACTACTTACAGAATCTTGGTGTTGAGGGCATTTGGTTGATGCCCATTAACCCATCACCCTCATATCATAAGTATGATGTTACAGACTATTACGACGTTCATCCCGATTACGGGACGATGGACAATTTCAAGACACTTTTGAGTGAAGCTCATACTCGTGGCATTAAAGTTATTATGGACCTTGTAGTTAATCACTGCAGTTCAGAACACCCCTGGTTTCAACAAGCCCTGGCAGATGAAAATAGTGAATTTAGAGACTATTTCGTTTGGGCAACTCAAAATCTGATTGATGAAAAAGGCACTGCCACCAAGAAAATTACTGAAGATTCAGACAATATTCGTCAATGGAATGAGGTCGAAGGTCAGAATGAAAAATACTTTGCCTATTTCTGGAGTGGAATGCCTGACTTAAACTATGACAACCCAAAACTTAAGAATGAAATTTTTGAGATTGGACAATTCTGGCTAAAAGATGTAGGCGTTGACGGGTTTCGCTTAGATGCCGTTAAACACATCTTCCCGGACAATCGAGCAGAAGACAACCATAGATTTTGGATTGAATTCAGACAAGAGATGGAAAAAATCAAACCAGATGTATACTTAGTCGGTGAAGTCTGGGACAAGGCTGAAGTAGTTGCTCCATATTTGAATGGTATTAAATCGCTACTCAATTTTGATCTTGGCTTTGCTATAACTGACGCTGTTAATAGAACCGATGCGACAGGTCTAATTGAGAAGTACAAAGAAATAAATGATTACTACCTATCCATTACAGACGACTTCATAGATGGCACATTTATTAAGAACCATGATCAGGATCGTATTCTAAGTGCCCTAGAGAATAACGAAGACCAGGCAAAAATGGCCGCGGCCCTACTCCTCACTTTACCCGGTACTCCGTTCATTTATTATGGAGAAGAAATAGGGATGAAGGGGTTGAAACCAGATGAAAATATAAGAGAACCTTTTTTATGGGCCAATTCAGACTCGGGGCAAACCAAATGGATGGAATCTAAATACAGTGTCCCTAACAGGGTTGCTCCTTTAAGTCAGCAAATGTCTGATCCAGCATCAATCTATAACCACTACAAAAAATTAATAGCATTTAGAAATAGTAATCAGCATATCAAATTGGGAAGTATCTCATCCATCGATATTCAAAATTCGTCTGTGTGTGCATTTAATCGGGAATTGGGTGGCGAATTTATCGAGGTTTACCACAATCTGTCCAGCAAGACCCAGCAAATATCTACAGGCAATAAAGAAATACTGCTAGAAACAAAGTCATCTAAGAAAGCACCCGGCATCTTGTCATTACAAGCCTATAGCACAGTCATATTGAAATGATCACACTTTCATTTGACCAAAGTTGTCCTGTCTGAAATCTTTAAAATTGATAATGAAATCCAGATACTTGGCGTGGTCAAAACAGCTTAATTCAATAAAAGTCCTATTCCTGTTTGGAAAGGTGTGGAGAGACACTGAACCGTATGGAACAAACCAAATTCCTGATGACCCTCTAGGGTCTTCGTATTCTGAAAAGTCCAGAATATCAAATTTTGACTGCATCAGTAAATCCTGGACCTGAATCTTCAGCCATTCATAATTGGTCCCAAAAAGCCATTCACTAAAGTGGTTGTGTTTACTCATGACACGCAATAACGAAAATCTTTCATACTTTGTCGAAAGTATCCTATCTTATTTAAAGGATACATAAGAAGCCGTCAAAAAAACAAGATAGTCCCGCAATTGACAATATATACTAATGACCACACTGAGAATAAGGCCCCGATTCAAACAAATTGTTGAAAAGTCATGTGAAGAAATTGAAAGTAGTCTCGTAGAACGGTTATCACAGGAAAATTGCCTCCATAAAAGAGTAATCGTCCAGAGAACTGTTACTCTCAAAATCCCTGAAAAAGAACAGCATTTCTGGACGCCACAACTGAATTTAACACTATAAAAACAGGACATCAGTTCGTGGCTTTTATGGGCCAAAACCTCCTGTTTGGAGTATTTTTACTTTTGGGTATGCAACAGTTGCAATCCTTTTCGTCTTTGTCCCTGATGTACGGTACTTCACAAGGGATGCTTAAGCAAGTACCCTAATAGCCTTTGGGTATTGTTGTTTTTGGGAGTTGTTGGACTTGGGCGTTACCTGACAGGCCAGTCCGGTCAAAAACTGGGAGCCCGGCAAATGTTCACTCTACATCATTTTTACGAAGCATGCGTTGGGTTACATGTGAAACTATAACGTGAATTTCTTTTCTTTTAATGGCAAGAGAAAAAGTATATTAAAGTAGATAAGTTTTCGGTCGCTTATATCTTTGCAGACTCGTTTTGTAACTGGCTATGGGTATTATTTCAATCATCATTTACATATTTATTGGTTTACTGACAATCCAGTTATTTTATTGGCTGGGTTTTCTTCCAGTGGTTTTCCATAAGTCAAAACCAGTTGGCCAACCAAAACCTATCTCTATTATAGTTTGTGCTTGGAATGAGGAACAGAATCTGAAAGAGTTAGTCCCATTATTGCTACAGCAAGACCATCCCGATTTTGAAGTCATTGTTGTAGATGACCGGTCAGTTGATGCCACATACGAATATCTTTTTCACCTTCAGTCAGAAATAAAGAATTTGAAATTGGTAAGAATAGATGAAGTGCCTAATCACATGAACTCAAAGAAATATGCACTACTTCTGGGTATCAAAGCAGCCAGAAATGACCTCTTACTTTTAACAGATGCTGATTGTCGGCCAAATTCATTGAATTGGGCCAAATTAATGTCAAGCCAATATGATGAGGAAACTGTTTTCGTGATAGGGTATTCCCCCTATACGTTTAAATGGACTCTGCTTAATTTACTTATTCAATATGAAACGCTACTAACTGCAATTCATTACCTGTCGGCTGTTCTAAGGAAAGTGCCATATATGGCGGTGGGCCGTAATCTTTCCTATCGCAAATCATTCTTTCTCAACCAAAATGGCTTTTCCGGAATTCAGCACATTGTTGGCGGAGATGACGCCCTGTTCGTGAACAAGTTTGCTAATGGTACTAACTCTAAAATTTGTATCGCTCCTGAGGCTGTTGTTGTATCTGAACCCAAAGACAATTGGGAGTCCTATTTCATTCAGAAAAAACGTCACCTATCAATACGTAAAAATTACAAAATGACAGATAAAATTAGGCTTACCCTGTTTTCTGCTAGTCAAATTTTATTCTGGATATGTTTTATAGCTTTATCTTTTTTGAGTGCAGATCCGTATTTAGTATTTGGTGGGTTTGGATTGAGATTGATTTTACAAATAATCGTGATCGGACCAGGAGTAAAACGGTTATCCGGTAAATTTCCAATTATTGTTCTACCATTAATGGATTTAATATTTGCGGTACTTCTTCCGTTAATAAGTATACCGGCATTATTATCGAAAAAAATTAGATGGAGCTAAACAAACAGTTCTCTGATAAGGCGTTAAAAGATTTTGGTTTAATTGATAAAGCCACGGCCGAAAGTGATGAGAAAGCCTTTGCAGAATTGATGGAACGGTATAAGAAACCCGTCTATCATATGATCTTAAAAATGGTTCGCAATGTGGATGATGCAGAAGATTTAACTATCGAAGCGTTTGCCAAAGCCTTTAAGAATCTCCATAAGTTCAAAAAGGACTTCACGTTCAGTACTTGGCTATTTCGAATCGCCACTAATAATGCCATCGATTTTATCAGGAAAAAAAAGTTAGAGACTTATAGCCTTAATACTTCCTTCAGCGATGATAGTGGAGATGCTGTAACCATTGATGTGGAGGACCATAACCTTACCCCGGACGAAGAAACTATTAAAACCCAGAAAATTGAGTTAGTGAGAATGTTCGTCGGTAAGTTACCGGCCAAATATCAGCGCTTGGTCCGACTCCGATATTTTGATGAGCTTTCCTATGAAGAAATAGCCCGTGAAATAGAAGCCCCGTTAGGAACAGTAAAAGCTCAACTCCACAGAGCAAGGGAATTGATGTACGACCTGGTAAAAGAAAAACGTCAACACATTTAATAGAAGTATGCAGTTTGAATGCGGGTGTGTAAATTCCCACATGCTTTTAACAATACTGTCAATAGCCATTGCCTTTTTTTTCAGTTGGAAAAAATTCAAAAGCCATGCTTTCACAGTCTGGGTAATCGCGTCACAGCAATCGCTTCATTCTATCTCCCCGCCACTTTTAAGGAAATCAGTAGATTCGAATTAAGCACACTAGTTATTTCATTGATTATGGTCATCATATCTGGGATGGCTTCGACTTTAAGTCTTCAATATTTTAAGCGTGTAACGACCATGCCAGTACCAGCTATCATTGGACTGCTGTGCCAGTTTGCGATAATGCCGGTTATTGGATTTTGTTTAGTGCAAATCTTCTTACTTCCTTTAGAGATAGCAGCCGGAGTAATCCTGGTGGGATACTCACCTAGTGGTTTAGCCTCAAAGGTGATCGCTCTTATTGCAAGGGCAGATGTGTTGCTTTGTCAATCACCCTTAAGGGAACTGCCACAGTTCTTTCTCTTTTAATCACCCCTTTATGAATGAAATTATTTGCCGACCAATATATTTCATTCAACTATCTGGATATGCTCCGGAGTATCTCCAAGATTATTATTATATCAACCGCAGTGGGGCTACTCTACAACCACAATGTTTGAAGTAGAATGCCTTGGCTCGATGAAATAATGCCTAGCCACTCTATGATTGGTATTGTAATAATCATAGCCATTATCATGGCCGCTGGCCAGCAATTTCTGATCGAAATTGGTCTTCTGGTCTTGCTTGTAGCAACTGCACTCCACAATGGTCTGGGTTTACCTGGCTGGCTACTGGTTGTGTAAGTTTTTTGGAATGAATGAGCAAGTTTGCCGGACGATCTCTTTTGAAGCCGGTATGCAAAACAGTGGTTTAGCATCAGGTATTGCGGTTGAACTGGGGAAATTGCAACCATGGGACTTCCTGCTGTTATTTTCGGGCCTGTGATGAATATATCAGGGTCTCTATTGGCAAGTTGGTGGAAAAATCGACCCATTCAGGAGGAATCTATTTCAAATTCTTAAGTGCTTTTTTCATCAGTTCTAAATTCTGATTGAACTTCCACACTCGGGGTGGGGCTGCTCTCATATTGCAATGGTTAGTGCTACAACGTTCGCAAGTCTCATTGACCAATTTAAAGCCAATCACTTTATCATTCACAAATTTTACTTTTTCTCTTAACTGTTCATCGATCAATAACCCCAAGGTCATACTGCTGTTAACTCCTTTGGTTGGTAGGTTCGGTCGGGCAAGATTTAGTGTGAGGTATTCATTCCCTGAATCAAGTACCTTGATTCGTTGCGCTCCCCCAATCTCACGACGTTCATAGCCTTTTTTCATCATCTCAGCCAGCTGAGTTAGTATCGAAAAAGCCATCCATCTCCGGCAATGATGCTCTCTCAACAATGTCCCCTGAATACTTTGATTTCTGGCAAGATGTAATTCTTTGGTAAGTTCATAGTGACCAGTTTCTGGCTCATGATTGAATCGTAGAAAAAACATATTCTTGATACCATAATATTTTGGCAGGAGATTGGTCAGGCGTTGCATGATCATCTCGGCCGTCGCATTATAGTTTTCCATTGTATCAATTAAAATTTCACCTCTCCAGGTTTTTGAATGGAGAAAATCTCCCAGGTCTTCAAGGAAATTCTTGCGATTGATCAATAAAGCGGATGAAAAGTAAGAAGCTTTGAAATTATTTATTACCTGATCAAAGGAAGTGACTTCTACCCAAGTTGAGGTGAATGGTCTAACATCCAATTTAAGAAAACAGTAGCCTAGCTCCTTCCCCAAAATAAACGCCTTTTGTCTGTCACGCAGGTGTCTATTTAGAAAAAGTTTCCTCTTTTTGCCCTTGGGCACCATGTATGAACGAATGCTTTTGAGTTCAGGGGTTCCTGTGAACCCGTCCTCAACTATGGTATAATTGAAGTCTTCTTTTAAAATCAACTCCAGGGCCTCAGTTTGAATTTTCCTTCCTTTAAGGTCAAACTGGACTGCAAACTTTTCTGCTTCACTCTCCAGATCTTCAAAATAATTCTCATGAATTTCCTGATAAGATCTCATTACTGCGAAGTAGAAGGTCTCAACACCCAAGTCATAGTTTTTTGTCACCTCTATTAAACTCCCAATGAAGGCATTCAACTTAGATGGTGCATTTGAAAGCAATTCCAATAAATCACCGACTTTCAATCCAAACATTCCCAGTGGAAGCTCATGAAGTATGTTCGACTGTATCAGTTCAGCAACCGGAGACAATTTTTTATCAAGTTCACTGGTCAACATCCAGTCAGGACTGACAGCCAGCACTGCGGCAATAGCAGTAATCTTTTCATATTTGGGATATTTTTTCCCTTTTTCAATTTCATTTAAAAAAGAGATGGAGACACCTGTTTTACTAGACAATTCAGCTAGAGAGTAACCCTTGTTAGATCTTGCTTGCTTGAGTTTTAAGCCAAAGATCAGTCGCTTATTTATCTCTTCATGCTTCACCATGACATCGAAACTACAAAAGATTTTTTAAGGGTGAGTTAAACCTTTTAGGCTTCATTCGAAGATGTAAAACATCCCTGCTATGCAAACTGCCTATTTTCTGTGAAACTGTCGAAGGCTTTCGGATTTTCAAGATTAAGTTTTTTTATTTTTTCCCAACCTGTAGCTTCGCTATCAGATTAAACAAAGCATGAAAAAATCATCTATAAATTTTACCATCGATCTAGATAAAGACAATGTACCAGAAAAGATTCTTTGGGAAGCGGCGGATAAGGGAACTCCGGGTTTGGAAGAGACCAAGTCAATTAGCCTGTCCCTATGGGATCCAGTTCAAAAGAATACAATGAGAATTGATCTTTGGACAAAAGATATGCCCATCGATGATATGAAACGATTTTATATCGATTGTCTGGGTGGATTAAGTCAAAGCGTCTTGAATTCAACCGGAGATGAGTTTATGGCATCAGAAACAAACGCTCTTGCGGAGAAACTCGCGGAATATCTTAAACAACAGCCCTGATATTGACCATAGGCAAAAATTTGTTATGCATACCTACTATTCTGATTAAAAAATTTTAAATTCACGGCAGTTTGTTTAGTGCCTTTTACATTTCTTTAAAAAAGATTTTAGTATTTTAAGAAAATCTAAAACTCCATTGACTATGAGGAAATTGTTTACCAGAATTTCGCTATCACTGATAGTGTCAATTGCCCTTATTGGAACGGGGCTGGCTCAGACAACAATTTCCGGCAGTGTTAAAGATGCAGAAAATGATCAAGAACTTGCCGGGGTAAATATTGTCGTTCAGGGAACCGTTACTGGAACTATCACTGACGTCAGTGGTAATTTTAGTCTGAATACCGCTACGGTTCCCCCATTTAATCTTGTGATTTCCTATGTTGGCTACCAAAGTCAGGAAATTGAAATCACCGATAATAATGTCTCGGGACTAAATTTAAGTCTCACCTCAACAAGCATTATGGGGCAGGAAATTGTGATCTCGGCATCAAGGGTTGAGGAAAGTATTCTCCAGTCTCCAGTTACAATCGAAAGAATGGATGTACTGGCCATCAGGAATACGCCTTCTCCGACATTCTATGACGCCATAGGGAATATGAAAGGGGTTGATTTGAGCTCACAAAGTCTTACCCATAAAACAGTAAACGCCAGAGGCTTCGCAAGTAATGGAAACACCCGATTTGTACAATTAATCGATGGTATCGATAATGTAGCTCCAGGATTAAATTTTGCTGCTGGGAACATTGTGGGTATTTCGGACATTGACCTTGAAAGTGTCGAAATGATACCTGGTGCTGCTTCAGCACTTTACGGTCCAAATGCCTTGAATGGAATTCTCTTAATGAAGAGTAAAAATCCATTTGAGTACCAGGGATTGAGTGCTATGGCAAGAGGCGGCATCGTGAAGGTTGATTCTAAAGATGTTGACGGCTCAAGCCTTGAAGGCAGCGAGCCTTATCAGGAGTTTTCTTTAAGGTATGCCAAGGCCTTCGATAACAAGTTTGCTTTTAAGATTAGTGGATCATACCTCAATACTCAAGACTTCGTCGCCCAAGACTATCGGGATCAGACTGACGTAGAAAGAAATGTTGGAACAAGGGACAATAATCGTGTTTTCAATGGAGTAAGTATATATGGAGATCCGGCGGTCAGTGTCGGTTTCATAGCCGATGCGCTAATCGCTGACGGTCAAGCCGCTAATGCCACTCCGGAAGAACAAGCTACTGCAGCTACACTATCAGATGTGAGAGCACTTCTTCCTGACGGTGCTGCTGGTGCATTTACTCCCCTGGGTTTTGCAGAAGGAACATTTGTAGATAATACCACCAAGAGTTTAAAAGTCAATGGAGCACTTCATTACAGACTAAACGAAAAAATGGAGGCTTCCGCTTCATTTAATTATGGATCTGGAAGCACAGTCTATACTGCCAACGATCGCTTTGTATTAGACAATTTCTCAATTTGGAACGCCAAATTGGAACTTGAAGGCGATAACTTCTTTGTAAGAGGCTACAACACCCAAGAGGATGCTGGTGATACCTACGCGGCAAATACTTTGGCTTCACTAATCAATCAACAGATTTATTTTCCAAACTATCTAACCACTTTTATTGGATCACGAACAGGATCACTCACCGGGCAAGCATTAAGTGTTGAAGAATCTCATGCCCGGGCAAAAGGCGTATCCGATGTCGGTGCAGCACAGATGGGACCGGGTACAACGGATTTTGATGATAGAGCAGATCTGTTACGAAAAGGCCCAATACCACAAGGTGCAAATTTTAGAGATGAAACAAGTATGTTTCACCTGGAAGGCATGTACAACTTCAAAAATCAAATTGATGCTATAGATCTTATTGCCGGAGCCAATTTCAGACGTTATAGCCTTAAATCAGGTGGAACGCTTTTCGCTCTTGATGCTAATGGTGATGAGATAGATTACAGCGAATATGGGGCTTATGTCCAGGCTGGTAAGGCCCTCGCACAGGACAGATTAAGACTTCAAGCCTCAGTGAGGTATGATAAAAATGAGAATTTTGAAGGGCAGTTCTCACCAAGAATATCTGCGGTAACAACAGTTGCCAATGACCACAACATCCGGCTGTCATTTCAAAGAGGCTTTCGCATTCCTACAGCCCAGGATCAATTTATTGATCTGGATGTAGTTAGCAGGCGATTAGTTGGAAGTAGCCCCCTCCTTATTGAAAGATACCATTGGGAAACAAATACCGTTTACACTGCACCAAGTGTCAATGCAGCTCAAGCTAATTTTGCTCAGACAGGAGATGCGGATGCAGCAGCAGCAATGTTGGAAGCAGTAAATTTTGAGGAGTTTAAGACCGAGAAAATAAGTACCGTTGAAATAGGATACAAAGGGTTAATTGCTGAACAACTGTTCTTCGATACTTATTACTACTACAGTTCATACCAGGACTTCATAGCAGAAATTCTATTTACCCAGACTGTACCTGGAGGAACAACTCCAAACGCAGGACCAGCCGACCCCGGTGGCATTGTCAATGGTTCAGTGGAGACACAGGAGTTTGGTTTTGATACCAACGCAAATGGAAATGTTACCTCTCATGGCTGGGCAGCTGGTTTGGATTACGCACTTCCACGCGGATTTAGATTGAATGGCAATATCTCCTGGAATAAGCTCATTGACCAGCAGGACTTAATTGACCAAGGATTCCGTGCGTCTTACAATACACCTGAATACCGTACTAATTTAAGTTTTAGCAACAGGGAAGTGATTGATAATCTTGGTTTTAACATAACCTGGAGATGGCAGGATGCCTTCTTTTGGGAGGCTTCATTCGGTAAAGGGGTTATTCCAGCATTCAGTACGGTAGATGCTCAAATTAGCTACAAAATTACCAGCCTTAAAAGTATCTTAAAACTTGGAGCACAAAATTTACTTGACGAAAAGTATACTACTGGTTTTGGCAATCCCACAATGGGAGCCATGTACTATTTGTCTATAACATTTGACGAATTCCTTAACTAAATCATTCAAAATCAGGAAATGATGAAAAATACTAAATACATAATCATTCTTGCTGGAATTTTAACTTTTCCCGCATGTGATACTGAGGACGAATTGAGGGATGATATTATCAGCGATACTGAGCCTGTCATTGTAACTCCAGAGGGAGGAAGTGCTGATTTTACAAATTACGTTTCTATCGGAGCGTCAATCACCTCAGGTTTCATGGACGGTGCTTTATACACTACAGGTCAGGAGACTTCTTACCCAAATTTATTATCAGAGCAATTTGCATTGGTAGGTGGTCGAGCATTCGGGCAACCTGATATAGGCACTAATGTTGGGTTCAATGCACTTTTAAATGATTTGGCCATGGCATTTGATACCGCCGCATTTGGAAAATTTAAACTTGATGTTACCATTCCCGGTCCGTCAGCGGTTAAACCCGGAGTACCACTTACCATGTTCAGCGGATCCGTCAATAACTTTGGAGTACCGGGAGCGAGAGTGGTTGATGCGGCCGTCAACGGTTATGGGTCATTTAATCCCTATTACGGCCGGTTTGCAGGTTCTGCCTCTGCTTCCATTTTGGAAGAGGCACTAGCCGCCGGGCCTACTTTCTACACATTATGGTTAGGAGGTAATGATCTTCTAGGGTATGCTACTGCAGGAGGTACATCAGGTTCAGCAACCAATCCTGCACCTGTTCCTCCAGATAATTTGGTGGTTGGCGTTGCTGCAAGTGGTGCTCCAATATTCCAACCTAATGTTACTGAAGTAGCACCAGGAGTCTTCGCAGCGTTGAATACAATCCCCGGAATAACTGATTATTACAAAACCAACATTTCAGCCAATCCTAATTCAACTACTCCCTCAGAATTAGCCAGTAACACTGGAATTACCAATGAATTAGTTTTTAAAAGGGACTTTGGTGCCATACTTGGAGCTCTCGATGCTATTGCTGACGGCGTAGTGATGAACATTCCTGATGTGACTTTATTGCCTGTCTTCAATTTGGTCCCAATTGATTTATTAAAAGTTCCCCTTAATTTAAGTGTAGTATTACCAACCGAAATTGGAGCTGCACTCGGCTTTCCTGTCGGCGCAACTTTTGCAACTGCACTTAATACCATTTATGCACAATTCGGTTTTGCCAATGATCCTGCGACTGGTCTGCCTACGAGGCAAATTTTTGATGCAACAGCCGATAATGGGCTTGTAATCGAAACTTTTGATGCAAACGGTAATAGAATCTTCCGGCAGATAGCTAGTACAGATAAAGTTTTGCTTTCAATTCCTCTAGATTCACTCGCTGCAGGATGGGGTTCTTTAACAGGTATCGTATTTGATGCTAACGGAGATATTGATATAGTTGCGACTGATTTAACGGCTTTGAGACCATTTCCAATTCCAAGCCAATATGTCCTGGATGCTGATGAGCTTTCAGCCTTACAAGACAGGGTTGTACTTTACAATGATGCCATAGAAAAAGTTGCTGGTGGTTTAAGTGTTCCGGTAGTAGACATAAGCAATCTTTTATCCAGTGCTGCTTTGAATGGAGGCATTGAGGTCGGGGGACAACTCCTACAATACGACTTTACTCCAAATGGTTTCTTTTCAACAGATGGTTTACATCCCAATTCGAGAGGTCAAGCCATTTTAGCCAATGAAATTCTCGGAGTTATCAATGCCAGCTTTGGGGCAACAATTCCAGACGTCGATGTTCTTGCACTACCTGGTGTAACTCTCAAATAGATTACACACCTTAGGTGTTGTTAAAAAATGGAGATTGCCTTATGGCAGTCTCCATTTTTATTGCCAGCGGACACATTCTTTTTTATTGTGTACATTTTCGAACATGTATGGCATATTCAATGTTTCATATGGCATTCATAATCAGCTAGTTAACCACTTTGGTACGGTGCTTGGTAAATTAACACTAAATAGAGAGCCATGTTCAAAACCTATATTCAAGTAGCCTTAAGGAATTTGTCAAAGGACAAGTTCTATTCCATTATCAATATTTTGGGGCTGACAGTTGGTTTGATAAGCTTTTTACTTATCTATTTGTTCGTTCAACATGAACTGAGCTATGATACCTACTACCCAAATAGTGAGAACATTTATAGGGTAGCTTCCCGTGGAGCTTTTGGAGGAAGTGAATTCGACATTGCAGTAGCATCAGCTCCTACGGGCCAGGCCATGCAAAATGACTATCCAGAGGTTCAGGATTTCATTAGATTTAGAACAACTGGTCCTACCTTGTTCAAATCAGATGAAAACTATTATGAGGAAACACCAGTATTTGCAGATGGCAACTTTTTTGATTTTTTTTCACAGCAAATAATTGCCGGAAACCCGGTAACAGCCCTTTTAAAACCAAATACTGTCGCAATCTCACAAGCTTTAGCTGAGCGTGTCTTTGGTGGAAAAGATCCTATTGGGAAAATTTTTGAATTCAATAGCGATTTCAATTCAGATGTAGCCAATTATGAAGTTACAGCTGTATACCAGGACATCCCAGATAATACACACTTCCGATTTGATTTGATTGTTAGCATGGAATCACTGGAAGAATCACGCGATCCTATCTGGCTGAATCAGAACTTCCAAACTTATATTCAATTCTCTCCGGGTACGGATGTATCCGAATTTGGACGTAAGATGCAAGGCATGGTAAGAAAGTACATGGGCCCTGAGTTACAGAAGTTTCTGGGTAAAAGCATTGAGGAGTTTGAACAAGACGGCAATAGCATCGCACTTTATCTCCAGCCTGTAAAAGACATTCATTTAAAATCAAATCTGGTTGCCGAAATTGAAGGCAATGGTGACCTCAAGTATGTCTATATTTTCAGTGCAATAGCAGTGTTCATTCTACTCATAGCAAGTATTAATTACATGAACCTAGCAACTGCAAGATCTTCTGACCGGGCAAAAGAAGTCGGCCTTAGAAAGGTAATGGGAGCCTATAAGAGCCAATTAATGCTACAATTTATAGCGGAATCCATCATCATGGCGTTGATTGCCGTTATTTTGGCAATTTTAGGGAGCTATTGGTCCCTGCCTTTTTTTAATGAGCTCTCCGGTAAAAATTTTGACGGAAGTGTTTTTGAATCTCCATCGATGGTTGGTTTAATACTTGTAGTTGCCATTCTTATTGGCCTTGTATCGGGTAGTTATCCTGCCTTTTTCCTTTCCGCTTTCAAGCCAGCAGATGTATTAAAAGGCAAGATTTCTTCCGGCTCCAAAAACGGTCGATTACGTAATATTCTTGTGGTTTTTCAATTTTCAATATCCATGTTCCTAATTGTAGGTACTATGGCCATATTTAATCAGTTGGCATTTGTACAAAATTCAGACTTAGGGTTCGAGAAAGAGCATAAAATTATTCTCAAAAATACGTCTTCACTCGGTAAGACAATCAGTTCATTTAAGGAAGAAGTGTTGGCTAATTCTCAATTTGAGTCAGGCACAATTACAAGTTTTCTACCCTCACCATCATCGAGAAATCAATCTGCTGTGTTTAAGGGAAGTGACCCAAATGATGGGACGACCAGTATGCAAATCTGGACAGTCGATCATGATTTTATTAAAACCATGGGTATGGAGTTAGCTGAGGGTAGAGATTTCTCAAAGGACTTCTCTACTGATTCTACAACAGTCATTATCAATCAAGCAGCGGCAGTGCGCATGGGATTTGAATCAGCTTTGTCAGAAAGGATTGGATTTTACACCAACAGATCAGACGATGGACAGACATATGATGTGACTTCTTTCAATGTGATTGGAGTGGTCGAAGATTTCAATTATAACAGCCTAAGGGAAAATATTGAACCTCTCATTCTTAGATTAGGTGACTCTCCTCGCTTCATTATGTTCAAAACAAGCTCAAATAATTATCCATTAGCACTGGAACTACTGGAAGCTAAATGGAATGAATTTGCTCCTGGCTACCCTTTTGAGTATTCTTTCTTAGATGATAAATTGAATGAAGTGTATGCCGGGGATGTTCAAATAGGAAAAATATTAGGCACATTTGCTTCTATAGCCATCTTTATCGCCTGTCTTGGATTATTTGCATTATCATCCTTTACTGCAGAACAGCGTTCCAAGGAAATTGGTATAAGGAAAGTGCTGGGCGCATCAGTGGTTGGTATCATGACATTGCTTTCAAAAGAATTTATAAAATTAATGGCTATTGCTTTTGCCTTGGCAACCCCATTATCTTATTTGGTGATGAATAAATGGTTAGAGGAATTCGTATATAGAACCACCGTTGAGTACTCGACATTTATCATCGCAGGATCAGGATTATTCTTAATCGCCTGGATAACCATAAGCTATCAATCTCTGAAGGCAGCCCAAACGAACCCTGTCAATACCCTTGGAGATGAGTAGACACTGGTAATAGAATAAAAAGGAGAAATCCCGGTGGGGCTTCTCCTTTTTATGTTTACATCTAGCGGTCAATTAAAATCTTCACCCTTTTCCAGTTGGGCAACAAACCCCTCCAGAGGGCCCTTACTACCAGCCAGGGCTTTTTCAAGTGCCTCTTTCTCATACTTCAGTGCTTTCTTATAATCACCCATGGAAGAATGGGCTCTGGCAATGCCATGGGGTGCTAATCAGTGACCAGGATTTCTCTCCG
The DNA here is from genome assembly GCA_965206015.1 of Cyclobacteriaceae bacterium. Lineage (GTDB taxonomy): Bacteria > Bacteroidota > Bacteroidia > Cytophagales > Cyclobacteriaceae > JAJCYL01. Next base: position 317,732 of record CBDBIW010000010.1, on the reverse strand, counting down.
CATTTTTCTCAAATATTGCCATTGCTTCCTTCTTTTTGCCCTGCCAGTCAACTCTGTCGGCCATCACCATAGAGGTCACCTGCTGTGGTTGTTGGAAGATCGACCATTTCAGCCAGTATTGCATCAGCTTCGTTTTGTTTACCAGTTTTACCAACTAAACCAGCCTTTGCATTTGGCAATATCTTTGTTTTCGACTTTAACATCATCAGAAAATGTAATCACTGTATTTTCATTGGCACCTGTACGCCACGGAAATGGTGTCTCACCATTAGGAACCAAAGTCCCCCATATTTCTTGTCGTTGACTCCGGGGCTAGAATATTCGATGCTAATGCCAGTTAATCCGATGTGCTGGACAACCTTTGAATATTGACTTGTCCATCAGTTGCTGCGCTTTTAGTGCAGGAGCTATCAGCACCACAGCACATACCGCAATTAAAAATTTCTTCATGGTAATATGAGTTCAAGCTAAAATTTTGGATTCAAAAAGATGCATACGACTGCATACATAATCTCGTTCATTAGCAACCCCATTTTGCGGTAAGTGGTGCTTATTATTCTGAGAAACGTTGTAAAGTTGTTACACTATATTGACTTCCGGGATGAGATCAATGTCAAAGGTTTTCTTTATTGAGACTCTTATTTCTTGTGCAAGATTTACGATTGCTTTTCCGTCTCCGTTGCCATAATTCACCAATACTAATGCCTGTTTTTCATGCACACCAATATCTCCAATCTTCTTCCCTTTCCAACCACAATTTTCAATTAACCAGGCAACTGGTACTTTAATCTGATTTGCATCCGTGTAACCTGGTAACCTTGTCCACTTCTCTTTAAGAGTTTTGAATACTTCTGACGTTATAATAGGATTTTTAAAAAAACTACCCGCATTGCCAATTTTTGCCGGATCTGGCAACTTTGACTGGCGAATAGAAATAACTGCCCTACTCACATCTGTAGCGGTTGGTGTGGCAATTTCCCAGGAATCCAATATCTCTTTAATAGCACCATAAGAAGTATTGAGAAGTGATTTTTTAGATAATCTCAATGTCACGGAAACGATGAAGATCTTACCCTTCAACTTCTTTTTAAATATGCTATCCCGGTAACCAAACTGACAGTCTTCTTTGTTATAGGTCCTTCTTTCGCCAGTGACTGTATCCATCCCCTGTAATTCCAAAAACACGTTTTGAATTTCCACTCCATAGGCTCCTATGTTTTGTATCGGGGCAGCTCCAACTGTTCCAGGAATCAATGAAAGATTCTCTATCCCATTCAAGCCATTTTCCAAGGAGTATAAAACCAGGGTATGCCACTGCTCTCCTGCTCCAGATTTAACCACCACATAATCTCCCTCATCCTCAAGAACCTCAATCCCCTTAATTTCATTTTTGACAACCAATCCGTCGAAGTCAGTGGTGAACAACAAATTACTCCCTCCTCCAAGAATCAACATCTTATTTTCTCTAAAAACTTCAGATTTTATTAGCTCCTTGAAATCATCATCTGTTCGCACAATAGCGAAATGAGTTGCTATAGCATCAATGCCAAAAGTATTATAAGGCTTTAAGGAAACATTTTGACTGATGTCCATATTCAGGCAAATCTGTAAAAGATTTTATTAAATTTTCATATTAATGTGTACATCAATCACTTCACTGAGAATAATTGGCTTTTGAAGCCGATTTCTCACTAATGTTACTTTAATTCAAACTGATGTAATCGGCAATCTCTTTTTAAGGATGGGGTAAATGATTACCGAAACTAATACCAGTAAAGTCCCGACATAGAATCCTGTATTCATTCTTTCACTATCACCTAAAATGAGGAATGCGAGAATGATACCATAAACAGGTTCAAGATTAATTGTGAAGTTTACAGTGAAGGCAGAAATCCGTTTCAATAACTTTACTGACATAGAATAAGCATACGAAGTACATATAACGGCAAGAACAATTAGAAATATCCAGTCATTAATGGAAGGGTTTAATCTCAAAATTCCATCCGCCAAATAATATTTATATGCAGGTAGAAACATGGCTGTAACCAAGAAGGCAGAGAACATCTCGTAAAACATGATTTTAAAGGGCTCATGTCGTGCTACTAGACTTTTGTTAGCGATAGTGAAAAGTGCTGCCAATAAGGCTGCACCAATCGCCAGTAACAAACCTAAAGCCCTATCAAATTCTACATTCAAAACAATTGATAAGCCAATTAGTGCCAATAAGGATAATGAAATTTCAAGTCTACTTATTTTCGTTTTCCCCAATAGCGGTTCAAGGAGACTCGACCACAATGCAGTGGTAGCCATACCGGCCAAACACAGGGAAGCATTAGAAACTTTTGCAGCCAAAAAGAATAATATCCAGTGAGCAGCAAATAGAAGTCCAACTGCAAGTAGTTTAACAAATTCGGATAGTTCAATCTTTAATCCTTTTCCTGCAATGGTCAAGCCTGCACCGATAACTATAAACGATATAAGGGAGCGATAAAAAACAATTTCAACCGATGGGATTTCAATCAATAATCCTAAAACCGCAGTAAAACCCCATAATAAGACCAAAAAATGTAACTCTACCAGATCTTTAACCTGTTGGCTCATCGTGGGAGTGCTTTGTATAACACTATTCCAATCAAACTGAAAAACATATTGGGAAACCAAATAGCATAGAATGGATCAGCAGAACTTTTTTCAGCCAGGGCTTTACTAAAAATAAAAAAGATGATAAACATAAATGCAATAAGAAAGCCCAATGCGATTTGAAAACCCGTACCTCCCCTCGATTTTCTCGCAGAGACTATTAGACCAATAAACGTCAGAATCAATGTTGTAAATGGAATCATATAGCGGATGTACTTCTCAATGAGATAAATCTCCACGTCATCGGCACCTCGTGATTGCAGCAAGTCAATATGAGCGTTCAATTCATCAATCGTTAGTGCCGATTCTAAACCGGTGTTATTATCGAAATCTGACGGTCGGATGGTCAAGGTCGTATCCATTCTTTTACCCTCTTCAATCACTTCATCAAATCCATTAAAAGTTCTTAATTGCCAATTCTCCAGCTCCCATTTAAATGTTGCGGTATCCCAGGCGATAATATTAGCGGTTAACTTTTGATGTAGCCTTATCCCGTCGAATTTTTCAAGAGTGAACTTATATCCTCTATCAATGCGATTATTATAGCGGAACAAATAAGCATAAAGATCATCCCCAACTTTGAAATGAATATCCGTTTCATTGAAATAAAATGCCTTTTTCAGATGGGTAACTTCAAAAGTTACCCTGAACTTATTGGCATTTGGAATGACCCAGCCGTTCAGATAAAAACTTAGCATTCCGATCATCAATGCCCCAATAAAATAAGGCCACATCAGTCGGGTAAAACTCATCCCTCCCGCCAGAATAGCAATAATTTCAGTCTTTGCGGCCATCTTAGCGGTAATAAAAACAACTGCAATGAAGGTGGTTATTGGTGTCAAGATGCCGGCAAGAAATGGAATGAAGCTGGCATAATATTCTAAAATTTCCGCTTGGCTGACTCCTGCTTTATTAAACTTGTCGACTTTCTCTGTGAAATCAATTATCACAATGACAAGGACCAATAGGACAACACAAAAAAAGAATGTGCTGAGAAATTTCTTTAATATATAGCGGTCAATAATTTTCAACATGGCCCTTTTACTGCTGTAAAACTACCGCAAGAATGACTGAAATCAAGTTAAGGTTGGATATAAGAAACATGCGTATTCTCAATGGCTCAAAATTATTTCTCTCGTGCAGTCTCAGTTTATATCTTTACCGACTTGTCAATAAAATAAATGAGTAGCAGAAAATTCAAAAAATATACTGTAACCGCAGCGTTGCCATATGCTAATGGGCCACTCCATATTGGCCATATGGCAGGTGCCTATATACCTTCTGACATTTATGTCAGATATCTGCGATCTCGTGGCCGAGACGTCGTCTATATCTGTGGTAGTGATGAACATGGCGTTGCTATTACTTTGCGAGCAAAAAAAGAGAGCATAACCCCAAAGGACATAATTGATAAATACCACAAAAACATTGGTGAGTCCTTCAAACGCTTCGGTATTTCATTTGACTTTTATCATAGAACTTCTGATCCGCTCCATCACGAAACCTCGCAAGAATTCTTCACAAAACTCTATGAAATGGGGGAATTCACCGAAGAAGAAAGTGATCAATTTTATGATGAAGAGTATGACCAATTTCTAGCCGATAGATACATCATTGGTACCTGTCCCAATTGCGCCTTTGACAATGCATATGGTGATCAGTGTGAAAGATGTGGCTCCTCTCTCAATCCGACGGATCTGAAAAAGCCCAGGTCAGCTTTAAGTGGTAAAGAGCCAATACTCAGAAAAACCAAACATTGGTACCTCCCATTGGACAAGTACCAAAAATGGTTGGAAAAATGGCTGATAGAGGGTAAGAAAAAAGAATGGAAATCTAATGTCTATGGTCAATGTAGTGCGTGGATAAAGGCGGGACTGGAACCCAGGGCAATGACTCGTGATCTTGACTGGGGTGTTGATGTTCCTTTGAAAGGCACCGAAGGAAAGAAACTATATGTCTGGTTGGATGCACCCATTGGATACATATCAGCAACTAAGCAATGGGCTAAAGACAACGGAAAAGACTGGGAATTGTATTGGAAGAAACAGGCAAACCCTGAGGACGACTCTCGATTATTGCATTTCATTGGTAAGGATAACATTGTGTTCCACTGCATCATATTTCCGTCAATTCTACACGCAAGAAAGGATTATATCCTGCCTGATAACATACCTGCGAATGAGTTCCTCAACCTGGAAAGCAACAAATTGTCAACCAGCAGAAACTGGGCAGTATGGCTCCATGAGTATTTAGACGAATTCCCAGGCAAGCAAGATGAATTAAGATACGTTATTGGCTCCATCTTGCCAGAGAACAAGGACAGTGAATTTACATGGAAAGATTACCAGGCCAGAGTCAACAATGAATTGGTGGCCATTCTCGGAAATTTTATTAACCGGGCTATGGTACTAACACATAAATTTTGTGATGGTAAAGTACCTCTGAGATCAGAGTTATTTGACATTGACCGGGAATCCATTAATAGTATCTCCAATTTTCCAGTCTTAATTTCTGAATCCTTAGAGAATTTCAAATTTAGAGACGCACTTGGTCATGTCATGAATCTTGCCAGACTGGGAAATAAATACCTGGCTGATACTGAACCCTGGAAACAAATAAAAGAAAATCCTAAAAGAGTCGATACAATTCTCAACATTGCATTGCAAATTGTTGCTAATCTATCAATAGTAGGAGAACCTTTTTTACCTAATACATCCAAGAAAATTGCCCATTTAATCGGAATTGACCAATTGAATTGGAAGTATGCCGGATCCTGTGAAATATTACAAACCGGGTCATCTATTAATCAACCTGAACTTCTATTTGATAAAGTAGAAGACGAAACCATAGAATTTCAAATCAACAAATTAAAGGGAACCAAAATGACGAACGATTCGGAAGAGAAGGGAACCGTTGAACCTCAGAAAGATGAAATTACCTATGATGACTTCGTCAAAATGGACATGAGAATTGGAACGATCCTGGAAGCAGAAAAGGTACCTAAATCTAATAAGCTCTTAAAATTCAAAGTAGATACCGGAATTGACCAGAGGACTATCTTAAGTGGTATAGCCAAGCATTACTCTCCTGAAGAAATGATAGGAAAACAAGTTACGGTTTTGATTAATCTAGCACCGCGAAACATTATGGGATTTGAATCCCAAGGCATGATTTTGATGGCTGAGAATGCTGATGGAGTTCTTAAACTGATTGAACCAAATGACACCGCAGACAATGGCGGAGTGATCAGTTAATATTTCAACTGGTTAAAAAGCAATTCATATTTGGTACCTCTTCTTATTCCAAATGATGAAAAGATATTCATAGGCCTACTCGGAATTTTCAGAAGCATTCGACGCTTTTGGTTAAGAATTCAAAACAAAACCGAGGACGATGTCAGTGCTCAAAGAGTTGTTTCTGGGAAATCCTGGGAAGGGTTTTGTGATACACTAAAGGCAGTATTCGATGATACTTCTCTTGTCATTGTCAGGCAAACATTAAGACCGTTGCAAAAGTCATGAACGATGATTCGCGTTGGGTTTTTGGCTAAAGACTGAAGTTGTCTACTTGTATTTTTTCTGTTTTCTCTGTTCTTTGGGGTGCGACAGGCTTCATTTTTGATGATTAGACACGATAATCCCGGGAGAGCGGTACAAATTGTAAGATAAAGCTTCCATGATGTTCTGATTATGCATCTTTTCTATCCCTCTGTACCCTGCTACTCCTCCGGCGAACCAAAGTCTGATGCCCCAAAATGTGCGTTCTACTTTAAAACGTGCCTTGCCTGCCAATTTATTGAAACGCTTCTCCCAATGGGTCAGGGACTTGTTCTTTTTGGCTTTCTTCAAAATGTGATTCTTGAGTTTTTTGCTTTTGAGAAGTTGCTCATTATTCTCTGATGGGTACCCTTTATCAGCTTTCAGGGCAATACCCTCAGGTAAATCGACTGTGCCCGACACCTCAGATAGATTTCCTGTTTCATTCACACTTGCTTTGGTGGTCACAACACCCGGCACCAGTCCCTCTTCATCGGTGGGGCAATGTTTCTTATGGCCATAATGATATTTACCTCCCTTCTTTAACCATGATGCCTCCTGATCTACACTTGAAGGGCAGGTTTTATGGACACCCGCCTCTTGCTCATCTTCTCTGTCCGTAGTGACTTCATGATTGGTTTTTCCTTTAGGCCTCAAAGGAGTTTCTATCACACCGGCATCGACTATGACTCCTGTTTTAACGATGATTTTATGCCTGCTCAACTGCGAATTGACCTCCTTCAAAAGCAGCTCAAAACCACCTGATTTGGACATGGCACTACGAAAGCGGCTTAAAGTACTATGGATCCGGAGCTGCCTGGTCTATTGTTGATCCACAGAAATAGCCAAAAGAAATACGATCATTGACACGATCTTCTACTTCATAATCGCTCAATCCGTACCCTGTTTGAAGTAAACACATCTTAAATAGCAACAGCCCGTCATAACCAGGTTTACCTGTCGCACTCTTGCCCTTTTTATAATAGGCAGAGATGACTGATTCAATCGATCCCCGGTCCAAAGCAGTATTTATCTGAGTGAAAAAAGTCTTTTTTATTTTGCGGGTTCGTAGATCACAAATGCTGTCTGCCAGGCTGAGAATGGATTGTTTTTGCATACGTAACTATAATACATAACGAGTAATATTTCAGAATGCCTTGCAACGATCTTGATTCTATAAGAGTTTCAAAACCAAAAGAGACCTATCAATCTATGATTGAGGGGGTTTCTTTTATCACAAAGGAAGAGCGGCTAGACAGAATTGAAAAGGCCAGAAAATTGATGGGGGATCAAGGTATGGACGCCATTTATCTCGATTCTGGCACCAGTATGAGATACTTCGTAGACATACAATGGCGGCCTAGCGAGAGAATGATGGGAGTATTGATTCCTAAGACAGGAAGCATCTTCTATATCTGTCCAAAATTCGAAGATGAGCGATTAAATGAATTGATAACTATTGAAGGAGAGTTACAAACCTGGGACGAACATGAGAGTCCTACAGTGCTGGTGGGTAAAATTTTGAAGGAGTTGAATTTGACTTCGCCTAAAATTGGCATGGAAGGGAAAGTAAGATTTTTTATAGCAAATGGATTAAAAAAATGGATTAAAAAATGCCATCCCAAATTCCACTATAATGGATGGCACTCCAGTTGTGGCGAGATGCCGTCGTATCAAATCAACTAACGAATTAGCTTTAATGAAAAAGGCTAACGAAATAACTTTAGCCGCGTATAAGTGTACCCCTTATTACAAATAAGCAATAGTATAAAAGGGCAAAAAAGGCAATTAACTAATTGAAAATAAGTGATTTACACCCTAAAAAGGCGAAAAATAAAAGAGAGAACAAATGCGCAATTTCTGCTAATAACATGAGGTATATAACCTGAAAACCTGCAAAATACCCACAGAAAACAGCCCATTTTGATGGTTTTTTGATGTATTTGGCCCTCACTCTTGACAATTAGGGGTGCATTAAAGATGCATTCGGTTTATTTTCAATATCAGTACAGAGCGGATTTCAATAAGTCCTTCAAATCTTGATTCTTTGAAAAGAACTCGCTCATGAGATCATTTATTCGTTTCAAATCTTTTGTTATTTCTGGTAGCCTTCCATTCATGTTTTCCCTTGTTTCTTCGATCTTCTCAATAAGGTGAGTGTAAATGTGGTCTTCATCTATTTCCTTATTTTCCGTACTCATTGAATCGATCTTATGATGCAGGAGCGGATTTTTTAGTATCCATTTGTTAAAAATGGTGTTAATCACGAAAGTCTTAGAAATGAATCGGGAAATTTCATCGTCAAGTTGAATGGTTTCAGGACTAGTTTCTTTTAAGTAGTCTCTTACGGCATGAAAAATCATAAATGGATTAACTGTTTTTTCAACCATGTCCAGTATGGCTTGTTTATTCACAACAGGCTCAATCTCTTTATTTTCCATTAAATTTTGATTTTTTAAATCCGTTAAATCCGTTTCTGTAAGATATTCTATATGGATAGAAAATATTTTTGACAGACTTACTAAAACATCAACAGGGGGTTTTGAAACAGCTTTTTCATACGCACTAATGACACTATTTTTCTTTTTGACCATGTCTCCAAGTTGTGATTGACTCAGCCCCATTCGCTTTCTTAAGTAGGAAATATTGGTAGCTAAAATCTTTTTTCCCATTTTTATTTGATTTTATTATTTACGTTTGTATCGGATAAAATGAACGTAATAGTATGATTTATGACGACAAAATAATGGAAGTAATCAATTTTCTTCCGCATGGAACTAAAAAAGCTATTGCAGAAAAAGCGGGGGTTTCTCCGGTCACAGTAAAGAGATTCTTTGAACGAAAATCAATAAGCTATGACAAAGGCAAAGCGATTTTCATCGCTACTATGAACATATATAGAGAATTCAAAGAAGAAGCTGTCCTCCTTAAAGCAATAATGGCAGAAGATAAGTCACAGGAATGATTGCCGTCAACACCATATCTATATGTGACTTGGTCAATTCTTATGCCGTTCCCTCTAATACAATAAAATCAGGTATTCAAAGAAACAAACAAGGCACACCCTCATGGCAACACACACAAGACCCGTCAGATCACCGTAAAGTCCTTATATATCCTGACACCATCCCTGCTGCCACTCGCAAGAAATACGGCATTCTGACCACCGCAGAACAGGAAGAGCAGGAAGTTAGAAAGAGTGAACAACTCCGTGCCATTTACGACGACAAAATCAAAAAACACATCTACAAACGGTTGACAAATGCCCTTGATGCAGGCTTCAAAAAGTATTTACACGAATACAACGACTATGGATTTACTTCCGATTTGCGTAGGGAAAAAGCCAGGCTCCATGCCCTCTATCATGAACTCCTGCTTGTCGTAGGCAAGAACAAGACCCGTTGGGGCATGAAAGCACCTGCTTTGGAAGTCTTGCAGTACCTCAACCTCAAAAAGCCCATTTCCGATACGTACAGCTTTTCCCGATTGCTGACCAAGGCCAGAAAAGACATTAAAAAAAAGCCGTATTGCACAGCAATATGGCCAATAAAAACCGTCAGGTACTCACTGATTTTCATACGGGGCTTATTCTCATGTATGCGATGGAGGAAACGATTGTATCGGCTCGTGAGATCACCTATATGGTCAATATCCACTGCCAGAATGAGGGCATTAAAGAGCTAAGCCAAAGCACTGTCGAACACTATGTGTGCCGAAATCCCTCATTAAAGAGTCCCGTTATGGTGAGGGTTCTGTACAGCTTCATTTAATGCCTTACCTGCCCCGTGAACCGGAAAAGTATGCCGGTGACCTGTACGCAATGGACGGCACACCGCACAGGTTGTCAGAGATCGTGAAGATGTACAACAACCTTTCGGAAAATGGCAAAGAATCCCCTGTCTATGACGAAAAAGACCCGGACACCGTCCATTTATTTACGCATGAACGAGATACTTACCTGTGTGAGTGTCGCCGTTTTGAAAAAACCAGAGCGTCACAGGTGGGCAGGGATGAAGCCGCAGACAAAGTGATCCTGAAACATGATGCCAAAAACAAGAGCTACCGCAAATACCTTAAAAACGAACGTGATCGAAGAATCTCCGCAGGACTCAGGCAGATAGGCAAAGACGAGATCACTGATCGATCCACTATCAACGGCGAAATACAACGTGAACGACGCAGAATCCGAAGCAATACACCAGCATTTCATGCAGCAGGAGGGCATAGACGACAGCGACATGGATTTGCTCAAAGGCCAGCAACCACGCAAGACCTACTATGCCAACAACTACAAGGAAATTGACTTTGAAACCCTTGATTTGGAAATAGAAAATACCGAAGTGAAAGTATATCAACGAAAAAGCCCGGACGAAGATGAATACTGATCGCCGGGCTTATTGTTCAAATTAATACATGCAAAACTATGAACAAGAAGACACTTAAACAAGCCGTTAATCGATTTACCAGCCGAAAAGGACTCAGCAAAAACCCTGTAATGTTGTTTGAACATGACCGCAGGCAGGTCATTGGCAAATGGCAGGATATTGCCATCAAGGACAATCAACTGGTGGCCATCCCACTTTTTGACCATGAAGATGAAAAACACACTACTGCCCAGGTATGACCTAAGCAATGGAACAAAGATTGCTTCTGGTGCAGCAGAATCGGCTAATGACACCTATTGCTCTATTGCCTTTCACGGGCCGGAAGTCATGAAGGCAGACGGCAGAACGTTCATCTATGCAGATGAAAACAATCCCGAACAGAGGGGAACGATCGTAGGCTTTGACAAACGGTTTATTAGTATGCCAATAAGAAACAAGGGCATCGGAGCAATCATTTCAGATGCCGTGTAAACACCGGAAAAATAGTATTTATCCAGCAGTTAAAGGGTGGTTCTTTCGGATCACCTTTTTTGTTGGGATAGCTAAAACTTATTGCCCTTTTGAATTGCGGAACTTTGAACGATCGTATTTTACACTTTTGATCCTATGAAATGCGGTTTACACAATTCTCTTTTTCTCAACTCCTTCTTTAGAATTTTACCTGTTGCCGTCATAGGAAGAACCTCCATGGATTCAATTACTCGTGGATATCTATAAGAAGCGATATGCTCCTTTGTCCATTTAGACAATCCATCCTCGGTTATGTTTTTTCCCTTTTTTAATACTACACAGACTTTAATTTCTTCACCATATTGATCGTTCTGGATTCCAATAACGGCAACCAGCGAAACTACTTCATGCTGCATCATCACTTCTTCAACTTCCCCAGGATACCGTAACCTTCTAGAGTGATTACATTAAATTCGGCTTCGAAGTCCTTTAGGACTTGAACCGGAAATGAAGCATCTCCAGAGCCACAAAGACGAAGATTGGAAGCGATGGCTTCCAAATCAAATTTATCACTGTCAGGATAGTTAAGAAGCCCCAAACTATAGTGGGAGCACCACAAAAGACGTTACATTCCCTTTAATCATGAGACTAAAACCAACTCGGGATCAAATTTTGGGACCAACACAGTAGGGCAACCGGCATATATTGATGCAGTCAATTGAGCCACCTGACCGGAAATATGAAACAATGGTAAAACAATCATTGTGACGTCGTCCGGCTCAACCGAGACCATGTCACGACATAACATTGTATTATGAATTCCCATACCAGCCGGATTACATATTATGAGTTGTTCAGCCGGTCTCAAACATCTCGAGGCATAGATTGGTGATCAGGTAGGTAAACTTAAACTAATTTACAAGCCCTCACCTAATCTAGACAAGAGAGTTCACTCTAACTTTTCATAATAAAGCAATTCATTTTGTGGCAAGACTTTTGGGTGTAAGATTGTAATAAAATCCTTCAAAACCAGGTCTGGTCTCACTACAGCACTTTCATAATAATCGTTACCACCTAATCCATTCATTCTATTGGTTGGCGTGTAAATCATATGATTTTGTACAACTTCAAACTTCATGTAACGTTCATCCTCATTAATGAGCTGGTTGTAGCTTGTGTATGCCGTTGCTCCGATCCAGTAATTGGCACGGAGACTTTTTTCATACACAGCTTCGAAACTTAAAGGAACACTTCCTGTTTGCTGAATATTATTCCAAAGGTATTCTCCACCTGCGTGGTCAATGTAGGTAGCTACCCAACTTTGCCCTCCCGGCATAAACCAGGTCCCATTGTACATGGTCCCACAAATAACAGTTGGCTTATTGGCAATGTTATTCGTTAGGATTTGGAGTGCTCTGTAACTTTTTTCGACCTCGTTGAATATAGAATCTGCCAGCTCGGATTTACCCACTAACGCAGCAAAGAACTTTATCCACTCCGCTTGTGCCAGAGGGGAAGTCTCCAAAAAAGATGCGTCATAGACTACTGGAATATCCAGATTTTCTACCTGTTCCCATTGGCTGACATTAGCTGAAGCACTGTAGGCAACTAAAATATCTGGTGAGAGGGATATCAATTCTTCGATATTAATGTTGACATCACGTCCTAATTCTACTATTTGGCTGGAGGCTATTCTCTTCCGGATTCTTCCAGAGGATATGAAGTCAGTAGTAGTAAATCCTGTTAGAAAAGACCCCGATTCTAATTGGTCGATGAATCCTACCTGCGAAGTAGCAGTGGCAACTATTGATTTGATGGGCACCTTAATTATTGCATCAAAGTCATCTCTATTCAATCGGTCAATAACGCCAGTCAATAAATACTTTTTGGATGAACTTGCTCCTTTGAAGGGTTGACCAATCGTGACTACCAGGCCTTTGTCGGTCTTTTCAAGATACAGATTGTCTGCATATTTGATGATGGCACTTCTAATATCGGAGGATTGATTTCTTGAATCCGTTTCACATGAATCCGTTTCACAGCTAATAAGCCAAAAGAACAGCATGGTGAATCCAAATTTTCTTACCAATTTCATTCTCGCAAACATAGCATTTACACCAATGGCTTTTTATTCCTTGACCCTTGATTTAACTTGACTGAAATAACAAATACCAACATCATGATGTCCCTCAGAACCACTATTTCCTGTTTTCTATTTTCATTCTTGATAATTTCTTCAGATCTCCCGGCACAGCCAACCTATGACGACTCCTTTTTTAAGGGAATGGAGTGGAGAAATATTGGACCAAAACGAGGTGGAAGATCTTTGGGTGCTTCAGGGAGTCCTGGCAGGCGAAACGAGTATTATTTCGGAGCTGTTGGAGGTGGATTATGGAAAACAACGGATGCAGGGCAAAATTGGAAACCCGTTACTGATGGACAATTAAAAAGTTCTTCAGTTGGAGCAGTGGCGGTTTCAGAGACTAATCCGGATGTCATTTATATTGGAATGGGTGAGACTGAGTTGAGAGGGAACATCATGCAAGGTGACGGCGTTTATAAATCTGTAAATGGTGGTGAGACCTGGAGAAATGTTGGTTTGAAGGATACTGAGGCCATCTCGAAAGTGCGAGTGCATCCTTCTGACCCGGATATTGTTTATGTAGCTGCGCTGGGCCATCCCTACGGTAAAAATGAAGAAAGAGGTGTATTTCGATCAAAGGATGGTGGTAACACCTGGAAGAAGGTAAAATATATCAGCGATCAAACAGGTGCAATTGATCTGGTAATAGACCGAACTAATCCTGATATTTTGTACGCTTCGTTTTGGCAGGTTTACCGGACAGCATTTAAAATGTGGGGAGGTGGACCGGAATGCGGACTTTACAAATCGACAGATGGAGGTGATACCTGGACTGAATTGACTAACAATCCTGGAATGCCAACTGCTCCAATAGGTAAAATCGGAGTTTCTGTTTCACCAGTAAACTCCCGGCGAATATTTGCACAAGTGGAAGCAAATGAAGGCGGACTGTTTCGGTCAGATAACGGGGGTACAACCTGGGAGAAAGTCAATGACGAGAGAAAACTTCGCCAAAGGGCCTTTTATTACTCAAGGGTTTATGCAGATACGCAGGATGCCGATGTAGTCTACGTTTTGAATGTGAGGTTTTGGAAATCAGTTGATGGTGGAAAAACTTTTGATATAGAAATCGAAACACCACATGGTGACCATCATGATATGTGGATTGACATTAATGATCCTCAACGTATGATTGTGGCCACCGACGGTGGGGGCTCAGTTTCGATTAATGGAGGCAATACCTTTACCGATCAGGATTATGCCACATCCCAGTTCTACCATATTATGACGACAAAGGACTTCCCATACCACGTATGTGGAGCGCAACAAGATAATTCGACCATGTGCATTCCTAGTGAAGGTTGGGGGTTTAAGCAAGCCAGAGGTCCTGCAAGCGAACATTATTACGATGTGGGAGGGGGAGAGAGTGGTTACATAGCTCAGGATCCAAAGAATCTTGATATTTTTTACGCCGGCAGTCAGGGAGCTCTATTAACCCGGTATGACAGGAGTAACGGACAGAAGAGAGATTTACAGGTTTATCCTAGATTCTTTTCCGGAGACCCATCGAAAGACCTCCCCGAAAGATGGCAGTGGACATTCCCAATCGTATTTTCGCCAGTCGATAATAATCGCCTCTACACCTGTTCGCAGAGCGTATGGTATTCAACAAACGGCGGTCAGAAGTGGGAGAAGATCAGCCCCGACCTAACGATCGCTGACCCAGCCACTTTAGATGTCACAGGAGGAGTAATTACCAAAGATATGAACGGCCCAGAAATCTATGCCACCGTCTTTGCGCTAGCACCATCATATCATGATGCAAACACCATTTGGGCTGGTTCTGATGACGGGTTGGTCCACATCACTCGGGATCATGGCAAGAATTGGGAAAACATTACACCTCCTGATATGATCAAAGACACCAGAGTAAGCATTATTGAAGCTTCCAAACATACACCTGGTACAGCATATATCGCTGCTAAGCGATATCAAATGGATGATAGAAAACCTTATCTATGGAAAACATCAGATTATGGAAAAACCTGGAAGAAAATTATCAAAGGCATTCGGGCAGACGATTTCTTACATGTGATAAGAGAAGACCCCACGAGAGCAGGTCTTTTATATTCAGGTGGGGAACATCAAGCCTGGGTCTCATTTGATGACGGGGAAAATTGGCAGACACTGCAAGTAAATATGCCAGATACGCAAGTGACTGATTTAAGTGTAACCGAAAAAGATTTGGTAGCGGGCACACATGGTCGCTCTGTTTACATCCTGGATGACATAGCACCGATTAGAGAAATGAGCCCAGCAGTTGCCAATAAATCTGTGCATCTGTATCGACCTTATCCTGCCTATCGAAGAGTTCAGGATGCAGTAATTCAATACTACCTACAAGATGAGGTTGATGAGGTAAAAATTGAAGTTTTGGATGAACAAGGAAACCTAATCGAGGAATTTGTAGGAACAGAGCCTGAGGTGAAGGAAGTCAGTGACCCATCTGCGAGGTGGTTAGGAGCATTGCCAAAAGCACCAACAACTGCCCCTGGTCTCAACCGGTGGGAATGGAAATTGAGGTATCCCGGTGCTACCTCCTTTGATGGCATGATCATCTGGTCAGCGAGACCACAATTAGGCCCCTGGGCACCTCCTGGTACTTACCAGGTGAGATTAACTGTTGGGAATGACGTCCAAACGCATTCATTTGAAGTACGATTCGATCCCCGTTATAAGAATATTGATCCTGCTGAGGTACAGGAACAGTTTGAATTGGCTATGCAGATTCGTGAGGAGACTACTAAAGCTAATGAAGCGGTGATTAGAATAAGGGACATAAAAGGCCAATTAAAGGAGCAACTTCAGGGAGCAGATAAATCGCTTCAAAGAACAACTGATCAGTTTTTGGAAAAGGTAAATGCAGTAGAGCAGGAATTATATCAGGTTCAGAACCAGAGTAACCAGGATCCATTGAATTTCCCAATAAAGATCAATAATCGCCTGGCTTATCTAAGAAAAAGCCTCGAAAGCGGTGATGGCGCACCTACTGATGGGTCTAAGAAAGTATTCGGTGAACTCCAAAAAAAACTCAAAGGGTACCTGGACCAATTGAATTACTACTTGGAGAATGATTTACCTAAGGTGAATGAAGCTTTAAAAAAGTCAAAGAAGGAGCAGGTGGTTATCTGAGGCTTAGCTTGTTGGTCACTAAACGAAAATGAGAAGGAAAGAGAAAATTGTCATTTAGAAGGAGTCGTTTTCGGTGACTGAAGAATCTGATTTGAAGTGATTGGATAGTTTGTAAACAGGCTCTTCGCTACATTTCATTTCGCTCTGGGTGCGGTTCACTTCTCGCCATCCTGAATGCTTTACAATTAACGATGATTCTTGTAAGTGAAAAAATTTCTTTCACAATTATTGTAAATATTTGCAATATTTATTCCTTTGTGCTATGAAAGGAATGGATACATTAAAGAAAATAGCTGCATACTCGACATTTACTCTTCTTTTGGGGTGTGGTGATGATGGAGGTGGAACCTTGTTTGAAAATCTGACCGGTTTGACCCCTGCAAACGATGCAGAACTCGGTAAGCAGGTTGATGCTCAAATTTTAAGTGACCCGGAACAGTTTCCAATTCTAAATAAACAGCAATTTAATTCTAGCTATAGCTACCTGAACGCGATGATGAATGACATCCTGGAAAGCGATGATATTGTTTATAGAGATCTTTTCGCTTGGGATTTAAAAATTATTGAAGACGACGAGACACTAAACGCATTTGCCACCCCGGGCGGCTACATATACGTGTATACCGGATTGATTAAATTTCTTGATAATGCCGATGACCTCGCTGGTGTAATGGGGCATGAAATTGCTCATGCTGACCAGAGACATTCTTCAGATCAAATGAAAGATCAATTTAAATTGTCTCTACTTACTCAGGTCATATTAGGAGGAAGTAGTGAAGCAGCCACAGAAATCGTAAACAGACTTGGTAGCCTGGCATTTAGCCGAGGAGATGAGGCAGAAGCGGATGAATATTCAGTAATCTATTTAGGTGACAGCGACTACGCATGCAATGGGGCTGCAGCGTTCTTCCAGAAATTGTTAGATGGAGGGCAGGCAGGCGGAACACCCGCATTTCTCAGCACACACCCAAGTCCGGATAATAGGGTGGAGGATATTAATGACAAAGCTGGGTCAGATGGATGCAGCACCGAACTTATTTCGGAGACTGGCATGACTTATAAGGAATTCATTGCAAGTTTACCGTAGTGAATGTTAAATTGCCAAGAAACAAACTTGCTACCTAGAGTGCTACCAAAGACATTGATTACATTGTGCCTGTTGAATATTAGTGTCAAATGAACTAATTCTATTTTGCCAGCTACTTCCACTTGGTATGAGAGTGGCCAGGGCTAGATCTGGCCAGTAGAAATCATGGCCATTATGAAGTGTCGCTGTAATGACACCACCAGTTGTTGACATATTATGTCTTGTCATAAAATCGATAGTCAATGTAATTACATCTGGACGTATTAATGGCATATAAAGATGAGATATCATTCTTTTGACAACTCACACCTAATCCAGAGTGCCCGCTCGCTACCTTGTCGACCAATAACCATTTCATCTAATTTCAGCAGTTCCTTCCAAGGGGTATTGCTTACTGCTTCTCAAAGTCTGAGTGACCTTTTTGCGAAATAACCAGCAGGTTTTCTCCCGCAAGCTCAGTTGACGACTCAGCCCGGTAGAAGAAATTACTTTCTTATGGGTACTCATGAAATAAATAAGGCAGCAGGCTTTCAGTAGTGGAAATCTCACCTTAAGGAAGCGTGTACCACGGGTTGGTGCAGGCTGATAACCAGATGAAGTACATTGTCTGGTTTGTTCGAGCTTTCCACTGCACTATTTTTGATGGCTGCATTTCTCACCAATCAAGTCATCTGGCCACTTGAAGTCAGCTAAATGTTCCATGCAGGTTTGACCGTCAGGGAATCTTTGCCGGAATTTTCATAAGTTCAGGCTTTGAAATTTTCTCTTCCTGTCCAGTATCAATTTTAACCGTTTAATTAATAGTTAAACATACTGATATTCAAGTACTTGACACATGGATGATACTTACAATAATTGCATTGAATTTTCGCCTACTTCTTTTTACTCCTATTTCCTTTCTTCTTTTTAAAGATTAAACCTTTTTTTTAACTAACGTAGTGGTCTGACTTTTGGGGAGTATTACATTAATTCCATTTGAAAATGATATTAGGGGTTGGGTAAAGCGTAATAAGTGGAGAAGAAAATCTTATTATTTGTCATAGCACTGTTTGGGTGGTTGATTTCTTTGGGCCAGCCAGATAATGATATGAAGATTCTTGAGACTCGTACAAGTAGAGTGCATGAGCATTATCAAAATTTATATGTGGCACCTGTTCTGACAGGAAAAGGGTACTACGCCGACTATCGGGGGGCGAAAAATATTCCTTACTTTGGGAGTGATGACTTAGAATTTGGAAAACTGATTTATGACGGTGTTATTTTTAAGAACATTGAAATTCAATATGACCTTTATACACAACAGGTTGTTGTCCTACTTGAATCCAAAAATGACACACAACTTATAATTGTGGATAGTGACAAAGCATCTGGTTTTTCAATTAATAACTATGAGTTTGTAAATATTAGAGTCGACAGTATCATGAAGAGTGGATTTTACCAACTGGCTTACAAAGGATATAAATCAAGTCTTTTAATAAAGAGAACAATGGATGAGGATGTAGAAATGAGCACTCAGGAAATTACGTCAGAATTTAAACCGAAAAATGAATATTACATAAAGAATCAATTCGGCTCTTTTCATGTTAATAGTAAAAAGAGATTATTGAAGGCTTTTAATAATTCTGAAGAAGTTATTTCCATTCTAAAAAAGAACGGCATAAGACTTTCGAAAGGTAAAATTGAAAACGGGTTAATCACTGTTTTGTCTTTATTGGACCCGAAAGTAGCCACCAACTGATTTCATGAGAATAACGCTGTTAATATCGGGATTGGTGTTATTTGTTTCGTTTGAATCAAAATGTCAGGACAATTTAATTAGCGGGTCCTACCGTGATGCTTATTTGGTGAACCTGGTCAACGACCTGGAAGCCCGGTATCAGTTGGAGTTCTATTTTAGCCCTGATCTGGATAGTGTTAGGGTAAACCTGGAGTTTAATGAAATTTCTCTTGAGGATTTATTAAGTCAGCTTACAGAATTTTCCAGTATTAACTTTCTGTTAAAAGACGATAAAACGATCATTGCCACAGGGCAATATGTAGTGGAAACTAAATTGAATCCAGTCCTATTTAATATAAAGAGTGAGGATAATGGAGTAGCGTTTGAGGGTGAGAAAAGATATATTCTGGAGGAAATAAGAGAAATTGTTGAATTGGATAAGGACAGTCGAATTGATGAGCATCAATTAAGAGAAATTGGTGAGTCAGTCAATCAGTTTAGAGGAACTTCAGCAACCATTGCCGGCTATATAAGGGAGGCTAGTAATGGAGAGCCGATAGTTGGAGCTTCTGTCTACAAAAAAGACCCTTTGGTTGGAGTAGTGACAGATCAATTCGGTTATTTTTCATTAACACTACCCAAAGGAAGACATGAGATATTTTTCACATCTACGGGGATAAGAGCGACCAGGAGACAAATAATTCTCTATAGTGACGGTGAATTGAGTATTGATCTTGAACAGGATATTATATCCCTGAAGGAAATTGTAGTAACCGGTGAAAAGAATGTTGTGGACAACCTCCAAACAGGCTTTGCGAACCTGAACATTAAAAACATAAAGCAGATTCCTTCAATTTTGGGAGAAGCAGACATCATGAAAATTGCATTAACTCTTCCCGGTGTGCAAACTGTGAGTGAAGGTGCCGCAGGGTTTAATGTAAGAGGAGGCAGTGCAGACCAAAATCTGGTGCTATTAAATGATGTACCTGTTTATAACACCAATCATCTGTTCGGGTTTTTCTCAGTATTCAATCCGGACGTAATTGCCAGTGCAAATTTGTATAAGAGTGGTATAGGAGCTCACTATGGCGGACGAATTTCTTCAGTCTTTGACGTGTCCCTGAGAGATGGTAATAAAAAGAGGACCACTTATAAGGGAGGAATTAGCCCGATCACAGCTAAACTGACATTAGAAGGACCGATAAAAAAGGACACCAGCAGCTACATTTTAGGGATTAGAAGCACTTATTCGGATTGGATACTTTCTCTTATTAAGGATCCGGAATTAAGAAATAGCACCGCTTCTTTTTCAGACATTGTAGGTAAAGTAAGTCACAACATTAACAGTAATAATAGGCTGATAGCTTCGGGATATTTTAGTAGAGATAAGTTCAAATTGAATTCTGATTCACTGTATCGGTATTTCAACAGTAATGCATCGTTACAGTGGAGACATACCTTTTCAAATCAACTCCATGCTGTGTCCTCAGTGTCATACGCTAATTTTAACTATTCCTTATCCGATGAGACAAATCCTGTTAATGCCTTCAAGCTTGATTACAATATCAATCATTATGCTCTAAAATCAGAGTTTAATTATTTCCCAAATGAGAGGATGAATGTGAAATTTGGACTGTCCTCAACAATCTATAAACTACAACCCGGTAAAAAACTTCCACTGGGAAGTTCGTCACTGGTTGAACCGATGATACTGTTTAATGAAAAAGGTGTGGAGAGTGCTCTATATGGGGGGTATGAATACGACCTCAATGATCGGATAAGTATTTACGGAGGTATAAGGCTCTCAAATTTCAATAGTCTTGGCCCTGGACAGTCCTTTAGTTTCCAATCAGACTCTCCAATAGAGAGCTCATCCATAACAGACACTGTTCAACATAGAAAGAATGAATTGATAAAAACCTATGTGAGACCAGAGTTGAGAGCCTCGGGCAGGTATAAATTGGGAGATGATCTGTCCCTTAAAGTTTCCTATGACAGGTTGAATCAATACATTCACGTCTTGTCCAATACTATTTCCATTTCTCCAGTTGATGCCTGGAGGTTAAGTGGGAAAGCAATCAAACCACAAATTGTCAATCAGTATTCAGTTGGTCTTTACAAGACATTCTTTGGTACCAGTCTGGAAATGTCTCTAGAGGGTTACTATAAAAGAGTAGACAATGTTCTTGAATATAAGGACGGCTCGGAACTTTTGCTCAACGAAGTAATTGAGACTGATGTAATTGGAGCACAAGGGAAGTCGTATGGTGTGGAGTTTTTGTTTAAAAAACAGTCCGGTAAGTTTACCGGCTGGATAAGTTATACTTATGCGCGAGCTCTTCTTAGAACAAACAGTCCATTCCCGGAGGACCAGATAAATTCTGGTGAATTTTACTCCTCTAATTTTGACAAACCCCATACTGCTGTTTTAGTATCTAATTATAAAATCAATCGCAGGGTGAATATATCTCTGAACATGAATTATAGCTCCGGGAGGCCTACAACTTATCCCATTTCTAAATACACGCTTAAAGGACAACCCTTACTCCTTTATACAGACCGGAATCAATTTAGAATACCTCACTATTTCAGAACAGACGTGGCCTTTAATTTTGAAGGAAACCACCGTGTTCATAAAAAAATTCACGGCTCATGGTCATTTTCTATTTATAACCTGACTAGCCGGTCAAACGCATACTCTGTCTTTTTTCGCAGTCAAGAAGGAGAAATTAAGGGCTATAAACTCTCCATTTTTAAAGACGCAATTCCTACACTAACCTATCATTTCCAGCGTAATTGAAATAATGAGCAGATATGTGATAATATTGACTGTTATGCTGTCTGGATGTCTGGAACCATTTGACCCTAAGGTTCCGGATACTGTCAATGGATTTATAGTTATTGATGGAGTTATCACTGATCAATCGGGGCCTTACCAGGTAACTATTTCCAAGAGTACCAGTCTGAGTGGAGAAAGTGAGTTAGTTACAGGAATAACGGATATATTAATTGAATCGCAGTCAGGTGAATCAGAAAATTTAGAAGAATTGGTAAATGGTACCTATCAAACCGATTTGCTACAAGGTGAAGAACGGGAAAGTTACAGGCTAAGCTTCACTTATGAGAATCGGCAATATCAGTCTTCATGGGAGACAATACTTCCATCTCCACCAATTGATAACATCAGCTTTCAAGAGGAAACCAGAGCAACCACTTCTTTGTCTGTCGATCTGGATGGTTTGCAGTTTTTTGTTCACAACCAGAGCCTGAGTGAGGAGTCACAATATTTTCGATACGAATGGGAAGAAACGTGGCAATTTGAAGCACCTACTCCCGTCCTGTTTGACTACCTGGGCGGTGATAGCATTACACTCATTTTAGACCCTCCTATCCATGAATGCTGGAAACAAGTAAAATCAAGTGGAATTAATATAGCGACTACTGAAAATCTTACTGAGAATATACTGTCGGGTCATCCTTTAGGTTTTATGTCAGGGGACCAACGGTTTTCGCTGAGGTACAGTTTATTAGTTAAACAATTCACGATTGACGAAAAAGAGCATACATTTTGGGAAAGCCTCAAAGAATCGAATGAAGAATCAGGAAGTTTGTTTGACCGCCAACCGGCTAAAGCCTCAAGTAACATTACAAATATTGACGATTCAGGAGAGACAGTATTAGGCTATTTTTCTGCTTCAGGTTATAGAGAGAAGAGAATCTTTATTGACAATTTGGAAGTCAGTGCAGCATTAAGGGCGGGCTCAATTTGTTTGGATGTGGAAGTTCTCCTTAAGACAGATTTGGATGCTCGTTATGAAGAGACACTACTGCAGAAACTTGAAGAGGATTTATTGTTTTTTGACTTTATTTTCCAGATGGACTTCCCAGTACCCATTGGAGCCGTACTCGTAGCACCCGTATGTGCCGATTGCACTTTAAGGGGCGGGGTCTTACAAGAACCGGAATTTTGGAATGAATAGCGCATTCAAAGCGATAATAGTAATACCGTTTTTTGCAAATCTTGTTTTGCAAACCCTTACCTTGTCGGGACAGGTTCGAACGGAAGATCTTGAAGATAGATTTGAACGTCACGTTTCTGTGGTACACCAGGAAAAAGTGTATGTACATACCGACAAACCCGTGTACATAGCAGGTGAGACTATTTGGATGAGTGCTTATAGTGTTGATGCCATGTTCCACATACCCAATGGTTTATCTCGGGTTTTGAATATTGAACTTTTGGATAATGCAGGTCAGGCGGTTGAACAGGTTAGAGTAAAAATGACTAAAGGGTTTGGAAATGGTCAAATATTTGTTTCACCCGATATTCCATCCGGATATTACACATTGAGAGCATATACCAATTGGATGAAAAATTTTGATGCGGATTATGCATTTCAAAAGTCAATTGGTATTGTAAATCCTTCAACATTTCCGTCGGATGATGCGCTATCAAATGTTGGTGACAGTGCCTTCGTTCAGTTTTTTCCGGAAGGTGGTGATTTGGTATATGGCCTAAAAAGCAAAGTTGCAGTTAAAATCTTAGATGAATATGGCACTGGATTGGCATTGTCTGGTTTGGTGTTTGATAACGATGATAATGAGGTGGCCAAATTCACCACGTCAAGGTTCGGGTTTGCCTCATTTGAGCTCATCCCTGAAACAGGGAAAACCTACAACGCCAGAGTTGCTATAGATAGTCTCCTTCAAAAATACAACTTACCACAAGCAGAAGAGTCCGGTGTTGTTATTACAGTTATAACTAATAAGGATGGAGATTTCGATCTCAATATTGAGTCTCAAAAAACTGTTCAGAGTACATTCTATGTGGTTATGCATACTCGAGGGAAGATCATAAAGATCATGCCTTTAAATATAGTTAGGGGACAGAATATTGCACTTCCCGCTAAAGACATGACTCCTGGTATAACGCACATTACTGTAATGGATGATCTATTCCAGCCTATAGCAGAAAGACTCATTTTTAAATATCCAGCGGAACACAATCCAATTAGCCTCAATCTCCCGAAGAAGAAATATGGGAAAAGAGAAAATGTACTCTTAAGCCTGAATTCAAATGATCTTGAAAGTAGAGAAGATATTGGTCAACTTTCTATTTCTGTTTTTCGAACCAGTGAACATGTTCCGTCGAGTGAAAATATTGTATCTAACCTCTTGCTGACTTCGGACATTAAAGGGAAAGTTGAAAATGCAGACGTTTATTTTGATGCTAAAAATAACAATAGAGCGAAGCAGATCGACCTTCTTTTATTAACTCAGGGTTGGAGAAGGTTTGATTGGAAGAATATTATCCGGGAAAAAAATTTTCAGATACAATATCCGGTCGAACTGAATGGGCCAATTTTATCTGGATTGCTTAGCAATAATGATGAAAAGAAGCGACCAAAGTCTTTACTAATTAACTTCATTGGCAAAACGTCAGTCATGAATTCTTTTGATGTTGGTAAAGATGGCATTTTCCATTTTGAGGTACCATTTAGAGTACGGAATGATCGAGTCCACTTTTTCAGTTTATACGATAACTTGGTCAGTGAGCAAATTACGGTGTACTCTCCATTTGATTTGAAACCCAAGAATGAAAAAGAGTACCCAATGACTTTTCACCCGAAGTCGAGAGATTTTTTGGAAGCATTGAACACCAATATTCAGGTAGCTCAGGTATATAGGGAATTTAATTATGTCAATGGTAACATGCCTATGATTGATGAACTTGAAACAAATTTTTTTGGAAAACCAGATTACTTGTATTTATTGGATGATTATACACGGTTCGAAACAGTTCAAGATCTTTTTTTGGAATACATAAGATCAGCGATCATCAAGAACAACAATAGACAAGATGGTTTTTATGTGGTAAAAGATAATAAAATGTTTCCTGCAAAGGCACTGACAACTATTGATGGTATACCTGTCATTGATACTGAAACCATGCTGAATTTCGACCCTTTAAAAATTAAAAAAATAGAAATTGTTGACGATTACTATTTCATTGGAAGTACTAAATTCAACGGAATTGTAAATTTTTCTACATATAACGGAGATTTTGGTCAGAGAGAGCTGCCAGAATTAATGATTGAAAAAGCGTATCATAGCCTACAGCGAAACAGAGAATTTTATTCTCCGGATTACCAGATTGAGAAAATCAGATTAAATAGAATACCTGATTATCGAAATACCCTTTACTGGAACCAAAGCGTAATGTTAAAGAAAGATGAAATTAAAGAATTGGAATTTTTCACTTCAGATGACACGGGAACTTATCAGATTGAAATAAATGGTGTTACAAATACCGGACGTCCTTTCTATTTTACAGAACAGATATATGTAAAAGATAATTTGAATTGATATATTAGTAGGTGTCGGGTTCTTAGAAGCCGGTTCTAAAATACGGCACACTTGTTTATATAATTTTGATCAAAAAACCTGTCATGAAAAAGTACAATCCAATTGCTCCCTTCTTGCTGCTAATAACAATAGTCATTAGTTGTACCACAACTGTAGAAGAATCCAGCTCACCACTGTTAAGCGGTATATATTTCGAGTACGTGGATTCAACCGCAAACCCGGGAGATGATTTCAATCAGTTTGTCAATGGAAAATGGCTTAACGAAACAGAAATACCTGCCGATAAAAGTACTTATGGTATTGCCCATATAATTCATGAAGAAGCCGAAAGTAACGTAAAAAAGATCATAGAAGAGTCGGCGACTGGTGATTTTGAGATAGGTTCAAATGAGCAAATGGTTGGAGATCTCTATAAGTCATATATGAACATGGAGAAGAGAAATGACCTGGGAGTCCAGCCAGCCTCAGATGAATTTTCAACAATAGATGCCATTAGTAATTACGAGGAGTTAGCTCGTCACTTTGGTCGTACAATTAAGTACACTGATGCCCCTTTTTCTTACGGTATTTTTCCGGATTTAAAGGAACCATCCAAATATGGCCTTTATTACTTTCAATCAGGTTTAGGCTTGCCTGACAGAGAGTATTATTCTAAAACAGATGACAAGTCGATAGAGATCCGGAAAAAATATGAAGCGCATATTTCAGCCATGTTCAAATTGGCCAGTTTGGAAAATTCATCTGAAGCAGCGCATAATATTATGGAACTGGAGTCAAAAATGGCGGCCATTAATATGAGTAAGGAGGACACCAGGAATCCCGCAAATATTTATAACAAGTATCCTGCTGATAGTCTGAAATATTTAATGCCCAATTTTTCATGGCAGGCATTTTTGGATGAATCTAATGTTGCTGATATGCCAGAAATCATAATTGGCATGGTTGATTACTGCAGAGCATTTGATAACCTTTTTGTCAAGACTGAATTAGTGGTTTGGAAGCAATACTTAAAATGGATGTTTTTGAATGCCTTTGATCCGTACCTGAATCAGGCTATTGATGATCAGAATTTTGAGTTTTATGGTAAAACACTTTATGGTCGAGAAGAGCAAAGACCACAATGGAGGCGTGGAGTTTCTGTCGTTAACAGCAATTTGGGGGAAGTGGTAGGCAAGGTTTATGTTGAAAGACATTTTCCAGCAGAAGCAAAAAAGAGGATGGATCAATTAGTTGCTAATTTGATTGAAGCGTACCGGGTAAGTATAACTGAGCTCGATTGGATGAGTGATTCGACAAAGGCTCAGGCACTTGATAAATCAGACAAGTTTACTCCTAAAATTGGATATCCTGATATTTGGAAAGACTATTCCGGTCTGGAAATCAGGGAGGATGATATTTTAGGTAATAAGAGGAGAGCTGATATTATGGAATATAACCGCAATGTTTCAAAATTGAAAGGGCCTATACAGAAACATGAGTGGGGGATGAGCCCTCAAACAGTTAATGCCTATTATAATCCAACCTTAAATGAAATTGTTTTCCCGGCAGCTATCTTGCAACCACCTTATTTTGATATGACTGTTGAAGATGCGGTAAATTATGGTGCCATTGGAGCTGTAATTGGTCATGAAATTGGTCATGGATTCGATGACAGTGGCAGTCAATTTGACGGGGACGGGCAAATGCGTAATTGGTGGACTGATCAAGATAAATCAGGCTTTGAAGAAAGGACGGCTGCTCTCATTGCCCAATATGACGGTTATCAGGTATTTGATGACTTAAACGTCAATGGTACTTTCACCTTAGGGGAAAATATTGGAGATCTTGGTGGACTTGCCATTGCACTCAAAGCTTATCAAATGTCACTCGACGGTGAAGAGGGGCCGGTAATTGATGGAATTACAGCCAAACAAAGAGTCTTTATTGGCTATGCACAGGCATGGCGTTCTAAATCAAGAGAAGAATCACTGCGGGTGCAGGTGAATTCAGATCCACATTCACCTGCGAAGTTTAGAGTAAATGGGATAGTAAGAAATATTCCAGAGTTCTATGAGGCTTTTAAAGTTACGGAGTTAGACAGTCTTTTCTTGCCTTCATCAGATAGAATTAAAATCTGGTAATACCTCTTACTCTAATGGCAGGCCTTGTTGAATTTCTTCAGCTTGTAGTAATTATAGGGCAGGGGGGTGATGAAACCAACAATTAAAGCAGGAATAAGTGCCAACCAGTATAACGGATCTGAAAATGCTGCCTGATCTCCTGTAATCATGAAATCAGTGCTGGTCATTGCGAATTCCATAGCAACCATAGAGATAAAAGACATACCAAAAGCTGTTTTCACTGCAAATGACCAGTTGAAGTGCTCCCGGTATTTAAGAATTGTTGTTTCTAAAAGTATAGAAGTAAATAACCCAGCTATAATAGCCAATGCCATTTGCCACCCCATTGAAGTTTGAGGATAATAGGCTTGTAAAAAGAACACCATTCCAAAATCTCCAATTGAACATCCAATCAGACAGTTTAATGTATTGAATGAGGACTTCTTCCAGGCTTTCAAATCCTTCCAAAAAGATTGTTTATTATCAATCACTGAATAGCCTGCAGGTTTCAGTAACGAATCGATATACGCTATCGTAATTCCTTCACCAGAAACATTGAGTGTTTTAAGTTCTCCATTTAAATCTACACTCCAGTTGTTGACGAAACGGTCTTCGTTGAGTAGGGGAGTAATTTTATCAACACATCCCTGGCAGTGCAAATTTGTTTCTACAGTTAATGTTTCCATTTGAATAATATCTTCTGCAAAGAACGTAAAAGTGGAAGAGCAAGGATGGTGTAATTTTCGAAAAAATGTACAATATTTCTATGATCCGATGTCGTCAAGGAGTTTTCGTGAGAGTGCCTGCCACTTCTTGAATTGCAAAGGCGACATACCAGTGGTGTTTTTGAACTGACTGGAAGGTGTTGTACACTGCTGTAACCCAATTGGTATGCGATTTGACTTAAATTCAACTTATCATAGATTAAATATTCTTTTAATATCATCCGACTAAATCGGGATTTAACGAAAAAAGTGATTTGATGGCAAATCAAGGTGATTTTCCTTTAGTTTGAAAAACACCCCTATGCATTGAACCGAAGATGTCCAATTGTACTATCCCTGGGTCTCGTTCTTTTTCAGTCAACATACGCACCTGCATGATTTTAATAAGACCAATATAAGATTCCATGTTGTTTGCTGCAACATTGACTAGAGTGACAAACATCTCAGCCTCTTTTAGCTGTCTGTGGATTACTGTGAAGATTAGGTTGGCAATCAGTGCAACCCAAACCCGAGATTTGATGCCCTCTGAGCTGCCCGGGAAAAAGTAACACAACTCGACATTCTGTTTGAGCCGCTTAAAGATCACTTCAATATTCCACCGGTACCTGTAAAGCTGGATAATAGTATCAGCTTTGTAGACAAACCTATTGGATACAAACCGGAGTATTCTACCACTCTGATAGTTTTTGTAAGTGACCAAACGGGCATTTAAACCATCTTCAGGGACGATGCGCTGATCACTGATTATGTTACCATCCGCATATTCACTGATATGGTTTATCGCTCCTTCCACTACCTGATATGTTGCATTTTCGTTAAGTCTGGTTACCTAAAATACTCCCTGCTCTGTCCATCTTTTCCATACTAGTAACTGACAAATAATCGGTTGATCTGCAAGATTTGTATTTTTACTCATGATGTTTAGGTGTGCAAACTCAAACATCACAAAACTTTAGCGGGAAATCAAATACCCCGCTATTGTATTTTTACAAGAAGCATCTTCCCCAAAAATGTTGTAGCCGGATGACACTAAAAAATTCAAATAATTTTCAACACACCTACTACTTTCAAAAATTCTTAAACTAACTCTGTTAATTTTATCTCATGTCAGGTGTAAAAGAAACAAACTACCAATTTCCAGGCCAGCAAAGCAGGTATAGAGGAAAGGTGCGAGACGTTTATAAAATAGACGGAAAACTTGTGATGGTTGCCACCGATAGAATCTCTGCTTTTGATGTTGTACTTCCGAGAGCTATTCCCTGCAAAGGGCAGGTCTTAAACCAAATAGCTGCGAAATTCCTGGAAAAGACCAAAGATATTGTTCCTAATTGGGTAGAAGCGGTTCCAGACCCAAATGTTACTGTCGGTATAGCATGCGATCCCTTCCCTGTTGAAATGGTAATTCGCGGATATGTCACCGGTCATGCCTGGAGGGAATACAGCGAAGGGAAAAGAATTTTGTGCGGTGTTCCTTTGCCAGAAGGTCTTAGCGAACATGATAAGTTACCCGAACCAATAATTACACCATCAACAAAGGCTCAGGAAGGTCATGATGAGGATATCACAAGGGATGAGATTCTAAAAAAAGGATTGGTCTCACCAAAAGATTATGCTCAGCTGGAGGTATACACGCACCAACTGTTTCAGCGAGGCACTGAAGAAGCACTAAGTCAAGGGCTGATTCTAGTCGATACTAAGTATGAATTTGGTAAGGTCGATGACACAATCTACCTGATAGATGAAATACATACTCCTGACTCGTCTCGCTACTTTTATGCTGATGTATTGTATGATGACAATCAAAAAAACGGCATCCAGCAGAAGCAACTTTCCAAGGAGTTTGTGAGACAATGGCTAATTGAAAACGGATTTCAGGGTAAGGAGGGTCAACAGATACCAGAGATGACTGATGAAGTGGTAAGCTCAATCACCGGTCGTTATATTGAACTCTACGAACAAATAACTGGTGAAAGGTTTGTTAAGCAATTTGACGTCGATCCATTGAAAAGAATTGAAGATAACATCACAAATTACTTGATAACTCATTAGCACTTAAATTAATTTCAAAGGGCTATTTTCGTACTTTAGAGTTAATTTCCCACAAAATTTAACATAGTCGTAATTGAACATAGTCGTAATTGAACCGTTTATGAAGTATTCAATAGACAAAAAAGAGAAATATAGCGTCATCAAAGTTGACGAGGAGAAGCTCGACTCAACCAAGGCTCCAGATTTTAAGTCCAGATTTGTAACCTTACAGGCCGAAGGAGTTAAGAACCTTATTGTTGATCTTTCCCCAGTGAAATACATTGATTCGTCTGGATTAAGTGCTCTATTGGTAGGAAATAGATTGTTCACAGAGAGTGGAAGTAGTTTTGTGTTGACTGGTGTCACTGACCATGTAATGAAACTCATCCGTATATCTCAACTGGACAAAGTGTTGGACATTTTACCAACCATTGAAGAGGCAGTAGACACTGTATTCATGAATGAGATTAATAGTGATTTGGAGTCTGGGGAAGAAGGATAAATCCTATTTTGACCTTCAGGCTTAAAATACTGGGTTCAAATGCCGCAGCACCGGCACACAATCGCAATCAGACTTCACAATTATTGCAGATTAACAATCAATTTTTTTTAATTGATTGCGGTGAGGGGACACAAATCTTGCTGAAAAAGTACAAAGTGAAGTTCAGCAAGATTGATCATATACTAATCAGTCATTTACATGGGGATCACTATTACGGTCTGATTGGTCTGTTATCCACCATGCATCTTTATGGTAGAGACAATGACTTAAATGTATATGGCCCTCCTGGTTTAAAAGAGATTATTGCATTACAGTTGAAGTATTCGGAGACTCCATTGAATTTCAATGTAAATTTTAGTGAATGGACTCCAGGAAGTAAAGCCATTATTTTCGAGAACAATCAAATGGTTCTGAGCACTTTTCCAATGGACCATCGAATAGACTGCTCGGGGTTCATTTTCAGAGAAAAGCTATTGAATAGAAAAATAAGAAAGGAAAAGCTACCAGATGACATACTCCCTT
The DNA here is from genome assembly GCA_965206015.1 of Cyclobacteriaceae bacterium. Lineage (GTDB taxonomy): Bacteria > Bacteroidota > Bacteroidia > Cytophagales > Cyclobacteriaceae > JAJCYL01. The sequence continues at coordinate 286,400 of CBDBIW010000010.1, read as the reverse complement.
CTCAGATTGTTTTGTTAAAAAATGGAGAGGATGTTAAATCGTCTGACGGTGGGATTCTTTACATTAATTCTGATTATACTTCAGCACCAAGGAAACCCTTGTCTTATGCCTATTGCTCTGATACAAAATACTTAGAGGACACTATTGAAACAATACGAGATGTTGATATGCTTTATCATGAGGCTACCTTCCTAGAAGACATGGCAGATCGTGCAGAACTCACCTATCATTCGACAGCGAAACAAGCTGCTACTATTGCAAAAAAGGCTAAAGTCGGGAAACTGATTTTAGGCCATTTTTCAACTCGCTATAAGAACCTTGACCCCGTCGTCGCAGAAGCCAGAAGTATTTTTGAGAAAAGTTACTTAGGTGTTGAAGGTGAAGATTTTATGTTAATGGAATAGCGTCATGAGCATGGTTAATGACAAACGTGCGAATCTCTTCATTATATTGTCAGGCATATTTCTGACGAATGCGGTTATTGCTGAAATTATTGGAGTCAAGATATTCTCGGCAGAGAGCACATTGGGTATTGCAGCGGGTCAAATAAGTATCCTGGGATTTCAACCTGAATTTAACCTAACAGCTGGAGTCGTAATATGGCCGGTCGTGTTTATTACCACAGATATTATAAATGAATACTTTGGTAAAGAAGGAGTGCGGAAAATCTCTTATTTGACTACATTCTTAATTCTATTTGTGTTTATAGCTATATACATGGTTACGTTGCTCCCACCTGCTGACTTCTGGATTGATGTTAACAGGACAGATTCAGAAGGAAATACCTTTGATATCGATTTTGCTTTTAAAACCATCTTTCGACAAGGGCTTGGTATTATTATTGGTTCCCTTGTTGCTTTTTTAATAGGCCAGTTATTGGATGTATATATTTTTCAAAAATTAAGAAGATTTACCGGATCGAAAATGATATGGTTGAGAGCGACAGGGTCAACGCTTATTTCTCAATTTATAGATAGTTTCGTCGTGTTGGTGATTGCCTTTTATATATGGGGTAACTGGAGTTTGAGTATGGTTATGGCTGTTGGAATGACAAACTACATCTATAAATTTTTAGTAGCCATTCTCTTAACTCCTCTGATATACGCAGGGCACTATTTCATTGATCTATATCTCGGTGAAGAATTATCCAAACAAATGACTGACGATGCTGCAGCCGGGAGTGAGGGCTTTCTTTGAAATTCTTACTGTAGAATGTGGAGAGCTGAATCCCTCCAAAAGATAAAAGCTCCCGCATTGCAGGAGCTTTTATCAATGTCTATTTGTAATCGATTGATTACATCATTCCACCCATTCCACCACCTGGCATTCCACCACCTGGCATTCCACCACCTGCACTTTCTTTTTCTGGTTCTTCAGCAACTACGCATTCGGTAGTTAATAGTAGAGCAGCAATTGACGCTGCATTTTCAAGTGCTAAACGCGTCACTTTAGTAGGATCGATGATGCCCGATTTGAACATGTTCTCATACTGATTATTTGCAGCATTGTAACCAAAATCATCTTTGCCTTCTTTAACTTTCTGAACAACAACAGATCCTTCGACACCGGCATTTTCTACTATAGTTCTTAATGGAGATTCAAGTGCTAGCCTCACAATGTTAACACCAGTTACCTGGTCTTCGTTCTCAGTTGAGACTTTGCTCAGAGCTTCGATTGCTCTAACTAAAGCAACACCACCACCAGCAACGATACCTTCCTGAACAGCTGCTCTTGTAGCATGCAATGCGTCATCCACTCTGTCCTTCTTCTCTTTCATTTCTACTTCAGTAGCAGCACCAATATAAAGTATGGCTACACCACCAGACAATTTTGCCAATCTCTCCTGAAGTTTTTCTTTGTCATAGTCAGAAGTTGTATTTTCAATCTGCTGCTTGATTTGATTAACTCGGGCCTCGATATCAGAAGATTTACCAGCTCCATTCACAACGATGGTATTGTCTTTGTCAATATTGATTTTCTCAGCTGTTCCCAAATAGTCGATTGTGGCACTCTCTAATTTGTAACCTCTTTCCTCAGAAATGACAGTACCGCCAGTCAAAGTTGCAATATCTTCGAGCATCGCTTTTCTTCTATCACCAAAACCTGGAGCTTTAACAGCAGCAACTTTTAATGATCCTCTAATTTTGTTGACTACCAAAGTAGCTAAAGCTTCTCCTTCGATATCTTCAGCAATAATCAATAGTGGTTTGCCAGTTTGAGCAGTTGCTTCTAAAACAGGAAGCAATTCTTTCATTGCTGAAATCTTTTTGTCATATATTAAAATGTAAGGACTCTCTAATTCAGCCTCCATTTTTTCGGTATTAGTCACGAAATATGGTGACAAGTATCCTCTGTCAAACTGCATACCTTCAACGGTCTTTACTTCCGTCTCTGTACCTTTCGCCTCTTCAACTGTTATGACGCCGTCCTTACCTACTTTGTTCATCGCCTCAGCAATCATCCCGCCAATTTCGGCATCATTATTGGCTGAAACTGTGGCTACTTGAGTAATTTCATCAGAACCTTTAATAGGCTTTGACTGAGACTTTAGGTCCTCTACTACAGTGCTAACTGCCTTGTCAATCCCTCTCTTAAGGTCCATAGGATTGGCACCGGCTGCTACATTTTTGATGCCATGAGCAAAAATTGCCTGCGCAATAACAGTGGCAGTTGTAGTTCCGTCACCAGCATCATCAGCGGTTTTAGAAGCAACTTCTTTTACCAACTGAGCTCCCATATTTTCGATAGGCTCATTCAGTTCGATTTCCTTTGCTACTGACACACCGTCCTTTGTTACAGTAGGTGCTCCGAATTTCTTGTCAATGATTACGTTACGTCCTTTAGGACCCAAGGTCACCTCCACCGCATTAGCCAACTTATCGACACCTTTTTTAATTTGGTCTCTTGCGTCAGTATTAAAAAATATTTCTTTAGCCATTTTGTTACTATTTAGTTATTTATATTAGTTATCTATAGAATTGGTTAACAGTTATTAAATTGTACCAAAGATGTCAGAGTTTCTCATGATCAAATACTCTTTACTTTCAATTGTAATCTCTGTGCCTGAGTACTTACCGTAGAGAATTTTGTCTCCTACTTTCACTGTAACGGGTTTTTCAGTAGTACCACCACCTACTGCAATTACACTTCCTTCTTGGGGCTTTTCCTGAGCAGTATCAGGTATTATAATGCCAGAAGCTGTTTTTGCTTCAGCAGCAGCAGTTTGAACAAGAACCCTGTCCTCATTAGGTTTGAAATTTACTTTTGACATATCGATTTAAGTTTATTTAAGGTTTGACAAAATGATATGATTGTCCAATAGCGAATTAAGTGCCAATGACATCTTTTCGTATAAAACAGACAATTTTTCAGGCATTTTGACTGTTTTGACATGATTTTATCCATATCAACCTGACAAATCTGCATCTCTAGTTGAAATTGTCAGGCTGACTGGCTAACATTATTGAAAGCTTAACAGGATGGATATATTAAAAACCGATTGGCTTACAGACGGGTTGATAGATTTTGAATTTAAGAAATATACTGTTTTAGCTTATTTAAAGACAGTTAAAGACCATTTCAGGAAAAACCAGCTTTTCCCATTTTTGTCAGACTTGGTATTTCATTATAATAACCTAATGACTGTCAAAAGTGAGAAGAGTTTGATTTATGAAAACTTCCCTAAAACCATTACCAAAGCAGATTTTAAAAAGCTTAAGATCACATACAAGAAAATTGTTGAAGATGACGAGTTCATGAGGGAAATTGAAGATATCATTTCCTATACATTACCCCAATTTGAGTATACATTATCTGAAGGGAAAGAAATTTATGAGTTTATAGAATCTAATGTCACGTTGTCGCCTATTGGATTAACCCCCATTTATTCGAAGGAGGGTTATCTTATAATTAATCAGGGTGAGTCCCGAGATGTTAATGTTTACAGATATGATGTATCAATAATATACAGTCAGGAAGAGGAGTTTCGAGGTATCCATACTGAATATCTGATGCAAAGTGTCTATAGTATAACCCGGACTTTTGAGAAAATTAAATTGGAACTGATTAAGCTGTTTAAGGAGTTGCCCAATCCTGCTACCTTTTTGGTAAGAAGTGAAATGGTTGTTCCTGTAACCCAAACATTGCTTCCAGTTGCCAAGCGGATGTTAATAAAGGAGCTATCCAAGAACGCTGCCTAGAAGGTTTTTACTCTACTGAATCTGTTAAGGATGGCAGACCAGAATCTTCAGATTCAAGATCTTCAGGTAACCCCAGGCTTTCAATACTAGGTAGTTGATTTTGTTCCTGGGCTCTTTCAATTGCCGGGCTTGTTGGTAGCCCAGTATTTGGCTCAAACGCAAACTTTGATGACATGGTAAGCACCATCAAGACTATGGCAAGTGTCCATGTGGCTTTCTCTAAAAAGTCTGTAGTCTTCTTAACACCCATTAGTTGACTCGCTCCAGAACCTCCAAACTGTGAGCTTAAACCTCCACCTTTTGGATTCTGTGCTAGTACAACGATAATGAGAAGAATGGCTGTAATTATTGTAAATGCGATAATGGCCTCAAACATGCTATTGCTCCTTTAAGTCTTTAATTCGGCCTGCAAGGTAAGCCTTTTTGTGCGGAAACTTCCAGATTAACTTGTTGTAGATTTCAATTGCTTTCTCAAAACGCCCTTGTTTAATCATTATGGTTGCAAGATTTTCTGTCACCATGTCGTCTGTCAATACTTGATTCTTTGAGGAAAGGTCTTCCTGATTTCCGGATTCACTAACAAAATCCTTTTTCGGAGTAATCTTTGGTGCTGATTTAATGAATTTATCAATTAATTTACTTTGTTCTTTTTTTTTTGACCCATTGTCACCGGACTTTGTGTCTGTAGTTTTGTGTCTGTATCTGTAGTAGAGCTATTTGTAGTTCCTCTCTTTTTTGTCGTTGTTTTTGTGGTCTTAGCCTTTAATGCGGGTTTTTTTGCAATTGTAGTTGCTTTTTTGGCCGTAGGCTTGACAGTTTTTTTAGCTGCGGGAACTGCCTTTTTTGTTGCAGCTTTTGTGGTGTTCTTTTGGGCTGACTTCTTAGTAATAGTTTTGGCTTCCGAGGCTTTTTCAATTTCTACAGCACTTAGTGATTTTTCAGCCTGATCGAAATTCTTTATGTTCACTTCAAGCTGCTTGTACTCCGATTTGAGATTGTCAAGGACATTCTCTAAATCAATGTTAGCAGGTCTTGTAATGGTAGTTACTTTCTTATCATCTATAGTTGGTGCTCCCTCTTCTTTAGAGACAATTTTCTTTTCAGATAAGGATTTTTCTACAATGGCATCGCTTGCTGAAGAGGCTTGGCTTCCTCCAAGATGAGCTTCGAGGTATTTTTTAAGATTGACTCTATTTGTGGCATATATGGCAGCCCTTATTAAGTCTAAGTCTTTGGTCGCTTGTTTTGGGCTTATTTTTTTTCTACCAAACGCGATAAGGGCGTAAGCCGAATGGAAGTACGGATTTTCTTGTACAATGTCTACAATTTCATCCAGATGCTTTGCATCAATGGTAGCGGGTTGTTTTAATAAATCAACTAACTTTTGTTTGTTCACGGGTAGTTAGGCTTTAGGCGAGATTCTAAAGTTAACAAAAATTGTTAATTGTAAGCAAAAAGTGTGACGTTACCAGTTGGCCACGGAAGCATTGAATATATCTATAATGATTTGTTCGAAAATTTCAGTCACAAAAGCCTCTTCATTTGCTGAAAGATCGGTAGTCGTTTGATCGAAATCTCGAAAAAACGAAAATTTCCGATCAAAATTGAATGTATCGTCTTTAGTATTTAGGTATTGAGTTTTGACATTGATTGTAATCCTTGTAAGTGCTGAAAAGTCTATACCACTTGGATCACCTGATGCTGTTGGGGCTACAGGGGACAATGTATAACTATCAATGGAGCCGTCCAATTGGAGATCTCCATCATTCTCAACCAATGACAATGATGTGTTTTGTTGGAAATAGTCCTTAATTCCTTCCGTGAGCAATTGGCTCATGTTGGACGGGCCCAAGTTGGCATTATTAAAAAATGTTTGGATCGAAATTGTTTTGATATCCGGAGAAATTGATGCACCGGTAAACCGGTAAATACCGCAGCTTGAAAATAGGGCAAAAACAGCGGTTAAACTGATGTAGCTATTAAAGGTCTTCAAGGTCAAATTGTTTGATTTTGCGATAAAGTGTTCTTTCAGAAATGCCTAGATCATTAGCAGCATATTTTCGCTTATTGTTGTTTTTTCTTAATGCTTTTATAATTAACTCTTTTTCTTTTTTCTCCAAAGACAGATTCTCATCCTCCTCATGTTCAATGTCCTCTACCTTTTCTAATTCATAATTTGACTGATCGTTGTCTGCTGGAATTATGATTGGAGATTTCTCAATCTCATCATCACGACCATCATCTGGTCTGGCAAAAGCGATTTCATCTTTGTTTTCTAATTGTTTGAAGAGATTTGGATTTTGTTCCAATATCTCGTTTCCGCTTTGTTCACCGCTAAAATATTGATGAACTAATTTTTTGAGATCGGTCATATCCTTTTTCATATCAAAAAGTACTTTATACAAAAGCTCTCTTTCTGATAGAGGATTTGTTCCTGAACCGTTCCCGGCGAAAAGTGCAGGTAATTGGGAGCCTTCTTTCGGTAGAAATTTCCGGAGTTTTTCAGCTCCAATTTCTCGTTCGGCATCTAACACAGAAATTTGTTCAACTATATTTTTAAATTGCCTAATATTCCCAGGAAATCGATATTTAAGTAGAACTTCCTTAGCGGGTTCTGTAAGGAAGATTGGCTTCACTTGATACTTTTCCGCAAAATCCCCTGCAAATTTTCTAAAAAGTAACTCTACATCAGTGCCCCGCTCTCTCAATGCGGGAACATAAACAGGAACTGTATTTAATCTGTAATAGAGGTCCTGTCTGAATTTACCGTTGATTACTGATTCGGATAAATCAACGTTTGTGGCAGCAATCACTCTAACGTTAGTTTTCTGGACCTTAGAAGATCCTACTTTAATGAATTCACCATTCTCTAGAACTCTTAGAAGCCTGGCTTGGGTGCCCACAGGCATTTCCCCAATTTCGTCGAGAAAAATGGTGCCTCCATCTGTCACTTCGAAATAACCCTTTCGAGCCTCATGAGCTCCTGTAAACGAGCCTTTTTCATGGCCAAATAATTCTGAATCAATCGTACCTTCTGGTATGGCACCACAGTTGATCGCTATGAATTGCCCATGTTTCCTTGGACTTGAATGATGTATTATTTTGGAGAAAGATTCTTTTCCCGCACCACTTTCTCCCGTAATTAAAACGCTCATTTCGGTTGGAGCTACCTGGACCGCAACTTGTATGGCATAGTTGAGTAATTCAGAGTTACCAATAATTCCGAAACGTTGTTTAATACGTTGAATGTCCGCTTGATCTACCATATCCTCCCCATTAAACTGCTTTACCCATTAATGTTGCAGCTGTGCAATTTTCAACCAACACATTCACGTATTGGGCCTTTTTCAAATTCCCTCCTGGAAATATTATGACCTTATTGGCAGAATTACGACCTTGTAACTGATTTTTCGATCTTTTTGAAAAACCCTCGATCAATACATTGTGAACTTTACCCAAATCAAGTTTATTTCTTTCTAATGATATTTCCTGCTGCTTGGCGATAATTTCACTTAGCCTTCTTTTCTTGACTTCATCAGGTATATCATCTTTATGTTTTTTGGCTGCTAGTGTACCGGGACGTTCAGAGTACATGAACATGTAACTGAAATCATATTTCACATAGTCCATGAGTGACAATGTATCCTCATGTTCCAATTCTGTTTCAGTACAAAAACCAGCGATCATATCACAAGATATCCCACACTCCTGTCCGATGATTTTTCGAATGGCATCAACTCGACTAATATACCAATCACGTGTATAAGTTCGGTTCATCAGGCCCAATACTCTTGTGTTACCACTTTGAGCAGGAAGATGGATGTAATTGCAGATATTTTCGTATCTCTTGATGGTATGCAATACCTCGTCAGTAATATCTTTCGGGTGAGAGGTAGAAAACCTTATTCTTAGCTCAGGATTTACCCGAGCGACCATTTCAAGTAATTTTGCGAAATTAATGACCTCTTTGTTCACGGATTTTTCTAATCGGGCTTTGTTATTTTCTTCCTCGGACCATTTATAAGAATCAACATTTTGACCAAGTAGCGTTACGTCTCGATAACCCTTTTCAAATAGATTTTTGGCTTCATTGACGATAGAGTAGGGGTCCCGACTACGTTCCCTACCTCTTGTAAATGGCACAACACAAAATGAACACATGTTATCACACCCCCTCATGATTGAAATGAAGGCTGTAACACCATTGGAGTTTAGTCTTACTGGACTAATGTCTGCATAAGTCTCTTCCCTTGACAGAAAGGTGTTTACTGCCTTTCTTCCGTCCTCTACTTCTTTTATTAAATCAGGGAGATTCCGATAGGCATCTGGTCCTGCCACGAGATCAACTATTTTTTCCTCTTCAAGAAGTCTGGATTTCAATCTTTCTGCCATGCAGCCCAATACTCCAATTTTCAGTTCAGGCTTTCTCTTCTTAATTGCATTAAAATGAACCAATCGATTTCGAACCGTCTGTTCGGCTTTTTCACGTATAGAGCAGGTATTAAGAAGTATGAGGTCAGCTTCTTCAAAGGAGGATGTCGTGTCAAAACCGTCCTCCCTCATGATTGAAGTAACTATTTCACTGTCAGAAAAATTCATCTGGCAGCCGTAACTCTCGATGTACAATTTTTTCTCGGCAGAAGTATCCCCACTTTCCGTGATTTTCACCTCACACGCCTCCTCGGCAGGCAATATTGCCAAATCCTTTATTACTTCCATGCAATTATTTCAACCACAAAGTTAGTGCATTCCTTCCTGAATAGTGACAAGATGTCAGGTTTGCTTGAGCTTTTAGTAAAACAACATGTATTTTGATTATACGTATAAAAAAAATAATCTGGTCGTATAAAAATTATGATATGGATGCGAAGATTACTTTAAGGTTTGATAGGGATGTAATTGTGCAGGCCAAGGAGTTTGCTAGCCAGAACAACATAAGCCTCTCCAGATTAACGGAGTTTTTATACTCTAATTTTTATACTCTAAATTGATAAGTGGGCACTATCAGCAGTTGGAATTCTTGCCAATTTCGGATTGGGTTAACATGGTGGCTGAAGGAGAAGTTGAGTACCGGACAAAGTCAAGTACACGTAAATCAGCAAAAAGCGAGTACTACAGCTCCATAAAGTGAAAGTTTTTCTGGATGCAAATGTTGTCGTCTCTGTTTTAAACAAGGAATATCCACTTTTTGCCTATTCTTCCAGATTAATGAGCCTTAGTGGACATCCTGACTTTGAGATAGTTACTTCTCCTATTTGTCTGGCAATCGCTTTTTATTTTTCTGAAAAAAAGTGTGGCACCTCACATGCAAAAAAGAAAATTGAAATACTATCTAGAAAAATTGGTATTACTGCTGTGAATTTTGAGATCACTCACAAAACAATTGAAAATAATCCCATTAATGATTTTGAAGACGGCCTTCAATACTATTCTGCTGAAAATGATGGTTGTATCTGTATAGTTACTGAAGACATTAATGACTTTTATTTCTCTGAAATTGAAGTTCTGCAGACCAGATTTTTTATGGAGAAGTATGTATTGAAATAAAAAGGGATTCCCCCTGAATCCCTAATAGTTTCTTCAAATTTCCTTTTAACAATATTCCTCGAATACTTGAGTTAAATGGTCAGCAATCATTTCTGCTGGCCTTCCCTCAATATGATGTCGCTCTACCATATGAACTAATTGGCCATCTTTAAACAATGCTATTGACGGAGATGATGGAGGGTAGGGGGCATGGTATTCTCTGGTCTTGGCTACAGCCTCTTGATCTGCACCAGCAAACACGGTTGCTAACGTTTCAGGTTTCTTATTACTATTATTCTGGACGGCTGCAACAACTCCCGGCCTTGCGGCTCCAGCGGCACATCCACAAACAGAATTGATTACGATTAAAGTTGTGCCTTTATGATCTTTCAAGTGCTCGTCAACCTCCTGGGCAGTTCTGAATTCCTTGAATCCAACCTGTGTCAGTTCAGTCCTCATTGGTGCTACTAATTCTTCAGGATACATATGTTTTAGTTTTTAGATTTATAATTTATAATAAAATTCATTACATAAAACCAAGTTCCAATTTGGCCGCTTCAGACATCATATCCTGGGCATATGGAGGATCGAAAGTGAGTTCAATCTGTACTTCATTGACGCCTTCAACGCCCCTGATCCTCTCCTCAACTTCATTAGGAATAGCTTCTGCAGCCGGACACGATGGAGATGTTAGCGTCATGATGACTTCAACGTTATTAACGGGAAGCACATTTATTTCATAAATCAGACCCAATTCATAAACGTCCACAGGTATTTCAGGATCATAAACGTTTTTGATCGCTTTCACAATTTTTTCTTTCAGGTCTAATGTTTCTAATTCGGTCATATTATTTCTGAGCAAGAGCTGAATATGCCAGTGCTTCCAATTTCATTTGTTTGATCATTGCTCCAAATCCATTAGACCTTTGGGTGCCAATGAATCTCGACATGCCAATTTTTTCCGGGAAGAAGATGTTTGCTTTTAAAATCTCCAATGCAGGTTGGTTTGATAATACCCTAACTAACAAACTCACTAACCCTTTAGTTATTGCTGTATTACTGTCTGCAAGATATCGCACCACGCCTTCATCATTTTCTGATTTCAACCACACTTTTGATTGGCAGCCTGTAACAAGGTTCTCGTCTTTCCTTTCAGTTTGTTCCATCTCACCCAGTTTTTGACCAAGTTCTATAATGTAGAAATGGGTCATCTCCTGGTCACCATCAAGGATGGCAAATTCTTCTATTATTTTTTCCTGTTCCTCCTGAATTGACATTTTATGGTTGCATAAAACTAATGATGCGCTTTAGGCCATCAATCATTACGTCAACTTCTTCCTTCGTGTTATAAACAGCGAATGATGACCTGGTTGTGCCCTCAATTCCAAATCTGCCCATTAAGGGTTGTGTACAATGATGACCCGTTCTAACTGCGAGCCCTCTGGCATCCAGCATTTGTCCGATATCAAAAGGATGGATGCCCTCCACATCAAATGACAATACGCTTACCTTATTAGCAGCCTGACCAATAATCTTCACACCTTCTATCCTGGATATTTCGCCAGTTGCATAGTCAAGTATGCTGTTTTCGTATGCTCTGATTTTATCTTTACCCAAGTCATCTATGAAATCCATGGCATGCTTGAAGCCGACCACATCAGCAATGTTAGGAGTGCCTGCCTCAAACTTATAGGGTATGTCATTATAGGTGGTTTTAGTAAACGAAACTTCTTTTATCATTTCACCACCGCCTTGGTAAGGAGGCATTTTTTCCAATAATTCTCTTTTGCCAAAGAGCACACCAACCCCAGTTGGTCCGTACATCTTATGAGTTGAAAGAGCATAGAAATCGACATCTAAATCTTTAACATCAATATCTAAATGAGCTGTTGCTTGTGCTGCGTCCAATAATGTAACTGCACCAACTTCGTGGGCTTTGCTAATAATTTCTTTTACTGGGTTAATCGTGCCTAATGAATTGGAGGCGTATACAACAGCGACAATTTTGGTTTTGTTTGACAGAAGTTGTTCATATTCTTCCATTATGATCTCGCCACTGTCACTGATGGGTATGATTTTAAGAACGGCTCCGGTTTCTTCACACAGCATTTGCCATGGAACAATATTGGAATGATGTTCCATGGCGGAGATAATTATCTCATCGCCTTCTTTTATGAATTTTCGGCCATAGGTTGCGGCTACAAGATTAATTCCTTCGGTTGTTCCTTTCGTGAATATGATTTCTTCTTTTTCAGGCGCATTGATGAATGATTTAACTCTTGATCGTGTGTCTTCAAAGGCTGTTGTGGCTCGTTCAGCCAGAGCATGGATACCTCTATGAATATTTGAATTTTGATGGTAGTAATAATTCTCCAGTGCTTTTAGCACTACTAACGGTTTTTGAGTAGTTGCAGCATTGTCAAAATAAATTACAGGACGGCCATTAATTTCCTCCTTGAGCACAGGAAACTGCCCTCTGATTGTTTTAATGTCCAAATCCTGTATAAGCTCCTTATGACTCATTAATTCAGTCTTTCTGTAATCCGCTGTTCCAAATTACTTCTCAGTTCATCTAATAATACCTTATCTAATACATCGCCGGCGAATGCATGTAGCAGCATGGTCAGGGTGCTGTCTTTATCAATTCCTCTAGACCTCAGATAGAAAATCTGTTCCAGATTTAATTGCCCTGTTGTACATCCATGTGAACATTTGACATCGTCTGCCCATATTTCTAACTGAGGTTTTGTGTTTACTGAAGCATCATCTGAAAGTAGGATGTTGTTGTTGGATTGAAAAGCATTGGTTTTCTGGGCCGCTTGTCGAACGAATATTTTTCCGTTAAAAACTCCTCTGGATTGTTCGTCCATGATTCCTTTATACAATTCGTTGCTAACTGAGTTGGGCTTTCGATGATCAACTGTTGTGTGATTATCGACATGTGTGGAACCTTTAGTCAGATATAGGCCGTTCATATTGGACTCTGCACCTTCACCGTCAATCACAAAGTTCAGGTTATTACGCACCATTTTGCCACTAAAGGTGAACGTATGGCAGGAAAATGTACTGTTATCCGATTGATATATTTGGGTAGTACTCATCTGAATGGCACTATCTCCGTCATTTTGAATTTTTATGTAAGTGCCTCGGGTTGCACTATCAGCTATGATTTCAACTACCGAGTTATTGAAACTTGAGTGATTGCCAATTGTGGTGAAATTTTCAATAAATGTCACCTCGCTATTTTTTCCTAATTCAATTAAGACCCTGGGTTTGTTCACAACTTGCTGAGATTGAGCATCTGAGAAAAAGTACAGAGAGACTGGCTTATTTGATTCTTTGTTTTCAGGCACTTCAATATGAATGCCATCTTGGGTTAGGGCTGTATTCCAAGCAAGAAATCCATCGGTAGAAATGGCTTCATTCTTGCCAAAATAATGATCAAAACCATTCTTGATTGCATTCTCAAGAGGAGTAATTTGTATGTCTTTATGTTCGGAATGAATGGAACTGTACTGGGAAGTCAGTTTATCATTAATGAAAACAAGAACACTGCCTTCAACATCCTTTATAAGTGATGTTCGGATAGTTTCCTTTGAAATGTCAGCATCAGCATTCCTCAGGTTGAAATCGAAATTCTTTTCAAGGAATGAGGTTAGACGAGTAAATTTATATTCCTCATCTTTATTTCCAGGAAGCCCGGTTTCTTTAAGACTTTCAATAGCCTTTTTCCTCTGCTGATGTATCGCTTGGGTCTTACTGCCATTGAGCTTTGACTCTAGTGTATCGAATTGGTCAACTATTATCTGATTTAATTTACTCTCCATTTTCAAAACGAGCTAGGCTGTTGCCCCCGCCTCTTCTTTGACCCAATCGTACCCTTGATTCTCTAATTTCAAGGCCAATTCTTTTCCGCCGGATTTTACGATTTTTCCGTTCATAAGTATGTGGACAAAATCTGGCACTATGTAGTTCAGTAATCGTTGGTAATGGGTTACAACTATAGTGGCGTTCTCTTTGCTTCTTAATTGGTTTACACCACCTGCCACAATTTTCAAGGCGTCAATATCCAGACCGGAATCTGTCTCATCAAGGATTGATAGTTTCGGAGCTAACATGGCCATCTGGAAGATTTCACTTCGCTTCTTTTCACCTCCGGAGAAACCTTCGTTTAGAGACCGACTTAAAAGGGACTGGTCTAACTCCACCAATTTCATTTTTTCCTTCATCAGGGTAAGAAAAGAAACTGCGTCAAGTCTTTCTTCACCTTTGTATTCCCTTATTTGGTTAATTGCTGTTTTCAGAAAGTTTGTGGTGCTAACACCGGGTATTTCAACTGGATATTGAAACGCCAGGAATATTCCTTCCCGAGCTCTATCTTCAGGAGCCATGTCCAAAAGATCATGACCAGAATATTCAACTGATCCCCCTGTGACCTCATACTCTTCCCGGCCTGCCAAAACTGAGGCGAGGGTGCTTTTTCCAGAACCATTAGGGCCCATAATTGCATGGACTTCACCCGCTTTTACTTCTAAATTTATTCCCTTCAGAATCTCCTGATCCTCTATCCTTGCTCTTAAATTTTTAATAGATAGCATTATAAAATGTTTCTTGTTTATCGTTTGGTTTCTTGTTTATCGTTTGAATTTGAGCCCGGTATAATCCGACTTAGAAATATAGCTCAAAGACGGCTGATCTTATTGTTAATCTTTAGAGTCAATTCGCTCAGGGTTGTGAATTCTTCTTCATGGATGTAAGGCTGATCTTTCATTCTGTAAAGCTGTGACCTAACCTCAGCGGCTGAAGTTCTGGCTATTGACAAAAAATGGTTACACTCTTTGTTTCCACCTTGGTCGAATCCTTCAGCAATATTATCCATCATATAATCTGAGGCCCTTCTAATTTGATCCTTTAAACCAGAATCCCTTGTAGACTCACCTTTATTTATTAATTCATAAACCATTCTCGATAATTCTCTTGCTTCCTGCCAAGCCTCTATGGCTTCAAATTTTGTTATGGTTGCCATTATAAACGATAAACAAGGAGCAAGAAATTCATTTAACGACTCTTACCCCACACTCCCCTCCAAAGTCAGTGCTAACAATTTCTGCGCTTCAACTGCAAACTCCATTGGTAATTGTTTCAACACTTCTTTGGCATACCCATTGACGATCAGGGCTATGGCGTTTTCTTCATTGATGCCTCTTTGTTGGCAATAAAAAATTTGGTCTTCACCAATTTTGGAAGTTGTTGCCTCGTGTTCAACCTGTGCAGACTTATTGTCAATATCTATGTATGGGAAAGTATGTGCTCCACATTGGTCTTCCATTAAAAGTGAGTCACATTGTGAGTGATTCCGAGCATTTTCAGCCCTCTTCATCACTTTTACCTGGCCGCGATAGCTGTTTTGACTATGGCCTGCGGATATTCCTTTCGAAACAATCCTGCTTTTGGTGTTTTTACCAATATGAATCATTTTGGTTCCTGTATCGGCCTGTTGATAGTTGTTAGTAACAGCCACAGAATAGAATTCTCCGACGCTATAGTCACCTTTAAGGATACAACTCGGGTATTTCCAGGTAATAGCTGAACCAGTTTCTACCTGGGTCCATGATATTTTGGAATGATTACCAGCGCAAATACCACGTTTGGTCACAAAATTGTAAATCCCTCCTTTTCCGTTTTTATCTCCTGGATACCAATTTTGGACAGTTGAGTATTTTACTTCAGCATCTTTGGCAGCATATATCTCCACCACCGCTGCATGCAGTTGGTTTTCATCTCTCATTGGTGCTGTACACCCTTCAAGGTAACTCACGTAAGAACCTTTGTCAGCTATAATTAATGTCCTTTCAAATTGGCCTGTATTAGCCGCATTGATTCTGAAGTAAGTTGATAATTCCATCGGGCATCTTGTGCCCTTGGGAATGTAACAGAAAGATCCATCACTGAATACTGCGGAATTTAAAGCGGAGAAGTAATTGTCATTAGTTGGAACAACTGATCCCAAGTATTTCTTCACCAATTCAGGATGTTCTTTCACAGCTTCACTAAATGAGCTAAATATAATTCCTAACTCACCTAATTTATCTTTGAAAGTGGTGGCTACCGATACACTGTCCAACACTGCATCTACTGCTACACCGGTTAATCTCTTTTGTTCCTCTAATGAAATCCCCAGCTTTTTGAAAGCCTCCCTCAATTCAGGGTCAACATCATCCAGGCTATCAAGCTTGGTCTTTTGCTTGGGTGCTGAATAATAAATCACCTTCTGGTAATCGATTGGGGGATGATGCAGGTTGGCCCATTCGGGTTCTTCAAGTGTAAGCCAATGTTTATATGCTTTGAGGCGCCAGGCTAACAACCACTCAGGTTCTTCCTTCTTGGCCGAGATAAAACGAACAATGCTCTCATTAAGGCCCATGGGAGCAGAATCGGCTTCAATATCGGACTGGAATCCGTATTTATATTCGGAGGAGGTCAATTCTTCCAGTATGGCCGTATCCTTGCTCATAAATCCTTATTTAGATTAATTCTAATTAAGCTCAAATGTAAAACTTATTACGAGTAAAAATGTTTTAGGCTGCGCTTTTTTGGGACTTTTTTTGCTAACGGTTGGCCAAATGACAACTTTAATTACAATTACTGGCAGCTACGGATTTACTTTTTATCAGAGAGGAACTGAATGTGTCGATTCAAACTCTCTTCCAATGAAATAAATGTCTCAGTTCGTTCGATGCCTTCCACCTTTTGAATCTTATCATGTAATACTTCTCTGAGGTGACGAGTATCTCTACAATGGATTTTGATGAAGATGTTATAATTACCAGTGGTATAATGGATTTTAACTATTTCAGGTACATCCTTTAGTTTTTCAACTACTTCATCGTACAGACTACTTTTTTGAAGGAATATTCCCAGGAAACAGGTTACGTCATAACCCAATTTAGAGTAGTCCATATTGAGGGTGGTGCCTATCACTACACCCATTTCCTCCAGTTTTTTCATTCGTACGTGTACTGTACCACCTGAAACGAAGACTTTTTTGGCTATTTCAGTGTATGGAATCTTTGCATCGTCCATTAGAAGATCGAGAATCTGCAAATCAACATTGTCAATTTCGTAATTTTTACTCATTTCGTGCGCTCGAATTTATATGTATTGTAACGAATGTAACGATTCATTAGATGGTATCGAAACTTCTGTCAAATTTATTAAAATATTTTTAACAAAAGAACTTCTCCATTACTTTTGAACCAGTCAAACGGACAAAATGTGATTTAACACTCACACCCAGACCTAAACTTAAGGGTTGGCAAGAGTAGTGTCACACACTAAACTGTAGGGTGTTGAAATTGGCAGACAAGCCCTCCTCTCTCGGGGGTGAAGATAAGGGATAAATCCCGATCCCGGTCTACGACCAGGATTGGGGCTAACTGCTTCGTGGAGGTTCGAGTCCTTCTCCTACAGCCATCATTTTTGGGTTAATGTTGTTTATTTGGAAAGGCTCTTGATCTTTGATTTAGAGCTTTTTTTATGCAATTAACGTGACTATTCGGATATAACATATTCAGATATAACAAATGAGCCTCCTGGGATTCCCAGGGGGCTCGTGTTGGCTTAATAGCTTCTTAGAATTAAGAATCTTCAGTCACTTAATGAAAATCAAGCAAATGCACAGTGTAAGTAGCTTTACCATTTCTACTAATCTTTGACGAACCTAATTGACTGAGATTAGCGAGTACCCAAAAGTTTTATGACATAAACTGATGCTGGCAAACTTCTAATATCAATGCTAAATTTTCCTCTATCGACTTCCTGTTGTAGGATAGGTTCTTCTATTATTAGCTTTCCTTGCAGGTCAACAATCTGCCATTTGTTGAAAGATTCATAATCTTCACCCAAGATGATTTGAAGTTCATTGACGGTTGGGTTAGGATTAAAGAAGCATTTTGTCAGGAAGTTGCTCTTCCCATATCTTTTCTTAACTGACTGTAGCAAATAAACTGCTATCATGACAGATCGTGCAACTTCCACCATTCAGGAAGCTGTTGCTAGTAAGGTGAGTATCTGTGTTTACCCTGCCGTCCGCATCGGTCACGGTCAGTATCAGTTCCAGGTCATCGTTTTGAGACATGCTAATCCTGAGCTGTAAATTATATAAAAACTGTAGCTTGAACTTTTCCACCTATTCCGTATGCCCTATAACTTTCATCATCAATTGTCAAAGCTTTTCCATTAACGTTCTTTGACATTATATATGTGATAGCCGAAATGTCCAATTCTTATTTGAGAGCATTTGATTTTTACTTGGGTTTAAACTTCAATGTATAAACCAGATCAAAGAGATTAAGGGATAATTTGGTATTAAAGTCTTCATTCTTAGCCCGGCTACTCGTGTAACTATGGCCGAGTTTGATTCCAGATCCGAATCCCTTCTGTATAGCATAGTCCCTGAAGGAAATATCAGGCAGTCCGTCCTCTTCTTCAAAGATGGACTCAATATCTTGAGGTAAAGAATCGGTCAATTGTTGTTGATACCAAAAGACCATACCAGAGTTGTCCTTGCTGGTCTTTGTCTTCCGTATTAAATCACCTAGAATGTTGTGCTTACCATGTAGCCATTGGGCACCTAAGTCGACTGGAAAGTAAGCAAATCCATCTAACTTTCCGATTCGCCCCCAATTTCATTGGACGTTTCAAGAATTTTAAAATCCACTCTTTTAGATTTTAAGACGTAGCCCGCATAGAGTCCGGGTGCTTCCGCATCTAGGATAAGAATTTTCCCTTTGAGTTAAACCCTTCCAAAAATTCCTCTTTCTGCAAGAAGCCATGAGCAATGAGGCTGAAAGTAATAAGCCTAATGTGGCAATCGTGCTATCTGATATGAATTTTCATCTTTTCACCTTTTTCAATTGAGTCTAACCTTTAGTATATGCGTAGTGTGGTTAAAAACCCACACTACGCATATACATTGTTATGGGCGTTTAATTTATTTTTGAGTTACATATACATCTACCAACTGTTCAGTGGTATTTATTTCAATTTCTGCAGGATTGTTCAATAATGATGTCCTATCATCTTTTTCCAACCCAATATCATATCCTTTTCTATCATATTTCATTAAGGACCCAGTAGCAGCATCAATTCCCCACCCAATTAGAAAGCCAGGATTAATAATACTTACTGCATTATTTTCCAGGGCTGTCCTAAACCGTTTGTCATTATCAAAATAGTAGACCATTTTTCAGGCGGCTCCTTCAAATCATATCGAAAGAAAGATTCTCGATCTAATTCTAATACTTTATGTTTCAGCGGTGTTGAATCTCTACAAGCAAAGATGGACCATTGAAGAGATCTGCAAACTGGTCAAATCACGATTAGAAGTAGCTGATTTCTCTGGACTTGCCGCATGGGCTATCCAGCAGTATTTCCATGCCAAAACCCTGCTTATCACATTGTGGAATACCTGATTGCTTTGGCATTAAACCAAAAACACCCCAAAGACAAACCATCAACAGCAGCAATGAAAAATGGGTCGCTATTATCAACCAAACCTATGCACTATACCACCTGTACGGCATTATCTCAAATCCTTTTTTTGAAAAATCAACCATCAGGCAGAGCACTCCCGACCAGATCACTCCCCAGTACGAAAAATCAAACCTTTAAAAATCTATAAGTGCTTATCTTAGTGGCATTGATACTAGATTAATTATTAAAAACGGAATGGTGTGTGGTTGTGAACTCATTTCATAATTGCTTATGATATCGTTTTGTGAGGAAATAGTAAGGTATTGAAACATTTTAGGTTTGTTTGCCAATGGTGGCCTTTAGAATATTGTAATGTCCCGGGTTAGAATATGAAAAATACACTCACTTTCATTCTGATTTCTTGCTTCAGCCAGTGCCTGAGCATTGCACAAGTGGTTAAAGTTATGACTTACAATATTCGATATGCCAATCCTGGAGACGGAGAAAATCGTTGGTTGGTAAGAAAGGAGTTCCTGGCTAATCAGATAAAATTTTATGAACCGGACATCTTTGGTATCCAGGAGGGCCTAAAACACCAGCTTGACTACCTGGATAATAGTCTTGTGAGCTTTACATATGCCGGAGTCGGAAGGGATGATGGTAAAACAACAGGTGAATACAGTGCTGTTTTTTTTGACATAAGTAAATTTGACCTAATTGATCAATCAACTTTTTGGTTGTCAGAAACTCCCGAGAAACCGTCAGTGGGGTGGGACGCTGCTATGGAAAGAATTTGTACTTACGTTTTATTAAAAGACAAAAGGACAGGGGCATACCTATGGATATTCAACACGCACTTTGATCATATTGGTGAACTGGCCAAGGGAAATAGTGCCAAGCTGATCGTTGAAAAAATTAATAAACTAAATGTTCAAAATTACCCTGTTATGCTGATGGGAGATTTGAATTTAGAGCCCGAAAGTAGCACAATTAAATTTTTATCCGGTGAATTAAATGATGCAAGGAACGCTAGCGAAAATATTGTATTTGGACCAACAGGAACATTCAATGGGTTTGATTGGAATGGGCAAATAACTATGAGAATCGATTACATATTCACTGATAAGCAAAACATTAAGGTTTTAAAATATGCGGTGCTGAGTGATTCGAAAGATCAGAGATATCCTTCTGATCATTTACCTGTTTATGTAGAATTAGTGATTAACAAATAAATGGTAAGACGAAGAGAATTTATTCAGTGTGCATCGACGGTCGCCGCTTCAGGAATATTAGGACTTGGTTAGATTTAATTGCCCGCCCTTAAGGACGATTCTGCAAGTAAGCTCTTTTGCAAGTCGCCTGAAGCTTGCAATGGTAAATATGAATCACTATTTTGGTCAAAATTCAACAAGTTTATTTTGACGAGGCAAATGATGCAAACATATGAGAGAAGAACTATTAACAAATAATGGGGTTAAAGGTATAAAGGCAGTTATTGAATAGCAATCTCAGAATTGGAAAGGAAGGCTACCACATCAAACCAATTTTACTAACCTTTCTTCCAGAGCCTTGATCTTCGCCTCCGCATCTGTTTGCTTCTTGCGCTCAATTTCCACCACTTTCTCAGGGGCACCTGAAACAAACTTTTCGTTTTGAAGTTTTTTCAAGATTAAGGTTAGAAACCCCTTGTTATAGGCCAACTCTTTTTGGATCTCCCCAATCTGGCTTTCAACATCGATTTCTCCAGTTACCGGAAGGAAAAACTCACCGGATTGCAATACGAAATGCATGCTGTCATCTGGCTTATCTGAAACGAAAATCAATTCACTGAGATTGGCCATTTTCTGAATGGCAAAAGCAGAGATTTCAATGGGCTTTTTGTCTGAAGTCAATACCTGTAGTTCCAAAGCTTCCTTGGCAGATAAATTGTTCGAGTTTCGCAGATTACGGATGTTTGTCACAATTTCAAAAGCAGTTGAAGCAGTATCAATTAAAGTCTGGTCAAAATCCTGTGGTTTTGGCCATTCAGATACAATCAAAGCCTGATCTGAAGACCGATCTGCAATTTGATGCCAAAGCTCTTCACTTATGAAAGGCATGAAAGGATGCAACATTTTCATTAACCTTTCCTGGTAGTTGATGGTTTGGTCAAAAGTCGCTTTATCAATGGGTTCGCCAAATGGTGGCTTGATCATTTCCAGGTACCAGGAACAGTAATCGTCCCAGATGAGTTTGTACACGGTCATTAACCCATCGGACATTCTGAACTTGCTAAAGTGGTCTTCCAATTCACTTAATGACTGGTTGAGCCTGGCTTCGAACCAGTTTATGGCAAAATCAGTTTGATCAGAGGCCTCCTTGTCTACTACTTCCCAGTTCTTTACTAAACGAAAAGCGTTCCATATCTTGTTGGCAAAATTCCTTCCCTGCTCACAAAGCTTAATATCAAATAAAAGATCATTTCCGGCAGGAGAGGAGAATAGCATACCGGTACGAATGCCATCAGCACCATATGCTTTGATCAACTCGAGTGGGTCGGGAGAATTTCCTAGTGATTTGGACATCTTCCTTCGTTGTTTGTCTCTTACAATTCCGGTTAGATAGACGTTCTTAAATGGCTTTTCGTCCATGTATTCATAGCCAGCAATGATCATTCTAGCTACCCAGAAGAATAATATCTCAGGGGCAGTTACCAGGGTATCCGTGGGATAGAAATAATCAAGATCCTCGTTCTTGCCCTTAATCAGCTTTCCCTTTTCATCATCAAACTTTTCATCATCGAATGCGTGGAAAACTTCAATTGGAAATAACCATGAAGACGCCCAGGTATCAAGAACATCCGGGTCTTGTCTCAAATCATCTACTGTAAGGTTGTAATTACCTGACTTCTCATGAGCGAGATTAACTGCCTTTTCTGAAGTCTCAGCCACAACAAAATCTTCTTCACCATTACCATAGTAATAAGCCGGTATGCGCTGACCCCACCACAGTTGACGCGAGATACACCAATCACGAACATTCTCCATCCAATGGTTATAGGTATTCTTGAATTTAGCAGGATAGAGAAGGATCTCATCTTCCATTACCGCTGAATGAGCCTTGGTCGATATATCTTTCATATTGATGAACCACTGCAATGAGAGCTTGGGCTCAATCACCGTATTGGTGCGTTCGGAACGTCCGATTTTTGTAGTGAATTGTTCTTCATTTATAACCAATCCTGCTTCTTTGAGATTTTTGATGATCAATTTCCTGACCATGAATCTGTCCTTGCCCACATATTCAGGTATTTCACACTTCTCATTGAGTGTGCCGTCAAGGTTGATGGTGTCAACAACTTCGAGGTTGTGACGCAAGCCAATCTCGTAGTCATTCTGGTCATGAGCGGGTGTTACTTTCAAACATCCGGTACCAAAATCCAACTCTACGTAATCATCTCCTATTATTGGTATTTCTCTATTGATAAAAGGAACCAGTGCCCTTTTACCAATAAGATGATTATATCGCTCATCCTTTGGGTTTACAGCAATAGCAGTGTCTCCCATAATTGTCTCTGGTCTCTGGGTAGCTATCACCACAAAATCCTCTGAGCCTTTAATTTGATACTTCACAGAATAGAGAACAGATTGCTCTCTGTCTTCATTGTGAATTACCTCTTCGTTGGACAAAGCCGTTTGTGCCTCACAATCCCAATTAATCATGCGCAATCCGCGATAGATGTAGCCTTTTTGGTAGAGGTCAACGAAAACTTTAATTACCGCTTTGTAATAGTCTTCCTCCATTGTAAAAACAGTCCTTTCCCAGTCACATGACGCACCCAATTTCTTCAGCTGCTCCAGGATTATTCCTCCATATTTTTCTTTCCACTCCCAGGCATATTTCATGAATTCGTCTCTGGATAGATCACTTTTCCTGATTCCCTTTTCACGGAGCATTCTCACTACTTTGGACTCTGTTGCAATAGAAGCATGATCAGTTCCCGGAATCCAGCAGGCTTCTTTGCCCTCCATTCTTGCTTTTCTGATGAGGATATCCTGAATGGTATTATTCAACATGTGCCCCATATGTAGCACACCTGTGACATTTGGCGGAGGAATTACAATCGAATAAGGTTCTTTATCAGGATTTGGTTTGGCATGGAAAAAATCATGCGCAAGCCAGTATTGATACCATTTGTCCTCTACCTCTATCGGATCATATTTCGTCGAAATACTCATTCAGATCTGTTTTAAAGGATGTAAAATTAAAGGATTATCCGACATTAAAATGGAGCGAACTGATAGAATGAATTGTCCGCCGGTTTGCTCAAATAATTAAGATAACTATAAGTATTGTTAACCCGTTGTGCTAATCAATCAGGAGTAAGGAAAAGTGTACATAATACTGATTATCAGTAAATTATAGTAATAACAAGCCCATTTATTGAACGGACCTGTGCACACCATTAAAAGTAATTTTTGATAAGATTCTTCAAACAGTCAAATTACCTGAATTGAGCTGCTTTGATGAAAATGGAAAAATACCAAAATCAGGAACACCACCCTTATTCACTGATTCAAAAGCTGGCTGTTTAACAAGATTAAATCTGATGACAGCGGTGCTTTTCCCCTATCCAATAGACCGAACACGTTAATAGACCGAACACGGTATAACAGGCGCAAAAGGCAGTTGTTTCGGGTCATTGAAAATATCCGTCAAAAATTAGCTGCTCGATTCCTTGAATTTGAAGCGTACTTCATGGTCGGCCCGATGCCTTTAGAGGTCTGTAAAATCTCCAGAGAAAAACGATTCAAAATTTGTGACCAGTTGATGATGCGAAGAAATCATGCTAAAACTTTTCAGGGATTTAACACCAGGATATTGATTAAAATTACAGCCTTGACTGTCGTTCAGTTGGTCAACAAATCTGATTGCAACAGATCAATCAATAATTTGAAAGTTGCTATTGTCCAATTGGCACAACGGGTTGATGAATCCTTGAGAATTAATTAATGAATTTTTTTGCGTAGCACCTCCAGTTTGGATTGCTTGTCCAATTTGTCTTTTTATTTCTTCAACACAATTTTGTAATGTCATTTGAATAGCTTGTTATTAAAAAAATCTTGAACGGAAATCCCAACCGCAAGTGATATTTTCTCAAAGTTAACAATTGATAAATTTCTCTTCCCATTTTCCACACTACTGTAAACCGCATTTCATAGGATCAAAAGTGTAAAATACGATCGTTCAAAGTTCCGCAATTCAAAAGGGCAATAAGTTTTAGCTATCCCAACAAAAAAGGTGATCCGAAAGAACCACCCTTTAACTGCTGGATAAATACTATTTTTCCGGTGTTTACACGGCATCTGAAATGATTGCTCCGATGCCCTTGTTTCTTATTGGCATACTGATAAACCGTTTGTCAAAGCCTACGATGGTTCCCCTCTGTTCGGGATTGTTTTCATCTGCATAGATGAACGTTCTGCCGTCTGCCTTCATGACTTCCGGCCCGTGAAAGGCAATAGAGCAATAGGTGTCATTAGCCGATTCTGCTGCACCAGAAGCAATCTTTGTTCCATTGCTTAGGTCATACCTGGGCAGTAGTGTGTTTTTCATCTTCATGGTCAAAAAGTGGGATGGCCACCAGTTGATTGTCCTTGATGGCAATATCCTGCCATTTGCCAATGACCTGCCTGCGGTCATGTTCAAACAACATTACAGGGTTTTTGCTGAGTCCTTTTCGGCTGGTAAATCGATTAACGGCTTGTTTAAGTGTCTTCTTGTTCATAGTTTTGCATGTATTAATTTGAACAATAAGCCCGGCGATCAGTATTCATCTTCGTCCGGGCTTTTTCGTTGATATACTTTCACTTCGGTATTTTCTATTTCCAAATCAAGGGTTTCAAAGTCAATTTCCTTGTAGTTGTTGGCATAGTAGGTCTTGCGTGGTTGCTGGCCTTTGAGCAAATCCATGTCGCTGTCGTCTATGCCCTCCTGCTGCATGAAATGCTGGTGTATTGCTTCGGATTCTGCGTCGTTCACGTTGTATTTCGCCGTTGATAGTGGATCGATCAGTGATCTCGTCTTTGCCTATCTGCCTGAGTCCTGCGGAGATTCTTCGATCACGTTCGTTTTTAAGGTATTTGCGGTAGCTCTTGTTTTTGGCATCATGTTTCAGGATCACTTTGTCTGCGGCTTCATCCCTGCCCACCTGTGACGCTCTGGTTTTTTCAAAACGGCGACACTCACACAGGTAAGTATCTCGTTCATGCGTAAATAAATGGACGGTGTCCGGGTCTTTTTCGTCATAGACAGGGGATTCTTTGCCATTTTCCGAAAGGTTGTTGTACATCTTCACGATCTCTGACAACCTGTGCGGTGTGCCGTCCATTGCGTACAGGTCACCGGCATACTTTTCCGGTTCACGGGGCAGGTAAGGCATTAAATGAAGCTGTACAGAACCCTCACCATAACGGGACTCTTTAATGAGGGATTTCGGCACACATAGTGTTCGACAGTGCTTTGGCTTAGCTCTTTAATGCCCTCATTCTGGCAGTGGATATTGACCATATAGGTGATCTCACGAGCCGATACAATCGTTTCCTCCATCGCATACATGAGAATAAGCCCCGTATGAAAATCAGTGAGTACCTGACGGTTTTTATTGGCCATATTGCTGTGCAATACGGCTTTTTTTTAATGTCTTTTCTGGCCTTGGTCAGCAATCGGGAAAAGCTGTACGTATCGGAAATGGGCTTTTTGAGGTTGAGGTACTGCAAGACTTCCAAAGCAGGTGCTTTCATGCCCCAACGGGTCTTGTTCTTGCCTACGACAAGCAGGAGTTCATGATAGAGGGCATGGAGCCTGGCTTTTTCCCTACGCAAATCGGAAGTAAATCCATAGTCGTTGTATTCGTGTAAATACTTTTTGAAGCCTGCATCAAGGGCATTTGTCAACCGTTTGTAGATGTGTTTTTTGATTTTGTCGTCGTAAATGGCACGGAGTTGTTCACTCTTTCTAACTTCCTGCTCTTCCTGTTCTGCGGTGGTCAGAATGCCGTATTTCTTGCGAGTGGCAGCAGGGATGGTGTCAGGATATATAAGGACTTTACGGTGATCTGACGGGTCTTGTGTGTGTTGCCATGAGGGTGTGCCTTGTTTGTTTCTTTGAATACCTGATTTTATTGTATTAGAGGGAACGGCATAAGAATTGACCAAGTCACATATAGATATGGTGTTGACGGCAATCATTCCTGTGACTTATCTTCTGCCATTATTGCTTTAAGGAGGACAGCTTCTTCTTTGAATTCTCTATATATGTTCATAGTAGCGATGAAAATCGCTTTGCCTTTGTCATAGCTTATTGATTTTCGTTCAAAGAATCTCTTTACTGTGACCGGAGAAACCCCCGCTTTTTCTGCAATAGCTTTTTTAGTTCCATGCGGAAGAAAATTGATTACTTCCATTATTTTGTCGTCATAAATCATACTATTACGTTCATTTTATCCGATACAAACGTAAATAATAAAATCAAATAAAAATGGGAAAAAAGATTTTAGCTACCAATATTTCCTACTTAAGAAAGCGAATGGGGCTGAGTCAATCACAACTTGGAGACATGGTCAAAAAGAAAAATAGTGTCATTAGTGCGTATGAAAAAGCTGTTTCAAAACCCCCTGTTGATGTTTTAGTAAGTCTGTCAAAAATATTTTCTATCCATATAGAATATCTTACAGAAACGGATTTAACGGATTTAAAAAATCAAAATTTAATGGAAAATAAAGAGATTGAGCCTGTTGTGAATAAACAAGCCATACTGGACATGGTTGAAAAAACAGTTAATCCATTTATGATTTTTCATGCCGTAAGAGACTACTTAAAAGAAACTAGTCCTGAAACCATTCAACTTGACGATGAAATTTCCCGATTCATTTCTAAGACTTTCGTGATTAACACCATTTTTAACAAATGGATACTAAAAAATCCGCTCCTGCATCATAAGATCGATTCAATGAGTACGGAAAATAAGGAAATAGATGAAGACCACATTTACACTCACCTTATTGAGAAGATCGAAGAAACAAGGGAAAACATGAATGGAAGGCTACCAGAAATAACAAAAGATTTGAAACGAATAAATGATCTCATGAGCGAGTTCTTTTCAAAGAATCAAGATTTGAAGGACTTATTGAAATCCGCTCTGTACTGATATTGAAAATAAACCGAATGCATCTTTAATGCACCCCTAATTGTCAAGAGTGAGGGCCAAATACATCAAAAAACCATCAAAATGGGCTGTTTTCTGTGGGTATTTTGCAGGTTTTCAGGTTATATACCTCATGTTATTAAAACTTATTGCGCATTTGTTCTCTCTTTTATTTTTCGCCTTTTTAGGGTGTAAATCACTTATTTTCAATTAGTTAATTGCCTTTTTTGCCCTTTTATACTTAGGAAACGTTTGTCTCCATTGATGTTGACCGATACTACACTGGATTGGGTAGCGAATAATTCGGTCAGAATCTGATTCCCGGTCTCAATAGAGTTTATACGGGTAGTGTAAACTAAACGCTGTCTGCTGAATCATTCCTTTGGAGGGGTATACCCCTCCAAAGGAATGTGTTCTAAATCTAAAGGTAACCGACCTCCAAATTTAATAGCGAGTTGCTGAACGGTCAACCCCCGGTTTTGCAATGGGCTCGTCCATTTTTTCTCTATATTTCTGGTGGCTAACCAGACCAACTTTAACAGAGCCGTATCTGAGGTGAAGGCCCCCCTGGTTTTTGTGATCTTCCGAATTTGTCGATGATAACCTTCTACCGCATTGGTGGTATAAATCAGTTTGTGTATTGGAACTGTGTACTGAAAACAGGTAGTAAGTTTCTCCCAGTTGTTAGGCCAATGGGTTTAAAGGAAAATGTATTTGTCAACTATTTAAAGACGAATACCTCAGACCATTATTTCGAAGTTGGTATGGCTTGAATAACATCTTTAGAGTCTTCAGGATCGAAACAATCGCCTCATTTCAAAACGGGAAATACCAGAATTTTGGTGTGAGGATCGGCATGGCTACCAATTTGGATGATCTGTTCAATTAATGTAAATCTCCATAATTAGTAGCAACTTTGAGGTCAACTTTTATTGAAAATGAATAAGATCTCACTTGCCATTCATGGAGGAGCCGGAACCATATTAAAAGGTGCAATGACTCCGGAGAAGGAGTATGCCTATCAAACTGCGTTGAAGAACGCCCTGGAAAGTGGTTATGAGGAACTGGAAAAAGGATCTTCATCTTTAGATGCTGTTGAAAAAGCGGTTATGCCTCTTGAAGACTCTCCTCTCTTTAATGCTGGCAAAGGGTCAGTATACACCGCTACTGGCACCCATGAAATGGACGCTTCTATTATGGATGGAGCAACGCTTGAAGCTGGTGCCGTGGCAATGGTCAAAGGGATCAAAAATCCAATATCACTGGCTCGAATTGTTATGGAAAAATCCGGACACGTTTTTCTGGCTGCTGAAGGCGCAGAACAATTCGCAAAATCAATTGGTCTCGAACCTGAAAATGACCAATATTTCTTCGATGAATTTCGCTATCAGCAGTGGCAGGATGTAAAAGAAACTGGCCATACACAGCTCGACCATTCCATCAAAAAAGAAGGGAAATTTGGTACAGTTGGAGCGGTTGCCTCGGATCGTTATGGAAACATCGCTGCGGCTACATCAACCGGTGGCATGACCAATAAGAGATTTGGTAGAGTCGGTGACAGCCCAATGATCGGTGCAGGCACTTATGCCAATAATCAGACTTGCGCTGTCTCTTGTACTGGAAGTGGTGAATTTTTTATTCGCAGAGTAGTGGCGTATGATGTATCCACTTTGATGGAGCATAAATCGATGAGCTTACAGGAAGCCTGTGATGAAGTGATCTGCAAGAGGCTGCTGGACATTGGAGGTGACGGAGGACTAATTGCTGTTGATACCAATGGAAATATCGCCTTTTCCTTTAACACAGAGGGAATGTATCGCGGGAGTAAAGACTCGAATGGCCGGGAAGAAATTGCAATTTACAAATAAATTCTACTGAACTGCAATACCTGGAATTGTCATTTGTCCTATTTGTGGCTTTGTAACTTTCTATCACACCACAAAGGCACGAAATCACAAAGGCTAAATAAACTCCGCCTCTAATGGCAAAACCTCAATCTTCTTATTCTCAATGTTGAACCTGTCACCATTAGACAATACGTGAGTAATCATATTCGACATGGACATTGGCGTACCTTCTTCCATTAACTGATGATTATTATGAGAAAGTTGGCTCCCGTCGAATAGAATTACCATTCCTGATCCAATAACTCTGAATTCATTACAATCCTTGATAACAAGGCCTGTATCCTCTGCCAATCCTATACCTATTAATTTAGGGAATGCCGCAACAGCCTCAGCCATACGTCCAAATCTGCCTCGTTTGACAAAGTGTGTATCGATGATTACTTTCGGAACGAAACCAAGACCGGTACTCATTTTTACTGCACCCTTCTGAAGGGCCTCAGTGCTACTTCCACCAGCAATCATTTCTTTTGCCATAACCATAGCACCAGCACTTGTTCCGGCAATTACAAAATCCTCGTTGGTAAACTTATCGGTCAACAGATCATGCATTGTCGTTCCTGATATCGCAACCGTAATCTTCGATTGATTGCCTCCGGAGAACATCAGGCAATTGGCCCCTTTTACTGCTTTTAGATTCGCCGGGTCTTCAGCATCCTTGCTCTCCCTAATATTGAGTGTTTGAATATTATTACAACCTAACTTTTCAAAAGCTGATAAATAATTTTCTGACACTTTATCCGGGATACTTGAAGCTGTTGGAATGATCAATATTCTGGCTTCATTGCCGCCGCTTTCTTTGACCACATGAGCAAGTATGCCTTCCTCAATAAAATCTAATCCATTGTTTTCAGATTCATCTTCACCCTTATCTTCATTACCACCGATCGGTATGAGTGTACCCTGAATGTACTTCTCGTCTTCCATAAAAATTCTTAATGCCACACAAAATTCGCTATAATTTCTCAATCAAAAATCTATATTTATAGAATCCCGAAAATCAGATAACACAGGCAACTACCAATTGGTATGAAAATAAGAGAAATCAAAGCCATGAGAGGGCCAAATTATTGGTCCGTAAATCGACATAAGTTAATTGTCATGGTCTTGGATCTTGAAGAACTAGAACAAAAGCCAACCAACAAAATCAGAGGCTTTTATGGCAGGCTCAAAACTATGTTTCCCACCATGTATAGCCATCGATGCTCTGTGGGCGAACCTGGCGGGTTTTTTCAAAGAGTAAAAGAAGGTACCTGGGTGGGTCATGTTATCGAACATGTGGCCCTCGAAATTCAGACACTAGCAGGAATGGATTGCGGGTTTGGTAGAACTCGTGGTTACGGTGAGGAAGGTGTCTACAATGTGGTCTTCAACTACATGGAAGCTGAAGTAGGAAGATATGCTGCAAAAGCCTCCGTCAGGATAGCAGAAGCATTAATTAATGGAGAAGAGTACTGCCTGGATAAAGACATTCAGGAAATGAGGGAAATAAGGGAAAGAGAACGCTTAGGTCCTAGTACAGGCTCCATCATAGAAGAAGCTGAAAACCGTGGTATTCCATGGATTAGACTTAATAGATACTCCTTGTGCCAAATTGGCTATGGGGCTAATCAAAAACGCATTCAGGCAACTGTTACAAGCGAGACCAGCAGTATCGGGGTGGAAACTGCCTGTGATAAAGAAGACACAAAGTATTTATTAGAACAAGCAGAAGTGCCAATTCCCGGGGGAGAAATAATCCGAACAGAAAGAGGGCTCAAACACGCTGTCCAGGCAATTGGTTATCCACTCGTCGTTAAACCAATAGATGGAAACCATGGAAGGGGAATCACTGCCAACATAAACGACTGGGATGAGATGTTAGTAGCCTTCGAAGCAGCACAAAAGGTATCGCGCTCAGTAATCATGGAAAGATACATAACCGGGGAAGATTACAGGTTGTTGGTTATCAATTATAAGTTGGTTGCAGCCGCCAAAAGAACTGCGGCACATGTGGTTGGCGATGGAAAATCAACCGTTCAGGAGTTAGTAGACAAGGTCAACGAAGACCCCAGGAGAGGATACGGTCATGAGAAAGTTCTCACTATGATCGACATTAATAATCTTACCCTGAGTATTCTTAAAGAGAATGGCCTGACAGTTAAATCTGTGATTCCTAAAGGAGAAATAGTCAAATTGAAAGATACTGCAAATTTGAGTACTGGAGGCACATCGGAGGATGTGACTGATTTGGTTCATCCTTATAACATCTTCATGGCTGAAAGGATTGCCAAGATCATTGATCTGGATATTTGCGGAATTGATATTATGACTACCGATATGGGTCAACCTTTGCCAGATACGGGTGGTGCTGTTTTGGAAGTCAATGCGGGGCCGGGGTTTAGGATGCATTTGGCCCCGTCAGAGGGGCTGCCGCGTAATGTTGCTGGCAGCGTGATAGATATGTTATTCCCTACCGGAAGTACAGGAAGAATTCCTATTGTGGCTGTAGGCGGAACCAATGGAAAAACTACTACCACACGTCTTATTGCTCACATGGTAAAGATGAAGGGTTATAAAGTCGGCTATACCACCACTGACGGTGTCTATATTCAGAACAGGTTACTAATGACTGGTGACTGTACTGGTCCAAACAGTGCTGAATTTGTCCTGAAAGACCCAACCGTCGACTTTGCAGTCCTGGAATCGGCCAGAGGAGGATTGTTAAGAGCCGGGTTAGGTTTCAAAAACTGTGACATTGGCATTGTAACTAATGTTGCC
Source organism: Cyclobacteriaceae bacterium (assembly GCA_965206015.1). Taxonomy (GTDB): domain Bacteria; phylum Bacteroidota; class Bacteroidia; order Cytophagales; family Cyclobacteriaceae; genus JAJCYL01. Next base: position 254,353 of record CBDBIW010000010.1, on the reverse strand, counting down.
GCTGACCATCTTGGGCTCAAGGGCATCCACACCATTGACCAATTGGCAAGGGTCAAGGGAGTTATCCCCGAAACAGTTTTACCCGATGGTTATGCTATTCTCAATGCTGACGATGATCGCGTCTATGATATGAGAAAGAATGTTCAATCAAACGTGGCACTCTTCTCAATGGATGAAAATAGTAGCCGCATTAAACGACATGCCAAAAACGGTGGATTATCCGCTGTCTATGAAGATGGATATATCACCATTTGCAAAGGGAATTGGAAAATGAGAGTGACCAAAGCAGTAAATGTGCCACTCACTTTTGATGGAAAAGCCTCTTTTATGATTCAAAATGTCCTTCCTGCCGTCCTTACCGGATATATAAGAGGGTTCGCTATTGAAGATATCAAGGTGGCAATTGAATCCTTTATTCCCTCTCCTGCTCAAACACCCGGACGATTGAACATGTTTGAATTCAAAAACTTCACGGTCATGCTAGATTATGCACACAATCCTGCAGGTCTGAGAGCATTGCAAAAGTTTGTTGAGAAAATTGAAGGTAAACCCAAAGTAGGTATCATCGCCGGAATTGGCGACCGACGTACCGAAGACAATATGGAGATAGGGCAGATTGCCGCAGAAATGTTTGACGAAATAATAATCCGGCAAGACAAGAATTTAAGGGGGAAAACGGAAAAAGAATTAATTAGTATGATTGAGAACGGGATTAGAACTGTAGATAAGAATATGATAGTTACGGTCATTCCTTCTGAAAAGGAGGCCATTACAACAGCCATAACAAAGGCCCACAAAGAATCTTTCATCATTATATGCAGTGATGTCGTGCCCGATGCGCTTAACCTCGTAATGAAATTTAAAGAGGACGAATCCAATGAACTTTATGAGTTCTCTAAAAAGGACATACCGAACCTTGCATAATAGTTTATTACCAAAGATGATGAACCTGATTTCTAATCAGGTCATACCCGGGTCATAATCTACACCCGGGAATGTCTCACTTTTGTCGAAAGCTTCCCCTGTAGCCTTACCAGTTATCGGACCACTCTAAATTCAACTTTTGAGTTGAAAACTTACCCGTTAATAACCCGCTCGCCAAGGGCACTCTCGCTAAAATTCCTAGATTTTTCCTCTTCGCTTCCTCAAAGAATAACTCACTGGACTTATGACTGAACGTATTGAATATGATCTGAATGGTAGTCACATCATCACATTCAATAGCGTTCAACGCCTCTTCGACAGTTTCAACACTCACGCCCATATGGACATGGGCAATCTTTACCTTCCTCTTTTAATCGGTTGCTGGTGCTGCCACCATAGTCGTTAACTTAAGCATTGTTGAATTACTTGATAATGAGTGATTTTACCTTTAGGAGCTTGACATGCCGTATTATAAATAGCGGGTAAGAACACATTTTCAATCCATAAGTTCATTGATTTAGGATCTATAAGGACTTTTCTTAGAGTTGGAGAAAGACTTCTACATCTTTTGAAAAATTTCAAAACACTAAGCCCTTGGTCAGGTTGATATGTTTGGATGTATTTGTTACAAGTCATGAATAGTTTCCAATTAACTAATATCCAGAGCAACTGAGTTAACAGTTGACACTCAAAACGCTCCTTTCTTACTTTCTTTACTTGGTCAATTTCAAAAAATGACTTCCAGGATTTAAAGACCAACTCGATTTGCCATCTTAAATAATAGGCTTTTCTTATGTTCTCTACAGGTAAATATTGTTGTTCAACATTTGTAATGAAGGTATTGTAACGGCATCTGATCTTGTGAACCTCAGAGATATTCACTTTCCTGCTTTTTGCTGATTGACGAGCTTTCTTAAGTCTTTTTTCATATTCTCGGTCATTAAGTCGCTCGACAACTAACCTACAGGGAATTTTATGTTTTTCATAGATAAATACATCTAGTGCAGAAGTACTTATACCTAATCGATTAAATCTTCTATCAATTTCTTTCCAAGACACTTCTTTATTTTCTGAGGTATAAATATTTGCTTGAGGTGGTAGCCGGTTTAAGAAGTAAGCGGACTTATCTATGATTGCTTTCAGATAGGTAGGAGTAATGTAGCCTAAGTCACGAATGTGCAACCCTCCCTCGGTAATTGATTCTATTGTTTCATTCGAATCTTTTTGATCATTTCTACTTCGATTAGTTAACATCAAGTCCTTCCATTGGCCACTTAATAGATCATATTCGTACTGGATTTGCATTAATCCATTGGTCTTGCTGAAGTTTCCAAAACCTGGATAATCTCCATTGTAATCATCTGGTAATGATAATCTAGTTGAATCCTTAATCTTTATGCACGTAAAATGACTAGATAATTGTTCTTTAATCAGTTCTTGCAAAAACGTAACTCCTTGTTGAGTAAATCGTTTGTGCACGGCTTCTTTACTGATATCAATGGCAAAGTTTAAATGCAAATCTGCTGCAATATCTTCCAGACTAGTTTGAGCTTGATTACAAGTTGAAAACATAAGAGTATTCAACAGATCAGAAGCAACCAGTTTTCGTTTTCGCTTTACAAACCCTGTTTCCTTGGCTAGTTGATCTATTTTTTCTTTTGACAGAGTATTCTCAATGCTATACTTAAGTTCATCAGCATACTTCTGAATAAAGATTTTCCTGCTAATTTGAAGTGTGTTTCTCCCTTAGTTTGATGATATTAGTAATGTCATTGCGGGGGCAAAATCAAAGAAAAATAACCCGCTATTTAAAGTACCAAAAATGGGGAGAAAACTAACAAAATCTACCCGAGAAGGGTATGCTCACTTTAAAAAGAAAACCATCTGCACCCTTAAGTTAACGACTATGGTGTTCTCACCAGCAAGCTCTAAAAACCTCCTCCAATCCTAATTCCTGATAATTCTCCTGGTAAAACTCCCTTTACCGGTGTGTAGAATGAAGAGATAAATCCCTTCGGTCAAAGGCGAAATATCAATGCTGTGCGCTCCTGTGGCGAAAGTTCCCTGTTGAAGCAGGTGACCTCCGGTATCCAGCAATTTGTAACCTGTCTTTTCTGCCACGGTGATGTTTACAATACCGGTGGTTGGGTTTGGCGAAATAGCAACAGCCGATTGCTCAAAATCCTCAATAGACAAAACTGCCACAGCAGCCTCCGTAGTAAAACTTTGTTCTCCTCCATAGCTCGTACCCTCACTATTGGTTGCGTAGGCTCTGTAATAATACATTGTGCCTGCTGTCAAACCTGTTATTGCACTATTAAAAGTTCCTGTTGTACCGCTTGCAGTAACATTCGTAACACCGGTAGTACCAATTATTAAATCTGTGTTTGATGTAGCATATACAAAGCCCCTTGCTGTAATGGCGGCTCCTCCGTCGGAAGTTATATTGCCGTTCAGAGTGGCCGTTGAGGAAGTAATATTACTTGCTGCTGCTGTGCTTACTGTGGGTGCGGCCAATGTTATAAAACTTTGTTCATTTCCGTAAGTTGTTCCTACACTATTGGTTGCATAGGCTTTGTAATAATACTCTGTACCTGCTGTTAAACCCATAATTTCTTTTTCAAAAACACCCAAGTCTGTACCGCTTACAGTAACATCCGTAACACCGGTGGTACCAATTATTAAATCTGTGTTTGATATGGCATATACAAAACCTCTTGCTGTAATTTCTGCTCCTCCGTCAGAAGTTATATTGCCGTTTAAAGTGGCCGTTGAGGAAGTAATATTACTTGCTGCTGCTGTGCTTACTGTGCGTGCGGCCAATGTTGTAAAACTCTGTGCATCTCCGTAAGTTGTTCCCACACTATTGGTTGCGTAGGCTTTGTAATAATAGGTTGTGCCTGCTGTTAAACTTGTAATGTTTTCTGTAAAAACACCTGTTGTACCGCTTACAATAACATTTGTAGCCCCCATAATTGTCAAATCTGTGTTTGATATGGCATATACAAAGCCCCTTGCTGTAATGGCTGCTCCTCCGTCGGAAGTTATATTGCCGTTTAGAGTGGCTGTTGTAGAAGTAATAGTGCTTGCTGTTGTTGTGCTTACTGCGGGTGCGGCCAATGTTGTGAAACTTTGTGCTTTTCCGTAAGCTGTTCCAAAACTATTGATTGCATAAGCTCTGTAATAATAGGTTATGCCTGCTGTTAAACTTGTAATTTCTTTTTCAAAATCACCTGTTGCTATACCGCTTACAGTAACATTTGTAACACCGGTGGTACCAATTATTAAATCTGTGTTTGATATGGCATATACAAATCCTCTTGCTGTAATGATTGCTCCACCGTCGGAAGTTATATCAGCATTTAAAGTTGCTGTTGTAGATGTAATATTGCTTGCTGCTTCTGTGCTTAGTAGAGGAGCTTCTTGTACATCACTAACAGAGATGGTAAATTGTTTCTCAATACTTGTATTATCTACTGCTATACGTATTGTATAGCTGCTTTTTGTTTCGTAGTCGGCAGGGGCTATAAGTTGTAGTTCTTCTCCTGAAATGGTAAAACTCCCATTATCAGTATCTCCGTTTCCTGCTGTGAATGTATAGGTATAAGAGGCAGCTCCTCCATCGGTGGACAGGGTGCCTACCGTGGTGTTTGCTGGCTCGTTTTCTAAAATAGTTGTGGAAGAAAGAAAAATATTTATGGGTGTACTGCTGGCATCAATTAACCCGCCGTCAGTAATAGTCCAGTTATCACCATTTGTGGCATCTATATTATCTCTGGCAGTTTGTGCTGCTGTTGTATATTTAGAATTTCCTGCATGAAAAGACAGTCCTGTTTGAAGGTTTCGTTTATTCCAACCAATTAAAAGTGAATCGTAGTTTTCTGGTGAAAGTGCAGCATTTGCGAACATATTATTCATATTTGTTACCCTGGAAACATCCCAACTTCCTATATCCTGGTTGAAAGATCTGGCACCATTGAACATAATACTCATATCTGTTACCCTGGAAACATCCCAACTTCCTATATCCTGGTTGAAAGATCTGGCACCATTGAACATAATACTCATATCTGTTACCTTAGAAACATTCCAACTTCCTATATCCTGGTTAAAAGCTTGGGCACCAGAAAACATAAGACTCATATCTGTTACCGAACTCATATCAGGAGTGCCCGCAGTATCACTGGCAGTTAAGTTAGTTGCTCCCCGAAAAGCCCTCGACATATCAGTATTCCACACAGCAGTGCCCCATTGTTCAATGGAGGTGTATTTTTCCTTACCACTACTGTTATTTATATAAATATCGTTTAGGTTTTTAAACCTTATGGTATGCTCTCCTGCTGTGCCAAAGGTATGGGTGGTATTTCCTGTTGTTATTGGCTCAAAACCGTTGCCTTCTCCCCAATCGACCTCATACTCCATATCCTGGGTGTGAAAAGTAAAGGTGTCATCTTGAGCATTAGTGCCGGCGGTGGTGTTTATTTTTAGTACAAAATGGTCTGACATGTTATCCTGTGCCAAAGCAAGTGTGGTGATAAAAAGAAAGCTAAATAGAGTGATTAAGTGCTTAGCTTTAGCCAATGGCTTTTTTGTGTGCAATGTCATGGTGTTTTTCATGGTGTTATTATTTATGTTGATTTTAAAAATCAGTGGTTCTTATTTAAAATACTCTTTATATTCTTGGATATTTTGTCAATCCCTTTGGGGATTTCCAAAATCCCCTGTGTCCTTTTCAAAAAACTGCTTGCTATTCCATGTATTATTTCCATAATTCTATGTTGATGGAGAACTATAATTGGCAAACTGCGAACATAATATTCAGTATTAAATAATTAGATTGAATGACTACCAAAGGTACAAATTTATAAGATTTTGATTTTGTCTGAAATTTTTGATATTCTATGTAAGATGAGCTGCAAACTGAACACTGTCCGGGTTAAAAATCAGGGACATTACAACTTGAGTCAAAGATTCTGTGATCATTGTGATTTAAATGATCAATATGATCTGGGTTAACCTGCTGATGATATCATGTGGATTGGACTTTCACATTTTTAAAATGCAGGAGTATTTACATCAATACCCCAAGAATTAAATAAAGTACCACTGTCGCACCTCCTGCTAAGAGGGCATAGGGCAACTGTGTTTTGACATGGTCAATATGGTCTGAAGCTGAAGCCATTGACGAGATTATTGTAGTATCTGAAATGGGGGAGCAATGGTCTCCAAATACTCCACCGCCAAGGGCTGCTGCTATGGCGAAGTACACATTGGTGTCTAATGATTCCGACATGGGAACCGCTATGGCAATCATGATGGCAAAAGTTCCCCATGATGTGCCTGTTGAAAAGGCAATAAAACTACTGGTAATAAAAATGACTGAAGGTACGAGGCTGGGTGAGAGCCAACTGCGGGTTACGTCTGCAACGTATAAACCGGTACCAAGTTCTTTGCACATATCACCTATGGCGAATGCAAACACCATCAGCAGGGCCATATTTAACATGCCTGACATTCCCTTAAGGCCCAGGTCCAGCATCTCCTTGGGCTTGACAACACCAGTTGCCCAGTAGAGAATGAAGGCAACAAACAGGGAACTGGTAACAGAATAAAGAACAGCCTCTGAACCGGAACCATTTCCGATGGCATCAAAAATGATTGAGAACATTGACTGATCAAAATTTTCAATTCCTCCCCAACCAGTGTAGATAAGCATGGCAGGCATCATCAGGACCATAACTGTAATGGGAATGATCATGTTCCTCGCTTTAGGTATAATATCGGTGTCAGGCTCAATGATTAGAACATCATCAGAAATCATTGGTGTAGAGCCATCCGCTATTACTTTTCCTTCATTCCGGGCCCTCTCCTCTGCCTTTTTCATCAACCCGAAATCCTTACCGGTCAGGATGATAAAAACTGCCAACCCGATAGCCAACATGGGATAGACATTGAAAACAAAGGCGGAAAAGAGGGCATTGAGTGGTTTCTCAAACCCTTGCGTGATGAGTAGACTCATGATGAAGGCACCCCATGCATTGAATGGTATGAGAATACTGGCTGGTGAGGAAGTAGAATCTGCCAGATAGGCTAATTTCTCACGGGAGATTTTCAATTGGTCAAATACTGGCCGGTACAAGGTGCCAACTGTTAGAATAGAAATATTAGTCTCTACAAAAATGAGTATACCAGTTGCACTGGCGAGAAATTGGATTAAGATGCGATTACTACCTGCTTTTTTGACCTCTATTTTTTGCAAATAATTGTTGATTCGGACTATAAACCCCTTGACCCCTCCGGATTTCTGTATGAATGCAATAAGGGCACCTACCAGGAGTGTAAACATTATAGTTCTGGTATTTCCATCATTCTTGAAGGTGTCTGCCAGGCCTTGAAGTGTGGCCATGGTGCCAGTAAAAACATTCCCGTCACTGATAATCACCCATCCCAGCCAAATGCCAGCAGTAAGCGAAGCATAAACCTGTTTTGTTTTAATTGCCAGGAGGATGGCGATAACAGGAGGGAGGACTGACCAGAAACCATATTCGTGCATCCGGCCAAGATAATAAACTCTTTCTTTTAAGGCCTGCCGGTCAACCAATGGTGCAACTTTTTTGGTTCTTGCATCAACACCCTTTTCGAAATATGATACGCCTCTCCAACCCAAAGGCAAGCCAAAATATCAGATCGCCAAAGATTAGAGAAGAGGAAGAACGCTCCCCAGAAGAACGCTCTAAGGAAGCAGCATCAAAAGAAGTGGAAAAACAAATACAACTGCCAATTTGAGCGAGATTAGTAATTTGGAAGAAGTTTTGGACCGTGCTGATTTGCCCGAACATATCGCATTGAAAGCAGACAAAGAAAAATGCAGACCTTTTGACCAGGCGAAAGCTGAAGCATCATATTTTGAAAAAAGCCAAAAAAGATCAGCCATTAACCCATTGGGAGAAAGTACTCAATAATGGTGTAAACACAAAAACCGAATCCCGGAACTTATGAAATTCAAAATTTACGCTCTTTCTGCAACCTTTCGCAACGGTCTTAGTTCATAGAGGATAAATTATGGAAGTAAGAATCGAAAAAGACACTATGGGTACCGTTGAAGTCCCCAGCGACAAGTATTGGGGTGCTCAGACAGAACGGTCACGTAACAATTTCAAAATTGGAGTGGATACCATGCGCATGCCAACAGAAATCACCCGGGCTTTTGCTATTTTAAAGAAATCCGCCGCAGAAGCGAATGCAGAACTAGGAGTGTTGGACAAGGAAAAGTGCGACATTATCGGGCAGGTATGTGATGAGGTATTAGCCGGTGAATTGGATGACAACTTTCCATTAGTCATCTGGCAAACCGGATCCGGAACCCAGTCTAATATGAATATGAATGAAGTTGTTGCAAATCGAGCGCATGTAATCAAAGGAGGTCAGCTCACTGATGCCGACAAATTTATACACCCAAATGATGACGTGAACAAATCACAATCTTCAAACGACACCTTCCCAACAGCAATGCATATCGCGGGTTATAAAATTGTTGTTGAGCATACCATCCCAAAAGTTCAGGGACTGAGAGATGTTTTGGCAGATAAATCCAAAAAATCCATGGATGTTGTGAAAATTGGCAGAACTCACTTCATGGATGCTACGCCACTCACCTTAGGCCAGGAGTTTTCCGGCTATGTTTCTCAGTTGGACCATGGTCTTAAAGCATTGAAAAATACACTGTCTCACTTGTCTGAATTAGCACTTGGTGGAACAGCTGTAGGTACAGGATTAAATACACCAAAGGGCTACGCTGAACTGGTGGCTGATAAAATTGCAAAACATTCGGGTCATCCATTTGTAACAGCAGAAAACAAATTCGAATCATTAGCCGCCCATGACGCTATTGTGGAAACATCCGGTGCACTGAAGCAATTGGCAGTTAGCCTAATGAAAATTGGACACGATATACGCATGCTGGCTTCAGGGCCAAGAAGCGGAATTGGTGAAGTAATTATCCCGGAGAATGAACCGGGTTCCTCTATAATGCCGGGAAAAGTTAATCCCACTCAATGTGAAGCACTAACAATGGTATGCGCCCAGGTCATTGGCAACGATGTTGCTATATCGGCAGGAGGGATGAATGGGCACTTCGAGCTGAACGTTTTTAAGCCAATGATGATCTATAATCTATTAAATTCTGCCCGATTAATCGGAGATGCTTGTGAATCTTTTAATGAACACTGTGCAATTGGTATAGAGCCAAATGAGAAGATCATAAAAGAAAAGGTAGAAAAGTCATTAATGCTGGTCACCGCTTTGAACACACACATTGGGTACGAAAATGCAGCCAAAATTGCAAAAAAAGCACATAAAGAAGGTACAACGCTACGGGAGGCAGCCGTAGAATTGGGCCTCCTGACAAGTGAGGAGTTCGACGAATGGGTAGTTCCTGCCAATATGATAGGTGGCTTGAAGTGATGTTTTTTTTGGCTTAAAGCAAGTTATTCTTGTACAATGATTATAAATTTAAGCCCAGAACATAATTATTTAAAGATGAGACTACTGACAATGATACTTCTGCCGGGATTTTTTGTACTTTTCTCGGGACATGATGCTTCTGCACAGATGACCAGGAAAGAACAGAAGGAGTGGAAAAAAAGAGTTAAAAAGCTTTCTCCTGAACAATACAAAGCACTCTTGGATGAGAACAGTGCATTAAAAGATCAAATCAGGACATTGAAACAAGACGCAAATGGTGTTGACAGCCAAATTGCCGAAAAAGATCAGCAAATATCAGACTATCAAGGCCAATTGGCCAGTCTTAGAAGTGAACTGGAAAGTGCTAAAAGTCAGGCTTCTGCAGCTGCGAGACAACAGGCTCAGGCAAGTGCTTCAACCGGTAATCAAAACGGTGTAGTATTCAAAGTGCAGATTGGAGCATTTAAACACAAAGACCTTTCTCAGTACCTCGATAAAGGTGGAGAGTTCCAAGGTGAAGATGCCGACGGTTTGAAAAAATACACATTGGGCATTTTTCGAGACTATTGGGAAGCCGATACATTCAAAAAGTATTTAAGAGAAATGGGTGTCAAAGATGCATGGATCGTTTCTTTTAAAGATGGTCAAAGGGTACCTGTAAAAGATGTTCTGGAAGGAGTGATTTAAAACCCTTTCTTATACGAATTGAAAAGCAGGGAATCCCTGCTTTTTTTGTTTGAGCCATTCCTATTTAAAAAACAAATTACCTTTGAGGTTCCTTAATAAACTGTTTGGGATGACCCGGTATAAAACACCTGAAGAAATTGAGATGATGAGGGAAAGCACTCTGATTGTATCCAGAACATTGGGGATTATTGCTGAGAAAATAGGCCCTGGTGTTACAACGCTTGACCTTGACAAATTGGCCCTCGAATATATTCGTGATCAGGGTGCTGAACCAGGTTTTCTGGGTTTATATGACTTTCCAAATACACTCTGCACATCAACTAATGAGGAAATTGTGCATGGTATTCCTAACAAGCACCCTCTTGAAGATGGTGATATTGTGTCCGTAGATTGTGGTGCAGTCAAAAATGGATTTTATGGTGACCATGCCTGGACTTTTGAAATTGGAGAGGTGGCACCAGAAGTGAAGAAACTTCTAAAAGTTACCAGAGAGTGTCTGACGTTAGGTATTGAACAAGTGGTGGTTGGCAATCGAATGGGTGATGTTGGTTTTGCCATTCAGCAGCACGCAGAAAAAAATGGTTATAGTGTAGTAAGAGAACTTGTTGGACACGGATTGGGAAGAGAAATGCATGAGTCTCCGGAGGTTCCTAATTATGGCAAAAGAGGTAAAGGAACAAAGATCAAAGAAGGACTGGTAATTGCGATCGAACCAATGATTAACATGGGCACCAAAAATGTGCTTCAATTGAGCGACGGATGGACCATAATTACAGCTGACAAAAAACCATCAGGACATTTTGAGCATGATGTGGCTGTTGTAAATGGCAAACCAGAAGTGCTCTCAACATTCAAGTATATTAAAGAAGCTCTTGCAGCTAAATCGTCTCATTCAGAACGTCACATTCAGAATGAGAATTTTTGACATTCAGAATGAGACGATTTATGAGGAGAGTAATATCGTATCCATAACTGAAAAAGAGCAATCATTAACTCCTGAAGGTTCTGCTGCCACAGGATTCTGTGGCTGGGGTTTAGCTGGAGATATTGGTATCACTGTCCATGCCAGTTCCACGCCACTGTACATTATTATAGATATTCATACGATTTTCCTTTTGAAACCGCAAACGTGGAAGTTGAACATATATTTGGGGATACCTACCATGGGACTTTTGATCCTCCACATGGCCCGGACTCAGGGAATGATAAATATTATTTTAGACTGGAAGAAGATGGGAAGTGCGTAAGTGAAATGTTGACGTTTACTTATGATGCTCCAACGGGAACGACTTCCAACCCTACGGGGGTAGAAATAAGAAACGGATCAGGAGGTGTAATAACAACACTTCCTCCCATTTGTAGTAACTCACCCCCAACCATGTATGCTAACACTATCAGAGGCTCGCAGGGCATCGCGACTTATCAATGGTTCAAACCCGGAGGAGCTTCTGTAGGTACGGCATCAAGTCTGTCGGCATTTCCTGTTGAAGGCACATATTTGGTAGAAGCCTATTGGGATTCAAACTGCACTTCAGGCATTAGTACATACTCTACTCCAATTATCATCAGCTAAATTCGGGCGGCAGCACCAACAATCCCAGCCTTATGTGAGCAGTGTGGACCCCGGGAACTTTAAGGCATTCACTGCAAGTGAACAAGCAACATTTTACGACCCAGTCAATTCGGATTCTCTTGCGGGCAAAATAACCAGGGATATTAAGCCGTATAGCCAAACGGAATTTGAAGTTTCACCATTGAACATACCAATAAAGTCGTTTGGTCCTGGTGATAGCTGGCATTCCAATAACAAGCATGTTGCTTACAGTACTTCCGGAAACATACATTCACCTGGTGCGTCACTTAACCTCTGAAAAGATTGTGGCCTGGAAAATTACCAGTGGTCTGCCTGTGAGGGATACCAATGTGAACAATGGTTACTACCCCGACGGGACACTGTCAATCACTGGTACTACAGATGAAAACGGCAACCAGGTAAGGGAATATACTGACAAGTCAGGACGAGTGATCCTTAAAAAAAATACAGGCTGCCGTGACGGTGACCAGTCTTAATGACAATGCACAATAGGCACTAACCTATTACATCTATGATGACATTGGTAACCTTAGGTTTGTATTACAGCCAGAACTGAGTAAAGACATCCTTGCAAGCGATACTTACAATCCAACTGCCAGCGATCTTGACCTGTTTGCCTTTCAGTATAAATAAATATGACGGCCGTCAGCGGATGATTGAAAAGAGACTACCCGCGGTGCCGATGCCGTTTATCTGGTTTATGACCAACGTGACCGCCTGGTGTTTACCCAGGACGGAAATCAGCGAAATAATGGTCACCAGTGGCTTTATACCAAGTATGATCGCCTGAACCGACCGATCATCATCGGTATTTATACCCATGGTGCTGCCCAAACTCAATTACAGATAAGCGGGCAGATCAGTACTACCAATTTTCCAGAGACCTATAATGGAGTTTCTGCTACTGACAGGTATACGAACACCGTTTGGCCAACGACCAGCCTGGAAGTGCTTACAGTTACCTACTATGACAACTATAATTTTAAAACATTGATTGGGGGAACCGCCTTTGATTATAAAAATGACGAGTTGCCTGGGCAGGAGACATTACCCTTTGTACCCCTGAAAGGCCAGGTTACAGGCTCCAAAATCAATGTTCCCGATGCGACTACAGACTTGTGGTCTGCTATTTGCTATAACGACAGATTGGTTATGACCAAAACGGGAACATCCAGGGATTGAGCAGGAAGGAGAATGTGGAAGGCAGCACCGATCTGACGGACGCCCTGACTTACACTTATTCCGGAAACCGTCTGAAGAAAGTAGCCGATACGGGAAGTGATGGTGGATTTAAGGATGGCGTTGACCTGACCGAAGAATACCTGTATAATGACAACGGCAATATGATTGAAGACAAAAACAAGGAAATTGCGTCGATTGCCTACAATTACCTGAACTTGCCGGAAAAGATCACTTTTGCTAATGTTGGTGACAGCATCAAATATATTTATGATGCCACTGGTGTGAAGTTGGCCCAGAAGGTTTATAAAAGTGGTGTTTTGGATAAAACAACCGATTATGCAGGGGAGTTCATCTATGAGGACAACGTACTACAATTCGTACAGCATGAAGAAGGCAGGATTGTGCCAAATCCAATCAATAATGGTACAGACTTGCAGTATCAATATCACCTAAAGGATCATTTGGGTAATGTCAGGGTGAGTTTTACTACCCAGCCAACTACATCCTTGTATCAGGCTACCATGGAGTTGACAAATGTTACACTGGAGGAATCCACTTTTGGTAATGTTTCTTCAACCAGGCAGTTGGATGAAGCAAATTCCTGCAATGACAGTCGATCATCAAGATTAAATGCAGCTCAGAATCGTATTGTGGGGCCAACCATTAGCTTACAAGTGATGGCTCAGGATACGGTGAGGATTGAAACCTATTCAAGATACAATACCGGCGGCTCCAAGAACCGGTTCAGTAGTGGAAGGTTTGGCCAGTGCGGTACAAAGTGCTTGTGGCTGAGTCAATGTAGGGGAGGCGTCAACTGCATTTCAGGCGTTTGATGATTTACTGGGACCTGGTTCTGTACTTGCTTTTAATGGAGACAATTCTATTCCAACAGCGTACCTGAACTACATCTTCTTTGATGCCCGGTACAACTATGTTTCTTCCGGTTTTCAGCAGGTATCTACTGAGGATGTGTTTGAACAGTTGTCTCTGGAATTTACCGCTGATCAGCCGGGCTATTTGTATATTTATGTAGCCAATGAAACACAAGAGGATTTGAACATATTCTTTGATGATTTGACCATGGAGCATACCGAAAGTAAGATTATTCAGACGGATAGTTATTATCCCTTTGGTCTAACTTTCAATAGGGTTCTACAGAGTTTCTTGTGGGTAAAGGGATAAATTGCCATGAAAAAACAGGATAGCACTTTTGAACTTTTCAAAGGTTCGACAGCCTCTTGCCGAGAGCTTGATTTCTTGGAGTTTACCATTGAGACGCTCAGCCATTGCGTTACTTTTAGCAAATATCATTGCGTTAATAATTCCTTGCATATGAGCCTTAAACATATTAGCGACTTTAATGATTTGACCAATACCACATCTTTGAGCGTTTCTTAGGTATGCATAGAATAAGATAAAAGCTTCCTGAGATGACTGTTTGAAATGGATGTCACGAAAATTTTCCTTGATTCTCCATGCGCTGGATGTTTTGTAACTGGTCAGGTCAATGGCTTCAAATTTGAGTCGTTGTTTTTCTGTCAGGTTCATATGATCCTTCAGCCAAATGTATCTGGTGTTTTTTAACTCTTCCTGTTCTGTGGCTTCTCTTCTTCTTACTTTATCTGCCGCCTCATTGAGGTACCTGACCCAATGAAACTTATCAAAACCTATCTTACTGTCGGGTAATTCTTCCTTCACTGCATGAAGGTAAGCCCTGCTCATATCCATTGACACAGTTTTTACTTTTGATCGTTGTGATGGACCAGGGGAGTCATTGATGAGGTTTTTTGTGGCTTTCCTGGTGCGGCCTTCTCCTACATTGATTACTGTTCCCATTTCAGGATCACTCAATACAGTAACATAACAATGCCCTTTCCTGAACGATTTTTCGTCTATACTCAGTGATGCATACTCTGTAGGAGTACGACGGGTGAGTCCTCGTTTAACTGCCAGATGAATGATACGATTTACCAAATGAAAACTAATTTGTAGTAATGGAAAAGTTCTTGTTTGATTCCTGGTGGCCTTCAATGTGTCTGTTATTTTTTCCGGCAAATAGCTGTGTCTTTGTGAGACATCTGCCCATGGTATTGCTATGGTACGGACTTTACCTGAGGAGCCCTTTAATTCGAGGGACCTTCGCCTCGATGAATGTGCTGTATTGTAAGGTATCTAAATGACGCCATTGACGGGACTCGCGATGGTCATAAATCGAATAGGTTGCTCCACTAACTCCATCTTAATAGTCTTTTGATGGGCAGGATAATTTTACCAATACTGACTCCTGACTAGGATCGAATTCAATTGTTTCTACTTCCCAATTTGAACCTAATTGCAATAGGATTTTATAGTGATCTTCCAACTTCATCTTTTTTCAAACAAAATTAATCGTTCCACTATATTCCGGGTAGAACCTGTTTTGTATCGCCTTCTATTTGATAAATAATGATTAAGTGGGTGTGAATTACCAGATTTCAAAAATTCCATTCAATTCCACCCTATTCCAATCTATTCCAGTGTTGAACAAAGCGCACAAATCACTGAGAATTCAGTGAACAAAAAATGGGGAATAACAGTGTTCACTTATAGGAGCAAGAAGTAGGATAAAAAATAACCCTCCATTGAATCCGAAGGATCTTATCTCATAGGAATGAGCAAAAAAATAAAATGAAATAGTTAAACTGTGCGCATGAGAGGATTCGAACCTCCACGAGCTAAACGCCCACTAGCCCCTCAAGCTAGCGTGTCTACCAATTCCACCACATGCGCATTCAGGGGGCCGCAATATTAGATAAATCTTATTTCCCGGACGAATTGTTATTTAAGATTAGTTGTTATTTAAGATTAGTTTGAATAGAAAGTTCCTTTAATTGCTGAGCAGAAATTTGAGATGGAGAATCAATCATTACATCCCTACCAGAGGTATTTTTAGGAAATGCAATGAAATCTCTAATAGATTCCTGACCCGAAAAAACGGCACAAATTCTATCCAGACCAAAGGCTATACCACCATGAGGAGGTGCACCGAATTGAAAGGCTTCTAACAAAAATCCGAACTGCTCCTGTGCGTCGTCGTCACTGAAACCTAATGCTTTAAACATTTGTTGCTGCAATTCACGCTCATGTATTCTGATTGAGCCTCCACCAATTTCAACACCGTTAATTACCATATCATAAGCATTTGCCCTGATATTTCCGGGATCAGAAGCTAACAAAGCCATATCATCAGGATTTGGTGAGGTGAATGGATGATGCATGGCATGAAACCTCTGACTTTCATCGTCCCATTCCAATAGTGGAAAATCAACAACCCACAAAGGTTCGAAAACATCCTTTTTACGTAAACCCAATTGATCACCCATATACAAGCGCAGTACGTTGAGTGCGTTTCTTGTCGTGGCTTTATCTCCGGCCAGGATTAAGATTAAATCTCCAGCTCCGGCATCAAAAGCATTGGCCCAGCTTTGGAGTTGTTCGGCAGTATAGAATTTGTTGACGGAAGACTTAAATGTACCATCGGTATTACATTTGAGATACACCATACCTTTTGCACCCACTTGTGGTTGTCTTGCAAAATCAGTTAATTCATCAAGTTGCTTTCTTGTATACTCGCCACAACCAACCGCCTTTATTCCTGCAACAAGTTCCGCTTGGTCAAACACATTAAATCCTTTTCCCCGGGTCAATTCATTCAATTCTACAAACTTCATATCAAAACGAACATCAGGTTTATCTGACCCATATGTGGTCATCGCTTCATCATAAGTCATGACTGGGAATTGCTTGATTTCTACTCCAAGCACACCCTTAAACAAATGGCGAACAAGGCCTTCAAAAGTGTCGAGAACATCCTGCCTTTCAACAAAGGACATTTCGCAATCAATTTGGGTGAATTCAGGCTGACGATCTGCTCTCAAATCCTCATCTCTAAAACATTTAACCAGTTGAAAGTATCGGTCAAAACCAGACACCATTAACAGTTGTTTGAAAGTTTGAGGTGACTGTGGCAAGGCATAAAACTGCCCGGGATTCATTCTCGAGGGAACAACAAAATCCCTAGCACCTTCAGGCGTGGACTTGGTCAATACAGGGGTTTCAATTTCAATAAATTCTTTTCCGCTGAGATAGTTCCTGGTCTGCTGCATCATCTTATCACGAAATTCTATATTCTTGCGAACAGGATTCCGGCGCAAATCCAAATACCGATACTTCATCCTTAATTCCTCACCTCCATCAGTTTCATCTTCAATTAAAAATGGAGGAAGTTTCGCCCTGTTCAAATATTTCAATGCTTGCACTCTTATTTCAATCTCACCCGTTTGGAGTTTATCGTTAGATGCTACCCTTTCAACAACCTCGCCCGTAATAGAAATTACATCCTCTCTACCAGCTTTCTTAGCATCTTCAATAATGAGCTTATCGGCCACGCCCTCTTCAAATACCAATTGAGTAATACCATATCGATCCCTCAAATCGATCCAGACCATTCGGCCTTTGTCTCTCAATTTTTGAACCCATCCGCAAAGTGTTACAACTTCACCTTTGTGGTCTTTTCTAAGCTCCCCGCAATTGTTTGTCCTTAACATTCTGACTCCTTAATTTTTTTAAGGCGGCAAAGTTAGTCTCAATAAAGAACTAATGGAAAGTACGATAATTTTTTTGGCTTGAATTTTGACAAGCTATTAGTTTTACACAAAATAGTCGGAATGAAACTTTTAATGTTATTGCCTTTCATTGCACTTGGGGTACAAAATCCAAAATTTGTTAGAGTCAAGATTAATGACGAAATCTCCATTAAAGTTCCAGAAGAACTGGCAGCTGTTCCTGAGAACCAGGTGAGAAATCGATCTGTCCATTTCAGACCCCCACTAGCCCTGTACACTAATTCTCAAAATGATGTCGATCTTGCATTTAATCAAAATACTACCAGATGGAGAGAAGTGGATATTGATATCTTAAAAGACTTTTACAAATCCAACATACTAAGCCTATACGATGATGTGGAGTTTGTGCGGGAAGAAGTGGTAGATATCAGGGGCAAGAAATTTGCTGTCTTTGAATTTATTTCATCCATAAAAGGAGATAAAAATTCTATTCGGAGTACATCGGCTCTGAGAAAGTACACGTACATTCAATACACCATTTTCAATGGGTCAACATTAGTTTGCAATCTAACTTCTACCATGAATGGTAAGCTGCGTTGGTCGGCCCTGGCACATGAAATTATGCAGAGTATTGCCTTCAAATAAGAATATGGAGCTGACAGTTTTTTCTAATGAGCATTTTATGAAAGAGGCCTGCAAGTTGGCAATACAAGCTGGCGAAGAGGGAGAAATACCTGTTGGAGCCATTATAGTAAGCAACAAAAGAATAATTGGTAAAGGTTATAATCAAACTGAAAAATTGAATGATGTAACCGCCCATGCGGAGATTTTAGCTATTACAGCCGCTCAGAATTATTTGGGAGCAAAATATCTCAAAGGTTGTGAAATGTTTGTCACACTAGAGCCTTGCGTTATGTGTGCTGGCGCATTGTTTTGGTCACAGATTGACAAGTTAAATTTTGGTGCCAAAGATGATAAAAGAGGTTTTACCACTGTCTCTCAAAACTTACTTCATCCAAAAACCAAAATTGAGAGTGGCTTGTTGTCGGACGAGTGCTCAACAATTGTATCTGGTTTTTTTCTCAAATTGAGAAAAAAAAAGTCTGACAAAGTCTGACAATGAACAAACCTTATCCTTATTTAATAATTAATAGAGAATTTGTAATTTTGCTAGGTTCATTGATCACCAGTTCAGGTCAATAAATTAATTTGAATTAATTAACTGTATAAAAACCACAATAAAAATGGCTTTTGAATTACCCTCATTACCCTATGCGCACAACGCACTCGAACCCCATATTGATGCCAGAACAATGGAGATACATCACGGCAAGCATCACAATGCCTATGTGACAAATCTCAACAAAGCAATTGAAGGTACTGACTTATCTAGTCAATTTATTGAAGGCATCCTGAAAGGCATTGACCAACATTCAGTTGCTGTTCGAAACAATGGTGGAGGGCATTACAATCATTCACTATTTTGGTCAATAATGTCCCCAAATGGAGGAGGGAAACCGACTGGAGAACTTGGTGAAGCAATTGATAGTGCCTTTGGGTCATTTAATACCTTTAAAGAACACTTTTCAAATGCTGCAGCAACAAGATTTGGGTCGGGTTGGGCGTGGCTTTGCGTTCATTCCGGCGGTAAACTTGAAGTTTGTTCTTCACCTAATCAAGACAACCCTATCATGCCAGGTGTTGGTTGTGGTGGTACACCCATACTAGGTCTCGATGTCTGGGAACATGCTTATTATCTAAATTATCAGAATAGGCGACCCGATTACGTTAGTGCTTTCTTTAATGTCATTAATTGGGAAGAAGTTTCTGGCAGGTATAGCGATCACAAATAACTAATCTGCTTAAATGATCAAGTTAAGGGGTTTATTATAAACCCCTTTTTTTATTTGAAGCAACTCCTAATCAGTGCTTATTGTATAGGTAAAAACCTAAATGACTAGGTGTTTCTCTTAATTTAAGGGTGAAGCGGTTATTTATTAAACAAAATCATGATTTAATTGCATAATTTGAACGTTAATTCATGCTCATCAGGTAGGACTAATTGGGACCCGGCATTTTAATATTTTCAGACCTCAGTATTTGTAACTGTTTAAAATATTGATATGCTTAAAGATTCAGGACCTATAATAATTGTAGGTGATAATAATCTGGAAGTTCTTCCTGTCAAAAGGTCTTTTGATAACCTCGACTTGAATCGAAAAATAGGCTATATAAACAATGGTTTGGGACAACTAAATATCTCGAATTCAGAACTTGTACTTCGATTATTCTACTAGACATCAATATGCCAGTAATGGATGGCCTTGAATTTTTGAAAAGAAGAGATAACAACCCAATGTGGTTAAAAATTCGAACAAAACTTGGTGCTTGTGGATATATGACCAAGCCAATTGATTTTGGAGAGATGACTAAAATGTTGAAAGCAATAATGGACTATTGGCCTCTAAGTGAGCAGCTTGATTAATTATTGCAACTCAATACGTTTTGTTATGAGGGACGGTACTATCCCAAAAAAACTGAGGGGCTTATTTTCAATGTTTAAAGAACCTCCAGAGTTAATATAAGAATCGACATTGAAGTTTGGCCACTCTTCAATCACAAAATCCCTAAAGTTTACAGCAGCAATCCATCCATCTTCAACCTCATCGAATCATTCTTCATGATAGCAGTCATCTGAACCGTGAAAGTTCAGAACATGCTCTCCTATCTAAATAAACTTATTGACTTTGTTAAATTAATGGTTCAATGACATTCCTTTTTAGATGCATTATATCATTATTAATAGCATCGTTCCATTCACCAATAAATTCAATAATGACAAAACCATCAGAGTACTCCACGAATAGTAGTTTCAAATAAAGGGTTTCAGAACCCGTGAAATCCTATGCTGGATCTATGCAATACCCATAAATGTTCTCAGTATAGAGATCATAATTGTATTCTTTCCCATAAAAAGGACTTGAGTCACCATGCGCAGGATCATAATAGCTCAACCACTGATAATATGGCTGAATCTCATGCATTTTTATAGTAGTCAATGGCCTTCCTGACCGACCCATTAGTTCTTAATAATTTGGTGGCCTCACTTTCCTCAATACCCAATTCATCAACAATCATCTGAACCCCGCGATGTATCAACTTATTATTACTCAATTGCATATCAACCATTCGATTGCCTTTCACCCGGCCCAGCTTTATCATAATACTGGTAGTAATCATATTCAAAACCAGTTTTTGGGCAGTTCCTGATTTCATTCTAGTACTTCCGGTAACAAATTCAGGTCCAACAACAACTTCTATTGGATATTGAGATGCCTCCCCGAGCGGGGTTTCAAGATTACATGTTATACAGCCCGTAATTAGACCCTCCTTTCTTGCTTTATTAATTCCTCCAATAACATATGGTGTTCTTCCAGAAGCAGCAATTCCAATTATTGTGTCATTTTTCCCGATGGTATGCGCCTGCAAATCGGTCCATGCCTGATATTGACCGTCTTCAGCAAACTCGACTGCCTTTCTAATTGCACCGTCACCACCGGCCATTATACCGACAACCATCCCCTGAGGCACTCCATAAGTGGGTGGGCATTCTGATGCATCCACAATACCCAGTCTACCACTTGTTCCCGCTCCAATATAGAATAGCCTGCCACCTGAGAACATTCCTGGGACGACTGCATCTACCAATGACTGAATCTGTGGAATAGCTATTCTGACTGCCGGGGCAATTTGATGATCTTCATGATTTATCCCATTCAGAATCTCTTCTGTAGACATTTTATCAAGATTATGGTGATTGGAATGTGATTCTGTGAAATTCATGATAATCTATAAATTCAACTATTTCTGTTGTTTTTGATGGTAAAGAGCCAGACCAGCTATCGGTGCTTCTACAATATTACCCACAGTTAATTGATTATCATTTAAGACCTGTCTAAGTACGCCATTAAAATAAAATGCAATTGATCCTGAAAAATGGATAGGATACTCCTGGACTGAATAGTAGTGTAACAAAACGTTTTCAACAAATTCCTTAAAAGTGGACCGGATCAGTTCATAAATGATTGGAGAGTTTTGGTGATGAAAAATGAATTTGGCAAAGCTTGCCAAATACTGATTGGGATTGGTTTCTCCGTAAACTTTTTTAATCAGATCGCTTTGAAAGCCAAATCTCTTTTCAAAAGCCAAAGAAATTTCGGGTGTAAGCATTTCCCTGCTATATGCCCGCAAAAGCTTTTTACCCATTGCTGCTCCACTTCCCTCATCACCCAAAATATATCCGAGTGGTGCTATGTTTTTTTCTATTGTCTTTCCATTGTAGTAGCAGGAATTAGAACCTGTTCCAAGAATACAGGCTATCCCCTTCTCATTAAAACAAAGAGCTCTTGCTACTGCAAGTAGATCATTGTTTATCTCAAGATGGGTATTCTCAAAAGCAACCAGCAATGCGTTCTCAACAATTTGATTTTGGTCTTGAGATAAAAAGCCAGTTCCATAATAATAAACAAAATCAGGAGATGATGTGAGCTCAACCCTTATTAAACCAACTATTGTTTTTAAGTCCTTCTCCTTGTGAAATAGTGGATGGAAGCCTTGCGTTTGACCCTGTTGAATAGTTCCATCATCATTAATTGCCCTCCAGTCCAATTTTGTCCCGCCACTATCAATTACTAAGATCATTAAAGGTTATGGCTTATTATTTAATTCTATTTTTAACAAATCCTGATACGTTTTACAAGTCGCAGATATCAACTCCATACCATTTTTAACCCCTTCAGGATTACTATTCTCAATATGTTCAACGTAATTATCTAGTAAGATTCTGAAATCGTCATCTTTGAGTATTCTAAAAGTTGATTTCATCTTGTGCCTGATAAATTTTAAGGGCTCCAAATCAGGATCGCTATTTACAGTTTTCGACAGATATTCTATACTCATCTGAAGCTCTTCAATGATATCCCAGTACAAGTCGTCTTCTTGCCTACAAAAGTCACGAACTGCTTTGAAAGGTTGGGGGTGATCCATCCTGTTTAAGATTACGTCCTTCTTTTAGGAATTGTGAAATGAAAGGTAGTTCCAACTCCAAGTTCAGAATCCAGCCATATTTTCCCCTGAAGGTCTTCTACAATTTTTTTAGTAATCGCTAATCCAATACCACTTGCTTCCACCTCATCTCTTGGATTTAAAGTTTGAAAAACCTCGAAAATCTTTTCAAAATATATTGATTCAATGCCTGTACCATTATCCTTGACAGAAAATGTATAGTTGTCATCAGTTTCTTCAAAACTAAGTGATACATCAATCTGTTCTTTATCACAATACTTGATGGCATTTCCAATTAGATTTTGAAAAACCTGGTGCATTCTAATCTTGTTGGCATTTAACGTGGGCAATTGACCATTAAGGCTAAAATTGAAATTCTCCGAAGATCCTAATAAATCAATGACTTCATCCAGTACTTCATTTAAATCAACACTTGTCCTGGTGGTATTCATTTTACCCACTCTGGAATATTCAAGAATTCCCTCAATGAGATTTTCTATCCTTGAGATTCTCGATTCCATTAGTCCAAAATATTCGTTAGTTGTTTCAGTCAATTGACCATTTAGCTCGGCCTTGATGAAAGCAATTAACGACGACAACGACCTCAACGGTGCTTTGAGGTCATGTGAAGTCACGTAAGAAAATTGATTCAACTCCTTGTTGGATATCTCAAGATTCCTTGAATGCTCTACTATTTTTATATGAGACTCATTCAAACGATCAACCATTTTTTGAAAATCAATGGCCAAAGCACCTATTTCGTCAGTTGGTTGAAAATCTATTTTTAAATTGCTGTCACTGGCAGTAAAGTTGTAAGTAGCATTTTTTAATTTGTGAATATGCTTAGTGATCTGCGTACTGAGTAAAAAGGCTATAGCCGTTCCTAAAACGATCATGATCATACAGATTAACACCGTTGTCCACCGCTGACCAGCAACCTGTTGATAAACTCCCGTTAGGTCATATACTATGTATAAGGTGCCGATATTTTCAGACCTAAAGACGATTGGGTAGCTTATCCAAAGTGCTTGTTCTGCTTCCTTCAATTGGCTATTAGTGGCCAAAGCTGACAAGTCGTAGGCCAATTCACGGGGGTCATACCTGGTCATGACCTCATCATCCGGATCATACAACGCAATGAAAAGAAAAGAAGAATCATTTTTTGATCGGCCCAATACCTCGGAGAGTGCAATAATGTCGCTTGAATAAAACGTCGCACCAATTCCAAGAGCCATTAATTCAGCAACGTTATTTACCTGGATTTCAATTGATTCTATCGCCTTTTTTTTATATTGTGAGGGGTAGTAGTAGAGAATGAAGGCAGATATCAATACGATAATGGAAATTGATGATGCTGCCATTTTAAATCTAATTGGAAAATAAAATGGCTTAGCCTCACTCATTTGTTACCCTTTTTTGAATCGCGAATCTCTTGATACTAACAATTGAACCTTTTTTAATCGACTGACTCGCTTAGTGTCCAATAGACATTAATTGCTCTCATAACTTCCACAAATTTTTTGTAATCAACTGGTTTAAGCATATAGCCAGCAATATGGAGTTTAAAGGTGGCCAATTTGTCACTATCAGCTTTCGAGGTGGACAAAACAACTACAGGAATGGTGGTTAAATCATCACTCTTAATGCGCTCCTCTAAAAACTCAATGCCATTCATTTTTGGCATATTTAAATCCAATAAAATAATACAAGGACGAGTATTATCCCTGCCGTTTAAATAATTCAGAGCTTCTAAACCATTGGTTACATGCACCAATTCATTAGCCACTTTGATTTCTTTAAGAGCCATCTTTACTGTTAAAGCGTCTATCTTATCATCCTCAACAAGCAGTATAGGGCTGTTGTTTTTCATAATGTCCATAAAAATATTTCAGGATACCATCTCCTTATACTGGGCTAAAACTAAATCAAAATCAATATTATTGCAATCAATCCCCACCTGCTGCGCCATTATTTTGTCCTGAACCTTACCCCGTCGAAGGGCTTCACTGTAAGGCATATCGTCAAATGTTACCATTGAATATAATGGAAGCCACCCCCGGCCAAAGCGTTTGTGTAATTCCTTCTCTATTGCCTTCCTGTTTAAAAATTCCTTATCCGCAACACTATCTCTCATTTCGACAAAATTTCTCAGTGCCAAGTCCGCAATAGCATCTGTATCAATTTTTCTTTCTCTTTGAAATTCTGAAAGTGTTTTGGCCCAGTCACCGTCGGTCCTATCCAATATGTTGGTCAATACTGTACAGTCCTCGAAACCGGCATTCATACCTTGTCCATAAAACGGAACAATTGCATGGGCCGCATCTCCAATTAAAAGGAATTTTCCTTTCGTCCATGGATAACAACGAACCGTAACCAGAGACGAAGTCGGGTTACGATTATACTCTTTGACCAATTCTGGTATTAACCTCTCAGTGTCAGGGAAAGACTCTTTAAAAAAATGTTTAATGTCATCGTCCGTCTTTATCTCCGAAAATGAAGTGGCACCTTCGAATGGAAAGAATAAAGTGCAGGTAAATGTTTTATCAGGATTTGGCAGCGCAATCAACATATAACGCTTACGAGGCCAAATGTGTAATGCATTAGGATTCATGGCAAACTCACCATCAATTGGAGGTATAGTCAGTTCTTTATATCCATGCGCCAGATACTCCTGGGCATAATTGAAACGGTCAGATTTTTGCAGTGCACTTCGCAGTGCCGAAAAAGCACCGTCAGCACCAATCATGACATCGGCACTAATTTTTTCAGTATTACCTGGTGGACCCGATACAATCAAACATTCGCCCTCGAAATCCGCTCCATCGGCCCTGTATTCAAACGTAAATTCTACCCCTTTTTTCTCGGCTTCATTCACAAGAAGAATATTCAAATTCTCCCTTGAGATTGAATGTATAGCTTGACCTTCATTGCCATAAGGTTGCAGTTGTTGGCTACCATGCAAATCATGAATCATTCTGCCATGCATGGGAATTACCTGCTCCAATACCTTGTCTCGAAGATCCACTTTTTCAAGAGCATTTAGTCCTCTATCGCTTAACGCAAGGTTGATGGAACGTCCATCTCCCATGTTACCAGACCGAAGATCTCCCCTCTTTTCGTAAACCGTCACCTGACAGCCTCTTTTGGCCAAAAATATGCTCAAAAGTGAGCCTACGAGTCCTGCGCCAGTTATTATGACATTCCCGTTCATCGATTCAGTTCCTCTTTCAAAATTGCAACAAATTTATAAACGTCATGAAATGAGTTGTAAAGTGGCACTGGTGCAACTCTAATGACATTTGGGGCTCTCCAGTCAGCTATAACTCCTCGAGCTGATATACGATTAAACAGCTCCCTGCCTCCTCCATGAAGAAAAAGAGAAAGCTGGCACCCACGATGATCCGGATTTTTTGGGGTTATTATTTCAAGTCTCTCATCACCGTCCAGATTTATTAGGTATTCCATGTAAGCGGTCAAACACAAACTTTTTTTCCTCAAACGGTCTATACAGGCACTTTCAAAAATTTCCAAAGCCGCCAGATGGGAAGCCATATTAAAAACCGGGGCATTGCTTAATTGCCATCGGTCAGCTCCGTGGATAGGATTAAATCCCTTCTCCATCAAAAAACGCTCTTCTTCATTGTGCCCCCACCATCCGGCAAACTGTTGCAGATCAGCACTATGATGCTTCTCATTTATAAATGCTCCACCCACAGATCCAGGGCCGGAATTCATATATTTATAGCTACACCAAACTGCAAAATCAACTCCCCATTCATTCAATTTCAAGGGTAAGTTTCCTACTGCATGAGCCAGGTCAAAACCAACTACACCTCCAGCCTTGTGAGTTGAATGGGTAATTGACCGCAAATCGAAGTATTGCCCAGTATAGTATTGAACACCGCCAATCATGGTTAGTGCCAGCTCATCCTTTAGGTTATCAATGGCCTTTATAATATCCTCATGTCGCAATAAATGCTCTCCATTCCTGGGCTGAATCTCTACTATAGCATCCTCAGGATTATAACCATGAAATCTGGCCTGTGTTTCCAATGCATATTGGTCGCTTGGAAAAGCATCAGACTCGCATAGTATTTTATACCGCTTTCCTTCGGGTCTATAGAAAGAGACCATCATCAAATGAAGGTTCACAGTAATACTATTCATGGCTACTACTTCATTCTCATTGGCACCAACCAAGCTGGCAAGAACACTCTTAAAATTTTTATGATAAGGCATCCAGGGCCGTTTACCGTTAAAGTGTCCTTCTATGCCATAGTCGGTCCAAGCCTTATATTCTGTCTCTATATACTCTTTCGCACTTTTGGGTTGCAATCCGAGTGAATTGCCACATAGATAAATCACCTCGTTACCATTCCTAGTGGGTATGTTAAATAAATTCCGGAATAATCCTAAATCATCCCTATGGTCTGAATTGAGGGCATATTCTTGAGTTGATTCAAAATTTGTCATGAATGAATCAACTCTTTTTGCCCTAATCTTAACCAGGTAAGTGCATTGTCAGATAAAATGGCTCTCTTGTTCTTATCCGAAAGTGAAGATTTTACTATCAAATCTCCAGGAACTGACTCACCCAGGGGAAAAGGGTAATCTGATCCCAGAACTACCTTATCGGCACCAATTAAATCCACAATGTAGTTCAGCATGGCTTCGTCATGAACCAATGAATCTAAATAGAATCTGCCCAGATATTCCTTTGGGTTAACATGGTTGTCAACAGCACAAAGGTCTGGCCTCACGTTAAATCCATGTTCAATTCGCCCTATTGTTGAAGGGAAAGAGCCTCCACCATGGGCAAATGCCACACGTAGATTCGGGAGTTTTTCGAAAATCCCACTAAAAATCATACTACAGATCGCTCTTGAGGTTTCAGCTGGCATTCCTACCAACCATGGTAACCAATATTTTGGCATTTGATCTTTACCCATCATGTCCCATGGGTGAATAAATATGGACGCTCCCAAAGATTCAGCAGCTTCAAAGATTTGAAATAATTGTGGAGCATCTAAGTTCCAATCATTAATATGTGTGCCAATTTGGATTCCCCGAAGTCCTGTTTCCATACATCTCTCCATCTCATTAATCGCCAATTCCGGAGCTTGCATCGGAACAGTTCCCAATCCGATAAAACGATCGGGATAATCTTGCACTATGCCCGCTATGTGATCATTTAATATTTTACTTATTTCTAAAGTATGTTGCGGATTGGCCCAGTAGCTGAACATGACTGGAACTGTTGATAAAACCTGTACGCCAATATTAGTATCATCACTTTCAAAAATTCTACGTTCAGGATCCCAACAATTATTTTGTACTTCCCTGAAAAATTTATCGTCCATCATCATTCGGGCACAACAGGGTTTGTGATGCTCTAAACGAACCCAGCCTCCATAACCAAATTTCTCTCTTAAGTCCGGCCATGTTTTAGGCAAAATATGTGTATGAATATCTATTTTAAAAAACTCAGGCATGCTGTTAATTTCAAATTAATCTGTACTACTTTTTCACCGGCGGAGTCATAACTGATCCACAATTGTTGCAGGTTCTATTTTCTTCAGACTGATAAAATCTTTCCATTAATGGAGGTAATTGTTTCACTATATCGGCAAGCTGCAAGTATTCATCATATATCTTTTCGTTACAATTTTCACAAAACCATATAAATCCGTCTTTTTCATTATGCTTTCTGTACAATTCCATCACCAATCCGACCGTGTTTGCAGGACGTTGTGGTGAATGTGGGATTTTTGGTGGTAATAGAAATATTTCCCCTTCCTTTATCTCGATATTAACGGGTTTATCGTCTTCCATGATCTTTAAAGTGATATCCCCTTCGATTTGATAAAAAAACTCTTCGGTTTCGTTATAGTGGTAATCTTTCCGGGAATTCGGTCCCCCAACAACCATTACAATATAGTCGTCATTGCCTTTGTAAACTTGCTGATTGCCGACAGGAGGTTTTAGTAAATGACGATTTTCATCAATCCATCTCTTAAAATTGAACGGTCTTCTAATGGCCATAATGTACTTTTCTAATTTGTCCTTAAGTTAATGAATGTTGCTCTGAGTTAGTGAGTTTTATAGCTTAGATGCTTTAAGAATTTCAAACCATATGAATTTAGATTTAAAGGGAAAAAGAGCAATAGTTTGTGGTAGTACTCAAGGAATCGGAAAAGCCACTGCAATCGAAATTGCAAGACTTGGTGCTAGCGTAACCCTGGTTGCAAGAAACGAAAATAAACTCAAGGAGGTTCTTGCTGTACTTCAGAAAAAGAAAAACGCTGGTCAGAATCATCAAATTCTGGGAGTGGATTTTCAAAATCCTGAAATGCTTAAAGACAAAGTAACTCAGCATATTAATGATAGGAACCCGGCCTCAATTCTAATAAATAATACAGGAGGCCCCCCAGACGGACCAATCATAGAAGCTAAGTATGAGGATTTTCTAATGGCGTTCAGGGCACATCTAGAATGTAGCCATTTATTAGTACAGGCTCTTTTACCTGAAATGAAATCTTCGAATTTTGGACGTATTATCAATGTAATTTCAACTTCAGTGAAAGTTCCAATTCCCGGGCTCGGAGTTTCTAATACAACTCGAGGTGCTATGGCGAGTTGGTCCAAAACACTGTCCCTTGAATTAGCTGCTTTCGGTATAACTGTAAATAATGTTTTGCCCGGCTTTACTAAAACAGGAAGACTTGACAGTCTGATTCAAAGCAGGGCACAAACGGCCGGTCAATCGTTCGAAGAAGTTGAGAAAGCAATGCTATCGACAATACCCGCCGGTAGATTTGGTAAGTCAGAAGAGATTGCTTCACTAATTGCGTTTTTGGCTTCACCAAGTGCTGGATATATTTCAGGAACAAATATTCCCGTGGATGGTGGACGAACAGGTGCCTTTTAGACTATTTGGTTCAAAAGTGCCGTTCTTACCAGTTCTGCTGTATTCTTCACACGCAGTTTTCGCATCATACGAGTTCTGTGATTGTCTACAGTACGGCTACTGATGTGAAGGGCGGTTCCAATTTCTGTACTATTTTTACCCTCAACTATCAATTTGAGTACTTCAGTTTCTCGTCCAGTTACTTGATTGTAGTCGATGTCATCGAATTTCTTTTCTAGAAGAACCTTTTTTATGCCCTCACTGTAGTAGGTTCCTCCATCCAAAACTGTTTTTATAGCGATTATCAAATCGTCGGCACTGCATGTTTTTTGTAAATAGGCACTCGCACCAAATGTAATGGCATTATGAATTGCAAAATATTCCGCATGTATGCTAAGTACAATTATTTTGACCTCCGGGTATTTCCTACTGACTAATTTAATTAACTCATTCCCATGATAATCGGGCATACTCAAATCTGTCAATAGAATATCGGGGTTATATTTCTCAATTATTTTTATAGCTTCCTCAGCAGATTCTTCCTGCGACAAGATGTCAATTTCAGGGAATTGGGATAATAATGAAGAAATCCCTTCCAGTACTATTCGATGATCATCAACCATCAGCACTTTAATATTTTTCATAGCTAATGTCTGGTCCAATTGGCCGGTTAAAGTTAGCATATAGTACTTAATTTTTAATCTTCAATAATAAGACGAATCATTGACACCGTACCTTTGCAACACCTATTAGTAAATATTTTCTATCAGCTCAATATCACGTCTTGCCATGGTAAACGTGAATTGTGGACCGACTCCTTGTCTCAGGGCCCTAAAATAATCTCTAAACATGCCTTTATAGCCAGCAATATCAGCTAGTCCGGGCCATATTAATCGTTTTTTTTTACCCCTCACTATCACAAAAATCCCATTTGATTCAAAAGTGACAGAACCCTCCGTGCCGTAGATTTTTGACAATCTGAGGCCCTTCAAAACCGTATTGGTTTCCCATGAATGTAATAGGGTGCCCACAGGTCCGTCTTTATATTTAAATGTAATATGATAACTGCGTTCAACGTCTTTTTTAATACCCGGTTGATATCCTTTAATCTCTCCAACTTCTGGCCCCAGATTGGCCATGAAATTCACCCAATGTATCCCCCCCTCAAAAAGAGCCCCTCCTCCAGCCATAGCAACATCGTCACGCCAATCTCCGGTTTCTTGAGTTTTGGTCGCATTAACAAAAAAGAAAAGAGGTTCGCCAATTACCCCTGAAGCAATGATATTCCTCAGTTTGATCGCAACTGGTTTATAAAAATAGTTTTCGGCAACCAAGACTTGCGTCCCTGAGTTCTCCTGAGCTTTGCTAATGATATCAAAATCCGAAGATTTCAAATATGGGGGTTTTTCGACGATAACATGTTTTCCAGCATTTAAAGCACTCAGTGTCAATTCGAGGTGGTTAACAGGCGGTGTGGCTATAAATATAACATCAATAGAGGGGTCTTCAAATGCTTCTTCATATGATAGGTAAGATCCTTTACCATAATATTTTTTGTTGTATTTCTGGCCCTTTTCAGGGTCTTTACTGGCAAAGTATAAATATATATTGTCAAATTTAGAAAGCGTCTTGCCATGAATTTTGGTGGCATATCCGCATCCAAGAAAAGCAATTCTAATTAATCCTTGTTGGTTAATCTTTTTATATCCCATGCATTACAAGACTCAATCCCGAAGATATGAATTCAAGCCAAGATTCTGACACTGTTTTTCCTTAGCCAGGTGAATTTTTAAATTCGAGCGTTCCGTTCGGATTTAGATTGAATAATATCCTGGACCGGTCGTGTTTCAATCTTACTTTCTAGCCATGAAATTATATCCAAGTAAAGAAAAGGTCTCCTTTCAAATGGGTCAGCTGATATATCTATTAACCTGTCTTTTAGTTTAGTAAACTCTTGTTTTATTTCTGCCGGAACCACTTTAGGCAGTTTCTTTAGAAACCTGAAAATTTCGAGTTGCATCTTTTGAAGATTATCCATCTTGGCTAAAAAGCGATACACAGACCTCACCTGATACTCAACGAGATCGGTATTTCCCGATTCATAGTGGGCAATGAGATTGAGTATTCGAGCAAAACAGTGGATGTCTTCCCTCAAATTCAAATCTCTACGGTTGATGATCTTGCTTAAATAGGTGATACAATTTTTATGGTCTCCACTACCAAAATAGAGGCATGCCACCTTATAATAATAGAGCAATAACCAATGGTCATCCAACTTGTCACGGAAAGAAATCAGTTCGTTTTCAAATACGGGCACCATAGGTAGTCCATCTGAAAAATTACCCTTCAAAAAATGACCATTGATTATGCCCAGATAGCTATATAGAAATAATAGCACTTTGTCATTTTCTGTAAAGTCTCGACTTACATCATTTTTGAGTTCGACCAATCTGATCACCAACTTCTCATGCTTTTGGTATGATCTTGTATTAAAAAGAGCCAATTGTAGATTGTGAAGTCCTTTAATGTAAAGATCCATCTGCTTGCCAATCATTTGCGGTTGCAGATCAAACAGATCAACCCAATATTGAGCGTTACGATAACAATTGGGGAAATCCTGAACAATATTATAATACCATACCTTAAGCTGGAATAGATATAGTTTCTCAAAAAAAGTCAAATCCTCTAATCGATAGTAGGGAAGACTATTATGAAAATAGTTCTTAATCAGTTGAAAGTCATTTTCATTCTTCACATAGCCAACCTTCAGATATAGGCCATACAATGAAAGTCCCAGGTTGGACAATTCCTGAGCTCGAGAAACCATTTGACTGACTTCTCTCGATTCCATTGTTAGCTCTTCAGCACGGGTCTCAATACTTCTTGTGATATACTGAGATTCAATCCTTTTTTCGAAATCGATTATCTCAAGCCGTAACAAATGAAACTCTTCTTCCTCAGCCTTATGCTTAATCTTGTCAAGTACCTTTAAACTTTGACGATAGAGACCTTTGTTATAGAGGATTCTAGCGTAGTCAATATTCTCTCTTATCTCAATATCGGCATTATGAGTGATGTGATTTAACCTTAAACTCGTAAGGATTTGTTTGTAAAGATGTGTCTTCAAATTAGATAATTGACTGGACTTTATATCCAACCCCTTTTGTAGTATTTTATCTTCGTTGTACTCCTTTAATTGATCAATAATATCAAACAAACGGACGAATTTTGACTCCTCATTTAGACTGATTCGTTTCGCATAAAGTTTGAAGTTGCGTTTCTCGGACTTGGTCAAAGATTTTATCAACTCAAACAATGGTTCATTTGAAATTTTGGGCATTGTAAAAATGCGTTATGACATTAGGATTATATAATTGATTATCAGTACAATAAGTCTAAAATAATCATCTTTGGGCATCGTAAATTCGGATCAATATTGTTTCTGATAACTACCAAGTTAACCTACTTTCAACAATAGAATAAAACGAGTGCCTGAAATATCATGTCGAAAAACAGAATTTACATTTTTGATACAACCTTGAGGGATGGCGAGCAAGTGCCGGGGTGTCAACTAAATACCAAAGAAAAAGTCACAGTTGCGAAAGCACTTGAACGACTTGGTGTAGATGTTATTGAGGCTGGCTTTCCCGTTTCCAGTCCCGGCGATTTCAAATCTGTACAAGAAATTTGTAAGGCAGTTAAGGAGCCTGTTATTTGCGCCTTGACTAGAGCAATGGTCGTAGACATTGACTGCGCTGCTCAGGCACTCCACTTCGGAAAAAGGACAAGAATCCATACAGGGATTGGAGCTTCTGACATACATATTGAATACAAACTAAAATCGACACGCGAAAAAGTACTAGAGCAAGGTGTTGCGGCGGTTAAATACGCTCGTAAATTTGTTGAAGACGTAGAATTTTACGCTGAAGATGCGGGACGTTCAGATCAGGAATTCTTGGCGAAAATGGTTGAGGCGGTAATTGCAGTTGGGGCTACCGTGGTCAATTTACCAGATACTACCGGATACAACTTACCAGACATGTTTGGCACAAAAATCAAATACATTATGAATAATGTGCCAAATATTGACAAGGCCATTCTATCTGTTCATTGTCATAACGACCTCGGGCTTGCCACAGCAAACAGTATGGCTGGTTTGACCAATGGCGCAAGGCAAGTAGAGGTAACAATTAACGGTATTGGGGAGCGGGCTGGGAACACTTCTTTGGAAGAAGTTGTGATGATCGCTAAGAGTCACGCACATCTCAACATGGAGACTAATATTGATACAACCCAATTGTACCCGATGAGCGAATTAGTATCCAACATGATGGGGATGCCCGTTCAACCGAATAAAGCAATAGTGGGAAGCAATGCCTTTGCGCATTCTTCTGGTATCCATCAGGACGGAATTATCAAGCACAGAGAAAATTATGAAATCATTGATCCTGCTGATGTCGGTGTCTCTGCTTCAAGTATTGTTCTTACGGCTCGTAGTGGTAGAGCAGCTTTACGGCATAAATTGGAAAATATCGGTTATAAATTCGATAATGACGAAATGGAAGTCGTTTATATGAGATTCCTCGAAATGGCGGACATGAAAAAGCAGATTCAAAATGAAGACTTACATAACTTAGTAAGTTACCGGGAAGCCATTGTCTCATAAAGATTCATTATTGATCAAATAAGTACTTTCAATACAATTCAGCACTTCATTAAGGGGCATATCAATAACATGACAAAAACTCTATTTGATAAAATTTGGTACACTCACGTCATAAAGCAAATTGAGCACGGACCCAGTGTATTATATATAGATCGGCACCTAATTCATGAGGTAACTAGTCCTCAAGCTTTTGCGGGACTTGAAGAAAGAGGCATTCAGGTATTCAGACCTGAGCAAACAATTGCAACAGCAGATCATAATGTGCCAACGATTGATCAGCATCTGCCCATCAAAGATCAACTGTCGAAGTTCCAGGTAGACAAGCTCACCGAAAATTGTGAGAAGTTTGATATCACTCTTTATGGTCTCAATCACCCATATCAAGGTATTGTTCATATAATTGGTCCCCAACTGGGAATCACCCAACCTGGAATGACAATAGTTTGCGGAGACAGCCATACGTCGACACATGGAGCTTTTGGATCCATTGCATTTGGCATAGGAACAAGTGAGGTAGAAATGGTTCTGGCCACCCAGTGCATCATGCAGCCGAAGGCAAAAAAAATGCGAATAACCGTAGATGGTCAATTGGGGAAAGGGGTAACTGCGAAAGACGTTGTTCTTTACATCATTAACCAGGTCTCAACCAGTGGCGGGACGGGTTATTTTATAGAATATGCGGGGTCAGCGATCACCGGATTGAGCATGGAAGGCCGAATGACTATCTGCAATATGAGCATAGAAATGGGAGCCAGAGGCGGGTTGATTGCCCCTGACCAAACCACCTTCGAATATCTCGAAGGTCGGGAATTTGCTCCTCAAGATGAGGAATTTGACAAGGCAGTTGAAAAATGGAATGCGCTGTGTACTGATGAGGATGCAGTTTTTGATAAGGAATTTCACTTTGACGCATCGGACATTGAGCCCATGATAACTTATGGTACCAATCCCGGGATGGGAACCAAAATAAGGGGTAAAGTTCCATCCAATAGTGACATGAACAAGTCACTTGAGAAATCTCTCAACTATATGGGCTTGAAACCTGGAGAAAATTTAATCGGTAAAGAAATAGATTACGTTTTTATTGGCAGCTGCACCAATGGCCGAATAGAGGACCTGAGAACTGTGGCTGAGTTTGTATCTGGCAGGCAAAAAGCTGAAAATATTACCGCCTGGATAGTCCCCGGATCCAAACAAGTTGAAAAACAGGCTCAAGAAGAAGGTTTGACTGAAATTCTGGAAAAGGCTGGTTTCAAGTTACGCCAACCAGGATGTTCAGCTTGCCTGGGTATGAATGAGGATAAAATTCCTGAAGGGAAATACTCAGTCTCTACCTCCAATAGAAATTTTGAGGGACGACAAGGTCCGGGTGCCAGAACTATGCTTGCCAGTCCCTTGACTGCCGCGGCTGTCGCCGTGACAGGGAGAATTGCCGATCCAAGAGACTTAATTTGATTTAATGGTTAGTTGAAAAAAAATGGCGAAGGAAAAATTTCAAGCATTAATCTCCTGTGCAGTTCCGCTACCAGCGGAAAATGTTGATACAGATCAAATTATACCTGCCAGGTTTTTAAAAGCTACTGATAGAATGGGCTTTGGTGAAAACCTCTTTCGAGATTGGAGGTATGATGCCAATGACCAACCAGTAGATGAATTTGCACTCAACAACAGTAATTATTCTGGTAAGATATTAGTTGGGGGCAAAAACTTTGGTTGTGGATCAAGTAGAGAACATGCTGCATGGGCCATTCACGATTATGGCTTTAAAGTTGTTATATCAAGTTTTTTCGCTGATATTTTCAAAAACAATGCGCTTAATAATGGGCTGCTTCCTATACAGGTGAGTGATAGTGACCTTGAGAAGATTTTTCATTTGATTATCAACAATCCCAAGTCAGAATTTGGAATCAATTTAGAATCGCAGTCCTTAAGATTGGCAGAAACGGAAGAAACACTATCCTTTGAGATCAACCCTTACAAGAAAGAGTGTCTACTCAATGGATATGATGATATTGACTACTTGTTAAACCTTAAGAGTGAAATTGAGGAGTTCGAACACGCTTGAAGAAATTCATTTCGCTTAAATCAATTAAGAACTTATGCTTGAAAATAACTCAGCAGTCCAAAAACCACCTCTCTATGACATCCTGATTGGCGAATCAAGGACGATTAACTTCTCAATGTGTTCAGACCTTTTAACAGGCTCACTACTCCGGACGCTTGTCAGCAGTAAAGCAGGTGCAAGCGTCTTAGAGCTGGGAACAGGAACTGGATTGGCATTAAGTTGGATACTTGACGGAGCTGATGAGAACACATCCGTTATTTCCATTGACAATGATCCAGAGTTAATAAGTCTTGCCGACAAGTACTTCAATCAAGACCCCAGGGTTGAATTGATTTGTGAAGACGGCAACGATTGGGTCAAATCATATAAAGGACGGCCATTTGACCTGATATTTGCTGATGCATGGCCAGGAAAATTCGAATTACTGGAAGAAACTCTTCAGTTGTTGGTAAATGGAGGCATTTATGTAATCGATGACTTGATACCCAGAAGTACATGGCCTGATGGTCATTTCGAAAAGGTGGTAACGTTAATCA
Organism: Cyclobacteriaceae bacterium; assembly: GCA_965206015.1. Classification (GTDB taxonomy): domain Bacteria; phylum Bacteroidota; class Bacteroidia; order Cytophagales; family Cyclobacteriaceae; genus JAJCYL01. The sequence goes on along the minus strand of CBDBIW010000010.1, from coordinate 217,661 downwards.
ACAAACTGGAGACCATGCAAAATTTGAACCTTACCAAAATGAATTGGTCCACTGGGCTTATTGTTGCTACAAAACAAGATCATATTCAGTAAAACAGGATCATGTTAATTTCATAAGAATTAAAACTAAAATGAATTATAGAATTGCCAAACTGCCGGGTGACGGAATAGGCCCTGAAATCGTTGAAGAAGCTGTTAGAATACTCAATGCTATCGGGAATAAATTTGGTCACCAATTCAATTTCGAATTTGGGTATGTTGGTGCGGCAGCAATTGATGCAACGGGAAACCCATTTCCTGACGAAACCCTGCAAACGTGCATGAACTCTGATGCGGTTTTATTTGGGTCAATTGGAGATCCGAAATATGACAATGATCCTAAGGCTAAAATCAGACCTGAACAAGGGCTCCTAGCAATGAGACAAGCTTTAGGCCTCTACGCCAACATAAGGCCCGTAACTGCTTTTGAGTCACTAATAGATCAGAGTCCACTAAAATCAGAGCTCATTTCTGGTGTTGACTTTGTGGTGGTGAGAGAATTAACCGGTGGCATATACTTTGGTGAGCCCCGTGGAAGGTCAGAGCGAGGAGATAAAGCATTCGATACCTGTGTTTATACAAAGGCAGAGATCGAAAGAATCTTGGAACTAGCATTGGACTATGCAGCCAAAAGAAGAAAAAAATTAACTGTGGTTGATAAAGCCAACGTCTTAGCTACTTCCCGCTTATGGAGAGAGACTGCCCAGGAGATGGAACCTAATCATCCAAATATTGAAGTGGATTATATGTTTGTGGACAATGCCGCCATGCAATTAATTCAATGGCCTAAAAAACTTGACGTGATGGTTACTGAAAATATGTTCGGGGATATTTTGAGTGATGAAGCAAGTGTCATCTCCGGGTCTCTAGGTCTCCTCCCTTCTGCATCGGTTGGAATACATACCTCCGTTTACGAACCTGTGCATGGCTCTTATCCTCAGGCGGCAGGTAAAAATATTGCAAACCCCATAGCAACGATATTGTCTGCAGCAATGATGCTTGAAACATCTCTTGATTTAACTGAGGAGGCCGAGATCATTAGATCAAGTGTAAATGCATGCCTCTCAGAAAATGTTGTAACCGAAGATATCAGTACAGAAAACGCTTTCTCAACAAGCGAAGTGGGGGATTTTATTGCTCAAAAAATTACTGAGGCTGCATTGGCAATGTAGCAATTTGACATCCTATAATCTAAATTTAAAAAAACCGCAGGGTTAACCGCGGTCGGTCACAAATAGCCGTTGAGTCTATTCTTTAAAGTTTCCAATCTTCACAGTAACATTGCCCGCAAAATTGCTCAGGTCTCCATCCGTTATTCTTTGCAAGCTACTACCCTGAATAAGTATATAACTTGCATCCTAAGCGTACATTTCTGCTGATATTTAACTCTAAGTCCTTGGTTCAATTACCGCAAAAGAGCACAAGCCGACTATTGTTCCAAATATTCTCATCCCGGTACTTTAAACAATGTATTTAAAAGACAATGCTGAATCCCAGAACTTTAACCCGGTCGGTCGCATTCCAAGACCGTTGCAAAAGGTTGCAGAAAGAGCGTAAATTCTGAATTTCACAAGTTCCGGAATCCGGTTTTTGTGTTTACTTCTCCAGATGGGTCAAAACGAGCTTATTTATTGTAATTTTCTCTCATTATTTACTGTTTTTAATTGAACATAATCATCCCTGGTGACCGGTATAAATTGTAACCAATGGCTTCCAGTAAATTTTGTGTATGCATCTTTTCGATTCCCCTATAGCGACCGCTCCGCTAAACCATCTGCGAATACTCCCGAATGACCGCCCTGCTTTATACCTTGTTTGGCCTGTTAGTTTATGGAATGCTTTTTCCCAGTGGGTTAATGGTTGGTTCTTTTTGGCTTTTTTCAAAATATGGTTCTTCAGCTTTCGCCTGGTCAAAAGGTCTGCATTTTTCTTTGACTGATAGCCTTTGTCAGCTTTCAATGCGATATGTTCGGGTCAATCAGCACGGTCCAAAATCTCTTCCAAATGACTAATCTCGTTCAAATGGGCAGTTGTATTTGTTTTTCCATTTCTTTTGATGCCGCTTCCTTAGAGGGTTCTTCTGACGGGCGTTCTTCCTCTTCCCTATCTTTGGCGATCTGATATTTTGGCTTGCCTTTGGTGTAGTATTGTCTAATAACCCCATCTATTGTAGCCCAATCTAACAGTGCATTGAGGTGAGTGAAAAAGGTCTTTTTTATCTTTCTGCTACGAAGATCACATACTACTATCGGCCAGTGTAAGGGTAGTGCGCTTATTCATGACTCCAGGATAAAAAGCATCTCTTGAATATCCACCTCACTGGCAGGCTAAAAAAACACCAAGATCGTGCAACGGTCTTGAAATGTCTTATTAAAAGTCCAACTCTTAAATAAAGTCCTGCCATGACTTAGAGTCATGGCAGGACTTTAGAAAATGAAATGAAGAGAATCAGCTATACTTATGGAGCAAAGCCATAGTTTGACTTACTCATTTCTTCAAGTTGTAGACCACGCCTAAATTATAGGCCGGGCGGGCCAAAATATTTTGCCCGCTCAAAGCCCCAAATACACTAGCTGACAAACCAAATTTATCAGTTACTAAATAACTGACCTCCGGCCCAATGGTCACATATTCCAGGTTATTAGAGAATATACCTGTTTGGCTGGTGGCTGCATCACCATTGTTAAAAGACTGCAAGATTCCGAACTTCAAAGCCACAAAAAGTGACTCCTTAATTGATGCTCCTGCTTCAAAGGAAAAATGAAACTCATCTGAAAAATCCTTCGTTCGATTATTGAAGCCAATAGCTCCCGTCATATAAAAAGGGGCTGGATAAAAAGAATAGCCGACATGAAGGCGCAATAATTGATTAAACTCTCCATCACCTGATTGAAGAATCATGGTCCTCCCTCCACTGGTTTCACCAACAGGTAAACCCAGGAGTAAACTCGCACTCAATACCATGGGCCCACTTTGTTTGATACCGTATTGTAAACCAATATTAACATCCCCAAAACTATTTGATTCATCCCCTTCTTCATTATTAGTAGAAATGGCGAAATGCTGTTCGTTTATAGTATTTCTAACAAAGAACGGCAGAAATGTAACAGCTGTCAGCTTATTACTCAAGCCATATTCGGCATAAAGACTAGTGATATAAACGCCGGCAGTCTTTATCTGTTGAGTTGTCCCTTCCGGAGTATAGAATTCATCCGAAACGATGGCCATTTCACTTAGTTTGAAAAAACCTTCGCCTTGTGCCTTATTCCAGGCACCCTGTCCATTCGCAGCTGTGACAATTATTGCCATCAATAAAAATGTAGCGATTAATATCCTTGATTCCATCTTTTTCATTAATCACTCAATTTAGCAGTGCCGAAACCAACTCCGAATGGTTTACAATACAAGACAATGTGGTCATATCGGTTGAGGGTGACATTAAATGGCACATCATATTCCTGTGATCCTGCAATTGATTTCAGCTTACCCAATTCTACTCCACCAGTTATTGATCCACCATTGTCAGATAAGTAGACATAGAGGCCCGGTCCATTCTGGGACATAAAATTGCTGGATATTTTCAGGGTGATTTTTCCATTGCTTCCGACTTCCAAAACAGCATCTCCGGAAACCTCATAACCTGATAACCCCTTGAATTCAGCTGTTCGGATTAATGAAGTGGCACTAGCAACCATCAAGTCAATAAATCCAGATGCATTACCGGAAATAACAGTAATTCTTACCTCTCCATCTGCAATTGCTGTCACAACACCTTTTTGAGTTATAGTGGCAACCTCAGAGTTAGAACTGCTCCATATTAAGTTGATCACATCTACACTGACTTCCGCTCCTTCTGCATTCAATAATCTACCCGTAAGTTCCAACTCATCCCCTGGAGTAATTACCAAAAGATTATCTGGTGTAGTTATTTCGACCAAAACAACATCATTAGGATCTCCAGCCACCGAAACCTCTATTGCATCAGTTACTGCTGCAGAAAAATCCGACATAAAAATGACAGATATGGTAGCATTACCTACTCCAACAGCACTGACCATACCTTCTTCACTTATTGTGGCAACCGCCTCATCACTACTAGCCCAAGTGAGGTTTTCAGGAGTGGCTATAAAAGAGCCTCCTAAGTCACTTTTTGCTTCTACGAGTAGCAATGCCTCCTGTCCAAGCACCTTAGCAAAGTTTCCATCATTTACAAGAGTCACATTCTCAGGTGGCAAAATATTAATTGAGCTTATAGTGTCCTGTACCTCATCGGCTCCAACGCAACCGGCCAGTACTAAAGTGATCCAAACCTGTAGTAAAAGATTATTTTGCTTCATAGATTATATCCATTAATTTAATGCTCAAAGATTACCTGTACAGATACAAATAAACGTCGGCTAGGTTACCTTTGCGTCACAGAAATGTCACGATTTTATCACATCAATCCAGGTTTTAGCACACACTATTAACTTCTGATTTTGAGACTGTGGTAACCCTTTTGATAAACATCACCCTCCACTAATAATACCAGGGCAATTGCATATTAAATTCCGAGTAATTTTTCTCTATGGGAATCGCTAAGTGCAGCTCGTAGTCTTTTTTGAGGGTGTAAGATTTTTTTCACATTTTTGGATCAAAGCAAGAGCTATTTTGGAAAACAGGGCAAAGTTAGCAGCACTGTTACCTTTTCGCTTTCTGCCAGCATCTTCCTTGCAAGTTACATCCAACATCCAGTATAAAGTATAATTTGTTTTTAATGGCCGATGAGATCGGATATCATTGTTTAACTCTTCTTCAGTAGCTTTTTTGCTGCCAATGTAATAACGGACACTATTTTCCTTTTTTCCTGTGTTTTTGATGGTGCGCTCAGATTCCACTGCTGCTTTTGCATCTGAATTATCGTACGAACCCCTCATTCTTTTACCGTCTACAGCTACTACTGCTCCTTTCCAACCTCGATGCTTAGAAATCATTTTTATCTTGTATGGTTCCTATTAATTGGGCTGATCGGTTGTTCTACTCAAACTGAAAAAGCCACGATTGTTGAAGAAATTCCCCTTAAAGATCGTTTAATAGTCAGGGCAGATTCATTTGAAATCAGCTCCGAATATGTCGCCCCTCCTGGTGATGCACTCGCTCATCACACTGCAGGTTTTGCCAAAATAATGTGCTCCGCCGTATTCATTACAGGGCTTGATCCAGATTTTGCGGCTGAGAATGTCGGTTACTTTGCGAGCCCATATGAACATCGCTCAAAAGTAAGTAAACCAATAATTGACCGTGATAACAAGGCTGTGCATATTGATTTGCCCGACGGAACCCGCCGTACAGCAATTTATACTGGAGATCAGGGATGTGGTTGTTTGCCACTCGAAACAAAAGAATTGAGCTACGAGCCAAAATCTATTACTCGTAATTTGCCTGAGGCTTCCACTACCCTCTGGCCAATGGGTGATGACACGCAAAACCAACCTTTTCCAACAGAGTTAAATCAAAAGAAAATAATGGAAGCAGTTGATGCTGCTTTCGCTAATCCCGAAGGCCTGACAGCAGCGTTTATCGTAACCTGGAAAGGTCAAATCAATAGGTGAACGTTACGGAGAAGGAATCGATTTGAGCACACCTTTGGAAAGCTGGTCGATGGGAAAGAGCCTCACAGGAACATTAATGGGTTTGCTGATACAAAAAGGTGTTTATGAGCTTTGGCAACCGGCACCAATTCCTGAATGGGCAGACAAAAATGATATACAATCACAGATAAGAATCGGCGATATCATGCGCATGTCCAGCGGTATTAGATTTCGAGCTCCGCAGGACCCCGATTTTGATCCAGCACTTGGCTATCCTGACCACCTTTATGTTTATACAGGTGGAGTGAATTCTTTTGAATGGGCAGCAATGTGTCCACAGCAATGGCCTCCCAATACAATTGGTCGTTACCGAAACTCTGATCCGGTCCTTACCAATTATTTGGTAAGATTAGGTGCTGAATCCTTGGGTGAAGATTATCATAACTTCCCCACCAAATACTTATTTGACAAATTGGGGATCCGAAACATGGTACTTGAAACAGACCCCTATGGTAATTTCTTACTACAGGGATATGAGTATGGCAGTGCTTGTGATTGGGCCAGGCTGGGTAATTTATATCTACAGAACGGTGTTTGGGAAGGAGAACGATTATTACCAGAGGGATATGTAGATTACGCCAGTACCTTAGCTCCGGCGTGGGTAGCCGATGGCAGGCCCATATACGGTGGTGGATTTTTCTGGATAAATGGCGACGGCAATGAACCGATTCCCGAAAACTCTTATTACATGGCCGGTGCTGGCAACCAAAAGACATTTATCATTCCAAATCATAACCTGGTTGTGGTCAGATTAGGGCATTATAAGGGTTCAGGTCCTGGCAATGTGGATTTACGCAATGCGCTGAAGCTACTCACCGAATCAGTTCCTGAGGGTTAGGACATATATTTCTGTGTTATCTGCTGTTAATGGTCTCCAAACTGAAGACCCATCTGTTTCATCTGACGGTAAACGACTCTATTATCACAAGAATTGAAGGTGGGTTAGTAATTTATATGCTAAGCCGGGATTGAACTAAGCAAAACGTTCGGGGTCCAACAGGTCAATATCTATTTCGGGCTTAACCTCATTTAGAATATCACTTACCAACCTCCCAGTCACTGGTGCCAGGCTTAATCCCACCGTGGCATGGCCTGAAGCTAATACAACATTAGAAATCTTTGAACTTCTTCCAATATAAGGAAGGCCATCTGGTGATAGTGGCCTTAACCCCCTCCATACCTCTTCCATATTCATCCACTCTGGCTTAAATGCTGGATAATAAGCTGGAATATTATCAATAATGGCTTGAACGCGTTTCCGATTAATACTTGTATCAAGTCCGGTGATTTCCATAGTTCCACCGAACCGCAATTTATCACCCATTGGTGTGACAGCTATTCTAGCCTCCGTCAAAATAGATGGAGTGGTGAGAGGAATGTGAGTGTGGTCAATAGCGAAACTGTATCCCTTGCCTGCCTGCATGGGGATATTAAGCTTCATCTTTTTAGACAAGGCACCTGTCCAGGTACCTGAAGCAATCACCACATTATCAGTTTCCGATTCACCATTATTGGTAATTATACCTTTGACCTTACTCCCTTCAATTTGAAAATCCAGCACTTCAGTATTTTTTTCAATAATTACACCCCTCCTTTCAAGGAGTCCACTCATGGAAGACACGAATTGAGCGGGTATTAAATGTGAGTCTAACGGATAATGAACTCCTCCCAGTACCATTACCTCCACCTCTGGTTCAAGTTGTTTGATACCAGCCGCATCCAGGATTTCCATTTCCAAGCCTAGCTTCCTACCCTTCTCACCAACTTCAATTTCTTCATCCAGATCTTTTTGTGATTTAGACATCATTACAATGCCCTTATGTTTTAGTCCAAAATCAATTGACGCTTCTCTTTCAATCTGTTGATATAATTTTTTGCTCAGTAAATTCAGGTCCCTTAATACAGGGGCCGATTTCAGAACGTGTGAGTTTGTCGATGATTGAGCAAACTTTATTAGCCAATCAATTAAAGTCCAGCTTGCTCTCGGTTTGATGTAAAGGGGGCTTTTGCTGTCCAATATCCATTTCATACCCTGAACTATAATACCAGGGGCTGCCAATGGAATGAAGTGACTAGGAACAATCATTCCAGCATTCCCATACGATGTCCCGGTGCTGTCTCCCGGCTTATCTTTGTCAATTATCCTGACCTTAAAGCCCTCCTTTTGAAGAAAGTAGGCACAAGACAGTCCTATCACACCGCCTCCGACTATGGTAACATCATTTTTTTGATTGGTCATAATACCTGGAATCCGTGGGCATATGGATCATCTTCATCAATGATTATATTGTTGTAGCCGGTAATTTTTGCCCAACCTTCAATGCTTGGGACTATGCCTTTGGCTCCTCCAACCTGAGTTTCGGCCTCTACCTTTCCCACAAACTGACTTCCAATAATACTTTCATGAACAAATTTTTGACCTACTTGTAAATTACCCCTGGCATGCCACTGGGCCATCCTGGCTGATGTTCCGGTACCACATGGAGACCGGTCAATGGCCTTGTCTCCATAAAAAACGGCGTTTCTTGCGTCAGCATTATCTGACATTGGGGCACCTGTCCAAAGGACATGACTTAAGCCATTGATGGTAGGATCATCCGGGTGAACGAAAGTGTATTTTGCATTCATCCTGGTCCTCATTTCCCGACTCCATTGAATGAGGTCTCCTGCACTGTGGTTTGATAGGTCTTTAAAATTTTCCTGGGAGTCGATGATCGCATAAAAATTGCCACCGTATCCTACGTCAAAAGTTAGTGGACCAAGGTCCGGACACCCAACGTTCAGATTTTCCGCAGCCAGATATGCAGGAACGTTGGTCAACTTTACAGAACTAACCTTCCCATGCTCTTCCTTGTATTCAACTTTTACCAAACCTGCCGGAGTTTCGAGGTGGAGTCTCCCCGGAATTTTTGGTGTCACTAAACCTTCCTCAATGGCAATAGTAACTGTTCCAATGGTTCCATGTCCACACATTGGCAAGCACCCGCTGGTTTCGATAAATAGTACTCCAATATCATTGTCGGTATCTGAAGGCGGATATAATATACTGCCAGACATCATATCATGTCCACGGGGTTCAAACATTAATCCCTTCCTTATCCAGTCAAATTCCTGAAGAAAATGAGTCCTTTTTTCGCTCATATTATTCCCCGTTAAAAGAGGTCCTCCACCGGCCACTAACCGAACGGGATTCCCACAAGTATGTGCATCTATGCAGAAAAGTCTCTTAGATTTCATGTATTATGGTAAAACTTAGGCTTTTCCCCAATCACCATCCGTATGTCTCCAGATGCCCAACGGGTTTTCTCTTTTCAACTCATCGGGAAGTAACGGATCTGGTAAATCCTGGAAAGCAACCGGGTGAACAAATCTCTTAATTGCAGCGGTTCCAACCGAGGTGAAACGTCCGTCGGTAGAAGCCGGATATGGTCCACCATGATGCATAGAATGGCAAACCTCGACACCTGTTGGAGCACCATTGTAAATTACGCGGCCAACTTTTTCAGTAATTGCCTCTAAGGCAGCTTTATTATTACTCAATTCATCTTCATCGGCAAGTATGGTTGCTGTCAATTGACCCTCAAGGTTTTCTGCTATGGTCAGCAGTTGGATGGCATCTTCACATTCCACAATTAAGCTGTATGGTCCAAATACTTCTTCATGCAGTTCAGGATTGTTAAGGAACTGATTACCAGATACTTTTACCAATACTGAATCAATAACGCTTCCATCATTGTTACCTTCTTTAAGTACACTAATCCCTGCTTCGCTCAACATTTTCGAGCTCGTTTTGATAAATGTTTTGCTAATGCTTTCACTCAACATGCATCCACTGGCAGCATCATTTAGTTTGCCTGCAAGTGACTTTTCAAATTGACTGAGTCCTTCGGACTTTATTCCTACCAGTAAACCCGGGTTAGTGCAAAATTGCCCCACTCCCAAGGTTATAGATCCTGCGTAGGTTGCTGCCAATTGCTCGAAATCTCGCGACGTCTTTTGAGGAAACAGAAAAACCGGGTTGATGCTTCCCATCTCTGCAAAAACTGGTATTGGTTTCTTTCTTTTTGACGCCATATCATAAAGTGCCTTACCACCCCTGAAAGATCCTGTGAAAGCTACCGCTTTTACATCCGCATGAGCCACAAGTTGCTGGCCAAGTCCAAATCCCTGAGCAATCAATGTAGAAAATACGCCGTCTGGCATTCCAGTTCTTTCAGCAGCTTTGGCAATTGCTCCGGCCACTAATTCATTGGTTCCGAGATGTGATTCATGTGCTTTTACTATAACCGGATTTCCAGCCGCTAAGGCGGAAGCTGTATCTCCTCCTGCAGTCGAGAAAGCCAAAGGGAAGTTACTTGCGGTAAAAACTACAACAGGTCCAATGGGCACCAACATTTTTCGAATGTCTGATTTCGGCAAGGGCTGCCTGTCTGGCATGGCTAGATCAATTGAAGCCTCAACCCACGACCCTTCTCTTATCAATTCTGCAAACGACTTCAACTGATTTACAGTACGTGCTCTTTCTCCAACGATTCTCCCTTCAGGTAATGCAGATTCCGCCATGGCACGATGTACCAGTTCGTCACCGAGATTCATGATTTCCTCACCAATGGCATCTAAAAAATCTGCCCGCTGTTTCCCACCTAAAGAACGATACTTTCTATAAGCTGCTTTAGCCTTATTTATGGCCAAATCAATTTCCGAAGATGTGGCTGGACTAAAATGGCCCTCCAGGTTAGACCCGTCAATCGGGCTAATGGCAACTATGGTATCATTATCTTCACCCAATTTCTCAAACCCAATTACATTTTTGCCTTCAATCATGATATCCGGATTTTATAAGTTTAAATAGTCGGGAAGTGTTGGACGAACTGCCAGGGCTTTATCAATTATACCTTGCACACGCTCCCGCTCTGCTCCGGCCAGTTTTAGTCTCGGGGCTCGGACATGTTCTGTACCAATCCCGGTAGCTACTTCTGCCAATTTAATATTTTGTACCAGTTTAGGGTGAATATCTAACTCCAACAAAGGCATGAACCATCGGTAAATGGCTAATGCTTCTTCCAGTCTATCTGCTTTGGTCAGCCTGTATATAGCAACAGTTTCCTGAGGGAAAGCATCTACTAATCCCGCAACCCATCCATCGGCTCCTAAGAGCAGGCATTCCACTGCCAGTGTATCAACACCACCTAAAATCTTTATGCGGTCTCCAAATCGATTGATCATTCGGATTATATTAGTCGTATCCCTGGTTGACTCCTTCACCGCATTGATATTGTCATATTTTACCAATTCATCAAACATCTCCAGGGTAACCATGATTTTATAATCAACCGGGTTATTGTAAATCATAATTGGCAGATCAGTATTTTTAGCCACTGTGGTGAAAAATTCAACTGTCTCTCCACCGTCAGCATTATATCTCATTGGAGGTAATAACATCAATCCAACTGCGCCATTGTCTTGGGCACTTCTTGCCTGAGCCACTGCCTCCTGTGTTGATTGCTCTGCTATATTCATTACCACTGGAACCTGGTCTCCGAACTCTGCTACAGAAAACTTGATTAGTTCCTCCTTTTCTGAATTACTCAATGTACTGGCTTCACCAAGGCTCCCACCAAGAATCAAACCATCAACCCCAGAAACAATCTGGAAATCAACATGCTTTTTGAATGCTTCAAAATCCAATTCATCATTGGACGTGAATTTTGTTGTCAATGCCGGAAATACGCCTTTCCACTCCATAGTATAAAATTTAAATAGTCAGTTAACCAAAAGGCAAAAATAGAAGCATCCACCTTGATCAGGCTGCATAATATTGCCTGATACTAATATTATTTTGTCCTATTTTTAAATATTACATATTTTTATAGCAAATATCATACACCTTGAAGGTACTACCGTTCCACATCCCCAAGACCGAAAATACTTCTTTACATACTCAGGTGGACAGGATGTCCTATTTCTACGACATCCTGCATAAACATCCCGAGATACAAATAACCTATATCAAAGAAAGCAGAGGTACACTGATATTAACCGGCTTTATGGATGATTTCGAGCCGGGTGATTTGTTCATCATTGGTCCAAACCAACCGCATATGTTTAAAAATGACAAACAATATTACGAGGGAAATATTAACCTGGAGGCTTTTGGTATTTCGGTATTTTTCGATGCCACTACCTTTGGGTCAACATTTCTCAATCTTCCAGAAAACCAATACCTAAGGGCATTCATAGAGCAATGTCAGGGAAACATGAGCCTGCGAAAGGAAACCACTCAAAGGGTTGGTCAAATGATACAGAGCCTGCTTGATAAAAGCGGCCATACTAAACTATTAGGCTTGCTGGAAATTCTATATTACCTGTCAGGCCTTAAATCAATTAAATACCTAACCACCTCCACTCTTCATAAATACAAAAACGAGATGGAAGGTGAGCGCATGAACAAGATCCTGGATTTTACGACCAATCACTATCACCAAAACATTACCCTGGCAAAAGCGGCATCATTAGCCAGCATGACTACCACATCCTTTTGTAGATACTTCAAAAAGAGAACTCGTAAATCATATGTTGATTTTTTGAGTGAAGTTAGGATAAGGCAAGCCTGTAAAAAGTTACAAGCCAGTGATGAACCAGTGGCACAAATTTGTTTTCAGACGGGATTCAATAACCTGTCAAATTTCAATAGGAAGTTTAAACGTATAATCGGTATTAGTCCAACCAATTATCGGAAAATGTCAGAACAAAGCAATTAATATGAGACTAAGATCAGAATTATCAGAAGGTATTATCACCGAAGCAGATCAGCGTATGGCTGGAATTGGCAACGTATTGGCCCATCTGGTACGAGTAGTTTTGGTTCGTTACCTTACTCAAAAAAATTGCGGTCAGGTCGTGGATAATGAGTATTTATGATCCCATTTTGTAGAAAAGTCTTCTCAGGCGGCCTGAGCTGTTTGTTGGGCAGGCGCATCATACAGGCGCATCATAGATACCCTGTTCTTTGTAAACTCCTCTTTATCTTTAATGACCATAGATTATGTCCCTATTTCAATTGATTTATTGATCACTTTAGAGTTTTCCCTGACTTTGAGCACAATTCCGTCCGTCCAGACAATGAGTTAAACGTTATCCAGGGGTCTGTTGTGCCAAGCTACTATGTCATTGGTAATCTTGTCAGTAATCTTTGAAATAGTGCTTGTGGAAACTTGAAAATCATAAAGCTCATAAAGCTGTTCTTCTCTATCACTATTACTCATACCTTTGGCATAAAGAGAACTAACCAGAGATGCTATCCCTTCCAGAGATGCTATCCCTTCTGATAGCTGGCTTTTTTGAGGAACTAAAATAAGATCAAAAGTGGCGTTTCTATCTCTTGGCACTTCGCTTTCTGCTTTGCCATGTTTTGTCTTTATAACAACCTTCTTGCTAACACCGTGGCGAGCATTATCAGAACCGTTCGTTTTAAGTTTATCATAACTCAAATGGGCGTCTAACTCTCCTTCCGGCATCTTTTCTACCCCTGTCTGGCGGCTCTAATCAGCAGATTGTCAAATATAGCCCCATCCATGTAACTACGCGGTTAAACTGGTAAGTATATTGACCGGGATAATCCTGCAAATGATCAACTGAATGGTGAATACCTCTCATCCAGCCTTTAAACATCATGAAAACTCTGTGCCTATCGTTGACGTTTTCGCCTTTCTTTCCGCTCTTCTCCTGCTTCAGGTCTGGATACTGCTTTTTGAAGGACTTGCAAGTTGACCAACCGTCAGTACGAATCTGGGCGTTTTTAGATAGATGGTCTTCGAAAAAGGGTTTGAAGTCTTTTTACCTGCTTTATTAACCACTCTGGCGTACCTCCTGCCAATTTCTTATGGGTACTCATGAAATAAATAAGGCAGCAGGCTTTCAGTAGTGGAAATTTCATCTTAAGGAAGCGTGTACCACGGGTTGGTGCAGGCTGATAACCAGGTGAGGTACATTGTCTGGTTTGTTCGAGCTTCCCACTGCACTATTTTGATGGCTGCATTTCTCACCAATCAAGCCATCTGGCCACTTGAAGTCAGCTAAATGTTCCATGCAGGTTTGACCGTCAGGGAATCTTTGCCGGAATTCGCATAAGCTCAGGCTTTGAAATTTTCTCTCCCTGTCCAGTATCAATTTTAACCGTTTAATTAATAGTTGAATATACTGATATTCAATAAATTAACACGTGGATGATACTTACAATAATTGCATTTATTATGTGCCTGTTTTAAAAATCCTAAATTGCAAATCAATTGAGGTTTAAATGAGTAATTCTGGAAAGACCAATCACCTGGCAGGCGAAACAAGCCCTTATTTACTACAGCATGTATATAATCCTGTCGATTGGTATCCCTGGGGGGAGGAAGCATTGAATAGGGCCAGAGATGAAGATAAACCCATCATTCTAAGTATAGGGTATTCTTCGTGCCATTGGTGTCATGTGATGGAAAGAGAGTCATTTGAGAATGAATCTGTGGCGAAGATCATGAATGATTTTTATGTGTGCATCAAAGTTGACAGGGAAGAACGACCAGATGTTGACCAGATTTATATGGATGCCGTGCAGGCGATGGGAGTAAATGGGGGTTGGCCCTTAAATGTTTTTCTTACCCCTGAACAGAAACCGTTTTACGGAGGTACATATTTTCCTGTTCCGGGTTGGGTTCAGCTCTTGATAAATATCAATACTGCTTATAAAAAGGAGCGTCAAAAAGTTGAAGATTCGGCTGGTCAGTTGGTTGCTTCAATAAGTCTTTCTGAAACATTGAAGTACAATCTTAACCCCGGAAGAGTGGAATTTGACATGCTGTACTTGGATGAGGCATTTCAGAAATTTGCTAGCCGATTTGATTTGGAGAAGGGCGGTGTCAATAAAGCACCAAAATTTCCTATGCCGAACAATTGGCTTTTTTTGTTGAGATACCATCATCTAACCAACAATCATTATGCGCTTGAGGAAGTTAAATTGACCTTAGATCAGATGGCTTTTGGAGGTATTTATGACCAGGTGGGTGGTGGATTTTCCAGATATTCTGTTGATGATCGCTGGTTTGCTCCGCATTTTGAGAAAATGCTTTATGACAATGGCCAGTTAGTCAGTTTATATAGTGAAGCTTATCAACAAACTCAGAATGTACTTTATAAAGAGGTGGTTTATAGTACAATAGAATGGTTGGAGCGTGAAATGACCAGTGAAGAGGGGGGATTTTATTCAGCACTGGATGCAGATAGTGAAGGCACAGAGGGCAAGTTTTATACGTGGTTCCATGAGGAGTTAATGGATCTATGTGGAGAGGAAATGCTACTAATTAGTGCTTATTACAACACCACATCGGTTGGTAATTGGGAAGAAGGACGGAATATTCTATATCGCAAATCATCAGACTTAGAGATGGCCAAACAGTTTGGAATAACTCCGGAAGTATTATCAGAGAAGATCAACGCCTTTAAGGACGCTGCACTGAAAAAGAGGGAGGAAAGAATTCGTCCTGGTTTGGATGATAAAATTCTGACATCATGGAATGCTTTAATGACTCGGGGTTTGGTGGATGCTTATCGGGCATTCGGTGATTCCAAATTCTTGCAAATGGCACTCAAGAATGGAAATTTTATTATCTCCAAGCTTCAAATTGATAAAAAACTATTAAGGACATACAAGAATGGGAACGCCAAAATTGATGCATATCTTGAGGATTACGCTCTGGTCATGGATGCCTGCATTGCACTTTACCAGGTTACATTTGATGAAAGGTGGTTAAAAGAGGCTAACCAACTGGCTGCCTACACTGTTGGACATTTTTATGACCAAACAGAAAAACTATTTTTCTATACCAGCAATCAAGGTGAATCTTTAGTGGCTCGAAAGAAAGAACTTTTTGACAACGTGATTCCTGCTTCCAATTCTATAATGGCCAACAGTTTGTTTCTTCTGGGTAAAATGCTGGATGATCCTAACTACGTCGAAATAGCTTCTGGCATGTTGAGCAAAGTTGCCAACCATATAGCCAAGGATGTTAATTATCTTTCGAATTGGGCCATCTTAATGACTTATTTTGTGAGGCCCTTTTCGGAGGTTGTCATAGTTGGTCCAGAGCTCCGAAAGATTTCTGCAGAATTGAATACTTACTACAAACCAAACAAGGTGTTATTGGGAACTATTGATAAGAGTGATTTGCCTCTTTTTGAGGATAGAGATAGCAAGAATGATCAAACCCAAATTTATGTCTGTTACGACAAGGCCTGCCAGTTGTCGGTGGAAACGGTTAATGATGCTCTTCCGCTCATAAAGTGATATATACCAGTATTAAATATGTGTTATAACCTATATTTTAATCGGATAGTACTATTTTGAGCCGTGCTTTCAGGGGTGATTTATTACTTAATCAGAGGTCTGTGCATCACAGAGGTCTGTGCATCACTTATTGAATAGATTAAATAAAGATCGTTGCAAGGCATGCTTAAATATTACACATTATGTATACTATTTAAGCATGCAAAAACAATCCATTCTTAGCCTGGCAGACAGCATTTGTGATCTACGAACCCGCAAAATAAAAAAGACTTTTTCACTCAGATAAATACTGTTTTGGACTGGGCATCGATTGAATCAGTCATCTCTGCCTATTATAAAAAGGGCAAGAGTGCGACAGGTAAACCTGGTTATGACGGGCTGTTGCCATTTAAGAGGTGTTTACTTCAAACAGGGTACGGATTGAGCGATTATGAAGTAGAAGATCGTGTCAATGATCGTATTTCTTTTGGCTATTTCTGTGGATTAACAATAGATCAGGCAGCTCCGGATCATAGTACTTTAAGCCGCTTTCGTAGTGCCATGTCCAAATCAGGTGGTTTTGAGCTGCTTTTTAAGGAGATCAATTCGCAGTTGAGCAGGCATAAAATCATCGTTAAAACAGGAGTCATAGTCGATGCCGGTGTGATAGAAACTCCTTTGAGGCCTAAAGGAAAAACCAATCATGAAGTCACTACAGACAGAGAAGATGAGCAAGAGGCGGGTGTCCATAAAACCTGCCCTTCAAGGGTAGATCAGGAGGCATCATGGTTAAAGAAGGGAGGTAAATATCATTAGGGCTATAAGAAACATTGCCTCACCGATGAAGAAGGACTGGTGCCGGGTGTTGTGACCACCAAAGCAAGTGTGAATGAAACAGGAAATCTGTCTGAGGTGTCGGGCACAGTCGATTTACCTGAGGGTATTGCCCTGAAAGCTGATAAAGGGTACCAATCAGAGAAGAACGGGCAACTTCTCAAAAGCAAAAAACTCAAGAATCACATTTTGAAGAAAGCCAAAAAGAACAAGCCCTTAACCCATTGGGAGAAGCGTTTCAATAAATTGGCAGGTAAGGCACGTTTTAAAGTAGAACGCACATTTGGGGGCATCAGACTTTGGTTCGCCGGAGGAGTAGCAGGGTACACAGGGATAGAAAAGATGCATAATCAGAACATCATGGAAGCTTTATCTTACAATTTGTACCGCTCTTCCGGGATCATTGCGCCTAATCGTTAAAAATGAAGCCTGTCGCACCCCAAAGAACAGAGAAAACAGAAAAAATACAAGTATACAACTTCAATCTTTAGCCAAAAATCCAACGCGAATCATCGTTCATGACTTTTGCAACGGTCTTAAAATCTCTTGTATAGTGATTGGAGGTACCATTGTAGAAATTAAGGAACGAGGTTTTGGGTTTAAGGATTATATCAATAATGGAGATAGCCGTGAATTTAAACTTTTGGAGGAGCTTAATGGTCTAAAGGCTGGAATGCTACTTAAGGCTTACTCAAAAAGTGTTGCCTGTCAAAGCGGCCATTCTGGAAATGTTGAGCACAAACAGGGTAGCTGCTATCCAGGTTTGTGAAGTTGTTTTAAGCTTTGCCTTGATTTCATTGAGGGAGCAGACCTGTTTGGCATTGCCGATCCTTCCTTCGATTGCATTCCTTTCGGCATACTCTTTTTTTGATTTGGCTTTCTGATAAGCCGGTTTTTTAACTGGCTTGCCTTTTGGTGTGGCCGTAAGCCTTATGCACCTTTGCCTGCACCAGGGTACGGTTTGCATGGGTAGCATAAATCTTATCGGCTTGTATAAGTTCGGGGTAATGACCAGACAAAGCCTTATAGGCTTCAGCCTGCCTGGGCAAATCCCCACTTTCATTATAAGCATCCCGGCTCAGGTTGTCCCTGGTCATGAACCCATCCATAAGGGAAAGGCCAAGCCCGGCACCAAATTCCACGTCTTTGCCCTGCCTGCCACGTACTATTGGACGCACATGGGGCTGGGAGATGCTTACGATCCGGTCACTGCATTGATGTGACCGTTGGTCGTACATGCCCTGCTGCTGTTCATAAAGGGTGTGGATGACCATCAGTTCAAGTTGTACTTTGTGGGAAAACGGGAAAGGCCCTTGCAAATGATCCGGCATTTGATCAATATGGCCCGGGTTCCTTTTCACACAGTTGAGCAATACACGAATGGCCTTTCTGATCGATACCGTTGACTTTTTCTTCTTTTTGGCCTCTTGCAAATACCTTTGACGGGCCACCTTACGGTAAGTCCCGGGCTTGACATCAACCTTGTCCCTTAACAATCCGAACAGTCTGTCCACCATCTTTTCGGTCTTGATACGTGCCTCATTGACCAGCCCAGGGTCATTGGGGCAGGTGATGTATTGGTCAGCCACCGTGGCATCTATCTTTAAATTTGCCCTTCGGGCTTTTCAGGCCAGTTTCTTTTATAGATATTTACCAGCTCGTCCCAAGGCAAAAGGCCACTAAGGGCTATCCACCTATTGTCAGGGTTGAGTTTGATGTGGTTGATCGAGGAAAACCCTTCGATTTTAGATTGGAACTGGGAAGTATAGTTGATCATATACAAATAACCTCGCATTTAATCAAGTCTTTTTACCCTGAAAATCATTCTTTATATCCTCTATAGCTACTTTTTGTGCTATCTGAGGAAGCCCTAATTCGTCTTCTTGACACGAAAGGGTGAAAAAAAAGAATCAAAATCGCTAGAAATTTGGCCCTTAAATTTTTTATCGAATTACTATGTTTAGGTTAGTTAAAAAAATATGATATATAACATTTACATATACGTAAAGAGGAGTTAGAAAGATGCAAACTTTCAAAATTGCAGACTGTAATAGAAAGGTTTGGATTATAGGCTATAGAGGGTAAACCATTTGCCGTATTTACTGACTAGCTAAAATGTATTTGCTTGGAGTAATCCGTAATCCCCCTTAAATCCTTCCTAATGATTTCAAAATTACTCTTTTGCGCGAGTAAAGTGTCCCCGACCTTGTTGGGGGCGAAGGGTTTGCGCCTATTTCAGGCACAGTTTGCAACACGTTAGTTAGTTTTTCAAAATCGGTTGAATTTTCTACCGTTGGTGGGGATTTAGATTCAACTGCAAGATGAGAGAGTAGCTCAAACAATTGCTCCCCAGCCTGGTCCAAAAGATTTCTGTTACCAAGCCCATAGTTTTTTCAGGAGAAATAGATTGTGTTTCCTCAATGATACTCCCTATTATTTTCACCCTATCGTTTACCTCGAAGCCCATAAGGATATCGAAGAAGTAATCCTTTCTGCTTGTGCTTTTACTGACCCTCTTCCTTTCTTTCAGGAATTGGTTGCAATCAAGGAAATACGGGTCAGCTTCGCGAACTGCAGAAATAAATCTTGGACCGGAGTAATAGTTATCGCCCTCTTCGTTGATCATCTCGAAGAGACGATTAAATACTCGTGCCCAACTACTACTCATGCCTTGATATGACATCTAATGCCTAAACTCAACGGCTGCCGTCAGGCAGTCCGCTGAAGTGCTTTGTTAGGCGTGACACATTCATTTCTGGGAATATAGTCCGATTGTATTGCCTTCAGTATCTATGACAATGACACAAAAACCATATTCACCAATTGAGAATTTTGATTGTGCGACCTTGCCTCCCGATCCTTCTATCCTTGATTCTTCAACAGCGCAATCTTCACATGAAAAATAAACTATCGTACTGTTTCCACCCGCTGAACTACCGTCTCTTCTTACAAGGGCACCCGAAGCACCATATTGAGAGAAATCAGAAGGAAAAGACCACATATCAACCGTTGGGTCAGTTGGGTCATCCATCTTCTCCAGGTTCACTCCAAATATTGATTCGTAGAACTTTTTTGCTCTCTCAATATCATCTACAAATATTTCAAAAAAACCTACTGGATTTTTCATAATTCTTCTTTTTCATTATAGAATTAATAATAACAAAAAATATTTTTTTACACCATAAAAACGATAAATTGTTCCGGGTGTTGGATGTAACTTGGAAGGAAGATGCTGGCAGAAAGCGAAAAGGTAACAGTGCTGCTAACTTTGCCCTGTTTTCCAAAATAGCTCTTGCTTTGATC
This sequence comes from Cyclobacteriaceae bacterium, assembly GCA_965206015.1. Lineage (GTDB taxonomy): Bacteria > Bacteroidota > Bacteroidia > Cytophagales > Cyclobacteriaceae > JAJCYL01. The sequence continues at coordinate 197,550 of CBDBIW010000010.1, read as the reverse complement.
CAAAAATGTGAAAAAAATCTCACGCCTTCAAAAAAGACTACGAGCTGCGCTTAGCGATTCCTATAGAGAAAAATTACTCGGAATTTAATATGCAATTGCCCTGGGAGAACTATACTTTAGAGGAAAAGTTAATTGGGATTTACATTGTTATTTAAGAGTTATTTTTCAAACCTGGCTAACATTTTGTCCACTTCATTGTCTGGATTTCTGCAAGAATCCCCTGCTTTCACCGTCCGACCACAGAATCCGCAAGCTTCGCCGTCTTTATTTAGATAAGGGTTTTGGGAAGCGCAGGTGCCTTTAAATTCTCCATTCTTAATGAACAAAAGTCTTACAGACATGAAGATGAAGAATATCGCAACAATCCCAATTCCTAAAAAAACCGTAGCCATTCCTAAAACAATTTTTGTAAAACCAAACAGAATCTCAGATAAAAGAACAAAGATATCAGGCTATTGAATAGACGTGATTGATGTCGAAAAACTTATTTACCTGACGCAAAGCATTTCGACCCGAAACGAAGACAAGTCTGTCAATCTTATATCTTTGATCTTGATTCTAATTAGTCAACGATGAGGCTCACGAATAGTTCATTTTATGGGGGAAATTAAGAAAACGGTAGACGAGAACAGAGATAAAAAACTGAAAGCTTTTGACCGTCTATTAACCATCATGGATGAGTTGCGAGAGAATTGTCCCTGGGACAAAAAGCAAACATTTGAAAGTCTCAGACACCTGACAATCGAAGAAACTTATGAGCTATCGGATGCAATTTTGGAGGGTAACCTTGAGGAGGTTAAGAAAGAGCTTGGGGATTTGATTTTACACATTGCATTCTATTCTCGAATAGGATCAGAGAAAGAAGCTTTTGACATAGCCGACGTTCTTGATGGCATTTGCGACAAGCTGGTACACCGCCATCCACATATCTATGGTGATGTTGAAGCAAACGATGAAAAAACTGTTAAACGCAACTGGGAACAGATTAAACTCAAGGAAGAAGGCAATAAATCAGTACTTGGCGGTGTGCCTGATTCGTTACCAGCATTAGTCAAGGCAATGAGAATACAGGAAAAAGCCAGAGGTGTGGGATTTGACTGGGATCATCAAGATCAGGTATGGGATAAAGTGGAGGAAGAGATTCAAGAATTCAAATCAGAACAAGATGAAACCAGAAAGCAATCAGAATTTGGAGATTTATTATTCTCAATGATCAATTATGCACGTTTTGTTGAGGTTAATCCGGAAGAAGCACTAGAACGTACCAACAAAAAATTTATCAAACGATTTCAATATATCGAGTCTGAGTCAAAGAAAATTGACAAATCCTTGCCCGATCTAACCCCCGAGGAAATGGATGCTTATTGGGAAAAAGCGAAGAAACTGTCGGAATGAAGATTATATTTTCCCTGTTTTTAGTAGTCTTTTGTTCTCTGTCTCAGGCCCAAGATCTTCATTATACTCAAAGCGTAATTGACCTGCTAAGTGGAGGGGACATGCATGGCCGGGGATATGTCCAAAACGGCCACAAGAAGGCGGCCAACTATATAGCTTCTGAATTTGAGGAGTTTGGGTTGCAATCATTTAGCCTGAATTACCAACAGCCTTTCCCACTCCAGGTCAATACTTTCCCCTCACAAATGTCGGTCAGAGTTGACGGTCAGCAGTTAGCCCCTGCCATTGAGTTTTTAATTGACCCGTCTTCGCCAGGCATCAGTGGCAAGTTTGATGTATTGAATATTGAAATCGACACATTGCTAAGGAACACCTCTGAATGGGTGAAGGTCATTAAGCGCACTCGAAACGTTATCAATTTGAATAAAAAAGGCTATGGGAACCTTGATGTTGAGGATAAAAATGTCATTGATGGATTCGAAGAAGTCTTGCGGTTTAACAGAGATTTATTTGTTCCGGTCGTCCTGATATCTGCTGATGAAAAATTAACCTGGGGAACAAGTAGATCAGTCAACAACAGACCCGTTTTCCATATTTCAATTGATCACCTTAAATCCCCAGACATTCGCAAAGTCAGATTCAAGGTAAAAAATGAATTCCTGGAAGATTTTCACAGTCAAAATGTTTTGGGCTTATTAAGTGGTGAAAGAACTGATTCCTTAATCGTTATCAGCGCACATTATGATCATTTAGGAAGAATGGGAAAGAGTACCCACTTTCCGGGAGCTAATGATAATGCCAGTGGCGTAGCTATGCTGCTAAACCTGGTTAGACATTTTTCATTTTTAGAGAAACCGGACTATAGCTTATTATTCATTGCCTTTGGAGGAGAGGAAGCTGGGCTGATTGGATCTCAGTACTATGTCAATCGACCGGTCTACCCTTTGTCCAAAGTAAAGTTTGTTATCAACCTTGATATTGTTGGCACAGGAGATGAAGGTATAACCGTGGTCAATGGAAAGATTTACCAAGAAGAGTTTCAAAAGTTAGTTGATATAAATGATGAAAAGAATCTGGTCAATGACATTACACCTCGGGGATCAGCATGCAACAGTGATCATTGCTCATTTGACCAGTATGAAATTCCGGGATTTTTTATTTATACCAAAGGCGGTATACAAGCCTATCATGACATTTATGACCGCTCTGAAACTCTTCCATTAACCGAATTTGGCGACCTCTTCGTTTTAATTAAAGATTTCATTCAGGAATGATGGATTCTGGATGATAAAGTCTCACACAGCATAATCTTGAATTTGCGTTAATTTTCACTATCATTAGCAAACCTAACTCAGTCATTTAAAAGATAAGAATTAAGGAAAACTGATATGTCTATAATCAGAAAGATTATTTGCATAGCCCTCTTACCAACTGGCTTCGTTCTCATTCGGTGTGAATCAACTCCCATTGTAGATGACGTTGACATCGAAACTATTGAAAATCCACAGTCCATTCTCTTTGACCTGGATGCAATTCGTGCACGGGGAACGCTTAAAGTGATTATCGATAATAGCTCTACAGGTTATTTCGTTTATAAAGGCCAACCGATGGGGTATGAGTACGATTTGCTCGATCTTTTTGCCAAGCATACTGGAGTTGGTCTGGAGTTTCTTTTAACTACAGATTTGGGAAGCACATTCGACTTATTGAACCAAGGCGTCGGTGATATAATTGCCTATAGTCTCACTGTTACCAATGAGAGAAAAGAATTTGTAAGCTTCACACATCCCCACATACAGGCCCGACAAATGCTCATTCAGCGAAAGCCAGACAATTGGAGACAGTTGAAAAGGCATGAACTTGAGCAATCGCTGATTAGGAATCAGGTTGAATTGATTGGAAAAGAAATTATTGTAAGGCCTGCTTCTGCGTATGCCAGTAGGCTCAGAAACCTTTCTGACGAACTGGGCGGTGATATCAACATAGTGGAAGATTTTGCAACCGCTTCTACCGAAGATTTTATAGAAATGGTCTCCAATGGTACTATAACCTACACAATTGCCGATGAACATGTTGCTCTTGTCAACTCTACCTACTTCCCAAACATTGATGTTATGACACCGGTGAGTTTTCCACAACAAATAGCTTGGGCCGTTAGAAAAAACGCACCTTCATTGCTCAGTGAAGTGAATGGTTGGATAGATGAAATGCAAAATAAGGCTGAATACTATGTCATTTTTAATAAGTATTTCAAAAATTCAAAAGTTCATTTGGCACGGGCTAAAAGTGATTTTTCCAATGTGTTTTCGGGATCGAGATTGTCTCCTTACGATGACTTGATTAAAGAGACTGCGAAAAATCTTAATTGGGATTGGAAATTATTGGCAGCACAAGTTTTTCAGGAATCAAAGTTCAATCCCACAGCAAAATCCTGGGCAGGTGCCATTGGGCTGATGCAATTGGTTCCTCGAACAGGTATGGCTTATGGCATAACTAACCTTGAAAATCCAGAAAGTAGTTTGACAGCAGGGTCAAGACATATAAAATGGCTGAATGATTACTGGAGAAAAAAGATTCCTGATAGCCTTGAGCGTGTAAAATTTATTTTGGGATCATATAACGTTGGGCAGGGCCATGTTTTGGATGCTTATAAGTTGACTAAAAAGTACGACCGTGATGAAACTCACTGGGATACTGTAGCTGAATATTTATTAAAAAAATCTAATGAGAACTATTTTAAAGACCCAGTAGTAAAATACGGATATTGTCGTTGTACCGAGCCAGTAGAGTACGTTGAAAGTATTTTTTCATTATATGAACATTACAGCACTCTTCTTAGTAAAGAAAATCACATTGAATCTTCCGACTGACTTCTCACTGCATAAGGAAGTTGGTTTTTGGCAATAGATGTATCTATCATTTATTTTAGACAAGATTTCATTTTACAAATCTCATGACGGAACAGATAGAGAAGTTATTTAAGGAATATAGAAGGATTCGCCCTGTAAAGATGAATGTTGAACAGTTTACCTATTTGGTAAATCCTTTTCCTGCCATGCTAGTTGTAATGGCTTATGATTTACTATATACTACAGAATGGGAGGCAGTTAAGAGTTTGGCGAGAGCTATTGGCCGAAAGTGTGCAAGATGAAATACTTGGACCCTGAGGAGCAAGAAGGCCCTGGAACGAGTGTTTGTAACGGAATTTAGGGTAGTGTAAATTCAACCCTGTCTGGTGAATCATTCCTTTGGAGGGGCATGCCCCTCCAAAGGAATGTGTTCTAAATCCAATGGTAAGCGACCTCCAAATTTAATAGCGAGTTGCTGAACGGTCAAGCTCCGGTTTGGCAATGGACCCGTCCATTTTTTCTCAATGTTTCTGGTCGCCCAATGGACCAGCTTTAACAGTGCCACATCTGAGGTGAAGGCTCCCCTGGTTTTTGTCACCTTCCGAATTTGCCGATGATAACCTTCTACCGCATTGGTGGCATAAATCAGCTTGCGCATTGGGGCGATGTACTGAAAACAGGTGGTCAGTTTCTCCCGGCTGTTTCTCCCGGACCGGATCACAACAGGATATTTACTTCCCCATTTTCCAGCCAGGTTCTCTAATTCCATCCCTGCCAGTTCTCTGGTAGCTGCACGATAAACCAACTTGGTATCTGCCATGAATTCTGAACGAACCTTGTAGTGCATCGCATCTAACTACACCATGCAATAGACAGGCTCCAATGGCCTGTTTTGCCAGGCTTTCACTTCCGGGATGATACGGTCGGTGATTTGACTCAACACGTATGGGAGATCTCCGTATCGTACATCTCTTTGATATGTTCGCTGATGTCACGAAGGCTCATTCCAAGACCATATAAGCCAATGATCTTGCCCTCTAAACTGTCTGCAAGAACAGTCTCCCGTTTCCTGATGATCTGAGGTTCGAAAGTGCTCTGCCTATCCTGGGGTGTCTCTATCTCGACTGGACCGGTACTGCTTTTGATTGTCTTCCTGCCTCTGCCATTGCGCTTGTTGCCTTCCAAACGTTCGGCTTCATCAGGGTGAGCATCCATTTCTGCCTCAGGTGCTGATTCCAAAAACTGCTTTAGCATCGGAGCAAATGCTCCATCCTTACCGAATAATGATTTGCCTGATTTGAATTGCTCCAGAACCTTGCTCTGTAATTGATCTACTTCTTCTTGTCTCATTTTGTCTAAGTTATTCTAAGTTATAATGTTCTTAATTTTTAACTTAGACAGAGTTCAGTTTACAGTCTCTCCGGTGGTTTTGAATGAGAACTAATTGAAAATTAAAATGGCTTCTATCCTTTAGGAGGGCTGTTTAGCGATCTCCATAGGTAAATGGTAACATAGCTCCCCCACCCAGGAAATTGTTTAAAAAATTTATCAATGGAATTCCGATCTTTTCTATCCTCAATCACCTTATGATTTTCAAGAGCCTTGAATAATCCTGAGTCTCCATGAGGAATACTATCGACCTGTCCATAGGTTTTCATCATTACATAATTAGCTGTCCACTCCCCTACACCCCGAAGCTTAAGTAGTTCTTTTAGCTGGTCTTCTTTTTCAAGTTGCCCGATTGTTCGCTGTAGATTTTCTGTCTCTCGAAAAGTTTTGGCAAGACCTAAAATGTAATCCGCCTTTTGACGGGAAAACTGCATGTCTTTTAAGTTTTCCATGGATACTCCTTCTAAGGCCTTCGGAGACGGAAATGTATAAAATGATTTATCTTGATAATCCAATTGACTACCGTAAACCTCAACAAAGCGTCTCTTGATTTTGTAAGCAAATGTCAGATTGACCTGCTGGCCAATCACGCACCAACATAACGCCTCAAACAAATCAGGAACACCAACAATTCTAAGGCCATTAAAATCTTTTGACATGTAACTCAAAATACTCCTTTCAAGTAATCGATAAAAAGGTTCAATATCTCTGCCTAGATCAAACCAACTCACTACATAATCTTCCAGGTCACCAATTGGAATTTTATCACCGGCTAAACGTTTCACTTCAAGTTGGTCATTACGCTCTACTATGGAGATTAAGGTTTGCTGACCACCGTGAGAAATCAATCTTGCTACCTCATTATGACCTACTTCAAAGAGGCAATCATCGTAATTGCGATCCAAAAACCATAAAATCTCTTGAAAAGAGAATATCGGAGGTTTTTCAATTAGGGCCGGTGAACTCATCCTGGCAAATTACCTTCTGTGCTGGTTCTCAACAACCCATAAATTGCTTAGTCATTGAAGAAGTGGGTGAATGCGGTTTTTGTTGTTTTACTAATAGTTGTTCAGAACAACCGCCTGGCTTGTATTGGACAATTGATTTTTTCACTAACTATGTCTCTTTAACTTTGGTGCATCCATCTATCAGTACTTTGTAATGAATATATTTTCAATGAACAACAAACGGGCTTTAATTTTATCAATCGCGGCCCTAACAGGTTGTGGCGGGGACGACGGTCCAGGTATTACACAAACAACCATATTCCTACAAAATGGATGTAGTTCTGAAGAAGAAGTACAAGTATTTGAAATTATTGACTCTTCAGATGGAGCAGTTGACGACGTTGTCTTGAAAGGCCAATTTAGCACCAATAGTCCCACAGACTTGACTTGCGGCGGGACCGAGGGAGTATCTATAGACCTTCGGGAAAATGGTAACGGTGATTTTGAAATTGTCGATCTGATCTATCTGACATCAAATATGAAGTATTATGAAGAGTCCTTTGATCCCAACCAAATTGATTGCGTTAAAACTACAGATTGTTTTGATTTTCAATTCCCCGCAGCTCAACGAAATGGCGCAGCAAGTGAAGTTGTATTGATTGATAAACCTGACATTGAAGCTCTGGATCTTGAAATGGAGATTTCAGAAGCAACTATTAACTGTTTCGGCGTGGGTGTAGGAGGCATAGATGGTCAATTAATAGACATTGCGCTCTTTGAAGTGTCTGAATCGAATGATCTCCTTTACCACTTAAATGATGAAGATTTGGAAGAACTGAAAGACTATTTTAGAACCAATACCAGTCCCATTTTCTATTTAACACTCTACGATATTTACAAAAGCTCAAAAACCACTCCACAGTTCACCGCAATACTCAAACTAAAGACCAGTGATCAGGAATCATGTCTTAATTCAAGTACATGTCTACTTTTTAAGAAGGTCAATATCGGTAACACCCACCCTATCCAATCAGCACGGCTTTATTACTGGAAGAACTTTTAGCTATCTATGGCTATTCACTCTTCATACTCTTTGCGGGATTGAGAACAACAATTTTTATGGAATAATAGCTTATCGTGAGCCACGCTAATAACCTGAGTTCGATTTTAAAATACAGCTAATTGTTGACATCTTACACCTTACTTGGTCATATGATCCTATTCAAAAGAACTCCAGGGAGAATGAAAAAACACCCCGGAGAACTCAGTCTCCGAGGCATCTTGAATGAACCAAAAAAACAGACTACTTGTATTCTCATGAAGTGGTATGCAACAATGAAGTGGTATGCAACAACTATCATCCTCAATAGCCTTCATTCTGAACCAAATTCGGATTTCGCTCCATTTCCGTCAAAGGAATGGGATATCTGACGTGAAAATTTTGAGCTGGTTTACCCCGTTCAAGTGCCATTTCTACAAATTTACCCTGTCGTATCAAGTCCTGTCTCCTTAAAGCTTCTGTATGGAACTCCCTTCCTCTCTCGTCTATAATAATGTCTGTGAACTCCTGTTCACTAGAAAAATCTCCAACATTAAATGTTCCTGCGCCAGCAGCGTCTCTCACCAAATTCAGGAGTTGAACAGACTCTGCATTGAGTCCATTCAATTCATTCAGTGCTTCAGCACGAGACAAAAGGATATCTGCATACCTAATATAAATAAAATCATCGCTAGATCTACTAATACTTTGACCAGGATATTCCGGGAATTTCAAACTCCTTGCATTATTCTCTCCAAGTACGATTAAACTATCGTCTTCATCAACAAATTCAAATAAGAATGCATCCAATCGTTCATCTCCAGGTTCAAAACTCTCTAAAAATTCTGACCGAATTTTATATTCAGCAGCAAATATCTGTCTTGGTGGGAATTTCCACTGATAACCCCTTGGTACTACGTGGCTCAACCATCCATTTCCTGTATCATTATCTGGAATATCGGCCATCACGGAAACGAATATAAACTCATTATCTCGTTGATTTTTCGGACTAAATAACTCAGTTCTGTTTCCTTCCGTAAAAAGGTCATAAACACCTAAACCCATAACCTCCAGTGCGGTTGCAGCTGCTTCTTTCCAGCTTCTATTCATCATGTGCAATTTGGTCAAAGCCCCTAATGCGGCTCCCTTAGTAGGACGCCCATACTGACCTCTGGGAGGGGTTACCGGAAGAATCTCGCTCACCTCCCTCAACTCATCCTCAAGGAATGAAATCATTTCCTCTTCGCTGGCACGTGAAGGACGATCGGTTACCTGCGCATTACTTGACGTAATCAGAGGAACCGGTCCAAAGAAATCAAATAACAGATAATATTGAAATGCCCTCAAAAACCGGGCTTCACCCAATATCTCCTGTTTTCTCTCTTCGCTCATATCTATAGATGGAACTTGTTCTAATACAAGGTTCGCTCTATTAATACCGCGGTTACGGCGTTCCCACCAAAGTCTTATCCAGAGATGCGAAGACGACCACGTGAATTCTTCAATCGGTTGATTATGAGTAAAAATACCACCACTTCGTTCTATATGAATATCTGTACATACCTCCTGAAGTGTAACGGCGTCACGTGTTATATCACTATATCGTAACTCACCGTAAATGGAATTAAGAACAGCTTCGGCATCTTCCGCCGAGTTAAAAAAGTCTGTCGGTGATAGTGCTGTAAAAGTTTTTTCTTCTAGCAGATCGTCACATGCGCTAAATGTAAATAAGAATAAGACTATGGCAACTATTTTATAAAGTGATTTCATTTTTTCTATCATTTAAATTTTTAACTTAACTCCCAATGAATAGATTCTTGATAGTGGGTAAGCACTGTAATCAGCTCTAATGTTCGAAGAGCCTAGTGAGCTTATATCAGGGTTAAAACCATCATATCCTGTAATGGTAAACAGATTTTGACCGGTTAGATAGACCACAATCGAAGAAATTTTACCCACATTTGAATTTGGTACTGTGTAGCTCAGCCTAATACTTTTGAGCCTCAAAAATGAGGCGTCCTCAACCGCTCTACTATTAAAGTCGAATGTACGAGATGGATTGACAAAAGATGGATGTTCGTTAGTAGGGTTATTCGGGGTCCATCTATCTAATACATATGCTTGTCTGTTTCTTAAGTCATCAATTGGGTTTTCTGAATCAATATTGGTAAAATTAGCCAATTCAAAACCAAACCTTCCTTCAAGAAAGAGATCCAATTTAAAATTCTTGTAATCAAGTGTATTATTTAATCCAAGTGTAAAATCAGGAAAAGGGTCTCCTAAAATAGTTCTGTCTTCATCATTAACCTCCCCGTCTTCATTTATATCTCTAAACTTTCGACCACCCGGAATGGCATTTGCCTGCACTGGTGAACTATCTATATCCTGTTGAGATTGAAATACTCCATCAAACTGGTAACCAAAATAAGAATTAATAGGGTTCCCAATATCTAAAATTGTAATGTCCCCTAAGAACCTTAAACCACCCTGAAGAATCCGGGGCAACTCACCCAAATTCGTAACTTCATTTTTTAAAGTTGCAAAATTGAAATCTGTTGACCATGAAAAATCCCCAGTAAGGTTCCGGGAGCTGATATTAATTTCAAGACCGCTATTTTTTGTATCACCAACATTTTGTAAAGAGCTTTGAAAACCAGTTGTTGTTGGTATTGGTAAAGCCAGCAATAGGTCTTTGGTTTTATTCTGGAAATAATCAAGGGAGCCTGCAATACGTCCATTCAAGATTTCGAAATCTATTCCTACATCGAATGACCGCGTTGTTTCCCATTTGAGATCAGGATTAGCCAGTTGTGTCGGAGCGATAGATTGAACCTCTATGCCGTCAAAAACAGCGATAGGTCCACTACTCAATAGTACCAACGATCTGGCATTGCCAATTTCCTGATTTCCACTGATACCGTAACTTGCCCGAAGTTTCAGTTCAGAAATACCACCTAACAAATCATCTCCTGAAAAAAATGGTTCGTTCGAAATACGCCAGGCCACAGCCCCTGACGGGAAGTAGGCAACTTTTGAAGATTCACCAAATCGAGAAGATCCGTCAGCCCTAAATGTTGCAGTTAATAAATACTTATCACCAAAATTATAATTCGCTCTTCCGAAACCAGAAACAAGTGTATTCTCTGATCTTGAAGACGAGGCCCCAAACTGGGTTGGGTCTCCCGCACCTAAGTTATTCGAACTGAATGAGGTAGTAGGGAAGTTTTGGGCACTAGCATTAAACCCAGATCTCTGAAATCTTTGAAATGAATAACCTCCAATAATTTTGAACTGACTTTCATTGAAAGTGTTGTCATATTGTGTTGTAAATTCAAACAAATAATCATTTTCCTCATTTAAACTTTTGGTAGCCTGACCTTCATTCAGGATTCCTCTCTGGGTAACCGTGTTGAAAAAGAAGTCTCCCAGTGATGAAGATTGATTATATCCTAAGTTAACTTTAGTGCTTAAATTTTTCAGTATTTGATACTCCACGAAAACGTTTCCAAATAAACGCCTGGTTTCGGTATCATCTATAACTGTTTTTGCTTGTGCTACAGAATTACTTAAATCCTGCAAACTAATAGAAAAATTCCCTTGGTCATCGAATACAGGTAAAGTAGGAGGTAACTGTAAAGCTGTAGCAATTACACCTGACTCTATATTCACTCCGGTTCCTAAAGGAACTGAATTTCTAAAATTTACGCTATTTTGGAGATTAATCCCTACCTTGAAATTTTGACCAAAAGAATGAATAAGATTAATTCTTCCTACATATTTCTTATGACCTGTACTTAAAACTATTCCCTCCTGATTAAAATAATCTAACGATAAATAGTATTGAGTATCGTTCGATCCTCCTGAAAATGAAAGGCGGTGTTCAGTCATCAATGCAGTGCGTAATATCTCATCCTGCCAATCTGTGCCCGAGCCAGCGGCAGCAATATCTTGTTGGCTAAATGGTGCTTCGTTCCCTCGGTCAACATGCACTTCATTATAAAATTGTATGTACTCCTGAGTATTCAACAAATCAAGTTTTTTAGCTACATTTTGAACACCTACAGACGCATCATAACTAATCTGCAAAGGAGAACCTTTTTTACCCTGTTTGGTTGATATGAGTATAACTCCATTTGAACCCCTGGCACCATATATTGCCGTGGCTGACGCATCTTTAAGAACTTCTATCGATTGGATATCGGACATATTTAAAGCATTTCCTGGATTCACACCAGGAAGTCCGTCAACTACAAATAAAGGTTCATTACCTGCAGTAATAGAATTCGTTCCTCGAATCCTGATTGAAAATGCTCCCCCTGGTTCAGCACTGGCTTGAGTCACCTGTACACCTGGGATTCTGCCCTGTATGGCCTGGTCAAGTGATACTTGCGAAACTGTATTTAGTTTGTCTCCCTGTATCGAATTGACAGACCCGGTTAAATCAGATTTGTTAACGCTTCCATAACCAATCACCACAATTTCTTCCAATTGAGCAACATCCGGTGTCATGGAAATGTCAACAATGCTACGGCCGGCGATTGCTAATTCCCGGGTTTCATAACCTATGTAGCTAAATACCAGTATGGCACTTTCATCTGCATTGATACTATAGATGCCTTCGCTGTCAGTGATTGTGCCCGTAGTTGATTCCTTCACCACAACACTCACTCCAGGTAGACCCTGGCCGTTTTCATCCGAAACTTTCCCGCTAACTTTAATGTCCTCCCGGACCTTAATCTCCAGCGGTTTATCTTTTTCGGATTGTATCGGTTTTACGCTTATAGTATTATTCACCTGGCGAAAGGAAAGGCTGGCTTCTTTTGATAATTGTAGTAGTGCTTCTTCAACGCTGAATTCTCCAATAGAGAGGCTCACTCGTTGATAGATATCAATCAACTCCTTGCTGTAATTGAATGTAAAGTCTGTCTGGGAAGTGATAGTTTTAAAAACTTTCTCAACTGTAACATGACTTTTCTTTAGCTGCACAGTTATCTCTTTCACACTTTTGTTTTGTGCAAATCCTTTTTCTGCCAACAGTGTTGGCATTGAAAGGCATAGGGTCAAAAGGGACAAGAAAGTATACTGTGACAATTTCAGAATTATTAGTTTAAAACAGGATTTCATAATTTAGTGTTTTAATTAAACCATTTTTTTTAGTTGTTTTTTTAGTTGTGGGTGAGCCTGTTGAATGCTGCTTATTTCATCAACAGGCTTTACTCGCAGCTATCTGGGAAGTGTCATAAGTGTTCATTGTATGATATTTTTAGTGATACATAATTTAACTTCTTTATTACCTTTGGTCAGGACGAATTTTTACATTCATGCCATTCAGGTCATACTGGAAACCCACCGAATAACTTAAACTTTCCAGTACATTCCTCAAATTCTCGTTGTCAAATTCGGCCGTACAGGTTTTCCCTCCAAAGTCTCTCTCTGAGAAACTAATCTGTACATCATACCATCGTTCCAGTGTTTTAACAACTTCAGTGAACCTGTCGTCCCTGAAGACTAGATAACCATCTTTCCATCTACCAATCTTGTTGGGCTGTATCATTTCAATATCCAAATCACTTGAGCCTTCTACCCACGATACCATTTCTCCCGGCTTTAGTTGGACATCTGATAAAGTACCCGTAACCCATACAGCAATAATCCCGGAAGACAGCCGGATTTCAACATTGGATCTATGAAATGATTGAATGTTAAACGAAGTACCTAACGCTTCAACCTTCAGGCCGCTCACCTCTACAATGAAGGGTCTTAGCGGGTCTTTTGCAATCTCAAAAAACCCCTCACCTGCAAGCCGCACAGTTCGGGTACTATCGCTAAATCCCTGAACGAATTCAATAGTACTTTCTGAATTAAGAAAAACCACAGACCCATCTGGCAATTGAATCTTTGATTTTTGACCAAGAGGATTATGTTTTGAAGTATACACAATCTCCTGTGTTTTACTTTCACCCCTAAAACTCTCTCCCAGAAAAATCAAAATACAAAGTAAAAGCGATGTGACAGCTGCCACCAGGTAGTATGTTTTCCCGGAATATTTTGATGCTGCCCCACTTCTCTCTGCATAAGCCTCATCAGGCAAAGAATCAGCAATAAAATCAGCAGAACGTTTATCATCTGTTGCAGATTGAATCCTTTGCCAAATCCTCTCAATTTTGACAGGACTAATCTCATCCGGACTGAACTCTGTGCGGAGAGCAAGCAATATCTCCCTGGCATTCTCAATCATTTCCTCCCTTTCCGGGTTTTCCTGAACCCAGGCAGTCCATTTGAGATCAGGTGCTTTGCCCGGGTTGTGGACCCAGTCCATAAAATCCGAATCTTCAATTAAGTCCTTTAAAGAGTTGAAATTCTTCAAATCAGTAATACGGTTTACGATGTATATATTGAAGGAGTAAATTATTTAGAAGGAGTAAATTATTTAGGAAATCTCACCAGCCTCTTGTGAATATTTTTATCATACTCCTTGAAAAGAAGTAGTGCAGCACAGATTAAAATAAAACTGTAGTAGTGATTCCCTACTTTGAGTTTAGGGTTACAAGGTATTCTTGTTTCAATCTCCTGATTGAAGTGGAAACCAAATTGTAGACACTCTTAACCGAGAGGTTCATGGTGTCGGAGATCTCTTCATTCCTGAAACCCAAATTAAATTTAAGAAAAAGAATTTCCTGTTGCCGGGAGGTCAGTGATCTTATTGCTTTTCTTAACAAATACCGGGTCTCATTCAATTGAAATGTGACATAAGCCTCGGGAATGATACTTAAATTCTCCAGGTCGGAATAATCATTAAACTTATGTTCCTGACTTAATTGCTTAAAGATTCTTCTGCGAAATGAAATTAATAGATAGGACCTGATTGACTTACTGATTTGAATCTTATGTCGACCGTCCCATAACTGAATAAACATATCTTGCAGACAGTCTTCCACTAACTGACGGTCAGTCGTCAGTCTATAGCCATAGCTTAATAAAGTCTTAATGTTATCTTCATAGATTGTTTTAAATGATTTGCGGCATCCGCTACGAAAACCTTCCCACAAATCAAAGTCGATATTACTATGACACTCTTTTACTTTATTACAGTCTTTTACTTTAATCCGACTCATTAATACCCACCTGACAAGGAGATTATAAGATACATAAAGTTTAATATGCTCTTTATCTTAACAAAGATAGAAGTTTCATTAACGTACACAAGGGGACTTCCAAAAATCAGCTTATTGATCATTAATTGACTATGCTTTATTGCTATATTGAATCACTGTCAGTGCAGTTGTTTTTGACAGGATTCCAGTGTTAAACCCCTGAGAAGTTTTCGCATAATTCCTGCAAATCATCAATTGGCCACAGAGCGGAGAGAAAAGAGGTGCTATTCTTTTTCTGGTTTTCCTAAAGCTACAGGGTTGTTTTGGAGAGTTGTTTTGATTTTCCCTCATCGGCACTTCTAAGTTCATTAACACCTGTAGCCTGACAGACGCATCAGTTCACCTATGGTGAGAGCCACTGGAATAATAGGATTAATCAACTTAACTTGCAGCTTATTCAGGTATGAACAAATTAAAAGACTAAAAATAATCTACTGATAAACAGCTGGATAAAACTTCAATACTTTTCAGTAAAACCACAACAAGTTTTACTTTCTTTGGAAAGTGATTTTTCTCAAAAAAAAATAAAAAAGAGTTTTGTCTTTTTGAGAAAATGGAAAAATCAATTTATAGAACCTGCCTAGAGAACCAACCAAACATTCCAATCGAATCAATGATCAAATATCTGACCATTAGTGCATGTCTAATATTCCCAGAATTGTTGAATGGGCAATATTCTGTAGCGAGACAATGGAATGAAGTGCTGTTGGAAGCCATACGGCATGATTATGCAAGGCCTACAGTGCATGCCAGAAATTTATTTCATACGTCAATTGCATTATATGATGCCTGGGCTGTTTTCGATGATAGCGCAAATCCCTTTTTTTTAGGCAATACAGTTGGAGGATTCGAGTGTCAATTTGTGGGAATTAGCAAACCAAACGACATTAAACGGGCCAGAGAGGAGGCCATGAGTTATGCAGCTTACAGATTGATAACTCATCGTTTTAAATCTTCTCCAGGAAATAAATTGACCAGAGGATTGTCGAAGAAATTAATGAATAGTTTGGGCTATGACATTTTGAATAGGTTTACCAATTATAAAAAAGGAAGCCCTGCAGCTTTGGGAAATTACCTGGCCAAAAACCTGATAAAGTTTGGGCTAAAAGACGGTTCAAATGAAGCACGGGATTATGAAAGTCGTTATTACGAAACGGTAAATCCCATGCTTATTCCCGATAAAAGAGGCAATCCAGATTTGAAAAATCCAAATAGATGGCAGACATTGGGTCTGGAACTACTGATTGACCAAAGCGGAAATGAGATAGTGACTGACGCACCTCAGTTCCTGGGCGCGGAATGGGGAAATGTTATTCCGTTTTCATTGAATGAAGACCAGGTGACTACCTATCAGAGGGATGACAACGAATACCGTGTTTATCATGACCCTGGGCCACCTCCCTATATTAACCCGAAAAGCGGAGGCAGCCTTCCCACCGAATATCAATGGGGCTTTGAAATGGTTCCTGTCTGGGCGTCGCACTTAGATCCTCGTGATAGTGTAATGTGGGACATATCACCGGCATCTGTTGGCAATACCCCGGAGCTACCCCGCTCCCTGGAGGACTACCATAACTATTACAAGTTTCTGGAAGGCGGCGACCCAGGTCGAGGTCATAAAATCAAACCTCTTGTCAGATACTCCATGGCCTATAAAACCCTTTGAAGCCTTATCTTAATGGCATTAAATCACAATAGTGGACTTTACCCAGCCAATCTTTATACAGTCATTTATCAGCTACCTCTTGAAGAACAATACTTTTCGAAATCAGATTCGGGGCCATCAGCTTTAAGGAGCCATCATTAATGGCAAATAAGAATGCCTCTCGGCCATTACGCCCCAAATCAATCTTTCGGATGTGCTTAACCTCTCCTCTTACCAATAGATCATTTTCTTCCATGTTCTGTACTTTCAAGTCCGACTTTCCAGAATTCACAATCACAAGTCCAACCCCGGCATCATTCCTCGGGGTTTCAACTTCAGCCGACAATAAGTTTCCTGCTATTAGTAAATCCGGATTCTCATCGCTATCGATATCGAATACCTCAATTGCATTGATAGCTGAAAACTGGGCTTTATTCGGTAGTTGATGTACTATATATTTACCCGCCTCTTTGAGGTCATTCTCTAACCATACATGAGCGAAAGTATTCGTTTGATATTCAAGTGAATTTTTAAGGGGCTTACTACCATAAATGTCGACTAAATCCGCATCGGCAAAGGCCTCAAAAGTTTTGAATCTCTTACCAATAGCTGGTACCTGTTGGGAAGAACATTCCCTTCCGCGCACCGGCAGTTGCTTTCCTTTTTTTACATAGCTTAATACAATATCTTCCTTCCCGTTTTCATCAAAATCATTGGCATAAATCCTAAACGGGGATTCACTACTGGTTTTGTACTTATAATTCAGACCTAAGTTTCCCGCAACAATATCGTTGTCTCCATCTCCGTCCATGTCTACTGATTTTAATGAATACCACCACCCCTTTGTGTCTGACATGCCTACCTGGTCGCTAACATCTTCAAATCCCTCTTCATTATTTGCAAAAAATTTTATTGCCATCCATTCGCCTGTAACAATTAGGTCAGGCCTGCCGTCATCATTGAAGTCCTCCCAAATTGCGCTCGTCACCAGGCCCAATTCAACGAATTGAGGAGCTATTGACTCCGTCACAATTGAAAACTTGCCTACGCTTTGTGCGTGACTTTCGTTTCTCAAGATATGACTAGTCGCCGGATAGGGGTAGTGGCCCGGCACTATTCTCCCTCCAACAAAGAGGTCCATATCCCCGTCCAGATCATAATCTTCCGCAATTACAACTTTACCACTGATATTGATTTGAGGAAGTACCTGCTGGGTCTTAACAAATGTTCCTTCCTCATTTAAGTACAACCGATCCTGATAGTCAAAATTATCAATCTCAACGTTGTTTCCTCCGCTGACTACATAAAGATCTTTGTCACCATCGTTATCAACATCAAAAAATGTAGCCCCAGTATCTTCATACTCTTTATCATACTGCCATGGTCCATCAATTAATTCAAAGGTCAAATTCTCCTGTTGTACATACATGGAGCCCGGATTTCCGGTGGCATTCCCTATGAAAAAGTCGCCTAAACCATCCGCATTAATGTCACCAACAGCCAGGCTAGGTCCGATATGAGAATTCTTATGTGGCAAGAGAGGCTCAACTTCAAAATCATCATAAAGATCTTCGGTATGCCTGAAATCCACCCCGCATTCTAATGCTATATCCTTGAACTTCTTTCCTGCCAAATCAATTTCATTTATTTCTTCCGTTGTATTGTTTTGACCTTGTTTAATAGTTATAGTTTTATCAATTTCAACATCTTCCAGGCTTAGCTTACTTCCATCCGGCCATGTTATTTCTACTTCATCAATGTGAGTTTGAGGCCCTAATCCGAAATGAATCATTGGATCTACACTTGATTGAAACCCTCTGGACAATGTCAGTTCTTGCAACTGTACATCATTACCATACCTTATCAGAATTCTTGCACCTAGTGCCCATCGATTTTGCCCCGACCCTATGAGTTGAAAATCAACATAATGATTGACGCCGGTGTGCTTATTTTCAAAAATCGAAGCCGGGGCGTCCAAATTATTTGTTACAATATCCAAATCCCCATCATTATCAAGATCACCATAAGCGAGACCATTGGAAAATCCCTTTTGACCGAAGCCCCCTGAAGTACTGACATCATGGAATATAAATTCCCCTGAATTTTGAAAAAGGTAATTATTCAACGCTTCACCTGGCAGGTCTTCCACACTCATCTTTCTTGAACCAAGCCGATTACGGTCACGCCGTAGAACATCATTATTATTAATATCTCGGCGGATGCCGTTTGTAATTATTAAATCCTTGTTGGTGTCATTATCCAGATCTACAAATAATACCCCCCAACTCCAATCAGTAGTTGACACTCCGGAAAATCTCGAGATTTCGCTGAAAATAGGTATGCCGTCAGATATACCATTATTAGTTTGTAAGCTATTCTGCATGTATTGGTAATGGCCTCCAAAATCAACGATTTCACGAAAATTATCCGGATTCATGCTAGCCATATTCACCTTGGCTCTCCGATGGTCATCTGGTGCCATATCCAGTTGAACAAGATCTAAAAGTCCATCATTTGTAAAGTCAGCAGCATCGATACCCATTCCAAACATGGAAGTATGCTGAACAGATTCCGAAAGCCTGTCGGAAAAAGTCCCGTCTGCATTATTAATATATAAATGATCGGGTACTTGAAAATCATTTGATATATATAGGTCCTGCCATCCGTCATTATTCAGATCAGTGGCTAAAACTCCAAGCGTTAATCCAAAATTTTGTACTCCAGCTTCAGCGGTTACATCGGTAAAGGTCTGATCTCCATTATTTCGGTAAAGGTGTGACGAAGAGGAATATTCATTCTCTTTTATCCGGTTGAAATAATATTCATTGCCCAGACTTAATGGAATAATTGGGTAATTTCCTACAAACAGGTCCAAATCACCATCTCTATCAAAATCAAAAAAAGTGGATTGGATAGAAGGACTCTTGTCGTCAATTCCAAAAAGTGTAGCACTTTCCGTAAAAGTCAGGTCTCCATTGTTGATATAAAGCTCATTCCGGGTGTTCTCTTTACCTGATACACTCAAATAAATATCCATCCAACCGTCAGAATTGATATCGGCCATTGTCACCCCGGTATACCATCGGTGATCTCCTGACAGTCCGGCTTTTTTCGTTATATCCTTAAACTCAAGATCCCCTGTATTGAGGTATAGCCTATTACTCACCATGTTGCCAGTAAACAATATATCGGAGAGGCTATCATTATTCAGGTCTCCGATTGCAACACCGCCACCCATGTAGATATAAGGAAAATTGAAATAATTAAAAGTATCAGACTCCACTATATCATTTGAGAAAACTACACCCGAGGACTCGGATGATTTTAGTTCGAGTGAGATTCCTCGTACACCCTTTTGACAGCTCGTTAAAAAAAACAATTGACTGCTAATCACCACAAGAAATACAGCATATTCTTTAAATACCTGGCACATACTCCCCGATAATAAACTTGGTAATATGATCAAAAAAAGGCCCTTTTTCATAAATGAAGGGCCTTTTTAGGGAAAAATAAAAACTAGTAACCTGGATTCTGAACCATCGCCGGATTGCTACGAATTTCTGCAATTGGAATTGGTACCCTGGTATGAATCTCTGAGAAAGGGAATCCATGCTCAGGATGTCCTGCAGAACGTATCTGATCATTTGAAGGGCCAACATTGCCCACCATATCAGCATTTCCATTCATCCTATCTACAACCACTCCCCACCTTTTTAGGTCAAAAAATCTATCATTCTCAAGGGATAGTTCTAAAATTCTCTCTTTTCTGATGCGATCTCTTAGTTGCGCCTGACTTAAACCGTTTGGTACGTCGGGCATATTTGCTCTGATCCTTACTCTATTTAATGAGGCAAGGATATCAGCTTCCGAACCACCGGATTCGTTAGCCGCCTCAGCATGCATCAACAATACGTCAGCAAACCTGATCAATTTAAAATTCTGACCGGATCCAGTTCCCAGATCTCCATCATCAACTCGATCTGGGGTTAGCATCCCAGTGTTCTTTTTTGGATAAATCTTGGTCTGGGTGAGAAGCGAATCCTCACTAAAAGGCCGGTCAAGATAAGTTGTTGATTGGGGGTGGTCCCAGGCAAGGGTGGTCAATGCTCTTTCATCTATGTTACCATCAAGGTCATTTTCCGACAAAAATGCATCCAATATCCATGGGTTTACTGAATCTATCCATTCTCCACCGTAGGCTTCTGGTGCTCTAAGTTGGAGAAATATGGAAGATCGGCTTGAGTTCGGCTGGTCTGAAGACCAGCCAATGACATCCTCTGCCGTGTGCTGCACCTCAAAGACTGACTCAATATTATTGTCACCAGCTTCTGTAAAATTATTCGCATAGTCAGGATCAAGGTCATAAATACCAGATGCTATTACCTCCCTGAACTCCATAGCAGCCAGACTCCATTGTTGAGTATACAAATATGCTTTCCCAAGCAATGATGTTGCGGCTCCCCAGGTCGCCCTACCACTTTCATCTTCAAATGCGTTAGGTAAGAGTCGCTTGGCTTCAGTTGCATCAATGATAATCTGCTCATAAATGGCTGTTGGATTGCTATTTGGCTGATTAAATTCGCTAATACTTGTACCAACAGCAGCCGTAGTAGTGAGTGGCACATTATCCCATGCATTAACCAGATAAAAATAATAGAGTGCCCTTAAGAAATGAGCCTGGCCTACTATTTCATCCCGAACCGTTTGATTGAGATCTGGTATCCGGTCAATATTGTCCAAAATATCATTGGTCCTGAATATCAACCTCCACGCTTCAGGCCATTGGTTAGGCAGGAATATGTCCGCTGGATCAATGATAATACCCCTGATCCTTACATTTTCAAAAGAAGGTGTGTACTCGTCAGCTCTCCTAAACCAGGTAAATGGTAGGTATCTACCCCATCCGAATATGGTGCTCATTGGGCTATAGGCCCCAACAATTGCCTGCTGTGCGTCTTCCTCACTTTCCCAAAAAAGGTCAGTTGATAAAGCATTGGGATTTTCCTGGTCAAGTAAATCCTCACATGATATAGAAGATCCCATTAGAATCAATATCATTAAGCTAAATTTTATATTAAATTTTTTCATAATTATTATTATTTAATTGTGAATTGCACACCCCCTGTTACAACGATCTGTTGAGGGTATGATGCAAGATCAACTCCACGGGTTAGAAGTTCCGGTCCACCGGCACTCGGTCTGTCCGTATTTCCAGGAAATCCTACTTCAGGATCGTAGCCCGGATAACCACTTAACGTCAATAAGTTTTGGCCACTCACGAATATCCGTGCATCAGTAGAACCACCAAACAATCCTTTCATATTGTAACCAATACGCAGTTGCTTTAACCTTAAAAATCCACCATCCTCAATATAAAAATCCGAAACGTCAAAACGTGAAGCTCCAACTACTGGAAACTTGCTATCCGTATTGGTTTCGGACCATGAGTTCAAAACATCCGTGGTATAGTTACTACGGGATTCGAAAGAAATGTTATATCGCTTTGCATAAAGAATGTCATTGCCAACTTGACCCTGGAAAAATAAAGTAAAATCAAAATTTTTGTAACTGGCATTAAAATTCAGCCCAAAATCAAAGTCAGGGTATGGGTTCCCAATATTTACTCTATCATCATCATTGATTAACCCATCACCGTTTTGATCCACATAGATCAGATCGCCAGGCTTCAAAATGGTTCTGGCAGCCGGGTTATTACTTAAGTTAGGGTCATTATCTATCTCCTGCTGGCTTTGATACAGACCATCGGTCTCAAATCCCCAGAAAACGCCTAATTGCTCTCCAACAGATGCACGTGTTCCTTGCAGTCCCTCAGCTGAGAACTGACCACCAAAAATCTCAGAAGATTCTCCTAAAGAAGTTACCTCATTATTTGTGGAAGTCATGTTAAAGTTTACGTCATAGGTGAACTCACCTTCTGCTTTTCTATAATTTAGATTCAATTCAATCCCTTTATTCTCAATTGACGCGACATTTGTAACAACAGGTTGTCGGGAACCTGATGTCTGAGGTATTGAGAGTGATAGCAAAATGTCATCAGTCTTACGGACATAGTAGTCTATACTTGCTTGTAATTTACCATTTAGGAATCCAGCATCAACACCCAAATTGGTGGTCTCCGACTTTTCCCAAACCAGGTTATTTAGTCTAAATTGGGTTCTAGCAACCCCAAATGTTCTAACGTCGCCGAAGTCATAATTCGAATTCAAGTTAATGGTTGGTGTGAAAGCATAATCCTCCACATTTTGGGAACCTAACACACCGTAACTGGCTCTCAGTTTCAAATCTGATAATGCATCAATGCTGGGAAAAAAGTCTTCGCGGCTAATCCTCCAACCTGCTGAAACAGAAGGAAAATAACCTGTTCGAAAATCCTTATCAAATCTTGAAGATTTATCCTGCCTCAATGTTGACGTTAATAGATATTTATCATCGTAACTGTAAATTAGTCGCCCATATAGGGAAGCCAGACCAGTAACAGTTTCGTCTCCTTCAAATGCAAATACAGATTCCGCGGCAGATAGTACCCTTAGATCGTCCGAAGGAAATGCAAATGCTTGGACTTCCGTAAATCTTGTCTCAATCTTTTGAAATGTACTTCCGATAACAGCGTTAATAGAATGCTTATTGATTTCAGTGCTGTAACTTAAAATGTTATCCACTAATCCGTCAGTTCGTGTTTGGCGCATTTCTGTCAGGTCAGCATCAAGATTTTGGTTTGATCCTTGATTAGATGTGCTCCAGAAAAAAGTGGGAACAAATAAATAATCTACCTCTGAAGAAAAATTCAGGCCTAAATTCAATTTATATGTTAACCCGGGTATAAACTTATATTCAATAGCCATATTACCATAGACATCATTTATTGTATTATTGTCGTCACGGGTAACTTCAGTTGCATAGGAATTTGCCCCAAACGCAACCCCATGGTCCGTGTTACTAGGCGCAACAAAATTTCCAGTACCATCCTGGAAAGGCAAGGTTGGGTAGTTATACCTATTACCGTAGCTGTTATTAGCATTTAAATTTTTCTGAGTTAAGGCCAGAGATTGAGATATTCGAAATTTTTCATTATTTGACCAAAATTCTGAATTCAGTCTAAAGTTGATCCTGTCAAAATCCGAAGAAATCACTATCCCCCGTTCTTTGAAATAATTAGCTGAAAAGTAGACGGAAGAATTCTTTCCTCCACCGGCAACACTAAATCCGTAGTCTTGGAGAACACCTGATCTCAATGATAAGTCCTGCCAATCAGTGTCTACACTTGAGTCAAAAGCAGTGGAATTTACCGGTGCTCTTGGAGCATTGCTAGCATCATCAATTTCATTGCGAACATCTGCGTATTGACGCGCATTCAAGAAGTCGAGTTTGTTGACGGAATTCGATACTCCAATAGTTGAATGAACTTTTACAGTAAGCCCCTCCATAGTTCCTCTTGAAGTTGTAATAATTACAACTCCATTGGCCGCTCGAGATCCATAAATAGCCGCTGCCGACGCGTCCTTGAGGATTTCCATTGATTGAATATCATTAGGATTAACTGAGCTTAAATCTTCAAGAAAAACGCCATCTACTACATAAAGAGGATCAAGGCTACCATTTATCGTTCCCGCTCCTCTTATTACAACACTTACCCCTGCTCCAGGCGCACCACCATTCGACTGAACGTTGACGCCTGCTACTCGACCCTGAAGTGCCAGGGTAGGATTGGATATAGTTAGTGCCTGGATCTCTTCCTGTGTAATTGAACCTAGTGCTCCAGTTAGGTCACTTCTCTTTTGGGTACCGTATCCGATAACTACTACTTCACTCAGTTCTGCCAAGTCAAGTGTCATTGAAACATCAATGACACTACGACCATTAATATCTACTTCAGAAGTTTCGTAACCAATATAACTGAATACCAAAATGCCATCATCTGGAGCCAGGATCGAGAAATTTCCAGATGCATCGGTAATAGTTCCATTTGACGTACCTTTTATCGTAATATTCACACCAGGAAGGCCTGTATTGCTTTCGTCAGTTACTTTCCCGGTAACATTAACATCATCTAGTACTTCCTCAATCACGTATTGTTTTTGGTTATTCAGGTGTTTGACATTGATGTTGTTGTTTACCCTTTGAAATCCTAATCCTGTTTCGCCTGAAAGAGATATCAACAAATCATACATTGAAATGTTATCGTAACCAGCATTTAGCCTTAATTTCCTGTCAATTTCATTCTTTAGATAGACAAAGCTAAATTCCGTTTCTGCTTCTATTTTTTCAAAAGCATTTAGAACGTTATCGTTTTGAAAGTTTACCGACAACCTAATCTCCTTAATGCTAAGTGCCTTTTGGCCCATTATATTACTTGATGCTAACAGCAAACCACAAAGTAGGAATTGAATTGAAAGCCCATAAATAGAATACATAAATATTCTTTTAAGTATTAGTAAAGATTTGAATTTCATAACTTTACATGGTTTTAATGTGATAGAAATATGTTAAAACTGAACTGATTGGAATATGCCTTACGCAAAAGTTCATATTTCAATTCAGTCTAAATCAGCAGTGCTCCTTGAGCATTGCTGATTTTTTTAGAGATTATCATCAATATCCATTGACCTCCTTTCATTTATATTTAATTATTATGTTTTGTCCATTTATTTCATAATCGAATCCCAGTGTATATCCTAATGAGACCAGTACATTCTCTAATGATTGGTTTTTAAACTTTGCTGTTAAATTCTCCCAACGATTGGAGGTTGAATTCTGAGTTTGTATTTTGACATTATACCAATGCTCTAAAATATTTATAACTTCAAACTCCGATGCATCATGGAATTGAAGTACACCGGTTTGCCAGCCTGTAACAATTTCAGCATCAAATGCATCCAATGCATAACTTCTGGATATTGTATTGAATACTAATTCCTGACCGGGCACAAGCACCAACTCATTGTTATCGTAAGGCAGGTCCAATGCAATTTTTCCCGTCAATAGGGATATTGAAGTGCTTTTAAAATAATCATAAGATCGAATATTGAAAGTTGTTCCCAGAACTCTTGCCTTTATCCCCCCAACTTCAACTTCGAACGGGCGGTTAATGTCTTCCCTTACATCAAAAAATGCTTCTCCTTTCATAGATACCAGTCTTGTACTATCACTGAATACTACCGGATATGTGATACTGGTCCCTGAATTCATGATTATCGTTGACCCATCTGGTAATGTAAGCCTTGATTTTTCTCCTAGATTATTCTCGATCGTCTTCATCTGAGTAACTAATTCAGATTGATTGACCAACGCATTATCGGCATAAAAACTGAAGTAACTGCCCAACCCAATTATTAACGTTATGGAAGCAGCAACTTTTAGCCACCTTTGATTATACCACACCATCTCGATTTCATTAGGTCTGCTTAAATCATTACTTATTTTTGACCACGCTATATCCTTGTGTGTTTTACCCGTTTCAGCGTAGCTATGAAATTTCACTGATGCGTTTTCAAAAACAATTGGCAAGCTCTCATGTTTATTTGGGTCTGTTAACAACGAGGCTACTGATATCAACTCCTTTTTAGAGCATTCATCGTTTAAGTATTTTCTAAGAAGTAATATATCCTGGTTATTCAATTTGACCTTGGGTTCAGATTGGACTTTCATATTACATTTCTATTTAGACTGTTTCCACATGATATTGGTATTATTCCATATCATATATTTTTTAATTTTATCAAAATTCAAATGATTATTCGGGCAGAAAGCGCGGACCAACAACAAATCAGGGAGAATTCTAAATAATTGCCGGGATAAGCAGCACGATGGATGAGAACGAGACATCCGTATTAATTGTCATGTAGTTTCTTACCTGTTTTAGTGATTTATGAACACTGACTTTAACAGTATTTTCAGAGATATTTAACTTATTAGCGATTTCCCTATGAGAAAATCCCTCAAGCCTACTAAGCTTGAAAATCTCTTTTCTTTTTGCGGGAAGTTTCTCCACAGCCTCAAGTGCAATTCCGTTTAAGTCATTAAATATTACACCTTCCTCAACCAAATTGTGACTACTGATAATTCTACATTTCAATTCCTCTGTTAAATGTCTTTTCCTAGAGATTGCTTTAAGTTCGTCAATGGCAAGATTTCGATTAATGGAAAAGATATAATTTTTGAATGATTGGATTTCGCTTAAACTTCCCCTCAAATTCCAAATTTTTATAAAAGTTTTATGAACTACTTCATCTGCCAAATCCTCATCTCGAAAGATTTTTAAAGAATAATGATAAAGTAAGCCATGGTATTTTTGGAACAAGGCTTCGAATGATCTCTCACAACCTTCTGCAACTAGGTTGAGCAATTCTCTTTCAGTGCATTTTTGATCCTCGTCCACTTGCTGAAGGTGATTAATCTATCCCACAATATTAAAAAAACTTAGTTAATAGTAATATGCAGAGTTCCATTATGAACTTTAAATATAATAACATCTTCTTATACTGTGTAAATAACACACACTAAATGAATTACCGGTAGAAGAAACATTTGAAATCTTAAAATATGCCGGTCACAAAAAATAAGAGGATAAAGCAGCATTCCTCCGGGAATTTACACTCCAATTAAGAGGAAATGTAGCTGACTGTAAAATTTAAATCGGATGGAAGCTTCCTGAACATCTCAATACTGAATCATCTAGCGTTCGTCCTAAGCTTATTACTCTATCTGTATCCAATGGAAATATTCTAATGGGCCTGCGCAATATTTTAGAATCTACAGGTCTGCCTTGACAGCTTTTTTGATTTCCATCATCTTAAATCAGTTTCTAGGAGCACTTTGACTCAGGCCAGGGCCAATTGATGCCCTAAAGTATTTAAGGGGTTGAATCGGTTAGTGGTTAGTGGGTTGGTTCTATCAGAATGCTGCTTACAGGAAGTGGAAAGGCTTTCGGGTGCTTGCCATGGATGGCTCTATCCTGAAATTACCTGGTAATCATCCCTCTCTAAAAGAGAGATTCTCACGCCATCATTTTTACACCTCCAAAACCGTATTACCTTTGCGCTCCTAAAAAAATTCATCATACCAGGTAATGATCATTAAAACCAAAAAATATCAACTCCAAAAGAGTACCTACATTAAAATGGGGCTAAAAAATATAGTTATAGAACAGTGGTGGGTTGGTACCATATATTTGGCCATCGTCAGTGGCTATTTCTTTATCGCTTCCCATTGGTGGATTACCGGCGGCACCGTCGCTGTGGTACTCTATTTCCTATTTTGGTTAA
The DNA here is from genome assembly GCA_965206015.1 of Cyclobacteriaceae bacterium. Lineage (GTDB taxonomy): Bacteria > Bacteroidota > Bacteroidia > Cytophagales > Cyclobacteriaceae > JAJCYL01. Next base: position 169,850 of record CBDBIW010000010.1, on the reverse strand, counting down.
TTCAGTTTGCTGGAGTAACGCAATTGGAGCAAGGCAAAATGTTGTTCGAAAAACTGTCTTATGAAATTGACAGTCGACAGATTCTCATTAAATTAAATACCAAACAGGGCATGCCCGTGAAGTGGGAAATGGTAAAAAAAGCCGCCATGGCTAAAGATCATTTTCTGCTAACCATGAATAAAGCCCAGGTAATTTACCTTCCCTTCAAAATCTTCAACTCCGAGGCTCACATCAAGTGGATGGAGACCATTCTGTCAAGAAAGGGGTATATTCCAACACCTAAGGCCGAAGCAAAATAAGCTCGCGGGAAACATTTATTAAGGAAGCCAAAGTCAAGGCAGCTTCTTTCTGCGCCTATCAGGAGAGAACGCAGCAAGAAACCCGGGATAAGCTCTACAAATTAGGTCTTCATCGTGATGAGGTTGAAGATGTCCTTTCAGATCTCATAACTGAAGATTTCGTTAACGAAGAGCGATTTTCGAGAACCTTTGCCAGCGGAAAATTCCGATACAACAAATGGGGCCGGTTAAAGATACAACAAGGGCTGCAAGCAAAAGGTCTTTCAAGCTATTGTCAAACGGCAGGCCTATCAGAAATTGACAATTCTGAATACCTCACTCAAATTGAGTACCTACTGAAAAAGAAACTTAACGCAGTAAAAAATGAGGACATGCGGATAAGAAAAAATAAAGCTGTCCGGTACTTAATTGGCAAAGGATATGAATCAGAGATGGTCTGGAGTATATTGAATGACTTAATCCCTTAAAATGAAAATTGTTGTGGTCGATGGTTACGCACTCAATCCCGGAGATTTAAGCTGGGCCGAGTTGGAAGAATTCGGATCGATGGATGTTTATGAAAATACCACATTCGATGAACTATTTGACCGGGTAAAAGATGCAGGGATCATCTTGTCTAACAAAGTAGCTATTGCTGATAAGCTACTCGATCGCCTCCCAAAGCTTAAATATGTTGGAGTAACTGCTACCGGTGTAAATGTCATTGATGTTGAGCGGGCCAAAGAAAAAGGAATTGTGGTCACCAATGTGCCAGGATATGGCACTCACTCTGTTGCCCAACATGTGTTTGCATTAATATTGGCATTTGCTAACAGTGTGAGCCAATCATCTGTCGAAGTTCACAAAGGAAAATGGTCAGAAGCTGGTCAATGGTGTTATTGGGATAAACCGCTGACAGAATTAGCTGGTAAATGCTTTGGCATAATTGGATTAGGGGCAATTGGTCGTCAGGTTGCAGCTATAGGCACTGCGTTCGGAATGAAGGTAATTTATCACAATCCACATCCAAAGCAGCTAGATTATCAGCATGTCTCTATCAATGAGATTTTCAGCCAGGCTGACTATCTCTCCCTCAATTGTCCATTAAATTCCGCAACTGAGCACATCGTTAATGTCAAGAACTTATCTCTGATGAAGCCTGAATCGATCGTCATCAATACAAGTCGAGGGCCTCTAATCAATGAACATGACCTATTAGCAGCACTCCAAAATGGCACGATTGCCGGAGCTGGATTAGATGTTCTTTCCATAGAGCCACCTCAGGACAACGTCTTGATTGGTGCTCCAAACTGTATTATTACTCCCCATCAGGCATGGGCTACAGGGGCTGCAAGACAACGATTGCTCAATGTAGTAGTAGATAATTTAAAGTGCTTTTTGAAAGGTGAATCGAAGAATGTGGTTGGATAACTAATAAAACTTCCAGGGGTTATTATTAGGCTGCAGATAACATTTTGGATGGTAATACTGCCTCTAGTTCGAATAGCCCCTGGAGGTTTTATTGCGATTACGCCCACACCTTTGTGCCCTCCGAGCAATTCTTGCAGATATCTGTTTCAGCTCTCGATTTTAGAATAGCCTGACGGAAATTTTGATAGGATTTACCAAACCAAATATCCTAAAAATATTTTCGGTTAAATTGCCCGTTGAGTAATTGGCATCCTTATCAAAACAACAGAGAACCACCTTTCTATCCCATGTCATCACACACGATGCCACACCTTCCAACATTGATGAAGTAATTTGTTTTTTAGGGTATAGGTACCATCTTCACTTTTTCTGTAACGTGAATATTTTTGATTATCAGGTATTAGTGGTGAACCATTTTGGTGATCATAAATTTGAGCTGTTTTGAATTGGATCTCATCAACTGAACCTGGTCAATGATATTCTTGATATTCTTGAAAAGTCCTGTATCCAGCATTCCAGTAGGCCTGGTAAAATCCCGCAATCCACTGGGGCATTCCAGACATCTCAGGTTGCACGATGTGGTTGGTTCGATGGACATACTGGAAGGCAGCCCGCCCATAACAGCTTTGGAATTGGCCTTTGAATAATCGTAGCTCGATAATATTTGTAGGGCGTTAAGAACTTTTTTACCACTAAGTTTTGATACCACATTCAGGCTGTCTGTCATCCACTTACAAGGGTGTGGTCACAAATCACTGCTATTACCTAATCCTAAACCAATTTTTCACGTATTTTTATAAACTCTCTTCAAATAATTGAAACAAAAGCAATCAAGGTGAGCGAAACAAAAAACTCAAAAAGCATGATCAGGCTGCCATTTCTATTGGCCGCTGCAATTGCAGGTGGTATCCTCATAGGTGCAACCATGACCAATTCCCCAAGTGAAACAGGTCTATTGAATAGTGTCGATAAATTCAGGGAGATCATGAATTATGTAGAGAGAAACTATGTCGATGAAGTGGATTCAGAAGAATTGATTGAGAGTGCCATTACCAATATGTTGGAAAAACTTGATCCACATACAGTTTATATTGAGGCTAAAGATATAGACATATCCCGTTCCCAATTAGAAGGCAAATTTGATGGCATTGGCATTGAGTTCAATATCTTCAAGGATACCATTTATGTGGTTGCTCCTTTAAGTGGGGGGCCTTCGGAAAGAATAGGCCTGATGTCTGGAGATAAAATAATTACCGTTGATGGAGAGATCGTGGCTGGAATTGGCATTAATAATCGTGGTGTTTTCGACAAGCTGAGAGGACCCAAAGGCACACAGGTGGATGTTGGCATTAAACGAAAAGGAGACAATGAACTGATAGAGTTTGAAATAATAAGAGATAAGATTCCGCAAGCGTCAGTACCGGTCTCGTATATGATTGATGATGAGATTGGCTATATCAAAGTGAGCCGTTTCTCAGCAACAGCCTATGATGAATTTAAAGCATCCTTGAAAAAATTGGGAGATGAAGGGATGCAGAAACTTGTTCTGGATCTTACCGGAAATCCGGGTGGCTATATGGACCGGGCAGTAAATATGGCAGATGAGTTTATTAGCGGTGACCAAATGATAGTATATACTGAAGGGCGTGAATCAAGATACGACTCTGAACACAGGGCCAATAAAGAAGGTGAGTTTGAAAACGCCGCATTGATTGTGTTAATTGACCAGGGAAGTGCGTCCGCATCAGAAATTGTTGCTGGAGCAATTCAAGACAATGACCGCGGATTAATCGTTGGCCGAAGATCATTCGGCAAAGGATTGGTACAGATGCCAATTAATTTGAGAGATGGTTCAGAATTAAGACTTACCATATCAAGATATTATACGCCAAGTGGTAGATCCATTCAAAAGCCATACGGGGCAAATCCTGCTGAATACGATGCGGATTTATATAGTAGGTATGAAAATGGTGAATCTTTTAACAAGGACAGCATTAAAGTGGATGAATCACTCAAATTTGAAACTTCAAAAGGACGAACTGTTTATGGAGGAGGCGGGATCATGCCAGACATTTTTGTTCCCCTTGATACACTAGGTTCTTCCAGATATTTGACCAGACTCTTCACAAGCAATACCGTCGGGGAGCATGTCCTGAAATATTACAACAAAAACAAAAAGAAATTAGAGGCCACGGAGTACGAAGACTATCGGGTAAATTTCGAAGTATCAGATGCAATGCTCAAGGATCTGAATAAAATTGCTGGAAGCAATGATGTGAAGTATAATGAAGAGCAATTCAACTATTCACTCGATCTAATCAAGCTTCATTTAAAAGCACAGATAGCAAGAAGGGTATGGGACAACGATGGTTTCTATCCTATTTTCAATGAAACGAATGAAATCCTAAAAGAAGCACTGAAACAATTCGACCAGGCAGAAAGGCTTGCTAAGCATTAGACTCCCTCCCGGGAAGAAGTTTCGCATTGAGATATGAAATGACCGGCTTTTCGATCCATTGACAAGACGACAAGCTTAATAGTACTAACGTAGGGATAACCAACAGCGCAATCACAACAGGATTGATTTCAGTATTGATCGACAGCAAGTAAATAAGCCCGATACCTACATTCTAGGGAATGGAACTTTTACGGTGAATAGTACGAAAAGGATTACAATAAAGTGAAAGGCTAAAAAGCTGTATTTATCCCCACCAGCGTTGATGCGCAATGACTCCAAATAAAAGACCAACACCAAATATACTACCAGCTTCAGGTTCAACTTTTCAGCATAGGGTTTATAAAATAAGATGCCTAAAGTGAAATAGTTTATCCAGTCAACCGGCAGAAAATTTCTAATCGCAAGATCAAGTGGCCAAAGGGCCTTCGGCATTGGTAAAAAATGCCTGCCATATACTAAAATCGTACTTCATACCATAGCGACCAGTATGATGTATCTATGTACTCAACTTTAACCCCTAAATAATAAAACCACTGATAACACAGAAAAGCTGAACGCCATACTTCCCAATTTCAAACTGTCTAAAACCTTCATAGGGCAGAAGAGATTGCCAGCGATAGAATTATAGTGGTAAATGATCACTACCAATATGGCCAAAGTTCGAAATGAATCTAAAAGCTGAATTCGGACACCCATTATTGGATCATGAGTATTGGATTATGAGGACTTGATAGTTTCTACAAAGCATTTTACCTTCTCAGGGTCAGTGTCAGGATAAACACCATGGCCAAGATTGGCTATATGCCTTTGGTCGCCAAATTCCTTTAACATTTCCAAAGTTGCTTTTTCAACTTCAGAAAGGGTTCCGTAAAGCGCACATGGGTCAAGGTTACCTTGCAAAGTTTTACCATCGCCAAATATTTTTCGGGTTGCTGCAATGTTCATATTCCAGTCCAAACCGATAACTTCGCAATTCAATTTTTTCATACTTTTTTGGGCGAAATAGGCCCCTTTTGCAAATACAGTGACTGGAACTTCATCAATCGCATCACAAATTGCTGCAATGTATCGCATAGAAAATTCCTTGTAATGAATTGGGTTAAGAATTCCCGCCCATGAGTCAAAAATCTGGACCAAATCAGTGCCTGCTTTAATCTGGGCTTTCAAATACCTGATCGTACTTTGGGTAATCATATCCAATAATCGATGTGAAAGTTCGGACTCATTAAAAAGCATTCTCCTGGCTTTGGAAAAAGTCTTACTCCCTCCTCCTTCCACCATATATGAAAATATGGTCCATGGGGCTCCAGCAAATCCAATCAGTGGAACCCGGCCATTCAACTCCGATTTGGTAATCTTTATTGCTTCCAGAACATAGTGTAAATCTCCCTCTGGGGATGCAATTTTAAGATTGTCAATATCCTCTTTGATACAAATAGTTCTTGGAAAAAACGGGCCTGTTCCCTCTTTCATTTGATAAGGTAATCCCATGGCGTCTGGAATAACCAATATGTCAGAAAAAATAATTGCCGCATCTACTCTCAATATATCTACAGGTTGAATTGTCACCTCCGCTGCCCGTTCTGGCGTTTCTACCAATTCCTTAAAATCTCTCAACTGTTCCCGTATCGCTCGGTATTCAGGTAATATCCTCCCTGCCTGTCTCATCAGCCACACAGGCGGTCGTTCCACTTTCTCGCCTCTCGCCGCTCTTAACAACAAATCATTTTTCAATTGCATGTCGCAAATTTAGTTACTGCTTTCTTCTTGTTTAGTTTTGCCTCTATTTGATACGGACATCATGATTGAAGAAATCTGGAAACATAACCAGAAAGCCTGGCGAAAAGTTGTACTCGCTACTTCATTTGGGGTCCTCCTCCTGACCGTTCTCGATCTAAGCACAGGTTCCGTCTATATACCACCCATCGAAATCATCCAAGCATTATTTGGTAATGGAGACAATGAAATTTGGAAATCCATAGTAATTGAATTTCGACTACCCAAAACTTTATCAGCTATATCAGTAGGAATAGCACTAAGCTTAAGTGGATTGATCATGCAGACCTTGTTTAGGAATCCATTGGCCGGACCATTTGTGCTAGGAATCAGTTCCGGAGCAAGCTTGGGTGTAGCATTGTTGGTGATGGGGTCGATTTGGTTACCATTGGCTGTATCAGGTGTCAGTATAGTATTAGCGGCTTGTCTGGGTTCAATGACAGTTCTTACAGTCGTATTATCGATGGCGAACAGGCTAAAGGACACGACATCACTCTTAATCCTGGGTTTGATGTTCGGCAGCGCAGTGGGTGCTGGAGTTAGCATACTTCAATATTTCAGCAACCCGGAAGAAGTTCAAAGCTATTTGTTCTGGACATTTGGAAGTTTATCGGGGGTAACCTGGAGTGAATTACAAATACTTGTCCCAGTTATACTGGTTGGATTGACTGCTACAATTTCGATATCCAGTTCACTCAATATTCTTAATCTAGGTGATGATTATGCCATTAGTTCAGGAATTGACCTCAACCGAATGCGTTACAGCATAATCGCCATCACAAGCGTACTGGCAGGAGTTACCACTGCTTTTTGCGGCCCAATTGCTTTCATTGGAATAGCAGTGCCCCATATTACCAGGTTAATAATTATTACTGCTAATCATAACCAATTGACTGTATTAGTATCCCTGACAGGGGCCGGAGTGATGCTGATCTGTGACATTATTTCACAGCTTCCTGGATTTTCACAATCATTACCAATTAATGCGGTCACTTCAATTTTCGGAGCTCCTTTGATCATCTGGTTAATCATAAGAAGACGTAAAATGGTTGCATTCTAGTGGGTTCAAATGCTGTCATATTAGAATGTAAAAATCTGAGCATTGGCTATGGAGACAAGGTCATATATTCCAATCTGAACCTTCAATTTGAAAAAGGAGAAATTGTATGTCTTCTCGGGCAAAATGGCGTTGGGAAGTCTACCCTTTTGAAAACTTTGTCCAGTTTGATTGATCCCCTGGCAGGTAAAATAAAAGTTAATGGCCAGCTACTTCACTCCCTATCAAAATCAGAATTGGCAAAAGTCATTAGCATAGTAACCACTGAAAAGTTGTCAGCCACCGGGCTGAGTGTCCTTGACATTCTAATGGCCGGCCGATATCCTCATCAGCCGTGGTTAAACACCCCTCGGCAAGAAGATTTTGTCAGTATTCAAAATGCCGTTGAGCAGGCTAATATCAAATATTTGTTGGACAAGAAATTACATGAGTTAAGTGATGGCCAAAGACAAAAAGTAATGATTGCCAGAGCCCTGGTTCAGGATGGACAATTGATTTTTCTTGACGAGCCCACGGCCCACCTCGATCTAACCAACAGAGTAGAGGTGCTGAAATTATTAAAGGAAATCGCAACCAAGCAAAATAAGTCTCTGCTTATATCAACCCATGAACTAAACTTAGCGATGCAATTTGCCGACAAACTTTGGTTAATGGATTTCAATACTCCCACCGTCTCCGGCACTCCAGAAGATTTAGCGATATCAGGAGACCTCAATAAGGTATTTCACCATCAGGACTTTGAATATGATCTGATTACCGGGAAGATCACCGTTTCCGGCAATCAAACAAATAAGGTTCAAATTAAAGCTCCTGATGACTTAAAATTCTGGCTAAAAAATGCTTTGGATCGCATTCAATTCAGCTCCGAAGAAAAAATTGAAATTGTCGCCAAAAACTTGAATAATACGATCGACTGGCAGGTCAAAACTGCAAATAATTCGTATAAAGGAGTATCGATGAACGAACTTATTAAGCAGTTAAAATCACATTCATGAATCTTCCACAATCCAATAAACCAAGAATGGTTATCGTTGGCGGTGGTTTCGCCGGTATGAATGTGGCCAAGAATTTGAGAAATATTGATGCACAGGTTGTGCTGGCAGATAAAAACAACTTTCACACCTTTGAACCCCTGCTCTATTCAAGTTGCCATAGCCTGACTTGGGCCTGATTCGGTCACTTACCCTTTAAGAAAGATATTTAATCATTTTAAGGACTTCTAGGTGCGAATAGCCGGGGCAAAGCATATAAGATACACGCACTAATCAACTGACCACCGAGAAGGGAACAATTGGCTATGATTTGATAGTTGCCACAGGAGTTGAAATGAGTTACTTTGGAAACAAACAGATTGAGGATTTCAGTATGCCCATGAAGTCGATAAGAAAAGCCCTTGATTTGCGCAGCCTGATTCTCCAAAATTTCGAAGAAGCTTTGATTACTAATAACATTGAAGAGCGTGAGAAATTAATGAATATTGTCATTGTAGGAGATGGACCCGCAGAAGTGGAGTTAGCTGGTGCTCTGGCAGAGTTAAAAAATGGATTTTACCTAAGGATTACCCCGACCTGAATTTCAGGCAAATGACTGTTCATCTAATAGAAGGGCAGGATCGGCTTTTGGCCGCCATGCCTAAAGGAGCATCCGAAAAGCATCCATTTTTCTCACCGATATGGAAGTCCAGATTTGGTTAAACACTTTCGTCGAAGACTTCGACGGAAAAGTTGCTAGTACCAGCAGTAAGAAAAAATTACCAGCAAAACACTGATATGGGCTGCCGGTGTAAAAGGCAACCCCCATTAATGGAATAGAAAGCGACAAATTCGGTAGAATACCGATAAATGAAATGCTAAAGGTTATCGGAATGGATATTAAGACCATTGCAAAAGTCACTGATTGAATTTAAGGGTCGGGATCTGTAATCTTTGGATTTAGACGGTTATAGTATCTGTTTTTGTCTGCCCCATTAGCTCTAATTGATCTGCTTGAGCACCTCTTGCCTTCTTATTTCGCTGTTTTACATCTCTCCCATGATGTTTTTTATAGCCATAGCGTACCTTTCCTGCCTTTTTTGTCCATGCTTCATCTGTGTCTGCACTGGGGGCTGTTTCTTTTTTTGACCTCTGGTGCTTCCGGCTTGACGCCTGGTTTATCTTTCTGTTCTGCATCCTGATCTAAGATTTTATACTTACAAGAGCCTTTCGGCTTGAGTGGGGTATCTATACTCATGAGAAATGAAAATGTTCTTTTTTATGAGGTGAAATTCGGTGCCAATAAATTGTGCAAAGCCTTCTTTTTCATCTTCAAATTTTTCTATTTGATTGAAGACCGCTTTTTGAAAATCATCGAATTTCTCATCATACTGCGTATTGACCGCCTGGCTTCTCAAATACTTCCAAAGCCTTTCTGTCAAATTCAGGTTTGGGCTACAGGGTGGTAAAAAATGCCACTCTATCCTATCCTGATGTTTCGACTTGCAATATGGTTTTGAGCTGGTCAATATATGGTTTCACAAATAGCTCTTTTACCAGGTAGCACAGCATCCATCATTGGTGTGATTGATGAAGATTTCACATTCGGTTTGAGCTTTGTGACCAGATGAACACCCTGAAAGAAAAGGTTTTTTAAAAAAGTTCCTTACTGATATACCCTTTGTCACCAAAAAGCTTGTTGGTAAACCGTTCCATTGTAAGAGGCTTACGGTCGTCCACATTACCAGGGGGAAGCATAAAATCTGCGATTTCACCTGTATCAGCAGTGATGATGTGTAATTTGAAGCCATAGAACCAACCTGTAGAACATTGGCCTGTTTTGGCCAATCCTTCAAAAACTTTGTGGCTATGAATGCCTCTGTTATGGCAAACTCTTACAGGAGTACTTTCAAGTAAATTCTTTTTAACAATTGGGTATGCGGACGACAAATTTGTCCGCTTATTTCCACTATATGATTAGCTAATAGCTAATCTAAAATTAGCTAGTCTAAAAAATTTAATCGGAAGAATTCCCCGATTTATAATTTTCTGATTGTTCCTCATCGGTGTTTGCACCTAGATACACCTTATCTCGATGCACAAAGCAATGGCCTCTCCTATTTGATTGACAGATTACAAAACCACGAACTATATGCACATGTCACCCTTGAGAAAGGAGAAAAATCTGAATTGGCCAATTTGGCTAATGAACTTCTCTAAATCTATCTAACCCCCTTTCAGATATCAAGTGTTAACCGAGGGCACCCAGAATTGCGTCAAAGTTTGGTAAGTCACCGGCACTTTCGAGAACCTCTGCATACTTGATTTTACCATCGTCACCAATGACAAAGGCAGACCGCTTAGATACTCCTTTCATGCCAAGTACGAACTCGTCATAGAGTGCACCATAACTGGCCGAGACCTCCTTGTTGAAGTCAGATAGTAAATCAAAATTAAGATTCTGATCTTCCTTGAATTTTCCAAGTGTGGCAAATGAGTCAACAGAGATCGCTACTATACTAGTATTGATGTTGTTATAATTTCCGATGTCATCTCTGACAGTACATAGCTCAGTAGTACACACGCCAGTAAAGGCTAGAGGGAAAAAGAGTACAATTAAATCTTTCCCTTGAAAATCATCCAGACCAACCTCCTGTTTGTCTGTATTTACCAATTTGAATGAAGGAGCTTTATCTCCAATTTGCAATGCCATAATTATTTTCTTTTATTAAGAGTTGTGAATATTCTATTTTTTTCCGGATTGGATGAATATCAAGGCAAACATAGCCCTCCTTTCCGGATTGATCCAAAAATATTTGGACCCTTACCAATATTATCATGGATTGAAGGATTATAATTTGTGGTGCATTAATTTGATTACGCCTGAAGACCAACGTCCCCATACAACACCTATAGATCATTTTTCACAATGGCCATTTGATGTATAGCCCTTAGGCACTCGTCACTCAATGTTGTCTCTAATTTGATGAATAGAATTATCATCCGGATAAAAATAGCTAAAAATATATCAAAATCCTGAGTGAAAGGGTCGGCATCAATCAACTGACCTGCTATGAATATCTTACCCTTGTAAACATCCGGGAATGCTCGAAAGACGGGCTCTGGTAAGTTGGTAGTTTCAACAATGCCTTCCACAAAATCATGGATAAAAATCACATCATTTGGAGGTTCAGGTAACCAGTGCTGTTGCCCACCGAATATATAAAGCTTGTTACCAACGACTTCTCGATGAGCACCAGCTTTTTTTGCTGGAAGCGTTGCAATGGTCTGAAATATGTTCGAGGTTTTGTTCCACCGTTTGATTTTATCCAAATCAACATCATTGAAATCTCCACCCCAGATATGGATGTCGGTCTCGTAAAGAACGCTACCGAATCTGCTAAGGATTAAGCCATGCTCAACGACAACGGATTCCTTGTTAAAGTCAATGTCGTACGTATTGACAAACTGGCCGACAACAACGACAATCTCATTTCTTGTATATGTATTTCTTTGGTGACAAAGTCAGTAATATCTGTAAAATCGGAGGTCACACGCCATCGTCTAAATCATAGCGTAAAAGTCGCTCACCAAGCATTTGTGTCTCTGGGTTCGCTTTACGGCTTGCAATAAACAGACTATTGAGTTGCCCAGACCCAAGAAACCCCGCTACATTGTGTACATTCCAGGTGTCGGGAACGGCTATTTCTTCAAAATTCATCAAAGAAGATGGAATGCTCTCATGTTCACTACAGGATGTAAAAAAAGTATTGAAATGAAATAAGCTATCTTTTTCATTAAGATGGATGATTCGTCTCACAATGGATGATTCGTCTCACATCTAACACACGGTTGGTAAGAATCCCCCCATTCACAAATTCCTTATGCAGGCTTAATGTATTAAGCAATTGACTTTAATGAAAAGATTTAATCACTATACTTATTAATCGTTAGGTTAATTAGTTCGTATGAATTTTCTAGGCAGCATACTGAGCGTGCCTATGATGAAAATATTTTTTCACTTGAGGTTTATCCTTTTTTCTTTTGCTCATAAAATTATTGATGTTTTTTTTGAGTTGTTCTTTGTTTATAGCCCTTTTCTTTCCTATGATATTTGTTTTCAAATCTTGGTTTAGGTATTCTTGTGGGTTCAGTTCAGGAGAATAAGCAGGGATGAACAATACCTCAATCTTTTTTTTATTATCTTCCAGCCATTGGTTTAGCTTTTTAGTTTTATGGGCGGGATGATTGTCTGTTATAAAGAACACTTTTTGTTTACTGTATTTTATCATTTGCTCTAAAAAGGTTTGAAACACTTCGCTATTAAATCCTGCATCCATCAACATGAATTGTAAATGACCTCTATTGCTAATAGCAGAAATCATATGGACTGTAAAGCGTTTTCCTGTTGCCATAATCATCGGTGTTTTTCCTTTTGGTGCATAACTCCTCCCTGCTTGATGGGTGCTTCTACAGCCTGTTTCATCTCCAAAGTAAATAACAGCCTTCTCTCGGACAGCTCGCCTTTTTATAGATGGATACTCTTGCTCCAACCACTTTTGAACCTTTTCAGGTTTTTGTTCAAAAGCTTTTTTTATAGGCTTCTGAGGTGTATATCCCCATTTCTTTAAATAACGACCCACTTGCCAACGGGATAATTCTACGCCATACTTTATAGCAATGAGTTGTTGTACTGCTTCTCGGGTCCATAAACCAAAAGGGAGCTTCAACTGATCTGGTAATTTGTCCTTGATTAACTGACGCACTTGATAAGCTTGATCTTTCTTTAACTTATTACCTCCTTGAATACCTCGTTTTTTACTCCTTAAAGCTCTTTTTCCTCCTTGCTTATAGATAGCCCAAATCTTGTTCACCCCTGGCTCTGTTATTCCAAAAACAATACTGGCTTGCTTTTGTGTCCCTAACTTCTTTGGCAAATATTCTGCTACTCTAAACCGTGTCTCCTCTTGCGCTTGTTTGTTTTTGCGCTTCTTTACCTTTGTTTTCATACTGTAAAGATACAATAAATAAAAATAATAAGAACTAAATAATGCTCTTATTAATAATACTCCACTTTGGAGAAATCAAATTCCTTAAAAAAAGTTTCCGCCTGATGCGTAGTCTGGAATTCGTAGTTAAGTACTTCTCCATTTGAACCATGAACTTCAACATGGATATGTGTAACACTTGAAGTTGTTGCAATCTGTTCAACAAATTCGGGAGTTTCACCGTGGCGGAGTGAAGATTCCCCTCTTTTACTAATCGTTTTAGATTGCCTTTTGATGCGATTGCAATAAGAGCATTTATAGGTTGTCACTAATTCACCTTCCTCCAATTCCGTTGCCTCTTTTTCAACTTCCTCCTTTTCAAGCTTTAGTGTATGGAAACCACATCTGTCACATTCTAATGCGGTTAGATAACCCATGTATTTTTCAATTTTTGTATCTCCTGTTTCAGAGTCGATCCAAACATCGTAGTCTAAAGCGAAAGCCTCTTCCTCAGCTTGTTGACCCTCATCCAAGTAGGCATCTTCCTCCTCTTCACTTAATAGCCTCATTTGATTCCCGGTTGCTTCGTTAACTCTCGGAGTGTAGCGAAGTTTATTTAATTTCTTAGACAGCTTGGTAGGGTAATAGAATTTCAACAATAGGCTTGCTACGTAACCATAAATGGTTGCAGCCACTATAGCTATAGACAGTCTGATAAAAAACAGGACAAAGCCTTTTTCGAGAAGGTCCGGTCTTAGTGTATTAAGATACATACCTATTGCTATAGCAATAAGTATATGTGCCATTCGCTGTCTTTTTATTTCAATGAGGCTCGCAAAGTCATACTTGCCTTTTAAGTCTTTTTGATTAGCATACTGAACATAGTAGATTATCAGAACTACTACTGCCACCAAAAGCACCACCAATGATCCATAGAACATGCTTACATGCCATAGGTCGACAAAATTTCGTAACGATTCACTCATTATCTTATAGTTTTAGTTGGTGTGATTGAAAAGAATCTCAGTCTAACCGAGCAGATATGAACCTTAAAATAAAGATATATTACTGAACAATCCAATTAGGGAATACCCTTTCACTTTTCGCTAAATTTAACAAATTATGTCAGGAAGAAATAGATTCTCGCCTAGTAATAATTCTGGTAATCAGGATTCTATATTTATGGAATCTCCCGCACCAGACAGTAAGATTGTAGTAACAGGTGCTGGTGCCTTTGGCGGCTGGACATCCTTAATGTTACAACGAAAGGGATTTAAAGTAACATTAATTGACCAGTGGGGACCTGGGAATTCAAGATCCAGTTCTGGCGGCGAAACCCGTTTAATGAGATGTATATATGGTTCAAATCCTTTTTATACAGCATTGGCAAACAGGGCTTATACCCTCTGGCAGGAAAATGAACCACAATTGGGAGCACAATATCTTTTTCCAACAGGTTGTTTATGGTTTGTTGGGAATGATGCAGATAATATTCTTGAGCAGGCTTTGCCAATTATGAAAGAAGAGGGCTTGGAATATGAGCAATTGAATTTAGACGAGATTCAGGAGAGATACCCTCTTATTAATACCAGGGACCTGCAGTATGTTATTGATGAAAAGAAGACAGGATATTTGATGGCAAGAGCCGGCTGTCAGGCAGTTAAAGAATTGTTCATTAATGAAGGTGGAAAGTATGTTGTAGGTGAAGTAAATAGGCCTACAATTAACTCAAAAAAACTAACGGAAATCAAGTTGGCCTCAGGTGAGAAAGTAGAGGCAGATCAATTTATTTTTGCTTGTGGTCCGTGGCTGAAATATCTTTTCCCTGAGGTACTGGGTTCAAAATTGACCATAACTCGACAAGAGGTATTTTACTTTGGAATACCGTCAAGTGAGGCTGGAAAAATCGAAGAACTTCCAGCATGGATTGACCATAATCCGCCAGATTTCTATTACGGGATTCCTGGAGGTGTACAAAGGGGTTTTAAAATAGCTTTCGACCGAAGAGGAGAGCAAGTTGACCCAACTACACAAGACAGGAGGCCAACTAAAGAAGAGATTGACAAAGCCAGAGATTATATTAACAAACGGTTTAATGGATTTGAGAACTCACCGTTGGTAGAAGCCAGAGTGTGTCAATATTCGGATACTCATGACGGGAATTTCATCTTCGACCAGCATCCTGATGCCAACAACTTATGGTTACTTGGTGGAGGGTCTGGTCATGGTTATAAACATGGCCCTGCCATTGCAGAGTTAGTCACTGAAACACTGCTGGGCAAAAGAGCTCTGAATCCTAACTTAATGTTGTCTACTGATTAGTGGCAGTAAACTCGTACTTTGTAAAAATTTTCGCAACTGCTTTTGGATTGTTTTTTCAGCATTCTTCGGATTTTCAAGAACTTTTGAAGCTGTCCCTTGCCAAACCAATTGATTAGTATTGCGGTCGACCAGGTGAACAACCAAAGTTCGGCCCGGTTGCACTGCTCCAACCCTCATTTATGGAGTGGTTTTTTAGATCAGGACACGAATCAGCTGGTTTGCCATCAATGTAGAAATCATCACTATAACAAAAAAACAAAACAGGACGCCGGGGTTTGTATTCGGAATTTCCGGTAATGAGATAAATGGTTGACCCTGAAAAGATATTGCACAAAAAGAGTGCTACCAGGCGGGAGTTGCAAGAAGCACTGGCTCAGGCGAAGATTTCTCCTGGGTGAAATTTATTTTGCCGAAGGCGGCTGTACTTGCTGTCTATACCATTGGTCAAATTGTTACGAAAAATATCCTTTCTTAGGCTTGATAAACGTCAGAGCCACGCAAAGCGGGAATTGCTTTTGAAGAAATATACAAAATGAATGTGGATGGTGTAGAGATAATTTTTGGAAAAAGTTAAAAGCTAATGAATTAACTATGTATCACATTATCTACGAAGGTGAAAAACAATCAAAGTAGTAAAAGAAAGTGAACAGGTTCAGGTCACATGGTACTCACCTCGCTCCAGCAACCTGTCCGGTTTCTTACGCCGGGCACGGCCTGTCGACCGTACCTGATGTAAATATACGAAGGTTTTTTAAAAATGATTCCGGCATATAGGCATCTTGCAAGCTTTGTGACGGAAGACCTTTAATCCAATCAAAATCTTTCTTTAGTTCTGGCAATTCCCCCGGGGAGAGATTTACATTGACATTCCCAGTTCATGTACTTTGTGTGTTCGGGTAATTAATAAATCCCTTCTAATAGATAGTTCATCTGCCTTGAAACCACTATTGATTATTTCACAGTTCATAGTGTAGTGGCCACCAAAGTATTCTGGCTTACTGGTTATTTTTGCTTCCCTGGAATTACATTCATTCTGAGTCCTTCAACAGCTTCAAATCTATTTCGAACCTTATTGGAGAATAATAAAATTCTATCTCCCTTTTTTAGTTTCTCTGGTTCAGTTATAATTCAAAATTCGTTTCAAACTCATTGTAATCACTTCTCTCCTTAGTGCATTCACGATTCAGAATTCCTCCCTTCCGGCAGGTTTTATTAATTTTTAAACACCTTATCTTCTAACCGGGTTACCCTATCTTCAATTTTCTCTTGCCTGGTCAACAGATGGTCATTCATTTTATGGAACTGGTCTATTAATTCCCTTTGGCCATCCGCCAAAGTTTTTTGACCTTCTGCCAATCTTGTAAGTATTTCCGCATGCTGATCCTGTTTTTTTAAACCTTCGGCCAAAAGCTCAACTATTTTATCCTCATTTTTCATATTGTGAATGTTTTCAAGAATCCCCCCACCAGAGAGTTTGTGTCTTTCTTCAGCAGCCATACTCATAGGGAGAATAATTACATTGCCGTCATTGTAGCCAGTGTTAAACTGACAGTCCGATGTTGGCTGCTTTCATATACTTGAAAAGTGATCCGGTACGTACATCGGTACGCCCCTTTTCAATATCGATAATAGTACTTCGGTTCAACCCTGTTTTCTCCATGGTCATATCCTGGGTAATCCTCTGGCTGTTGCGCAGATGTGTGAACTCAATACCGAGCTTTTCCCGATCCCCTTTAAATTCATCCATATCCTGAAAGTACATATAAAAAAATTGAAAGTACAAAATTATACGTGTAATTAAAGCTATGTTCCAAGATGGATGAAAGCGGCGTAATCTTCGTCAATTTTGAGGTTGCCCTTGCTTTTTTCGGAATTGTTTGCTATGTATTTAACATAAGGTGACCAGTGCTGCAGAGAAGTCTAAAAGTAGCTTTATCGTAATCGAGCGAAAACCCCTATGTCTTTAGACCAGGGGCTGAAAGCGAGAATTTTTTCTTAAATTTGACTAAGTGTTAAAAGCTTATAAATACCGACTGTATCCTAATTCTGAACAACAACAAAGCCTTGCTAAAGTCTTTGGGTCTGTTAGATTTGTATGCACCTGGGACTGAATGCCAAAATAGATGCTTATCGCTCCAATGCCAAGAGGTCATTAACAGCTTTTGGTCTAAATAAACAGATCACTTTTTTAAAGAATAATTGCGAATGGCTAAAAGATGCACCTTCTCAAGCATTGCAAATGGCGATGAAAAATATGGATTCAGCATTTCAAAGCTTCTGTAGAGGTGGTGGATATCCCAAATTCAAAGCAAAGCACAATAAACAGTCTTTCCAACTCCCCCAGGGAGTTGAGGTTAATTATTCGGACGGAAAGATTTTTCTACCTAAATTGAAATGGATAAAATGTTGTTTTAGCCATTCATTTTCAGGCCAAATCAAGACAAGTACAGTTTCACAAACTCCGTCAGGCCGGTACTTCATATCTGTTCTGGTCGAAACCAATAGTGAGACACCAGAAAAGAAGGAAATATTAGAAACTTCAACCGTTGGTATTGACTTGGGTATTAAGGATTTTGCTATACTCTCAGACGGCCACAAGCAATCAAACCCTAAATACCTGAAACAATCCCTCAGAAAACTGAAACGACAACAAAAGCGTCTCAGTCATATGATAAAGGGATCGAATAATCGCAACAAACAAAGAAGGATAGTATCACGACTGCATGAAAAAGTAAGCAACCAAAGATTAGACTTTTTACATAAGCTCTCTACCAAAGTCATAAGAGAAAACCAATCGGTGGCTTTGGAGGATTTGAACGTGAAAGGCATGACTAATAATCATAAGCTGGACAAAGTTCAATGAACTGCTAGAATACAAATCCGAATGGTACGGAGTAAACATCCTTCGCATCGGCAGGTTTGGTCCAAGTAGCAAGCTCTGCACATACAGTGAGAAAAATCAGGAATTGAAGCTGTCAGACAGACAATGAAAATGCAAATCATGCCGTGCTGTTCATGATAGGGATGTACTGGCAGCAAATAACATAAAACGCTTTGCGTTGAAAGAATAAAATAGGGCAGGACATGCCCAAATCTACGCCCTACAGTTATGCACTGGCAGTAGCCGGAGCAGGTGGGAAACACCCATGACCCGGGCATCCTCAACAAAACATCCCCCCACGTACTTTACAAAAGGTTTACCACCAGTGCATGGAGTGAGTTTTGCGAACTCTTCGGCATGCCCATACGCATCGGAAAAACCAATGTGAAAGACACCGAAAGCCTTGACCGCATGGAGGAGATGATGATCAATACCGGGGTGTCAGGCTACCTGATCGCGGACAATGAAGAAAAGATCGAGTTTGTGGAAACGGCCAAAAGCAACGGGGAAGTGTACAATAACCTGATTGTCCACAGCAATGCCGAACTGTCCAAGCTGGTCAACGGAGCCGTGATCGGGGAAGCTTCACAGGGGGGCAGCCGCAGCAAAGAAGAAGTCGGGGAACGCACAGCCAATATGATCACCGGGGCGGACAAACAGTTCCTGGAAGGCTACATCAACCAAACGCTCCTGCCAAAACTCATTGCCCTGGGTTATCCGCTGAAAGGACTGGGCTTCCGGTTCGAAAAGAGTAAAGACCTCGACAAACTCTGGAAAATTACCAAAGGGCTGCTTGTCCACAAATCCGTGGACAACGAGTTCATTACCACTACTTTCGGGATACCGGTAGAAGATAAGCCGGTCCTACCGGACAATACGGAGCTTTCAGTACCAGACGGCCCTTTTGGATGAGCCCTCACCAACTGGGGGCGAAACTTTCTGACTACTATCCTGCCATCAGCACTCGACAGCAACTCAAAGCCATGACGATGCGTCTGGCTTTGGGCAGGGTGGACGATGTAGAGCAGGACACGTTCATCTCTCCCACACTCTATGCACATACCCGGCAGCAGCTTGGAGAAAGTGTAGAGGGGGTATTCAAAGCCCATTATGGAAGTCCGCACTATGACCTGTCAGTTTCTTTGAAACGGAATACCTCGCAATTTGCAGCGCACAAAGCTGCCTGCTTTACCGAATGGATGCGTGGAAAATCAACCAAAGAGCAGGAGCCGATCCGTCGCATTTTCCTGACTCAGCTGACCGTGGAACAAAACCTCGCCTCCAGAGCCTCCAGAGCCGCCAGACAGTGGCAGACACTGGTCAGAGACCGTGACCAGTACCCCAATCTGGAATACCTGCCCAGCCGTTCGGTCGCCAAACGGGAAAACCACACCCGTTACTATGGACTCGTCCTGCCCATCGGGCATTCTTTCTGGAACAGCGGCCTGCCCCCCAATGGCTGGAACTGTAAATGCAGAGTGCGGCCAACCGACAAGCGGCCTGCAAAAGCCATGACACCACCGAAACCCGTAAAGGGGATCGCAGGCAATGCAGGAAAAGACGGGGAGATATTCACCCAAAATCATCCCTTTTTCAGAAACGTCAAAGACAAAGACGTAATTCACAAGGCATGGATGAAGTTGGAGAGAAAAAGTGTGAGAAAATGGACACAGGCCAACATTGAAGGAAAAACATTCTATTCTTCACAGGGTGCAATACATGTCAACGGAACAGGGATAAAGAAAATTATTTATCAGGGACACGAATTTGAGTGGGAACAGAATATGCTCCTCTACGATATAAAAACAGTCATTAAACAAGCTGAATTTGTGAAGTCTGTGCCTTTTATCTCTTCAAAAAAAGCAATAGCCAGCTTTGATGAAGTGTTGTATTTCAGAATACAACTACAAGGAAAAGACAGCTATCTGGTAGTAAGGAAACAAAAAGAAGAAATGGGAGGTAATCTGGTGCTATATGATATAACCGAACAAATAAAATAAGGCCTCAATCAGGTGAGACCGGATAGAATTCCGGCGTCCTGATCAAAGCCTCATACCAAAGATACGAAAAAAGATACTTTAAATCAGATAATATGGACTTTTTAGCAACGATCAATATTGCTCAGGCCATCGCCCTTTTTGTTATAGGAGACCTTTTCTTTATGGCTTTGACTTTGTTGTTACAGCTTTTTTCTATTAAAGTAAAAGCCTCTCACCTTTTTGAATGGGGCGACAGCGGTAATCAGGAAAAATACATTAAACTCCTGGAGAAAAGAGTGAAAGAACTTGAAAAACGTCAACCATGAAAGCTCTTGTCAAAGACCTCAAAAAAATAGAGAAAGTCATTCAAAAAAAAGCGGGTCGCATCATCGGGGTAGAAGCCGTGAACCACTTCACCGAAAATTTCGATGAGCAGAGCTTTGACGGCAAGCCGTGGAAGGATGTAAAAAGAACAGACCCCGCCAGCAGCTGGTACGGGTTTAGGTACGGAGCCAACTCCAATGTCCCCTCCAGGCACCCGCGAAAGAAAGGTGCTAAGACAAAATACAGGCGCAGAAAAGCCGGAAGCACCACATTTGGCTAAGAAACGCTCAAAGATGTGGTATTGGTCAAATCATTAAAGTCGCTAATATGTTTAAGGCTCATATGCAAGGAATTATTAACGCAATGATATTTGCTAAAAGTAACGCAATGGCTGAGCGTCTCAATGGTAAACTCCAAGAAATCAAGCTCTCGGCAAGAAGCTGTCGAACCTTTGAAAAGTTCAAAAGTGCTATCCTGTTTTTTCATGGCAATTTATCCCTTTACCCACAAGAAACTCTGTAGAACCATTTTTATCTCGTAAGTGCCTGATTATGAGTGCGGAATGGACGGGACTCGAACCCGCGACCTCCTGCGTGACAGGCAGGCATTCTAACCATCTGAACTACCACTCCTTCAATATAAATTTTTAGAAACCCACAGAATATTCCTGATACCTCAAAAAATGTGTCGCAAAGGTATGTATTAATAGATAATTACAAACAGATGGAGAATTAAAAAAATCTGCAAGATGAATGATGTGAGGTTGCTCCTGAATCTAGTTCAAATTTGTACCTATACCTCCCTCGATCCATTCGCCGGCAGTCCCAATAAAATACTTGCAGACACCTTCTTCAACAGACCAGATATTCCAGGGAATGAACACAAGGATTTAATGCCAATAGAATTGGTCTTATTGTAGTTAAATCTAAATACTGTAGCCTTACCAAAAAATCGGACAGTTTAACAATGAACAAATTAGTAACCTTAAACTGTCAAAATGAAGAAATCAAAATTTACCGAGAGCCAGATAATCAAGGCACTTAAAGCGAACGAGCAAGGACGCAGATCCGAGGACATCTGTCGAGAACCGGGTATCCACAAAGGCACATTTTACAACTGACGGAAGAAATATGCAGGGATGGATGCGAGTCAATTGAAAGAGTTGAAGGAACTCAGGGACGAGAACAGACGGCTAAAGCAAATGTATGCTGATCTGAGTCTGGATAACATCATGTTAAAAGACGTACTGTCAAAAAAGTGGTAGGCCCTGCTGTCAAGAAGCAGATGTGTGAGCATTTACCAACAACCTGTCATCAAAGCATCCGAAGAGTTTGTTTAGTAATGAGTTTCTGCCGATCCATGTGGTACTACCAAAGTACACGAGATGATCGGCCGGTCATAGCGAAACCAACCGGGTTGGCAGAACAACTGCCCACCAGAGGATTCGACACCTACTATGGCAGAATGCGGCAACAGGACCATGAGTGGAGTAGAAATAAAGTACTACGTGTATATGGACTGATGAAATTGCAGATGAGAAGAAAGCACAAAAAACGACTGCCTGTCGTATCAGGGAGCCTTTACTTGTTCCTGAGAGTCCAAATCATACATGGAGTATGGACTTTATGAGCGATGCACTTACAGATGGACGAAAGATCAGCGTGTTCAATCTAACAGATGATTGTAATCGAGAAGCTCCTGCTATTGAAGTGGCACTTGGTTTTCCTGCGAATCGGCTCGTAAGAATCCTTGAAGTCATCGAAGAAGAGCATGGATTGCCAAAGCACATAAGAGTAGATAATGGGCCAGAGTTCATCTCTGATCGACTGGGTGATTGGTGTAAGCAGAAAAACATCAGGTTAAAGTTTATACAACCTGGCAAGCCTGCAGAGAATGCCTGCATTGAAAGGTTCAATCGACTCTTCAGAGAAGACGTTCCGGACGCCTGTTGGTTCGAGGATCTGGAGCAGGTGAGAATAATAGCTGAGAGATGGAGACAAGATTATAACGGTCATCATCCCCATAGTTCACCTGGTGGAATATCACCGATGGACTATTATGTACAAGCTGTGAACAGTGGAAAAGTGCCTCCCCGCAAGCCTGTTCAGGACTTTACCACAATTAACAGCTCCCTGATAGCTAAAAAATCAACTAAAAAGTTGAATTCAACTAAAAAGTTGAATTTAGAGTGGTCCGATAACTGGTAAGGCTACACTATTTTTAAATTAAACTCATTGTCCAACGTATAACATTTGTCATTTGAGATATCACAAATAGCCCAATTCTCATCAACTATGCTGTTTGTCGTATTATCCGAAAAAACTGACAGATTAAATCCATCCTCAAATGAAAGTGTAAAATCAAATTCGGAATGAAATGAACAAGATAATAATCTCAATCCTTCTAATTTTCTAATCCCCGTGACTAAAGGACTTGATTTCTCAACTGATTCTTCATGCCAGCCGGTTATTGCATATAGCAGTGTAAATTAAACTCTGTCTGTTGAGTCATCCCTTTGGAGGGGCTTGATGTGTTCTAAATCCAAAGGTAACCGATCTCCAAATTTAATAGCGAGTTGTTGGACGGTCAGACTCCAGTTTTGTAGAGGTGAACTCTACTTCTTTTCTCGATGTTTCTTGTAGCCAAATAGACAAGTTTCTGTAAGGCCATATCCGAAGTAAACGCTCCCTTAGTTTTGGTCACTTTTCTTATCTGACGGTGGTAGCCTTCTACCGCATTGGTGGCATAAATCAGCTTGCGCATTGGAGCTGTGTACTGAAAGCAGGTGGTCAGTTTCTCCCGGTTGTTTGCCAGGACTGGATCACGATCGGATACTTATTTCCCCATTTTTCAGCCAGGTTTTCTAGTTCCACTTCTGCCATCTCTTTAGTATCTGCACGATATACCAACTTGAGATCTACCATGAATGCCTTTTGGTCTTGGCCGGCTACATACTTGAGCGAATTGCGGATATGATGAATGATACAGCTCTGTACTTCAGCTTTTGGACACTCTGAATGACCTCTGAAAAGCCCTTGAGATGTCTGTACAAGCAATCAGAATATCTCTCAAGCCGCGGTTGTGCAGGTCACTGAGGACTTGTAACCAGAAGTTGGCTCCTTCGCTTTCCAACAGGTACATGCCCAATACCTCTTTCATACCAGATGAATTGATACCCGGAATATTGTATAAGGCCTTATGCTCAACCTTACTTTCTGATCGAACCTTGTAGTGCATCGCATCTAACCACACAATGCAATTGACAGGCTCCAATGGCCGGTCCTGCCAGGCTTTCACTTCCGGGATGATCGGTCGGTGATTTGACTCAACACGTATGGGAGGTCTCCGTATCGTACACCTCTTTGATATGTTCGCTGATGTCACGAAGGCTCATTCCAAGACCATACAAGCCAATGATCTTGTCCTGCAAACTGTCTGCAGGAACAGTCTCCCATTTCCTGATGATCCGGGGGCGCGAAAGTGCTCTGCCTGTCTTGTGGCGTCTCTATCTCTACAGGGCCGGTATTGCTTTTGATAGTCTTCCTGCCTTTGCCATTGCGTTTGTTGCCTTCCAAACGTTCGGCTTCATCAGGGTGAACATCCATTTCTGCCTCAGGTGCTGATTCCAAAAACTGCTTTAGCATCGGAGCAAATGCTCCATCCTTACCGAATAATGATTTGTCTGATTTGAATTGCTCCAGGGCCTTGCTCTGTAACTGGTCTACTTCTTCTTGTGTCATTTTGTCTAAGTTATAATGTTCTTAATTTTTATCTTAGACAGAGTTCAGTTTACAGTCTCCTATTTTCTAAAACATTAAGTTTACTTTCAAATACATTGAATTTACTTTCAAAAGTATTTTTTAAAGCACCAATTTCTTTAATTACTTCTCTCATATCGTTTTCAGTTTTTATATCTATTAAAGTTGTTATAGCTGTTTTTGTATTGTCATCTATATTCAATTTCTTTAGCTGTTTTTGAATTTCACTGGTTTTCATATTCACAAATAGTAGGTGATTAAAAAGGTTTTTGATCGAAAAAAAGAACTGTTATCATATTTAATTATGAATAACGGTATTAGTAGAGTTTGACAAAGTTCCGGTGCTGTAACATGGGGGCACCGGTCATGGTAACTGCTTCTCCCGTACCTATCGTATTTGCGGACAGCTCAATGGGCAGCTCTGTGTATTGTGTTGCGGATATTTCGGGTTCCGGAAGAATAATTCATCTCGATATGCTTTAAAACTGGATATGATTTAGAATTGGTCGTTAACTTAATAATTTATTGCCAATAAAAATTTATTGCCAATAAAACTTGACCAGGCTGGATAGAGACCGGCAGCTCATCAAACAGGTAAAAACAAGCTGAGTTGATAATAACCCGTTGTGCCAGTTGGACAATAGCAACTTTCAAGTTATTGACTGATCTGTTGCAATCAGATTTGTTGATCCACTGAACGCCAGTCAAGGTTGTAATTTCAGTCAATATCCCGGTTTTAAATCCTGAAAAGTTTTAGCGTAATAGTGATTTGACTGTTTGAAGAATCTTGCCGGAATTACTTTTGATGTTGTGCATGAACTTGTTCAATGAATTAAATTGTACATACCTTAATTTATTGATAATCAGTATTTTGTACACTTTTTCTTACTCCTGATTAATTGGCACAACGGGTTAGTATAGTAATGTCATAGTTGAAAGCTTTTAACGGAATATCTGAATTGCACCTCCCATCCTGGTGCAAGTGTTCGCTTGTGCCATATCCATTTGAGGTCATGAATGATGATGAACAAGCAGCTACCATCAACAATTTTGTTGGTGCTTTAAAAGGTGTGGACGGACCAGGGAAAGATGAAATTCTTTACCATCAACTTTGTCACTTTTTCAGAGCGGATCAGGAGCTACAAAGCAGCATCGCAGAAGGGTCCTGGTATTGATGTGAGCAAAATAATGACCCAAATGTCATAATATTGGAATCAGCATCTGGTAGATAGTTAGCCAAAGCAGGGGGGTAGAAAATTTTACCCCCTTCTACTTACTTTCTTTTCAAAATGGTAGTGCCAGATACTTGCCATTATGCACTAACCCACGATGCTCGTCCAATGGGCCACCTGAATTACCGGTATCTCCCCTTCAACCTATAACAGGTTCACTTTGCTTGACAAATCTATCGACTCTGGGGAGAGCCCCGTCTTTTGTCAAGTGCACGTAGCTTGCGACTGGTCCGCCGGTATGTTCTATGAACACAAAATTCTCCTCACAGGGTGTCCGATTACCATCTTCCCACTGCTCGTCAATAAATATTATCCTGCCAGGCCGGGCCGCTAAAATCGTATCGCCAGTTTTAGCGTCAAAGCCGTAAGCAAACCCATTGTGATGCCCCAGGTGGGATTCGGCAGGCAATAGATTCTGGTGGAGCATTTTGATCATTATCATTTCCGCATGAAAGGTTGATGCTCACTAAAAGCACATAAATCCATATGAATTTCAACACAATGGGGTTTTTATATTGCTCGTCTTTTAAATTTTTAAAATGCTCGATTGCGCTTAAAACTAGTTCTCCTAACTGAATTCAGTGTAATATTTATGTGAATTTTTACGAAGTCGGGATTTATAGCAAGGACTCAATGATTCCTGCATTCTCGAACTACATTTGTACCTCAATTGTAAGTAAGTGAATAGAATTAAAGAACTATTTCTAAGGAAAAAAGAAGACATCTTATCCATCTACTTTACTGCTGGATTTCCATCACTGGATGATACTGTTCCTGTTTTAGAAGCCCTCCAGCAATCTGGTGTTGATCTGGTGGAGATTGGCATGCCTTATTCAGATTCTGTGGCAGATGGACCTACTATTCAGGGAAGCAACCAAACTGCTCTAAACAACGGGATGACGATCAAACATCTCTTTAAACAATTGGAGGGCATTCGATCTGAAATTGATTTACCCTTAATCCTGATGGGTTATCTCAATCCCATTATGCAATATAGCGTAGAAGATTTCAGCCGGAAATGCGTAGAAACAGGCATAGATGGCCTAATTATTCCGGATCTTCCCATGCATGAGTATTGCACACATTTTAAAGAGATTTTTGATCACTGTAACCTGAGTAATATATTCTTGATAACTCCTCAAACGGCCCAAGAGCACCTCGTTGAAATTGACCAAAATACTAATGGCTTCATCTATATGGTCTCCTCCGCAAGCATCACGGGGTCCAAAGGCTATATTGATGCTGGCCAGATTCAATACTTTGAAAGGGTTAACCAAATGGAACTTAGCAATCCACGGCTAATTGGATTTGGAATTAGTAACAACGAAACATTTTGCAAAGCTTGTGAATATGCCAGCGGAGCAATTATAGGAAGCGCATTCATTAAACTGCTTGCCCATTCGAACAACTTCAAACTAGATATTGGGAAATTTATTGATTCCATAAGAAGTCCAATTTAATCCATTAACGTCAAGGTATTCTGAACTCTATATATAATGCTCCCCATTATTAAGACAGATAGAGGATAAAGTTAAGGAGCTGAATTTTCTTCGACTTGTTTTCATGTTTCAGGTAATTAAAGTTAAGTAATATCACATCTTAACTACCTGCCCTGTTTTAGGGGAGCATTATAGTCGCGGCAGTGTATCAAAATATCGTATTAATTGGTAATGTATTAGACAAACACTTGTTAATAACGGAGTTAAAATAGCATCTTGAGAATAAATTTATAAGTTGGACCAAACTAAATATTGATAACATGCAAAAAGCTTTGAAATTATTAACTGTTACAGAATTGGAAGAGAAGCAGCCAACTCACAAACAAGTAAATGGATTGGACTTGGTGATTATCAAATTTGAAGGTCAAGTCTCTGTCCTTTATGGACGTTGTCTTCACAGGGGAGCTCTAATGGCTGACGGCCATGTTGAAGGTGACAATCTTATTTGTGGTGTTCACGGTTGGGATTATCGCCTTGACACAGGTGTCTCCGCATACAATAATTCTGAAGTACTGCACAAGTTTTTATCAAGAGTAGAGGGCGATGATGTAATCATAGATGAAGCTGAGATAGACGATTTTATAGTAGTACATCCACAGCCATTTAATCGTGACCAATACCTGGGTCAATATGCGGACACACATCCTGAAGATACTGAACCTTATACGGGGTTTATATCTGAACTGGCTAGAAACGGGTTGAAGAAGTTGGGTCAACATGGCCCTTCAGTTGCAATGGGTGTCGACCGTAACACCCTGCCAAAATGGGAAGATATTCAATTCTTACCAGCTCAACTGGCAAGTCGGCCGCTGTTGGACGAGGAAACAGTAGATACCAAAGTAGTGATAGGACCGAATGCTAAGAAACCACTCCAGCTAGACATTCCACTCTTCGTTTCCGACATGAGCTTCGGTGCCTTATCTCGAGAAGCGAAAATCGCACTTTCTAAGGGAGCAGAAAAAGCAGGGACTGGCATTTGCAGTGGTGAGGGAGGAATGCTACCTGA
This sequence comes from Cyclobacteriaceae bacterium, assembly GCA_965206015.1. Lineage (GTDB taxonomy): Bacteria > Bacteroidota > Bacteroidia > Cytophagales > Cyclobacteriaceae > JAJCYL01. Next base: position 141,890 of record CBDBIW010000010.1, on the reverse strand, counting down.
GGAGCAGCAGAATAACAGTCGCTATTTCTATGAGCTCGCTTCCGGCAAGTTTGGTTTTAGTTGGGATAAGGTCCAAAAAGCACAAGCTTTTCATTTCAAGGGAGGCCAGGGAGCCAAAACCGGGACCGGGGGACATTTACCTGGTCATAAAGTAACAGAAGAAATAGCCAGTGTTCGCGGATTGAAAGTTGGTCAAACAGCCATTTCACCAGCTGCATTCCCAGATTTGTTTACAGCCAGCGATTTTAAACAAGTTGCAGGCGAAGTACATGAAAAAACTGGTGGCATTCCAGTCGGATATAAAATAGCTGCCAGCCACATTGAAAACGACATCGATTTTGCCCTGGAAATTGGTGTTGACTACATAATTCTTGATGGACTCGGGGGTGGAACTGGTTCGGCACCGACAGTTTTAAGAAACAATATCAATGTACCAACTATACCTGCACTTGCCAGGGCACGCCAGCATTTAGATAAACGAAAAGCAACTGGAGTGACATTAGTGATCACGGGTGGATTAAGAGTGGCGGAAGATTTTGCTAAAGCAATGATGATGGGAGCAGATGCCATTGCGGTGTCTAACTCTGCCATTCAGGCCATTGGTTGTTTGGGCATGAGGGCTTGTCATACCAACAATTGCCCGGTGGGAATTGCCACTCAAAAAGAGAATCTGAGGGCCAGATTAATAGTGGAGCAATCAGCCACTCAATTGGCCAATTTCTTTGAGGCTACAAATCAGTTAATCAGAGTGATAGCCAGGTCCTGCGGACATGCTCACATTTCCAGGTTCAATAAAAATGATCTAAGTACAATGAATTATGATATTCATAAATTGACGGGAATAAACTATGCAGGCGTAAGCTCATAACCTGAAGCCGATTAATAATGTGTACCAATATTCTGAGAACGTCTTCGTATTACCAATATTCGCATTACTAATAACATATATTCATTATTGAGAGATACCTGAGAATAAAGTATTTTACTCCATGAATAATAATCCATTACCCATCTTTCTTGCCAACACTTAAAAATTTCTGACCTCCTGATGTCAAATAATTTTCCTATTTTAACAGCCTTAATCACTAACTAAACCATACCTTTATGAAATTCACAGTCGTTTACCCTGAGAGTTTTTCAAGATTGGAACTCCTCCTGCGTTCATTTTTCGGATTCTTTTACATCATATTTCCACATTTCTTTTTGCTAATGTTCATAACATTGGCTAGCGCAGTAGTCACTTTTATAGCATTTTGGTCAATACTGTTCACAGGAAGCTATCCCGAAAGTTTTTTTGAGTTCCAGGTAAAGGTGATGAAATGGAGTACCCGCGTAAACCTCAGAATTTATAATCTAGCTGATGGTTATCCGGCTTTTGGACTTAATGTAGATGATGAAAGTTTTGTACTCGAAGTTCCTTATCCTGAAACTTTAAGCCGGGGCATGGTCATTGTGAAGGCACTCTTTGGAGTATTATACGTGGGTATCCCTCATGGATTCTTACTGATGTTTAGAATGCTATGGGGTTCTATCTTGTCGTTTTTAGCCTTTTGGGTTGTCCTTTTCACCGGAAATTATCCCCAGTCCTGGCATGAATTTAATGTTGGTACGCTAAGATGGGGTTTGCGGGTGAATTTATACCTTCAATATATGTCTGATGACTATCCGCCTTTTTCTGGTCAAGAATAATGGAATACCATGACCTGAAGCAACCCGAAGAACTAACAAAACGGGAAAAAGAAGACGCCATGGGGGCATACCTAATGATGTTTGCCTCTATTGGTGCCGTTCTTCCGCTACCAATCATTAACCTGATTGCAGCCATTATCTATTATTATATCAATAAATCGAACAGTCACTTCGTTCGGTTTCATTCTTTGCAGTCGTTGACCAGCCAATTCCCTACCAGCATGCTCAATGCCGCAGGAGTATTTTGGGCAGCGCAAATCTTCTTATTTGAAAACCTTGAAGTAACTGACGCCTTCAAGGGGTACATTATCATGGTTGTGATCGCCAATCTATTCTATTTCATCTTCAGCATTATGGGTGCCATTAAAGCCAGAAAAGGTCAGATGTATTATTTCTTCTTTTTTGGGAAACTCTCCTATCATCAGGTTTATCTAAGAAGAGCAGAAAGTTCCTCTGAAAACCCTGTCAACATTCCACCCACAGCTTAGTTCATGATCACGAAGATTTGGAAAGAGCTTCTAATACTGATTGTAGCATTCGGCATCATTTGGGGTGTTTTTGTATATTTTTCTTTTGACTGGGATACAGAAATCACCTCACTATCGGTGGAAAAAGAGGAGAAATTATCCGATTATTTAATTGACAATATTTTCGACAGGTATGATGAAGTAAGCAATTCTTATGTCGATACTGCTATGCAGGTCATAACAGAAAGACTTTTGGAGAGTTTGGACAGTTCAGATTACGACTATAAGATATGGGTATTAAATTCAAGTGAAGTCAATGCTTTTGCAACCCTTGGCGGCAACATTTTTGTATTCTCCGGTCTTTTTGATTTTGTTAAATCTCCGGAAGAGTTATCTGTAGTTTTAGCTCATGAAATTGGTCATGTCGAGCATCGTCATGTGGTGGACAAACTGACTCAAAAGTTAGGCCTGGAGGTTTTATTATCTATTATTACCGGAGGTGATCCCTTATTGTTATCAGAGGTATCCAAACTTTTAGTGAGTACCTCCTTTGACCGAAGGAAAGAAAGGGAAGCTGACGATTTCGCCTTAGCACTTTCTGAAAAGTCGGGGATCAACCCGAGAAGGCTGGCTCAATTTTTCTTGAAGATCAGCCAAAAACAAGGAGATATTACAGAGAATTTGGAGATGATAATGACCCACCCTCATAGCAATTCCAGAATAAAAGCGGCATCGGATTATGAGCTCCCTGATGAGTTTGAAGAAAAACCGTTTGATCTTGATTGGGACAAGCTCAAGACAAACCTGGTTAATAATTAACTACAACCTTTCTATTTTGTTAATCATCTTTTTGATTTTCTCCACTGAAGAGACCATGTAATCATTTTCCGGTATATCTGCTGAGCCGTTCAGCTTCAGTGTTGCATTTTCAAATACCGGGCTCTTACATCTCTCACTACCAGTCAGATGAAATTCGTAACAACCGGTGCTTTTTAGTTGGTCTATGTGTGTTTCATTTATGCCTCCACCAGGCATTATACCAATTCGGCCTTGTGCATGTTGATGAAGACTGGTTAGCATTTCATGCCCGTCAATAGCCGAAGACTGGCCGCCGGATGTAAGCACACGTTTCACCCCACAATCAATCAAGTCCTCCAAACTTTGGAACATATCTTTTGTCACATCAAAAGCTCGGTGAAAAGTAAAGGGTAAAGGGTGTGACAATTCAACCAATTGCGCCGTAAGTTCCTTGTTGACAGAGAGATCAGGGTTTAGTGCACCACAAACAATTCCGTCTCCTCCTAGAGCTTTGACTGACTTTATATCCTCTTTCATAATCTCAATCCCGAGGTCTGAATAATAGAAATCCCCTCCTCGTGGTCGTATCAGCACAAATAATCCAATTGACAATTTTTTTCGAGCCACTTTCAAACTACCAGGACCGGGAGTGGTACCAGACTCCCATAAATTATCACACAGTTCCACTCTATCCGCACCGGCTAGCTGTGCATTTAAGGCAGATTGTACGGAGTTGGAGCAAATTTCAAGGGTATATTTCATCCTGTCAAACAGACACTGCGGACTGTACTCTTTTTAAAATCTGCTTACACCCCTTTGCTTGCTCGATATAAGTATAGGACGTTTTAATGGTATTTCTACGAACCTGATAAATGATTTTATCTCCCTCGTTTTCCCGGCGGAGCTGGTAATGATTGGTCAAGGAGACGATCTCACTACCGTATAATATTCTCGGTTTGAGTCTCTTAATGAAATAATCATTTCGCGAATTCAATCCCCTGATTTTCAACTTTTCATTCACTGAAATCAAATCATGAGTTATATCCGGTGGCAGTTTATACTTCTTTTGCAAAAGTTCCTCGTCTATATAGTAGAGTACAACCTTTTTTGGCAATACCCCATAAATCGCAACATTAAGATTCTCACTGATAAAAGTGCTAACCCGGCTATTGTGAAACTCTCCAAACAGGTCAGCCTCCAGCTTTTCATACTCCTCGGAGGTCACCGCGGTATTTAAAGTTGGCTCTTGCTTTTCCATTACTGAAACACCTCCTACAGACGTTTCTGTTTTTTTTGACTCGCAAGCAATTAAAACCAAAACAAGAAATAGACTGTAATTCCTTAACATAATGATTTGAAAGATACCCATTTTCAAAATGGAATTATACATGATGGGATTAAATACTAAATTAAGGCCAAATATTAGTGGCAAAGAATTTCATCATCCTAAAGAAGCTAAAAAATATCGGACCCGGGGCCATGGTTGCCGCAGCATTTATAGGCCCCGGCACTGCAACGACTGCCACAATTGCTGGTTCAAGTTATGGGTTCACACTGTTGTGGGCTATTTTATTTTCTATACTTGCCACATTTCTACTTCAAGAGATGTCGTCCCGATTAGGAGTCGTTGGCGGCATGGGAGTTGGAGAAGCAATCCGGAAAAAAGTTAACCATCCGATTCTAAAGTATTTTTCAACATTTCTCGTAATTGGGGCTATTGTAATTGGAAATGCAGTCTACGAAGCAGGTAATATTACTGGAGCAGTATTAGGATTCGATGTTTTCACAGAGAATCTCTCTGATCTGCCTTTTAATCCATTGATTTTTGTAATTGGTATTGCGGCCTTCCTGTTATTGTATAGTGGGAAATATAAACTTATTGAGCGCAGCCTTGTGGTAATGGTGAGTGTGATGGGTTCTGTTTTCCTGTTTTCAGCAGTCATGCTTAAACCTGATATAAGCTTAATACTGAAGGGCATGTTTATCCCAACCTTACCCAAAGGTTCCCTCATCATGGTTATTGGTTTGATTGGAACAACTGTAGTACCCTACAATCTCTTTTTACATGCTTCAGCTGTTAAAGAAAGATGGTCAGGACCAGAACATATATCAGATTCAAGATGGGACACAGCTATATCGGTAATGATAGGTGGCTTGATCACAATGGCTATCCTGATTTCATCATCTGTCGCTTTTGCTGGACAAAATAAAGTTGTAAGTAAAGGCTCTGATCTCGCGGAACAACTATACCCTATACTTGGGGAGTGGTCTGTGTTTTTCATAGCATTTGGATTTCTAGCAGCAGGCTTGTCTTCCTCTGTGACAGCTCCACTTGCGGCTGCTTTTGCAACCTCTGAAATACTTGGCTGGAAACACGACCTTGAGGGGAAAAAATTCAGATGGGTATGGTTTTTCGTTTTATTCAACGGCCTCATTTTTTCTACATTAGGATTCAATCCTACCAGTGTAATTTTGTTTGCTCAGGTTGCCAATGGCATGATTTTGCCAATAATTGCATTATTTTTATTATGGATTGTAAACGATAAAAATATCATGGGTGAATACTCAAATACCAGGTCAGTCAATGCCCTTGGTGCTGTGGTTATTTTACTAACCTTGATTCTTGGGATCAGAGGTATCTTACCTGCTTTACAAATCATATAAATTCCTTTAATATGCCAGAAATCGATATCAATTGTGACATGGGCGAAAGTTACGGGAATTATAAAACAGGAAATGATGCTGCTGTTTTCCCTTTCATAACTTCATGCAATGTTGCCTGCGGCTTTCATGGGGGTGACCCCTTGCATATTGAAGCTACCATTCAAAATGCACTCAAACATGGTGTCCAAATTGGTGCGCATCCGGGATATCCAGACTTGTCAGGTTTTGGAAGAAGAAGAATGCATATAGTTCCAGATGAATTGAGAGCAATTGTCAAATATCAAATAGCAGCCATAAAATCACTCACTGAGTCACTTGGAGGGCATTTGAATTATGTGAAACCCCATGGGGCACTGTATAACACAGCCGCCGATAGCCAAAGCGACGCTATGGCCATTGCCAGAGCTGTTTATGAGATAGATTCCAGCCTTACCATCATGGGCATGGCTGACAGTTTGATGGAAAAAGCCGCCTCTGATCAGAATTTGTCATTTGTTACTGAAGCATTTGCGGATAGAAGGTATGAGACCAATGGCCGATTGAGATCAAGAAATAAGGAAGGAGCAGTACTACAATCAGCAAAGGCCGCAGCTGGCCAGGTTGTTTCAATTGTGACCGATGGAAAAGTGAATAGTTTCGAGGGTTCACCAGTTGATATTCACGCAGAAAGCATTTGCATTCATGGGGATAATCCCCGCGTCATTTCAATCTTAGAGGCCATAGATGCAAAATTCAAGGAAAGAAATATTGTTAAAAAGAGCTTTTCAAAACGATGAAATTTCATTCCTATGGAGATAGTGCGGTTCTTATAAATTTTGAGCAAAAAATTGATCCTCAAGTCAACGCCAAAGTAATTACTCTCAAGAATGTTTTAGGAAAGGGGGCAATTAAAGGGTTGGTCAATTGTATCCCCGCCTACTGTTCTATAACTGCAACCTACAATCCACTTGAAATATCTTATAACGAAATTTGTGATCAGATAGAGGCATTGGCAGTAAGATCATCACAGACAAAAGCCTTAAAAATACGGTATCTCAATATCCCGGTCTGTTACGATGCTGAGTTCAGCCTTGATTGGAATGAGGTCGAAAAACAAACAGGACTAACATCAAAGAAAGTCATTGAAATACATACATCGGCTATTTTCCAGGTTTATATGCTGGGGTTTCTGCCAGGCTTTGTATATATGGGAAGTTTACCCGAATCCATTTCTTGTTCAAGGAAAACAAAACCACGGTTGAGAGTCCCCTCTCGGTCAGTTGGTTTGGCAGGGCTTCAAACGGGAATCTATCCATCTGAAGCTCCCGGAGGCTGGCAAATTATCGGAAGAACTCCCCTCAATATTTTCGATGGCACTAAAACTGATCCTTTTTTATTTCGAGCAGGAGATAGTGTAAAATTCAAAGCAGTCACAAAAGAAATTTATGATAGGATAGAGAAGAATGTCAGGTCTGGGAAATTGAATTTTGAAGAGATTTATGAGTAATACGATTACACTTCATTTTAAGAAACCAGGCTTGCAAACTTTAGTTCAAGACAAAGGTAGAAGCGGGCAACAAGCATTTGGTGTACCTATTGGTGGTGTTATGGATAAATCGTCTGCCCGAATTGCTAACTGGCTGGTAGGTAACAGTCCGCAAACACCTGTGCTCGAAATAGCTCTTTTAGGGCCTCAAATTGAGGTAGAAGGTGATTGCCAAATTGCTATTACCGGAGCCAATATTTCACCCATGATTGATGGCGTACCATTAAACATGTACGAAACTGTTTCAGTCAAAAGGGGATTTGAACTCACGTTCGGAGCGATAAAAGAAGGCAGTAGGGCTTATCTGGCTATCGGAGGGGTATGGAAGGTAAAGAAATGGCTAAATAGTAGTAGTGCTTTTCTACTTTCAGAGCAAAATCTCACCCCCGACAGTTGTCCTGTAAAAGGAAGTGTGATATTGATAAATTCCTCAAAATCAATCACAAACAAGGTATACCCCAAAGAGCTTCGACCCAAATTTGCAAAACAAATTCAAATCAGTATACTCCCCGGGCCTGAGTTCGATGACTTCTCAAGAAGTTCTATAGACGATTTCCTCAAGAGAGGTCATACCATAACCGCGGATTCCAACAGAATGGGCTTTCGGTTAGGCACCACCATATCAGGGTTTGATCCTAAGCAAGAGGTCATATCATCTGGTATAGTGACAGGGACAATTCAAATTACTAATTCTGGCCAACCTGTCATTTTAATGACCGATGCACAAACAACAGGAGGTTATCCAAGAATTGGCAATGTCATAACTGCCCATTTAGATCAATTAGCACAAGCTAAACCTGGAGACGAAATTTGGTTCACAATCATAGAGCTTAAAGATGCATACCAGTCATTGAAGGACCAGGAAGCAACGTTAGGCCTTCTCCTTAAATGAGATTACGCCTCAACCTTGATACTGTCATTTCCAATCAACACTGGCTTATTGTAGCGGCCTGCTTCACTCTTCACTTCCAAATTCAGGACACCCCTTGGACAGACTGAAGAACAAACTCCGCATCCAACGCAAGACGACCGAATGATATTCTGACCTCGTTGAGCATACCATCTTACATCAATCCCCATTTCACAATAAGTAGAACAATTGCCGCAGGAAATACACTGACCTCCATTCGTAGTAATTCTGAATCTCGACTTAAATTTTTGAATTAGGCCCAGGTATGCAGCCAGTGGGCAACCAAATCGACACCAAACCCGATTACCCATCAGGGGATAAAATCCGGTTCCAACTACACCAGCAAAACCAGCACCAATCCAGGCACCGTACACTTCCCTGATTTTGTAGGAATCAACAATCCCTAAAAAATTACTATCTCCTGTCCAATAAGTGTAAAGCACCGCGGCGGTCATAAAAACAGCAAATACCAAAACACCATGGATCATCCACCTTTCAACTTTCCAGGCTTTCAGCGACCTGTCTGACAATTGACGATAAGGATCACCCAGTGTCTCTGCTAAGCCACCACACCCACAAACCCAACTACAATACCATCTCTTTCCAAAAAAATGGACAAATAATGGAACTCCCAATATCGTTAGTCCAATGCCCCACCCTATCATAAAGATGCCTAATCCTCCACTTTCAATTAAGCCATTTAATTCATTATCGAAGAAAAAATCATAATCCAGGGGCCAGATGTTCTTAAAGTCAAAGTAAGGTTTGTTCAGTCTTAACAATATCTCCGGTAAGACAAATGCAAACGATGTTTGAAAGAACATTACTGATGCGGTCCGCACCATTTGATATTTACTGTGGCGATACTTAATCATCATCCTTACCCCCATTACCAGGATGCACAGGGTATAAATAAAACCATAGAGAAAGAATCTCCCCGCCTCACTTCCTTTCAGGAATTGACTTATGGGATCAACAGTGGTAATCCACGGAGTCATGTACTCCGGGTAGAAATACAGGAACACATAAAAGGTAATAAGAAAAGTGCCCGTTGAAATTCCTAACCACCCCCGACTGTGCATTACGCGAAAAAAGATGTTGTTATTCTTTATTCCGGGAGGCCCGTCCAATTGCTTTTTTGGCAAAATGTACATCGCTGCACCAACAATGCACAAAATATAAGTGAGTAAAATGAACAATACCGGATTCTCAGTTACAGGCCCCGTCGACGAAGATTTGGTTAAACTGTATTTTAAATCTTTGATCCTGTAACGGTCGAATCCGAATTGGTTGACAATGCCAAATTTCTTTATGTTCTCAACTGTCGAAGACAATTGATTTTTCAAATCTTCCTTTGACGAGAACTCTCTTCCGTCCAACCAACTACCATAATCTTTGAAAGATTTGATTTTGTATACGGAGTATTCATCAGGGCTTGAAAAGACTTCATCTAGAGCAGTAATTGAAAATTTTACAGGATCTGTAGGTGTCTTGTTCAGTAGTGCTTCAATTTCAGTCTCACTAATCCCGTATGTCTCCAGTTGTGCCTGATTAGCAGACTCAAATACAGTATCAAGTTCTTTTACAAAAGCAAAACTTGAACTGGTTGAGGTCTCGACTAAGTCACCTCCATAACTAAGAAAAAGTTCTGCTTTTTTAACATCCTCTATTCTGGACCGAAGTATCTCCTCTGTCAGTTGGTAATCCGCAATAAAAAAACTCACCAGAAAAATGGCAAAGCCAGTGAGAAATAGTCCGAGTCCTGCTTGTTGTATTGCTTTCATCCTAATATCTTTTCTAATAAACCTTTCTTACGGACACCAACAGGCATTTCAGGAAATTTATCGTTAAAGGCTGCTTGAATATCACTCTCATATCTACTAAAGAATTCCGGATCAAAGTTGGCCTCTTCAAGATGCCCTATTACATAGTCAACCTTGTGTTTTTCAGATAGCCATTGGTCACATACTTCATGCCTTAGACGCATCCCCATTACATTAAACCCTTTGACAAACTTTTCCTTTTCATCAAAAACAACCCGTAAACAGATTTTTCCATTTGAATGTTCCCAGTAAAATGTTTCTTCCCCTTTTTTCAATTGTGGCCAAACATGCCCATAGGTCTGGTATTCAATATCAAAAAACTTTGCTGAGTTAAACCAGTTGCCTGGCTGGTAAGCAGTCTTTTCTTTGCAGATGGTTTGAGCAACAGTTTCACCCATCATTCTTCCAGTATACCAGACTTGTTCGATGGGTCGTCTGTTGGGCAATGGTGTTCTAAATTGAACACAATCACCAATTGCAAAAACGTCAGGAATATTAGTTTCAAGAAACTCATCTACCATTATGCCCCTTTCAATATCAAGCTTAGACTCCTTCAAAAAGTCAATATTCGGGCTTACCCCAACAGTCAATCCCACTAGTTGACATTCTATTTCATCACCCTTATTCGTAGCCACTGTTCTAACCCTTCCATTTTCGTCAGCTAATATCTCCTTCAATTCTGTAGTCAAACGCAAATCCACATGATGCTCTCCAATATGCCGATTGATCATTTTAGCTTCCTCAAGGGGGAAAACCATGTCCCAAAAATTCTCTTCTCTTACCAGGAAAGTGACTGGTATTTTTCTGGTAAGAAGCATCTCCGACATTTCAACCCCAATGAGTCCACCGCCAACTATCACTGCTCTCGAAATACCCTTTGAATCTCTTTCCATTGCCTCCAGATCCTGATAACTGTATAAACCCTGAACCCCTTTTAAATCCTGTCCCGGCCATCCGAATTTATTTGACTTTGAACCAGTAGCCAGAATCAAAATGTCATATGAAATTGTTCCACCTTCATCGAATAGAAGTTGCTTATTGTCAACATCAACTTGCTTCACATATTTTCGAACGAGGTTAATCCTATTCTTTGCCCAGAACCAGTCCTCATAGGGTTTAGTGTTTTCATACTTCATGTGCCCCATGTAGATGTACATGAGAGCAGTACGCGAAAAGAAGTGATCAGTCTCGGCTGATATAACAGTGATATCATAATCACTTAACTTTCGAATGTGCCTTGCTGCAGTAATCCCGGAAATACCATTTCCGATGATGACAACCTTTTCCATATTCAACAATAAGGTTTAATGTCCTTATCTAAAAGGTACAAAAAAGAATTAAGTTCAAGACGGAGTCTTATTGATTACTTAGTGTCACTCTCATGACACGAAAAGCAAGATTCTGGCAATTACTCCTCTTCGATTGGTCTAAAGCCGATCGTTGTTTTGAGCATTCTATTTACTGTCAATCCCTGGTATAGAATGGAAACTCCAAAAACTATATAAGTCATGATAATTATCAGATCACGACCCCCAAACTCCGGTAAAGTCAGAGACAATGCAATTGGAACGCCACTCCTGAGGCTTCCCCAAGTCATGACAGGAATTGTTTTGGGATCAACGCTTCGATTTCTTGACATGAACTTAACCGGGATAAATACACTGGTCCACCTGGCAAAAAGAATCAAAGCAAATACAAAGAAGCCAGCGGCCAAATAATCCATTTGCAGTGGTATAATGAGCATCTCCATTCCAATGAGTACATAGAGAATTGCATTTAGACTCTGCTCCATGAAATGTCAGAATTTGAAAACGTAATCACCTGCAACTCCTGCCAGCTTATCACTTTTTCCCTGATTTCCTGCGGCCAACCCCATTACCACTGACGCTTGTTTACCAGAAACTTCGATGGCTTCCCAATGCGTCAATTGAGTTGAAACCGTCAGCAAGGCAACGGTGACTAATATTTCTAACCCAGATTGTTCATTATCAATGAAGTCCAGAAGTTTAAAGTCAATAAAACCCAAAATAACTCCAATGATTACACTGCCTGAGATGTCGGGAATAAATGTTTTTACAAGATCCGCAAACATGGATAATGCGATCCATTTCCTTAGATTCCATCATTAAAAAGTGACGCCCCTCAATTCGAATCCTAAGTTTTTCCGGAACATTCTATCTTTTTACAGTAGAAATGACAGCGATTGGGTCGGTTGGTGAAATTAATGAACCAAAGGCAAGGCAATCAATGTAATCCACTTTAATGATAGCCCTATTTCTAATGATAGTCCTAAATAATTCATCCATTCAGTTCAAAATGCCGACTGTTTTGAGTCAGCCCTCAACTGATGGCACATTGGAGAGTATTCAAACCGGATGGGGTGACTTGCGGACTGAGTGGAAAGATTTTATTGAACAATTCCCGATGGAGTGCCTGGATAAAGCAGTGTTCCGACACCCAATTTTCGGTTAACTTATCTATTTCAAAATTAGACCTTATTTCACCAAAGGAATCTATATGAATATCAAACCCTTCCAGTTCAGGGTTTACCTTCGGTTTCTGTTCAATACTTTCAGTTTTCTTTTTCATACTGTTATGCTATTACTCTATCGGCCAGGGCATCAATTGCATTCAATATTCTTTCTGACACCTGCCTTCCACCTAAAATTTTTAACATCCCAATAAGATCTGGGCCAGTTGTCTCTCCGGTCATGGACAACCTTAAGGCGGGCATCACTTTTCTCATTTTGACATCTTGATTGTCCAAAACGTTCAGCAGAACTGATTTATACTCTTCAGCCGTTGCGTTTTCAACAGACTCAATTTTCGAAGCAAATTCTTTAAGAACACTAACTGCCTCCACAGTCCATTTCTTAGCCAGTTCGTTGTCATAAGAAACGGGTTTTTCAAAATAAAATTTTGCTCTTGGTAAAAAATCGGACTCGAACGTGACCCTGCCTTTGAGCAATTGGACCAGCTCAATTGATTTGTCAGCATCAATTTGCAACCCGTTCCTCTCAACATTTGCAACTAGCTCCGCTGCAATTTGCTTTTCGTCTCTTACCCCAAGGTAGTGCTCATTAAACCAATTGGCCTTTTGAATATCAAATTTTGCACCCGACTTATTTACTCTTTCTATGCTAAACAGCTCAATCAAATCATTCAGGGCAAATATTTCCTGATCTCCACCGGGGTTCCAGCCAAGGAGTGCAATGAAATTCAAAACAGCCTCCGGATAATAACCACTCTCTCTAAAGCCCTGAACTTCTTTATCATCATCATTCCATTGCAATGGAAAGATTGGGAAACCGTGTTTTTCTGCCTCTCGCTTGCTCAGTTTACCGTTACCATCCGGTTTTAGCAGCAGTGGTAAATGGGCAAACAAAGGCGGTGTCCATCCGAAAAAATTGTAAAGAATCATGTGTAAAGGTGCGGACGGCAGCCACTCCTCACCTCTAATGACATGGGTGATTTCCATCAAATGGTCATCTACAATGTTGGCCAGATGATAGGTCGGCATCCCGTCAGATTTCAACAATACTTTGTCATCCAGTGTTGAAGAGTGCACAACTACCCAACCTCTGACCTGATCTTGAAATCTGATCTCTTCCTTAAGAGGAATATTAATTCTAATTACATAAGGCTCTTCTGAATTAATTCTGCCTTCGACCTCATCCTTAGACAGAGTCAGCGAATTTTTCATTTGGACCCTACTCACAGCATTGTAGTTGAGTGAACTCGACTTTGCCGCCTTCAGTTTCTCTCTTAATGAGTTTAGTTCTTCGGCAGTATCAAAGGCGTAGTATGCTTTGCCTTCTTCAACTAGTTTCAAGGCATATTCTTTATAGATATCCTTACGCCCTGATTGTCTATAAGGGGCAAACCTACCGCCACTTAAAGGTCCTTCATCAGGGCTTATGCCTAACCAGTCTAAGGCATCTGTAATATACTTTTCAGCCCACGGAACAAACCTATTTTCATCTGTATCTTCTATCCGCAGTATAAAAGTACCACCGTGTTTTTTTGCAAAAAGGTAGTTGAATAAGGCGGTTCTTACACCACCAATATGCAAAGCACCAGTAGGGCTTGGTGCGAACCGCACTCTTACTCCATCCATGACCAGTATCTAATAAGGGATCGCAATACAGGAAATCTCAACATTGACACCCTTTGGTAAGGCACTCACTTCCACTGTTTCTCTTGCTGGTGGTTTCTCTGAGAAATATTCCCCATAAACTGCATTAATGCGAGCGAAATCGGCCATGTTCTTCACGAAGATGGAGCATTTGGCAACTTTAGAGAAGGAAGTTCCGGCTTTAGTCAATATAGCTTCCAGGTTTTTCATTACCTGCTGTGTTTCTTCTTCTATAGTTCCGTCAACAAGTTCACCTGACTTCGGGTCCAGTGGTATTTGTCCAGAGATATATAACGTTCCATTGGCTAAAACAGACTGTGAATAAGGGCCAATTGGTGCTGGCGCATTGGTTGTATTGATGATTTTCATTTCTCAGATGTTGGAAAGTGATTTTATTCGACCGTAACTGATCATAAATCATAAATTAATTATGGGAAATTACTTTGATGAACCTATAGTTACCAAACGAATAGGTCTTCAGTTTAGTTTATGGGTTAAGTTTTCTAAACTTACAAAGTTTCATCATTACAGTGCATATTAACAAGATCCATTTGAACGAATTAGTTTCATGCGTGATGAAGAGAACTTTAGTTTTAATCAAATCAGTAATAAACTGATTCTTCAGGGTTTCAAGGCCATCAGATCAAAGAAACCACTTTACCCAATTATGCTTTTTCCATTTACAAACAAGGAAAAGTCAGACATAAAAGAATCAGATTTGCACTACCTATATTAATGGCAAGGGCTCCCCTGCAAGCCAAAGAGTTAATTAATTCCGAAATACTTCACAGCATACTCAAAAGCTGCAATTCCAACCTTCTCTCCAATGATTCGTCCTGGTATATCATCTGCTGGAGGATGAATGCCACCCCAAATTCTGGATAAACTTGTTTGGTCGGAGGCATCTCTGTATGTGGCCCACTGCAAGGTTACATCGACGCTGGGTCCTTCTTCAAAAACAAGAAATTCATTCTTTTTAGCAAAAAACTCAGCCATTCCGCCAGGAAAGAACTCATCCCCGGTAAAAAGTGTCATTATTTCGGCCGCAGCTCTTGAATAGGTAGAATGCCCTGAAACGTATCCGGCAAATGGTGGTGTTACAAAAGTTGGCCTTTGGTATGGCCACCAATCATCAGCCAGTATCCATCCAACCCCGGCCATATCTTTTTCGGGATTTAAAATGAAATCTGGTCCTTTCCAGGTCCTAAGTTTGATTTTGCCTATGTTTTTAGGGTTCTGCCCAAGCCCTGTCTTTTCTGTTATTTGCTCTATGTAGCCTTCAACGAGAGGAATGCCCGCTGGTGAGTAGTTAGGAAGATTCGGTGAAGTACTTTGCCCTTGAGATGCCATATATCTAATAGCACTGATGGGCCTGATGTAATCATACCATCCTTTGATACTCCAAGCTGCAATTGCGGCATCATGCATGGCACCACCCAGTACGAAATACGATTTCACATCCCACTCCAGATCATCCAAGACCTCTCCTTTCCCGCCAAATTTTTTTTCCAATTGTGGATGATCATTAACATAGTTCAAAATGGTAAACCAATGTCCGGGAGGTGTTTCCGAATCTGGACCATCAGCCCAGAATTCTGCCAGCACTCTGGCATAATCAGCCCGTGGTACAATTTGGGATTCATAAGGCTTACCTGTATAAGGATTGATTTTATGACCTCGACCTGGGTCGCCGCCTTCCAGAAACTTGTAATAGTTATGGTAGTCCTCCAGGGAGCGGGGTAGCTCCGGGGTATTGCCAACAGATGCCGGTGATATGTCCCACATTACACTATCACGAGGATCTAAGTGCGACGCCCAGACAGGAACCATTTCAAAGCCCCATTGATATTCGGTGGGAAGGCTGCCTCCGCTTTTCGGGTTAATATAGGGAGGTGGCCCAGGGTCATGATAAACACGGTATTCGTTGTCATCCCTCTGATAGGTAGTCACCTGGTCTTCATTCAATGAAAACGGAATAACATTTCCCCATTCCGCGCCCAGGAACTGAGGTGCGTCAGTCACTATCTCATTTCCGCTTTGGTCAATCAGTAGTTCCAGACCCAATGTCTGCCATCTATTTGGATTTTTCAAATCTGGATTGCCTCTTTTATCGGGAATAAGCATGGGATTTACCGTTTCGTAATAACGACTTTCATAATCCCGTGCTTCATTTGAACCGTCTTTTAGCCCAAACTTTATCAGGTTTTTGGCCAGGTAATTTCCCAAAGCTGCAGGGCTTCCTTTTTTATAATTGGTAAACCTATTCAAAATGTCATAGCCCAAACTATTCATTAATTTCTTCGACAATCCTCTGGTCAATTTATTTCCTGGAGAAGATTTAAAACGATGAGTTATCAATCTGTAAGCTGCATAACTCATGGCCTCCTCTCTGGCCCGTTTAATGTCGTTTGGTTTGCTAATTCCCACAAATTGACACTCGAATCCTCCAACTGTATTGCCTAAAAAAAAGGGATTTGCGCTATCATCGAAAACAGCCCAGGCATCATATAATGCAATTGACGTATGAAATAAATTTCTGGCATGCACTGTAGGCCTTGCATAATCATGCCGTATGGCTTCCAACAGCACTTCATTCCATTGTCTCGCTACAGAATATTGCCCATTCAACAATTCTGGGAATATTAGACATGCACTAATGGTCAGATATTTGATCATTGATTCGATTGGAATGTTTGGTTGGTTCTCTAGGCAGGTTCTATAAATTGATTTTTCCATTTTCTCAAAAAGACAAAACTCTTTTTTATTTTTTTTTGAGAAAAATCACTTTCCAAAGAAAGTAAAACTTGTTGTGGTTTTACTGAAAAGTATTGAAGTTTTATCCAGCTGTTTATCAGTAGATTATTTTTAGTCTTTTAATTTGTTCATACCTGAATAAGCTGCAAGTTAAGTTGATTAATCCTATTATTCCAGTGGCTCTCACCATAGGTGAACTGATGCGTCTGTCAGGCTACAGGTGTTAATGAACTTAGAAGTGCCGATGAGGGAAAATCAAAACAACTCTCCAAAACAACCCTGTAGCTTTAGGAAAACCAGAAAAAGAATAGCACCTCTTTTCTCTCCGCTCTGTGGCCAATTGATGATTTGCAGGAATTATGCGAAAACTTCTCAGGGGTTTAACACTGGAATCCTGTCAAAAACAACTGCACTGGCAGTGATTCAATATAGCAATAAAGCATAGTCAATTAATGATCAATAAGCTGATTTTTGGAAGTCCCCTTGTGTACGTTAATGAAACTCCTATCTTTGTTAAGATAAAGAGCATATTAAACTTTATGTATCTTATAATCTCCTTGTCAGGTGGGTATTAATGAGTCGGATTAAAGTAAAAGACTGTAATAAAGTAAAAGAGTGTCATAGTAATATCGACTTTGATTTGTGGGAAGGTTTTCGTAGCGGATGCCGCAAATCATTTAAAACAATCTATGAAGATAACATTAAGACTTTATTAAGCTATGGCTATAGACTGACGACTGACCGTCAGTTAGTGGAAGACTGTCTGCAAGATATGTTTATTCAGTTATGGGACGGTCGACATAAGATTCAAATCAGTAAGTCAATCAGGTCCTATCTATTAATTTCATTTCGCAGAAGAATCTTTAAGCAATTAAGTCAGGAACATAAGTTAAATTATTGGGTATTGCTAATTATATATAGTTTTCTTATTTTTACAGAAAAAAGCCATGAATTGTCCTTAAGTGTTCAAACCGTGCTGTCATTAAATCCGGCAAGATAAAAGGAAAACAAAGGTATAAGTGTAAAAAATGCGGCTACCACTATACGGTACAACAAAAATCTACGGCCAAACCAAAAGAGTTGAAAAAATACGCCCTGCAATTATATCTTGAAGGGTTGGGTTTTCGGTCAATCGGTAGAATACTCAACGTGAGCAATGTATCTGTGTTAAACTGGATAAGGGGTTTTGTCCAAGAAGTGCAGTCCTTGTCCAATAGCGGTTCCGAAGTGGATTTCGTAGAGCTTGACCAGATGCACAGCTACATTGGAAACAAAAAACTATTGCTGGATTTGGATTGCTGTTGATCGATAGGGGAAAAAGTTCATCAATTTCGTTATTGGCGACAGAAGTACTGAGACAGCAAAAAAGCTCTGGGGGCTAATAGGCACTAACCAGATGAATACTATAGCAAGTGATTACTGGAAGTCATACGAGCACATGGTCCCTAAAGACAAACACATTCAATCAAAAGCAGAAACTTTTACCGTAGAAAGCTATAATAGCTTGTTCAGGCATTTTTTGGCAAGAATGAGAAGAAAATCAAAGTGCTGTTCAAAAAGTATTGAGATGCTTACTTTATCCGTTTTGCTTTTGATGCATCATCGAAATGAAATATTAACTGTATTTAATTAGCAATGCCTAAAAATGGAATACCATTATTCGAGGTTAGTTACTTGATTTCTTATTGGAAATATGTATAGTTTTGTTAACATTAACCGTTTAAAAATCTAAGTTCGCAATAATCGGATTGTGTTTTTAAACCTAACATTTTGATTATACCGAGTACAGATTTCATCGAAACCGGGCCTCAACTGAAGCGTAGCTTTAGTCCCTTTGATTCAAAGGGTTAACAGTGGAGGGTTGAGATAGAAAAACCGACTCAAATCTTGATTTATTCGAGGTTTAATGACCCTCCGATGTGGACTTTAAAGCTTTCAGATTCGTCTGAGAGCTTTTTTTGTTATTTGCAATGAGGTGAGTTTTCAGTCATTTGATGATAACTTAGCATTCCATGACTGAAACAATTACAATACCTTCCGATGATTATCCAATCAGTGGATGCTTAAACCATGCCTCCTCACCAATTGCCTTAATGGTTCTTTCTCACAGCCAAATCGAAGGAGTGGATATCATTACTTATTTAGTATGCTCTTAAGATCAGCCGGCGAGTAATTGACAGATTTCATGGTCTTCATATCATCTTTACGATAGACTAGATAAAGGCCATCCTTCTCTTCATGGAAACAGTCACTTCCATCCTTTGCTTTATAGTGAGCAATGGTTGCTTCAGCCTCGTCAACAGTCTTACAGGCTTTACTCATATTTGAACGCTGAATCTCGTTGAACAAATCGCTGAATTTATCGGCCATCCCAAACTCTAATATAGCTCCTGAAAGAACATACTGAATGTCGCAAAGTGCATCAGCAATCCCTACCAGGTCATTGTCTTTGATTGCGTCTTCAAGTTCTTGCAATTCTTCAGCTATAAGGTTAACCCTCAAACGACAACGCTGTTCTGGTGGCATTTGGGGTGAATCCAAAATTGGATGTTGAAATGTTTTGTGAAATTCTGATACGTGATTTAGCACTTTAGCCTCTTCCATTGAACAAGTATTAAATTCAGATCGATAATAAACGGCAAGTATAAGGAAACAAGAACAAAATGTCGGAAGCCACCGAATTGTGTACTTGAAAGACAAACGGATCAATAAATAATTGACTTGAAATTAGTTATCCCTGACTTCGATCTTACATTTGTCTCTCAAAATGTGGCATGGAGAGATTTGATGTATTAATTGTTGGAGCGGGACCAATAGGCCTCGCTTGTGGAATTGAGGCTAAAAAAGCTGGATTAACTTATGTGATTGTTGACAAGGGTTGTCTGGTTAACTCCCTTTATAACTACCCGTACAACATGACATTTTTTTCAACCTCAGACAGGTTAGAAATAGGTGGTGTGCCCTTCATTTCACACGGGGGAAAACCAAATAGGTCTGAAGCTCTGGAATACTATCGCCGTGTTGCATTCTCATGGAAGCTGGACACCCTATTGTATGAGCCGGTGGAGAAAATTGATAAAAAATCAGATTCCTTCTTTATTGAAACAACAAAAGGCTCCTATCAAACCACATCGATCATCGTTGCTACAGGATTTTATGACCTCCCTTATTTACTACATATTAAAGGGGAAGAGCTACCGAAAGTGCGACATTATTATGATGAGCCACATCCTTATTATGGAATGAAAATCGTGGTGGTGGGAGCTGCTAATTCAGCTGTCGACGTTGCCCTGGAAACTTATCGTAAAGGTGCTGAGGTTACGATGGTCATTCGAGAATCTGAAATTAGGTCTACAGTCAAATATTGGGTGAAACCGGATATTGAAAACCGAATTAAGGAAGGCTCGATCAACGCCTATTTTCACTCATCCATTATTGAAATTCGAGCTGATGAAATCGATATCCAGACACCAGGTGGCCTGTTAACTATTGAAAATGATTTTGTCCTGGCAATGACTGGTTACCAACCCAATTTTCAATTTCTCATTGACATAGGAATAGAGATTGGGACCGACGAATTTAAGACACCCCTTTATAACCCAGAAACTCAAGAGACCAATGTTCTTGGAGTATACCTTGCCGGTGTCATATGTGGTGGTCTAAAAACCAGTAAATGGTTTATAGAAAACTCGCGAGTTCATTCAGAAGTTATCATCAGGGATTTGGAGGCAAAAATTAAATCTATTCGTTAGTCCTCTATCTTATTCTCTATTCGCTTTCGCTCATGTTCATTCAGGTAGATTTTCCTCATTCGGATTGACTTCGGGGTCACTTCCACATACTCATCCTTCTGAATATATTCCAGAGCCTCTTCTAACGAAAACTTCCTTTTGGGAACAATCTTAACACTCTCGTCAGTTCCAGATGCCCTGACGTTACTCATCTTTTTTCCTTTCTGAATGTTGATGACGATATCACCGGTTTTATTGCTCTCGCCAATTACTTGACCAGTATACAATTCCTCTCCCGGATCTACAAAAAACACTCCCCTGTCTTGCAGTTTATCGATCGAGTAAGCTGTTCCTGCTCCATTCTCCAGAGATATTAAAGAGCCATTTATTCTCCCTTGAATTGGTCCTTTGTATGGCTGATACGCTAGAAAGCGGTGAGTCATCACTGCTTCTCCAGATGTGCTGTTCAGCATGGTGGTACGCATACCAATAAGGCCACGAGATGGTATCTCAAACTCTAAGTGCTGAAGATTGCCTTTTGGTTCCATAATTTTCAACTCCCCTTTTCCTTTTGTGGCCAATTCTATTACCCGACCAGAAAAATTTTCGGGAACATCTACAACCAAAAGCTCAACCGGCTCCTGGCGGATATCGTTTATCTGCTTAAAAATAACCTGTGGTTGACCTACTTGTAACTCATATCCCTCTCTCCTCATGGTTTCAATCAAAACTGATAAGTGAAGAACACCACGACCAAATACCATAAACTTGTCCTCACTTCCGGTCTCCCCGACTCTCAATGCAAGATTCTTTTCAAGCTCTCTAAATAATCGATCGCGCAAGTGCCTTGAGGTCACATACTTTCCTTCTTTTCCGAAAAATGGTGAATTGTTTATAGTAAAGAGCATACTCATGGTAGGCTCATCGATTGGAATTCTCGGCATTGCCTCAGGATTCTCCAGATCTGTAATGGTATCTCCAATTTCAAATCCCTCAATGCCAGTGATAGCGCATATATCCCCAGCCTCTACTTCCTGCACCTTGAAACGACCCAAACCCTGAAACACGTTAAGTTCTTTAATTTTGGTACACTTCACCGTGTTATCACTCTTGACCAGACCTACACTTTGTCCCTCTGTGAGTATTCCTTGATAGACTCGACCTATTGCGATACGTCCTACGAAAGATGAGTAATCTAAAGATGAGACCTGAAAT
This sequence comes from Cyclobacteriaceae bacterium, assembly GCA_965206015.1. GTDB lineage: Bacteria > Bacteroidota > Bacteroidia > Cytophagales > Cyclobacteriaceae > JAJCYL01. The sequence continues at coordinate 120,179 of CBDBIW010000010.1, read as the reverse complement.
ACCGGCTTTCCTTCAGGATTAGGTGCCTCAGGAATCACATCGATAATTGTGTCAAGTATCGGCGTAATTTCAGTGCCAGGATTCTTCCAGTCAGTTGACATCCAGCCTTGTTTTGAAGAGCCATATATGGTCACAAAATCCAATTGCTCTTCAGTGGCATCAAGATTAAACATTAAATCAAACACCTGTTCCTGAACCTCATCTGGCCGACAATTTTCCTTATCAACCTTATTGACCACTACAATTGGCTTCAGTCCAAGGGCTATCGCTTTGTTTAATACAAACCGAGTTTGTGGCATACATCCTTCAAAAGCATCAACTAACAACAATACGCCGTCAGCCATTTTTAAGACTCTTTCGACTTCTCCTCCAAAATCCGCGTGACCAGGTGTGTCAATTATGTTGATTTTTACACCCTTATATTGAACAGCAATGTTCTTAGCCAGAATAGTAATCCCACGCTCTCTCTCTATGTCATTGCTATCAAGAATAAGTTCACCTTTTTCCTGATTGTCCCTCATTTGGCTGGTGGCGTGGATAATTTTATCCACGAGAGTTGTCTTACCGTGGTCAACGTGGGCAATAATGGCTACATTTCTAATACTCTGCATAACGGACTTCAAATTTGCCGCAAAGATACACGTTTAATTCCGACCTTTTTAAGGTAATACAATCATCGTTTAGCTAATGAATAATAATTTTGTCTATTGTTTTCAGTTATTTTTCTGGCAGTATGGCCTTTTGTTCATTTGGAATGGGAGATTTATAGGGTTTCCCTTCGATCTTTTTTTGGAAATAAACCCTGGCATCTGCCAATAATTGCGAATCTGTAAATAAATCTACTCCCGAAAGTACCAGTACCTTGGTGGCCACTTCGGCAGCTCTAAAAGCGGCATTTGTTCCATGACTGGCACTAGTCGCCCAACTATGCCACGGTACTTCTTGGGGGGCAGTTGCAACTCCAAAACCTGCCGTCGGTGCGATGAAACTCACTTCGGCTACATCAGTTGACCCACCATTTGGTGACAAGTTCTCCCAACCCTCGGGCATTAATTCAAGTGCCGTCATGAAACCCTTCTCGTCCTTTTCTGCAGATTTTTGAAGATCTTTGGCCCATTTTTGTTCTTCCGGTGTAAAGGTTGGCGGTCCCACCAATTGCATGTTCTTCTGGATGGCCTTAAGCAGTGGCCCATTCAGGTTGTACTCATGAACACCAGTGATCAAAGTAACTTTGTGGGTAGTGGCGGTTCCCATAGCGGCACCTTCAGCAATTTTCAAAATCCTGTCATAGTATTTCTCCACATTTGATCGGCTGGTGTCCCGGACATAATACCAAACCCTGGCATACTCTGGAACGACATTTGGTGCTTCACCACCATTTGAAATAACATAATGAATGCGTGTAGATGGATAGATGTGCTCTCTCATTAAATTGACACCGTAATTCATCATTTCTACAGCGTCCAAAGCACTTCTACCATTCCACGGATCTGCCGCTCCGTGGGCAGCCTGCCCGAAGAACTCTATTTGGAAATTGTTCATCGCTATACTGGCCTCGAATGTTACTTTGTTTTCCTGGCCTGGATGCCATTCTAACACAGCGTCAAGACCGTCAAATAGACCTGCATTTGCCATGTAGACTTTCCCAACTAAGGTTTCTTCGGCAGGAGTACCAAATAACTTCAGCGTACCGGAAAACTTCCCCTTGTCCATCAATCTTTTTAAGGAAACCGCTGCATTTACACAAGCACTGCCAAATAGATTATGCCCACAACCATGTCCACCTGTAACTCCGTCTTTTCTGACCGCTCTGTAAGGCACAGGCTCATTGCCCACACCAGGTAATGCATCGTATTCGGCAAGAATACCTACCACAGGAGATCCCGACCCATAAGTGGCTACGAAGGCTGTGGGCATATCTGCTACCCTCTCCTCTACCTTAAATCCCTCTTTTTGAAGCACGTTTATCAATAAGGCGGATGATTCCTTTTCTCTTAAGGCCGTTTCTGAAAGGTCCCAGAGTTTTTGGCAAACTTCATGAACCTGGGCACTTAATGCTTCAGTTTCGTCAAGGGCCTCTTTTTTTATTTTCGAAAGTTTTTGGGAGTATCCATTTAATGATACTGCCAATAAGATTAGTAAGGTTAGGTGTCTCATAAGATAAATTATAGTTAAGTTGTTTTCAAGTTAGATAAATTGATGAAAAAGGCCCGTTAATTTATGAAGTGTGGCCGTTTGATCTCCAAATTACAAAAATCGTTCAGTTGTTTAATCAAGTAGTCACAAATGACTGGTGTATTGGTCTCGTCCTGTTGGTGACAATAAAAATGAACCGTTGAAAGCCCGGCGTCCAACCAGCATTTAATGCGTTGTACCCATTCGTCCCATCGGGCGTAATCTGAAGTGTGTCTCCAGACATACTAAAATCTGAAGTGTCAGATCATGCCTTTTGCGCAGTTGAAGCCAAATGTTATAGGGGCCTGTCATGATGTAAATCCTGAATTGTATTTTTCCAAATAACCCGGGCTTCAATAAAAATATTCTTTCAAAAAAGCTTTCAGGCATAAATAACCAGATCAAGGATTCATTTCAAAAACTCATTTAATTATGCAACAGGATAAGGCTGTTAAAAATTGGCTAAAAGGGTGGTGAGATGCAGTAGTTTTTGCCGTTGTAGTGGCTACCCTCTAAGGCTACTTAAATAGTCCACACCGCTTTAAATAAAGTCGGGGAAATTAAGAGAGTAATGATTTCATAAAAGGCGTACACAAAATAACCTACGACGATCCTACCTTCAATCCCGTTTATCCAAAAGACCTCAAATTTGAGTGGATTACAGATTTTTTTGGCCCTTTGTATGTCCCTAAAAAAGGGTTGAAATTCCAGTCACCGAGAATAACTTGATACTATACGGTGATGTAATTCAGAATTTTGAACATCATGAAAGGGTCGGAATTCGTGGTAATCAACTATGTATCAACCGAAGGGAGAAACTTACCTTACCTATTTCTTCAATCAAGATTATTATTTCATGGTAGGTGACAATCGACATAACTCTGAAGACTCCCGTTTTTGGGGATTTGTTCCCGCAGATCATATTGTTGGGAAAGCTCTAGTTGTATGGTTTTCAATGGAACTTGATGGCAGTTCCCGGGATTTATTCGATAGAATCAGATGGAAGAGAATTATGACCCTGACTGACACTTCTATTTATTAATAGTTTCTCTTTAATTTCTTTAGTTATAAAGAAATTAGTAGATAAATTTCTCCCAATATTGGCTATACGCAAGCTATATATTATCTTCAACTCGAATTATGAATAATCAGTTTGTGAGAAATACCTTTTTATTGTTTGGATTGCTTTTTTTGGGATTTTCTGTCATGGCCCAGTACAATCCACTTTGGATTCGGCATTGCAGAGCAATTCCCAAGGCAAAGGCCGATTATACAGAACTAGTTCCGATTATTGAGGATAAAATTGCCAAAAGCCCAGATGCTGAATTGAAGTTCTTATTAGGCATTTGCCAATTCGGGGCTGGATCAGTTGATGCGGCAATAGATTCGTTTGATGAAGTAATGAACGACCCAACTGCGAAAGCCGACGTAAGCAATGACGCAGAAAACTTCAAAAAATACCTCAGAAACGGGGGCTTTACTAACCAAATTGAAGTCGCAATAGCTTATACCAATATCAGGAAAGCTCCCAATGAAGACGCCCCTCTAAAAGGAAGGATATATCAAGGGGATGGCTTCACAATCTTAAAGGAAGAAGGTAATTGGGCCTATATTATTAATATCCAAAATCAGGGCTGGGTACTTACAGCAAAAAATAATAGTGAGATAATGAAGAAGCTTTAAGCTTATATAATTGGCGTTATTCTTCAGACCTATGTGGTCTTAGAGCGTTCTCCACACTTTCTTTATCTTCTAACAATACTTCAAAATAAGCAATAGCATACATCGAAGAAATGGGCTCAATTCCTGTTTGGTACTCAACCAGATTTTTAGTCTGTGCAAACTGGTCCGGGTGGATTTTATAGTGTTCAGCAATCTGTTGAGCCTCTGAAGTCCCATATCAATTTAATTTTGTTTGCCAATCTCAGGTTAGTTAAGGCCCTTCTAGAGGTCCTGCAGCTACAAAGGTAAAAAGTAACGATGGAGATCTTGCCAGAAGTTGCTAAATCGACTACTTGTGAGCTACGTATGGCGTGTTGTATTTTAAATATCTTGATGGCCAAGATAAAGCTGAATACTGCGTGTATCGTTGCCATCGTTGGCTAATTTGAATCCTGTGGAGTGTCTTAGCATGTGTGGATGAACCTTCAATTTAAGTTTTGTGATGTCACCAGCACACGTCAATATTTTACGGAAAGTATGATTGGTCAACGGTGCTTTTCTCTCTGAGATAAACAAAAAATCGGTTTGTGGGTACTCTTTCTGTTTGTGGATACTCTCCCTGTAATTTTCTCAACACTCTAATTTCAACCCCGGACAGGGGGTGTGTTGAATTGACGCCTTGTTTGAGACGATTCACATGCAATAGTCCTTTAAAGAAATCAACCTGCGACCATTTCAATCGCATTCATTCTGAAACACGCAGCCTGTGACGGTAAGCAATCAAGATTATGGTACTGTCACGGTGGCCATGCTGTCCTGAATTTTTTGCCGCTCGCATCAATTGGTCAATTTCATGTTCGCTCAGATACTCGCGATCACGTTGATCGATGTTTTTGGGTTTTTCAAATTGAATGTTCTTTTTTGAGTCACTGACATAAGCTTTCCGTAAAATGCTAATACTAGTTGGTCAGGTCGTCTCGAAATGGTCCATTTATTGAAAAAACTGGATTTAATACATCAAACATTCTGTAAAAAAGTAATTTAGGGAATGTTTGCTGGAATACCATCTGCACATCAATTATGTTTGTCTTATTTATAGGAAGGGGATTAGTGGCCGCAAGTGAGAGAACAGCTTACCCCCGCCTTAAAAAAAGCCACTTTCGTCAAAAAGATTTGCAATTATACGTCCCACCCGGGATAGAGATAGTGTTCATGAAATCAAAAGGAATTACAGATCTAAGGATGCTATTGATAAGGATTTGAAAAAATGAAAAAGGTTAGTTTGAATGATGGAACGTAAAGCTACATATGCAGGAAAAGTTGAAGAAAAAGATGCTTTGGACATATTGTATTGGGCTAAACAAAAGTCGCCGTTTGAAAGATTGGAAGAGTCTTGGAGATTGCACTGTCTCAATTACAATGTCCCTTTTGATGTATCCATAAACAAAAAATACCATAAAGCTAAAAAACGTAATGGCTGACCTATTTAATAGAGATTTTCTTGAGTACATACAATGATTAAACAACCATGAAGTGGAATACATTCTTGTTGGCGGAATGGCAGTGAACCTTCATGGGTATAGAAGGGCTACCGGTGATATGGATATCTTTGTAAATCCAACACAAGAAAATCATCATAAGCTTTTCAAGGTACATCGTGAATTTGGCATGTTGATGGGTAAGATGGAATCGCTCAGCAATTTTTTAGATACCAAAAAATATGATGTGTATACATTCGGGGTTTCTCCTGTTCAAATTGATTTAATGACTGCTTGCAAAGGGATTAAGTTTTCTGAAGCATATATTAGTGCTGTTAAATACAAAACCGAGAACGGGGTTGATGTTAAAAAGTGATCCACTACAATCAACTGATTCAAGCTAAAACGGCTGCAAACAGAACCAGGGATAAAATGGATATTGAAGAATTGGGTAAAATCAAAAAGGAAACCAAAAAACAAGATAAAGGACAGTCAAGAGGAATGTCCATGTAAGTGGAACGAAGGACGGTTTTCTACTACTCCTTCCTTACCATGGTTTTTACCACAAGCCCAACAAAAGTCTTCTTGGATATTGCAGGTGAGATCATGACAGTTAATGCACCAATTCCACAGTTTATTCAGTTGATGATTTATAGTTAATTATCGTTATTTTTTACCCTTATAGTTGCGGAACCCCTTATAATGTTATGTAAATTAACTCAGAATCACTTTTACTGCAGCCGCATCCTGAATAGCATTTCCGACAGACTTAAATAACGATATCTTATTCCGGCTCCATTGGTATTCTAACTCTCCCAAAAGTACACTCCCAATTTCCTTTGAAAAGTGCTCTTTGGTAATCTTTCCTTTACCCATCGGAATCAACAAATCACCAGCTTCACTAAGGGCCCCTTCGAGTTGGTCTATGTAAATGTCTGCTTCAACGACCGTCTCCGACGGGATTTCCTGAAAATCTGGTTTATAAACACCAACAGCATTGATATGAACACCGTTTTTCAAATGATTATGTTCGAAGAGCGGTTTGTGAGCAGTTGTAGTTGTGCACAGCACATCAACATTTTTCAGATATTTCAAATCATCGACTGGAACCAATTCTACGTCAATACCTTTTAGCCACATATTACAGAACTCGCGGCTTTTATCGAAAGTTCTCCCCCACACATAAATTCTATCAAATTCTCTGACTGTACACAATGCTTCTATATGAGGTTTTGCTAGGGCCCCGGTTCCAAATACTCCTCCAATCTTTGAGTCAGGACTAGCAAACACATCCGTTGCTAAACCCGAGGCGGCAGCCGTACGAATTACGGTCACTTCGCTCCCGTCAATAATTGCTAACGGTTCTCCTGTTTCATCATCAAACGTCAGTATCATCGCTTGAATAAAGGGCAATCCACGTTCTGGATTTTCTCCATTCAAACTGACTGATTTTACGGTCGTGATGCCACCTGAAGGAAAATGTGCCGGCATTACTAAATAATGGGTCGCACTTGAAGTATGGAGTTGAACTCTATCCGGAATAATCGCCGTGCCTGAAGAAAGATCCTGATAGGCCAGCCTCATTGCCTCAATAGCCTTGGACATCGTGAGTTTTTGGTTAACCTGATTCGCAGAAATGTATTGAGGTTCAGACATTTTTCACTTATTATTCACATTACTACATAGGGCCAACGGGCCAATTACTTATAATTATTGCAAGGCAAATATAAAGACAATGAAGTACCCTTTATTAAGGCAGGTTCTATAAATTGATTTTTCCATTTTCTCAAAAAGACAAAACTCTTTTTTATTTTTTTTTGAGAAAAATCACTCTCCAAAGAAAGTAAAAACTTGTTGTGGTTTTACTGAAAAGTATTGAAGTTTTATCCAGCTGTTTATCAGTAGATTATTTTTAGTCTTTTAATTTGTTCATACCTGAATAAGTTGCAAGTTAAGTTGATTAATCCTATTATTCCAGTGGCTCTCACCATCGGTGAACTGATGTGTCTGTCAGGCTACAGGTGTTAATGAACTTAGAAGTGGCGATGAGGGAAAATCAAACCAACTCTCCAAAACTACCCTGTAGCTTTAGGAAAACCAGAAAAAGAATAGCACCTCTTTTCTCTCCGCTCTGTGGCCAATTGATGATTTGCAGGAATTATGCGAAAACTTCTCAGGGGTTTAACACTGGAATCCTGTCACAAACAACTGCACTGACAGTTATTCAATATAGTAATAAAGCATAATTGGATATTCCGGTCGATATTGACCCTCAAAAAGTGGCCTTGATTGGAAGGGCAAATAGCCTTTAAGCCCAAAATTCGGCTGCCATTCCGGCAGATACTGACCCCCAAGGTTTAGGATTTGAATAAAATTCCGGGGCATTTTGACCCCTCTAACGAGGTTGGTTCTGGTTTCTTGCGATCATTTTTAATCGCAAAACATTACTCGATTTAATGGCAGGAAAACCAAAAGGCTACACCTTTCCCCACTTACTTGGTAATAATCTTAATGAAAACGGTTCTATTTGACAGAATTCAGAAACCCAACCAAACTATCCCAGCCGAGAGTAACACATTTGATTCTTCCGGGATGTTGAACAACGGGAGTGAAGGCTAAAAGCTCATCCGGTAAATATTTGTCATCAGAACTACCTGATAGAACATTTTTAAACTGACCATCGATTCTAAACACCTCTTCAATTTGTTGACCATCTAAAAGGGTAGTCAAAACAGAAGCTGATGATTTGGATATCGCACAGCCATATCCGTGAAATGAAAGATTGACAATTCTCCCATTTTCTAAATCAAAGTACAGATTGAATTGATCACCACAAATCGGATTATAAGCTTCAACTATGTGCATAGCCTCTTCTCTTTTATTAAAATTTTGAGGATTCCCATTGTGTTTGAGAATCACTTCATGATAAAGAAGTTTTAATTTGTCTGGCATCAGGCGAAAATACTTTTTACTGAAAGTAGTGCCTCATACAAAAAGTCAATCTCTTCTTTGCTGTTGTAAAATGCTACCGATGCGCGGGAAGTTCCCGGAATTTTGAATGAGTGCATCAGAGGCATCGTACAATGATGACCGGCTCTGACGGCGATGCCTTTTTCGTCCAAAATGGTGGCAACGTCATGGGGGTGAATGTGGTCGAAAACAAATGAGACAATGCTTCCACGATATTCAGGATCACCAATTAATTGCAATTCATCAATTGTTTTCAATTTATCAGCCATATACAAGGTCAGATTTTCAGTGTAGGTTTTGATGTTATCAAGTCCAATGTAATGGATGTAATCAATAGCAGCACCTAATCCAGCCACGCCGGCAATATCAGGTGTTCCGGCTTCAAATCGATGAGGGAGATCGGCAAACGAGGCACTATGGTAGCTCACAGATTTTATCATTTCCCCGCCAAACTGGTATGGATTCATTTGGTTTAAATATTCTTTTTTGGCGTAAAGTACTCCAATGCCCGTAGGCCCAAACATTTTATGCCCTGAGAATGTATAGAAATCACAACCAAGAGATTTTACATCCACTGGTTGATGACCTACCGCTTGAGCACCGTCGAGAAGGACGGGTATGCCTCTTCCGTGGGCAATTTTGATAATCTCTTCAACGGGATTTATGGTGCCCAATGAATTGGAAATATGGCTGACAGCTATAAGTTTTGTCTTATCTGTGATATTAGAGGTAGCTTCTTCAACCTTGATTTCTCCATTTTGGGAGACTGGTAAAATGTCGAGGTGTGCCTTCTTGCGAAGTGCTAATTGTTGCCAGGGAATGAGGTTAGAATGATGCTCCATTCCGGTTATTAGAATTCGATCTCCAACTGAAATGATCTGATTTCCAAAAGATGAAGCCACTAAATTAATACCCTCTGTTGTCCCTCTTACGAAAAGGATTTCTTCCCTGAAATTGGCACCAATGAAACCCCGGACTTTGTCCCTGGTATTCTCATAGAGTTCCGTGGCTTCAACTCCCAAGAAATGTATGCCGCGGTGGATATTAGAGTTATTGTTTTTATAGAAATCACTTATAGCGTCGATTACCTGTAGAGGTTTTTGAGTAGTTGCCGCATTGTCAAGGTAAATTAATTTACCACCTGACTGGTTGGTTCTGTTGAGAATCGGGAAATCTTCCCGGATTTTTTCTATGGGTAGCATTTTATGTCATGTGAAATCGTCGTTTAAGCTAAAAAACGCATTCCGCGATCAAGATATTGATTATTTTACGTTCCAACTCATCAATGTTTATAATTAACGGGTAATATGTCGGTTAAAGGTGATAAAATCCTGTTAGCTACGGCTAAGGGTCTGGTGACTTATGCCAAAGGATTCCAGGGCTGGTCATATGCTGAAATTGATTTTCCAGGGCAGCCGGCTTCTATGGTTTACGTGGATGATAGATCGAACACCTGGTGGGTAAGTATCGCCCATAAACACTGGGGACAAAAGCTCCATTGTTCTTCTGACGAAGGTAAAAGTTGGAAGGAAGTAAGTTCACCTAAATATCCTGAAGGTGCTGAAGTCAAACCTGGAGAGCCGGCCAATTTAAAATACATATGGTCCATAGTTCATGGTGGAAATGATAAGCCAGGCAGACTGCTTGTTGGAACAGAACCTGGGGGCCTATTCATATCAGAAGATCATGGAGAATCATTTTCATTAGTAGAAAGTCTGTGGAATCATCCATCAAGACCAGATCATTGGTTTGGGGGAGGGAGAGATAATGCTGGTATTCACACCATTGTTTTAGATCCAAGAGACAGTAATCATTTTTACATTGGAGTTAGTTGTGCTGGTGTTTTTGAAACAACCGATGCAGGGAAAACGTGGAAAGTAAGGAATGAGGGTTTACGTGCAGATTATTTGCCCAGTCCAAAGTCGGAATGGGGCCATGATCCACATTCGATAAAGATCTGCCAGGCCGAACCCAATGTGATTTGGCAGCAAAATCACTGTGGAATTTTCAGATCTGTTGACGGGGGCAAAGCATGGGGGGATATCACGGATTTTAATGGCTTTGCTAATTATGGGTTTGTCATAGTTATTGATGATGATAATCCAGATAAAGCATGGGTAATTCCAGCAACTAGTGATCAGATTCGTGTTGCTGTTGACCAGTCACTATGTGTTTGTCGAACAGATGACGGAGGAAAGACATGGAATGAGTACCGTAATGGCTTGCCTCAAGGGTCTTGTTTTGATATCGTTTTGCGGCATTCTTTAGCTAAGAATGGGAATACGCTTGTTTTCGGTACCAATACAGGAAATCTGTTTCTCTCAGAGGATGACGGTGAATCATGGCAGAATCTGAATAACTATTTACCTACAGTTTTTGCCTTATGTTTTGCATGATTAGGAAATGGTGGATGGAGTAATAGACTCCAATAACTTTTCAGAATTGGACCAAAGTTTTTCACCGACAGCCTCATCCATACTTCTTTCATCAGGTTGCTTTTTTGCCATCATATGCAGGTAATAATCAGACTTCCCCTCAATCTCCCTGGAACATGCCAAATAAGTAACTGGAATAGCCACCCTGGATGGAGCTTGAAAAGATGGCCCAAAAACAAGCTTAAGCAAAGGCATGAATATCTTTGGAAATTCTCTATCGATATTCGTATTTACTGCACCGGGCACAGCGAATGAACTGAATAACTGACCTGATTATTTGTGTTTATTCTTTGAGACAACTCAGTTGCCAAGTGTATTAAGATGAAGCTTGTAATAACCGTATAAAGCAATCACTTTGGACATGGTATACTCCTCGAATTGACCAAAATTATTGAAATCTATATCATTACCGGAACGGTGAAATTCTGAAGATACATAAATAATTCGCGGTACAAGTTTCATATCGAAAAATCCCGCAGACAAGAATTCTTTGATGAGTATGAATTTTGCCAAATAATTCACCATGAACATTTGGTCTATACCTGCTTTTGTCTTTCGTGAACCTTTTGGAACAATAGCAGCATTGAATATGGCAATATCCAATTTAATTGACCTGGCCTTTAATTCTGAAACTAAGGCAGCATTTGAATTAACATCGGAAAGGTCAACCCTGATCATCTCAACATTATCCGAATTGGTCAAGGTTTTGATCTTTTCACCAGCCTCGGGAATTCCACTGCGACAGGCCATGACCACTTTTCCTCCCCGTTCAACCAGTTGCTGAGTGACAGCGAAACCCAATCCGGAATTAGCTCCTGTCACCAGGCATACCTTTCCGTCGATTCTGTCTTCATCTTTCAAAACACCGGCAGTTGGATGTTTTTTGAACATATTCACTATACCAGATAGGGTGGCAGTGAATAGATTGGAGTATTGAGTTTTATGTGAGTTTGTCATTGTAGAATGGAGCCAGTCTATTCGTTATTTTCCCAGTACTCAAACCAAAATCTTCAGGCATATACTTATGAATACCATATTTATACTTTGTGTTATTCAGGAGTACTTCCTGCAATTCAATAGTTGGGATGTTATTGACGTCAATAACCTTATAAATTCTATTGGCCTCTTTTTCCGGAGAACTTATGAAATCTTCGTACTTGATATCAATGCAGTTTTTCATAAGATTGTAAACTAAACTCTGTCTAAGTTAAAAATTAGGAACATATAACTTAGATGACAATGACACAAGAAGAAGTAGACCAATTACAGAGCAAGGTCCTGGAGCAATTCAAATCAGGCAAATCATTATTCGGTAAAGAAGGGGCATTTGTTCCCATGCTAAAACAATTTTCAGAATCAGCTCTGGAGGCTGAGATGGATGCTCACCCTGATGAAGGCGAGCGTTTGGAAGGCAACAAGCGCAATGGCAAAGGCAAGAAGACTATCAAAAGCAATACCGGTCCAGTAGACATAGAGACACCTCGGGACAGGCAGAGTACTTTCGAACCCCAGATCATCAAGAAGCGAGAGACTGTTCTTGCAGACAGTTTGCAGGACAAGATCATTGGCTTGTATGGTCTTGGAATGAGCCTTCGTTACTATCAGCGAACATATCAGAGAGATGTACGATACAGAGATCTCCCACACGGTTTTGAGCCAAATTACCGACCGGATCATTCCCGAAGTGAAAGCCTGGCAGGACCGGCCATTGGAGCCTGTCAATTGCATTGTGTGGTTAGATGCGATGCACTACAAGGTTTGATCAGAAAGTAAGGTTGAGCATAAGGCCTTATACAATATTCCGGGTATCAATTCATCTGGTATGAAAGAGGTGTTGGGCATGTATCTGTCGGAAAGCGAGGGAGCCAACTTCTGGTTACAGGTACTCAGTGATCTGCATAACCGTGGCTTGAGAGACATCCTGATTGCTTGTACAGACAATCTCAAGGGCTTTTCAGAGGCCATAGTGAGTTGTTTACCCAAAAGCTGAAGTACAGAGCTGTGTCGTCCATCAGATCCGCAATTCGCTCAAGTATGTGGCCAGCAAGGACCAGAAGGAATTTATGGGTGACCTCAAGTTGGTTTATCGTGCAGACACCAAAGAGCTGGCAGAAATGGAACTAGAAAACCTGGCGGGAAAGTGGGAGGGTAAATATCCGATCGTGATCCAGTCATGGCGAAACAATTGGGAGAAACTGACCACCTGCTTTCAGTACACAGCTCCAATACGAAAGCTGATCTACACCACCAATGCGGTAGAAGGTTATCATCGACAAATTCGGAAGGTCACAAAAACCAAAGGAGCGTTTACCTCAGATATGGCCTTACAGAAACTTGTCTATTTGGCTACAGGAAACATCGAGAAAAAAAGGACATCACCACTTCAAAATTGAGGGTTGACCGTCCAACAACTCGCTATTAAATTTGGAGATCGCTTACCTTTGGATTTAGAACACATTCCTTTGGAGGGGCATTGCCCCTCCAAAGGAATGACTCAGCAGACAGGGTTGAATTTACACTACCTCCAAACCTGTTTCATTAATTGAGTATCTCATTGGTATTCACCTAAATAATAGCGATACAGTCCTCGATTTTTTTTCAGATTCAGGAACAACAGCGCATGCTCTTTATAACCATTTGGTGAATAAAGAAAAGATAAAAGCACACTATATTTTAGTGCAGTTGCGAGAAAACTTGGAAGAGAATTTGAAAACAGAGAATTCGGGAGAAAAAAGAATTTTAGAGAATGGAATTGAGCTACTCTCAGAATTGAAAGTATTATTCACTATTCCCGAATTGGCAAGGAAAGAATCCGCAGAGCAGCCAAGAAAATCAAAGAAGAACTCAATGGTCAATGGTCAATGCTGAATGTTCAATTAGAAAAAGAGACTGATGAGCAGAAGAAAAAGGCGTTGCAAACCGAGATTGACAGTTTACAATTGAAAATTAACAATTTAGATTATGGCTTCCGTGTCTATCGCTTAGATGAAAGTAACATGCAAGACGTCTATTACAAACCACAAGAATATAATCAAACCAACTTAGGCCTCTTTTCTGATAATGTGAAACCTGATAGAACAGCAGATGATTTATTAGCTCAAGTCATGTTAGATTGGGGCTTACCCCTATCGCTCAAAATTGTACAAGTAGATGTATCAGGGATGAACCCTTGCGTATTGTATTCAAAGACAGTGCATTCAAAAACGATACGGCTAAAACCAATGTAAATCAGTTGCTTAAGCAATTGAGTCCAGCAACTGAAATAAAAGTTTTATAGAAGTGAAGCTAATCGATAATGTAAATACACGCTTGGGTGATGACCTAAAAGAAACAATTAGGAAAGGCAGTAAACTCAGTATTGCTGCTTCTACCTTTTCTATCTATGCCTTTGAAGCTTTAAAAAAAGAATTAGGAAAGATTGACGAACTGCGTTTCATTTTTAGCTCACCTGCCTTCATTGAAGAGAAGTTTCAGAAAGAAAGCAGAAAGTTCTTCATACCGCATATCGTAAGAGAGTCAGAGCTATGTGGTAGTGAATTTGAATTGAGATTGATGAACCAGCCAAATCAAAGAGCCATTGCCAAAGAGTGTTCACGTTGGATGAAAGAGAAAGTCACCTTCAAATCTAATAAGCACAATAATCAACCCTTAAACGGGATGATTCACATTGCACAAGGCAATGAAGAAGCTTCAGCCTATTCAAACGTCAGTGGTTTCACCACTTCCGATTTTAGGAATAACACAAAAAAAGGATTCCTTACTCTAATTCAAAAAGCAGAATATCCAGACAGTAAAGCCTATTTAGATTGGTTCAATCAGGGATGGGAAAATGAAGAAGATTTAAAGGATGTTACTCAAAAAGTACAAGACTACTTTGAAAGTGCCTATTATAAACCTATCTGCCAAACAAGAACTGCTTGATACACTTGCTCAACTCACCACCGAATCTAAGGCAGGTAAAAAATACATGCTTCACTTCGTTGGTCATGGAAATAAAGACGGCATAGGTTTCAGGCACACAGATGAACTTATTCCTTGGTCTGAGTTAGAAGGTCCTCTTCAAGCTCTAAATATTGCTGCAGATGAATCTCTTGTCCTCAATATGACTACCTGTAAAGGACTAAATGTGATTTAAGGTAGTTAACCACCTTTTTGCTGAAAATCCCTTCTTTGGCATTGTCGGATATAGTGCTGACCTCGATTACCGAATTGGTATTCATGCAAGTAAAATATTTTATTTAGGGATGCCCAACGGATTGCAAATAAATAAAGCTCTTATTAAGGTTCAGAAAGAAACAGGTGATTCCAACTTCCATTGCATTACAGCACAAGGTTACTCAGAGATTAAAAATAAAATAGAGAAGCAAAAGTAGGTGTGCTAGCGCAACGCCACCGCACCGTAGGTTTATCAAGGTCAAGCCCTTCGGGTTTTAATAAAAATCTCCAAACGCAGGACAGCAATTGAACCAAAAAACAGGACACTTATTAATAAGAGCATTATTTAGTTCTTATTATTTTTATTTATTGTATCTTTACAGTATGAAAACAAAGGTAAAGAAGCGCAAAAACAAACAAGCACAAGAGGAGACACGGTTTAGAGTAGCAGAATATTTGCCAAAGAAGTTAGGGACACAAAAGCAAGCCAGTATTGTTTTTGGAATAACAGAGCCAGGGGTGAACAAGATTTGGGCTATCTATAAGCAAGGAGGAAAAAGAGCTTTAAGGAGTAAAAAACGAGGAGTTCAAGGAGGTAATAAGTTAAAGAAAGACCAAGCTTATCAAGTGCGTCAGTTAATCAAGGACAAATTACCAGATCAGTTGAAACTGTCATTCGGTTTATGGACCCGAGAAGCAGTACAACAACTCATTGCTATAAAGTATGGCGTAGAATTATCCCGTTGGCAAGTGGGTCGTTATTTAAAGAAATGGGGATATACACCTCAGAAGCCTATAAAAAAAGCTTTTGAACAAAAACCTGAAAAGGTTCAAAAGTGGTTGGAGCAAGAGTATCCATCTATAAAAAGGCGAGCTGTCCGAGAGAAGGCTGTTATTTACTTTGGAGATGAAACAGGCTGTAGAAGCACCCATCAAGCAGGGAGGAGTTATGCACCAAAAGGAAAAACACCGATGATTATGGCAACAGGAAAACGCTTTACAGTCAATATGATTTCTGCTATTAGCAATAGAGGTCATTTACAATTCATGTTGATGGATGCAGGATTTAATAGCGAAGTGTTTCAAACCTTTTTAGAGCAAATGATAAAATACAGTAAACAAAAAGTGTTCTTTATAACAGACAATCATCCCGCCCATAAAGCTAAAAAGCTAAACCAATGGCTGGAAGACAATAAAAAAAAGATTGAGGTATTGTTCATCCCTGCTTATTCACCTGAACTGAACCCACAAGAATACCTAAACCAAGATTTGAAAACAAATATCATAGGAAAGAAAAGGGCTATAAACAAAGAACAGCTCAAAAAAAACATCAATAATTTTATGAGCAAAAGAAAAAAGGATAAACCTCAAGTGAAAAAATATTTTCATCATAGGCACGCTCAGTATGCTGCCTAGAAAATTCATACGAACTAATTAACCTAACGATTAATAAAACAAGACCACCGTTTAAGCCGTAACTTTTACAAAGGGATAAAAAGCCATAAAATCAATGTGATGCCGACTGCCGCAGGAATGAACTTCAAAAGGATGACTAAAGCAAGTGGAAGATTAACCCACTGACCTTTTTGGCTAAAATTTTTAGCACCATTTTCAGGCTTCTAAAAATACAGATAACCCTATTCCTGAATTTTTATTTCCTCAAAATCAGTTTTTAAGGGACGACTAAATAAGAATCTGAGTGTTGAAATCAATTACATACCATTTACCAGCAAAGAGAAAGCTTTTTGGGCTGTTTTTTTGTATTGATTATAATAGTTAAAAACGGAGATATCATTTTGAACCTAACCGTAAATGAGTAATTTTGTTACTCGTTTATGGCAATGTTAGACTCACTCATCACTTCCAAAATGCGTCTGAAGCTTCTTTTGAAGTTTTTCAGTAATGCGAATACGCAGAGCTACCTGCGTAGTTTGGCTGATGAATTTGGTGAGTCCACCAATTCGGTTAGGATTGAATTAAATAGATTGTCTGAGGCAGGTTTCCTTAACAGTAGTCAGGAAGGAAATACTGTTGTTTACAAAGCGAACAAAAGACACCCACTTTTTCCAGAAATTTCAGGTATAGTTTCAAAGTATTTAGGGTTGGACAGCCTGATGGAGGAAGTGATTAATAAACTCGGAGATTTGAAACAAGCGTGGGTGATTGGTGACTATGCCAAAGGCAAGGATAGTGGATTAATTGATCTGGTGCTGGTAGGAAAAATTGATGAAAATTTTCTTCAGGAATTGGTACACAAAGCTGAATCAATGATTAAACGAAAAATAAGAACGTTAATTCTTCAAGAAAGTGAACTCTCATCTTTTGAAGATAAACTTCAATTGGATAAAGCGATTATTCTGTACAATTAAAGAGTAGATGACTGAAAAACAGGGTAAGAAGAGATGGTATGTTTTGTATACCAAATCACGTCAGGAGAAGACAGTTGCCAGAAAATTAGATGAAATAGGCATTGAGGTTTATTGCCCATTTAAAAGAACGAAAAGGAAATGGTCTGATCGATGGAAGTGGGTAGAGACCCCGATTTTCACTTCGTATTGTTTTGTACGAGTTGCCGAAGCAGAAAGAGATCGGGTATTCAGAGTTGCTGGCGTTGTTCAGTACATTTATTGGTTAGGTAAACCGGCTGCAATAAAGGATGAAGAAATTAATCAGATTAAGATTTGGTTGAATGATTTTGACCACGAAGCTATTGATTTGAAGCCTATTCAAGCCGGAGACAAGATTCTAATCGAATCAGGGGCACTACTGGACCTACGTGGCGAGATTGTTACACGTCAAGGGAATAAGCTTTTATTAAAATTAGAAAGTTTGGGCACTATCCTTTGGGTGGATGCCAACAAGAACAAGTTGGAGCGAATTTCCAGTTAATACTGTGCAGGGCGAGCTGGTCGTCTTTTTTTTAAATAAAAACGGGTTGTACAGGTTCCTGAGTTGGGACTGAAAGAGCGGAGCTGTGTAGGGTCCGGATGTTATGTAGAAATGATCGTTAGTTTTGAATATGAGTAACTCTGCGAAAACCCAAAAGGTGAGACAGGTGTTTTCTGGCGATGAAGTCTCACTACTTGAATTAATTGGGTTGTTTGCAGATCGTAAGCACTACATTCTCTATACGGTTGCTGTTTTCTTCGTTCTGGGTGCTCTGATTGCTTTAACGTCACCCTATGAATATGAGGCTAAAGCAAGAATCTTATCCGAGAATGATGGTAAGGGTACCATTAACAAGTCATTGGGAGCACTTCAAAATCTCATTGGCTTCAGTGGGACTCAAGTGGGTCAAAGCAATCTGGTGTCGGGTTTGAGTGCTGATATGTATCCGGAAATCATAAAAAGTGAACCATTCTTACTTGATATGATGCAAGAGGAATTTTTCTTTCAAAGTAAAGGCAAGAGGATGTCTATTCAGGACTATTTGTTAGAAGAAAGGCCCGGACATATATTTTCAAAAATGTATGGATTTCTACGAGGAATCCCTGGCCAATTTTTTTCATTTTTCGAACAACAGAAAAACTGGGAATCATCTCCAACACCAGGTAAAGAGGTAGGCACATCGGTAAAAAAGAAAAAACTATCTATTGCTAATATCAGTAGTCAGCAGCATGCGGTTATAAATCAACTGGATTCAAGACTTGAAATTGAAGCCGGAAATCGAATAATAACTTTAAAAGTAAGGATGCCTGAACCGTTGGTCAGTGCTGAGTTGAATGTAGTAGTCCTCGAAAAGATTATTGAATATGTCGTAAAACACAGGACTGAAAAAAAACGGGATGATTTGCAATTTATAGAAGAAAGATACAAAGAGGCTGAACTGAGATTTAAAGCTACTCAATATAATTTAGCATCCTTCCGAGACTCTCACCGAGGCATATCAAGTGAAATAGCAAAATCCCGAGAGGAACAATTACAAGCTGAATTCAATTTGAATTTCACCATTTACCGGGGACTGGCTGAACAATTAGAACAATCAAAAATCCAACTTAAAAAGGACACACCTCTATTTACTGAATTCGAGCCGGTTTCGGTTCCTTTAACCAAGGCCTCTCCTAACGTTCCAAGAATCATGATTATTTACCTCATTTCGGGGTTTTTATCTGGCTTTTTAGCGATTATAATTGTGATCTTCAGAGATTACCGCACTGAGGTAAGGAAAGGTGATTAAACCATGGCCTTGAATTGAAAAACCGAATTCCATCGTTGGTAAAATGCAGTTTGGATAAGCACCAGAAAAACCAGATTTTCAAATAAATCATGAAGAACATCGGGCAGGTTGCAGAGGAAAAATGGGATTTGGAGATAAGTTCGGAACAATCTTTTTTTGATTTTAAAATCAGGGATATTGGGATATATCGTGATTTACTTAAAATGTTTGTGATACGGGATTTCAAAGCCTTCTACAAGCAGACTATTCTGGGTCCCATATGGTTTTTTATTCAGCCTCTTTTCACAATGGGTGTCTACATATTCGTCTTTGGCAATTTAGCCGGATTATCAACGGACGAAATACCCCAACCGTTGTTTTATCTGGCGGGTATCATTTGCTGGACTTATTTTCAAGATTGCTTAATCAAGACAGCGAACGTTTTGAGGACAGAGGCAGCCATTTTGGGAAAAGTCTATTTTCCCAGAATCATTATGCCTTTGAGTACGGTAGTTTCGAATCTGATACGATTTGGGGTTCAATTATTTCTATTCCTGTTGGCAATTGGATATTTTGTGTTTATTGGTATCTCTATTCCAGTGTCACCATACTTGGTCTTATTCCCTATTTTGATAACGTGCCTTGCCTTACAAGGACTGGGATTAGGGATGATAATATCCGCTCTTACTACAAAATATCGGGACCTGGCCTTTTTGCTAACCTTTGGGGTGCAGTTACTTATGTACGCAACGACTGTGGTTTATCCATTAAGTAGTTTAAGCGGTAAGGTTCAAATAATTATTGCTTTGAATCCTATAACCCAGATTATTGAAGGTGTTCGTAAAGGGTTCTTTAATCAGGGATTGTTCGATCTGAATAGTCTGGCTTATCTATGTGGAAGCACCTTCGTAATTCTTTTATCAGGACTGGTTATATTTAGTAAGGTTGAAAGAAATTTTGTTGATACTGTCTGATGGGGTTGGCAATTAAAATAGAAGACTTATCGAAAGCATATCGAATTGGGCAATTCAATACAGGAGCTCTTTCACATGATCTGGAACGGTGGTGGGCACAAATTAGGGGCAAGGAAGATCCCTTTTTGAAAATAGGTGAAACAAATGATCCGTCAATCAAAAGTTCTTCAAACATTGTCTGGAGTTTAAAAGATATAAATCTTGAAATAGAGCAAGGAGATACAATTGGAATTATTGGAAAAAACGGATCTGGTAAAAGTACTCTGTTAAAGGTATTGAGTAGAGTTACATCACCAACTGCTGGTAACATTAAAATTAAAGGTAGAGTTGCTAGCTTGCTTGAAGTAGGAACTGGATTTCATCCTGAGTTAACTGGAAGAGAAAACATATTTTTAAATGGTTCTATCCTAGGGATGCGTAAGGGAGAGATTAAAAAAAGGTTTGATGAGATTGTTGATTTCGCTGGTATAAAAAGGTATCTTGATACACCCGTGAAGCGCTATTCTTCCGGAATGTATGTACGACTGGCTTTTGCAGTAGCAGCACACCTTGAGTCCGAAATTCTCATTGTAGATGAGGTTTTAGCGGTTGGTGATGTTGAATTTCAAAAGAAGTGTTTAGGGAAAATGGGAGATATAAGAGAAAGTGAGGGGAGAACTATCTTATTTGTAAGCCACAATATGAATGCGGTTCGCAATCTGTGCAATAAGGGAATGATTTTGGTTAACGGGTTACAAGGGTTTCACGGTGATGCCTCTGCTGTAGTAGCAGAATATTTGTCTGAAGAATTATTAATCTCTTCCAAATCCAATTTCAAGGAAAATAATCGGGAGAGTGGCGGTCCAAAAACATTCTCTGAATTGCTTGAAATACAACTCTGTAATCACAATGGAGATAATGCAGAAGTATTGTTTAAGGGTGATCAGTTAGTTTTAATTATAAAATTTCGGATTCTGCTTGATGTTTTCAATATAGAAATTGGATTTACTTTCAAAAACAAGTCCGGTAACGTCGTATCTGGATCGGTCAGTAATTGGGATAATGTGAATTTTGATTTTAAGCCAGGTGATTTTCACCTCAGGGTGGATGTGCCAGAAATAGACCTGCTTCCTGGTCAGTACTCAATTGATTTATGGATTAAATACAAGGGATTAGGTATAGATCATGAAGTGCATAATGCCATATCCTTTCTGGTTGAAGAAAGTGCCAATAATAATTCGTATGTCGGCTTCGAACGGTACTTTCATTTGAATTTACATAAGAAATGCCAGTGGCAATTGATTCATTAAATATGCTGAATCATTACTGTCCGATATAATTTACAAATTTCTAAAAATGTGTCTCTACTTTGATTCAGGATGTTTTTATCTGTAATTGCTGTAATTTGGGTGAATTTATTGAAGTTCTATCTTGAATCTAGTTAATGTTGAAAAAATGGCACTATCACCAATTGTTCCATTCGTATACGATCGACCTGACCATACAATCAAAACTTTAAGCACATTGAGTAAGAACGATTTGGCATATAAGTCAGCACTCTTTATTTATGCCTTATGCCGACAAGAGAAGCTTAAAGAAGAAAATTAATGCAAATATCAACATCGGGGGCTATCCGTAGAACGCCGAATATCAACCGCCAGGAATCCGTTAACCACAAATATGAGCGAAACGATGATGGATAGAAGAGACGTTAATTCGGATATCACTCTAAGCCTAATTACGGTAAATTTAAACAATGCACGTGGCTTAGAAAAAACAATTAATAGCGTCAAGAATCAAACTATTGAAGGCTTTGAATATATCATCATCGATGGTGGATCAACAGACGATAGTTTAAACCTTATAAAAAAAGAACAGTCATCTATAAATAACTGGATAAGTGAGCCAGACAACGGTATTTACCATGCTATGAATAAGGGAATTGAGATGGCAACCGGTGATTACATTCTTTTTTTGAATAGTGGCGACTCATTATTTGATGATAAGGTTCTAACCGAAGTTGTTCCAAATTTTCAAAATTATGATTTAATAGTGGGAGCAATAAACACCGAGATCGGTCATCACAGGATATTTTATCCTCTGACTTTGGTAAATGTGTATTGGTTGGGTATTGACCACCAGAGTACCTTTATAAAGAAGAACCTGTTTTCAACAGTGGGACTTTATAACGAAGAAGACAAAATAACTTCTGACTGGCAATTCTTTATGTTGGCACTTTTTAAATATAAAGTAACCTATTCCGTTATTGGCAGGGTGATATCGAACTATGATCTGGGCGGGGTGAGTTCTGACCCTGCCAGTCAAATCATTATGCGAAAGGAGAGAAGTGATTTTATGAAAAAAGAATTCAATTCCCCGGAATGGTGGTTAAAGGCATTAATTGTATTAAAGAGAGTTCTCAGAAAATTAAGACTCATTAAATGGTAAGTGAAGGCCTTATTAAAGAGAGGTCCGAGATGCTATTTCTGACTGTCACATGTCCTGTCGATGGCTATTGATAACTTATTTATAACTTATTTATGAATTCATCTCCATTTGAAATACCAATTCTGTTACTTACCTACAACAGATTAAACACTACGACACAAGTGTTTAAATCAATAAGAAAAATCCAGCCAAAGAAATTGTATATATCTTCAGACGGGCCAAAGCCGGGAAGGAGTGAAGAGGATGCTATTATTGAAATTCGGGACTTTTTATGTAGTAATATTGATTGGGAATGTGACTTAAATACCTGGTTTAGGAACGAAAACCTCGGATGTGGCCCGGGTGTAAAAGCTTCAATTGACTGGTTCTTTTCCACTGAGGAAAAAGGTATAATTCTCGAAGACGATACTGTACCTGTAAAAAGTTTTTTCAGATACTGTCAGGAGCTATTGATCAGATATCAGGATGATAACAGGGTGGGTATGATCAGTGGTAATAATCATTTCGGAATCTCGCCAACCAATAGCTCATATCTGTTTTCAAGGAATAAGGGATGTTGGGGGTGGGCGACCTGGAGGCGAGCCTGGAAAGAGATGGATTACGAAATGAATTGGTTAAAAACGGAATACAGGAGTGCTGTTTTGTCAAATATGGGTTATAGTAGTCGTAGTAATGTGTACTGGGAGGAAAACATCAAAGCGATATTAAACGATAGGGTTAGTGCCTGGGACTGGCAGTGGTATTTCTCGTTGGCTATGAACAACCAGCTATCCATTTTTCCGAAAACAAACCTGGTTTCAAATATTGGTTTTGGTGAGGGTGCTACGCATACCACAGGTTTCGCAAAAGAAGCGTATTTGAAAGCAGAGGACTTGAGTTTCCCTTTAATGCATCCACAGTACGTTTTACCATTTGATTGGTTCGATAAGAAGTATGAAGAAAGAATTCCAGTACCTTCAGTATCATTCCCAGCTTTGAGGAAATTCTTGAAGAAATTCCTTCCTTCTTTCCTAATAGAATTGATTCGTACTGCCAGGAAACACATAAATGGTTAAAATCATTCAGTTTCCGGATAAACCGGACTTTAAATTTCAGACATGAAATATTCTTTTCATTATTTGTTGTTCCAAAATAGGAATTATGGTAAGCACGATATTTATATCCAAATCTTTGCTTTAACCTTTACTACTGTTCCAACGTGGTTCTTTCTCAACTATACAAAATTAAGTGCAAATGCAATTACCCTGACTGGCAATTCTTTATGTTGGCACTTTTTAAATATAAAGTAACCTATTCCGTTATTGGCAGGGTGATATCGAACTATGATCCGGGCGGGGTGAGTTCTGACCCTGCCAGTCAAATCATTATGCGAAAGGAGAGAAGTGATTTTATGAAAAAAGAATTCAATTCCCCGGAATGGTGGTTAAAGGCATTAATTGTATTAAAGAGAGTTCTCAGAAAATTAAGACTCATTAAATGGTAAGTGAAGGCCTTATTAAAGAGAGGTCCGAGATGCTATTTCTGACTGTCACATGTCCTGTCGATGGCTATTGATAACTTATTTATAACTTATTTATGAATTCATCTCCATTTGAAATACCAATTCTGTTACTTACCTACAACAGATTAAACACTACGACACAAGTGTTTAAATCAATAAGAAAAATCCAGCCAAAGAAATTGTATATATCTTCAGACGGGCCAAAGCCGGGAAGGAGTGAAGAGGATGCTATTATTGAAATTCGGGACTTTTTATGTAGTAATATTGATTGGGAATGTGACTTAAATACCTGGTTTAGGAACGAAAACCTCGGATGTGGCCCGGGTGTAAAAGCTTCAATTGACTGGTTCTTTTCCACTGAGGAAAAAGGTATAATTCTCGAAGACGATACTGTACCTGTAAAAAGTTTTTTCAGATACTGTCAGGAGCTATTGATCAGATATCAGGATGATAACAGGGTGGGTATGATCAGTGGTAATAATCATTTCGGAATCTCGCCAACCAATAGCTCATATCTGTTTTCAAGGAATAAGGGATGTTGGGGGTGGGCGACCTGGAGGCGAGCCTGGAAAGAGATGGATTACGAAATGAATTGGTTAAAAACGGAATATAGGAGTGCTGTTTTGTCAAATATGGGTTATAGTAGTCGTAATAATGTGTATTGGGAGGAAAACATCAAAGCGATATTAAACAATACGGCTAACAACTGGGACTTCCAGTGGTGTTTCTCGTTAGCTATGAACAACCAGCTATCCATTGTTCCGAAAACAAACCTGGTTTCAAATATTGGTTTTGGTGAGGGTGCTACGCATTCCATAGGTTTCGCAAAAGAAGCGTATTTGAAAGCAGAGGACTTGAGTTTCCCTTTAATGCATCCACAGTACGTTTTACCATTTGATGTGTTCGATAAGAAGTATGATGAAGAAGTTTCAGTTTTATCATTCCACACTTTGAAGAAATTCCTTCCTTCTTTTCTAATAGAATTGATTCGTACTGCCAGGAAACACATTCGTACTGCCAGGAAACACATAAATGGTTAAAATCATTCAGTTTCCGGATAAACCGGACTTTAAATTTCAGACATGAAATATTCTTTTCATTATTTGTTGTTCCAAAATAGGGATTATGGTAAGCACGATATTTATATCCAAATCTTTGCTTTAACCTTTACTACTGTTCCAACGTGGTTCTTTCTCAACTATACAAAATTAAGTGCAAATGCAATTACCCTGACTGGCAATCCTTTATGTTGGCACTTTTTAAATATAAAGTAACCTATTCCATTATTGACAGCGTGATATCGAACTATGATCCGGGCGGGGTGAGTTCTGACCCTGCCAGTCAAATCATTATGCGAAAGGAGAGAAGTGATTTTATGAAAAAAGAATTCAATTCCCCGGAATGGTGGTTAAAGGCATTAATTCTATTAAAGAGAGTTCTCAGAAAATTAAGACTCATTAAATGGTAAGTGAAGGCCTTATTAAAGAGAGGTCCGAGATGCTATTTCTGACTGCCACATGTCCTGTCGATGGCTATTGATAACTTATTTATAACTTATTTATGAACTCATCTCCATTTGAAATACCAATTCTGTTCCTTACCTACAACAGATTAAACACTACGACACAAGTGTTTAAATCAATAAGAAAAATCCAGCCAAAGAAATTGTATATATCTTCAGACGGGCCAAAGCCGGGAAGGAGTGAAGAGGATGCTATTATTGAAATTCGAGACTTTTTATGTAGTAATATTGATTGGGAATGTGACTTAAATACCTGGTTTAGGAACGAAAACCTCGGATGTGGCCCGGGTGTAAAAGCTTCAATTGACTGGTTCTTTTCCACTGAGGAAAAAGGTATAATTCTCGAAGACGATACTGTACCTGTAAAAAGTTTTTTCAGATACTGTCAGGAGCTATTGATCAGATATCAGGGTGATAACAGGGTGGGTATGATCAGTGGTAATAATCATTTCGGAATCTCGCCAACCAATAGCTCATATCTGTTTTCAAGGAATAAGGGATGTTGGGGGTGGGCGACCTGGAGGCGAGCCTGGAAAGAGATGGATTACGAAATGAATTGGTTAAAAACGGAATACAGGAGTGCTGTTTTGTCAAATATGGGTTATAGTAGTCGTAGTAATGTGTACTGGGAGGAAAACATCAAAGCGATATTAAACGATAGGGTTAGTGCCTGGGACTGGCAGTGGTATTTCTCGTTGGCTATGAACAACCAGCTATCCATTTTTCCGAAAACAAACCTGGTTTCAAATATTGGTTTTGGTGAGGGTGCTACGCATACCACAGGTTTCGCAAAAGAAGCGTATTTGAAAGCAGAGGACTTGAGTTTCCCTTTAATGCATCCACAGTACGTTTTACCATTTGATTGGTTCGATAAGAAGTATGAAGAAAGAATTCCAGTACCTTCAGTATCATTCCCAGCTTTGAGGAAATTCTTGAAGAAATTCCTTCCTTCTTTCCTAATAGAATTGATTCGTACTGCCAGGAAACACATAAATGGTTAAAATCATTCAGTTTCCGGATAAACCGGACTTTAAATTTCAGACATGAAATATTCTTTTCATTATTTGTTGTTCCAAAATAGGAATTATGGTAAGCACGATATTTATATCCAAATCTTTGCTTTAACCTTTACTACTGTTCCAACGTGGTTCTTTCTCAACTATACAAAATTAAGTGCAAATGCAATTACCCTGACTGGATGGATTTTTGGAACACTTGGGGCTTTACTGGGATACTTCATCAATATTCAGTTTGTTCTTTATGGATTTATAGTTTTTTTGGTTTGCGATTTTGTGGATGGCAATGTGGCAAGAGCTAAAGGAGGTGGGTCTTATTTGGGTGCAATTCTTGATATGCTTTCAGACAGATTTGTGCTTATTGCTTCATCTATCTCTCTAACTCTTTTTCATCTAGATAATGGTGATCAAATGGAGGGTCTGTTCCTAATTGTATATGTATTGATCTTTCTTTTTATGGATATAATTAAATTGGCTTTTTATATGGCTATAGAGCATAAAGGCGTCATAAACATAAAAAAAGGCGGAAGGAAGACAGTCAACAATGACATAAGAGTAATACTAAGTAACCCGCGTATTTGGGTTCCCACAAGATTGGGGAGCTATATTTTTGTGATAGTAACGTATCTTGTTAGTCATTCCTTTATGATCGCCTATATAATAGGTATAGGGGCGGTTGTGGTCTGCTTGATAGACGATATAGTTATAACGATAGTTAATTCCAATTTGGTTAAATCTCATTTCGCTAAGCCACCGGAGTCAACTACTTAATAACTTTTTTGCAGACAGATCTAATAGCTATTGGGTCTTCATCTTTATATGGTGCCAGGCCCCTGGATTCTTTGTGATACACAATCTGAAATCCAATTTCTTCCAATTCTGCTTTGAATTCCTCATTTTTTACAAACCGTCGGTAGTGGTCAGTCTGCCATGCGTCTTCTGCTACTTGCTTTCCCTGACCATAAAGATCATCTTTTATGCTTCGCACTTCGATAAACAAATATCCATTATTTTCAAGAGAACTGAATGCCCAGTTTAACGCTCTTGATGCATCAGCTTTATTTACAGAATGAAGTGTAAACCGCGAATAAATATTATCGTACCTGGTGTGATTAGTCAATTTTGTAAAATCAGCCTTAATGAATTCGGCTTTGGGTAAATTAAGAAAGTTCAATCTTTGGACAACATTTTCACATTGGTCAACACCAATGACCTGTAGATTTTCCATAGCAAAGAAGATACTGTCTCTTCCATTCCCACAACCTAATTCTATTAAGCTACCAGTAGGCTGAAATGTTTCAATTACAAAATTTGCAAATGATGAGGGCTTGCCATGATCCATATGACTTTCATAGTAATTTTCCCAGTATTCTCTATCATTCATAGCGTTGCCAAAATTTTAAGTTGCAAACTTAGGTCGATTCACGATAAATCCAATCCATTCCAAAATCAAATATTGCAATGAGTTTTGAGGCCTCTTAAAGCAATGGTGGATGAAATCTGTGACTGGTTGAAGTTTTTGAAATTCACATTTTACCTGGTTTGACACTCTTATCAATAATTACTGTAGTTCTCAACGACCCGTCCGGGCTGGATAAGACAATGTCCAGTGTTTTTAATCAAACAAGCAAGAACTTTGAGATGATAGTTATTGATGGAGGAAGTGATGACAGTACACTTAGGGTTATTAATAACAATCTGAGTTCGATTAGTTATTGGATAAGTGAAAAAGATCAAGGCATTTATGATGCTATGAATAAAGGTGTTGACAGGGCAAAAGGTGACTGGCTGCTTTTTTTGAACGCAGGAGATATTTTTGCCAATGAAGATGTGATATTTAATATTTTCTCACAAAAGCATATTAGTGACAGTGATGTTTTATACGGTAATCATATAGTTGATTTCAGAGACTTTCGTGGCTTAAGAAAAAGAAAAGCTGGCAATGTCAGAGATCTCAAATTAGGATCGCAGTTTTGCCACCAATCGGTCTTAATAAAAAGAGGATTGTTGATTGAAAATAAATATAATTCGAAGAATAGGATCGGTGCAGATTTTGAATTTTTTTATGAAATGTATTTGAGAAATAAAAAATTCACATATCTCAATTCAACTATTTCTATAATTTTAAATGGTGGGTTGTCTGATGTTCAGCAAATTGACACTATAAAAAGCTGGAGAGATGTGATTAAGAGAAATAAAGTAGACAATACTATACTGGTAAGAGCACATTATAGGAAATATATATTTATTACCTATTTGAAGCAGTTTTTGAAAAAGATGTTTTTATGAATCTTTTGATCCGCCCCGGCTTAAGTATTGGTGTCAATTATTTCCGAGAGATCACCATTTGTTCAAATATGAACACTTGGGTAAAAAGGGCTTTTGTGTTTTCCTGTTTTTTCCCGTACTTAAAAGTAATTCCTTTTTTGAACACTGACGTTCAACCATACGCATTGATTTGTTCTGTTGCGCTGATAATCGCATGGTTTCCGAAGCATATCAACATTGCTTTATTACTGCCTTTCACGATCGCACTCCTGGCATTTTTGATAATCTTTTTTAACGGATTTAATTTGGTTGGTATACGAAACTCATTTGGCTACATAAGTTTGTTTACAGTAACGTATGCCACTTATAAATTGCTTTCAATTGAAAAGAAGTTTCCACATCGTTTCATCACAATTGCTGTTTATACCTGGCTTTTGGTTGGAATCGTACAGCATGTATTTCCTGATTTCCTGTCTTTTATTTTACCTCGTGTAAGCACGGGATATGGTAGAGGAGTTGTTTCATTGGCACCCGAACCTACATTTTATGGTATTTCATGTCTCTTTTTCATGTTGATTGTGCAGATGTCAGAGCATCCGAAAAAGAAACTGCTGAGTAATATTCTAATTTTTCAAGCCATTTTTCTCGCCAGATCTTCCACAGTAGTGCTGTTATTGCTCATTTTGTTTACTATCAAACTAGTAGTTAATATTAATTACAAAAGGCTGCTAAATCTTTTCTCCATATTGGTTGTTACGTATTTTGCTTTAAGTTTTATTGATCTAAGAGCATATAACATCAGAATTTTCCAATTATTGGATTTAGTAAAAAACGAAGGCCTGTTCAGGATAATAGCTATTGATGCTAGTATTAATGACCGTGTGGCCCATATCTTTTTCTCAATAAAAGGTTTTTTTGATAACTCGTTTATTCCCAATGGATACGGCGTATGGGCTGACTATTTAGATAAGGAGACTATTGCTTATAGAGATTTATTTGTTGCTGAATGGGTCTCCAGGGGAGACAAAATCTTAAGCACTTATGGTGCTGCCCTTTTTGAGTTGGGAATATTTGGTTTAATCTTGCCTGTTTCCATTACAATTATATTATACAGAGCCTATAATCGTGATTGGAGATCCCGACTTACATTGATCTTATTTATTAATATCATATTGCTGACAGCAATTCCAATATCTTTCCCCCCAATAGGTTTTTTAATGGGCATAGCAGTATATCGAAATAAATTAAATAGTGAATAGTGAGAATATTATTAGTGCATAATTTTTACAGAAGTAAGGCTACTGGAGGCGAAGATATCGTTTTTATGAGTGAACAGACTGCTTTACAGGAATACATTGGAGAGGAATGCGTATTTGAATACCTTGAGTATAGTGATAGAATTAATGTATACAATATTTTATTTAATGTATTTTTCTCTATACGTCATTTTTTTGGTGTTTACAGATTTATAAAAAAGCACAGGATTGACCTCATCCATTGCCATAATTATTTCCCATTATTGTCATTCAGCATTTTTTTGGCTTCTAAATTAGCTGGAGCCAAGTCAATATTGACCCTTCACAATTATCGGCTATGGTGCCCTTCGGGCATATTATTCAGAAATGGTAAAGTTTGTCACGATTGTCTAACGCACATTTTTCCATACCCGTCAATTATTCATGCATGTTATCACAATAGCCGAATGGAATCTTTCATTACTGCCACCGCTATTTTCTGTTATCGTCAATTGATTGGCTTAAAAAGGATTAATAAAATTATTGTTCTAACCAATTTCCAAAAGGACTTTATGATTAATAATGGTTTGATAGCTACTAATCAAATTGTTGTCAAACCCAATTTTTTTGAAGCAAAACCCCTTCAGTATCTTCCATTTGACAAGAAGGAGTATGATATAGTATTTGTGGGAAGGCTTGAGGAAGAAAAGGGGGTAATGCTGCTTATCGATTTAATCGAAAGGCTAGGTGACACGTACAATTGGTTAGTCATAGGAGGTGGAACTTTGAAAAAAAAGGTTGAATACGTGGCGAAGAAGAAAAATGTTCTTTTTGTTGAGAGAGTGCCGAACTCAATAATTGGTGACTATTTAAGAAAATCCAAATATTTAATTCAGTTGTCTATTTTGTATGAAACCTTTGGATTAACGATGGTCGAAGCCATGTCTGTTGGGACTCCAGTTATTGGATACTCTATAGGAACGCGTACTGAGTTAATTAAAGATGGGGTAAATGGGTTCTTGACATCAACAAATTCAGCAGAATCAACAATTATTAAAGCCCTAAATGTATGTGGTGACACATATAAACAATTAAGCGAGAATTGTTTAAATAGCATTCGCAAGTTTGAGAAGGAGGCAGTTATCATGTCTCAAGTTGATCTATATAATAGGATTATTAATAATTGTGAGGATTAGTCTAATAACAGTCGTCTATAATAGCGTTAATACTATCACTCAGTGCATCCAGTCGGTAATTAACCAGGATTACGGTGATATCGAGTACATCATCATCGACGGTAATTCACGAGATGGTACGGTTGATATTATCAAAAACTATGAAAATAGTATCAGTACCTTCATTTCAGAGACTGACAAGGGGATGTATTATGCTATAAATAAGGGCATACTGGCTGCAACAGGTGATATTGTGGGGATCATCAATGCTGATGATTTTTATACCTCACCAGACATTATTTCCAAAGTTGTAGATAAATTTGAGAAGACGAGTTGTGACGGTTTATATGCTGACCTAGAATATGTAGATAGGAAGAATGCTAAAAAAGTGATTAGATTTTTTAAAGGGGGTGAACAAAAAACATTTCTCTCAGGCTGGCACCCTCCGCACCCAACATTTTTTGTGAGAAGATCTATATATGAAGAACATGGACTCTATGACACGTCTTTTAAAATTGCGGCTGATTTTGAGATGATGTTACGCTTAATTGAAAAGGACAAAATTAATCTTTCATATATAAACGAAGTAATGGTAAAAATGAGAACTGGAGGGGCAAGTAATAAATCTTTGTTGAATATTTTAAAAACATATTTTCAGAATAAGCGGGCTTTCGCAATTAATGATATTAAGTATCCTCCCTTCTATCCATTCATTAGATATTTAAGCAAAGTAAAACAATACTTTAACTTATTGCCCTAAAACCAAATGGTAGATAAGAACGTTGAGAAATCAATATTTTTAATTGTTTAAGATTTGTATCCAATTCAACATTAAATAATTTCTTGTACTCGTTAATACGCCTCACGGACGGTCTATTTCTAATTCGGCCGCAAACTTACTCATTAAAATTTTGAATAGAATCTGGTTTCTTAAACCGCTAACTCAGAAACTCATAAATCCCGGCCACCCCCTGACCCCCACCTACGCAGGCAGTAACCATTCCATACTTCTGATTTCTACGTCGCATCTCGTTGATTAATTGAATCGACAACTTAGCACCGGTACATCCTAACGGATGACCTAATGCCACAGCTCCACCGTTGACATTTACCTTTTCAGGATCAAGGCCCGCTTTCTTTATAACTGCCAAGGCTTGAGTGGCAAAAGCTTCATTCAATTCGATTTGGTTGATGTCATCTAATTTCAAATCAACTTGCTTTAATGCTCTCGGAATCGCCGAAACCGGACCTATCCCCATAATCCTTGGGTCAACACCTGCAGCGGCATATGAGATGAGCCTTGCCTTTGGCTCCAGGTTTAACTCTTTGACCATTTTTTCAGACATCAGCACAACAAATGCTGCGCCATCGGATGTTTGAGAAGAATTTCCTGCGGTCACCATACCTCCCATTCTGAATGCTGGTCCAAGTTTAGCCAAAACTTCCATGCTTGTATCGGCCCGGGGGCCTTCATCGGTATCTACGACATACTTTCTCGTCTGCTTCTTGCCATCAGCAACAAAAGTTTCCTCCACCTCTACCGGTACAATCTCATCTTTGAATTTCCCTCCACTTATAGCCGCGATTGCTTTTTGGTGTGAATTATAAGAAAATTCATCTGCTTGTTCACGGGTAATTTCATAGTCTTTGGCTATCTCCTCCGCTGTTAATCCCATGGAGAGATAATATTCAGGATGTGATTCGGCAATTCGCCAGTTCAAAGCTGTCTTATAGCCAAGCATCGGAACTAATGACATGCTTTCAGACCCACCTGCAATAATACAATCAGCCATACCCGATCGAATTTTGGCCGTTGCCATTGAAATAGTCTCTATTCCCGAACCGCAATATCTATTGACAATCAAACCAGGTATCTCTTGGGGCAATGCCAAAAGAGAAATCATTCTTCCCATCTGCATACCCTGCTCAGCCTCAGGTATTGCATTTCCCACAATCAGGTCATCTATCCGCTTCGGATCTAAACTAGGAATTGATTCTACTAAATGCTTGATCACATCAGCGGCCAGATCATCTGGCCTTGTAAAACGAAAGCCGCCTTTTTTTGACTTCCCAACAGCTGATCTAAATCCGGCAACTATATATGCGTCATTCATGTTTCACAGGTTTTGGATTTTTAGATAAAATGAATTCTCAAAGCCAATAATCATTTTTTGTAACTCTTTGATCTTCGGGTTTAGTTCATTGAAGTCTTTGTCTGGAACGTAATTCAATTCTTTTGAGAGTAAGAGTTGAATTTTTAATTCAACCAGATAAACCTCTTTCGAGAGTGTCATTAATTTTTTCCAAATATTAAGCTCTTTGAAATTATGCATCTAAAATCCTGGCTCTTGGCTCTATAATTCTTCCTGATAATTTCTCCCTTAATTTCTAAGAGGCCTTCCCTTAAATAATATACTATGGATTCTTTCCAAAGTCTTGGGTTCACCAGTTAAACTCAAAAAAACTTCCCTTTCTAAATCGAGTAAATACTGCTCTGACACCAATGTCGATTGCGATAAATCTCCTCCCGCCATAACCCAGGCAAGTTTACGGGCAATTTTGGCGTCATGTTTGGATATATAATTTCCATATGTCATGGCTGCGATACCTGCCTCGAAATTTGCCAGACTTGTTTTTCCGTGTACTTTAATGTCTTGTTTTTGCAATGGTTGAGTATATCCTGCGGCTACCAAATCCAGGCAAGCATCTTTAGCATCAGCCAATAGTCTTTTTCGATTTAGTGTAATTCCATCTGAGAATCTTAGGAGTCCCATTTCTTTTCCTTCTGCTGCAGATGTTGCAACCTTTGCCGTCGCAATTGCCATGAAATATTCTTGAAGCTTGTTGAATTCAGGATCACCCGGACTATATG
This sequence comes from Cyclobacteriaceae bacterium, assembly GCA_965206015.1. Classification (GTDB taxonomy): domain Bacteria; phylum Bacteroidota; class Bacteroidia; order Cytophagales; family Cyclobacteriaceae; genus JAJCYL01. Next base: position 86,158 of record CBDBIW010000010.1, on the reverse strand, counting down.
AATCCGAAGCTCTTAATGTCAATTCTTTGCATCCGCCCCCACCTGGAATTAAGCCCACACCAAACTCTACCAGTCCGATGTAAGTCTCAGCATGAGCCTGAATATGGTCTGAATGCAGTGAAAGTTCGCATCCTCCGCCTAATGCCATTCCCGCAGGAGCAACTGCTACGGGAACCGGTGAATACCTCGCCCGCATCATTGTATTTTGAAAATGTGCAATAGCCATATTGATTTCATCAAAATCCTGCTCACTGGCATGCATAAATAGCATGGCAAGGTTAGCACCCACGGAAAAGTTCTGCCCTTCGTTGCCAATCACCAAGCCATTAAATTCTTTCTCGGCCTTTGTAATTGCCGTGTTAATACCCTCGAGCACTTCTTGACCCAAAGCATTCATTTTGGTATGAAATTCAAGATTGAGAATTCCATCTCCCATATCATAAATTGTTGTACCTGTGTTTTCCCAAACAACATTGTTTTTCAAATTGTCCAACAGAATCAGATCTTCGGTTCCAGGAATGTTCTGATAACTTTTTGTCGGGATGTCATAATACTTCCTTTTGCCATCTTCAACTGTGTAAAAAGACTTTGCTCCAGAAGCCAACATTTCATCTACCCATCGGGCAACTTTTACACCTGCTTTTTTCATGTTGGTCAGGGCATCCTCCACACCAAGAATATCCCACGTTTCAAATGGCCCCATTTCCCAAGCGAAACCACCTGCCACCGCATTGTCAATGCGGTAAACCTCATCGGCTATTTCCGGGATACGATTACTGCAATATTGGAAAAGATCATAAAATGAAGATCGGTAGAATTCACCCGCTTTGCTTGGGTCATTTACCAATATTGGAATCCTTTTTTTCAGATCCTCAATGTCCTTAACCGTTTCCAGGACCGGGAAATTTGCCCTTGACTTTTCTCCATATTCAAAAGTTTTCAGATCAAGTTCAAGAATTAGTTTCTTGCCTTGTTCATCAACGGTTTTCTTGAAATAACCTTGTTTGGTTTTATCTCCCCACCATTTTCTTTCATGAAGCTCTTCCACGATTTTAGGGAGTTTAAAGTTTTCCCTGGATTCATCATTTGGCAACGCCGCATACAGATTGTTGGCCACTCTTACTGTAGTGTCCAGTCCAACCACATCCATAGTTCGGAAAGTTGCTGATTTTGCTCTTCCAATAATTGGCCCTGTCAATTTATCCACTTCACCTACTGACAAACCCATGTTCTGAATCGTGTGCATTCCTGACATGATGGCATATACGCCAATACGGTTGGCAATAAATGCCGGAGTATCTTTACACAAAACAGTTTCTTTTCCCAAGAACAAATCCCCGTAGTGCAGGAGAAAATCAATAACTTCTTGGATAGTCTTCTCTGTAGGAATAATTTCCAATAATCTTAAGTATCGTGGTGGATTAAAAAAGTGAGTGCCACAAAAGTGTTTTTGAAAATCCTCCGATCTGCCCTCGTGCATTAATTGAATGGGTATTCCGGAGGTATTGGAGGTAACTAATGTTCCTGTTTTCCGTATGGCATCCACCTTTTCGAAAAGTGACTTTTTGATATCCAGATTCTCTACTATTGCCTCCAATATCCAATCACAATCTGCTATCCGATTCAAGTCATCATCAAAATTTCCTAGTGTAACTCTATTGGCAAATTTGGTTGTGTATAGTGAAACCGGCTTCGTTTTCAACGTTGTTTGAAAAGCAGAATTGATAATTCTGTTGCGAACATCTTCGTCTTCAAAGGAACGTCCTTGCTTTTTTTCGACATCTGTTAATTCGCTAGGTACAATATCCAGTAGCAACACCTCAATCCCAATATTGGCAAAATGACAAGCTATTCTGGAGCCCATAATCCCCGAGCCCAGTACTGCAACTTTTTTGATAGTCCTGTTCATCCTAGTTTAACTTTTTAATTTTTTCCTGAATCAAATTTTTGTCATCCACAATTTCCTGAACTTGATCCATTACTTCGAAAAATATCTCCATAGTTTTTAGCTGTAACCTTTTCGACAATAATTTTATTTAATGCCATAACTGCCTTGCGGACTAGTTCTCTCTTTTTGTTTCCCAAATCAGTCAACATAATCCGCACAGATTTTCGATCCTGCTCATCAGGCTGTCTATGGACAAACTCTCTTTCCTCCAAACTTTTCAGCATCCTTGTTAAACTCCTGGCTTTAAGACCCAGCAAGGGTGCAATTTTAGTAGTCGGCGTTCCGCTATCTACATTAATGTTTAGTAACACAAAATCCTGTGGACGCTGTTAATCCAAACTGTTGGCCATAATATTGATTGTACATGCGAGAAATCGAATGCCAGGTGGTTCTGATATTGTAGTCTATTGTTTGCTCTTTCTTCATTTCGAGAAGGTTTCAAATATAGAAATTTTTATTATGTATGCATACCATTACCTGGGTCAGAAATGACTCCCGAGAGACTATGCTATTATATTGTATCTCCTCGCAGGGTTCTGAATCTTTTTCGGGCTTCGGCCACAAAGACACTCCCAGGATATGCCGTCAAAAATGTCTGATAGATTTCTTTCGCCTTTTCTTTGTCTCCAAGATCTATTTCGCAGATGTTTCCGATCAGGAACATGGAGTCATCTCCTAGAATGTCGGCGTTGTTGTGTTCTTGTATTTTTTCCAAGTACCCTATAGACTTATCAAAATCTCCCAATTGTCTGTGAATCGTAGCCATTTGAAAATAAATCTCATCGGTTAAACTGTGGCCAGGAAAATCTTCAATCATCCTGTTAAGTGAGTATAGTGCTTCTGATCTCTTATTTTGAAATAAAAGCAACTCTACATGAGCATACTTTTGCATTACCATATCCGTAGAATCGAGGAAAGTATTGTTATGGATTAGTAAACTCAAATCCATAGCATCATTGGAAATCTTTCTAGTTGTTGCCTCTTTTAATACATCAAGATGGGCCTTTGCCAATTCAAAGTTACCTTTATAATAATTTAGTTTAGCATTTTTCAACTTTGCAAGATAGCCAATGGGTTGCTCTTTGTGTGTTTTCTCCACTTGGGAATACAGTAATGAAGACTCCCACGATTCGGCGGTGAGAATATAGATGTCTCCTAAATCTAATTTACTCTGTGCTTTCAGTCTGCTATTAATTCGAGGCATCCCAATGATCCTGTTCAAAATACTTATTGCCGAGTCTTTTTCGTTGAGGTAAAAGGCATGTAATAGTGCCTTGTTTCTGATAGCCTCAACAGTATTTGCATTAATACCAAGTTCGTTAATCAAATTATCATAATCGACAATCAAGTTCCTGATTTCAGATTCGACAACAGGAAATGTGTTTTTAACCGTGCTTTCTCTAGCCTGAATGACCATCCTCCGAGCAATCGAATAATTGCTTGTATTCTTATGTGTTTTAATGATATAGGAAAAAATTTCGATAGCATCTTTAAAGGCTTTATTATCTAAAGCGATCATTCCAATGTCTAATACACCTCCACCGTCACCACGGAGTCTTTTGTCCACAGCTCTGGCCTGTAAAAAAGCATCGTAAAATTTTTTTTGTTGCAGATTAACCCAAATAAGCAGATCAGAATAAATATTTTTATCTGGAAATTTTTGTATTCTCTGAATTAGAATATTTTCAAGGCTTACTAGTTCCTCTTCCTCAACTAGCAGATTTTGAAGTATGTTTTTTACATACTTAATATTTCCTGGATTTTGATTTACATAGTTGAGGTATTCCTCAACCATCTGATCCTTATTATTGAGAATCCGGTAAATATTGGCGAGTTCAAGGGCGTAAGCAGCGTCATTATTACTAGCTTTTCTGCCAGTTTTATAGACCTTCAATGCCCAATTTCTTAGTTGTTTTTGAACAAAATATTGAGCTGCAATTCTTAATCGATACTGGTCTTTCTTTATCGATTCAACTATGTTCTCAAATTCTTTGTTTGCTTCTTCCCTTTCATTGACCGCAAGCAGCAAAACACCATAGTCAATTTGATAATACACGTTCCCTCTAAATAATTTGATGTTCTTTTTTATGTATTTCTCCGCTTCCTTAAATTCCCTGGCGTTTATAAGTAAATCATAATAATTTTTGTGTATAAGCGGAATATTTTTGGAATCATTCGATAAGTCTTTATAAATAGAAACTGCTTTTTCCAAATATCCATTAAGGTAGTATTCGTTTGCCAGTTGTATTTGTGTAGCATCTTGCGCTTTGCTTTCTATAAATATTAACGAAAGCAGGAGGAAACCAAATCTTAGTAACTTTTTTCTTTTCATATATAAATTCCAACTTGCCAACATCTCTATATTTAATAGTATAATAAAAAAGATTATTATTATATATTAAGTCTGTTAATATGTGTGTAAGTCACTTAAAATAAGTTTGTTTTATTCAATTGTTAATGAAATTCAAATAACTTAAAGTTAATTAACAAGATGTCCTTTTTTATGCTTTTGATTATCAGCTATATAATTAAGTTATCCAGCAGTATGTGATTTATGTGGATAAGGTGTAAATGCTCTTTACGTATTTGAAAACAAGTTGATAACTATTAATTAATAAACAGTTTTTTTAATGATCTGTAAAGTTGTTAATGGTGATGGAGGGGAAGTGGAATTATTAACTGCAAACTAACCTTGTCTTAACAGTTTATTCGCACTAAGGATCAATTACCAAATTGATATTATTGATTTCCCAGTTTTCACGTAGTTCAACAAATGTAGGATGGAATACGATTCGTTCTGGTGTAATTCCATGCTTAATGTTGCCGTAGGACCATTGGCTATTATCATCAAGGTCAACTAATACTCTGATGTTGTATTTACCTGGAGGGACAAAATCAAATTGATATTTTTTCTGATTATACAACTCGTTTACTACTTCATAACTATTATTAATAAGTTGGACAATAAAGTACGTTGAATCGATGGAAATTTCTCCACTGATTTTACCAAACTTTTCTGAATTTTTGAATGTATATGTTGAGCGAATAATTTCACTCGAGTCGTTTTCAATTGAAAGGAATGAGCCGTAGCCGGAATAAAACTGGATTTTATTAGGATCAATTTTTCGTTGTTTAACTTTATTCATTGTTGTATCGGCTCTAATTCCTCTAATAGAATCTAAACGGGTCAAACTATCTTTTAATATTTTTAATCTTTTCAACTCATCGGCCAGGTAGTTCTTTTCCAATTGAGCAGTTATAGTTAATCTGGTCTTATTCCAGTTCCAGACTAAATCGCCAATAGAATCAATACGATCTGATTTTGAGGTATCATATTTAATCAAAAGATTGTCATAGTTGAATGATTGAATAGGCTTATTGAATTCTAATTTTAATTGAAGGCTCTCATTTATATCAGCTCCATTGGTTGGGGAGTGTTCTATCTCTAATTTGCTTAAATTCAGCTTACGGTCCGTAAACTTTAAATAAATGGTGTCAGTGCTGGAATTGCCTACGCTATCATTAACAGTTAAATAATAACCGACGCTATCCTTTACTATTTGATTCTTATAGAAACGTACTACCAAATTTTCTGAGGTCAGAATGCTTGGAAACAGATCAGCAGTTGAGTCCATCGGTTGAAAGGAGTAAGACTCAACGTATTTATTGTACCTCACATCAAAATGATTACCATTGCTTCTTGTATTAACGAACTTTAATTCCTGGACGTCTTGTAATATTAAGTGAACAAATATTGAGTCTGTTTGGGATTCGATTTCTAACGTATCTCTGATAAAGCCATGTGACTCAGAAGAGGGTTCATTGAGGTAATTGCTATTCTCGTCTTTAAAGGCATAGAGGCGGTATTTTCCTCCTTTCATATTCTGAATTGTAAATCTTCCAAACTCATCAGTAATTGCGAAATAGTAAGGTTTGCCTGAAAATATGTCCAATGTATCCTCAGCTTCATATACAGATACAGCGGCTGCCTCTACAGGTTGATTGGACATGAGGTCGACAATTTTTCCAAAAATGCTAAGTGAATCTATAATGTGCCAGGTACTAAATGCGACAATAACGTTTTTTGCGGGGTTATTCTCTGTAACATCTGTTATAGCATCAGAAAAGTTTAAGGTGAAAGTTGTACTGTCGGTGAAACTTTCTTCGAAAGACAGCTGTACAATGTTCTTATTAATTTTGACTTTATACCTCGTGTCAGTAAATGGTGTGATCAATAACTTTCGCTGGAGTTGTGTTGCTTGAACTCTTTCGTCAAAAGTGAGAACGATCTCAGTGCCGCTGTAGTCAAGTGATTGGTTGAAAGGAATTGTATTGATCAATGTAGGGGGAATTGTATCTTTTTCTCCTCCATCAATCACCCCTTTATTAGCACACGCTAATAGAGTTAAACTCAGTACCATAATCCCAAAAAGGCTATAGATACAGAGTTTTATTTTTTGGAAAGAACATAGATCAGACTTGAGTAGTTGTTCTGATTCTTTTTTGCCCATTGATTTGATTTCAAGCCTGCAATGAATGCCTTAAGAAAAGGGTTCTTGGCGCGTTTGTATTTTTCGCTAAGCAAACTAACATAAAACGCATCAAGTTTCATAGGCAAAACCTCTTTGACTTTAAATTCGCATTTTTTAGCTAACTTACTTACAGTCAAGTGACTAAAATGATATAGATGCCGGGGAACGTCATAAGCTGCCCACATTTCTTTATAGTATGAACGATCCCAAGAATCACAATTGGGGACAGCTATGATTAAGAATCCATTCTTTTGAAGTATTGCCCTAAGCTTGATCAGGGACCCTCTTAAATCATGTAAGTGTTCTAAGACGTGCCACAATGTTATAATTTCAAATTCTTTTTTTTGCTCTAGTGAGTCGATGTTTTCTATAATGACCGCTGGGGAATTTGCTTCAGCCAAGAGCCTGGCATTTTCATTGTTTTCAATGCCTATTCCCTCCCAGCCATCTTTAGTGCATACATCAAGAAAAAGACCGGTACCACAACCCACATCTAGTAATTTACCCTTATCCGCTTGCAATGAATTAATGAGATTGAGTTTACTATTTAATGCAAATTTTCTGGCAACGTTGTATATACCATCTGTTAGACCACTCCTTTTCTTTTTATGAGAATCATATGCAGATGACTGATAGTACTTATGAATGTTTTCTGTAGTTGGACGAGGATTGGTGAACTTAAGGCTACAATGATTACACTGAGCTATAGCAAAACTTTCATCTGTGACCAAGTGGTCCGAACAAATGATGTAGTTGGAGAATTCGGTATGTTGACAAATGGGACATTTCTCTACTCTTTCGTACATTTTACTTTCCGAGATAAACCATTAAGATTGAAATATCAGTTGGTGACACTCCGCTAATTCGGGAGGCCTGACCAATAGTTACTGGTCTGACTTTGTTAAGTTTTTCTACAGCCTCTGATGAAAGGGTATTAATATCTTTGTACTGAATAGATTTAGGAATCAGGTAGTTTTCCAGACCGGAAATTTTGTTCACTAACATTTCCTCCTTTTCAATGTAAGTCTGGTATTTTATTTGAATCTCAGCTTGTTCCAATATGCCAACCGAATATTTTGCTAAGGAGCCTTTAATTTCTGGACCCATTGTCAGAAGCGAATCAATTGTTATTTGAGGTCGTTTTAGGAGTTGATGGGCTGATACCTTTTCTTTTATTGTTGCAGTATTATAGCCTTCCAGGCTGTGATTAGCAAGAGCAGGGCTAAGTTTATGGGTCTTCAAAATCTTAATGACTTCAGCAGTTTCAAGCTTTTTATCAAGAGTTGCTTCCAATCTCTGATCATGAGCAAGGCCAATTTTGTGACCCAGCTCTGTTAATCGAATGTCAGCGTTATCTTGTCGAAGAAGAATTCTAAATTCTGCCCGTGAGGTAAACATTCTGTAGGGCTCATCTGTACCTTTATTAATAAGATCATCAATCAATACACCAATGTATGCTTCGGATCTTTTCAATACGAACGGATCATCCTCAGCATTCTTACGATGAGCATTTATTCCAGCCATGAGTCCCTGACAAGCCGCTTCTTCATAACCTGTTGTTCCGTTAATTTGCCCAGCGAAGTATAGGTTATTCAGCAATTTAGTTTCGAGGGTTGTCTTAAGTTGAGTTGGCGGGAAGTAATCATATTCTATAGCATAGCCGGGCCTAAACATTTTGACTTGCTCGAAACCGGGAATTTTCTTCAATGCTTTTTGCTGAATATCTTCAGAAAGCGAGGTAGAAAACCCATTGACATAGACTTCAACAGTATTCCATCCTTCTGGCTCTGCAAATATTTGGTGCCTGTCTCTTTCTGAAAACCGATTTATTTTGTCTTCAATAGAAGGACAGTATCTGGGTCCGATACCTTTGATTCTTCCAGTGAACATTGGAGATTGAGCGAACCCGGTTTCGAGTATGGCATGTACTTCAGGATTAGTATATGTAATATGACAACTCCTTTGACTGGATAGTGTCTTTGTATTTGAATAGGAAAATTTTCCAGGAACTTCGTCGCCAGGTTGTTCCTCCATTAGTTCGTAATTGAGACTTCTCCCATCAACCCTGGGAGGTGTACCGGTTTTCATCCTGCCGGATTCAAAGCCCAATTCAACAAGTTGTTCAGTTATCCCGGTGGCTGCTTTTTCTCCGGTACGACCCCCGCCAAATCTTTTCTCCCCTATGTGAATGAGCCCATTTAGGAAGGTGCCATTGGTTAGCACAACAGATTTCGCTTTTATTTTAATTCCCATTCCCGTCTTTATTCCAACTACACGGCCATCTTTAACCATGATTTCGGACACCATTTCTTGCCAAAAGTCAAGATCGGGAATCTTTTCCAAGACCAATCTCCACTCCTCAGCAAACCGCTGCCGATCGTTTTGTGTTCTTGGGCTCCACATGGCTGGCCCCTTTGATCTATTCAGCATGCGGAATTGTATCATGGACTTATCAGAAATAATCCCGGATAGACCTCCCAAGGCATCAATTTCTCTAACAATTTGTCCTTTGGCTATTCCTCCCATAGCTGGATTGCAGGACATTTGAGCAATGGTCTGCATGTTCATGGTAACCAAAAGTGTTTTCGACCCCATGAGAGCAGACGCTGCGGCTGCTTCGCACCCCGCATGACCCGCACCAACTATTATTACATCGTATTGTGGAAACATATATTTAATTGTTTCACGTGGAACACTAAACTCAGTTGTAGCTACAATGTTTCACGTGGAACATTATAGCTTTAGCAAAGATAGACAAGCGTCTTCTTTTTCTCGCATATCGCGCTTTTCTCTGTCAGTCGTATCTCCATAACCCATCAAATGGAGTACGCCATGAATCATAACACGATGAAGTTCATCCAGAAAAGTATTGTCTTTTCCTTTGATGTTATATCTAATGCGCTCAACACTTATGAAGATATCACCTTCGAGATTTTCTTCCCGAGTAGAATTGTCGAAAGTTATTATGTCCGTATATGTATCATGATTGAGATATTCTTGGTTCATCTTCAGGAGATGTTCATCCGAACAGAAAATGTAATTCAAAGATTCTATATGATGTTTTTCTTTAACAACAACGTTGTTAATCCAAATTCTAATTGTGGGTTTGTTCTTTATCTGAAATGGAGTGTCTTCCGTGAAGAAGTTAATCCTATTCATTTATTAAAGGTAGAAACAGATTAAAGGTAGAAACAGAGCTCTACTTTCTTCCCTTCATCTTTAAAATTTATTTCATCTGAGAGGTGTTTCATCAGAAAGATGCCCCTTCCCTCCGGTTTATCGATGTTCTCTGGCGCAGTTGGATCAGGTAAATTGTGGAAGTCGAAACCATTGCCATCATCTTCAATTACGAACTTGATGAGAGTTTCTTCAAAATTGAGGCTAAGCGAAACGTTCTTTTTTTTGTCGCTGTTGTTGCCGTGTTTAATGGCATTATTAACAGACTCCGTTACTGCTACCATGATATTACCATAAATATCATCGTTTAGTGAGTAGGCATCTTTGGCATTGTCGATGAAACTTTCGACGATTCTTATGTTCTCTTCCAAAGATGGAATTTTGATTTTATTTATAGTTACTGATGTCATTGGAATAGGTTATTCACTTCCAAGTCGCCTAAAGTACTCATTTACTTCTTTTTTATAATAAGGATTCAACTTTGGAGGTACAGTTTTAAGTAGTTCTATCTCTTTTTCTTTCGCTTGAATGTATTGTTCAAGTACGGGAGGGAGTAATCGATCATAATTTTTGGCTTGCTCTCCTTCTCGTTCTTCATCTAATTCTCTCTTTTGAAAGGCTTTTTCAGATTCTAGTAACCGGGTTAATATGTCTCTTTGGCGGCGGATCATGTTATCCGTTAAGTGCTTATTAACGAAATCTAACTCTGACCGTTCCATTTGTTTTAGGATCTGCTCTGTATTACCTCCTGCCCCTTTACCATTCATTTGATCAAGTTTTCTCTGCATTTCCTTCAGAGATTCACGAATCATTTCTTGTTGTGCTGCCAATTTTGCTAATTCTTCAGATAATTTTCTTCCGGACTTTCCGCTTTTTTTGAGGTCTTCTATGCGTTTGTTAAGTTCCTGCTGTAGGTCACTAAGCCCTGGCATATTCTTTTTGCCCTTCTTCTGGCCTGCTTTTGGATTGCCCATGGCATCAGCCATTGCTTGTTGCATGTTTTGAAGAACATCATCTAATAATAAAGCGAGGTTATTCATTGAAGTCATTGCGAATTGCTGCTTACTCACTGCCTGCGCTTTATTCCTATCTTTCAAAGATTCCACGCTGGCGTCCATATTGCTATTCATGTCATCTACTTCCCGGGTTACAAAAGAAGCAATTTGAAACACTCTTTTGGCTAAGGAAAGCAGGCTATCCTCGATAATCTGGGCGTCGTCCTGCAGTTTCAATTGGTGTTGGGATAATTCGATGAATCTCGGGTCACTTTGGCTGACTTTTCTGAATTCACCCATCAGGCTTTCCTGGTCAAAAGATAAGGTCACCAAGTTGTCAACGATATCACGGAGGTTTTCCATGTTCTCCTGCACCATTTCCATTTCCATGCCTGCTTGCATTTGCCCAGACAATTTCTTCATTTGTTCAGCAGCCTTTTTTTGTGACTGCTTGGACTCCTGACGCTCGTTTTGCTTTAATGACTCCTTACTGTTTTGTTGTTCTTGTTCAATCTGTTCCTGTTCTTCAGAATAATCCTGAATGGGGCTAGGATGTTCGAGTTCCTGATTGAGTTCATTAAGCTCTTCCATTTCCTCCTTTATGTTACTAAACTCTTCCATGAGTTCTTCTTGTTCCTGGCCCAATTCTTCAGTTGAATTTTCCTCAGATGGGGTTTCTTCGGCTAATTCTTCTTGCTTTTGGGCCAGTTCCTCGAGGTCACTGATCACCTCCTCCATTTTATACTCCATTTTCATGCGCTTAAATAGTTCAAGCGCACGCTCCAGTTCTTTCTCGAGAGTCTCTTCCTTCTTCTTAATGTCCTCTATTGCATTCTGAACTTCATTCAGGCCTCGTTGATCTTCCAGCAACTTTTTTAGCTCTTCATAAAGTTTTTTTGTTTCGTCATCGAGGAGTTCATCCATCAACTCTTGCAACTTCTCCATTTTCTCGCTAACTTTTTCATTTTGCTCAATGAAGCTCTCTCTTTGTTGGTTGTTAGCCTTATTTTTTTCTTTAAGCTCTTCTAACTGCTCATTGAGTTTCTGTTTTTGATTCATTAACTCCTCAATAAGTTTTTTGTCTTGCCAATCTAAATCTTTTTTGGTCTTTAAACGATCTTCTAAATCCTGAATCTTTTCCTGCAGCTCTTTAGCTTGTTCTAACGTGTCATCTATTTGATCCTCAGCACCTTGTGATTCCTTTTCTAGTTTATCCTTTATCTCGGCTTTGGTTGGAACGTTGAAACTGTAAATTCCAGTCCTGGTAGATTTTTTACCATTAACGCCGTCATTATCCCAAACCTGTAATGAATATTTGACTTGATCTCCCTCGCTCAAGTGTAGGCTATCCATTCGCCATTGATGAAAGAAGCTCTGAAGGTTGGTTGTCTGAATTGGTATCTTTAATGACTGTTCCCGGGACTCTTCTTTACCCTTTACTATCTGATAATTGACTTGTAGTTGCGTCAGACCATAATCGTCAGCAATAGAACCCCCTAAAATCAGATAGCTGTAAAGGACCGTGTCTTGAAACTGTTCTAAATTAATTGTGGGATACTCGTCTTTTTTGACCTCTACCTGATAGGCGATTTTTTCTTTGTTCTCACTAAATTCATTAACTAAACGGATTGTATAGTTATCGGTATTAATTATCCTTTTTTCGAACTCAAAAATTTGATTATCAGATAGTTCTGCATCATAAAATGTGTCTTCAATTTCGAAGTAGAGCTCCATGCTATCAGTTCCTAATGTGCTCATCTGCCACTTTACCTTAGTTCCTTCCGGAATTTGCAGATTGCCTACATTGCTTAAACTTTCATCAGGTTGTCTGGTATATCGGGGATAATCCAGGTAAACATTGAAATTTTTCAGATTTGGACGTGTAACAACGTTTAATTCATATCTCTCAGAATTGAATCCGGCCGCTTCAAAATTAAAACTGGTAGGTGACTGTAATTTTCGGTAGGCATGTGAATATTTTCCATTACCCTCTGCTTTCATCTTAATTTTTCGGCCTTTTGAGATTAAATAGGCCTGATTGGGGATTGCACTTCCAGAAAATGATAGTTCTATGGTGTAGTCCTCATTCTTGAAACCCTGTAAATCAGTATTAATAAGGTTGAAATCAAAAGGGGCTTTTGGAACAAATTCTTCTTCGAATCTGATTATGCGTGTAGTGCTTTCTGTAAGCATTTGAGGGACAAAAATTAAGAGCGCGAAGAGTACTACTCCAGGAAAAGCCAGATACTTGAGGAATTTCCTGTTTTGTTTCAGGTTAATAGCATCTGAAAAATTGACAATGGATATTTCTTTCGTTTTTTGTTCAATACTGGCAATTATGAGGCTGTTGTCTCCAGCAGTAAATCGTTGTAGCTGAATGGTATTCAGAAGTTTATCAGCAATTGATGGAAAATAATGACCAATTTGGCTGGCAGCAAGTTCGTCACTGATCTGCTTTTTGTTATCAATCAGCTTTATCAGTGGGATGATTACCCAGAAATAAAGTACAACAGCAAATGATAAAATAAAAGAGAAAAACAACAAGGCTCTAATTGGGGAATTAAATCTCAGAGTAAATTCCAGTGTACTAAATATTAGAAAAAGAGAAACCAATATGGTCGAAGAAAGCAGAGAACCTTTGAGAAGTAGATTGATATAGTACTTCCTTTTATAAGTTTTTAGCTGATTGATTAATTCATTCATATCTCCATGTGCAGCCATCTATCTATAATTATTTAGAAAAAATGTTCCTCATAATATTCTATTACGTAAAAGGGACACAGAATATAGTGAATATCACAATATTTTGTCTATTCCGAGATATCATAAGAGCAGTTGTCTTCACATAGTTATTAATGGTAGGCGTTTTATTAAACCGACAACATTCCTTTGATTTTGGACTCCACGGAATATTTACCAGTGCCGTAAATGATCAAAACAATATAACCTGCTAAATAAAGGGAATACTTTTTCTTTAGTTCCACCGGTTCCAATTCCAGCAAGGACCATTAGCGACCCTAAAAACTCTGCAGATACTGCTAAAATTAATGTAAACCCATGCCCAACCCTATAATGGAGATAGGCAAAGCCGAAATCACCGCTAATTAGTTTCAAAAATTTAGAGAAACCATGTGTTAACATCATTCCTTCCAAGGCAAGTCTAAGAATAAATAAACTTAGATTGATTTGGTCAGGTATAATTTCTTTATTTAGATATTTTTAAGCATAGAGATTCATTTCTTTATCAAGAAATTCGATTACGTGCATTTTAAGTAGTTTTTCTTGTTCAAGAAGGTCGAATCGTGGCAATTTTTTCACCAGCTTCCAATGGGGCCAACCGTCTTTATCCACCCCTTGAAGTTCATAAAAGCCAGACAATGAAAGCACTTTGCAAATAGCAATGTGTATCAGGTCTTGTTTTTGTTCCTTGGAAAATGTTTGAGGGCCTCTGCCTAATTCCTGCACCCCAATTAGAAATAACACCCCGTTCATGTCAGTTGGTTTTCTTCCAATGTTCTTCCCTATATTTTGTAACAATCGTTGCCAATTGCGCTCTAACTCAAGGTCCTTTCTTATCATATTAGTCCAAAGCCTCCCAATATTCTACTGCTCTTCTGAGGTGTGGAATAACAATAGTTCCTCGCTGTCGGTAATCATCAAATTCTTTTATTAATTCACTCATCCCTTCCCTTCAAATTCAGCAGTCTCGTTCTCCTTCTTTTTTGAACCATCTTTTTCAGTCTCTTGAGATTGCACCTCAACAACCTTTGGAGGCTCTTTTCCAATCCATAATTCCCAATAAGGTTCCACCAAATCAGAGAACTTGACATGATATTCGTTAAAAAGAGTTTTGGCCATGAAATCTTGTCTTAGGACAGCCTCAAATTTAATTTGTGGGTGATTGGCGGGATGTTCAAGAAGAAATTTAACGGAAGGATAAATATTCTTCCTAAATCTTCCCAGTATTCGAGACAATTTGGTTTCTTCATTGGTGATTTTATTCACAGCCAGCTTGGCTTCATCCTCCAGTTTTTGGATCAATTGTGTGTAGAAATTCCCTGGATCAGTCTTTAGTGCACTAAAAGAGATCATTTGAACTTCGCATTGATGTTTTAGAATATTTAGCCCAGCCAGGCAATCCTTATGTGAAGCATATTCGTTTGGTTGCCAGGTTATTTCACTATTGGTAAATAAATCGGGCAATAGTTCAGTATCATAATCGACCCCATTCTTTATTTTTAGAATGACTTCAGTCTTAACATTGGTGACTTGGTGGTTTCCTAAAACAAGATTTATCTGATTGATTTTATCAGAATCAATGACTTCGAGAGTATTCCAAATTTCAGAAAGAGAAACCTTCATAATCTATCCTGACTTTCTGATTTTTCAATTGTTTTAGCTCAGAAGATATTAATTGATGTATTGAACCACCAATATTAATTGCAAATCACCCCATGAACAAGCATTGAAGGCAGGAGTTATTTTAAAATGACGGATCGTAATAGGGCAAGTTGATTTATTTTAGTGCGATCTTTGATTATTGATGAGGGAAGACTATCTAAATCCAGATAATGAGCAGATGACACCTGCGGAGCAGGAATTCGACCGGGCACTGAGGCCTTTAGAATTTCAAGACTTTACAGGTCAGGGAAAGATTGTTGAGAATTTAAAGATATTCGTAGAAGCAGCTAAAAGGCGAAATGAGCCTTTAGACCATGTACTATTGCATGGCCCGCCCGGACTTGGCAAAACTACATTGTCCTATATCATAGCGAATGAGTTGCAATCAAGTATTAAAGTGTCGTCAGGTCCGGTTTTAGACAAGCCAAGTGAACTAGCTGGACTATTAACCAATCTTGAGCCACAAGATGTACTTTTCATCGATGAAATTCATCGACTCAATCCTGTAGTTGAGGAGTACCTCTATTCAGCAATGGAGGATTTTAAAATTGACATTATGCTGGATTCTGGCCCAAATGCCAGAACGGTTCAGATTACACTCAATCCCTTTACTTTAATAGGAGCGACTACTCGGTCTGGATTGCTCACATCACCACTTAGGTCAAGATTTAGTATAAATTCTCGGTTGGAGTATTATGATTCCAAAATTCTCACCACCATTGTGAATAGGTCTGCCACGATCCTTGATACACCTATAGATGGGGATGCCGCCTATGAAATTGCCCGTAGAAGTAGGGGGACTCCCCGAATAGCGAATAATTTATTGAGAAGGACCCGCGATTTTGCTCAAATAAAGGGGGAAGGAATTATTACTAAAGCGATATCTGAAATTGCGCTGACTGCACTAAATGTCGACGAGAATGGGTTGGATGAAATGGATAATAGGATATTATTAACCATTATTGAAAAATTCAAGGGTGGGCCTGTGGGTCTAGGTACCATCGCAACTGCTTGTAGTGAGGAATCTGAAACAATCGAGGAGGTTTATGAACCTTTTCTTATCCAAGAAGGCTATGTCAAGCGGACTTCGAGGGGAAGAGAGGCGACAGAACTTGCATATACTCATTTGAATGTACCACCTCCGGGTAAAACACCGTCTCTTTTTGATTGAATGGTTCAAAAATGAAGCCCTTGTCTAAGGAAAATAATTCCCTATTCATAAAGAATACTGCCTCAGAGCTTGGTTTTGAATTGTGTGGAATTGCGAAAGCCGAGTATTTAGAAAATGAGGCTCTGCAACTTGAAAAATGGTTAAATCAAGGCAGCCATGGCGAAATGGAATATATGGCCAGCCATTTCGACAAGCGGCTGGATCCAACAAAGCTAGTTGAGGGTGCTAAATCAGTGATTTCATTGGCTTATAACTACTATCCAGAAGAGGACCTTGGCACCAATGGTAGTTATAAAATTGCGAAGTATGCTTACGGGGAAGATTATCACCTTGTAATCAAAACAAAGCTGAAGACATTTTTGCAAATACTACAAACCGAGATTGGCGATATAAATGGTCGAGTATTTGTGGATTCTGCTCCTGTTCATGAAAGGGTGTGGGCTCAAAAGTCGGGACTTGGCTGGATTGGGAAAAACAGTTTGCTTTTGAATAGGGACAAGGGGTCATTCTTCTTTCTGGCAGAGTTGATCATCGATTTAGAATTGGAATACGATTCCCCCGTTCCCGATTATTGTGGTACTTGCACCAAGTGTATGGATGCTTGTCCGACCAATGCTATTCCAGACCCATATGTTGTGGACGCCAGCAAGTGCATTTCTTATTTTACCATTGAGTTGAAAGATCAAATACCTGTAGAGGTCAAAGGCAAATTTGACGACTGGATTTTTGGTTGTGACATCTGCCAGGATGTCTGTCCTTGGAATAGATTTTCCCAACCTCATGCGGAACCATCTTTTTCCCCACATTCGCAATTGGAATCAATGTCAAAGCAGGACTGGATTGAGATAACTCATGAGATTTTCCAGTCAGTTTTCAACAAGAGTGCAGTAAAAAGGACAAAATTTGAAGGGTTGAAACGGAATATTAGTTTTTTGAATGACTGATTGATTCTCAAGATTGTTCATCCTATTTATCGGGAACGGCTCCGAATAGCGCATCTCTACATCCAGCCATCCGTCCTTTCTCCTGATCTGCTTTGTAAATCACTGATGCATCTTTTGGGCTCGAAGGGAATGTTTTTAATGAACATATTTTGCTGTCATCAGCTTTGTGAAACCAGCTGTTTTCGTAGTAGGCATAGTACACAGAATTGCTGGCTTCATTCCTGGGATGGCTGCCGGTCAATACGATGTGAATCTTCGACTCTCTATTTGAGTAGTATTTTACGTAAAGCCGTTTGCTGCTGTCAAAAGGATAATTGGTAATAAAAACTTTGGCATCCGAAAATGTCTGGCCATTGTCTTCGCTCCAGATCATATTGGGTTTGAAGCCTGTCCACCTGCCGAAGGCGAAGAGTTTGTTGTTTTCCTTTTTCAGGACAAAAGGTTTGGCATAGGTGAGGGTATTTCGTGGAAATTTCTTCAACTCCAAGTTGGAAATGGGTCGTATGAATCAGTTTTTTGAAAGAAAGTTCGTGAATCTTTTGAAGAGCGATTGATATAGATAGAACCATCTCCATGTTGTCTAACTCAACAAAAGCGGGATGATCATCCTCTTGCATTTGAGGATAGAGCGTTTGATAGTCAATCTTGAAATTGGGGGTATTCATTAAACCTGTTTCAATGGAATCATCCGTTTTCACTCAGCCGGATAGGATGCCGGGCTTGTTGCCATTGACATAAATGGACCTTTCACAGCAAATTCTTTTTCATTCGGAATGATGGATTGGAACGCGCTCCCAACCAGGAAAATCTTCAAAATAAAGGCCCTGAGATTTGAATATTTAAGAGCAAATCGGCCTTGGGTACAGAATACTTTTAAGATAGAGGCGAATAAGTGGCCTAAGTACTGTTGCAAATTAGGCTAAAAAACTACTTCTATCGGTCTTATCGGCATCTTATAGCTCTTTCGGGGAGGTTGAAAAAATCTGGACTTCCAAATGCATTCCCGGAGACATTTCCACCCGAGAAACTGAACCTTGGAAGTCAAGCATCTGAAAATTTCAAAAACACAAGAAACTTGCCACTAGGCAAATGGGCAGTAGATAATTCTTTGTAAAGTTCAGAACGTGTCCAGCCCTTTGAAAGGCCTTCAGTAAATATCTGGACTAAACGAGAGTGAGTCAGAATTATTTGGACGACTATGGCAGTCTACCTCACTCAGTAAATTGGCAGAGACAACTTAAAAAGTAGATCCTTTGGTGGTTTCTAAATTGGCACATCGACATGCCGTTCGGCGTGATAAGAAGATCTTACCAATGGACCGGATTCCACATATTTTAATCCACGCTTCAGACCTTCTTCTTTGTAAGCTGCGAATTGGTCCGGATGAATAAACTCGGCTACTTCAAGATGCATCTTGGTTGGTTGAAGGTACTGTCCCAAGGTTAGAATATGCAAACCATGAGCTACTAAATCATCCATTGCTTTGTGGACCTCATCCGTCGTTTCTCCGAGACCCAGCATGATACCGGATTTAGTTCTCCTGCCTGCCTCATGTGTAATTTTAGTCTGCTCCAGACTTCTTGCATATTTTGCTTGTGGCCGAACTCTTCGATAGAGCCTCTCTACAGTTTCCATGTTATGGGAGACTACTTCCTGACCCGCACTTATCATGCGATGTAAGGCTGCCCGATTATTTTTAACATCGGGGATCAAAGTTTCAATGGTTGTATTTGGAGATAATTTTTTTATGCCTGTTACTGTCTGATACCAAATCTCCGCTCCACGATCTTTGAGTTCATCCCTATTTACAGAGGTTATAACCGCATGTTTAACTTCCATTAATTTTATGGCTTCGGCCACTCTTTGTGGTTCCTGACCATCGTATTCAGGAGGGCGGCCAGTGGCGACTGCACAAAAAGTACAACTCCTGGTACAGACATTGCCCAGGATCATAAAGGTGGCTGTTCCAGCTCCCCAGCATTCTCCCATGTTGGGGCAGTTTCCACTTTCACAGATGGTATGAAGCTTGTGGCTGTCAACCAGATTTCTTACTTTCTTATAGTTCTCACCTACGGGAAGTTTCACCCTCAACCAATGAGGTTTTCTCCTCTTTTC
Source organism: Cyclobacteriaceae bacterium (assembly GCA_965206015.1). Lineage (GTDB taxonomy): Bacteria > Bacteroidota > Bacteroidia > Cytophagales > Cyclobacteriaceae > JAJCYL01. Next base: position 66,875 of record CBDBIW010000010.1, on the reverse strand, counting down.
ATTTACTTCAGAAACCACTGGTAATTCAATCATGTAAATAAATTTAGCTCCATTGATCTTGGAGGTTGTACAAATAAAATGCTTCACTAAGCTTAAACCAAGAAGAGTAAGGGAATGTTATCTTCTCGTGCCGTAGAAAAGGGTCAGGAATGCCGAGGTAAAAAAGGCCCTGTTTTTCTCTGCAGGAATAAGTTGAATCTTTTCTGTAAATGCTTCTGCGTTTAGTCCTACTTCAAATCCGGTGACATTACTTTTAAAAGTTCCAAACTCAAAACTCATAGCAGCTTTTGCATTTAACCCGGGTCTAATCTTTGATTTCCCCAATCCCTGGAATAGTCTTCCGGTTCCAAGGACATTACTCAAACTGTGATTTGGGTTGAATGGATCATATTGTTCCCTGGTGACTCCGTCACTTCCGGTAGCGAAGACTTCGATGAAATAGGGAGCTACAATTCCAATTGTTGGTCCGGCAGCGACACCATAATTAATCTGGACACCCTGTTGAGGTGCTTTTTTATACAGAATTTTGTTGTATCCGTAGTGAAGCCTAATTGCATACAGGTAATTACTTTTTCCAAAAATGAAGGTGTTTCCTGAACGACGGGAGACTTTCCGATCTTCTTTGGGATGTTTGACATTTACGATTTCTCCACCGATTGTTCTGAAAGTTGTTGGGCTAATGGCTTTACTATTTCGCATAATAAAACCGCCAATAAGACCCCCGTTGGTATTTTTATTTATACCCCAAATGAACTCACGATTATATTCGTAGTTTCCATCATCCTGTGCCTTTGCCAGGAAAGAAAGAAATACAAATGATATTACAACTAAACCCTTCTGTATCAAATCAAATATTAGTTTTAGCAACTTTAAAATTAAGTATCTTTAACGAATTTTTATTCCAATGATAATGATTAAAACAGATTATGTCGGGCAGTTAGGGACTGAAGCCACTCACGTTCAATCAAGTAACAAGATTATTAAGGACGTGCCCCTGCTGACAATAATGGAAAAGGTGAGGCATTTTCTCCCACAAATCTGGTTGCTTGGAGCGTTATGTAGCTGCATGATGACTATCATGGGGATTATGGCAAGACGCAAGGGTTTTGATTTGGATGGAATCAACGGTGAGGTGACAAAGGTTATGGTTTCTGATCCTCATAGAATTAGTGAGGTACACATTAATTTCATTTGGAGCAATCCTCCGGAAGATGAAGTTATGAGAACCAGATTTAAAAGAGATTTAAAAGGGCAGCACTTACCTGTCCTGTTGCATTAAGCTTTCATCCCAATATTAAGGAGCAAATCAACTTCGACTTCTAGGCTATTTCAAGACCACTAATTATAGATTTGATTTCAGGATAGGATATTCCCATATGGGAATTATCATAAATGCAATTTCTCCCATAAATGATTAATACCTGCGGAGACTGGTGACGAATACCAAAAGTGGTTGCTATTTGATTGGAGAGATCTCGATTGGATAGTAAATCCAGGAAGTATGTTTTTAGTAATGACATTTCATCTTTCTCCCATTTCCTGTGGAGTCGGTCAAGTGCCATTGCGCTTGTTCCACAACTGTAACTATGTTTGAAGATTAAGATGGGATTGATTCTCGACTCTTCAATAATTTCGTTGATTTGATCAATGGATGATAGTGCATTCCAAGTAATCGGAGGTTCACCTTGTGTACTGCTTCGACCAAAAATTCCATTAAACATTAGTAAGTCCAGATATCACGTTCTTCTTTGTCGTATTTGACTTTGTATTTTTCCTTAGCACCCTCAGGAGTTTCTTTTCCGGGATTAATTCGTACCCAAATTATATTTAGTTTTCTCCACTTTTCTTTCCAATTACTATTATTGAATTTTTTTCCACTGATGTACACTATACTCGGATGCATATCACCACCTTTTCTCTTTTTCACTTTAATGTCACCTTCAAAATTCGATACTATAATTGACTGCTGTCGCTCGTAATCTCTTTGTCCAAACTTAGACAGACCGTCAGAACGTCCCTTATAGTGGGATTGTTTCCACATTTTCATTTTATCCGAAATATTTGCTAAAAATGAAACAAGGACTTTGGTATCACCAGGATGTTTGGATACAGTTTGGGAAGTGAACTGGTAATAAGCCTTTTTAGCACGTTGGTTCCAGGCTACATGATGACCCCGATAGCTGGCCCTTTTCCATTGACCAAATGGTCTACGTAATAAGGATAATCTGCTCTTGTTATACAAGTTATTAGAATCTTCAGGAGGACCAATTCGTCTTTTTTTCTTCATTTGTTTTGTAACCCAAAAATTAAAATAGGTCTCTTTTTGAGGTTTCGAATTTCGGACTTTGATTTTCTGCTCACCCGGGCTAGAGGATATTATAGGGACAAATTTACCGTTCTTATTGTAGGAGACTGGCCTGGAAGTCCGAATCTTGGCGGGTCTATGATTCTTATTGCGATTAGGAGGAATCTCACTTTCTGGATGTGGAACAATAAAAACCCTTTTATTAGAATTGTCAGGTTTGGCAGATTTAATTTTTCTATTAAAAAAGAGAAAACCGGGTTTTTCAGACCGGATGCTTTTTAACCTGCCCTTACCTCGTTCTAACAACTGTGCATTGGCATCGATATATGCCAATGAGATCATTGCCAGACAGAGTCCAACAATTCTTAGTATAGTTTTAAATGAAAGTAAAAACACCTGCATAATTCGTATTAAAAAGCAAGTTAACGAAAAATGACCACTCACTTTCGCTATTAATAACGAATTGAAAGGCTTGTATTTTGTAAATACGAATTTAAAAATCCAATAATTCTTCAATTTTATTCTGAATCCTTCCCGCGGGGAGAAAATTTTCCTCCAAATTTTTTGCAAAGGGAACGGGCATATCAAGGCTTGCTTCACGCATTACCGGAGCGTCTAAATGTTCAAAGCAATGTTCGCCGATCCAGGCAGAAAGTTCACCGCCAATACCACCGGTCATGCAATCTTCATGTAGAATTAATATGCGTCCATTCTTTTTAACCGCTTCAAAAACGGCATCCTTGTCCCACGGTAATAACGTCCTTAGATCAAGAATATCAGCAGAGTAAGCTTTTGTTGAAACGATGTCTTTTGCCCAATGAACACCCATTCCGTATGTAATGATTGAAAAATCCGATCCTTCTGTTACCAAATTGGCCTTTCCAACTTCAGTAGTAAACCACCCATCGGGTACATCTTCAGATAGTGAACGATAAAGAGCTTTGTGTTCAAAATAGAGAAAGGGATTGGGGTCCTCAAGTGCTGCACACAGCAATCCTTTTGCATCTGTTGGATTGGAAGGATAAACTATTTTTAGGCCGGGCGTGTGGAAAAACCATGCTTCGTTGGATTGAGAATGAAATGGGCCTGCCTGTACTCCGCCGCCAGTAGGCATACGGACCACGACGTCGGCATTTTGTTGCCATCTGTAGTGGAGCTTGGCCAGATTATTGACAATCTGATTAAGTCCACAAGTAACAAAATCAGCGAATTGCATCTCAACCATGGCCTTCATGCCCTTGATGGACAAGCCCAATCCGGTCCCAATAATGGCCGACTCACAAAGTGGAGTATTACGCACCCGCTCACGACCGAATTTTTCAACAAAACCTTCAGTGATTTTGAATACTCCGCCATAATCAGCAATATCTTGTCCCATCAAAATCAACTCTGGAAATTTTTGCATGCTTTCATTCAGGCCATCTGAAACTGCATCCACAAAGCGTTTCTCGGATTTCTTTTTCTCCGGGGATTTTATCTTCTGCTTGAATGGAGCAAATAGATTCGTTTTTTCCTTTTCAAGATCAAATTCTATTGGTGGCTCATTAAAAGCATGATTGAGTCCATCATCAATGTCAGTTTGGACGTCTTTTCTGATTTTCTTTATGTCTGAGTCATTTATTATTCCTTCAGCTAAAAGGTATTCTTCGTAATTCTTAACCGGATCTTTGTCTTCCCAATGGTCCATCAGTTTCTTTGGAACATATTTGGTACCGGAAGCTTCTTCGTGGCCTCGCATACGGAAAGTCATCGCTTCAATAATTATGGGGGTTTTTTGACGCCGTACCCTTTCTGTGACTTCAGTGATTTTGTGATAGACTTCCAGAATATTGTTACCCTCTACCCTTATGGCCTCAATTCCGTATCCTGGCCCTTTTTGAGTAAAACTTTCAAATTTGAACTGCTCATTACTCGGGGTAGAAAGTCCGTACCCATTATTTTCAATAACAAATACGACAGGTAAGTCCCAAACAGCGGCAACGTTCACGGCTTCATGAAAATCCCCTTCACTCGTTCCCCCGTCACCCGTAAATACCAGTGTCGCACTATTTTCTTTCTTAAGCTTTGATGCCAAAGCTATCCCGTCTGCAAGGGCTAACTGAGGTCCAAGATGGGAAATCATACCTACGATCTTATGATCTTGTGTTCCGAAGTGAAATGACCTATCCCTGCCATTTGTGAATCCGGATTGCTTCCCTTGGAATTGTGCAAATAACCGGCCTAGGTCAATCCCTCTGCTGGTAAATACTCCCAAATTCCTATGCATTGGAAGGATGTATTCCTCAGGTTTCATGCATAGAGCGGCACCAACAGAAATTCCTTCCTGGCCAATTCCTGAAAACCACTTACTGATTCTTCCCTGTCGAAGAAGGATCAACATCTTTTCCTCAATCATCCTTGGTTTAAGGATGGCTGAGTAAATCTCCTTGAGCTTTTTATCACTTAGTTTACCACGGTCATAATTAAAAGCTGTCTTAGCCAGTGTGGTCATAATGGGTTAACATATATTTGGATGTTCAAAGCTAAAGGGAATGATAAGCCAGGAAAAGGAACGTTGAATAATTATTATTGCCGCCTTCTCACTATAATTATGATTGAATTTGAGCAGTTTGAGTTAGACAATGGGCTTCGTGTAATTGTCCATCAGGAGCAGTCCACCACTTTGGCAGCAATAAATATTCTCTATGACGTTGGGTCCAGGGATGAAGAAGAGAATAAGACTGGTTTTGCTCACTTGTTTGAACATTTAATGTTTGGGGGATCGAAGCATATTGACAACTATGATCATGTTTTGCAAAAGGTAGGAGGAGAGAATAATGCTTTTACTACTCCCGATATAACCAATTACTACTTGACACTTCCAGCAGTCAATCTAGAGACTGGATTTTGGATAGAATCAGATCGGATGTTAAGCTTGTCATTCAATCCAGAGGTTCTTGAGGTCCAAAGAAAGGTGGTAATTGAAGAATTTAATCAACGATATCTAAATGAACCATATGGAGATGTTTGGTTGAAATTAAGGCCCTTAGCCTATAAACTTCATCCATATAAATGGGCAACAATTGGGAAAGATGTCGGTCATATTGAGCGGGCCAAAATGGAAGATGTGAGGAAATTTTTTGATCGTTATTACACTCCGAACAATGCCATCTTGGTTGTTGCAGGTAATGTCGAAGTTAGCGAGGTTAAACGACTGAGTGAGAAATACTTCGGTGGAATCAAAGAGGGCAAAAATAACGAAAGAAAATTGCCCTCTGAGCCCAAACAATTAGAGGAAAGGATTTTAGAGACAGAAGCAAATGTTCCGATGGATGCCCTGCACAAGGTATTCCACATGCCAGCAAGATCGTCAGATAATTATTATGCTGCTGATTTAATTAGCGATTTAATTGGAAGAGGCCAATCATCGAGACTGTATGACAAGTTGGTGAAAAAAGATCAGATATTTAATTCAATAAGCACTTACGTCACGGGTTCTCTTGATCCTGGTTTGTTGGTTGTTAGTGGTAAATTGAGTAAAAACATTGATTTCTCGACTGCGGATAAGAAAATATGGGAAGCTATTGAGGAGTTGGTTTCCATAGGACCTGGAGAGGATGAATTGAATAAGGTAAAAAACCAGTCATTAGCATCAATTGAATTCGGGGCTGTAGAACTTCTCAATAGGGCAATGAATTTGGCGGTGGGAGCTGTTTTGGATAATGCGGATTTGGTTAATCAAGAGAACAAAATCATTGAAGGAATTACTTTATCAGACATTCATGCTTTGTCAGGGACAATACTAACTCGCCAAAACTGCTCGACACTTTATTATAAATCTAAGGTGGCATGAAAATAAGAGTCGGCACTGGTTACGATGTACACCAACTAGCGGAAGGTTATGACCTTTGGTTAGGGGGGATAAAAGTGGACCATACCAAAGGTTCTGTCGGGCATTCCGATGGGGATGTTTTGATTCATGTGATTTGTGACGCACTGTTGGGAGCCGCCAATTTGCGTGATATCGGATATCATTTTCCGGATACTGATCCTCAGTACAAGGGGATTGATAGCAAAAGGTTATTGGCCGGGGTGATGGATTTACTCCGCTCGAAAGGATATGAAACAGGAAATGTTGATTCTATAATTTGTTTACAACGACCCAAATTAAGCCTCCTAATCCCCGAAATGCAGCAATGTATTGCTGACGTTATGAAAGTGGAACCTGATGACATTTCAATTAAGGCGACTACTACTGAAAAGTTAGGGTTTGTGGGAAAAGAAGAAGGAATTTCGGCGTATGCTACGGTGCTAATAATAAAGCACTAAAAATTATGACATTATCATCCGGGGAATTCCATTTATCAATGGAATCTCTGACAAAGTTGTCGATGACGTCTAAATTTGTTGAACAGACATGTCTATAGAAATTATCCTAACAGCCGACGGATCCCATACCCTTAGAAATTCTGAAATTAATGATACATACCACTCCATTCATGGGGCGACCCAGGAGTCCAGGTATGTCTTTATCAATGCTGGTTTAGAACATAAATTGACAGGTAAACCTCCCAAAATCAATATTTTGGAAGTAGGATTTGGAACGGGGCTCAATGCATACCCCTCTCTATTGCATCAAGACCATATAAAAGTTGATTATACGGCATTAGAATCATTTCCCTTAGGTGAAAAAATCTATTCATTGCCTAATTATTCAAAGAATTCCATATTGAAGCTGGTTCTTTTCTATCCCTGCATAATGCAAACTGGAATGAGAAAGCAGTTATTACAGATTGGGTTGGTCTTTACAAGATTCTTGGGAAATTGGAATTAACAAAACTGATGGTACCTCAATAGTTAGGACAGGTTTAGCCTTTTTTTACGATCAACAATAGTAAATAACCTGAATTCGGGATAATCAGGTAATAGAGCAAGTTGGTTAGAGAATATTTTTTCCAAGTTGAGTGAAGGTTTTTTTCAGGGAAGAAAGAGTATGCAGCCAAAGCACTGATGATATTATGTAAGGAACCCGTTGCCTGACCTATGCCTGGTATGTTCAATCTGGCAGAGGTTTTTCAGCTCATCATTAACCGTTTCAATGATAGTTCTTTTACCAAGTAGCACAGCATCCATCATTGGTGTAATTGATGAAGATTTCACATTCGGTTTGAGCTTTGTGACCAGGTGAACCCCCTGAAAGAAAAGGTTTAAAAAGTTCCTTACTGATATACCCTTTGTCACCAAAAAGCTTGTTGATAAACCGTTCCATTGTAAGAGGCTTACGGTCGTCCACATTACCAGGGGGAAGTATAAAATCTGCGATTTCACCTGTATCAGCAGTGATGATGTGTAATTTGAAGCCATAGAACCAGCCTGTAGAACATTGGCCTGTTTTGGCCAATCCTTCAAAAACTTTGTGGTTATGAATGTGTCTGTTACGGCAAACTCCTGGAGGAGTACTGTCAATAAAACTAATACCGGTACATTGTCCAGCAGCTTGATTTTTCAGGTAAATAGTCTGGATTTTTTGGCACCGGGCAGGGCTTTTTGATATTTCGGTAGGAAATCAAGTTAAAAGTCGTCAATAGAACAGAAAATTCCGGTAATTTTATCAGCAGATAACATGGGCAGGTATTTGGTTTAACCAATTGAAATTCAGTTCTTTAAAATATCAAAATACTGCCTCTTTTCCTGTCAAAAAAATCTCATTTTTATATCGAACTCACGTTAATTAATGTTTAGACGGACGATTTATTCTCTAACAATAGCAGTTCTTTCTTTCAATTTAAGTGCTCAAGAAATATCTGGGCCGATGATATCTTTTGGCAAATCGTATCATGATTTTGAGTTGGTTGTGGAAGGTGAAGTGGTTGATTATGTCTTTGAATTTGTGAACATCGGTGATCGGTCAGTGGCAATTGAAAATGTTTTAACATCATGTGGTTGTACTGCATCTCATTGGGATAAAAGTCCAATTGAACCTCGAAATAAGGGAATTATCAAGGTGACATTTAATAGTACTGGTAAGATTGGTCAGCAAAGGAAGGTCATTACGGTTGTTTCTAATGACATAAACAAGAGAACGGAGCTAATCATTGAAGCATTCGTTCTGCCTAAACGGTCTCAACTGTAAAACACACTAAACGGACGAAAATTCCAATTATTTAACATTATTTTCATTACATTTGGACGGATTATAAATCAAGGTTTGATGTTTGCAAGAGCAAGAAAAACGAAAACTGAGGAATATTTGGAAAATGAATTTTATGAGAATGAATCTCTTTTTGCTGACTTAAACCCTAAAAGTTCAGACGATGAAGAAGAAGATATTTTTGACAAAATTTCAGTCAAACCAAAAAGAGGTAGAAAGAAAAAGAACAGGTAGTTAGTTAAATTTGGTTTGCATCTCTACCCACCTTGCTGGAATGTCGCCACTCGTTGCATATTCGTAATCTGAATAATTGCATGGTATAATCACATTTCTTGCGAATTTGTGGTAATCATTAGGGTAAGGGACTTCCATCCACCACTTTTCCGTCATTTTGCTTTTAAAGAAAACAATTGAGGAAGGGTCTTTTTCCAAGGATACTTCAAACTTCAGGTAGTTATTTGATCCAAACCCTTTTTCATCTTTTCTTTGATAGAACCCTTCAATAAAATACCAGATCATGGTTGCAATTACTGAGGCAGTACTGAAACTACTGTCATCATATTGAGGATAGTATTCGTAAATTCCAAAAGAGCTGAGTTTGTTATTGAGACCGCCATACCAACTCAACTGACATGCTTCTTCTCCTGATAGGCCGAATACCTGAGACCTCTTGTTTCCTGGGCAATACGTTTTTTGAATAGCCGAAATATCCCAGACCATCATGTCGGCTTCTCTGACAAGAGGCTCCATATCTTTGATATTACTTTTAACTTGCCCCAGCCTAATGGCATCGAAAAATAAAGTCTCCAATGTGTTAATTGTGGGTTCATCATTCAGGTATGACTGATAAGCTAAATGTATGTAATTGAAAAGATAATTTGGCTCCTTAGTAAAAATCTCGAAGAGGAAACGCTCATTTGGCGGGAGGTCTGCGGAGTCATTGATATCAATGTAAGAATCAACATTGACAAGGCTTACGAGTTTCTCAAAAGGCTCATATGACTGGAACTGAGGTAAGGTGAAATCGTGACTACCGCCAAAGATAATAGGCAATATATTTTTTGATATTAACCAGCCACAAATTTCCTCCAAGCGGTGTTTAGTGTCTTCAATTTCCATCCCATTTCTCAAATTCCCTAGATCGAGGATTCGATAGGAACCACTTCCTTTTTTAAGATTGTATAATTTCTGTCTTATGAAATAGGAAGCTTTCTCAATTTCACCAGAAGTTTCAGAGCCTCTTGTATCAGTTATTCCAATTAAGGCTATGTCAAAACCGTCAGTGTCAGTGATTTTATATGAATTGAGTGTCAGTGATTTTGAAACGGCGTGGGGCGATTGAATTCCTTCGAACAAATCGTCTTTAATTGAATCAAAATAAAGATTCAGCTCCATCATTGAAATTAGAAATAAAAAAAGGGAAAATTCTCCATTTCCCCTCTATAACTTTTAGCCTCCGAAGTCATCGAAGCGGATATTCTCATCAGGAATCCCAAAATCCTCACCCATTTTTTGAACCGCTTGATTCATAAGAGGCGGTCCGCAGAAATACAACTCAATATCTTCGGGAGAATCATGTACACTTAAATAATTGTCAACTACTGCCTGGTGAACAAAACCTAAAAACCCATCTCCTTTTTTATCGTCCAAACTGGTCTTTGTTGTCCAGTTGTCTTCTTCTTGTGGCTCGGAAAGGACAATGTAGAACTTGAAATTTGGAAAGTGTTTTTCAAGCTCAAAAAAATGATCCAGATAGAAAAGTTCTCGTTTTGACCTGCCGCCATACCAGTAGGTCACAGTTCTTCCAGTCTTAAGTGTTTTGAACAAATGGTACAGATGTGATCTCATTGGAGCCATTCCTGCTCCTCCGCCTACGTACAGCATTTCTGCATTCGTAGGATTTATAAAGAATTCGCCATAAGGTCCTGAAATGGTCACTTTATCTCCGGGCTTTAATCCAAAGACATAAGAGGAGCAGATACCTGGGTTGACATCCATCCAGCCATTTTTTGCCCTGTCAAATGGTGGGGTGGCTATTCGAACATTGAGCATGATCTCACGACCTTCAGCAGGGTAAGAAGCCATCGAATAGGCCCGTTCTATTGGTTCGTCATTTTTCATCTTTAAGTCCCAAAGTTTGAATTGGTCCCATTCTAATTGAAATTTCTTAGAATCGTCATGCTCTTCAGGATGAGCCGTGATATCAATGTCTTTGAAATCCACCTCACATTTTGGAACTTCAACCTGGATGTAACCACCAGGTTTATAACTCATGTCCTCAGGGACCTCTACAACAAACTCCTTGATAAAAGAAGCGACATTATAATTTCTTACGACAGTTGCTTCCCACTTCTTGATACCGAAAATCTCTTCTGGTATATGAATGCGCATGTCTTCCTTAACCTTTACCTGGCAAGACAACCGGACTTTTTCTTTTTGCTCCGTTCTACTCAAGTGGCCCACTTCAGTGGGCAATATATCTCCCCCGCCGCTCTCCACCGCACACTTACACATCGCACAAGTTCCACCCCCACCGCAAGCGGATGGTAAAAAGATTTTTTGCCGAGATAATGTTGATAGAAGCGAACTTCCGGCAGCAACAATTATTGGATTACTCTCATCGCCATTTATGATGATGTTAGCCGGCCCACTTTGAACTAATTTAGACTGGGCGAATAGCAGTATCAGGACCAGTAGCAATATCACAAAGGTGAATGCTATTATTGTGGTGAAAATAATTTCCATTGAAAAATATCAGTTTTTGACCAAAACGAACGTACACAAATATATTTTGAATTGAAGCTTAAAACAAGACTTAATGAACTTGAACGGTACTATGCCGTCGACAAAATGTCTGTTGCGACACTTATTGAATTTTAAGGGCTTTGGTTAAAACATTTTCTGATCACTTTTAAACTTTGTTTTATTTTTGCCGCCCTATGGATAAAAGAAAGATTTTAGCAGCGTTCCTTATTGTATTCTCAGTATTCTTGAGCTCATTTGCTTTCTATTTCTACCAGATTTTTAATACACCAAATATTCTTGTTGACAAAGAGGATGCTTTGATATCCATCCCCTCTGGGTCATCTTTTCAAGAAGTTCAAGCTCTATTATATGATGGGGGTTACGTTCGGGATCCTGTCTCTTTCGGGTTTCTGGCCAGACTTAAAAGTTATGACAAATTGCTGAAGGCAGGGCTCTATGAGTTGCAGGCCGATATGTCCAATAATAGAGCCATCAACCTACTGCGTTCCGGACAGCAAACTCCTGTTAATATCATCTTTAATAATGTAAGGTTATTGTCAGATTTGCCAGATAAGATTACTCAAAACCTTGAAATGAGTGCTGAAGATTTTGCTAAGACCCTGAACGATATGACGGTCATGACTTCATTTGGTTTTGACACGGCTAACTATGTGAGTATGTTCATCCCTAATACCTACCAAGTTTATTGGACAATTAAACCGGTAGAGTTATTGCAACGCATGAACACAGAATATTCTATTTTTTGGAACGAAGAGCGTAATTCTAAAGCAGATAGCCTGGGATTCACAATTGTTGAAATATCTACACTGGCTAGTATTGTGCAAAGTGAAACTGCCAAAATCGAAGAAGCTCAAAGAATTGCGGGTCTTTATATAAACCGGTTGAATAGAGGGATTCCACTCCAGGCAGATCCAACACTAGTGTTTGCGGCAAGGGATTTTACCATTAAAAGGGTCCTTGATAAACACCGGGAAATTGATAGCCCTTATAATACCTATCGAAACTCAGGCTTGCCCCCAGGTCCAATAAGAATGCCCGACAGGCACTACATAGATGCTGTTCTTAATTTTGAAGAGCATAAATTCATCTATATGTGTGCAAAAGAGGATTTTTCAGGCTATCATGAGTTCGCTACTAACCTGACAGCCCATATGCGAAACGCCCGGAAGTACCAAAGAGTTCTTGACCAAGACAGAATCTACCGCTAATGTATCACGCAGAAACGCAATTAAGAGTGCGGTACGCCGAAACCGACCAAATGGGATATGTGTATTATGGCAACTACGCAATGTATTATGAAGTAGCCCGGGTAGAAAGCCTTCGAAAACTCGGTTTCGCTTACAAAGAACTTGAAGCAATGGGCATTATGCTACCGGTTTTAGAAAACAGGTCCAAATTTCATCGACCTGGCAAGTATGACGAACTACTCACGATAAAAGTCACTATTCTCGAAAAACCAGCCTTAAAGATGAAGTTTGTATATGAGGTATTGAATGAAGCCAGTGAATTAATTAATACGGGCGAAACGACCTTGGTTTTCATTAAGAAGGCAACCATGAAGCCCTGTCGAATGCCTAAAGTTATGGACGATTTGCTCTCCTCTTATTTTTGAAAAAAAATAATGGTTGGATATAGTGGCACTCTATTGATTAAGAAACTTGGTATAAAGGAAGGCTTCAAAATAGCGATAGTAAATGCTCCCAATAACTATTTCACCGAACTAGTTGAATTGCCTAATGATGCGACGTTCGCATCTGACGAAATGAATCTTGATTTCGTATACCTGTTCACCAATCAATTTGATGAGTTGGAGCAACTATTGGTCCAATATCAAAGAATGATTGTCCCTAAAGGGATGATTTGGGTTTCCTGGTGCAAGAAGGCTGCAAAACTACCAACGGAAATAACAGAAGACGTAGTGAGAGGAACAGCCTTGACCCTAATATGCCAGATGTATATCCAAGACCCGACTTGTACCTATTCGAGGAGAACGGGACCAGCGGTGTAGCCAAGGTCGCAGAAATCCTCAGGAAAAATTCCTAGTCTAATTGTAGAAACGACCTTTAAGATTCCCTCCAATATTTTTAACCGTCAGTCCTCCGGAATCATCGCTATTCAAAAATACATCATGGGAACCATCATTAATATAAATATCTCCGGGGAGGTATCTGATACTTCAATTGACACTTTCACCTGGGTGACAGTTATCGCACCTGAAGTATCCTAGATGTTTATGGTACCTTGAACTTCACTAATATTTACTCCTCCTGAATTATCGTTGACCTCCAACTCTCCCACAAGGTTATCAATATAGAGTCCACCAGAGGTATCAACAATTTTGGTTCTGCCTGTGATATTGTTCAATGAAAGCTCATCCGAATAGTCAGCTATGTCAATGGTGAATTCCTTTTCTGAACCTTCATTAATATCACTTATGTTAATTTCACCGGAATGATCTATTAATCTCAAACCTCCATTTACTCCGGAAATTCTGATTTTCCCCGAGGAAGCCTCTAGTGAGAAGTTGTTGTCAACATTCTTAATATCCAATGCGCCTGATCTATCATTTAGCCTGACATCCGGGTGCTTAGGAACATAGGTCACAATATTTACTTTTCTTGAAGGAGTTTTAAAAAAACCAAAATATTCTTTCCCATCTTATTCGTCGTAATCAAACAGGCTTACCATACATTATTTTATTGCAAAACAAAGCTATCTGACCATGACCACCTCTCTTGGCCCAATCAGCAGCGGTCTCTCCATTCTTGTCTCTCAGCAACTTGTCTGCTCCATTATTGATTAAAAGCCCAATAATTTCCATGTTCCCATCCGTTGCGGCAAGCATTAGGGGGTTACGAAAGAACATCAGGGTCATTCACGTCAGCTCCATGCTGAATGAATGTTCCAAGGATTTCTTTTTGCTCAAACATTGTAGCCATTGCAATCAAAGCCCTAAACAAATGCTCAACATTATTCTGATCCTCTTCCTTTTTCCAGGATGTATATTGAAATTCCTTTAGCCAATTGGCAATACCAATCCTGCCTTGCTTTCTTGCCATCGCTGAAATATTCCCCTCTTTTTCATTGATCCGATGAAAATCAAAATCGCTTTGGGCGCATTTTTTGAACAGAAATAAATTGTCGTCAGAAATTGCTGTTATTAAATCTTTTAACTCGCAGACTCCTGACCTTGTGGATGACGGGCAACCCATTTGACCCTGAAATAGTAGAAGTGCCATTAATAAGCATAAAGATCTATAAAATGAGATATTCTTAATCACGGAACTTTGTTTTGACGTAATTTGTAATACCTTGACGAATAAGTAATGAACATAATTTTAGAATAAAAGAATCATTTATGAAACAATTATTATTTGCAATAGACCTATGCCTTTTTGTTTTCTCGACTCTTTCGTTTATAGACAAGCCTCTCCAGGATGAATGGAAAGCTCCAGAAGAGGCCAGGTCTGTCAAAAACCCCAATGAAGCTCGCAAGAAGGGTATAAAGAATGCCGAGAGTATATACAAAATGAGATGTGTGCTTTGTCATGGTGAAAAAGGTAAAGGCGACGGATTGGAGATCCAGAGCCCTTAACCCAAAACCAACTGATCATACCTCAGAAGAACTTCACACTCAGACTGATGGCGAACTTTTTTGGAAAATCTCTAACGGCAGAGGAGTAATGGTTGGGTGGGGCAAAGGTGCAAAACCAATCATCTCAGAATCAGACAGGTGGGATTTAGTTAACTACATCCGAACTTTAAAGGGCAAATAATCATTATGTAGGGAGGAATATTTGTTAACTAAATTATTTAACATGAAAAAATTCAACCTTACGAAGAAGAATCTCCAGTTTTATCTGGTACTCACAACGGGAGTCTTTTATTTGACTGCCTTTACGGCCATGGATTTGGATAAAAATCCTCCAAAGAAAATGTACGGACCAGATGATTGGAGTGATTACAAAAGTTGGCACAAGATAACTACGGAACCCAGCACCGGAGATTCTACCGGTTTTTTGCAAGGGAAACACCGTGGAACTATAGCATTCAGAGACATTTTTATTAATGCCATTGGAAAAGATGCCTGTCTCAATAAGCAATTTCCACTTCCTGACGGCACCATAATTCTAAAAGAGGCCTTCAAGGATGAGAAAGCATGTATTGCTCAAAAAGGACCTGAATTGACAATTATGATGAGATCCACAGTTGAGGGAAGCGAAGATACCGGCAACTATATTTGGTACATGGGAGGAAGCGGTAGTGACAAAATGAAAGGAGCTGGAATGGATATTGGGTGGGGATAAGTTTTGCTTGATCTCTCCCCAAAAAAAAAGCCACTCAAAAAATCGAGTGGTTTTCGAATCGCATTTGCCAAAACAACCAAAACCTTTGGTTCTTCAAACCCAAATTCGTTCTACGCAAAAATATATTCCCATGATGCCATTTAGGCAACGGCAACAAGAGAAGGTTTAATCAGAATAAAGAAATTACTCGGGATAGAGAAGATATTTACTTCGAAGCAACTTAAAATTGTCCAGTTCCGGTTGCCAGGATGACCTGATTTCATCGGCAGTTTTTCCAGTCTCAATCATTTGTTTAACACGATCTGTGCCGACCAGCAGATTGAAAATGGCTGTAAAGTAGTCATTAGGAGTTCCGGCCAATTTATAAAAGTCAATAAGGTATTCGAGTTCAATCCTATTAGGGGGAGCAATGTCCCTAAGGTCTAATCCATAACATACTAAATTTTCATGTACTGGATTATTTTGCATGCCTGAAATGCTTTTGGGCATGAAACTAAATTCTCCATAGTTGGGATCCGGATACCCAATAACTTGAAAGGGCTCATAAGTTCCTCTTCCAACGCTTACAGGTGTTCCTTCAAACCAGACCAAAACGGGATATAACGCGATTGATTGTTTGTCAGGCAAATTGGGAGATGGTCTTACTGGCAATTCATAGCCAGTATGATGATTATAGTTTTTTAAGGGGATAATTTTCATGTCACATGTAATACCTCCTTTCAGCCAGCCCTCGCCGTTGATCATTTTAGCAAGTTCTCCAATGGTCAAACCATATACTAACGGAATGGGATGCATTCCAATGTATGATTGAAATTCCTTTTCCATTACAGGGCCATCAACATAATGTGCATTTGGATTGGGTCTGTCAAAAACCAATAACTTGACATTATTCTCTGCACAGACCTCCATCACATAATGGAGTGTGCTGGTATAAGTGAAACAGCGAACACCTACGTCTTGAATATCAAAGATGATGTAATCCAGGTCCTGTACCTGTCGCATAGCAGGCTTATAGTTTTTTCCATAAAGTGAGACTATTGGTGTACCCGAATTTCTATCCCGAGTATTTTTAACCTTCTCACCTCTGTCAAGGTCACCTCTAAATCCGTGTTCCGGGGCAAAGATTCTTTTAATATCAATCCCCATACTCACCAAAGTATCTGCCAAGTGTGAATCACCAACCATGGACGTCTGGTTAACAACCAATCCGATTTTTTTTCCCTGAATTAGTGGAAGGTATTCCTCAAATTGTTCAGCTGCAGTGAAAATACGAGACTGACCCATCAAAGAACCTGTTGAAATTGCCAGCCAGCCCACCAACCATAAAAATGAACTAAATATTTGTAGTTTGCAGAATCGTTTCATCTAATTTGGCACCTCTTTAAACGCCTAAATTAAGTAGATCGTTGAACCTTCCTTATTTTATTTCCCAGAGAATAACCCGGGAAGCCTCCGGCTCTTTTTCATCAATAATTAGCAAAATTGCTATTGCCAGTATTGCTATTGGCTTGTCGGCCATGATTGTTTCTTTTCTAATTCTTCATGGTTTTCAGCAAACAGTACAAAATAAAATCTATGATTTTGGTGGTCATCTTCAAGTGACTAAGTATACATTGAGTAGTGCCCTCGAAGATCAACCAGTTAACCTGAATTCTGATTTCCATAAAAATTACCGACAATACGATTACATCAGACACGTTCAGGAATATAGCCACAAAACGGGACTGCTAAAGACTGATGAGGAGGTTCACGGGGTGGTCATTAAAGGTGTAGCAAGGTCATTTGACATCAAAAATTTTTCACACAATATTATTGAGGGAAGATTTCTCCAGTTTAGTGATTCATCGTATTCAAATGAAATCCTTCTGAGTAAAAGGATTGCGGATAAACTCCAGCTAAAGATTGACGATTGGGTAATCACCTATTTTGCTCAGGACCCTCCACGTTTTCGCCGATTGACCGTCGTCGGAATCTATGATACCGGTCTTGAAGAATTTGACCGGAAGTTCGTTCTTGGTGATCTCGATATGATCAGAAGGCTTAATAACTGGCCTGATTCCCTGGCCGGGGGAATGGAAGTTTTTATCAATAATACAGATGACATCGACAAAGCTGAAGAAGACCTCTTTCAGGTGATAGACTTTGATCTTTATGTTGATAAAATCTCCGATAAATACGTTCAGATATTTGACTGGCTTAGCTTGATCAGTCAAAATGTTGTGGTATTCCTAGTCCTTGTTTTGTTCATTGCATCCTTTAATATGGTTTCCATCTTACTCATTCTTATTATGGAAAGGACTCAAATGATTGGGATCTTCAAAGTGCTGGGAGCTACCGATGGTCAGGTGAAACGTATTTTCACCTTAAACGGAATGTTTCTAATTCTGAAAGGCATGTTAGTAGGAAATGCAGTCGGGATTGGCTTTGGTATGGTTCAATACCATTTCCAACTTATCCCTTTAAATCCAGAAAATTATTACATGAATTTCGTGCCCATATATTGGGATTGGAGTGTGATTTCAGGCTTCAACATTTTAACCTTCATTTTGGTGAATTTGGCACTCTTCATACCGACGATGGTCGTGACAAGAATAAGACCGGTCAAGGCTATCCGGTTTAGTTAGCGGTGTATTTTTTGAATAAGCTGGCCCATTTCATCTGTATAACACCTAGAAAAGCTTCTTTAAATATTCCAGTGGACATTTTTGACTCCCCCAAACGTCTATTGATAAAAATTATCGGAACTTCTTTCATCTTAAACCCATACTTCCAGGCTTTGAATTTCATTTCAATCTGGAAAGCATACCCTACAAATTTGATTTTTTCCAACTCAATCGATTCTAGCACTTTGCGTTTGTAGCACTTGAATCCTGCCGTGGCATCACTTACTGGCAAACCCGTAACAAATCGCACATAAATACTGGCCAGATATGACATGAGTACTCTACCTAAGGGCCAGTTAACCACATTTACACCATTAATATAACGAGAACCAATGGCCACGTCAAACCCGTCATCTCTACAGGTTCGGAGCAACGAAATAAGGTCTTTGGGACTGTGACTGAAATCACTGTCCATTTCAAAAATGAATTGATAAGCTTTGTCAAGGGCAAAATTGAACCCGGAGATGTAAGCGGTGCCTAATCCATTTTTCTCCGGTCTCCTTAGTAGGTGTATCCTGTCGGCATAAATAGATTGACTCTCACTCACCAAGTCTGCTGTGCCGTCGGGTGAGTTGTCATCCACAACTAACACGTCAAAAGCTGGCTCCAAAGAAACTATCTCGGCGAGTATGGCCTGAATATTCTCTTTTTCATTGTAAGTCGGTATGATTATTAAACTATCTCCCATGAGCCTAATCCCAATAATAAGCGTAATTCAGCTTATAGTGAATGGGTTGCTCCCGTTCTTCAGGAAAAAATGGCGATTAACAATTGGATTTCTATATGCTGGTCAATATGAGATCAGTCTTTTTCCAAAAATGGGTATCTATAGTCGTGAGGAGGAACAAATGTTTCCTTTATCGTTCTCGGGCTTGTCCATCTAATCAAGTTAAGCACAGAACCGGCTTTATCATTAGTACCTGATGCCCTGGCTCCTCCAAACGGTTGTTGACCCACAACTGCTCCTGTTGGTTTATCATTGATGTAGAAGTTGCCGGCCGCATTAACCAGTTTTTTGGTTGCAAGTTCAGCAGCATATCTATCCTGGCTAAAGACTGCTCCAGTTAAGGCATAGGGTGATGTAGAATCGACTAATTCCAGTACTTCTTCATAACGCTCCGGTTGATAAACATATATGGTAATCACTGGTCCAAAAATTTCCTCACACATAGTTGTGAAAACAGGATCCTTTGCAACGATGACCGTAGGTTCAATGAAATATCCTTTTGATTTGTCGTAACCTCCACCAGCAATAACCTCAGCCAGATTACTTTCTTTCGCCTGATCAATATAATTGGCGATCTTGTCAAAAGAAGCCTCCGTTATAACTGCATTTACGAAGTTCGTGAAGTCCTTCGGATCTCCCATTTTCACTGTCTTGAGATCTTCTGTGATATATCCTTTTACCTCATCCCACATATTACCGGGAACGTATGCCCTTGAAGCAGCACTGCATTTTTGTCCTTGAAACTCAAAAGCACCCCTAACAATTCCAGTTGCCAGGGCCTTTGAGTCTGCCGATTTGTGTGCGACAATGAAGTCCTTACCACCGGTTTCTCCAACAATGCGGGGATAAGCTTTGTATTTATCAATATTGGCACCAATGGTTTTCCATAAATTCTTAAATACACCTGTACTTCCAGTAAAGTGCAATCCAGCAAAATCAGGATGACTGAAAATACCCTCACCAGCCACTGGTCCATCAACCATAATCAAGTTGATTACACCATCTGGCAATCCGGATTCTTTGAAAAGCTTCATAATTACTTTAGCAGAATAAACCTGTGGGTAAGCTGGTTTCCAAATCACAGTATTCCCCATCAACGCAGGGGCTGCTGGGAGATTGGCAGCAATGGAAGTGAAGTTGAATGGCGTGATTGCAAAAATAAATCCTTCCAAAGGTCTGTATTCTAACCTGTTCCAGATGCCTGGAGCAGATTCGGGCTGTTGCTGGTAAATTTCCTGCATATAAGCCACATTGAATTTGAAAAAATCTATCAACTCGCAGGCAGCATCAATTTCTGCCTGATAAGCATTCTTTGACTGGCACAACATGGTGGCTGCATTGATTTCATCCCTATAAGGTCCGGCCAGCAAATCCGCGGCCTTTAAAAAAATGCTTGCCCGATGCTCCCAACTCAAATTGGCCCATGCCTCTTTTGCACCCAAAGCAGCATGAATCGCTTGCTCAACATGAGATGCATCTCCCGCATAAAAATGTCCCAATGTATGCTTGTGGTCATGCGGAGGAGACATGCGGATTTTCGTAGCAGTAGTAATTTCATCACTTCCGATGTACATGGGAACATCTATTTTCCCAGCACTCATTTCTTTTAATTTAGCTTGAAGTGACGATCGTTCAGGAGTTCCAGCCGAATAACTTTTTACTGGTTCATTGTCGGGGAAAGGGACTACAAAATTACCTTTTGGCATGTTTCAATGTTGTTTTGTTTTTGAAAATAATGGAGAGGCAAAAATAATCAATTGGAACCGGAGGCCAATGTTGATTATCTATATGGTACCGGAGTTTCTAAAGACGAGCCTGGTCTAACCCGGCAATCACCACAAGCGAACAACCATCTTTGGATATTTTCCAAAATCGATCTTTTGATAAATTTATCTGTCTTTGTTACCGAATGAGCACCAAAAAATCCAATGACCGCTTCACTTGGGTCATTTACATTGCTAATATTCCCTGCAATCGCCGTCGTCGTAACAATAATATTTCCATCAGAGGCTTCCATACCAGCATTCCAAGCTCTTTTTTTAGGCGTAATAGGAGCATTTCCATTGGAATGCTGTCGAATCAATTCGATATGACTACCATTTTTAGTGATAAAATCCTCAACCTTTTCACTGGTTTCATCCTCAGACTCATCATCAACGACAACGATCTCATACTTCTTTTCTAATTGCTGACTTGATAGATCACTTAATAATTCGATAATATTTTCGGCTTCATTTCGGACAGGAATGGCCACTGATAGGAAGTCTTCACTGGTTTCGGAGCTATCGGGTCCACTATTTTTTTTGCTCCACGCAAAAGATAAAAATATCACGAAAACCAGGTAGCTACCGATAACAATACCAGCTATTAATTCCATGGGCATTTAGGCAGGTCGGCTATTTGTGAGCAGTCTGACCTTGATAAGGAGACACATTCCAAACAATGAAGGCAGGAAGATATTCTGAACTGCAGCGTCCAACTCTCTGTTTCAAGATCCTGTTCATATCGCTAAATTGCAATCATGCCTCAAGTAAAGCAATTGCCCAAAGAAAAAATAATACTGGGCATTGACCCTGGTACCAGTATTATGGGTTATGGGCTAATTGTAGTGAAAGGTTCCCAGCTAGGACTAATCCAGTATGGGGTCATACATTTATCAAAGTATCAGAATCATGAAATAAAACTGGGTAAAATCTTTGAGCGTATGCTTGGCCTAATTGATGAATATCATCCCGATGAAGTAGCTCTTGAAGCACCATTTTACGGCAAGAATATACAATCCATGCTGAAACTTGGCCGGGCCCAGGGAGTAGCCATGGCGGCAGCGTTGTATCGTGAAATACCAATTACCGAATATGCACCTAAAAAAGTCAAACAATCAGTGACGGGGAACGGTAATGCATCCAAGGAGCAAGTTGCCGCCATGTTGAAAACGCTACTTCATTTTAAAGAAGATCCGAAACTGCTAGATGCGACAGATGCACTTTCAGTTGCGGTCTGTCATCATTTCCAAAATGGGAGGTCAAGCTCAACTGGTAAGAATTGGAAGGCATTTTTAAGTGAGAATCCGGGAAGGGTTAAGGAGTAAGAATGAAATAGTGAAGAGTTTAGAAATAAGTAGTCAAAATATAACCTCTTCATTATTCATAATGAAGTCTTTAACAATTCACTCTGCCCCGGATGTAAATTGGCATTGAATGGCAATTTCACCTAGCAGTTGAATTATTATCGGCGACCTTGATGCACCAGAAACTTTTTTTAATCCCGATTTCCTTCACATGGCTTTGGCACTGCTAAGATTTAGGGGCCACATTCAACGGTACATTTTGACGGGATTTCAATAAACACTGCAAAGCAATTCAAAACCTTTGTCAGGCATATGAGAAATTTTGAAATCCTCTGGGGGAAGAAGATCAACTTTAGTCGGATCGACTCAGATTTCTGCGACAGCTTTACGGTCTATTGCCATGAAGAAGCCAGGTTAGCCAAAAACTTCCTCGGGATACAGATTAAGGTTCTTAAACCATATCTCAATTGGGCAA
This sequence comes from Cyclobacteriaceae bacterium, assembly GCA_965206015.1. GTDB lineage: Bacteria > Bacteroidota > Bacteroidia > Cytophagales > Cyclobacteriaceae > JAJCYL01. Next base: position 44,435 of record CBDBIW010000010.1, on the reverse strand, counting down.
CCAAGAAAGGACATTTTGGTATAGCCCTTTAATTAATCGGACATGATTTAGTGATCATGTCAATGGAAAAAGAACGTTTAGCGCAGAGGAAAACGGCCATGTCGAGAGCTTTCATTACACCTTGAAGAAGGCAGTGGGGACCAGCCGTTCTTCTCCTTAGCAGGAACTTGAAAATAGACTTGATCAATTTTATACCAACTACAACACCGTACGCATTCACAGCTTCCGTCGTATGGCTAGCACCCCGGACATTTTGGGAATGCTGGAGCAAGGGGCAAATTGACCGCCTTGGTCTGGAGAAGAAAAAGGTGCGGTTCAAGCTGAAAATACCCTGTCGATCCTTGGCTGAAGTCAACCAAAAAGTGCAATTTTTCAAATGAAACAGAAAATTCAATTAATTTCACTTTTCAATATAGAGACTTGTCCGATCTAATCAGGGGAGCAAACCACAGGTTATGTTCCTATTAATTAAAATCGCAAAACATAAAGTGCGATCTGTATCAGATCAACAACCATGATCCAGTCTCCTTGCATTTAATTGAAATTAGGGTAATATCAATGGTTATTGTATAATTTTAAGATTAATAAACTGCCCTAAAACCAAAATAATAAGATCTCAATAATTAATTCCTGATTTATTACATACATTTGATTTTTACTTCTTTGATATTTACTACACAATTAATTCAATGAAAAAACTTCTATTATATAGTCTGGGTTTAAGTTTAGTATCAATAATTTCTTCATGTGGGGGTGATGATCCATTACCCACACCTGTGCCTTCCTTTGAAGCATCTACTGACCTGGAGATTTTTGAAATCGGACAACCAATTAAGTTCATTAATGGCTCAACTAATGCTTCGTCATATACATGGGATTTCGGAGAGGGCGGTACCTCAACAGAGCAGCATCCCGAGTATACTTATGCTGAACGGGGGGATTATGTCGTGACACTAACCGCTATTACTGATGATGAACAAATGGAAAATTCTGAAGAAATGATTTCAGTTGCACAACGAGAATTAACATCATTTGGGGTGCTTAGTATAAACTTCGATAAACTTGATGCTAATGGTGTCAGTGAAGGACCGTGGGATACTGACGGTACCGGCCCGGACATTGCTTTTGTCTTTGGCCCGGAAAGCGATGCTACTAAATTAGAGATAACGATTCTCACTTTTAGAGATATAGTTGCTGATGTTGAACAACCATTTATGGGCTTTCGCTTCACCTTAGCAGAGCCTCTTCCTCTTACGAATGAGCCATGGGCCCTGTTTTTATTTGATGATGATGGACAAACTGAAGATCCGGAATTAATGATCCAAGCCACTAACTTCAACCCAATACTTAATTCCAATACTCAAATCAGCGTTGACGATAGAATCGGAAGGATTACCATTGCCGGTGGAGGCTTTGAAATCTTCCTGGATTTCGAGTATAATTGATTTGAAAAATATCGAATAGAAAGAGCCCAATAATGGCCCTTTTTATGCCTTGAATTGAGGCTGGATTAGCACTTGCTCTACATCTGTAGTGTTTGATAGCTGAACAAGGCTATATATTGTATCCGCTACATCGCCGGATTTGATAAACTTGTTTTCTGGAATATCCGTTTCACCCCAACTGGGGGTTAAGGTGTTACCCGGCAAAACCGCCGTAACCCGAATTCCCTGCTCCTTTACTTCTTCACGCAAATTGTGACTAAATCCCAACAAAGCATATTTGGTAATGCTATACGAGCTACCATTCTTATAGGGAGCAATACTAGCAGTAGAACAAATGTTGAAAATGTGACCCGTTTGCATGATTGGCAACAGTTCTCGAGTCAGGTAGTAAGCACTGTATAAATTTGTTTCCATTTGGGTTTCCAATTGCCCTTCGGGCTCATCAATGATGCTACCGGGAATGAATAAACCAACGTTGTTAATAAGAACATCTACTTTCCTATCCATTTCTATTATGGTATTTGCAAAGCTTAACACTTCAGGCCGGTTCGACATATCTACAAATCCACCAGTTATCATTCCTCCCAATTTCTCTAGTGACATTTTCATTGCATTGAGGTTGTGCGCATCTCTAGCACACGTAACAACGTCGTATCCTTCCTTACAAAATTTTTCGACTAGTGATCTACCAATACCTTTCGACCCACCAGTAATTACTGCTAGTTTACTGCTCATTACACCATCATGAGATAAGAATTGCAAGATAGAAAAGAAGTTGGAAGCAGAGAGAAGGAAGTTCAGTGTAACTTCCAGCTTTGATCTTCCAACTTCCAGCTAATCTTGATTAATATTGCTTCATTAGAAAATGGTTGAATGGAGAGTACAGGTAAGTTTTTTATTTTCCTGGGAAGACAATTTGTTAATCGTGAATCTTTTGGGACCTATGTAAAACTCGTTCTAGATGAGTCCATTAAAGTCGGTTACAATTCCATATTCATATTTGTTATTGTGTCCTCTTTCATGGGTGCGGTTACTACACTTCAAACTGCACTCAATTTAGTTAGCCCACTTATTCCCAATTACATCATATCATTAGTTGTTCGTGATATGACTGTGCTTGAATTAGCACCTACCATCATGGCGATTGTATACGCAGGAAAAGTTGGGTCAAACATAGCAGGTGAGCTCGGAACAATGCGAATAACTGAGCAAATTGATGCACTGGAAGTTATGGGGATCAATGCCACTTCTTATTTGGTATTACCAAAAATCATAGCTTCCATTTTAATGTACCCCCTACTGGTCATCTTGGCAGGCTTCCTCTCAATCCTTGGAGGATATCTTACGGCTGTGCTGACAGGTGTAATTACCGGAACAGATTACACCTACGGGATTCGATTAGAATTCGTAGAATATAATATCAAATTCGCCTTGATAAAAGCACTGGCATTTGGTTTTTTGGTAGCCGCCATCTCCGCGTTTAAAGGGTTTTATACAAAAGGCGGAGCACTTGAAGTAGGGCAGTCCAGTACTGGGGCCGTCACCAATAGTTGTATTGCAATTCTCTGTGCAGATTACATTTTAGCCAAACTCCTTTTGTAGAAATGATTGAGATCCATAATATCACGAAATCATTTGATGGAAAACAGGTTCTCCATGGCATAAGCGGCATTTTCGAAAAGGGAAAAACAAATCTTATTATCGGAGCAAGCGGCACAGGAAAAAGTGTACTTCTAAAATGCATCGTCGGGTTAGAACAACCAGATAAGGGAATTGTCTTTTACGACAATCGGGATTTCACAAAAGCTGGACGGAATCTGAAAACAGAAATCCGGAGGGAGATGGGAATGTTGTTCCAGGGAGGAGCACTTTTTGATTCGAAAAATGTCGAGGAAAATGTGACGTTTCCATTGAACATCCTGACTAAAATGGCTGCGGATGAAAAAATTGAACGTGTCAATTTTTGTCTCAAACGCGTCGGCCTAGAAAATGTGAATTCGAAAATGCCTTCCGAAATAAGCGGAGGTATGAAAAAAAGAGTTGGCATTGCACGGGCAATTGTAAACAACTCAAAATACCTTTTTTGTGATGAGCCCAATTCTGGTCTCGACCCCCAAACTTCGATTAAAATCGACAACCTTATCAAAGAGATCACTGAAGAGTACAATATCACAACAGTGGTTGTAACTCATGACATGAACTCTGTTATGGAAATTGGAGAATATATCATGTTCATGTTTGAAGGACACAAGCTATGGGAAGGGAATAATCAGAGTATTGTCGACTGCAATGTGAAGGAACTTGAGGAGTTCATCTTTGCAAATAAGCTCATGAGAACTTTGCGAAAGAAGACATAATCTAAAACTGATAACACCCCAAAAAACAGGACAGTGAGTTTAGTTCAAGACTGAAAACTGAATTTACTAAAATGATACGAAGAAAGTACACCTCGAAATTCAGGACCAAAGTAGTACCGGAGGCTCTCAGGGAGCGGTCAAGTGTTGCTGAACCAGCACAGAAATACGCAGTAGCTCCACCGCAAATCAGCCTGTGGAAAACGATTTTTTAAAGAACGCCTTGCGGTAAAACCGGTGAAAGAACGGCGGTCAATGCCAAGCAAGGGTCAATTGCGTATGGCAAAGCAGTGCCATTGGCTATCCGTCTACCGTTCGGGGCTTTACTTACAAGCCTAAAGGAGAATCGGAGTTCAATCTGGAACTGATGCGTAAAATGGATGAACACTATTTACATAAACCTTAGTATGGACGGCAAGGGAAGAGCTATTGACAATGCCTTTATCGAACGATTGTGGAGAAGTGTCAAGTATGAGAAGCTTTACCTGTATCCTCCCGGGGACGGTACAGATTTGTACCTTTCATTAGCCGAATATTTTAACCATTACAACATGGAAAGAAGGTATAGAGGAACTGACGGTCAAATACCCGGACAGCTATACTTTCAGCTCAAAAAAGAATATGATGATTATGGTTTTATTAGTAGTACTGGCTGGAATGTTGAAAATACCACGTGGCCTACACAAACCTGTGATTGTGAACCCGGTGTGAAAGGTCAGGTTACCGGAACCAAAATAAAAACTCTGGTTACTGACGCCAATACCTGGCTCAACAGCACCACCCACTATGATGACCGCTACCGGGTGAAGCAGGTTTTTGCAGAAAACAATACCGGGGATATAGATGAATTTACCAATACCCATAATTTTAATCGCACGATAAACGTAACCCCTGGCGGCTCATACAGTGCTGGGCTAAACACTGTTAATCCAACAGGCCCAGGCATCTCGATTGCGGCAGGCCCCGGAGATCAGGTTGACCTTTCCGTCTTGGCATACTATGAGGATAACTCAGCGGAAAGTAACAGGACAGGGATCACCGGACTAGCCTCATTAATTGCCGGCTCTATTGCTGCGGCACCAGGTGTGATTACAGAAGGAGGGCTTGATCTGACTATCTCCGATGAGATTGCAGGCACAGCGTTTTTAGGAGGAAGTACGATCAATGGGAGCAGTCCTGCGGCGTTTCTTAACTGGATGGTGTTTGATGAGAACTACCAGCTTATTGCTGCAAAGACAGGCTTTAAACGAGTAGAGAGTGACAAATCGGTGAGTGATCCGCCACATGAGCTTATCCATCATATTGACTTTGATCAGGTGGGATACTTGTTTGTTTACGTTTCTAATGAGACGGCTGATCCTGCGGTGTTTGTTCACTTTGATGAGTTGAAGGTGACCCATACGGAAAGTGCGGTAGTGCAGGCGCAAAGTTACTATCCCTTCGGTCTCTCTTTCAATGGTTATCAGAGGGTTGGTAATCAGAAGAATAGGTTCAAGTCTAACAGCAAGGAATTTCAGACTGATCTAGATCTGGATCTTTATGATTACGGTCTCAGACAATATGATCCTGCAATTGCAAGGTTTACTTCTTTGCAAGGTTTACTTCTATCGATCCACTAGCAGATCATTTTAGTTTCCAATCTCCATATCTATATGCATCTAATAACCCGATCAGGTTTGAGAACAAAGACGGTGCAGCTTCAGATGATAAAGTGAAAAGACCTTTTAATTCTGGTAATGTGATGAGGAATAGTAGGGGTAATGTTTTTGCCAGAAGATTTACTACAAGCGAAAGAAAAGTAATTAATACCGGAATGGGTGTTGTATCAATGGTAAATCCTGTAGGGATGGTAGCTGGATTGGCTTTTGAAGGAGGTAAGGCGTTTTCAGGACAGGACAATACAGTTGGTATAAATACTGCTGGAGCAGCAAGTGAAGGATTTAGCGGGTTTACCGCAGCAGCATCTAAAGATGCTCAAATAGTAATGGAAGGAGCAGAAGGTACACAAGGTATGTTCCAGTCAGCAAGTAAGTTAGGTAAGGCGGCGTCCGGTGTATTAGATGGCATAGGTGTGGTATCTGAGGCTTTATCAGGGCCTACTTCACAAGAACAACTTGAAGGGCTAACGCTTGAAGGGCTAACGTTTGAATTATTTGATGATGCAGGAGTTGCAACAATTAATATTGCAAATGAAGGGCTTTTGGAATTTGGTAACGAAAACCTTTCGGTTGGAACTGTAGCCAAGAATTTGAATCGGACTTTTAATGTCCTCTCTAATGAACTAAAAGGTTTTGATCTTACCACAAATGAAGGGTTCAATGCAGCAAGACAACCTGTTAGAGATAATTTAAAGGATATAAGAAAGACCATTTCAGAAACAGATTTAGACGATTTTTAATGAATATGATACTACTATTTTTAGTTGCTCTTTTTTCTGCCGGAGGAGGAGTTTACAAGGAAAGAAGTGCAAGAGGTTTGTTATTTGTTGTTTGAAATTAGCGAGAGCCTATCAACTGAGGTATCTAAATAAATGTTCAAAACGTTATCTTTACAAAAAGCACTTTATATGAGTACTGCATCGATAAGAGAAGAGTTGCACGAATATATCAACAATGCCGATGATAGGTTTATCCAGTTGGTTTATGGAATGATGCAAGCTGATATGACAGAGAAAGATTTTGAATTAAGTGAAGCTCATAGGAAGATTCTGGATGAAAGACTGGAAGCACATCAATCTAGCCCTCAATCGGGTTCTAAATGGAGTGATGTAAAATCCAGAATTACTAACCAGCTATGAGCTATGATTTAATTATCAAACCAGCTGCTGAAAAGGACCTTCTTGAAATAGCTCAATGGTATGAAGAAAAGAAAGAAGGCTTAGGAATTCAGTTTTTAGATTCCGTTGATGAAAAGGTTGAAACAATTCAAACGAACCCGAATCTTTTTCAGATTAGGTACAAGTCAATTAGGCTAGCACTGGTTTCACGTTTTCCTTATTTGATCCATTATTTCGTTGAAGACCAGAAAATCTATGTTATCGCCGTACTTAGTGCGAGTAGAGATCCAGAAATCTGGAAGGATCGATAATTCTCAATCTTAGTAATTGGCTCCTTGAGGTCGCCAGGGGACGTAAGTGGTAGCCGGAACGATAGCAGGGAAAGCGGTGCACCTGTGGTGCGTTAGCCAGTCTGCAGTCCAGAAAAATGCAAATCTGCGCCGTAAACCGCTCCACAAGAAAAAGGATACCGCGATGGTTTTATGAAGGTAATTGCCCTCCGAAAAGGAGAGCAGCAGCGGTATCACCGTATTCTTTTCCTTGCTCCACTATTTAGCCACCGCACAAGCCCATTTCCATTTTACTCCACTTGCTGCCCATCCGCTCCCCGCTGCGGCTGTTCCTTTTTGTTTTTTGATTGATGAAAAGCCTGCGGCAGCTGGGCAAAAACAAAAACCACAGCCAGAGTTAGTGCGGGCCTGCGGCCACCGCCAGTACCGTACAGCCCCTCAAAATGTCCAACGCTCAAGCCAAAGCTGCCAGCATTGCCAGCCACTTCCTACGGTCGCTTTACCTGGCAGGCTGTCGGTGGCACCCGCAGGCGGCCCGCAAGGACAGTGCGCATAGCCAAGAACCGTGCAATCCGCCAAGGGCAAATTGGCACAACGGGTTAATTCCTGATAATTCTCCTGGTAAAGCTCTCTTTACCGGTGTTTAGAATGAAGAGATAAATCCCTTCGGCCAAAGGCGACATATCAATGCTGTGCGCTCCTGTGGCGAAAGTTCCCTGTTGGAGCAGGTGGCCTCCGGTATCCAGCAATTTGTAACCTGTCTTTTCTGACACGGTGATGTTTACAATACCGGTGGCCGGGTTTGGCGAAATAGCAACAGCCGATTGCTCAAAATCCTCAATAGACAAAACTGCCTCCGTAGTGAAACTTTGTTCTCCTCCATAGCTCGTATCGACGCTATTGGTTGCGTAGGCTCTGTAATAATATTTTGTGCCTGCTGTTAAACTTGTTATTGCACTATTAAAAGTTCCTGTTGTACCGCTTACAGCAACATCCGTAACACCCGTAGCACCAATTGTCAAGTCTGCATTTGATATAGCATATACAAATCCCCTTGCTGTAATGGTTGCTCCTCCGTCAGAAGTGATATTGCCGTTTAGAGTGGCCGTTGTGGAAGTGATAGCGCTTGCTGCTGCCGTGCTTGTTGTAGGTGCTGTGGGTGCGACTGCCAATGTTGTGAAACTTTGTTCTCCTCCATAAGTTGTTCCCACGCTATTGGTTGCGTAGGCTCTGTAATAATATTTTGTGCCTGCTGTCAGACCTGTAATGTCTTTTTCAAAAACACCTGTTGTACCGCTTACAACAACATCCGTAACACCGGCAATACCAATTGTCAAATCTGCATTTGATATGGCATATACAAAGCCCCTTGCTGTAATGGTTGCTCCGCCGTCAGAAGTGATATCACCGTTTAAAGTGGCCGTTGTGGAAGTGATAGTGCTTGCTGCTGCCGTGCTTGTTGTAGGTGCTGTGGGTGCGGCCAATGTTGTGAAACTTTGTACCTCTCCGTAAGTTGTTCCAAAACTATTGGTTGCGTAGGCTCTGTAATAATATTTTGTGCCTGCTGTTAAACTTGTTATTGCACTATTAAAAGTTCCTATTTCTGTACCGCTTACAGTAACATCCGTAACGTCGGTAACACCAATTGTCAAATCTGCATTTGATATAGCATATACAAATCCTCTTGCTGTAATGGCTGCTCCGCCGTCTGAAGTTATATTGCCGTTTAGAGTGGCCGTTGTGGAAGTGATAGCACTTGCTGCTGTTGTGCTGGCTGTGGGTGCGGCTGCCAATGTTGTAAAACTTTGTTCTCCTCCATAGCTCGTACCTGCACTATTGGTTGCGTAGGCTCTGTAAAAATAGGTTGTGCCTGCTGTTAAACCTGTAATGTCTTTTTCAAAATCACCTGTTGCCACACCGTTTACAACTTCTTTGGCAACACCGGCAGCATCAATTATTAAATCTTCATTTGATATGGCATACACAAAACCGCCTTCTGTAATTGCTGCCAGTCCGATGGAAGTCAGGTCGCCGTTTAAAGTTGCCGTTGTAGATGTAATAGCACTTGCTGTTGTTGTGGTTAATTCTGGTACTTGCGGAGTACAATCCTCACTATAAACAGCTGTTGCATCCTTAGTCCAACTACTTGGAATATTGCTTGGATTATCTACCTGAATACAGCTTAAGTTTGGATTATTAGCAGCGTTAAGACTCAATGATGTATTATTCCCATTTTTTAAATTTAAGCTAGTTAGCTGACCATTTGTACAAGCAAGCCGAGTTAATTTTTTATTTGCAGAAACGTCTAAACTGGTTAATGAATTATTACCACAAGTTAATTGAGTTAAAGCTGTATTTGAAGAAACATCTAAACTAGTTAATGAATTATTACCACAAGTTAATCTCGTTAAAGCTGTATTTGAAGAAATATCTAAACTGGTTAGTTCATTACTAGTACAATTTAAATCAGTTAAAGCTGTATTTGCAGAAATATTTAAACTGGTTAGTTCATTATTACTACAATTTAAATCAGTTAAAGCTGTATTTGCAGAAATATTTAAACTGGTTAGTTCATTATTACTACAATTTAAATCAGTTAAAGCTACATTTGAGGAAACATTTAAGCTGGTTAATTGATTGCCCTCACAATTTAAATCAGTTAAAGCTGTATTTGAGGAAACATCTAAACTAGTTAATTGGTTAAGCCAACAAGACAAATAAGTTAAAGAAGTAAAGGCTTCAATACCAGATAAGTCTGCTATACCTTTACCTACAATATTCAAAGAATTAACAGCTACAGCATCAGAATTTAGAATAGTATTATTTTTGCCATTAGTATCAATGCCCAAGTCAATCAGAGCTTGTTCAAACTTATCATCTGGTATGGCTGTGGTTTGGGAAAATGCAGAAAAACCTGATATAAAAAAGGCGATAAAGAAAAATGCAGTTAGCTTATAGCTGTTGCGGATTGCGGATTGCGGATTGCGGATTGCGGATTGCGGATTGCGGATTGCGGATTGCGGATTGCGGATTGCGGATAACATCAGATTAATTTTAATGACCAACAAAGGTACAAAAAAATGATATATGCCAATGCACAATGTACAAGATTTTGTGTGGAATTTTTGATATTCTGCCATAGTAAATCGTCTCATTCGGAATGTCAAAAATTCTCATTCAGAATGTGACGTTCTGAATGAGAATTTTGTTTGGGGAATAGGACAATCAGAAGCTAGTTGGGAATAGGACAAATCAGCAATAGTACAAATTCTGTTTTCACCCGTTTTTACCCGGACAGCCTCAACTGCCCTTCTTTGGGGTTACATCTGATAATTAGTGGTGAGTACCTCTATTTTCTTTTTTCCAGGCTTACTGAGTTTTATTCAATGAGGATTGACAATCTGGTATTTCAGTTTGGCATTAGAAAAGATGCCGACGAATATACCATGTACTACATGAAGGAAATTGGATAAGCCCGGGTACCCTGTTAAACGACAGGGCCCGAGACTTACCCGGTTTCTTACGCCGGGCACGGCCTCCCGACCGCACTTGAGGTAAAGATACGGATTTGATCTGAAAGATACGAATCCCGGGCTCTTCTGATTGTGCTCTTCTGTATTTGAGCAAAGCCACCGATGCCCTCCAGGCCATTCCCGGTATCATCGATGTAGAGATTACCAGTGCGTACACCGGTGCGGTAGGGGTCAGCCTCACCGAAAACCACCGGGTGAACCGGAAATATGAAACCATAGCGGGCTATGTGAAGCTCGACCGTAACGATTCTTCAGTCAGACTAATTCAGGGATAACACCACAACAACGTTATAAATTAAATGGAACAGAATGTATACAATCGATTACAACGCTACGAAAACAACAAATAATCCTATTTTCACAATAAAAACCACGTACGCAAAAGTCACACAACACCATAATTCATGGCTAAACCACGTACGCAAAAGTCACAGGTACTAGCTTTATTCACTCTAAACCACGTACGCAAAAGTCACTCCTTATTACCCAAAATTCTATAAAATCTCCTATTTGTATTGAAAATTTTGCCTGCTGAAAAAAACATAATCTCAATAACCCAACTAAAGGGACAATAGGGAAAAAATCAAATCTGTTGCCATACCTTTATTTGGTATTGCTAATTATATATAGTTTTCTTATTTTTACAGAAAAAAGCCATGAATTGTCCTTAAGTGTTCAAACCGTGCTGTCATTAAATCCGGCAAGATAAAAGGAAAACAAAGGTATAAGTGTAAAAAATGCGGCTACCACTATACGGTACAACAAAAATCTACGGCCAAACCAAAAGAGTTGAAAAAATACGCCCTGCAATTATATCTTGAAGGGTTGGGTTTTCGGTCAATCGGTAGAATACTCAACGTGGGCAATGTATCTGTGTTAAACTGGATAAGGGGTTTTGGCCAAGAAGTGCAGTCCTTGTCCAATAGCGGTTCCGAAGTGGATTTCGTAGAGCTTGACCAGATGCACAGCTACATTGGAAACAAAAAAACCATTGCTGGATTTGGATGGCTGTCGATCGATAGGGGAAAAAGTCCATCAATTTCGTTATTGGCGACAGAAGTACTGAGACAGCTCTGGGGGCTAATAGGCAACAACCAGATGAATACCATAGCAAGTGATTACTGGAAGTCATACGAGCACATGGTCCCTAAAGACAAACACATTCAATCAAAAGCAGAAACTTTTACCGTAGAAGGCTATAATAGCTTGTTCAGGCATTTTTTGGCAAGAATGAGAAGAAAATCAAAGGGCTATTCAAACAGTATTGAGATGCTTACTTTATCCGTTTTGCTTTTGATGCATCATCGAAATGAAATATTAACTATATTTAATTAGCAATGCCAACTATTCATCATAGAATTCCACTTTCACCGATGAATTCAATAACTCATAGAGAGAGAATCCTTGGTCGTTAGGCTTTTTTTCAGTCAGGAAGGACAGTTTCTTTTGCATAGATTTATTCGCAATTGAAAAACTATATTCAGGGAATATGTCAGGATCTTTTTGATTCCTGGTATCCCTGATGGCTTGTATATAATTCTCACGATCCTTGACAAGGTACTGCAACTGTGAATGACCTTTGCTGATCAACGCAAAATTATGTAACAATCGAGCGGTACGACCATTGCCATCCAGGAACGGGTGAATCATTACTGTATTCAGATGAAGTTCACCACCCGCAATCATAGGATGCTTAGTTTCTCTATCCTTTTTAAAACTTTCAATTGCCTGTTCAAACATAGCCTTTGCTTTGGCCGGATATGGTGTTGAATAACCATCTACTCGATTAGAAGTCATTTTATATAGACCAGCTTTGTCAGGCTCTACATATTCCATCACTTTCTTATGAACAAACAAAGCCATCTTATCGGTTAGAGACTTCCCTTCTGATGCCAATTTGAAAACTATGTTAAAAGCATTCCGAGCACCTAAGATTTCATTATGCTCCCTTATTGAATGACCTTTTATCACCTGACCCGACCGTAAGAAAGTTTCGGTTTCACCAAGTGAAAAAGTATTTCCTTCAATACCACAGGTATTGTATGCATAAGATGCCTCAGAATTCTTCAAGTCATTTTTATCAAACTCAAAGCCGCCTAATGCCTCATACTCCTTATGTAGTTCATTATATCGTTTTAATTCTTTTTCCATCAATCATCTTAGAATATTGCAAAAACTGTAAATTCTTAATATTTACTAACGCAATTAAAAAACCACAAAAGCCTTTAGTAAGCCAACCAAGCCCGCAGTTCCGAGAATGGCATAAACCGGAAGTACTACAACTTGTACGTTTTCCATGATTTTTAGCCTACGATTTGAATCATGATTAAGCTGGGTCAATTCTGCAATCAACTCGTCATGCTGTCTCACTTTTTCATCAATTTTCATAATCTTTATTTGACAATTCCCTCTACTAAAGTACGGGGGATTTTTGTTCTACGCACAAGTTAATGCCTCACGTTGACGAATATTAGCCTGTGCCCTTGCTGGTATTTTTTTGCAGCATTAACATCTTCTAGTTTCTCCAAAAAAAATATGATATGAGCTAAAAGGCCAAACAAGTTTTTTGATTTTGGGCAATAGGGAAAAATGACTTGACATTCCTTCAGAGAGAATTTTTTCAACAGAAGTGCTAAAAATTTTAGATTTTTTTTATTGTATTTTTCCAAGGAATCTAAAATTATAAAAATATGAAATTGGCAATCATCGAATCTCGATCTTTCACTGATAAGCAATTGCTCTACCATGTCCTTGATCAAATTGATAATTTAGGTAGTTCTATATAATCGAAATCACAGAAAGTCTCTCCGTTTTTCTTTGTCCAACGAGCTTCAATATCTTTATGCTTTTTCTTACTGGGCTTACCATTCCACAAATCAACTCCCTCTCCTTTTTTAATTTTCTTGTTTTCTTCCCTTCTATTGCGTTCAGGTGGAGCGACTGTAAAACTGGCATCAATCAAATTGCCCTTCATTCAAGATGAGTTCTTGTGCTGCTGAAAATGAGGTGAGTTGTTCAAATAATTCTTCTGCTAACCCTGTTTTGTTACACGTTCTGTAAAACTCCATACTGTTTTCTCGTCAGGAATTTTATCACCCGTTTCTAATCCTGAAAATGTTTTAAAAACTGGTTCTGTCCAGTATTTGATATTCCATTTGACTATCTCCTAATCCATAATAACGTTGGAGTATGAATATCAAGACCGTTGCAAAACCGGTATCAATTTCAATTCACATTTATAATTTGAAGAATTTTTGCTTTATAATGTCATCAATTTTTGTGTTTTTCGATGTTTTTAAGGTGTCTATACTTGTTTTTTTATGCTCATTTTCCCTCAATTGTATAATTAGCCAAACCCCTTGCAACGGTCTTATATCTTGAATAGGACCACTACAGCATAGGGCTTGGCTCCCGCATTATTCTTTTTGTTGGTGTTGAGCAACTTGCCTGCTAATGTTTCCCGAAACATCTTAAAATCAATCACTTTTAACATGAAACATTTTAGAAGTCCCCTTAAAAAGACCTAAGTCCATCTTCCATCTTTTCTGTTGTCATCCGAAAGATATATTTATATTCTTTGGTGTTAAAACCAATTTCTGGAGGATCGATACCAAGACCATTGCGAAGTTGTGTAGCATTCTTCAAAATTCCGGAATCTTGCTCTTGGCACATTACGTCTATCAACTCAGCAGAAATCACGTCAAGATCATACCTCTTCTTTACCAGGTCAATGTTAAGCCCGGGGCTATTTGATTGGCCAACCGGTGGTAACTGGGCGTCATCACCAACTAACAATAATCCATTACTTGTAGTCTGATAAACATAGTGGATTAAATCTGATAACAACCCATGATTTCCGCCACTTGAATCATCTTGCAACATGGAAGCTTCATCTACAATGAACGCAGTATTTTTGCATGGTTATTTTGCAAGCGAAAGTCAAACTTTCCACTACCGGGGTCTCCTTTTTGCCTATAACTTTTGTTATGGATTGTAAAAGACACCTTTTTGGCATATTTGCTCATGACCTTCGCAGCCCTGCCAGTAGGGGGCCGTCAATACGTATTTGAAGTTGAAAGAAGGTAAAATTTTAACCAATTCGCTAATAACAGTAGTTTTGCCAGTACCAGCATAACCCTTGATATTATGACATGGTTTACTCTCTTCACCATTCAAAAATTTGTCAACTAGGAAAGAGGTTTTTCTGACCAGCTGTCGGGATAAATGGAAATTTATTTGCTAAAACTTGAGAGGGCAATGGCATGAGATCAAAGATGCAAATATTTTAGTCACAAATATTTAACGATATGAAATCCTCAATTGAAAATAAATACGGTGGGAGTTTAAGGGTACGAGTGTGCGGTGTTTTAATAGAAAATGGCCAAATTCTAATGGTAAAACACGTCGGTCTAGGCAATGAAGGTTATATGTGGATTCCTCCAGGAGGCGGAGTAGACAATGGATCTTCTATTGAGGACACTGTCATAAAAGAATTTGTAGAAGAAACAGGTCTTGAAGTCACCATAGAGGCTTTTCTATTTATTAATGAGTTTATTAACGAAAGCTTACATGCCATCGAATTTTTCTTTAAAGTAACAAGGACCGGAGGTCAATTAATCAAAGGATATGACCCCGAAGCAGGTGATGAAGAGCAGATAATTGAAGAGGTGAAATTTTTGGGTATTAATGAGTTGAAAAAGGAAGGATGTGAAAAAGTTCATGTGAGATTTTGTGATTTGCAATCACTAGAATCAATCGACGGATTAAAAGGCGTTTTTAATTTTAAGAATATTTACCTAAAATAGAGGATTCCTATCAATATGTTTTGCTTCAAAATATTTATAATTGCATCAAAATTAGGCTGAAATGAACACCACAAAAATACTAACCTACTTTTTCGCAGTTATTTCAATAGGACTTGCATGGTTCCTATTTAGCAGCATCAAAACAAAAATTGATGAAGAAGAAAAAATTGCGTCCGTTGAAGCTAGGGTGATTGAAAAATTACAAATGATTCGTGAAGGGCAAATTGCTTACCAGGCTGTTTATGGAAAATATACGGCAAGTTGGAATGACTTAGTATCTTTCCTTGATACTGGCAATTTTTACATTACCGAAAGAAAAGAAACTATCGTTACACTTGATTATGGTGCTGATAGTGTAAGTGTTGCTATTGACACACTAGGAACTGTACTAGTTAGAGATTCTCTCTTCAATCCAAAAAAATGGCCAAATTTTGAGTTGAAAACCCTTATGTTAATTCCAGCTTCTGAAGGCAAGGAATTTGCTATGTGGGCCGATAAAATAGAAAAGAGTGGTGTGATGGTGGATGTTGTAGAAGTTAGAAGCACTTTCTCTATAAATCCTATTCGGAATGAAAATAACGAGTCAAATATCAAAAAGCCTTTAAGATTTGGATCGAGAACCCAAGTAACAACAACTGGTAACTGGGAATAAAAATATTTTGGAAAAAATTTCGGCTAATTATAAGGCTAATTATAAAATCCTTAAAAAGATTAAGAATGAAGTTTTTGACATTGACAAACTACATAATTACTGTTTATCTGTTCAAATCGGCATCCGAGATCTACAATTCTGTGTCATCGACACTACCACAAATAAGTGCCTTCTCATTGAAGATTTCGTTTTCCTGGATGTCAAAACCATCAACACAAGATTACTTGTAGTCCAAAAACTATTTGAAAATCATCACCTGCTGATGGCAGGATTTTGGCATTCAATCAAAATTTCATTTAAGTCCCACAAGTTTACCCTGGTACCATCTGCCCATTTTTTGCCAACAGCCGCAAAAGATTACCTTCAGGTAAATTGTCAGGTTAAAGAGAATGGTGAGCAAATATTTCATTACAAGCATATCAGTTCCAACGCCGTAAATGTTTTTGCAATCGATAGTAAACTGGTAGCATGGATAAAATCCGTATATAAACATAAAGAAGTTCAGATTCTGCACCAGGGAAGTGTGTTTATCGAAGGTGTACATCGTTATGATGATCACTCTCACGAAAAAACAATGTTTAGCCTAATCGACAAGGGAGTGATGCATCTTTTAGTATCACAAGACCAGAAACTACATTATTACAATCAATTTGCGGTCAAGTCGAGTGAGGATTACCTGCGTTATATCATGTTGGTTTTCAAGGAGCTGCCACTCAGCCAAAAAACCAGTAAATTGATCCTTTGGGGAGACATTACACAAGAGTCTCCCCACGTCAAGATATTAAGAAAATATGTTCGTAATATTTCATTTGGTGGTAAACCATCTTATTTGAAATTCAGTTACCATTTTGATGAAATTCCTGACCATCAATATTTCGATATTTTCAGTATTCTTTTTATGTGAATAGCCATGGCTAAAGTGGCACTTTTCCCCGGTTCCTTCGACCCTTTTACCAGGGGTCATGAAGATATTGTAATCAGAAGTCTTCAGATTTTCGATGAAGTCATCATCACAGTCGGACACAATTCCAAAAAGACAAGATATTTTAATATTGAGTCTATGATTGAATGCATTGAGTCTGCTTTCTCTGATAATGAGAGGGTCAAAGTTCAAATATATGATGAACTTACGGCTGAACTGGCCAAAAGAAACAATGCTAACTTCCTTGTCCGTGGACTTAGAAATACAACCGATTTCGAATATGAAAATGGTATCTCACAAGTCAATAAATATTTAAATAATGAATTAGAAACAGTCTTTTTGATTACATCCCCTGAATTAGCACCGATTAGCTCTTCAATTATTAGAGAAGTTCACAAATACGGTGGAGATGTATCTCACTTTTTGCCGTATGAATTGCCTGTTTAAGCTGCCTCCTCACTCTTCATGGCATAAAAACTTTTGATTACATGACGTACAGTTCGATACGTATTATATAACGCCTGCCGAGTCTGGTCGAAATCCGTCCATCGAACGTCCTCTATCTCCTCCTCAATCTGCGGGGCCATTTTACTGTCATCTATACATCCCATTTGGTACCAATAGGTTTTTTTTAAGATATACTTACCGTTCTTTAAATAGGTGTGCCAGGTTGTGCATATTTTATTTCCCAGGGAAACTTTAATCCCGCATTCCTCTTCTACTTCCCTAATAGCTCCGGCTTTTTCCGATTCCTTCTTCTTTAGTTTACCTTTTGGCAAATCCCACTTTTTGCGACGAAAAATCAATAGAATTTGCCCCTGTTCAGTAACGACACCCCCTCCGGCTAATATTACTTTAAACTTTCGCTTCAAGTACTCGACGGTTTCGGCCCTATTTTTAACTGTAAATGTCAACGCATCAAGATTCTTAAATTTCTTGTTGGTCATTAATTTAAGTAAATGATCAATGTCCTCCTTACTGGCATTCCTCACCAGAACATCATCAATCAATTTCTTGGCGGGGAAAGAACTCAATTCCTGGTCGATGACCACATCAAAATCTTCAACATTTATTTTTGAGGTAGATTTTTTTATCAGTACTGGAATATCATTAATGAATATTTTCATTGATTTCAGATATAAGCGTACAAATAAGAAAAATTAATATCTTAGATACAAATTGTTTTATCAGCACGTTCTTGGAATCAATAAGGGGTGGTCTTGTTTGATTCTCGAGGTTACATATCTTTTGATATCCTCTTTGCTCTCAGGATTAAACCATTGTACTTCTTGGTCGCGCTTAAACCATGTCAATTGTCTTTTGGCGTACCTTCTCGAATTACGTTTAAGCAATCTGATAGCTTCATTTTTGTCATATTGGGCTTCCATGAAATTAAAAATTTCGGTATACCCAACTGTCTGCAAGGGATTTAGATCTTTAAAAGAGTAAAGTTGTTTGGCTTCATCGAAAAGGCCATCTTTTATCATTTTTTCCATTCTTGCATCAATTCTTTCATAAAGAAGCTCCCGGTCAAGTGTCAATCCAATCTTTATAATGTTAAAAGGCCTTTTTGAGGGTAGGGTTTTATGGAAAGAACTTAATTTCTGACCCGTGAAAAGGCATACCTCCAGTGCCCTAACCACTCTTTGAGGGTTATTTTTATCTACTAGGTTGTAATAAGGTAAGTCTCGATTTTTCAATTCCTCAACTAAAGTATCTAAGCCCTTTTCCTCTAATAAATTTTTGTAATGCAATCTTATTTCCGGAGGCACCTCCGGATGGTCATTCATTCCATTACAAACAGCATCAATGTACATTCCAGATCCACCAGCCAAAATTGCGGTGGAAGAGTTCGTAAAAAGAAAATCTAAAAGTCCCAGAACATCTTTTTCGAATACACCTGCGCTATAATAATCTTGTATAGAATGACTATTAATAAAATGATGTTTTACGGCACTAAGCTGTACTGATGTGGGTTTGGCTGTACCGATATTTAACTCTCTGTAGAATTGTCTGGAATCGGCTGATATAATGTCTCCTTCAAATTTATGAGCCATTTCGATAGCCATTTCACTTTTCCCAACTGCTGTCGGTCCGACTATTACAATCAAAAATTTAGCTCGGTCAATATTACTTAATTCCAAAACAGTCTAAAATTCATTATATTTATAAACCTAACAAGAAGCGGGCAAACCTCTCTTTTTCACTATAATTTACCTAATGAAATTGGTCGAAGATAGCACTAAACCATCTAATGAGGAATTAGTACCCACCTCGGTTTCAACCAAAAAGAAGTCTGCTCTTTCCGAAATAAAGCAGCATTCAGTGGCTATAACCAATCTCCACCAATCGCTGTTGAAGTCAAAAGTTCTATCGGTAGCAATTGATATCCATGGCAGTATAGTATTTGTTAATAATGCAATGTTATCAATATTTAAATGCCAATCGGAGGACCTCCAAGGTGAGAACATACTCAATCATTTCTCATTTGAAAATTCTGAATCTTTCCAGGCTATAAATTTTATCAAGCTATTGAAGAAAGATGATTTCAGCGAGAGCCTCACTGCAACGGTTAGCCTAAATGGAGAAGAGTTCCACATCCGATTTAATTCAATAACATCAAAAGATCACAAAGGACAAATTGTATATGTCACATTCATCGGTGAAAATATAACTGAACGAAACAACGTTCTTGAAACTCTTGAAAAGACTAACGCTCAACTAACAGAGCTATTTGACAACTCATCTGATCTTATTCAAATCTTTAACTCTGAAGGAGTCATCCGTTTTGCTAACGAAGCCTGGAAAAACAAATTAGGCTATAACGATAAAGACCTTGAGACCCTATCACTCAAAGATATCGTGGAGGAAGAGCATTGGGAAAAAACGCAAGAAAAATTAAATAGCATTGCCGCAGCAGAAAGTTTTGAAAAGTTTGAAACTGTTCTGATTTCCA
The DNA here is from genome assembly GCA_965206015.1 of Cyclobacteriaceae bacterium. GTDB lineage: Bacteria > Bacteroidota > Bacteroidia > Cytophagales > Cyclobacteriaceae > JAJCYL01. The sequence continues at coordinate 24,702 of CBDBIW010000010.1, read as the reverse complement.
AATACGGTAAGAACATATTTGTTTCCGGTCGCATTCACTGCACGAAAGAAAACAATATACCGATAGAATTTAGAGGTATCTTTTATGACATTAGTGAGAGGATTCGGGCAGAAAAGGCACAAAGTCTCTTTTACAAAATAGCCAACATTACCACCACCAGTTACAACCTTGACATTCTATATGCAAGTATTTACATGCAGCTAAATTCTATTCTCAAAATTCAGAATTTTGCCGTTGCCCTCAGGGAGAAATCGGGAATTACGTTTTCGTACTATATCAATGAATCCGTTGTTGGTAAGGAAATCAAAGAATATAAGGAGTTAGGTAAATTATTAGCCGAGTATACGTCCGATCGGCGAAAACCTCTAATTATATATGAGGATGGCATTCGACGAATCGCAAAAACCAAACGATTAAAAATAAAAGGAGTTCTTCCATTGATATGGCTTGGTGTGCCGCTCATAATTGAAGGTAAACAGAAGGGAGTTATTTCATTTCATTCATTCCGGGATCGTCCAGCATATAATCACAAAGATTTAGAACTGCTTGATTTTATCTCTAACCAAATGTCCCTGGCAATAGAGAGAAAACTTCAAGAAATTAAAATAAAGAATCAAAGTGCACGAATAAGTGCAATTTTTGAAAGCAGTACGCACGAAATATGGTCGCTTGATAGAAAGTATAACCTCACCTCCTTCAATCAGAATTATGCTGATACACTTGAGCATCTTTATCATATTAATATTGAGGAAAAACTTTGGGGGCAGACGCAAGAAAAACATCAGCAACAATTTGGTCCGGATTGGGTTGAACACTATGAAAAAGCCTTCAATGGTGAGGTAGTCAATTTTCAAGCAGAACTATTAGATGCAACCGATAGTAAGATTTGGAGAGATGTATTTATCAACCCAATCCAAAGTATAGAAGGCAAGATTGAGGAAGTTTCTGTCATCGCAAATGACATTACAGAAAAAAAGCTATCAGAAATTACGATGGCTGAAAGTGAGGAGAGGTTCCGGACTATTTTCGAGTCCATCCAAGATATTTACTTCCGTTGTGATCTAACTGGTAAGATAATCATGATCAGCCCTTCGGCTACAGAAATGCTTGGCTTTGAACAAGAAGAACTCCTTGGAGCCGACATTGATAAATTCTATGACATGCAATCACAAATCGGGAATTTATTCACTGAATTATCGAAACAAAAGAGGATAAAAAATCTTGACGCCACCCTGACCACAAAAAATGGTGGTCAACTCCAATGTCTCTGTAATATAAGAATGATCTATCATAAAAACGTTCCTATTCAAATTGAAGGAGTAGCTCGTGATATCTCTCAGCTTAAGAAAGCATATGAAGAACTGGAGTCAGCGAAAGATCTTGCAGAAAGATCACTAAAAGTCAAGGAGAGATTCCTTGCCAATATGAGTCATGAAATTAGAACGCCAATGAATGGAGTTATTGGAATGATAGATCTCATAGCCAGTACAGCGTTAGATGACGAGCAAATGGATTATGTTCAAACCATCAAAAAATCGTCTGAAACATTACTTCATATTCTAAATGACATCCTTGATCTTTCAAAGATTGAAGCGGGCAAAATGGAACTTGGAAATAGTCCTGTCAAACTTGACGGCACTTTTGAGAAAATTTATGATCTTTTTTCTCGGCAGGCACATATTGACCACAACAGTCTCTATTACCATTTGGCAGATAATTTGCCAAAGATTATTTATACTGACGAGACCAGGCTTTTGCAGGTACTTTCAAATCTGACTTCTAATGCTATTAAATTTTCCAATAGTGAGGGAACAATTCATATCAGTGCTAAAGAAATAGAAAAAGTTGAAAACCTGTCAGTGATCCGTGTTCAGATTAAAGATTCCGGCATCGGAATCTCAAGTGAAGATCAAGATAAACTATTCAACAACTTCACCCAGGTAGATAATTCAATTACAAGAAATTACGGTGGTACCGGGCTTGGGTTAGCTATATCAAAAGAATTGACAAAATCTATGTCGGGCGAGATTGGAGTCCACTCTACAGTAGGTCTTGGCAGTACATTCTGGTTCACGTTCAAAGCCGAGATAGCACCGGATGACCTAAAGGTTGAAGATCTGTCACAGATCGAATCAAGCTTTACTGACGAGTTTGAAAACAAGCAGCCCAGTTTACTAGTAGTTGATGATAACTCAGTAAATCGCAAAGTGGCCAGCCAAATCTTAAAAAAAGCTGGATGCAATGTCGAAGAGGCCTGTAGTGGCATTGAGGCAATTGAAAAAGTTAGAATTAATAAGTACAATCTCATATTTATGGACATCCAGATGCCTGTGATGGACGGGGTACAAGCAACCAAAGAAATCAGATCGCTTGGGCTGAGCAAAGTTCCGCCAATAGTTGCCATGACTGCATATTCAATGGAAGAGGACCGAGGAAGATTTTTAAGTCAAGGTTTGGACGATTATATGCCCAAACCCATAAAAGCCAAAGCACTAGTGGATAAGGTTAAGGATTGGTTGAAATTCGAGCCAAATGAAGTAGAAACCATCATTTTTGCTGATGATTCTTCTGAATACGGAGGCCTCATTATTAATCAAAATACGTTAAGTAACCTCTCACGACATGGGGGAAAGGAAATGCTTCGACCTCTCCTGGAAGATTTTGATAGAGAGACTCAAGCACAATTAGTAAATTGCTTTGAAGCTCTTCGAAATGATGACTACGAAGGTGTCTGGTTAGAACTTCATACGATAAAAGGCTCAGCGGGAACTTTGGGAATTGAGAGAGTGGCTAAATTCGCTGAATCGATTGAGATGGAGTTAAAGAAAAGCCAACCAGCAGACTTGCAGAAAAAGCTTGAACTATTAAATGAAACATTCAAAGAGTTTCAATCCAACTCTACAAAAATGTTTGATGATTCGATTTCGAACTAGTGGACCTGATGATATTTGCTAATGAAAAGAATAATTGTTGCTGAAGACAGTTCTGTAATTCAAAATTTGACCAAAAAGATTCTCGAAATCCAGAATTACGAAATAATTGGTGTCAAAAATGGAGAACAAGTTCTACAAAAGCTAAATCAGGAAAATTACGATCTCGTTTTGATGGATATCAATATGCCAATTATGGATGGTATGAATTGTGCCAGAGCAATACGGGGATTATCAGATAAGGTCAAATCATCAATACCCATTATTGCCATAACCGGAAATGCCAAAAATTATTCTATGAATGATTTTAAAGAAGCTGGTATAAACGACTACATTCCCAAACCTTTAAATTTCGACAACCTGGTTGATATGGTTAATCAATACACCGACTCAAATGTCAATTAAGTATACTAAAGCATTTTTAAGCAAATTAGAGGACATATTTTCAGAGACAGATTATATTCTGAGATATGAAAAGGGAAATTTTCATTCAGGTTACTGTATAATCAACGAATCCAAAGTTGCAGTGATTAACAAATACTTTCCACTCGATGATCGCATAAGCAGTTTGATCGAAATTTTACGGACCATCAATATCAGCCCGGATAATCTAAGTGAGAAAAACAGAAAATTGTTTTTAACCATTTCTCAAACCAAACTCCAAATTTGACCATTACTTTTTTAGGCACAGGGACATCCCAGGGAGTTCCGGTAATTGGCTGTACATGCAAAATTTGTAATTCAGTCGATTATCGAGATAACCGGCTCAGAACATCAATTCTTATTCATGTCGACAATCAGAATATTGTCATAGACACAGGCCCTGACTTTAGGCAGCAAATGCTTAGAGAACGAATCTCATCACTTGATGCAGTGGTCTACACCCACCAGCATAAGGACCATACTGCGGGTATGGACGACGTAAGAAGTTTCAATTTTCTAAAGAATATAGAAATCCCCATTTATGCAAGACAAGACGTTTTGACTCAATTAAGAATGGAATATGGCTATGTATTTGCTGAACACAAATATCCCGGACTTCCAAAAGTACAAGTCAATGAGATATCATTAGAACCGTTTCAAATTTCTAATACTAAATTTACTCCTATTGAAGTAATGCACCATAAATTGTCGGTATTTGGTTATCGCATAAAAAATTTCACATATATCACCGACGCCAATTTTATTTCTGATGTTGAAAAAGAAAAAATAAAGGGATCAACGACGTTAGTATTAAATGCCCTTCGTAAAGACACTCACGTATCACATTTTAGCTTAGAAGAGGCAATTGGGATAGCAAATGATCTAAAGATCGAAACCACCTTTATAACCCATATCAGCCATGCATTGGGAAAACATCGGGATGTATCCAAAGAACTTCCTGATAATGTCAAATTGGCTTATGATGGTCTGAAACTCCACTTCTGAAGTGAAGAAAAAAGTAAGTTTGCATAACCATTATTTAAGTGCACCAAAACTATCATTTCCTGCAACATCTGGCTGCTGAGTTAAACAACAAGCTTGTCGGCTATCAACTCAGCACCTGTTTCAGTCAAAATAAGGATGAAATGATATTAGGTTTTTCCAACCTAAAAGCAGATTTCTACATAAAGGCTGACCTGAGTCATCAGCAAGGCATTTTATCATTTGCATCAGATTTTAAAAGAGCTAACAGGAACAGTATTGACCTTTTTACTGACCTGACAGGTCATGCGGTTAAAAAAATAAAAGTGCATAAAAACGAAAGAAGTTTTCAGGTTTCGTTTGAGGAAGGTAAAGAGCTCGTTTTCAAATTGTTTGGAAGGCAGAGTAATATTCTGTTATTTCCAAACAACTTGCGCCCTTTACTTTTCAAGACCCAAAACATCCAGGATCAAACCCTTGTCTTAAATAATTTTGATCGGCTCATTGACCAAACTAAGGAGAATTTCATTGAAAATAATGGAGAACTGAAGGTACTCTATCCAACATTTGGCAGGCTCGTTACTGATTATCTCATTGCAGATGGTCTATTAGAAAAAGATTTAGAAGGACAATGGGTTAGAATTCAGAAATTACTGAAGGAGCTATCCAATCCCATATTTTATTTAACAAATTACGAGGATAAGCTCCATCTCTCCCAAGTCAAAATAGGCGAAATAATTGCTCAATTCAATTCTGCCCTGGAGGCAGGCACGGAATTCTACTTCAAGCATGCGCAAGTCAATGGTCTTGCAAGGGAAAAGAACGTCATTATTCGTCAATTGGAACAAAAAATCACAAGGACTGACAATTACATAATTAAGACGAAATCAAAACTTCATGAGTTGTCTTCAAAACGCAACGATCAAATAGCAGATATTATAATGGCCAATTTGCACCAGATAGCTCCTGGAACAGAAAAAACAGACCTTTTCGATTTTTACAATGACAAGGAAATCTCCATTAAACTTAATCCTAAATTATCGGCACAAAAGAATGCCGAAAAGCTCTACCAAAAGAATAAGAACCAGGGAATTGCGGTTAAAAAGGTTACTGAAAGTATTGCCTCCAAAAGTCGAGAATTGAAAGAAGCTGAGGAGTTGCTGGAGGAGGTAAAAGCCTATACCGATTTTAAACAGTTAAGAAGTCGATTCAAACAAGATCAAGTCAAAGCAAAACCAGCAAAAGAGGTACCATATCATCAATTTCAAATCGAACATTTTGTTGTTTTAGTAGGTAAGAATGCAAAATCAAACGACCAGTTAACCTTAAAATATGCCCATAAAGATGATAGGTGGTTTCATGCACGAGACGTCGCCGGATCACATGTCGTTTTGAAGTATCAGTCAGGAAAAAATTTTCCTCTATCTGTAATTGAAAAAACAGCTCAACTGGCAGCATGGTTCTCCAGGGGGAAGAATTTTCCTTTATGTCCCGTAGTTCATACCCTGAAGAAATATGTCCGTAAACCCAAAGGTTTTGCTCCAGGAAAAGTCAAACTTGATAGGGAAGACGTGATTTTGGTTGAACCCATGAATTTTGTGCGTTAATTATTTGTTAATCCTATTTGGCTGAATGTTTACTTATATTCATTGAAATAGACTTATGTGTTTGACATATTTCACGCAAGGCTCATAGAAAGGTCGGAGATTAACAGCCTTTTTATTGATCTTTATGCCAAAGTCAATATCAACTGAAATTGACAAGGAGAATGATTACTTAATGCAGGGCAGAAAGCTTAAATACGTGTTTTTGGTTCAAGGTGAAGGTCGTGGTCACATGACGCAGGCAATTACACTTTCGACTATCCTTCACCGAGCCGGTCACGATATAGAACATGTTTTTATTGGTAATAACTCAAAGAGAATGGTGCCTCATTTCTTTCATCAGAAAATTAAGGCAACAAATGTGGAATTATTGTCCAGCCCAGGGTTTATAACAGATTCCAAGAGTAAAGGAATCAGAATCCGGGCAACAATAGTTCATGGGTTACTTAATCTTCATCATTACCTCAAAAGCTGTTGGAAATTAAATAATGTCGTTACCCAAATCAGACCCGACATTATCATCAATTTTTATGATCCTTTAGGTGGTCTTTATAATTTCATCTTTCGCCCCAAACTAACCTATTTGTGCATTGGACATCAATACTTGGCTCATCATCAGGATTTTAGATTTGCTTCGGGAACATTAGACAAATGGCTCTTTTTACTAAATAATAAGCTAACTGCTATTGGTGCTAAGAAAGAATTGGCCCTGTCATTTACTCCCTATCGCCGCCCAAAAAATCCAAAACTTCGAGTATTCCCCCCGCTATTAAGAGCTGATATCAAAAATTGTAAAATTTCGGACGAGGGTTACTTGCTGGTTTACTTGCTCAACAAGGGATATAGTGAGGAATTGTTGGAGTGGCACCGGCTTAATTCCGAAATTAAAATTCATTGTTTTTGGGACAATCAAGACGTTAGTGATGAGTATAGTCCTCATCCCAATTTGACTTTTCATTTATTAAATGATTATAAATTTCTTGAGTACATGGCAGGCTGTTCGGGATATGTTTCCACAGCAGGTTTCGAATCAATATGCGAAGCAATGTACTTCAGTAAACCAGTCATGGTGGTGCCCGTTGAAGGTCATTATGAGCAGTTATGCAATGTTTTGGATGCTCTTGGCGCAGGAACTGGTATTTCGTCCAAAACTTTTGACCTCACCAGATTTGTACAATTCCTCAGATATTTTGAAGCTGATCACTACAAATTCCGACAATGGGTAGCTGATGCTGATTATCAGTTCTTAAGTGCTATTGTGACCGCTTATGAAAAATCAAAAGTCAGGAAAGATAAACCCCTTGGTCAGCCCCACCCAGTTTTACCTCAACATGCTCATTAATGGTAGTTGACAACTCATAACCTTTGTATTTAGCATCAATGGGAAAGGATTTATGACTTCTGTCGACCAAAACAGCAGATTCCATTTTCCGGATTTCAGCACTTAAGAATGCCTTTAAACTAAAAGACATAGTTCGTCCGGTATTCAAGACATCATCTACCAGTACCACTGACTGATTTTTTAAGGTCTTCAAATCGCAGTCCACACTTATCTCTTCCTTAAGAGGACTGATTTTATTAATTGAAACCTTAACCAGTTGTGTTTTTATTGGGCTAATCTGGTTTAGCTCCTTAATAAGTCTTTTTGCCAACGAAAATCCACGGTCATAAATACCGGCAATAATCAATTCCTTTTCCTCAAAGTTGTTCTCATAAATTTCGTAGGCAATTCTTCGAATCTTCTGATTGACTGCCTTTTTGTCGAGAATCAAATCCGCCTTATCGGTCATGATATGGCAGCGTTTTCCGGAAGAGGCATCACTTTTCTATCCTTAAATGTAGATAAAATTATAAGTGACTGCATATTATCGACTTCCTTGATGTCAGTAACTTTCTCCAACATCAATTTTTGATAAGAAGCGATATCGTCCGCGATAATCTTTAAAATGAAATCACTAGTGCCTGTTACATGATGACACTCAATTACTTCATCAATTTTATTGATTTCCTGTAGAAAGCTATCGATGTTGGTCTTATTATGACCTTTCAGATTTACCATTACGAATGTACTAACCCCCAGCCCTATTTTGGCAGTATTAAGCACAGCGTGATAGCTCTTTATTATTCCCGAATTCTCTAACTTCTTGACACGCTCTGCAGTTGGAGCCGGTGAAAGCCCAATATCCTGCGACAATCTCGCATTGGTAATCTTGGCATTTGTCTGCAGCTTCTCAAGGATAACCCTGTCAATTTTATCCAATTTTGGCGTAGCTCCCATATTTATAATATCAAAATTATATTTGCTACAAAGATAAAACATATTCCATTTCTTCTAAAATAGAATTAGAACGCTTAATTATATACTATAAACTTCTACGGTAAGCAATGGGATCTTAAAAAGTAGTATCCAAAAATTTTGAGAAACGTTCCAACACCTCAGGCATATTTTGGCGACCAGATCCTAACTTGAAATGTTGATTATTATCATCAAAAATTGATCCTGGTAGTAAAAGGACACCCTCCTTATTTCACAAATTCATACAAAACTTGTCCATGTCAATTAAAGGTTTTATTTCAGCTAAAGATATTGGTCCCGCTTGTGGTCTGACCCAGTGGGCTACATCCTGATACTGATAAAAAAACTGATCCAATTGTGAAAAGTTTGACTGTATGATCCCCAAATTCCGGCCTGATATTTTTTTACATTTTCGAGAGCTATGGCTACCAAAAATTCGCTTGGAGCACGATTACAAATAGTGATGAAATCCTTTATCTGAGCAATCTTATCAAAGGCAATTTTATCCCTTGTAGCAATCCAGCCGGTCCGCAGGCCAGGCACAGGCAAACCCCAGTGACCAGGCCATTACCCCCCTCCTTTTCCCATTTTATTTTGTATAAAGAACTCTTTTGCGAAAGACCAGCGGTTCCCCTTTTCTGGTGGTGATGTTCATTTCTATAAAATAGGTGCCTGAAGGAGTTGCTTCTCCGTTTTCAAACCGAAGGTCTATCGCTAAAACATGAGACCCTTTTTTTAATCCTCCGACAACCTTTGTCAAAACAAGCCTTCCCGACAGATCCCGGATGAGAATGTCTATATCAGAATCAGCAGCAATGTCAACAGGAAGAACAAATGTACCGTCAGAGGGGTTCGGATATGGACTGCCCATAAAATTGTGAGCTGCATTAGTAACAGAGAGTACAGGAGCGGTAGTCACGCTGACCGTCCAGGGCTGTGTGGTGGTGCCATCTTCTGCGGTCACCGTGTAGGTCACCGCACTGGAAAAATCATTGGCGGTGATCCCACTCTGTTGCGAAACAGTGCCTACCCTGGCAGTGGCACCCGCTGAAAGGGTGAAACCCGCAACAAGTGTAGACACGTCCGTGCCATAAGCCACTTCTATGTCCACCCTGGCTGTTACAGGATCAATTGTTGCCGGGCCTGTTTGTTCCGCAAAGGAAAAAACGGTTATGGCCGTTTCAGTGTTGGGAGCGGTAGTCACGTTAACCGTCCAGGGCTGTGTGGTGGTGCCATCTTCTGCGGTCACCGTGTAGGTCACCGCACTGGAAAAATCATTGGCCGTGACCCCACTCTGTTGGGAGGTAGCACCTATTGTAGCAGTAGCGCCCGCTGAAAGGGTGAAATCCGCAACAAGGGCGGACACGTCCGTGCCATAGGCCACTTCTATGACTATTGTCTGACTGACAGGATCAAGGGTCGCACTTGCGCCGGCTTGTGCGGCAAAGGAAAAAGCGGTTATGGATGTCTCGGAACGGGTATTCCTAAAAACCGATACGGTATTGCTGTCACTAGCATTCGCCACGGCCAGATCTACCTTGCCGTCACCGTCCAGATCACCGATCGCTACTGATGATGGAAATGTTCCTGCGACAAAGTCTACTTTGGTGTCATAACTGATGGCACCGACACCGGTACTGTTATTCCTCAGTACCGAGACGTTATTGCTGGTACGATTCGCCACGGCCAGATCCACCCTGCCGTCGCCGTTCAGATCACCGATCGCTACTAATGATGGATTTTCTCCTGTGTCAAAGTCCACTTTGGTGTCATAACTGATGACACCGACACCGGTACTGGTATTCCTGAAAACCGAGACGTTATTGCTGGTACTATTCGCCACGGCCAGATCCGCCCTGCCATCACCGTCCAGATCGCCGATCGCTACGGATTGTGGATTGTCTCCTGTGTCAAAGTCCGCTTTGGTGTCATAACTGATGACACCGGTGGCGGTACTGTTATTCCTCAGTACCGAGACGTTATTGCTGGTACTATTCGCCACGGCCAGATCCACCCTGCCGTCACCGTCCAGATCACCGATCGCTACTGAAATTGGCCTGACCCCTGCGGCAAAGTCCGCTTTGGTATCATAACTGATGACACCGGCACCGGTACTGGTATTCTTGAAGACCGAGACGAAAGCAGTATTTTCACCCGTTACGGCCAGATCCGCCTGCCCGTCACCGTCCAGATCACCGATCGCTACTGATGATGGAGTTGTTCCTGTGGTAAAGTCCACTTTGTCGGCATAACTGATGACACCGACACCGGTACCGGTATTCCTAAATACCGAAACGGAACTACTACCCAAATTCGTCACGGCCAAATCCGCCTTACCGTCAGCATCCAGATCACCGATCGCTACTGATGATGGAAATGTTCCTGCGACAAAGTCTACTTTGGTGTCATAACTGATGACACCTAAATCGTCTCATTCGGAATGTCAAAAATTCTCATTCAGAATGTGACGTTCTGAATGAGAATTTTGTTTGGGGAATAGCACAATCAGAAGATAGCTGAAAATCGGACAACCCGGCAATAGTACAAATTCTGTTTTCACCCGTTTTTACCCGGACAGCCTCAACTGCCCTTTTCTTTGGGGTTACATCTGATAATTAGTGGTGAGTACCTCTATTTTCTTTTTTCCAGGCTTACCGGAGCCCTGGTTTACGCGGACTACCTTCTCTAACTTTTGGGTATTCCAACCGAATTGCCTGGCATACTTTGTCAGTACGTCACCTGGGTAACTGGACAACAAAAACCTTCCCTTAACCTCTGAAAGCGTTTCCAAAAGCATTTCAAAGTCCTCCCTGGTATAGCCATCGTAGTGCCCGCAGTTGGAGTTGTAATAGGGCGGGTCTATATAGTGGAAGGCGTTTTCATGATCCCGCGAGCGTATGATTCGTAAGGCATCGGTATTTTCTATCTGCACGTTTTGGATACGTTCAGCGTATTTTATGGTAAAATTATCACGTTTATTAGCGATGTTTATACTAGTGGTTGCCTTGCTGGTTTTATCATATCCGAAGGGACCATCGAGTATGGAGCAAAAGGACTGAGCGGCTAACACCCAGACCGCCCAGGCCCTCTTAGCCCGTGTAAACAGGTGCGGATTGTTATACACCACCGTAGCATCGCTATGCATAGAGCGGCTGTGCAGGCTGATCCTTACCATTTTTTCGAGTTCTACAAATTCATTTTGGACGCACTCGTAGAAATTGATAAGCTCTCTGTTGGTATCGTTAATGACTTCAATCTTGCCTGGTTCTTTTGCCCAAAACACCGCCCCACCACCGACAAATGGTTCTGTATAGGTAGTATGCTCCGGTATCCATGGCAATATGTGCCTTAGCATCTTTTGTTTACCACCATAATAACTGATGGGTGTCTTTAGCTTTTCTGTTTTATTTTGTTCAATTTTCATGTTCATTCTCAATTTGGTTTTTGTTTTTGTCATATAAAAAAGTACACCAAACACTATTTAGACTCTCCGGTAGAGGTATGGCCTCAATGGGTGGGGAGTTGTGTCTGGTGCACTAAACTCATTAAGTTCCTGTTCGGGGCCGGGCAGCCTGTTGGGGCTTTTTTTTATTACATTTTTCGGTTCTGCTTTTAAGCAGCGAGAGTGCTTCTTTTCAACCCTGTTAAGACACGCCCTGAACCATGCCTCTCTTGCTGCTGCGAGTCCGGAGGTGTCTTCTGCGGTGGTCTATTGCAGGTCCCTGATAAAGTTCCCGGGCAGGGCCACCTCTACTGTAGTGAGCATATGATGTGAACCGGTTGCGCGGAAGGTTAAGGTGCAGTTACCCCCGGACCAAACGGCAGATACGCTCATCGAGCCACTATTAAATATATCATGGCCACTTAATTGTGCTGTACCCTCTTGAAAATGTCTAAAAACCAAAATTCCATGCCTTCGATACTCCGGGTAATAATTTCCCGTACAGATTGCTGTATACTTTATATAGCTTGTCCGGTAGACCCGACCAGGCTCAGTAGCTCTCTGAAAGGTGTATACAACTGGTTGTGACAACCCCCGGGTTTCCTTAGAGCCGAATTGCACACGGGTAGCCATTTTCAACTGGTTTCCTCCGCCCAGTCCTACCTGCGCTTTGGTCACGCCGTGGGGATTGGGATTGTTTGTGCGGTTGACGTGGGTGTTGATGAGCCCGACCAGTGTGTTGTAGGCGTTTTGGTCGTCATTGAGTGCCTGAGCGAGTTCGTTGAGTGTATCCAGGGCGGTGGGTGCATTATCGATCAGTTGCGAAATGGCTGTTGCTACTTTTTGGTCCACTTCTCTGCTCAGGGCCGGTACGCTGGCCAGGCGTGTGAGGGCGATGATCGCCTGCCTGGTGCGCTGGGGTGTCATCAGTTGAATATTGCTATTGCCTTCTTCGGCTTCGGTCTGGTTGGCCCGTCTGAGGTTCAAGTCCGGGTCGGTTTGGTGCCGGAAGCTCTCGAAAAGGTTGGAGAAATCCTGTGCGTCGGGGGTGGCTCCGTTTTGGAAAGTTTCTTCTAATTGCTTTCTTGTTTTGATGGTCATAGTCGTACTATTTAGATAATGGTTTGAAATTCAATTGTTTTTCCTGCGGTTTTCACCTTGTCCAGGTGGAGTTTGATCTTGTTTCTGACCTCTGGCAGGTCGGGGGCTAATATTTTTATGGTGCCGTTCTGCGATACGGTTCCTACTTCTATTTTCATGTGAGAGTCCTGAAGCTTGTGTTGCAAACTTTCTGCTTGCGAATTATGATTCAACTCGTTAACCGCCTGTTTTCTTAGCAGAAAGATCTGGTCAAAGAGTTGTTTTAAAGGATAGCACCACACGGCAATGAGGTGTTCCTGCCACTGTCTGCGCCAGTGCGGCGGCAGGGCCTGTTGAATGAAAGCATCATAATCGATTGTATACATTCTGTTCCATTTAATTTATAACGTTGTTGTGGTGTTATCCCCGAATTAGTGTGACTGAAGAATCGTTACGGTCGAGCTTCACATAGCCCGCTATGGTTTCATATTTCCGGTTCACCCGGTGGTTTTCGGTGAGGCTGACCCCTGCCGCACCGGCGTACGCACTGGTAATCTCTACATCGATGATACCGGGAATGGCCTGGAGGGCATCGGTGGCTTTGCTCAAATACAATACGGTGTTAAATTCGATGCTTTGGTGAAAGCGGTCCAGGGTCTGGTATACCGTCCGCCTGACATGTCCGGTAAGCACAGCAGGGTCTGCCTCCACCACAATGTTGTAGCTGATCTTATCAGGGAGATCGCTTTGCACAGTGATCAGGGTCCCTGCGATCTTTATCCTGCCTATGTAGTCCCTGAACCCGTCTTGCTCGGCTTCGGTAAGCACAGGAGAATCACCGCCGGTATCCTTAGCCACTTTGAAGGTAAGTGAGCCATCGGCCGGTGACTCTGTGACGCTCACCTGCTGAACGATCCGGGCGGCGGGATTGGGGGTCAGATATGCCGGGCGGTTGTTGATGACCAGCAGTTGGTCGCCATGCTGATAGTCAAAGGCTTTTTGTCGATACCACCCGATGCCGCCGGGTTCGTCTTTGTTGACCATTTGCCTAACCTCTGCGTTGAGTTGGTCTACGGCATGTTCTGCCTGGGCAATACCCAGAGCCATCACTTGTTTGGCGTAGTTCCACACTTGCACCACGCTGTGGTTGGCTTCCAGTTCCGAAAGCCCGGGATATTCCTTTGCCTTCTGGTTCATTACTTTCAGGATCTCTTCTATTGTTCTTGCCATATTGTTTTAACTTTTAATTTTCTGTCTGCGGCAGGATAAATTCCTTGTTGATCCGCCAAAAGCCTATGCCACTGGCTCTGCTTCCTGTTACGGTGGCTATGTTTTTGGGCAAAATATGGGAAAGACGAACATTCAGCGGTTCGCCTGTTTCCAACTCTTGTCCGTGGTAAACATTAGCGGTGATGCCGTTCAGTTTATTCCTTCTGACCAGGTCAAAGACCCCTTCCGCGCTGCCATAGTAGCAGACGGCAATGTCCATCAAACTCTGTCCTTTCCTGACTTTAATTTTTTCCATCCCTTCCCGGTCCTCAATTTCTTTCCACGCGGGTCACATAAATATCCCCTGCGGTCCTCGCCTGCACGAGCCGTTTATTATCTTTTTTCAATTCCGCGGCCACAATGCTGAAAAGCTCCTGGTCGGCTATCTTCCCGTCCACAAAACCGGCTATCCCCACGCCTATGTCCGGAAAGAATTTGAAATCCCCTTTCCGGGCGGTCAAAATATCCCGGACCTCGTTTTCCAGCCCGTCTCCAATGGCCGGTTTTCCGTTTTTCATCAAAAAATCATTCATTGGTCCGCGTCGTCACTAAATCCCCTGATGACTACTTCCTGATTCAATTCCCCCGCAGTGAAAGGCAGCTCCACATCGTACACCACCAGGTGTGTAATATCAAGCGCATTCAGTTGCTCATTTCCGCTGACCTGCCAGTACACCTTCCGGCAGAGTTCAAGAAGCTCCTGAATCGTGTCCCGGGGATAGGAAGGCACCAGCGTATTAACCGGCTGTACCGGCTTTTCCCTTTTTTTGAACCTCCCCGGAGCTCCTGCCGCTTGTGCAGGCAGGATGCCTGTGCCCAACTCGCCCAGACGCTTCGCTTCTCCTTCCAGACGCTGGTTCACCGCATCTTTCAGACTATTGCCCGGAGCGATTCCCTGCGTCGGGGTTTGCTCCGGGATCTGCTGCCTTAATTCCTCCAGGTAGCCTGCTTCACCAATGAAATTTGCCCGGATCGTCACATCGAAGTCATCGACCATCCATCGTTCTTTGATGGAGCCTTTGAGTCCTTTCTGCGGGTACTTGCGAATGATGCGGTTGCGCCGCCTTACCCACACACGGGGTTCGACAGGAAAAGTGAAGGGTTCACCACCTGCTACTGCTGTGATCTTCAGCTTGAATATATCGCCGCCGGGAGGTACTTCTATCATGCTTCACCCATTCTTGATACGCCATTCAATACTTTTAACAGGGCTTTCATATGATCCTCGGCACTAGCTGCCAGTTTCTCTTCATATTCTTGTTCAAAGCCCTCAAAATGATTATTCATTTCACCCACGCCATTCAGGTTATTGATATGGAGGTTGATGATCCGCTGCGTCCTGCCTCCGGTGTTCACCTGGTCGGTCAACTCCCCTAGTGTTTTCCTGTCTGGATGATCTCCATTTGTGCCCTCCTTTTTTGTTGCTTTTTCAGTTGTGCCCTCCTTTTTTGTTGCTTTTTCAAACGCTGCCAGTGCCTTTTTGATCTTTTCAGCCTCCCTGTTGCCTGGATGACCGGAAAGATCGTGCACACCGGGTAAAAGGGCAGCTTTTTCACGATGAAGGGTCAGGGCATTCAGACGCGCTTTCAATATTTTTTCTTCCTGCGTGTCAGAGATTCCCGCGGCCAGGATAAGTGGGGTCAGTTCCTGATTGATCCCACTGAGTTGGTCCCGGGCTTTTTTGCGTTGTGCTTCAGCTTGTGCCAGGTTATCTGTCGGTTTGACATATACTCCTCTTCCTGCGTAGGTGCTGGTATATTGTTGTTCTGTACCCTTTGCTATGTCAAAGATTCTGTCACCGGCCTGTCTGATCCTGCTTTCTATCTGTCTTTTTTGCTTAAATAATGCCTCTTTCTGCTCTATTTTGACCTCTGATCGTTTTTCATTCTCCAGGTATTTTTTCAGTTCCTCAAACGCTTTTAAAAAACCTTCACTATCCAGAGCCAGTTCGATGTCAAGCTTTTTACCCAGTACATCCTCCCCGAATTGGGCATTGAACTGCCCGATGAGCTTTTGCCGCTCCCGGATGGAAAGACCGGCTGTTTTCATTTGTTCCAGGTAGTGGTCAATCGCATTGATGGCGTAAGTTTTTTGATTTGCTTCAGGGCCATTCATCATGGCAATGCCCAGGTCTAACACACCATCCACCACCGGTTTGAATAATAAGCCCAGTTCTGCCAGTTTAGCGGAGAAAGTGCCAGTAAGGGTACTCCATTTCCCGCCCATGCTCTCACTCTGCTTCTCCATCATCTGGTAAAACTTCCCGCCCCGGGAAGTGACCGAGCCAAACGCTTCGGCAACCTGTTCGTAGGAGATCTTGCCCTTGCTCATTTCCTCTCTGAGTTCGCCCATACTTTTGCCGGTCATCCCGGCCATCTCCTGCAAGGGGTTGAAACCGGCGTTAATGAACTGGAGCAGGTCCTGCCCCATGAGTTTGCCGGACGAGCGCACCTGTCCCATGACCAGTGCCAGCGAACTCAGCCGCCCGGCGTTCCCTCCCGAGACATCGCCCAGACGGGAGAGCGTCGGGAGGACGTCCTGACCGGCAAATCCGAAGTTGAGCAGGGTTCTGGTCGCATCGAGTAATGCGCTATTGGCAAAGGGCGTTTTGTTGGCCAGGCTGTTTACGCTGTCGACCAGGGCACTGCCCTGTTCTTCACTGCCGGTCATGGTCTGGAAAGCGATGCGGTTTTGCTCTAATTCCACCCCTCCGGTGATGGCTTTTTTAGCCAGTGAAAAGCCGGCATACCCTAGTGCTGCGGGGCCGGCAAATCGCCCCACCAGGCCACCCGCCAGGCCGCCGCCGGGCATGCCTTTGTTGCGCAGACCTGTACTTCGGAGTTTGTCAACCTTTCGTTCGGTCTCTGTGATCACCTTGTTGAGTCGCTCAATTTTTTTAGTATCAAAAGCCCTGTTTTTCCGTTTGCGAAGCCGTTCCAGAACATTGTTTAGCCCGTCAATAGTGGTTTTGGTACCGCCCAGTTTTTTTTGAAACCGGCGCACGTCCTCACCCGCCGCATCGCTCATGGCTTTTGTGCTACGGCTTATTTTACTGAGTTCTTTGTCAATCCGGCTTTTTAATTCAAGCGTAAATGTGAGCGTTTCAGCCATGACTTTCCCTTTTTCTTATTGCTACAAGCTGGGCAAAGCTCAATGCCCATTCCTGGTCAGTGAGCTGGTCGGGGTTGACCCCAAGGTGGTAACGCAACTGCGTATCTACATAAAGCAACGGACTGGCCTTCGCCCTGCCGTCGGCTGTGTTCACCTTGTTTATATAAACCCCAGGCGTTTCTGGAGCCAGTAGTAGCTCATCAGGGCGGCTCTGAAAAAATAGCTGTCCTCTTTGAGTACCTCCTGGTCACCGGCCACCATGCACGTCTCCAAAATCATTTCTCCGGGCGTGATGCGGTCTGTTTTGCCGTCGGCAGTGGTCTCGTGAAGCAGGGCTGCTTTCACCTCCCCGCGTACCGGCTGACGCAGCCATATTGTTTTGTCTGCTTTCCCTTTGAGAGGAATGACCATCTTTTCAAGCTTCCCCCATTGCTCTTCGAGTGCCTTTTCGTGGATTTTTTCCACCGGCTTGAAAGCCCCGTTCTCTTTTAATACCAATGCCATTATTACAATCTTTTATTTTAATATTAAAGTCTTTTAATGTCCAGGAACATGATCGGGATTTCGATCACCATTTTCGTATCGCCTTGATTAAAGCGTTGTTCTATCTCCCCGTAACGGACCCCCTGCAGGACGTCGGTTCTCAATTTCGGGGTCTCGCCCAGAATGTGATTATCCGTCTTGTAGACCACTACGATACTGGTACCCCGCAGCAGTTGCAATTCACGGTCGGCCCGCAGCGATTCGAGTTTTGCCAGATCTCCCTGCAAGAGGCCAATACTGCCCTCGAATGAAAAGTTGCCTTCCTGTATGGCTCTGGGTTTGCTGCCCTTCCCGTAGATAAATTCCTTCTCCAAAGAGGTCTTGTAAGCCACATGCTGCAAGGAGGTAATGTCAATGCCGGAAGCATTGACCGTAATGTGGCTGTATTGATATTCCCTGCTGTCTGTCTGTGCCATGCCTATAAATAAATCAGGTAGTTAATAGAATTGGAATAGCCCACCGGAGTGATGCGCAACTCCACGCCCAACTGTTCGGTTTGCAGTATATTGCTGCCTCTGACCTGAGCTTCCACCGAGGAGATCTCTGTGTTCCCGAGCATTTGCACCGCCAGTGCCTGCTCAATATCTGCCTCTATCCTGCGGGCAACGTCCTCCCGGATAGTGCCGTCTGCATTCAGGGGTACTTTTTCGTCCACCTCGCGAATGCCCGTGCGGTACGCAATGCGCTTGATCTTGTCGATGACCCGCACACGGGAAAGCCGGTTCACAAAACTGCCTGACAGGGTAAAGTCATTGGCAAAGTACACGCCGGCTTCTCCCGGAAAATGGCGGTACGTAATATAATGCCTGTCATGGATCACGCCCAGAGAAGTGAGCATGTCCTCCAGTTTGCTTTTACTGGTCAGATAGCCTGTACTCACCGGTACCGCTCCGTTGCGCTTTCTCGATAGCCGGGTCTCTACGCTCAGGGTGCTCAACA
This sequence comes from Cyclobacteriaceae bacterium, assembly GCA_965206015.1. Classification (GTDB taxonomy): domain Bacteria; phylum Bacteroidota; class Bacteroidia; order Cytophagales; family Cyclobacteriaceae; genus JAJCYL01. The sequence continues at coordinate 6,084 of CBDBIW010000010.1, read as the reverse complement.
GCCCTCCCAGAAAGCCGACAGACGCATTACCGGTGTTGTCGTTCGCCGCTATGGATATGGCCACATTTTCATAAGAAGACGACTGGTATTCGGTCAGGTCAGCGGCCGTGCCGCTAAAACTTTGTCCATCCAGCACCACACCCAGGTGAATATTTTTATACCCACCGGCTAACTGCTGTGCTTTCGGTACTGCCGTATGCACTTGCGGATCCAGTCCTCCGGAACGGGTCACCGGGCCGCTGCCCGTTTGCTTGCAAACCAGCAACACCCGGATGGCTTCGTTGCTGTCGTCAATCAATCGCCTGCCATGTGTCAGGCTTGCGTCAACCAGTTGCGGCATCGTGACGGTTGCCGTCACACACCGCAACCATAGCCGGTTGCTGGTGTTGGCAAAGTAGTCTGATACCTGCCCATATAAAAAAGCATTGTTTTCTGGGGTGACCCCCAGGTTTTTCAAATCTTCCAGATCCGGCAACAAGTAACTCTTGTTGAGGGAAAAATTTCCGCTTCCTGTCACGTTGGTGGCGGTGCAAAGCATGCCAAAAGTGCCATCGGCCAGTCTGGGCAATGATTGCCGTCCATCGGTATTGATCTCTATATTTACGCCCGGTAATGCCATTATTTTATTTGATTTTTAATTTTTCATTGTGCTGCGCACTTCCAAAAAAGAAGTCGGTGATCGTACTCACTTTGGCACTCATCGCACCGAAGGTGGTGCTTATCATGGTGATTTGAAAGTCGGTCAGGTCCATCCCTTCGCCATGAAAAGCCCAGTAGAGCATAAACCCGGTTAGTACCACATAAGCGGTCAAAAACACCAGTGCAAACACTTTTTGCACGTTGCTGTCCTGACCGTACAGATTGCGGGCATTTTCCCGCCCGGTGGATTCCATTTGATAGATCTCTTTGAAAAACTCCCGCTTTTCTTCTTTGGTCTCCACAAAGCGGTCGACCACGTCTGCCACCTCCCTGAACGGGCTTACCCCACCAAATATTTTTGCTAAAAAGTTCATGACCGGAAAATGTTTTTTTCAGGGATAAAAATCTCCTCACACCAGTCTTCCACCTTAAAAGACGGACAGGCCTTGCTGGAAAAATGATAATGCCCGGCCACCTGTATGCCGGGGTGTCGCCGCACCATATAGCGAACATAGTCTGCCAGAGCGGTTTTTTGCTCCGGTGTGCGGGTGTCTTCCGGTTTCATGGCCCGGTCGCATCCGCCCGCGTAAACCACATGACGGCTCACGCCGTTTATTCCTCTGGCACCGTTGCTGATCTCCCAAACGTCTATCTGGCCATCGCTGTTGAAGGGAACCAGGTTGATTAGCCTGCCGTGCAGGTCAATCAGATCCGAATAGCCCACGCGTGACCAGCCCCGCCCCCCGAGATGCCAGCGTTCAATATCGGCTGCCGTCACCTCCCGGCCTTCCGGCGTCGCCGTGCAATGAATCACCAGATATTTCAAAGGTTTTCCCATATCATTCCCCGAAGGGGTTTTTAACTTGTTTTTAACTCAATAACCTGATCATGATACCTATCACTGCTCCCGAGATGCCGCCGTAGATAGCTGCTTTCGTTTCCAGTACCGCCAGTCTGACTTTGAATTTGACAAAGTCATGTCCATACTCGTCCAACTCCTTGCGAATGATACTCACCTGATCCACCAAACGGACCAGCAGCTCCTTTTGTGATAGCTGGTTCAAATCAATCTTGTCGTTTTCCCTGTCAATCAACTTTCAACTTTTTTTAATGTTCAACTTTCAACCGGGATCACGCTGCCGATTCCACCAGATTCACCACGCCTTTGCCGTCTTTCCTGCGGTACAAGGCTCCCAGTCTCATAAGAGAACTGATCTCATCACCGCCAATTTTAGGCTGTCCGGCTTCATAAAGGACTTTTACCGCTCCTCTGGCGAGGCTTACGTATTTGGATGACCAGAACAAAGCCCCGGCATTGTCAGCATTCGCCGCATTCGTCCCCTGGTCTTTCAACACCGGCGTAGCCGCATTCGTAAACGAGTTGATCGTACTCCGGACGTAGAACTGAATCCTTAAAATGCGATCCACATCACCCATCCTGAGCACTCCGGTGCCGGTGCCCTTACCCTGGTAGTCGGTACTGGTTACTTCGGTCATTTTAAGCAGGTCCATTTCCATCTCCGGGCTGATCAAAGCACACAGATTGTCCATCGACACATTGTCTTTTCTAAACGCTTTACGGACCTCCAGCAGGTCTTCAAACCTGATCGCTTTCCGGTTGCCCGTCCCCGTGGTGCCAACTCTCGCATCGCCCCCGGTCCTGAGCATTTTAGCACTGGTATTCGATGCCCACTCGTGCTGCACAAAGTCTGCGGCGTATTCGGTCAACTCCTCGGCATGCTGTTCTACCAGGCTGGCCCGCTTGGCATAGTTCACGACCAGGTCTTCAGAATCCTGCAAAAAAGTTGCCTGCGTTTTGAGCTGCCTGATGTTGTAGGCAATGGACTCGTCTGTCCTTTGTGCCGAGACTCTCGTATCCTTCCCGTAGTCGGAAATTTCGGTAACCGGCACATTCCCGGTGACTTGCGGGATATTCACCTGACCGCCTTTCAGAAATGCCGTGTCGTTCTTGCTCTGGAGCATATAGGAGTTGTCCGGAAACAATAAAGGCTCCAGGTCCCTGGAAAATAGCTGATTTATATGATTTGCTGTTGGCATGATGTCAGGATTTTTTAGTGGTGTAACCGTTAATTAATTTTTCAAACTGGCCGGGTGCGTTCAATTGAAGCTCCTCCAGTTCTTCCGCCGTGTAGTCGTGATAACCCTTTTCGGGTACTGTCCGGCCTTTTCCCAGGGCATTCACCAGATGGTTGATCCCTTCCAGAACTGCCGTATCTTTCGCATTGGCAGGCGGTACAGCGGCATTCGCCGTATCCTGCTCTTGCGCCGTTTTGTTTTCCGCATCCAGTTTCAAAAGATCCTCCACCGAAAGCGACATATACGCCTTTTTGCGTACCTCGTCGCCGGGCTGCCCTCCGGCCCGGAGAATACGGTTCACCATCGCATTTTTCAATGCGGCGTTCTCTTTTTCAAGTTCGTTGTGGCCAGGCGGGCTGTTTTCCGGCTCCCTGTCTTTTTTCTCTTCTTCTTTCATATCCATGATCAGTCCGTTAATTGAGTTATAATAGCAGCAGTTCTCCAGTGTCAGCGTCTCCCGATAAGAGGGAATGTCCACCAGCGACACCTCTATAACTTCTCCGTGATACAGTACATCTTTTTTTATCTCCGCCGAACGGTAGTCAAACCTTACGCTGGCTGCTTTGATGAATCCGCGTTCTACTTTTCCTTTCAGTACCATCGCCGCAGGATCTTTCCCGTCAAAGACCGGAACAGCAGTGATGGTTTGATTGTCCTGTTTGAAATCCGTCCACCGGCCCATCACCTGACCACGCTCGTGCATGAACAGAAGTACGGGGTTTTTCCTGAACGCATCCATGTTAAAAGTCCCCTGGTCTACTTTGTAGCCGTGCCGGTTTTCCTTCGAAAAATCAATAAGAACGAAACGGTTCATGCCGCAATAATAATAAGGGCGTGGCCGGGGGTGCAAATCCCGGATCACCCAGTGTGGGCACAGTATAACCGGCTGCGCCCACAGCATAGCCGGGTGATTCGGATTTTCGCATTTTTTTCAAAACCGCCCACCTTCGCACTTGCCCCTGCCTGCGGCAGGGATCTTAATTCCTGATTGAAACAAGGTGCCTAAATATTCACAAGCGCAGAAAAAAAACATCATCGAGGAAGCGCGTAAGCTCTATGCGGCAGGTACGGGACTGCCTGTCTGTGCCCAATACCTTGGGGTGTCACTCTCTACGCTGCAATCATGGGCAAAAGCCCATGACTTCAAAAAAGCACGTAAAGCCTACCTGATGCAACGTCCGCAAATCCTCTCGGCGATAGTAGAGAGTTTCCAGTCCATACTTGAAGGGGAACAGCCCAGGATCACCGCCGACCAGGCTGTCAAATATGCGTCCTCCTTTGAAAAGCTCTCGGACACAAAGAAGCTCGCCGGCTACACCTTTGAAGCCTTTGAGGCACTTACCCTGGAGATGCTTGACGGAATTGAAAAAGCGAAAAAAAAGCAGGACAAAGAAGACATTTTAAAGGCGGCGAAAATCACCAGGCAAGCGATGGATACGGTCATCAACAAAATGATTAAAGCAGCTTTCGATGAATAGAAGCGACTTGAAAAAATACCGGGAACAATTCCAGAGAGCAAGCAGGGAATTGCAGAAGACCTCTCTGGTTTCCCTCAAAAAGGAAACGCCTGAAGCGCAGGAGGCGCGCATCAAAAAACTGCTCAAACCCCAAAACTATGGGGAGTTTTGCCTTTACTACTTCCCCGAACTCTGCGGATCTCCCTGTGCTTCCTTTCATATCAGCTCTTATCGGGAACTGCATGACATGGAATATATCGTGCAGTTCCGCCAATGGTTCAGAGGTGCTGCCAAATCCACCCATGCGGTCATTATCAATTCTTTTGCCCTCAAGCAACTCGGCAAGATCAGGTTCTCACTGGTCATGGGCATCAATGCTGACCGTGCCATCATGCTATTGTCCGATCTGCAGATGCAACTGCAATTCAACGAACGTATCATTAAAGACTTTGGTACTCAAATCAAATACGGCAGTTGGACGGAAGGAGCTTTTGAAACGTCCGGTAACGCTTATTTCATTGCCCTGGGCATCAACGAAAAAGTAAGAGGCCTGAGACGCGGGGCCAATCGCCTGGACTATTGTGTCGTGTCGGATTGTGAAGACAGAAAAACCACCGCCAACCGCCGCATCGTGGCGGAACGGGTCGAAAAAATCACCGGAGACGTAGGGGCTGCCTTCGGAAAAAACAGCCGCCGCATTGTCATCGACAACAACTACTTTGTCAGGGACGGCATCGTGGACGGACTAAAAAAAGCCTTCAGGGGCAGCTGGGTAAAAAAGCAGACCATTAACCTGACCAACGCCGACGGCACACCGTCGTGGCCGGAACGCTACTCGGACAAAGACATTGAAAAAATACATCAGGGCTTTGACAGCTTCACCCTGAAAAGGGAGTACTACAACACTCCGATCGTAAGGGGAAAAATCTTCAAAGAAGAACAGATACTCACCGCCACACCCGGAGGACAGGTACACGGTGCGGTCGGGCATTGGGATTTAAGCTACGTCACGCAAGGCGATTATAAAGCTTTTGCCCTTGCCGTAGTGCGTGGAGACAGAGTTTACATCGAAGACCTCTTTTGCCGACAGTGCGAAATCGCCGATGCCACCGAATGGCATTATGAAGGGTTGAAGCGGTGGTATGCCCGGGGCATTTATCCATCCATCACTTATGATGCCACGGCCAGCCAGGAAGCGGTATTCCTGCCCATATTCGAGGCAACAGGCCAACAAAAAGGCATGATGAACCTGCCCATGCCGTATCGCATCACCATGGACAAACACGCCCGCATCGAAGCCACCCTGGGACAAGCCTTTTTCTATAAAAAAATAGTCTTCTCCAAAAAGCTGGCCGGCACACCGGACTTTGAGGCGGCAAAAGACCAGCTACTGGCTTTTGAGAAGGGAAGCACCGCACATGACGATTTTCCCGATGCCCTGGAGATCGCCGTCCGGCAAGCACAACTTTTTTACTCCGGAAGCCCGGAAGGGGAAGGAGCCGGAGTCATGGCTGCCCCATTTAGAGAAACCGTGTTTTAAAAGGATTTTATCATGAAAATGGACACCAGGGCATTGAACCCGGGAAAAAGCCGTTGCGACGCTTGCGACACGCCTTGCGACACCTGTTTTTCAGCCCATAGTGAAAAGCCGGCGATTAAAAGTAAACCGCATGACCCGGGTGAAAATACTTTCCACTTTCCACTTTTGATATTCAACTGAACAATGAACTTTTTACAAAGCATCAGAGAAGCCATAAAAAACCGCCGCCTTGAGATTGAACTGCTCAAAAATCACCGCTCGCTGTACCGGCAGGAATTAAACGAATTCCGGGAGGCGCGGGAAGCATGGTATGACCCCTGGATGCCCACCACACGGGACATGCAGGAGATC
>CBDBIW010000009.1:0-31091 GCA_965206015.1 Cyclobacteriaceae bacterium | reverse complement strand
AATAAGAAAGGGGATAACCAGAACGAAACACATAAACCCTAACTTTGAAGGATTCTGATCATCTAACTTATAATTATTCTTGCCCGAATTAGATAATCTCTTGCAATTACACCCCATATCTAATACTGACTATCGGGCATAACCATGATACCAATAACCTCCACCTAATAAAACAAGAAAGGATTGTGGCAATCGCCCAGACATTGGAAGATAAGACTCCCTTATTTAAGACCGCCCATGTCCTTATAAGCCCTTATAATCTAAGTGATTAATCCACCCGAAAGGAGACTGAAAATACCCCACCCGATAAAATAGATTTTACCTAACCCCGATAGAAAATTATCCCCTCTTATTAATACACATATAACGATTAATACCTTTACATACGCTATCGGATTGACGCTCATATTGGCGAAGGCAAAGAAGAATAAAAGCCAATACCCCGAATGAAAACCCCCACCACATTGGTAGATAGATAGGGGGCCTCTAATAAGAGAACTTGCCAGCCAAAATAATAAGGTATCGGCAAGGAAAACCATAAAGCTAAGAAGGCTAATTGTTACCTGAAGGCCGCCAGAAAACTACCTTATTTCACCATGCCTTATTCATCTATTTTAAAACCTACATACTGACCGATTTTCCTCCCACTTTCGACAAATTAAGAGCAATTAAAATGGCAGATGCGCCCGGGCTAGACTCATAGCGTGACTATCGGCTCTTATATGATGGATCACATGCCCTTCCACTTGAAAAGGAGATAAAGCATAGTCAGACACAGGAAGTACAAAATACCTGCCTATTGTATCTAGATATCTTAGAAGCTACTACTTATAAATTAACTACCCCATTGTATTTTATTAACCCCCCCACATAAGGCCCCATGTAGTTAGTTGGCTGACAAATATTAACTACCTCTTTCGCCTCAGCTTCCTACACAGGGGACCTGTCTTTAAAAGAAGCGGCCAGCTCCTGAAAACTAAATCAATTACTTAGTTCCATGGCTTGGTAAAATCGAATAGTGGGTATCGCCACAGAATTATCCAACCCGTGTATCCTCATTACCTCGTTTACGTGATAGAGTCCATTGCAGAATAATGGCAATGTTTCGAATCCCATCCTGCCCACAAATAAATAAAATACTTACCTTTTAACCTGTATCACACGATCACATATGATTATTCTGGTTCGTGCGATATTGAAACGCTCTTACTTTTAAGCTCGTGGGCCTTATTTCTAAGAAAGAAAGACAAGAAGTGATTTGATCAAGCCCAACAGATACGTTTCAACTCTTTTCCAAAATACCCCCCGTTATAAACACTATCACAGTAAGGCCACTAAGCCAATCATTTTGAGAAATAAATCGACCCAGACCAAAGAATGATGGAATTGAACCATCATTGAAGACTTTGAAGGCCCTTGGTTTACCATTAACCTAATTCCTTTCTGTTACCAAATAAGAAGACTACATAACCCATTATTATCCCTTTTAGAATCATAGCCTTTACAATTCCACTTGACATTGACCCATCATCGGCTAAGGATTACCAAACCCCTATATCATAGAAATCTACTTGGCTTATCTATTTAAGAAACAAGTCTTATGATCCGGTGGAAAGCCCTTATTTAACTTATACCTCACTTCCAACCACAAAACCTAATCAATTACAGTTTCCTAAATAAACATAAATCACATCCTCACCAATACATTAAAATAAACAAAAATAATCACACCACATCAACAAAATGCCAATATCAAGCCGCGGCCTCAAACCCCAAAGAATGATGTTTGGTAAATTGCCAATTTCTTAATCTAGATCAACAAACAACTAAAAAAGTACTTCCAATTAAAACGTGTACACCGTGTGCCCCAGTGGTGATATAAAAAGTAGAACCATATACTGAATCCGATATGGTAAATGGGGCTGAATAATACTCAATTCCCTGGAAACCTGAAAAGAGACCCCCCAAAATAACGGTAAAAGCCAAGCTTTTTCTCGCTACTTGAATTTTACCGCTTATTATTCCATGATGTGCCCAAGTAACAGTGGCACCAGAACTTAATAAAAGACCCGTATTTAATAAAGGAAGAGAAAAAGGTTCTAGTGGATTAACTCCAACAGGAGGCCAGATACCTCCGATTTGAATAGTGGGGGCAAAACTACTGTGTAAAAACCCTCAAAAAAAAGATACAAATAAACAAACCTCTGATAAGATAAATAAAAGCATGCCATATTTCAAACCTTGTCTCACAATATATGGATGACATCCTTGGTAAGTTGCCTCTCGAATCACATCCCGGAACCACACAACCATTGTACCTATGATTATCACTAAACCAATTCCTAATAAGACAGTTTGACTATAATTTAAATACATTACACCTCCCACCGTCGTAAAAACACAACCACAAGCCCCAAGGAAAGGCCATGGGCTAGGATCTACTAAGTGATAGGGATGATATGCTTGCTCCGCCATGAACTCAGGGCCATAGAAATCTATCTTCTATAATGGTACAAGTCCATACGTCTTGGACGAGACCAGGCACCCGTACCGAATTGTAAAAATAGTCTTAATTACGTGTGAAAAAAGAGAGTTGAACTCTTGCCCCTTGGCCCCACAAACCCTTGCTCTACCAACTGAGCTACTCCCACATAGACCACCCATAAATCCTACCCCTTACCGCCACGACTACAAGTCATAAGGAAGGGAAATACAACCTAATCCCCACCCGATCGTAGATTGTACCAAGGTAATAAGAATCTAATCCATCACCCCTTTTCCGGGGTCCCTCCCTTTCCCGCCTTCCCTCGCACCCCTCATTGGCGCTGGGAAAGAGGCATAATACCGAAAGCCATAAGGAAAAAGAAGAAACAGAAAGCGAATAAGGCTCATATATATTGTGTAAAATAAGAAACGACATCTAAATGTGGCATAAAAGTACAATTGGAGTCGAACCAATACCCACCGGGTTAAAAGCCCGTAGCCCTACCAATTGGGCTATATACCTGAAACAGAAGGTACCAGAAGAAAATCCCCAGAAGGATGAAAATCACTGATCGATCCCAATCCCCCCAATAAAGGCCATCCACGACCAAGAAGGATTCCCTTAACCTAAAACTAAGTCATAAGGAAGAGAAAGGGATTACCCCCCAGAAATTAGAGAAGCGGTCATCCCTATAAGAGATATATTTGTAGAAGGAGCTGTCTCATACTCTTAGGGAAAACAACACTCAATCCCCCACAATTGCCGAATCTCTATTTTTCTAATCAACTTTAGCCAATAGAATCTCTCTCATTTAAATACCATATCGGGGGCAACCTGAAGGCCGCCTTCGGGGGCAACCTGAAGGCCGCCTCATACTTATAGATTAGAATCCCACCCTCCTTTGAATACCCCATGGAAATATTCTTCTAATCCAAGAAAGAAATACTCTTTTATAGGGGGACCTATGCACTACCCGCTGTCACATCCTTAACCTCTCGTTAATTGACTGAGACGCCTCATAATGATGATGAGAATTGAAGACGAGGAGAAAGAAGGTAAAACCCACCTAAAACCTAATCAACTACTTATCTAGGTAGCCAAAACACCAGAAACATTATAATAATTCGAGGAAGAAAACACCAAACCTTACTACCTCCCCCAGGAACTGCCCCCTTATCAATTTAGTTGACCCCGAATGGCCTTATTTGATTTTTCATCCTTGCCATTATCATTATCGCGTACATACCCCATCCCCCCATTATGGCTACTGAAAGTCAGAAGTAGAAGGGCCAATTAGACGATACCGATTAGATTATCAGTGTCCTAAATTAAACCTAATAAAATCCTTATCCTCTCATAATTATGAGGTGAATAACCCAGGAAAAATACCTGTTCTCAAGAAGGTCCCCTCATATCTATATGACACTGATGGCTCATATCTGCCTGAATAAGAATCTAATTAATTACTTCGTCTTCTTGCTCGTCCTTATGGCCCCTTAAAAACTTAGGACTTACGAGGCTTATAATTCTTTTGGAAAACCCCCCGAGCCGCCCATATTCTAGACCTGTTAGACTTCATAAGGGCCAAATCTGACTCAAAATCCATAAATTTTATACCCATACCCTCTAAATTAGCACGTTGACCTTCTTTGGTTATAGATATATCCGCGCAATTAACCACCCCGTCACCCTTAACTAACCCTACAGATTCACCCAATGCATTTATTTTAAGAACAGTATTATTCAATTCCTGAATAGGGACCGATACAGTATCCGGCACGCCTACAGTAGGAATCTTAGATATCTCAATATAATCGCTCTTACTCAACCCATTAATATTCTTCTCAAGTTCACCAACCAACCCGGATACATCACTTTGTACACCGTGTAAGTCGCCAAAACTATTCATACCCTCCAATAAAAAACATATATCTGTCAAATATTCCACTCACATATAGGGGAGAAGGGAGTCGAACCCTACCTTAATTAACTACCCCAGCCCCTCAAAATAGACGAACTTATTGGTCTCTACTCGGGCTAATTAAAAGACACCAACATTTGCCGTAATCGAAACAGGAAAGGCCCAGAAACATATGGAAAGATACTCGGGGCCCCCCTGATAATCCCCCCCTTAATGGGAGAAGAAAGAAAAGACAGACCCGGATAATCCCCCCTTATAAAATCACTGCCGTACCCGATAGGGAAATCAGACGGTTCTGGCTCAGGGCCAATCGCCCCATAAACAACCATGAATCTCAACCATATTCTTATAATCCACCCTTATTATCCTCTAAGTTAACCGATCAGGGGACGAAGTACAGGCAGGAATCGAACCTGCAACTAACAGCCCTGCAAACCGCATCAACTACCTCATTTGACCCGTACCATATTCTTCTAATTAAAGTGAAACCAAAGGGAAAGAAGAGGGAAAGAAAACAGAATCATCGGCAACATCAACCCAGTCACCCCTTATTTTACCAGATCATCTATTTTATAAGAGTCTACGTCCTAACTATTTGAGACCGGGTAAAACCAGAAGAAATAAGGAGATGGAATCCTTAAAAGGAGAATAAAATAAATCCCCTTAGAAGATAAGATTGGTCTCAATAAGGATGGATAATATGGCCCATTTGGCGATGGAAAAGAATCGAATAATTCCCCAAAACCCAGGGATTCAACCAATTATCTTATACCGAGTGGGAAGAAAAAAGGCCACCCCAATTAAAGCTATAATACTTGCCTCCTATGACAACTAATAGCCAAATAACCTCATCTATGCCTGAATCTCTGCCTCACGAAGACAGATAACGGATAAATAACTGATGAAATGGATTTGGGGCCGGCACCCGACTCCCCCTTAGAATAACCACTTCTGGCTAATAGATAACATTTGTGTATTCTTCTATTTTAACCCCTCCTCATCAATTATAAGGAACGTCACCCCTTATGAAATACCCCCTAAGAAATACCATCATGGAAGAAGAAGGCCGGATTTGAACCGACATTTTCTGTTTTCAAGACAGACGCATTACCTCTGTGCCACCTCTTCTTAAGAAACATTTGCATAAGTAACCACGATGAGGTTTTAATAACTCATTTGAAGAGAGAGGCCACCGATTCTGACTTACAGACACCCAAGGGATACCCTACCGGATAGAAGTCCCCGCCAATCAGCCGCCCCAGAAAAAGAGAAAAGGAGATAAGACAAGAAACTGATTTACTTGGCTATTTCAAAATCATAATCGTATGCCTTAATTAAACCACCCCATTTGGCTATCCTATCTTAAAAAGTGAGACCTACCTCATTCACAGAAAGAAAACCGGGAACCCGGATAAATCCACCCATAACCCTTCTTGTCGAAGAGAAATAATCCAATCGATGGCAATTCCACCCTATCAGTTATAGATATGGACACCCGTCTTGTAACGACCAAGAAAGAATAGTGGAAAAGGGAGACAATTCGACCGAGAAAGGAAGCCAGAAAAGGGGTCGAACCTTTAACATCTATTTCGAAGATAGGTGCTTTACCCTTAAGCTACATGGCTATACCCGGCCCTTATAAGATTCGAGACCGATCTCTGTTAAATCTTAATAACCAACCCTTATAATGATCCCCGTTAATTGGATAATCAGAGATGGTCATCATCCTCGAATAAGACGTCCCCTTCCCTGCCAATTTGGGAGATCAAGACACCGGATCCAATCAATTGGGGGATGCGTTAACAGAAATACCATCCACATTATCTTTTATCTTGCCTTATTTTGTCAATTAGGAAAAGGGGATCCTTCCATAAATGAATTAAATAAGTTTGTAGATAAATAAGACACCCCTTCTCATCCATTTTATAAATAAGGATTCTTCTATTTTCATAACCAATAATTCGACATACCATACTCCCCTAATTTAATAAGAGTATTTAACTTCCAATAATCAGACCCACTTATCGACTATCCCCAAATACATTGCCCCAAAAAACCTATTTTATTACTCTATTTGAATATTATTCTAAGTCAAAACCCATATTACTCTCTTAGTCATAAGACATGGAACCCTGCCATTTTGATAAACATGACCTAATTATTCCCATCACTTAAAGGAATCTTCTACAATAACATCTTATTCCACTTATGGCCATACCACATAGAGGGACCGCCCCCCTCGTCGATTAGACACCTCATTTCCTTATCACATCAAGGGAGGCACCTTCTCCGTATATAACTAATTCTTTTAATATAAAAAGGGCCCACCCAAAATCACAGAGGGCAAAGCCGTAAGATCAAAGTTAAATAACCAATCAGAAAAGACACCCCTTTCCAACCTAATCAAGGGTTAATTCCCTATCTTTTCGACTTCGATATCTTCCCTCTATCTACCCAAAGGAATCACTACTTCTTTAACACCAAACACCATAGAAAGGTATCATTCAAGTTTCTCATCAATTGAAGAATCAAGGCCTTATTCATCTATGGACCGGGATAATGATATTGGATAACCCTTCAATTCCCCGAGATAAAAGCGTAATAGATTCATTGGCTACCCCAAAACCCAGGAACCGTACTCAAAGGTAGTCCAATTTGGGGGAAAGGAGGAGATGGAACGAATCCCCCCTTATTAAAGATTCATCGACCTAAAAACCGAGGAGAAAAACAACCATAAGGCTATGAGAATCGAACTCATATTTTAGTCGTGTAAGGACCCTATTTTACCATTAAATAAAACCTTATGGTTATCCTCGTACGGGTTGAGGATCCTGAATAATCAGCCTCCATTATTAACGACTCAAAAGCTGAAGGTGGAATCGGCCCCGAATAAAATTATAAGGCAGAGATGAAGGCCTTCATTGGTATGTACCTGTAAGTTTTCCCTTATTTATCCAATTACGACATTAAAGGAATCACCAAAATTATCCTCGGGCATGGCCCCTCCTTCTAATAAAGAATCCCAGAAATGATCGAATAGAATTGTGGAGGTGGCATCCCCCTAATCAACTTATGGACACTTATCTACTTAAGACATGGGAAATAGAGGCCACTAAGATAAATTTGGTAAATAAGGATTAGAAGAATATTGGCCCAATCTTAACCTTACATAAATAAAATAAGACATTGGATAATCTTAAAAGAAGTCGAATCAAGGTCAAAGAACCGATAAATCATCCGATGGAAATTATACCCCCTTAATCAAAGAAAGGGTCTCTTCACTTTCCAGCCCATTTGGCGATCATCTCCATCCACTAATCATAAAGAAGAGGCCCAAACCAATAATTATCCATCCCATCCTTACCATATTCCCGTATGACAGACCCACCAAAAACCCTAGATTGGATCGACAAGAAACCTAATTATCTCTTTCATACTTATCTCTATTTTATGGGAACCATACAGACTTCTTGGGTAAATCGCCAATCCCCGGAAATGAGTATCTCTGCCTGAATCTATGAAATCCTTATCTAAAAGGAGGCCTTATAAGGGAAAGAGCCAAGGAATCCATAACCCCACCCGCTTGCCTCACCAAAAACTAATACCCCAATCCATCTAAGTGAAGACCTCAGAAATTATCACCCAAAACCAGAAGACTTAGATAGCCCCGACTCCAGAATCATTTCCATTTCCCCACCCTCACATAAATAATCAAATACACCTTCGAGTCAGAAGAAAGAGAGGGAAAACCCAATCGATAAGGTAAAATAAGAGAAGACCTCATCCTTAACTTATTGGAAAAGGTACTCTCCTTCTTGAAATAGAAGGGCCCCCTTTACCACCTCTATCACCAAAAAAGGAAAGACCCCGATGAAAACTATTAAGATTACCAAGGGCCATAAACTGGTTAACTCCCTACGATTTAAGTCCCTTGAAAAATAAATGGATTTCGAAAACACACCAAACCCGATTCGATTATACACATAAATAGAAGAAACAGCAGATATAACTATCCCCGTAGAAGCAACTAAAACCGCGATAATACTCAACTCAAAAGCCGCCAATAAAGATATTCACTCCCCGATAAAACTCCCACTTAAAGGTATAGAAGCGTTCGCCAAAACCAAAAGGAAAAAGAACATCCCAAACAATGGCATAGTTATAACCATCCCACGATAATATTTTATTAAACGAGTACAGTATCGGTCATATAAAAAAGTAATTGCCAGAAATAAAGCTGAACTCACTAAACCATGAGCTAACATTAAAAAAATAGCAGCTACTAAACCCTGAATTGTATGACTAAAAATACCTAAAGTGACTAATCCCATATGAGCCACTGAAGAATAAGCAATTGTACGCTTTAAATCCACCTGTCTACAAGTAGTCAAACCTCCATAAATAATAGCCAATAAACTCAAAGTAATAATTAATGGACTAAAATATTCGGAGGCATCGGGAAATAAAGGCCACAAAACCCGAATAAAACCATATCCCCCTAATTTTAATAAAACACCAGCTAAAATAACAGACCCTGCCACCGGCGCCTCCACATGCGCCTGGGGTAATCAAAGATGAAAAGGGATTTGGGGGATTTTAATCGCGAAACTGATAAAAAACCCGAGAAAAACTCAATATTGGAAGACTTTTTCTATTTTGAAACAACCTAAAATTTGATAATCCGTACTACCTGCCTTATCATAAAGCGTAAATATACCTAACAACATCAAAACTGAACCCAGAAAAGTATAGATCCAAAAATAATAAGAAGCCCGCACTTTCTCCTCCCTTGAACCTCAAAGACCGATTATTAAAAACATAGGAATTAAAATCCCTTCAAATAAGAGATAAAAACAAACGAAATCTAAAACCGTAAAAACACCGATTAATAACTCTTCTAGAAAAAACAAACATAAGAAAAACTCCTTTATCAAAAACTTAATCGACTGAAAACTGATTAAAACACAACAAGGTATTAATAAGGCTGTTAATATGATTAACCAAATCGATATCCCATCCACCCCGAAAACTACCCAACCAAACCCCGGCTCTACACTATAGATTCATTCAAATCGGTTTCCCACTTTAAATTGTACCTCCCCATCAAAATAAGATCATAAAATAAGAGGACCGGTTAATGAAAAGACAGACCACTCTAAACCTACTTGACACAAACGCCTTATTTCATCTCGAGGAATTATTAAAATAGCCAACATCCCTATTAAAGGTAATATTAATATTGATTGGAACATAAATACCATAAATCAAGTTAAAGAATTAATAAATAAGACTGTGAGCTACCACCTTCAATTCCTTTCTTCTTTAAGTCCTTCATTCAAAATGGGGATTGAACCCATAGCCCAACATTTTCATTGTTTCGCTCTACCAATTGAGCTATTTGAATCAAACCATAACCACATCTTTTACACTTTAAGTCTGTAATTGAACTTAGGACAGAAAGGAAAACCCCACCATAAGAAAGAAGACTGTTTCCGCCAATATAAGGCCTTGGGAATAGACAACCATTCTGGCTCCTAATTCAAATACCATCCATAGGGAAATTGGGTGTCTTCTTCTTAAAATAGATGGACTCACCAATAATTAGACCGAGTTGTAATCGAACCAACTTCTCTATTGTTATGAGCAATATGCTTTACCTTTAAGCTACCAGTCTTCACATAATTTAGGCCCCTATCTACGTCTCTATATATAAGCCAAGTTTTCTTATTAAAAGACAGAAAAAAGTTAAAGAACAGCCGGATTTATAATTGCGCTCAATTCTTTAATCTGTACTGTGGCAGTATCCGGCACAACGATAACCGCAGTAGTAGCTAATCAGTAATAATCATAATAATTTAACCCATAAATAGCCTTAATCAGCTCTATATTTAAACCTAATACCACTTCTTGAGAGCCATATAGGTCCCCCGCCTCATTTAAGGCAATTAAAGTAATTTCTGTATCTTTCATTAATGCAGCCCACATGGCACTATCGTTTCCTAAGCTATCAATGCATTAGGTCACTAATCCGGTCATCTATTCGACCCCCCCACCCTATAAAAGACAGAAAAGTCAAGCCCGATTTTGAATTAGAAAATGAGAACGACTCCAATTCCCGGCCCAAGAAGAAAAGGTAAACCCGTACATACCCGACTACTTTAACACCAAAATGAGACTGATCTATCCCATAAGGCATACAGATAAGAGAGGATAAATAAGAATAACCCAGCCCGATCATCTGACTAACACCCTTATCTAGATAGGGGCCGTATCAATAAATTAGTAGGTTAATTTTAGGAATCTTATGCCAGAAAATCAATTGAAACATCAACCCTATAACGACGTCTTCTTATCAAACGATCTTAAGAAACAGATAAGGATACTTTACTTCTACCTTAAGATGCCTTCAGGTATTAAAATTAGAGCTCACACCCTCTGATTAATACTATCGTAGCTAACCAACAATTACTTTTAGCCTAAATAATTGGTTCACCAGCGGATCTATCCCACTCAATCCTTTCGTACTAAAGTGTAGTTCTATCTTATGTTTCCAATCAAAATTGTAGATAAAAACCGACCTAGCTCACGCCGATCTGAACTCAAATCATGTACGATTAAAAATAGACGAACAGTCCAACCCTTGGAAGCGGCTGCACCTCCAGGACATCGCAATTCAACATCGAGGTCGCAAACTCCGCCATCAATAAGAACTCTCAAACGAAATTACGCTGTTATCCCCTTGGTAACTTGTATTCGTTACTCGCTAGCAAAAACACTCTTAACTAACGGGTCATTATAACCCACAGCAGAAAGAGGCCTAATCTTCGATACTAAAACTGTGTCAGCTTGTAAGTCCTCCTTACTGTCAGGCTTGGTATTGATATTATTTATTTACCTTTGTTCACCTTCGTTACGATTTTGAAGGCGATCGCCCCAACCAAACTGTCCAACTTTCACTTCCAGAATTAACTATTCCTTAGTTTGATGACATTGAAAGAGTGTTATTTACACGTGTTACCACATAATCTTAACATTAATGTTGAAAAACCCAATGAAAGCCTCCAGTAAAGCTCAACGGGGTCTTATCGTCTTACAATTTGTTTGTAGCATCTTCACTACCATTTCAATTTCACTGGTTTTTATCTTGAGACAGTGGGGCATTCGTTACGCCATTCATCCATGTCAACAATTAATTGACTATTTATTGCGCTACATTATCACGGTCAGAGTTACCGCGGCCATTAAATGGCCCTTAATTAAATAACTTATCTTACCATTTAAATTTAGATACCACCATTGGGCAGGCCTCACCTCCAATACTACAAGCCCACAACTCACATGAAAGCTATGTTTTTGGTAAACAGTCGACACCCCCTATTTTATGAGACTAATTATCAGCCTATCGTACTTAAAACCAAATAATTACCACCCCTTATCGCTAACTTACAGAGTCATTTTGCCAAGTTCCTTAAGATAAATTATACCATCACTTAATGCCCACTTGTGTTAGTTTTAGGACAGCCACCAGAAAAATATCTTTTAAAGAAATTATTTTACCCCATTATCCAATTCAATTTACTTGATTAAGGACTGCCTTACCCAATAGACACAAATTCTTAATTGGTAACCTTGGGCCATGAATAACGATTATAACATTATATTTTGTACTCATGTTCGCCTTATCACTTCAGACATACTTTCGTAATAATAAACTACAGAACGTTCTACTACCATAATAAAATATACAGAGTTTTGGTAACTTTATTAACTTCAACCACCCAGATTTTCAGAACCTATCAATTCGTTAAGTGAGCTGCTACGTACTCTTACAAAGATGGCTGACTCCAAGCCTACTTACTTATTATCACACTTAATAACCTCCTTTAACACTTAATTATGTTTTAATAACCTTAACTTCTGATCTAGGCTGTTACCTTTTCAACAATGAACCTTATCGCCCATTGTCTGTCTATCCTTTGTATTTGGACACTTTCATAGTTTGATAAAAAATACCTTATAGATATTGCTATTCAGTGCTTTACCCTGTCAAAATTATAACTAAGGACGCACTACTTAAATAAGTTTCGTAGAAAACCAGCTATTTCCAAGTTCGATTGGCTTTTAACCCCTAACCACAGGTCCTCCTAAATATTTACCACAATTACCGGTTCGTTCCTACATCCCCTCAATTAAAGGGCTTAAAACTGCCCATGGCTAGATCACTTGGTTTCGGGCTCTATTTGACTAAGGCTTCATTATGCCAACTAGTTTTCACTACATCTCTATTTATTAATTTTAATTTGCCAAATAATTCTCTCACGAACCCATTATTCAAAAGGTACGACAAATATTGTCTGCTTGTAAGTAACTAATTTCAGGATACACAAAAAAGTATGGATTCCTATCTACCTTTATCAATTATTAATTTGGTATCTTATGTTTTCCCTCACAGTACTTATGCACTATCGGTATGTTATAATTCAAATATTTAGATATATGTAATACCTATCTTCCAATAATTGTACTCTTTCGACAGAGAAATTCAGATGCTATGAATATAATACTTGCCATTATCACGGGCCTGTAACCCTCTACGATACTAGAAAATGGCTGACTTATCCTTTCGCTAGCCGCTACTCACATAATTTCGCTTGATTTCTCACTTAAGTACTTAGATGCTTCAGTTACTTAAAGCCTTATGGTAGGGGTACCTGACTGGTTACTCAAAGATTACGTCTATAACGCCCCATTATAACCTCCTAACTATCCCTTATTTACTTGTTTATACTAATTAATTAAATACTTCCATATCCCATCCCCCTTAATTGTAGAAGACAAGATAACGGATAAGACACCGACAAATAATCAGATAATGATTCACCCATCCTCTATCTCTTCTACCCATTTTCATCAACTTTGTCGATCAATAACCAAGATAATTACCCCTTATTTAGGTAAAACCTGTATCACCTGCTAAGAACGACTATATTCCTACCGAATCAGACACAAATACCCACATTTAACAGGAAAGAGAGTTGAACTCTTCTCTTCTCGGTTTACAGCCGATTCCATCCCACCTCTGGCATCCTGTTAGTGCCCCCGATTACGGCAGAGAAAGGGCCATTTCCCCAATGGAAAATTCAACCCTCTAATTAAATAAGACAAAGGTAAATTACACGAGGGCGCCCTCATTTCCTTATTACAGGAAGACATGTTGGAGTGGTGCGGCAGGAAAATCACCGGACACAAAGGGAAAACCCAATTAATTGGTAATCAGTCTTCTGGCACCTCCCCCACCCGGGAAGAGAAAAGGGCACTTAAATCAGCCAATTTGGGAGCCATATCCAAAAGAACATGCCAAAACACCTCTTACTGAGATAACCTACCGTCTTACCCAAGAAAGCTGTTAAAAACCACATGAAATACTCTTCTAAATTATAAATATCAAGGTGGCCTTTAAGTAAAGAATATTATCGATTATAGACGAACTTATATTTTAAGAAAACCACACCAGAACCATTATCAGTCTTTTCTATGGCAGTTAAAACCCAAACAATCATTTTCATACATCTCACCAAGATAATCTATTTGAGACTGATTGAAAAGGCAAGTAAACCAATTAATTAGATAAGAAATAAGACTTTCTCTCATCCTGCACCCTTCCTCGAATAACCCCTATGTAATCGAGAAGAGAGGCCTTAATTAGACGAGGAGATACATTTTAAGAGTCAATTACTTGGCGATTGGGGATGGAAAACGATATGAAAACAGAGAGGAAGTCCTAAACATTCATGTTTGTATTTGGATAAAGGCGGGTGGAAAGGCTTTAAAATCCATTGGAACCCACAGAGTATTATTTGAACCCGATTAAACCCCCAGAAACAAACACCAACAACCCCAAACTCAAAGGTAAATAAGATTTTCATAATAAATACATTAACTGATCATATCGGATTCGAGGATAAGTCCCCCTTATAAAAATAAATAGCAAAAGGAGAAAAGACATTTTCATTCCAAATCCCCCACTACCAACCAACACATGGAAAGGCACTTTAACGCCCCCCCCCAGAAATAAAATTACCCCTAAAGCAGACATTAAAATTATATGACAATACTCCGCTAAAAACAATAAAGCAAAGGCCATACTCGAATATTCCACATTAAACCCTGAGACTAACTCCGACTCACCCTCTGTTAAATCAAATGGAACTCTATTAGTTTCGGCTAAGGCAGACACAAAAAACATGATTGTAGCTGGAAATAAGGGTAGGAGATATCACATTTTATCTTGAGAGATGGCCACCTCCATTAAATTAAAATCGCCCGCAAATAAAACAACAGAAATAATTATTAGCCCAATGGACACCTCATAACTTATCATTTGAGCCGCCCCTCTTATCCCCCCTAAAAAAGCATATTTGGAATTACTCGATCAGCCCGACATTAATACCGCATAAACACTAATTGAAGAAACCGCCAATAAATATAAAATACCGAGACCGATATCGCTCAACACCACCCCCTCACCATACGGAATGGCCCCTCAAGCCATCAACCCCAAAGTTAAAGAGAGAAGAGGAGAGAAGAAATAGATATATCTGTTGGCATGATTGGGAAGAATCATTTCTTTAGTCAATAATTTGAACCCATCCACTAAAGGTTGTAATCCCCCGTATCGACCTATGACATTGGGACCTTTTCTACCTTGAATATACCCTAAAACCTTTCTCTCGGCTAATGTTAAATAAGCTATTGAAACAAATAAAGGCCCCAAAATACAGAGCACTTTCATTAAAACTACCATCATGGCACTATCCATGGGAAATAGCCAAAACCCAAACCAAATCAATCATCTAATCAGACAAGAAAGACAAGGGAAGACAATGACATCTCCATCATCGACCAAAATTAGCCATTTGTAACCTAATCAATCACTTCTAGTCATAATGAAGATCAGAGAGAACAGACCCCAGAAATAATCCAATCGATGGCCCTTAATTTGAAGACCCTTATAATAGACTTTATCACCTTAGAATAACCCTTATAATCACCCATGAATTTGATAAGACAAGGGGACTAAATTAGAAGAATAAGGGCTATTTATAAGACCATACACCGTATAACCTTCTTGGAGAAATTCTTATCCCCCCCTTGCCGAAATATAAGTGAGAGGATCACATCCCGGGTCAAACCCGTACATCACCCGCCATCAATTTTGGTATCGAATAAGAAAAAAGAGAGTGTACACGTCACTACCTCATTCGAAGATAAGGGCTATTTTCCCAATTCATCCAAGATTTGGATCTATTAATCACCCCTAATAAGTCTACTTCTGGCCAGAAAACCAGATGATTATGCCCTACACCTTGCCACCAAATACATCCCCCTAAGAAACTACTTTAAATAGACAACATTTCACATCCATCCCACCCAGGGGGATCCAACGAAGAAGGAATCAGCCAATTAAAAGCCAATAAATCCACATTTGAGAATACCATATTACCCGACTAGGATGTTAAGACCCCCACAAATTAGTCTTATATTAACCCCCTCTTCCATTTGTAGATTCTTATCTTCAGGTTCTTCAGTTAATTTACCTCCTATTTTAACCACTTATTTAACTGAGAGCGGCTTTCATCCATGGAGATCGAGGGCGAAGATAACCTTCAAGTAAAATGGGAACCAGAATACGAATCTAGACAGATAACCAATAAATCCGTTAGGTAAAAACACCTTCAAATTAGAAGATACGTTCTCTATCCCCATACCATAAAATACACATGAGGAGCCAAAACAACCTCATCAATTATAACAATGATAACCTTTCCCTATCTCATCCTCTTGGCCAAAGAAAAACCATAGCGGCCACCTGCTCCTAGATTATCATTTCCTTTGGTAGCCAGAAAATCCCTTTTATAAAGACTGATTGGGTGATCCTATTAGGCGACTATGGGCAATAAATAAGGATGAGAATCATAACCATTATTGGATTATAATTTAAGGATAAAATATGGGAGACCACCAAATCACATCAGAAACAGATGAGGCGCCTTCCAGTCCAAATACCAGAAACCTTATAAGTATATGAATCCGTCTTGTCTAAATCAGGATCGCCCCTGAATCTAATTTGGTAGCAGAGATAATCGTCTCCCGTAAATAAGTTGCTGACCCCCTAAATCACCTCCTGAAATGACAAGGGCCTTCTAATTTAACTAATCAGATAGGGATAAGACAAGAGATAAGAGGCCCTTATAATGACCACCACCAGGTTATCTACTAACGTCTATTGGGATAGAAAAGTCTTATCGTATCAGTCACCAATTCCACCTCATAAAGAATACAATAAAAGAGACAATACCCCATATCGTGATGCCCCCTATTCTTAGAGCTAATAGATAGGGAAACACCATCCCACATATCTGGTAACATGAAGCAGAGGAAATACCCCCATTCTTGAGATTACCCCCATCTCTCCCCATGACCGAAGAATCACCCCCTAGAACATAGAACCTGTTTTAAGGATAGTAGGACTTGAACCTACAAAAACCTGATCCTAAATCAAACGTGTTTACCCTTTCACCATATCCCCCACTTGGCCAAATCCTTCATACAGAAAGAGGAAGCCAAATCAGTCAAGAAAAATAAGTCTCTCAATCAAGTAGAATAAATGATAATCATCGAAGAAGAAATAACCCATCAGAGAAATACCAACCGGATAATCAAGAAGAAAAATAGCCGAATCGTCAAACCTTGATAAGACAGAACCGATTAATAATGAGTCATCAGTATCCATCAACCAAAATCACATCGGACCCGATTCTCCCATAACATACGAACCCGGGGGAAAAGCCCCATCACAGACGAAATAGAGGCCTATAAAATTATTACCACAATCTCAGCCAAAACCAATTCATAGGAGATAAATACCTGCTGCGGGAAGAAGACAGAAGACTGAATAACTTAGATATAGAAACTTATGGTAGCATCATGAGCCATCTGTAACATTCAATTAGGGGACATCATTAAAAACATAAGGAGAAAAATCGCAGCCCCCAAAGGTATGGACTTACGAAATGGGAGGACCTCGAATCGATGGATAACTTTTGGCCAAGTTCCCAAAAAAGAGTTTGTAAAATAGATTATTTGAACAATCCTCACATAATAAACACCAGCGATTACGGAAGCGATGACGACGGCCATACAAATTAGAAAATAGCCACTGGACATACCCGATAATAATACTCACCATTTGCCTAAAAAGCCAGCTAAAGGCGGAATCCCCGCCGTAGAGAAGACAGTTAAACCTAAGGTAAAAGCGATTAGAAAATTATATCTAGATAAACTACTAACATCCATTATAATCACCCTCGTTAATTGTAAAGATAAAAGCACCGAAAACACACACACGGACATGACCATATAGAGGATCATGTAGATTAAACTTGCCTGAAGACTTTCAAAAGACCCGATTCCAACCCCTAAAAGAATAAACCCCATATGTCCTATTCCACTGTAAGCCAATAAACGCTTGATTTTCGTTTGATTTAAAGCCCCCACTGCTCCATAAATGATGGAGATCCCCCCACAAAAAAGTACCACATTCCTTACTAAACCCACTTGTACTAAAACTGTATAGACTCCGATTTTGGGGATTAAAACCAATAAAGCTGTAGTTAGGGTAGGGGCGCCCTCATACACATCCGGGGCTCACATATGAAAAGGGGACGCAGATAATTTAAATAAGAAAGAGATGGTCATAAAAGTTTTACCCACATCCCCCATTAATACTGAATTAATCACTTGAACGCTCGTATCACCAGATACCCCGTATAATAAAGCACCACCGAATAAAAATAACCCAGAAGAAACCGCCCCTAAAACCAAATACTTTAATCCCGCTTCTGTCCCATAGGCACTATTTGTTTTTGCCACTAAAATAAAAAGTATGAAAGTTTGTAACTCTAAAGCTAAATATATCCCAACCAAATTAACCGAAGAAACCAAGAGGAAAGACCCGAACAATACCATGAACACCAACAAAATACAAGAATCGCCTTCCTCCCTATCTTGATTGGTATAACTATATCCTAATAATAAGGAGAAGCAAGCAATTACAAGCATCACCTTCGATATGTCGACTCAACTACTGGTTAATAATCACCCATAATCCCCCATAGACGCCCCTTCTTCCTTTCCCCAACAACGAAGTCAAACTCCGATAATTAACATCATAATTGTCACTTTTAATATCCATCTCCTTAAACCATAAACTACTAAAATTAAGACAGCCAAACTTAATAATAATTCAGGTAATATTCCTGGCATTTAAATAATTCAAGTAGACCATCTCGTCCCCCCAATCAAGGCCTATCTTAAATGGAAAAGAAGAAATCTATTTTCGACTTCGAGAAACTCATCTCTCAAAACTTATCAGAGGAAGATGGGGGGAGATCGGACAGAACTTGAGGAAATACTTGTGGCCAAAGAAAATGCCTTCCCGTACCTATTTAACGACCAATTAAGGCCATACCAATACCGATAATTAGAAGAGACATTTTATGGGCCTTGGGAAAAGACAAGAAATAAACCCGAAAAGATGACCGTTATTAAAACATAATTAAACACCATCCCAGATTGTCAATTACTGATATTTTGAGTCAATCGGATAAAGAGACTGTATATACCCTTAGGGCCCAGGATTTCTAATAATCCCCGATCAATCACCCGATAAGTAACCAAATGCCCAAAATTCAACAAAGTAAAAATCACAAAATGATTAATAACATAATTACACTGTCAACCCGAATTTATAAAAGTATAAACCACATAATTTCAAGACCCCCCTCACCTATAAACTCAGCCGCGATCATATCCTACAAAAGCAAATAAGGCCCCTCCTCCACTGAAGAATAAAGGCGCCATTTTCACGTCCTTCGTGATTATTGGATCAATCAGATTGGATAATATCAACTCTTTTCCAAAATAGCCCACAAATACACTTCCAAAGGCCAATAAAAGTAAAGTGTAAATTATGTTTCCATTTGACTCATGCACTTTTATAAATACTTCCTTTTTCGAATTTGGATTAGTCAGAAATGTTAAATAAATTAACCTTATGGAATAAAACGCAGTTAATAAGACAGAAAAACTCCCCAATCAATAAGCAAAAACGATACAATACTTATCATATCCTAACTCCAATATCAAATCTTTTGAATAAAAACCTGTTAAATAAGGAAAACCGATTAAGGAGAAAGACCCGATTAAAATCATAACATAAGAAAAAGGAAGACCTTGAATCAGCCCCCCCATTTTCCGCAGATCCTGCTCATCACTAACGGCGTGTATAACAGAGCCAGCACTTAAAAACAATAAAGCCTTAAAAAAAGCATGATTACCCAAATGAAATAAACTAACAGAATAACAGGATAAACCACATATCATTACCATATAACCTAATTGACTACAAGTCGAATAAGCAATTACTTTTTTCAAATCATTTTGAACTATCCCCACAGTAGCCGAAAACATAGCGGTTAAAGCGCCCACGATCGTTATTATCGTTAAAGCTAAAGGAGAGCCCTCCAAAAAAGGGGCGGATCTTATTATTAAAAATACTCCAGCAGTTACCATTGTCGCCGCATGGATTAAGGCAGATACCGGCGTGGGGCCTTCCATCGCATCTGGTAATCAAGTATGTAAACCTAATTGAGCCGATTTACCAACTGCCCCGAAAAATAAGAATAAACAAATTAGAGGAAGACCTTCTTTATTAATCGAACCAGGCTGACTCAAAACACCCCCAACAGTCGAATACTCTAACCCACCAAACTCTTCAATAATATGGATCATAGCCAAAACTAGCCCTATATCCCCCACTCGATTGAGGAACATAGCCTTCATGGCCGCCTTATTAGCTTTTATCCTTGTAAACCAAAAATTAATTAAAAGATAAGAACATAAGCCCACTCCTTCTCAACCTATAAATAACTGAACATAATTATCACTTGTAACTAATACCGTCATTAAAAAAGTAAAGAGCGATAAATAAGACATAAATCGGGGGAGATGAGGATCCGACGACATATACCCAGTTGAATAAAGATGAACTAAGACCGATATACTCGTTATTACTACCAACAGAATCGAAGTTAAACTATCAAATTGTAACCCAAAATAAGTAGTTAACAACTCGGAATCAAACCATTTGAATAACTTGATATAAGTTACGGAAGAGTTAAAAATGGTCTCATAAAAAATACAACAAGAGACAAGAAAACTAAGAGTCATACCACCTGACGTTAATAGACCTGTCCCATGTAGACCGATTTGTCTTCCAAATAATCCAGATACTATTGCACTTAATAAAGGCATAAATAATACTAATATATACATCTATTCCTGGGTGACAAAAGCGGCTAATTCACTATAAGTATGTACAAAGGGAGGAGAAACTAGTCCTCACTCTAACGAATAAGACCCGTGATTATCTTCTACTCATCCCACAAAATGAATTTCTTGATAATAAGCATCCCATACTATATAGATAAAGAAAATTAACCCCAGAATCGACATGACAGACCCGAACGAACTGATTTGATTTCATCCGGCAAAACTATCCTGAAAATCAGAAGACCGTCTAGGTAAACCCGCAAGTCCTAAAAAATGCTGAGGAAAAAATGTTAAATTAACCCCAAGAAACATTAATCAAAAATGGACTTTACCATAAACCTCATTATAAAAATAACCCGTCATTTTACCAAATCAATAATAAAACCCCCCAAATATGGCAAAGATGGCCCCCATAGACAACACATAATGAAAATGAGCGACGACATAATAAGTGTCATGTAAGACGACATCTAAAGCACTATTTGCTAATACGATTCCAGTTAAACCTCCCATAGTAAATAAAAACACAAATCCGATGGCCCAAAGCATGGGGGTATCTAATCTTAAAGCCCCTCCAAACATAGTGGCTATTCAACTAAAAATCTTGATTCCAGTTGGCACCGCGATTATCATGGTTGCTGCCGTAAAATAAGCTCTAGTGTCCACGTCCATTCCCACTGTAAACATATGATGCGCTCAGACTATAAAACCTAAAACCCCAATTGATACCATAGCATATACCATTCCAAGATATCCAAATATAAGTTTTTTAGCTGCAAACGTCGGTATTATTTGCGAAATGATCCCAAATCCGGGCAAAATTAAGACATAAACCTCAGGATGCCCAAAAAACCAAAATAAATGTTGATATAAAATCGGGTCGCCACCTCCCCCTGGATCAAAAAAAGCAGTGTTAAAATTTCTATCTGTTAATAACATCGTAATTACACCAGCTAATACAGGTAAGGAGAGTAATAATAAAATAGCCGTCACTAAAATTGATCAAACAAATAAGGGCATTCTCTCTATGGTCATACCTGACGCTCTCATATTGATTATGGTAGTTATAAAATTAAGAGCCCCTAATATCGAAGAAATACCTGCTAAATGTAAACTGAATATTACTAAATCCACCGAACCTCCCGAATGCGCCGTCACGCCTGATAAAGGGGGATAGACGGTCCATCCTGTCCCAGCTCCTTGCTCGACCAAAGCAGAAACGAATAATAAAGTGAAAGCAGGAGGTAACAGTCAAAAACTCAGATTGTTTAATCTAGGAAAGGCCATATCTGGTGCCCCAATATATAAAGGCACAAACCAATTACCAAAACCTCCTATCATTACAGGCATAACTACAAAAAAGATCATAACAAAAGCATGAGCCGTTACAATTACATTATATAAGTGGTCATCCCCTAACATTGACCCTGGTCCAGATAACTCTAACCTAATTAACACACTAAATGCAGTCCCAATCAGACCTGCAAAACTCCCTAATAATAAATACAGTGTTCCAATATCCTTGTGATTAGTTGAAAACACCCATCTACTCAATCATAATATCACGTACCCTGGAAGGGAAAGACACCTTCAAATTATAAGATAACCTATGGCCCCTCACCCCAGAAAACTTATTGGAGAAGAAGGAGCCCCCTTATCGAGGAAGCCATTGGATAAGTCATTAATTCCCCCTTGCCAATCGAGGGCCATCAATAAGATAAGACAAGTCATTTTAGAAGAGGGAAAATCACCTCCATTGACAAATCATACCCCAAAACAAATATAAGGGCCAATCAACCCCTTTCCCAAATGAAGACAGAAAAGCCAGCAAAAATAATCCTAATCACCGGTATCGGCCTTACCATAATCCAAGACAATTAATTTATAAGGATTCGAAGAAGACACCTTATCCGTATCTAACCCGATTAACGACTTATCTGAAGAACCATATCCTGTATTTTAATCTCATTCCTTACTTCAAAAGTTAATATAATGGCCCCCATCATCGCCACCAATAAAAGAAAACTAGCTAAAAGAAATAAATAAGCATAGTCTGTATATATAACATCTCCTAATGCCTGAATATTCGATAATGGGACAAGTCCATCTCATCTAAAATTCCCCATTCCTACCGATAAATAACTAAAACACCAGCTAAAAGAAATGAAGACCTCCAAAAAAATAGCCATTCCTACTATCAACCCGGGTAACAGATAATTGGACATATCTAAGAAGCCCTTTAAATCCGTTAAATTTAACATCATTATTACAAATAAAAATAAAATAGCTATTGCCCCTACATAGACGATTAAATAAATCAAGGCAAGAAAATCAACTTCAAAACCAATGAAAATCACAATAGCACTCGTAAAAGCACCTATTAGCCAAAGCACAGAGTGCACTGAATTTAAGGCCGAAATGACCATAATTCCACAAATAATCAAGGTCATACCAAATCCATTCACAAGATAAAAGACTCCTAAAGGGATTCGAACCCTTATACTTAAACTGAAAACCTAATGTCCTACCACTAGACGATAGAAGCCTTATGACGCCCCTTTTTAAAAGAAGAAGAGGCCTTCCTCACCATTATCCCTGGTGATGGCATCTTTTTAATGTAGGGCCATTGTGTCCCCTAAATAAATGGTGGTTAATAAACTAAACACATACGCCTGAATTACTGCTACCATCATCTCCAATAGCGCAATAAACGCCATTATCCATATCAAAAAACACCCTAAAACCCAATCCCCATTCAACACCAAATTAAAGGCAAACCCGGATAAAATAGAAAATACTAAATGCCCCGCAGATATATTACCCCCTAACCTAAGACCTAAAGATAGGGCCCTAATCAGATAACTTAGTGTCTCTATTACTACCAATATAGGGGCTAATATTAGGGGGACCCCCCTAGGCACTAAGAGACTGACAAACTCAATTTTAAAAGTCAAAACCCCTACGAAAGTGACCGCCATCATTATCGAGAAGGAGAAACCTAAGGTCACGACGAAATGTGCCGTCGGAGGAAAGACGTAAGGCAATAGCCCTAAAATATTTAAGAGCAAAAGAAAGAGAAAAAGGCATAAAACAAAAGGAAAAGATTTAACACCTGCTTTTCTTAAACTCTCATAAACAACGGAGCGCACATTCCTGTTAATCAACTCCATTATTACCTGTCATCGATGGGGTATTAATTTACCTCCTTTAAATAACCACCCAATTACGCTAATTACGTAGATTACCATCATTGAAGAATTAGTAAAAAGACCGACTAAATTAGGTGTAATTAACTCTATCACACAGAATTGATCAAAAAAAGTATTAAACATATCGGGGGCAAGGGAGTCGAACCCAGAATAATTAAGATCAAAACTTAATGCCTTTGCCATTTGGCCAACCCCCGCCTGTACATAACGAGACTCGAACTCGTAATTAAGGATTGGAAATCCCTTATTTTACCCGCTAAATTATACATACCTTAATCCAAGAACATTTTCCAATACTCTCACTCTGTTACGACTTTCTCGACCTCATAAATTGTTCGTGATAGAAAGCCCAAGAAGACGCCTTTACTTTTACTCCCTATCATAAAGTTTTACCTCTTATCTTATAACTTTCTCCTTAAAAACCGTTTACTTAGTTAAGGTGACGGGCGATTTGTACGAACACTGAAGAATTATTCACCAGAACGCCCTACTTTCCAATTACTCTTAAATACTTCTTAATACTCTATTTTTCAAAGACTATTCTGATTTAAAAATTTACAACCCACATTTTTTATTTATACATAAATATAGCGCATGTATAGCCCAAAACATTAGGAACATAACGACCTGACATTATCCCTTATTATTAACTGAATAATCAAACCCTAGGGCTGAGCCTCTTCAATTTCTTACAAAACACAAACTTACGACGGCCATGCAATACCGGCCCTATGAAGTTACTTAAATAACCCTATACATATAATTCCAGTTTTGGTAAAATTATTCGCGGATCATCGAATTAAACCACACGCTTCTCTAATGCCGTCAATGAACCGCCAAATTGTTTAAATTTTAATCTTGCGATCATAGTCTCCAGGCCAAATCAAATTAAGTTATCATATATTCTTACAAAATATCTTATTCATAGTTGACAGCAAGGACTACCAGGACTATCCCCTGTTTGCTGTCCCAGCTTTCGTATATCAGCTTTGAGGTTTTAACTAGTAATTTACCTCCATCCTTGATATTCCCACTTATATCCCAACTTAAAATTCTTTCATAAATAATTCCATTTACCCCTTTAAAACCTAACACTTACCTACCCTTTACGCCTTTTATGACAAAAACTAAAGCCTTACGTTTAACCGCGTCTGCTGGCACGTAAATTAGACAGCTTTATTGGCGACATCTCTGTGTCATACTTTCATACATTGCACAATATTCTTAACTGCTGCCTCTAAACAAGACTCCCCCTTGTTTCAGTGGAAGCGTGGTCTCTCAACTACGCATCTTTGCTTAGATCCCCCTCTAAAAGCCTAATACGATTCCTAACCATCAATTTACTATGCAATTACCATTCCTTCTAGCTTAATTAGCTAGCTATAAGAAATTACTCACTTATACGGGTTACCCCTAACATGTCTTATAAGGGCCACTCGCTTTCTATCCTCCCCAAAATCAAAGGACTATTTCAAAATAATAAGATTCAAACTTATATCTCCTGACCCCAATTCAGGTAATTTACCGTTAATATATATTTTGATAAGAAAGAATACTGTTTTAGACTCCCATCTCGTGAAATAAGAGGGCCATCCCCAATAAGAAACCAATAAACCCGACCCCGATTCAATTCACGATCACCCCCTACCGTATCCCCCTTATAAGGCATGGGAAAGAGCCAAAACAAACAATTTGGAGAGCCAGAAAACCCACCACCCATTTTACGATTATCCGATAAAACCCATTTGAAGATTATGATAATCTTTTACCTTGACTTGGAAGCCAGAAATGCCAGAAGAAAATATTCCTAAGCTTTAACCACCCCTTATGGCTAAGAGATCAACAAATTAACTTAAATCTATTAAATACTCTCCCCAATAAAGACAGGTAAACTCACCATTCCAGGTAACACCTACCCCATATACAAGAAAGAAAATACTTATCTAATACCTGCCGCTGCATCCGACCCATTAATTTTATAAGGGGCCATTAATTAGGAGAGCCGATGGAAACTAAGATGACACCCCTTATTACACCCCTTTTCATAAAGGATGAGGAAGCCCATGATTTGTCTCTACCCCGGAAAGGAGGGCCATACGTCTTGGACGAGACCATCGAGGGGAGAAAGAAGGAGAGAAAATGAAGGCCACTGACATCCCTCACCTCCACCCGGATAAATCACCCGTAAAGCCCCTAGATGCACTTAGATAGGGATAACTAAAATAGCCCCTACTTTATAAATAGAAGATAAAATACGTCCTTATAAGGGACCCTCACATCCACCAGAGAAGGGAAAACACCAGAACCAATAATAAGAATCGACCACCCTTATTTTAGACTAATACATTGCCATCGAAACCGAAGACCCACATGACAGGAAAAAGCAATAAATAAGCCAAGTCAACCCCATAAATAAGGAGATCAAGAACCTTAGAATAAACCCTTAATTGTCTCAATCCCCCCTTCTAAGAACCCGTAATGGTCGTAGAAGAATTGGTCGAAGAAGACGATAATCCCAACCCGTCTCCACTAATTAGACGATGGAAAAGAAATAGAAGGGGTTACCTTTTACTCTCCCCCTAAGAAACTTATACAAATCAATCATCATCAGTAACCATGACCTAATCCCCATTCTGGCTAATCTTATTAGAATAACAAAAAGGGGTGTCGATCACCCCCCGGATCCACCGTAGACAACCGAGGAAGAAGGAACCCCCCGATGAAAGAAAAATAGAGGCCGTCACCCCCACTGATCATCTTTGGAGACAGAAGGAAAAACACCAGGATTATCATCCTCCACCTTATCATGATTGGGAGATACCAGATATTAAATGTACTTTGGCGATAAGATTCCTCACCTATGAATAAGGTACCTTAGCCACTTTGGAGATACAGAATCCTCCCCCGGAAATAAGTATCTACAAGAGATTCCTCGGGGTCAAGCCAGAAAACACCATTATCTTTTGATAAATAACCCCAGACTGATTTTCTCATAGCGTATCCCATCTTAAAGGAAAATAAGGCCCGATTCTTATCTTCAATGGAAATAAGATTTGAACTTATAAATTAATAACTTAGCACTTTATTGCTTTACCTTTCAGCCATTCCATTATAGATCCACATCGATTATCGTTGAGAGAAAGTCATCAGTCGACCAATCAGGCCCCTACTTTATAGAGACCGACAACGTATAAGTATCGCCCATATATTGGATTAATAAGTGGCTAAATCAGGATGGGTTTTACACCCTCTTTGCTAAGACCGTCTCCAAATCTATTTGATAAATCAGTCGAGAAAGAAGGATTGTCCGAGGATGCCCCCATCCATAGGGAATAAATAGGCACTACGCCTTTCACCCTTTAGGTCATCTATGTCTACTGAGGATTCCCCCGCTTCTAAACAAAAACACTACTACATAAACCTAGTTAAGCCTTATAAGGGGGACATTTACTTATAAACTTATTACGAGCCGCCCGTATTCTAAGCTCATTCTCTACCATACGCGGCGGATTATCTGGGCTATCACCTAAATCTACACCCATTTCGGCTAATTTGGCCCCTGCATCTTCTAAATTAACACCTGCACCATCTGTATTAAGCCCCTGAGACTTAGCCAACTCATATACTTGGCGCGTGGTATCACTTAAATCTTGAATAGGCTTTGACACCCCATCTGGTAATTCTCCAGGCGAAATAGTGGATAACTCATTAAAATCATTCTCACTCAATGTATTAAGACTTTTCTCAAGGTCCCCTACTAATTGAGTTACTTCCCCCTCTACACCCGGTAAACAATTAACAAAACTTAAAACGTAACAAATCATATGTATATACTCCGTTCACATATACGAGGCAAGGGATTCGAACCCTCATTTACCTTACCACTGACAATAAAAAGACAACACGCCTTTCACCCATTAGGTCATCTATTTAGCCCGTGGTTGCCCCCGTCATCTCGGGACACCCGCCCCCATCCCCCTTATACGTAGATAAAGAAGGAGGCAAATACGTTGATAACCATATTGGATAAAGATAACCACTTACTCTCACTCCAATCCCCCCCTTATTCATTCATAAATAAACCCAATAGTTAAAACAATTAAAAACAAATACATGACGACCACCCCTACTAATTTGAGTTTATGGAAAACGACACATCAAGGTAAAATCCAAGATATTTCTAAATCAAAAACTAAAAAAAGTATACCCACTAAAAAAAACTTAACTGAAAAAGGCCACCTTGACGATCCAAAAGGGTCAAACCCACACTCATATACCGAAACTTTATCAATATCTGGTTGTTTTCGACCGACAAGAGAAGAGACCCCAGATAGAATCGTAGAAATAATAATACTACATAATATTAAGACAGATATCCCGATATACTCTCTATTTTCCATTTAACAACACTCGAGATTAACGGGTATTGAACCCATATTAATCAGATGACAACCGACTATTTTACCATTAAACTATAACCTCGGGCACATCAAGTGAAAAACTTATATTGTTTCTGGGGGATTATAATTTTCCACTCAACTAATAAAATTAGATAAAGAAACCCCTTCAACGACAATGGGCATAAAAGAGTGATTGGCCCCACATATCTCTGAACATTGCCCATAAAATAACCCCTCCCTTTTTATCATAAAACTCGCTTGATTTAATCGTCCCGGCACAGCATCTACTTTAATAGATAAAGAGGTAACTGCAAAGGAATGTAACACATCTTCTCCTGTAACTAATAATCTTACTTCTGTATGGACTGGTGCTTTCATTCGATTATCGACATCTAATAGCCTTTGTTCGCCCTCATTTAAAGACGAGGTAGGAATCAGATAAGAATCAAACTCTATCGTTTCTGGACCATAATCAGAATACTCATAAAACCAATACCATTGATGGCCTACGATTTTAATTGTTAACCCTGGGGAAATGACATCGTCCATTAAATAGAGTAATTTTAAAGAAGGAAAGGCTAGAAAAATTAATACGACCGCTGGAAGCAAAGTTCAGATCACTTCGATTAAGACCCCCTCAAATAAATATTTATGATAAT
Source organism: Cyclobacteriaceae bacterium (assembly GCA_965206015.1). Classification (GTDB taxonomy): domain Bacteria; phylum Bacteroidota; class Bacteroidia; order Cytophagales; family Cyclobacteriaceae; genus JAJCYL01. The sequence goes on along the minus strand of CBDBIW010000009.1, from coordinate 2,025 downwards.
ACCCACTTATTAAGGCCCGGATTATTCCTCATAAAACCAAAATAGTTATCAAAACTACAAAATACATAATTTCATCATGAAAGAAAATAATTTCCTCCATCGCTAAACAACCTGCATCATGAAAGCCTAATTCTCAAGGCTCAGGAATATCATTATCAAATACAATTAATCACATTTACCTTTCTGGAGTTGACAAGACTTGAACTTGTAACCTTAGTCCTGCAAAGACTATGCTCCACAATTAAGCTAAAACCCCCACCCAAATCTTATCCCCTACTTCACCCAGAATCCTTATCGCCACCTCTTGGACACTTCCAGCCAATAAATTATGTTAATATGGTAATAAAAGTGATAATCCTACTTGTTTATCCTAAGGCAAATAATTTCGTTTCCAAATACCCGAGGAAAGGGGTAACAATTAGAAAATAGATAAAATAAAATACCGAACCTATTTGTCCTATCCATATATAAGGTTCTTCTACAGGTTGGCCTCCTACTCAAATTAATAAGACAAAATCACCTACGAAAAATCAAAATAGTCCCTTACTTGAAGGTCTAAATCGTATCCCTTTCAATCTATTTTTCTGGAAAGATGGCAAAAACAATAAAATAAGGATACTCAAAACTAAAGCAACTACTCCCCCTAATTTATTTGGAATAGAACGTAATATCGCATAAACAAATAAAAAATATCACTCAGGTTTTATATGAGCTGGAGTCACTAAAGGATTAGCCTGTAGAAAATTATCAACATCACCCAATAGAGAAGGAAAAACAAAGACGATGAGACACAAGAATATCCCCAATATTACGGCCCCATATAGATCCTTTAAAACATAATAATAATGAAAGGAAGCCTTATCCGAGGATGATTGTATCCCAAGAGGATTATTGGAACCCTCATCGTGTAAAGCTATCAAATGTATAATAGCTAAGGCCACTAAGACAAATGGAAATAAATAATGTAAACTGAAAAACCTATTTAATGTAGCCTTGGACACACTAAAACCACCTCAAACTCACCTAACAATATCTTCACCTACACAGGGAAGAGCCGATAATAAATTAGTTATTACTGTTGCGGCTCAAAAAGACATTTGCCCTCAAGGCAATACATAACCTAGAAAAGCCGCCACTATCATTAAGAAAAATAAAAATACTCCCACATTTCAAACTATCCCTTTTGTATAACTACCATAATACAGACCCCGGCCTATATGGAAATAAACACATAAAAAACACATAGAGGCCCCATTAGCATGAAAATCCCTTAAAACAAAGCCATAATTCAGATCACGAGTAATATGTACCACAGATGTAAAAGCTAACTCTATATCTGAACAATAGTGCATGGCTAAAAATATTCCGGTAATCATTTGAATAAGAAACCCAACCGCCAATAAAGAACCAAAATTTCATCAATAATTTAAATTCGAGGGGGCCGGAAGATCCATAAACCAATTATTAATTAGAACCACTACCTGATTCTCTTTTCTATAACTTTTAATCATACGACATAAATTAGAATTGAACTAATATCCGAAGATTAACAATCTTACGCTTTACCCTTAAGCTACTATCTCTTTATTAAAGCCCAAATAAAATTAAAAACGAAATCATTAAACAAAATAAACCCATTGCTTCGGAGATGGCGAATCCCAATATAGCATAGGTAAAAAGCTGTTGCTTTAAAGTAGGGTTTCTGGCGTAACCTATTATTAAATTACCGAAAACCGTTCCTATGCCCGCGCCGCTACCGGCAGCCCCTATGGAGGCCGCCCCGGCTCCTATGAATTTTGCCCCTGAAACTATTTCCGCTCCCACCCGATTACGCCCCCTCCATAATTATAAATAAGAAAACTCATCTGCCTTAAGAAGATAAATAAGAAGGCCATAAATTCCATATCCAATCGCCCAGAAAAAACATACCCCCGTATGTGGCGTAGGACCTCATCTCCTTATCTTCATCCAATATCCCATCGCTCGATTATTAACCGCCAGAAATAATCCCCATGACAGCCCCAT
>CBDBIW010000008.1:0-79668 GCA_965206015.1 Cyclobacteriaceae bacterium | reverse complement strand
AGATTGCTGATTTGACCCTCCTTTTCGTCAGTGGTGGACCTAATCACTTCCTTGGGTAGTATTGTTGGCGATCCTTTTGATGACAGGAAAGTATTGACGCCGATAATTGGAAATTCACCGGTGTGCTTCAAGGTTTCATAATAAAGACTTTCTTCCTGAATTTTGTTGCGCTGGTACATGGTTTCCATGGCTCCCAATACACCACCTCTTTCTGTTATTCTATCAAATTCATCTAATACTGCGGTTTCTACCAAGTCAGTTAACTGTTCAATGATGAATGATCCTTGTAGTGGATTTTCATTTTTAGCTAATCCAAGTTCTTTGTTGATGATCAGTTGAATGGCCATCGCTCTGCGAACTGATTCCTCAGTAGGCGTGGTGATGGCTTCATCATAGGCATTGGTATGAAGGGAGTTACAATTGTCATAGATGGCATAAAGTGCCTGAAGGGTAGTCCTGATGTCGTTAAAGTCAATCTCCTGGGCATGCAGTGACCGTCCTGATGTCTGGATGTGATATTTGAGTTTCTGCGCTCTTTCGTCAGCTCCGTATTTTAATTTCATGGCCTTGGCCCAAATGCGCCGGGCTACTCTTCCTATTACCGAATACTCCGGGTCAATCCCGTTGGAGAAAAAAAAGGAAAAGTTTGGAGCAAACTTGTTGACGTCCATTCCCCTTGAAACATAGTACTCAACGAATGTAAACCCATTGGAGAGTGTCAAGGCTAATTGCGTGACCGGATTAGCACCGGCCTCGGCAATGTGGTAACCTGAAATAGAAACGGAGTAAAAATTTCTCACATTGTGATCAATGAAATACTGTTGTACATCACCCATTACTCTCAAGGAGAATTCAGTGGAGAAAATGCAGGTATTTTGAGCCTGATCTTCTTTTAGAATATCTGCTTGTACTGTACCTCTTACCTGGCTAAGCGTTTCGGCCTTAATTTTCGCATAGATATCCTGAGGGAGTACCTGATCACCGGTTACTCCTAAAAGCATGAGACCTAAGCCATCATTACCATTGGGTAGCTTTCCTTTGTATTCGGGACGCTTTTTACCTTTATAGATCGCTTTTATTTTCTCATCGATTTCTGCTTCAAGTCCGTTTTCCTGAATGTATCGTTCACACTGTTGGTCAATGGCCGCATTCATGAAAAAAGCACAGATTATGGCTGATGGTCCATTGATAGTCATCGACACAGATGTAGCTGGATTTGATAGATCAAAGCCGGAATAGAGCTTTTTCGCATCATCCAGGGAGCAAATACTCACCCCGGAGTTACCAATCTTACCAAATATATCCGGCCGATGGTCAGGGTCTTCGCCGTAAAGGGTCACGGAATCAAATGCGGTCGATAGTCTTTTCGCCGGTAGCCCCTCAGATACATAGTGAAAGCGCTTGTTGGTACGCTCCGGACCACCTTCACCTGCGAACATACGCGTAGGGTCTTCATTTTGACGTTTAAAGGGAAATACGCCAGCAGTATAAGGAAACTCACCCGGCACGTTCTCCTGGAGCATCCATTTCAAAAGATCACCCCATGCTTCAAATCGTGGTAAGCTTACTTTCGGAATCTCAGTATGTGAAAGGGATTCTGAATGCGTATCGAGTTTGATGTCCTTGCCACGAACCTGGTAAGTGAAGAGCGCGTCCTTGTAGCTCTGAACTTTTCCCGGCCAATCTTCAATCAATTGCCTATTGCGGGGGTCAAAGTTCAGTTCTATGCCTTTGTATGTGTCTTCTAATTGTTTTGAGACCTCTTTCTTACCAGATTGATTGAGTGTCTCAATGGTATTTTGAATGCTATAAAGTTGTTGAGCTGTTTGTGCCTGTTGGTCAGACCAATTGTCATACTCTCTGACGGTCTCCGAGATTTCTGACAAGTATCGAGTACGTTTTGGAGGAATGATAAAGATCTTCTCGGACATCTCGTCCGTGGCCTCAATTGTTGATTTCAGATCGATACCTGTTTTCTCGGTAATTTTTTCCACCAAGGCCTTGTACAACTTATTGGTGCCCGGATCATTAAACTGTGAGGCAATAGTGCCATAGACTGGAATGTTTTCATCTTTGGCTTCAAATAGGTTGTGATTGCGCTTGAATTGCTTTTTTACATCCCTCAATGCATCCAAAGAGCCTCTTTTATCAAACTTGTTTATCGCTACTATATCCGCAAAATCCAGCATATCGATCTTTTCGAGTTGTGTTGCAGCACCAAATTCAGGAGTCATAACGTATAGCGATATACCGGAATGCTCTATAATCTCTGTATCGGATTGCCCGATACCCGATGTTTCAAGGATAATCAGGTCATAATTTGCGGCTTTTAAAATGTCCACGGCATCCTGAACATATTTGGACAAGGCCAGGTTCGATTGTCGGGTCGCCAATGAACGCATGTACACTTTAGGATGGTGGATTGAGTTCATCCTAATGCGATCACCTAATAACGCCCCTCCGGTTTTTCTTTTTGACGGATCAACAGAAACTATGCCAATCGATTTATCACCCAAGTCTGCAATGAACCGCCTAACTAATTCATCCACCAAAGAAGACTTGCCTGATCCACCGGTTCCGGTAATACCCAAGATTGGTGTATTGGATTCTTTCACTTTTGCCCTCAACATGTCAAGGGCATTTTGAGCATTGTCCGGAAAGTTTTCAGCTGCCGATATTAACCGAGCTATTGCCTTTTGATCCTTTTTGAAAATTTGATCTACTTCCCCATTTACAGAATTGCCAATGGCGTAATCACTCTGCTGGACAAGATCATTGATCATTCCTTGGAGCCCCATTGCCCGGCCATCGTCTGGTGAGTAAATTTTAGTGATACCGTAATCGTGTAATTGCTTTATTTCTTGAGGCAGGATAGTACCTCCACCACCGGCAAATATTTTAATGTGTTCTGAGTTTTTCTCTTTGAGTAGATCAAACATGTATTTTAGATATTCTACATGTCCTCCTTGATAAGAAGTTAATGCAATTGCATTAGCATCTTCCTGTATGGCGCAATTAACAATTTCATGAACTGACCGGTTGTGACCAAGATGAATAACTTCAACTCCTGTCCCCTGAATAATGCGCCTCATCACATTAATCGCTACATCGTGACCATCAAATAGTGAAGCAGCTGTCACCATTCTAATATGATTTATAGGTGTGTACGGAGCCAGGGAAGTGGTCATAGTCTCTTAAAAATCAGAAGTGCAAATTTAGCGAATAAATCGCTGTGATATTGATGTTCTACAGATACATTTGAAATGAATATGGCATATATAATTGTTAATCAGAGTTTTATGAATGAAATTTTGCATTGGTGGATTTAGCGAAAAAAACATTTTGCATCCCGTTTTTGTCTGAAATGGCCGGATTGTACATCTCTATTGGACCAGATTTAATCTTTGTATGTAGATTGATTCAAATATTTAAAATAAGACTGTTGCACTGTATTGGTGTTTTTTAGCCTGCCAGTGAGGTGGATATTCAAGAGATGCTTTTTATCCTGGTGTCATGAATAAGCGCACTACCCTGACCCTGGCCGATAGTAGTGTGTGATCTTCGTAGCAGAAAGATAAAAAGACCTTTTCACTCAAATAAATTCCCTTTGGGATGGGGTTACAATAGATGGGGTGATTAGCCAATACTGCACCAAAGGGAAGCCAAAATATCAGATCGCCCAAGATAGAGAAGAGGAAGAACGCTCCCCAGAAGAACGCTCTAAGGAAGCGGCATCAAAAGAAGTGGAAAAACAAATACAACTGCCCATTTGAACGAGATTAGTAATTTGGAAGAAGTTTTGGACCGTGCTGATTGACCCGAACATATCGCATTGAAAGCAGACAAAGGCTATCAGTGAAAGAAAAATGCAGACCTTTTGACCCATCTGGAGAAGTAAACACAAAAACCGGACCCCGGAACTTGTGAAATTTAAAATTTACGCTCTTTCTGCAACTTTTTGCAACGGTCTTGAGACTATATCCCGCTAATGGAATCCTTAGCAGAGAAGTGGATTATTTCAGAGAGTCTCATTTGTATTATACCGAAAGTGATTTCTTCGAGGTATTTTCCTATCCACTGCTACGAGGCGAGCCCAGAGACCTTGACTTACCCAATGTCCTTCTCATTTCTGAGAAGATGAAAAGGAAATACTCCGGCAATCAAGATGCTATTGGTAAAAAATTGGAGTTTAACTTTCCCGGCCTTTTTTCTCACGAATTAGAGGTACACAATATTTATGTGGGCTTTCCTCAAACATTAAGACCATTGCAAAAGTCATGAACGATGATTCGCGTTGGATTTTTGGCTAAAGACTGAAGTTGTATACTTGTATTTTTTCTGTTTTCTCTGTTCTTTGGGGTGCGACAGGCTTCATTTTTAACGATTAGACGCAATGATCCCAGGGGTGCGATACAAATTGTAAGATAGTGCTTCCATTATGTTCTGATTATGCATCTTCTCTATCCCCCTGTACCCTGCTACTCCTCCGGCGAACCAAAGTCTGATGCCCCCAAATGTGTGTGCTGCTTTAAAACGTGTCTTACCTGCCAATTTATTGAAACGCTTCTCCCAATGGGTCAGGGGCTTTTTCCTTTAGGCCTCAAAGGAGTTTCTATCACACCGGCATCGACTATGACTCCTGTTTTAACGATGATTTTATGCCTGCTCAACTGCGAATTGATCTCCTTCAAAAGTAGCTCAAAACCACCTGATTTAGACATGGCACTACGAAAGCGGCTTAAAGTACTATGATCCGGAGCTGCCTGATCTGTTGTTAATCCACAGAAATAGCCAAAAGAAATACGATCATTGACACGATCTTCTACTTCATAATCGCTCAGTCCGTACCCTGTTTGAAGTAAACACCTCTTAAATGGCAACAGCCCATCATCACCGGGTTTACCTGTCGCACTCCTGCCCTTTTGATAAAAGGCAGAGATGACTGATTCAATCGATCCCCGGTCCAAAGCAGTATTTATCTGAGTGAAAAAAGTCTTTTTTATTTTGCGGGTTCGTAGCTCACAAATGCTGCCTGCCAGGCTAAGAATGGATTGTTTTTGCATACGTAAATATAATACATAATGTGTAATATTTCAGAATGCCTTGCAACGATCTTATCCTATTCGTTTGATGTCTCCTGGTAGTTTGCTGGTGAGAACACCATAGTCGTTAACTTAAGCATTGTTGAATTACTTGATAATGAGTGATTTTACCTTTAGGAGCTTGACATGCCGTATTATAAATAGCGGGTAAGAACACATTTTCAATCCATAAGTTCATTGATTTAGGATCTATAAGGACTTTTCTTAGAGTTGGAGAAAGACTTCTACATCTTTTGAAAAATTTCAAAACACTAAGCCCTTGGTCAGGTTGATATGTTTGGATGTATTTGTTACAAGTCATGAATAGTTTCCAATTAACTAATATCCAGAGCAACTGAGTTAACAGTTGACACTCAAAACGCTCCTTTCTTACTTTCTTTACTTGGTCAATTTCAAAAAATGACTTCCAGGATTTAAAGACCAACTCGATTTGCCATCTTAAATAATAGGCTTTTCTTATGTTCTCTACAGGTAAATATTGTTGTTCAACATTTGTAATGAAGGTATTGTAACGGCATCTGATCTTGTGAACCTCAGAGATATTCACTTTCCTGCTTTTTGCTGATTGACGAGCTTTCTTAAGTCTTTTTTCATATTCTCGGTCATTAAGTCGCTCGACAACTAACCTACAGGGAATTTTATGTTTTTCATAGATAAATACATCTAGTGCAGAAGTACTTATACCTAATCGATTAAATCTTCTATCAATTTCTTTCCAAGACACTTCTTTATTTTCTGAGGTATAAATATTTGCTTGAGGTGGTAGCCGGTTTAAGAAGTAAGCGGACTTATCTATGATTGCTTTCAGATAGGTAGGAGTAATGTAGCCTAAGTCACGAATGTGCAACCCTCCCTCGGTAATTGATTCTATTGTTTCATTCGAATCTTTTTGATCATTTCTACTTCGATTAGTTAACATCAAGTCCTTCCATTGGCCACTTAATAGATCATATTCGTACTGGATTTGCATTAATCCATTGGTCTTGCTGAAGTTTCCAAAACCTGGATAATCTCCATTGTAATCATCTGGTAATGATAATCTAGTTGAATCCTTAATCTTTATGCACGTAAAATGACTAGCTGTTGATAGTTTGGCTGATGAAGTAAATTGACTAGATAATTGTTCTTTAATCAGTTCTTGCAAAAACGTAACTCCTTGTTGAGTAAATCGTTTGTGCACGGCTTCTTTACTGATATCAATGGCAAAGTTTAAATGCAAATCTGCTGCAATATCTTCCAGACTAGTTTGAGCTTGATTACAAGTTGAAAACATAAGAGTATTCAACAGATCAGAAGCAACCAGTTTTCGTTTTCGCTTTACAAACCCTGTTTCCTTGGCTAGTTGATCTATTTTTTCTTTTGACAGAGTATTCTCAATGCTATACTTAAGTTCATCAGCATACTTCTGAATAAAGATTTTCCTGCTAATTTGAAGTGTGTTTCTCCCTTAGTTTGATGATATTAGTAATGTCATTGCGGGGGCAAAATCAAAGAAAAATAACCCGCTATTTAAAGTACCAAAAATGGGGAGAAAACTAACAAAATCTACCCGAGAAGGGTATGCTCACTTTAAAAAGAAAACCATCTGCACCCTTAAGTTAACGACTATGGTGATGGCACCAACAAAGGCAAGAAATTCAAATATTACCAGGGCACAGTTCCAGCAAGACTACTGAGATTTACACACATATTGCCAATACATCTATGAATGCTATAAAAAATCTATTAGATTCATTCGGCTATAAAAGAAATAAGGGACATAATGTTCCTTTAGCCAATTGTTAGTGAAAATGCTAAAACGATGTTCAACTTAAACAAAAAGAAATGAAAAGACCCAGCAAACACTTACGCTTAGTTATGATGGCAACTTTATATGATGGCAACTTTAATTCTAGGAATTACATGGTCTTGCCAACAAGAAGAGGAATTAAGTCCTCAAATCGAAGAGCAGAACTTTCTTAGTGAATCAGACAGGGAAGGAATGACCAAACTAGGCAAACAGCTGGAAAATCCTTACTCAGTTGAAAACATGAAGAAAGCTCTGGAAAGCCTTAATGCTTCTAACCCTAATGGTCGAACGAATGGAGAAGAACCAGAAATCACTACCACTCATCTCTATATCAGGTTCAAGCCAAAAGACGAAGATGAGTTATCGGCTTTAAAAAGAGACTCAACTCTCATCCTTTATGATTACCCTCTGGATTATGAGATAGAAGAAGAAGGTGATTTTTATCATGATCCAGATATTCCAGTTGACCAGCCAACCTGTCAGTACTGTGCGGTTGAGGTGGAAAAGGAGCTTCCAGTAGGAGTCGATTATGAACTTTTAGCAGAGCTCTTCATCCCTGATGAGGATAGCGATGAATACGATGAGGACAATGCAGAAGGAAGAATTGCATCATCAGAATTTATAGATGCTCTTGTGGATAAGTCTCTTGTGTTAACTGGGAATTGGGTAAAAGAAGATGTTAGTGTCGGTGGTTATTCCCATGCTAGAAGAAGCAAATGGAGACCATCTGGAACTATCAGGGTATGGGACGATAATCTGAATCGCTTTGTAGGTGTTGAAGGAATTGAAGTTCGTGCAAGAAGATGGTTTACTACGCATAAAGGATTTGCCGACACACAAGGTCGCTACTCTTGTGGTGGGAGATTCAGAAGAGATGCCAATTACAGTTTAAAATGGGAAAGGAATCATTTTAGCATCAGAAGTGGCAATATTGGTCAAGCCAAATTAGATGGGCCAAAAAGAAGAGGTGATTGGAATGTGGATATCAGAAATGGTACTCAAGAATTCTACGCTACAATTTTTCGAGCATCTCATCATTATTACTACAGAAATATTTCAGGATTAAGACGACCCCCTCTAAATAGTTTCTGGAGACCACAATTAAAAATTGCAGCAATTAATGAACAAAATAATGATAGCAATGGAAGTCACGCAGCTTGGAGAAGAGTCTTGGGGATTTTAGCCCAAACCAAGATTTGGAATCCTCAAAATACAAGCAGGAGTAGTTCAAGACATGATTGATGGTTCTAAGACCACAGCATCTCGAAATTATTTCACAGATTCTAATCCTTGGGTTAGTTCTACAAAAAGCTACTCAGATCAAGTTAGCGGTTACTCAATTCGTCAAATAGAAGATGCGTTAAAAGGACGAGAATCCTGGAATAGTTGGAGAGACAATATTAAAAACAGATACAACAATGCAACAGAAAATAACTTGGATGCGCTATTTGCTCACTGGAATTAGTTTAATCACATTATCTGCATTAATATCATGTGAAATTCAAGATGCACATAATGGCCCAATTAATGTAAAAGTTGTCTACTTCAATGAAACAGATAGTGGCATTAAGTACTTTCAATATCATAAAAATGGTCAAAAAATTCCAGTATTTGAGATCGACCCTATGGGAACCTATGAGATGGATATTGAGGCTGAGTATGATACTTCAAAGGAGCTTGATCTTGAAACGTGTTGTACTGGAATTTTCGAAGGGTTTCAAGGCAGGGGTGATGTGCTAATTGAATTTGATAATAATCAATGTGTGCTTTTTGAAAGCGGAGAAGGCCCTACTACCCAAAACATAGATGGCTATACTTCATCAGTTACATCAGTAGTTAAAGGCATCAATAGTGTTCAATTTTCATATAGTTTCACTTCTATTGACATGCAAAATGCTGAAAATTGTGAATAACTTTCACTAACAAACAATAAAACGAATGCGCTTACTTCCCTTCGTAGAAAATAAAGTACCAGATCGGAAGATTTGTATTTCTAGCACAGTATGAGCGCACTTATTTTATTTGGACGTTGAAGTGCCATTCAGCTAAAGCCGACTCAAGTTGCTCCGTTGCTTTGCAATTCCCGCTCCCTGGGCAATGCACTTCAATGCCCTGCTAAACCAAATGGTCTCTGATAAAAGATCGTATCATACTTTACGGCTTTAGCTGTCCACGGAGGGAAAAGACGCTTCAACAGAAGCTAAACAACAATTTGGTCACGTTCTACTTGTCTTTAAAATTTATCCGTAACTTTGTTACATAAATTTTAAATGCAAAACGTAACTGCGTTTAGCAGGTCATTAGTGAAAATGTTTAACCAAAAAGTAAAGTGAAAAACAAATGAAAAACAGCTATCGGTTGCTAATTATAACCCTGATTGGAATGTTGATTTATTCCTGTCAAAATGAAAATGAGATCATATCTCCTGCAGAAGAAGCAAACCTTTCTTACTGAAAATGATACGGAAGGAATGACCAAACTGGGTGAACAGCTTGAGAACCCCTACTCTGTTTCAAACATGAAAAAGGCTCTGGAAAGCCTTATAAGAGCTACTAATCCGGACGAACTAGCGAAGAAGAATATAGAGATCACCACTACTCATCTTTATATTCGATTTAAACCAAAAGATGAAAATGAACTGGCAATCTTAAAAAAACGATTCAACATTCGTGCTGTACGATTACCCTCTGGATTATGAGATAGAAGAAACTGGTGACTTTTATCATGATCCAGATATTCCAGTTGACCAGCCAACCTGTCAGTACTGTGCGGTTGAGGTGGAAAAGGAGCTTCCAGTAGGAGTCGATTATGAACTTTTAGCAGAGCTCTTCATCCCTGATGAGGATAGTGATGAATACGATGAGGACAATGCAGAAGGAAGAATTGCATCATCAGAATTTATAGATGCTCTTGTGGATAAGTCTCTTGTGTTAACTGGGAATTTGGTAAAAGAAGATGTTAGTGTCGGTGGTTATTCCCATGCTAGAAGAAGCAAATGGAGACCATCTGGAACTATCAGGGTATGGGACGATAATCTGAATCGCTTTGTAGGTGTTGAAGGAATTGAAGTTCGTGCAAGAAGATGGTTTACTACGCATAAAGGATTTGCCGACACACAAGGTCGCTACTCTTGTGGTGGGAGATTCAGAAGAGATGCTAATTACAGTTTAAAATGGGAAAGGAATCATTACAGTATTCGCTCAGGCTCAATTGGTCAAGCAAAAATGGATGGTCCAAAGAGAAGAGGAGACTGGAACGTTGATATTCAAGACAATGACATTCAGCAGTTTTATGCATTCATTCACTTAGGAGCTCACCATTACTATTATGGTAATATTCTAGGATTAAGCCGTCCTCCACTCAATAGTTTTTGGAAGCCGCAAATGAAAATAGGTGGTTTTGACAAAGGCGGGAGAGCAAGCCACAATGACGATAGAAGGTACTTAGGAATAAGAAACCAAGTTAGAATGTATAGACGTGAAAACAACAATATAGTGGGGTCAGAGAGGCTTTATAACACAACATTACATGAGCTTGCACATGCTTCTCATTGGGAATTCAGAAAAGGAGATTGGGACAATGGCAGAACTGAGGACAAACTCCAGGAAAGCTGGGCAATAGGAGTAGCTTGGTCATTAACCAGATTAAGATACCCCAATCATAATTGGTGGGCTAATGTAGACTTTGACTGGATGACTTCTCCATCTCCAGCTGGGGATAACCAGTACACTCCGCTGATAATTGATCTTATGGACAACACCAATCAAGGTGTAACAGGTAATACGCGCCCCTTTGACAGAGTCTCAGGCTACACAATTGCACAAATTGAAGCTGTCGTAAGTAATAGTAGTAATATTCAAAACCTAAGAGATAATTTAAGGAATAGGTATCCTAATAATCCTACCAGGGGTTTTCTTGACGAACTTTTTGAACAATATATAAATCTATCAAGATGAAAAAACTAATAGGCATACTGTGCAGTATTGCATTAATGGCGAATTCTTGCGATACTGATTGTAATGATTGTGGACCAACAGGTTATACCAGGTATTATATGATGAATACCACAAATGAACCTGTAAAACTTACTTGGTTTGGTAACACAACGCTACCTTCTAATAAAGCTCATGAGTCTGTTATTGCAGAGAATGAAAATGTTTTATTGTATGAGTCGTCTTTAACTGGTACTACTGGTCAGATTAGCACTCCTCCTTTTGGTAGTATTACTCCTTATGATTCAGTTAGACTAGAATCAGTATCTAAAACGATTACTTATATTAACGCTAATTGTGATTTAACAACAAATCCTCTTTGTGAGGAAAATTATGAACTTATAAAGTCAGTTGACACTAAAGATCAAAAAATAAAAGAGTGGGAATTTGAGATACAACAATAGCACTTTTGCTAACAATGTATAAGCCCCATTAAAACGGGGCTTATACTCACCGTTGAAGTGCCATTCAGCTAAAGCCGACTCAAGTTGCTCCGTTGCTTTGCAATTCCCGCTCCCTGGGCAATGCACTTCAATGCCCGGCTAAACCAAATGGTCTCTGATAAAAGATCGTATCATACTTTACGGCTTTAGCTGTCCACGGAGGGAAAAGACGCTTCAACAGAAGCTAAACAACAATTTGGTCACGTTCTACTTGTCTTTAAAATTTATCCGTAACTTTGTTACATAAATTTTAAATGCAAAACGTAACTGCGTTTAGCAGGTCATTAGTGAAAATGTTTAACCAAAAAGTAAAGTGAAAAACAAATGAAAAACAGCTATCGGTTGCTAATTATAACCCTGATTGGAATGTTGATTTATTCCTGTCAAAATGAAAATGAGATCATATCTCCTGCAGAAGAAGCAAACCTTTCTTACTGAAAATGATACGGAAGGAATGACCAAACTGGGTGAACAGCTGGAAAATCCTTACTCAGTTGAAAACATGAAGAAAGCTCTGGAAAGCCTTAATGCTTCTAACCCTAATGGTCGAACGAATGGAGAAGAACCAGAAATCACTACCACTCATCTCTATATCAGGTTCAAGCCAAAAGACGAAGATGAGTTATCAGCTTTAAAAAGAGACTCAACTCTCATCCTTTATGATTACCCACTGGATTATGAAATAGAAGAAGAAGGTGATTTTTATCATGATCCAGATATTCCAGTTGACCAGCCAACCTGTCAGTACTGTGCGGTTGAGGTGGAAAAGGAGCTTCCAGTAGGAGTCGATTATGAACTTTTAGCAGAGCTCTTCATCCCTGATGAGGATAGCGATGAATACGATGAGGACAATGCAGAAGGAAGAATTGCATCATCAGAATTTATAGATGCTCTTGTGGATAAGTCTCTTGTGTTAACTGGGAATTTGGTAAAAGAAGATGTTAGTGTCGGTGGTTATTCCAATGCTAGAAGAAGCAAATGGAGACCATCTGGAACTATCAGGGTATGGGACGATAATCTGAATCGCTTTGTAGGTGTTGAAGGAATTGAAGTTCGTGCAAGAAGATGGTTTACTACGCATAAAGGATTTGCCGACACACAAGGTCGCTACTCTTGTGGTGGGAGATTCAGAAGAGATGCTAATTATAGTTTAAAATGGGAAAGGAATCATTTTAGCATCAGAAGTGGCAATATTGGTCAAGCCAAATTAGATGGGCCAAAAAGAAGAGGTGATTGGAATGTGGATATCAGAAATGGTACTCAAGAATTCTACGCTACAATTTTTCGAGCATCTCATCATTATTACTACAGAAATATTTCAGGATTAAGACGACCCCCTCTAAATAGTTTCTGGAGACCACAATTAAAAATTGCAGCAATTAATGAACAAAATAATGATAGCAATGGAAGTCACGCAGCTTGGAGAAGAGTCTTGGGGATTTTAGCCCAAACCAAGATTTGGAATCCTCAAAATACAAGCAGGAGTAGTTCAAGACATGATTGATGGTTCTAAGACCACAGCATCTCGAAATTATTTCACAGATTCTAATCCTTGGGTTAGTTCTACAAAAAGCTACTCAGATCAAGTTAGCGGTTACTCAATTCGTCAAATAGAAGATGCGTTAAAAGGACGAGAATCCTGGAATAGTTGGAGAGACAATATTAAAAACAGATACAACAATGCAACAGAAAATAACTTGGATGCGCTATTTGCTCACTGGAATTAGTTTAATCACATTATCTGCATTAATATCATGTGAAATTCAAGATGCACATAATGGCCCAATTAATGTAAAAGTTGTCTACTTCAATGAAACAGATAGTGGCATTAAGTACTTTCAATATCATAAAAATGGTCAAAAAATTCCAGTATTTGAGATCGACCCTATGGGAACCTATGAGATGGATATTGAGGCTGAGTATGATACTTCAAAGGAGCTTGATCTTGAAACGTGTTGTACTGGAATTTTCGAAGGGTTTCAAGGCAGGGGTGATGTGCTAATTGAATTTGATAATAATCAATGTGTGCTTTTTGAAAGCGGAGAAGGCCCTACTACCCAAAACATAGATGGCTATACTTCATCAGTTACATCAGTAGTTAAAGGCATCAATAGTGTTCAATTTTCATATAGTTTCACTTCTATTGACATGCAAAATGCTGAAAATTGTGAATAACTTTCACTAACAAACAATAAAACGAATGCGCTTACTTCCCTTCGTAGAAAATAAAGTACCAGATCGGAAGATTTGTATTTCTAGCACAGTATGAGCGCACTTATTTTATTTGGACGTTGAAGTGCCATTCCGCTAAAGCTGACCCAAGTTGCTCCGTTGCTTTGCAATTCCCGCTCCCTGGGCAATGCACTTCAATGCCCGGCTAAACCAAATGGTCTCTAATAAAAGATCGTATAAGACCGTTCTCAATGCACTGTTAGATTGGACTACAATAGATGGGGTTATTAGCCAATACTACACCAAAGGCAAGAGTGCAACAGGCAAGTCGGCTGACGACGGCTTATTGCTATTCAAAGCCTGTCTTCTGCAAACCTGGTACAGGTTAAATGATAATGAAGTAGAAGACAGGATTAATGACAGCCTGTCGTTCAGTTATTTTTGTGGTATGAGTATGGATGAAGTCTCCCCTGTTCATAGTACGTTTAGTAGATTGAGCTCACTGATGACCAAAAAGATTTCTCATTCTGAGAATAAATATTAAGGGAAAGATAATCCACGAAGCATTGGCAGATGGCGGGATCAAATGTAAAACCCCACCAGTGAACTAGATCGACCATAAATTTTGGTGGCCACCAGGGGTACTTAAAATTATCAGGATCGGCAATTACTAACTGTTCCATGTCAAACATGTATGTAATAAAGACTACATTGATGTAGAAAAAAAATCAACAAAACGGGATCGGGTGGCCGTTCTTTTAAAGGGATTAGTTCTCTTTGTGACATGCAGTTAATTTTGATCCGAATTTAGCCGATTACCAACAAAGCCCGAATGAAAATTGATTAGGATAGAGAAAATTCAAGAAGCCGTTAATTTCATTAAAAACAAGGGTGTCCCCAATCCGAAGTATGGTATTATCCTTGGGACAGGTTTAGGAGCCCTTGTAAATGAGATTGAAGTTGAAGAAGTAATCAATTATGAAGATATCCCCCATTTTCCGTTATCAACTATTGAATTCCACCCTGGAAAGCTAATCTTTGGCTTATTGGAGGGTAAAAATGTAGTGGTCATGCAAGGTCGCTTTCATTATTATGAAGGTTATTCCATGAAAGAGATCACCTTTCCGGTGAGGGTGCTCAAACTTTTGGGGATTGAGAAGCTCTTTGTATCCAATGCAGCCGGAGCACTCAATGAGGACTACAATATTTCTGATCTTATGATCATTGATGACCACATTAATTTGATGCCAGAGAATCCATTGACAGGAAAAAACATTGACCAATTGGGCGGTCGATTTCCTGATATGAGCGAGCCCTACGATCAACAATTGATAGCTCAAGCACTTCAAATTGCCAAAGAAAATAACCTGACGGTGCATCAAGGCGTATACGCTGCGGTAACTGGCCCAAACTTGGAAACCAGGGCTGAGTACAAGTACCTCGGGATCATTGGTGCAGATGCTGTTGGAATGTCTACAGTGCCAGAAAATATAGTAGCCAGGCACATGGACTTGCCGTGCTTTGCTATATCAGTAATTACCGATCTTTGCTTTCCGGGGCAGATTAAGAAAGTCGTGGTTGAAGAGATAATAGCAGCTGCAATAAAAGCGGAGCCGAATATGACGAAAATCATTAAGGAACTTATAACCAATCAAAACTAGATGAATTTAAAAGATAAAGTGGCCGTTGTTACCGGCGTAAGTAAAGGGATCGGGCTGTCCATTGCTAGATCATTACTTAAAAATGGTGTCAGGGTTGCGGGTTGGAGTAGATCTGCTCCAAATGGATTGGATGACCCCAATTTTCACTTTTTTGAAACTGATGTGGCGGATGAACAATCGGTGAAAACAAGTTATGAAAAAACCAAAGCGGCCCTTGGTAGTGACATTAGAATCCTGATCAACAATGCTGGATATGGTGTTTATGGTCCATTTAATGAAATCAAAACTGAAGATTGGATGGGTATGTTTAATGTCAATGTTCATGGCATTTTTCATTGTACTCAACAGATGGTGGGTAATATGAAATCTAAAAACGAGGGGCATATCGTCAATATTGGTTCCATTGCAGGACTTAACCCGGTTAAAAACATGGTTGGTTACACAGCTACTAAACACGCTGTAACCGGGCTGTCTCATTCATTGTTCATGGAACTTCGTGATTTTGGCATTAAAGTGACTTGTATTTATCCCGGGTCAGTAGAGACTAATTTCTTCGACAACATTGAAGCGTTTGGAGCCAGCAGTAATAAAATGATGCCAGAAGATATTGCTTCTACCGTGGTCCACGTATTGGAATCAAGCACCAATTATCATCACACCGATATAGAAGTCAGACCATTGAAACCGAAAGGGTAATGAGTTAATTAGTGATTTATTGAGCTTTGTATTGATGAATTCAATTTTACTTGATAATCTTGATGAGACTAAAGCGTATTGCAGAAAGTACAACGTAAGGAATTTATATGCCTTTGGTTCATCAGTGACTAATAATTTTACAGCAAATAGTGATGCTGATTTATTAATATCATTTAAAGATAATATCATTTAAAGATTTGAAACCGGAAAATTATGCCGATAGTTACTTTGAACTTCACGACATTTTTGAAAAAATTTCAGATAAAAAGGTTGATATGCTCACCGACAAATCCCTACATAATACTTATTTCATTAAAAGTGTTGATGTTCAGAAACAATTGCTCTTTGAGGAATGAATAAAGACCTCAGGAAATATTTATTTGATACTCAAGAGTCTGTCAATTCAATATTTAAATACTTAGAGGAACAACGGGATTTCAAAGTCTATCAAGAAGATAAATTATTGAGAAGAACTGTAGGGAGAAAATTTGAAATTATTGGTGAAGCCAGTAACAGGATACTGAATCAGACCCTAATTTGCCATTGCAAAACGCCAGGCGTATTGTTGATTTGAGAAATTGGGTCATTCATGCTTACGATAGCGTCGATCATGTGATCATTTGGGGTATCATAATTAAAGATTTTCCGGAATTAAAGATAGAAGTGGACGAATTAATATTATCAAATAAAGATTAATACTATTTATCGTTTAAAGAGTTAATGTCAGTAAAAGTCCAAAACCTTACCAAAACCTTCGGAACGCAAAAAGCAGTTGATGGAATCTCATTTTCTGCTGACAGAGGGGAAATAGTTGGTTTTCTCGGGCCTAATGGAGCCGGCAAATCAACTACAATGAAAATTGCTACTTGTTATCTACCACCGACAGACGGTGAAGTTTATGTGTCTAATCTGAATGTAGTTGAAAATCCAGTTGAGGTAAGAGAAAAGGTCGGTTACCTGCCAGAACACAACCCTCTTTACTTAGAGATGTATGTTCACGAATACCTGGCATTCATTGGAGGTCTACACAAAATGAGGGGCTCTCAATTGAAGAATCGCGTGAAAGAAATGGTAGACCTCTGCGGCCTAACACAAGAACAGAATAAGCAGATAGGTGCACTTTCCAAAGGATACCGTCAACGAGTAGGACTGGCTCAGTCCTTGGTTCATGATCCGGAGGTACTGATTCTTGATGAACCAACTACCGGGCTTGACCCGAATCAGATAGTAGAAATCAGAAACCTGATAAAGGAGATGAGTAAAGAGAAGACGGTTATATTTTCAACTCACATTATGCAAGAAGTTCGGGTGCTCTGTGAAAGAGCTGTGATCATCCATCAGGGTGAAATTGTAGCAGATAGTAAAGTCTCTGATTTGAAGGCCACAAACGATTATGAGTTGGTCAGATTAGAATTCAAGCAAGCCATTGATACAGGGTCATTAAATAAGCTGAAGGGAATACAAGGAATTACTGTTATTGGTGATGGAATTTACGAAGTGAGGACAGATATCAAAGCAGACATAAGTGCTCAAATATTTGCGCTGGCTGCCAAACATAATTGGCCATTAGCCGGTCTGCAGCAAGTTGATAGCTCCCTGGAAGAAGTTTTCAAGCAATTGACTCAAAAGGAGGTGAAAGTATGATCACGCTGTTCTTAAAGGAAATCAATGGTTTTCTTGATTCATTGATTGCCTACATTGTGATTGCAGTTTTCCTGACGGGAATGGGTCTGTTAATGTGGGTATTTCCCAATACCAACGTTTTGGACTATGGCTATGCAGACATGATTACATTGTTCTCTTTGGGGCCTTATGTTTTCATGTTTCTCATTCCTGCTATCACTATGAGAATGCTGGCCGAAGAACAAAAGTCCGGTACAATGGAATTGTTATTGACCAGACCACTTACCGATCTGCAAGTAATACTAGCTAAATACTTCGCTGGTTTTTTCCTGGTAATCTTTTCAATTCTACCCACGTTGATCTATTACTACTCCATTCATCAACTGGGAAACCCATCCGGTAACCTAGATAGTGCCGGAATAGCAGGCAGCTATACTGGATTGATTCTACTAGGTGGAGTATTCACCTCGATTGGTATCTTCTCGTCGTCTTTAAGCGATAATCAAATAATATCTTTCACTGTTGCTTGTTTTCTCTGTTTCATTGTTTTTTCCGGTTTTGATAGCATTTCCGGTATTGATGTTTGGGGAGATCTGGCCCTTCAAATTGCTCAATTGGGCATCCTTTATCACTATGATGCCATGAGTAGAGGGCTCATTGATAGCCGGGATATCATTTATTTTACAGGAGTTGCCGGATTGATGATTCTATTGACTAAACTTAAAATGGAGAGTCGGAAATGGTAGGGTTGAAATCGAAACAATTCGAATACATCTTAGTATTCTTGATTGGATTGGTCGGGATTACAGTTATGAATCAATTGGCTTCTCGTTTTCCTGTGCGTGTTGATCTTACCGGGGAAAAAAGATATTCTATTTCTCCAGCAACCAAGTACCTGGTTAGCAATCTAGACGATGTAGTGTATGTGGATATTTATTTAGATGGCGAATTGCCATCCGGATTTAAAAGACTACAAAGGGCAATCCAGGAAACTTTGGACGAATTTAAAGTTCATGCCGGTGGCAACATTCAATACCAATTTGTGAATCCGGAGCAGGCAAGATCTCAACAAAGTCGCAACGAGTTCATGCAGTATCTGGCCAATCGAGGGATTCAACCCACAAATGTTTTTGCTAACGAGAGAGGGAAGAGAACCCAAAAACTAATATTCCCGGGGGCTATTGTTTCCTGTTTTGGAGAAGAGAGAGGCGTACTGTTGTTAAAAGGGAATAAAGGAGCTTCTCCTGAGAAAATCTTAAACCAGTCGATTGAAGGTGTGGAATATGAGCTGGCCAATGCTATTAGGACATTAGCCCAAACGGAAAGAAAGTTAATAGGACTTGTAAAAGGCCATAATGAAATTGATTCACTTGAGCTGGCTGGTTTAACCGATGCACTCTTAGAGAAATACGATGTTCTTAATGTCAATCTAACTCGCAAGGATCGAGATTTGCAGGATTACGATGCGCTCATGATTATCAAACCCGGCACTCCATTCAGTGAGTTGGAGAAGTACAATCTGGATCAATATGTAATGGGTGGTGGAAAAGCGATGTTTTTCGTAGATGCCTTGAGTGTCAACATGGACAGTGCGGGTGGAGAGGGTACGATTGCTGTTCCGAACGAGATCAATTTGGGTGATTTATTGTTTAAATATGGAACCAGGATTAATGCCAACCTTATTCAAGACCTGAATAGTGGACAATACCCGGTAATAGCTGGCAACGTCGGAGATCAGCCTCAAATATCTTTATTACCATGGCCGTTCTTCCCTGTCGCCAACCAATTTGGAGAGCATCCAATAGTTAGAAACATGGATGCGGTTTATGCCAAGTTTGTATCAACTATTGACACGGTAAAAGCGGTGGGAATAACCAAAACCCCCCTGGTTTATACTTCTCAATACAGCAGAGTTATAAGTTCTCCTGTGCGGGTAGCGTTTAATGATTTACAAGAACAATTGGATCCCGAATTGTTTACAGCTGGCCCCCAAGCAATCGCATACCTGCTGGAAGGCGAGTTTCCTTCACTTTATAGAAATCGACTGCTTCCTAAAGGAGCCACTCAGGATATATTTAGGGAATCTGGCGAGGCCACAAAAGTGATCATATGTGCGGACGGTGATTTGGTAAGAAATGAGATCAATATTCAGACTGACCAACCTTTAGACCTCGGATTTGACCAATTCAGGCAGGTTACTTATGCCAATAAGGATTTTGTAATGAACTCACTGGAATACCTTCTGGATGACAATGGTATAATTGCGGCAAGAAATAAGGAAATCGAGATTCGCCCATTAGATAAAATCAAAATAGAGGAGGAGCGGTCATGGTGGCAAACTTTCAACTTATTACTTCCGCTGGTGGTCCTGATCATGTTTGGATATATGAAGTATTATTTAAGAAAAAGAAAATATGCGGACTTTTAGTAAAGTTATCAGTCAACAATTACTGAGGCCACCCCGTATAGAATGGTCGGTATACAGTGGGCTGCTAAACTGGAAACTGTCAACTTGCAATGCATAAGAATTATAAACTACTTGCTCTTTTCATTGGCCTGATAATCATTAGTTTAACATTGAGCTTGACCTCCGGAATAAAAAGCAGGTCAAATTTCAGAGTTGATTTATTTAGTGTAGCCGATACGGCCCGAATACAATCCATAAAAATTGAGGGTAAACGGTTAGTTGATATTAAAAGATCTGACGGTGGAAGTTGGCGAATTAACGATAATTATGGCATCAATAGAAATCTAAAGAATGTCCTTTTAGCGGTATTGAATCAGATTAATGTCCGTCGACCCGTATCTAAAATTCAGCAGGAAGAAATTGCAGGGCAGCTCAGGGCAGCAACAAAAATCACAATAGAACACGAAGAAAGGACCTTTGAATTTTATGCAGGTGGGAATGCAGCCCATACGCAGTCCTACTTTATGAGTGAAGCCGATGACCAACCTTATGTGGTTGAGATTCCGGGATACAGAAATTACATCTCCGGGATATTTGAACTCACAGAAATGCAATGGAGAGAACGAACACTTTTCAATACCACTTGGAGATCATTGCAGAATTTGATAGTCCGTTATCCAGCTAATTCAAATAATGATGTCAACATCTGTTTTGAAGAAGAATTTTTCAAGATAGATCAAGTTGCTTCAATGGACACTTTAGCCTTGATGACTTATCTGAGCAGGTATGAATTTTTTGAGGCCAATGAATTTATCCCGACTGGCTTTAATGCTACTTACGATAGCCTAGCCGCAACGACACCCTTGGCGGTGATTGAGTTAAATGAAATTAACCGGGACAAGAATCAAAAATTGAGTGTCTTTTCCAAGCTGGAAAATGACAATTATATACTCGCTGCAAATAAGTCGGGTGAATTATCCCTAATAGATTTCGCCAGAATAAGACAGTTACTAGCCCGAAGGGAAAGCTTTCAGGCAATCAATAATTAATTGTATCCTTTGCGAAAGGAATCTTCCATTACCATATAGTTATTTTCTTCCCAGAAAAAAAATAGTGTCTTCAAAAACGATTTTAAATATGGAGAGGTCATTTTCAACGGCATAAAATTCATTGGCAAAAAATGTAGCTACATCCTTCTCAATCACTAATATTTCGGACGTGATGACCACCTGGCCATTGAGATTTTCCCTGTCTCTAATTTCCCATATTTTCTTAAAAGACTCTGTTAACTATAGGGTTAGAGGGATAATTTGTACGGGCCTTACTCCTGGAGTTTTCCATGATTGCATCAACTGCAAAAGCAGATGATTCCGTTTATTTTCGAGTCTGTATAGTTAGGAAAACCTGTTAAGTACGAGAAGTATCTATCGGGATGAACTGCTCTTGAAACCTGCAAGGGATGCAACAAGTTTTTTGTTGTAGTCTTCCGTGTGCACTAATTAATTCAAACACACCACTATGGTTAGTGAATGTGCCTTAATTACTCGCATCCGGGAATATATTTACATAAGCGAACGGTGACTTTTAATCTTGTGAAAAGACCTGATCGCTGATAAGAATTCGATTATCGGCAATATCAGCAAAAGCAATATTGCTGATCAATAGCAACGTGAGTATGAGTGTTTTTATCATGGAATAACTTTAAGCCCAATAAAGTTTCCATGCCGGTTGCCCTAATCGGGTTAGCAAATATGAAAGTTTAACAAAGGAGATCGTTATTACTACCCGGCACTCTCGATTAGAGTCTACCAGGCGGCTCAGGCATTTATTGTAAAAATGCTGTGGCTGATGGTTTACCAACCACAGCAACAGCACTATACTTTATGATCCAACCTTCTCTTCCTGCTTTTCTTTTGGAGCAATATGCTGAATATTACGCTCGATCAGCATTTTGTTAAAAGCAGGAACATCTTCATTCAAAATCTTATTGATCTCAGTTTTCCGCTCAAGCCAGATTTTATTAAAGTCTTCATATAATTCCTTCTGGCCCTTTGTCAAGGGTGGCATGTTGGTATCAATATCTTGCATTAGCTGAAAGAGCTGACCATCAACCATGTTTCTAAAATTGATCACATCCTGAAAGGTCTCCTGTTTAGGAGATATGGTTTTCTCCTCAATACCGTCAACATTCTTTCTGATACTCTTACCCTGATCTTGAACGTCAGATAAAGATTCATCATCGCCTATTCTTTCAAGAAGACCGCCAACTTGATCGCGTATTTGTTGCAGTTTGCGTATTGATTCATACAGATCATTGATATCAGATTCCATGCTTTCCAACTGCTGCTTTTTAGCCTGGATTTGAGCCGGCGTGGCTTCTTCTCTTGGATCTTGGAGAACGTCAAAACTTTCAGTTTGTGTATAGTCACCGTAAGTCATCCTAGCTTTGAAACTACCCGGAGTAACTCTATAATTAACCATGTTTCCACCTGGAACAAATACACCCGCAGCCGGTTCAAAACTCTTCTTTCTAAAGTTCCATTTGGCCACATTCATGCCCTCTTCTTTTGTGATTTTATTCGCCTCTTTTTCGGTGTCAGTTGAAAATGTTCGGATCACCACATCATTGGCATCTAAAATATCAATGATAAGCTCAGTACTGTCTTCTTCAGACACCGCTTTCAAGAAATACTTTATTTCTACACCCTGATAAGGGTTTTTGCCGGCATGCTTGATTGGTCTGAATGATCCCTGAATATTGCTTTTTACCGCGTTACGGGGCTTATATAGATAGATCGCCGCTATGGCAATTTCGTCATTTATCTGGTGCAGTGGAGTGATATCATCTAATATCCAAAAAGCTCTGCCATGAGTTGCAGCGATAAGATCTTTCTGATGAACTAAAAGATCGGTTATTGGAACTCTGGGCAGGTTAAGGTCAAATTTGGACCACTTTGTGCCATCATCGAATGAAATATAAATGCCTCGTTCTGTACCGGCGTACAACAAACCCTTTCTGTCAGGATCTTCACGAACCACCCTGGCGAAAGATCTTGCTTCAATGCCATTGATGATTTGCTGCCAGGACTGACCATAGTTGGTGGTTTTGTAAATGTAAGGTGCAAAGTCGTTGAACTTATATTTCATCAACGTCACGTAAGCTGTCGCAGGGTCATGTGAGCTGACATCAATAGAATTGATGATACCTTCTCCTGCTCCTGCAGGGCTTATGTTTTGCCAATTCTGACCACCATCTCTTGTTAATTGCACCAGGCCATCGTCCGCTCCGGTATAGATCACATTGGCATCATGAGGCGATTCCATAATGGTCATGATTGTGTGGTAAATCTCTCCACCAGCAGCTTCATTGGTAATTGGGCCACCCATTAGCCCAAGGTGTTCTGGTACATTCCTGGTAAGGTCTGGTGAAATTTCCTCCCAGCTATTTCCCCGAGTGGATGATTTCAGTAAGATGTTGGACCCATAATAGATCACATTTGGATTGTGCCTGGAAACGATCACCGGTGGATTCCAATTGTACCGATGCTTCATTTCATCAGAAGGTTCACCCAAATCGAACTTAGGATAGGGTTTGATGCTCTTGGTTACACCCGTGCTCCAGTTGTGTTCATCAATCATGCCTGTGATGGTAGTGGCATAGATCAAATTAGGATTGTCTAAATCAAAAGCAATATGTGCTGCTTCACCACCTCCAACACCAGATCTCCAGTGTTGCCAGTCGATACCTCCGGTATTAGTATTACTTGGGGTCGCCAGGGTTGAGTTGTCCTGCTGGCCTGCATACAGCCAATAGGGATAGCGATTATCGGCAATCACTCTGTAAAACTGTGCAGTTGGTTGATTGCGTTGGGTGCTCCAGCTTTTACCACCATTAAAAGTAATGTTGGCACCGCCATCGTTGGAGTTAATAATATTTTGATTATTTGCAGGATTAATCCAAAGACCGTGATTATCGCCATGAGGTACGGGAACTTGGGTCCATGATTTTCCACCGTCAATAGACTTGTTGAAGGGTGCATTCATTACATAGACGACATCTTCATTTTGAGAATCAGCATAAATGTGCATGTAGTACCATGATCGGGTACGAAGAATTCGCTCCTTATTCATCAGCTTCCAGGATTCTCCACCGTCGTCTGAACGATATAAGCCCCCTTCATCAGATTCTATGATGGCATAAACTCGATTGGAATTTGCTTGTGAGACACTTACACCAATTTTACCCATCACTTTTGTGGGTAGACCCTTTTCTAATTTCTCCCAGGTTGCTCCACTGTCGGTAGATTTCCATATACCACTACCAGGGCCTCCACTGCGCATATACCAGGGGTCTCGGTCATGATCCCAGTAGGCTGCATAAAGAATACGGGGATTGTTCATATCCATGCTCAGGTCAATTGCTCCACTGTTTGCGTCCACGAAGTGTACTTTGTTCCAACTCTCACCGCCATCCATTGTTTTGTACACGCCTCGATCCTGAGTAGGTGTATAGGGGCTTCCCTGCGAGGAGGCATAGACTATATCAGGATTGGTGGGATGGATTCTCACTTGTGAGATATGAAGAGTGTTTTCCAAACCGAGATGTGTCCAGGTTTTCCCTGCATCGGTTGATTTATACATGCCGTCACCGCTAGAGGTCATTACACCCCTGATGGGTGATTCGCCTGTTCCCACATAAATGACGTTTGGATCTGAGGCAGATACAGACACTGCTCCAATGGAGGTGGTGTTAAAAAATTTATCAGAAATATTGGCCCAGTTGAGTCCGGCATCTTCAGTTTTCCAAACCCCGCCGCCGGCAGTTCCCATATAGTAGGTCTGATTGTCACCTATTACACCAGTGACGGTAGTTGATCTTCCACCTCGAAAAGGACCGATATTTCTCCACTCCATCTTATTGTAGAGCATCTCATCATAGGTCTTGCTTTGCGGCTGTGGTTTGTTGCGATTTCTGCGCTGTGCCTCCAATTGGGGGGCGATCAGGCAGCTTGAAATTAAGATCATTATTGAGCGACTGAGCATCTTCATGTGATTACAGGTTAAGTGTAGGGTTCAAATTAAAATAAAGTCTGAAATAGGTAGAATGAATTTTTATGACTGGAAGAGGAATGGTTTGGACTGATAATTGATAAGGCTGGGTCATAAATCTTCAATGATTCAATTTGCCGTTCATTGATTATTTTTCCTCAAATTTGCCCTATGAAATTTTGGGTCAGCCTTAGTATCTTTTTTGCTCTTGACTTCTCTTCCCAAGCCCAGGAAGGCCGTATTCTCTTTCCTAAAAAGGATCATTTCATTACCACCGATTCATTATTTGAACTCACTCCTCGGGTGGTGGATTTTGAAGTGGTTAATTTCAAACTACTCAATAAGCCTAAAAGCTCTTTCTTTAATACCATCAACGGCTCTTTGAGATGGCAGCCAACCAAAGAAGCACTGGGCGCACATTTTCTCACCTTTATTGCCTCGGATATTTCAGGGACAGAAATCTCACAGGTAATCTATATTAAAGTCGAGGAACCCGAATTTGCACCGGTAATTTCTTTCCTGAAAAGGAGCTTTGATGAAGAGGCTGCCCAGCCGGTGGTGGTGAGAGAGCGACTAGATACGGTCCATTTTAAAGTGCAGGCTTTCGATAATAATATTGATGACCCTATCAGGTATCAGTTTAAAGTAAACGGCAGGTCGACCCCTCCTTTAAAAAATTACACCCTTGACATCCTGGATGATATCCTCATTTTCACATGGATACCCTGTAATGAAGCGGCCAAACAGAAAAGCTTCCAGATTGAGATCGAAGCTTTTGATACCGAAGGTTTGAGTGACAAAGTAGCACTTAGCTTTTTAATAGAGGACTACAACTTTCCTCCTGAAATTCTCAATCAACAATTGAATTATGAGATTCTGCCTGGTCAAACTACGGGTATTAATATAAGGGCAAAAGACTGGGATGATGATCCGTTGGAATTCAGATTAGTCACCACCGGGTTGTCGGGCACTTATTTTAGACTCGATGAAAGAACGGGCTTCTTAACGATCAATGTACCCGGCAAAGAGATTCAAAATATTATCAATGGTGATCTCTCATTGATTGTAAGGGCACAGGAAATAAAGAATCCGGCTAAATACCAGGACATCACTTTTCAGCTTAAACAAGCAGCTACCAATATTGCTCCGGAGGTTAATATTTCGAAGTCCGTATTCGAAATCCCTGAGGGTAGGCTATTCACATATGCTTTCCAGGTGTTTGATGCCAATGGCAACCAAAACATGGAGGCTGAATTACGCAATGCTCCGGAGGGTTTAAATATTCAAAGTACTGAAGATGAAAGGTATGAATTACGGTGGCAGGTAGATTTTGATTATCTCAAGACTTACGCACGGGGCGAAGACAAACGCTCTTTTGAAACTGAATTAGTGGCCAGTGATGGTCAACTGTATTCCACTCCGCAAAGATTACAGTTTACAATTATCAATGAGGAAGATCCCAATGTGCTTCAGGATGATTTCTTCGGGTGGAAGGGGGAAACCTCAAAGTTTATCACCTCAATGAACTCTAAAAGCACCACACTGGATAAAAAAGCCGGGGATAGACGTAAATCCAATAAATGGTTAGGGTTTTTAGCTGCTTCGGTCAGTGCTTTTGGTGGTTTGAGTGCAGCAACCAATGACGGTACAGTTTTAAACAACGCCGCACCTTTTTGGGTTTTTTCCAGTGCGGTAGTCACTGGGTATGTTGCTCTTAGAACACCTCCGTCTGACTACAGCATTGTATCTAATGAACTCAAGCGCATGCAAACCGAATTGAAATCCACCCAGGATGCACTGGATCGATTGTCAGCAGAAAAGCTTGATAGAACCTTCAAAAATGAACTCGGCAAAGCAGTAGACCTATTGAAAAAATCTACCAACACCTGGGTTATCCAGTTCTATCCTCATTATTCCGAACTATTGGATATCAAAGGGCCGGAATTGGAGTTCAGCAGGGACAGGGAAAGCTCCATTACGTTCTCCAAATGACGGCATAGTTTTTGTTTTAACATATTTATCTTGAGTTATGTATAAGTACATTTTTCTGATTTCAACAGGTCTGTTTGGAAGTTGTAGCAGTAAAATTCAATTTCGATCTGATCAACAGTTTCCAATTGTCGCATGGTTAGGCCCTCCTGAACCACATGCAAACATTGAGAGATACACAGAATTATCAGAAGCTGGTTTCAACTATAATCTATCAACATCCAGTAGTATTGACCAGGTAGCTAAGGTTCTTGAAGTTGCCACACACTCTGGTGTGAAAGTATTCATTAGATGTCCTGAACTGAAAAAGGATCCAAAGATGGTTGCTAAAAAATTTATGTCCCACCCTGGGCTGGCTGGATACTATCTTCAGGATGAGCCGAGTGCCAAACAATTTGATGAATTGGCGGAATGGGCTAAAGTAATTCAAGCCGTAGACTCCATACACCCTACTTACATTAATCTCTTTCCTAGTTATGCTTCCATTGACCAATTGGGAACAAAAACGTATTCAAGTCACATCAAGGAGTTTATAGATAAAGTTCCTTCACAATTTCTGTCTTTTGACCATTATCCTATCTTGAAAGACGGAATCAGAAGTTCATGGTATAAGGACCTTGAAATTGTTTCAAGGGAGTCAATAATTGCCGGTATGCCATTTTGGAGCTTTGCACTGACTGTGGCCCATGGCCCTTATCCAGTAGCGGAGTTGGAACATTTGAGATTGCAGGTATTTAGCAACCTTGCTTATGGAACTCAAGGAATCCAGTATTTCACATACTGGACTCCAAGAGATAGTCGATATAATTTTAATACTGGACCAATTAATCATGATGGCAGTCAATCCATTGTTTATGACAGGGTAAAGCAAGTAAACAGAGAGGTTCAAGAACTCGCTCCTATCTTTTTAGATGCCCAAGTGATTTCTATTGCCCATTTGGGTGATTCGCTACCAGAGCGTACCAGATCCTATAAATCTAAATCTCCTGTTTTATCAATATCCACAGGTGGGAAGGGAGCGATTGTTTCAAAACTGGAAAAGGAAGGGATGGAGATACTGGCAATTGTTAATAGGAGTTTTAAGAAAGAAATAACGCTTGAAATTCGGTTTGACGGCAGTAGAAAGGTCCATTATATGGGTAAGTCGGCTTTTGGTGAACTTATACGGCAGAAATCTGATAAAAGAATCATTTTGCCTGGCGATATAACAATTTATACCTGGAAATGACTCATAGGCCACCTTCTTCTCATCCCAGCTTTAAATTCTGGTTTCAACATTTGAGTCAGTATTTTTATATTAGTGCCTTAAGACTTTGACTTGTAAATCATTTACTTATCATGGCCAAAACTCCATTCAGGGGGGATAAGTCCATTGTGAAACGCCAAAAGAAGCCCTTCTCCTATTAAAATCAGGACGATGCCGAAAATGGGGTGATGCCTCCGAAACGAAGTACAATTAGCGTAGTAGGAAAGAAAACGGCTAACCCCTCGAAGGCCAGTTTTCCCATGTGCAAGATTGTATCAAATGGCTGACAGGCTATTCCCAAACCAACAATGGCGAAAAAAAGAACCCATACGCGACCAATATTTACTTGTCGTTTTAGGCTGACTTCTTTTACAGTTGAACCACCGTTAAAATCTCTGGTTGCAATTGTACTATAGGACCAGTAGTTGGGAATCCAGGGTAGACATAAAAACTGCTAACGCTCCTGTTATAATAAGAGCCGCAAACCAATCGGAGCCATGTTCTATCAACATCATCGGAAGAATCTGGTCTTGCTCTGCTTGCCTTCTAATCCTGGAAAGGTAAGGCAAGTGGCTTCTGTTTTTGGTCTCCCGGGACTTTGAAAAAAGCAATTAAATGCCGTTTGTTCTGACTTGTTTATCATAATCAATACCTGCGTTTTTCAGCAATAGTACCACCTCACTATCATGTTTGGCCAAAATGTGCAGTGAGGTGTATTCTTATATTAGAATTCAGTGGTCCAATGATGAAATCCATTAACTGACGGTACCTGGCAATTGTGGTTAGGTATACCCTATACCGCACATTTTTTGAGGTTTTGATCCTAGCAGGTTTAACATGATGAAGTTTGCCAATTCAGCATTTAGCTGGTTGGATTGCTTATCAAAACATGAAAATACTCAATATGTAAACAACATTCCATTTGTTAGGTGAACCGCCACACATCATATTTTAGCTGGATCTTTGATAACAAATCTTTGTTCTTATATCTTGGTTGCACTAATCCAATCATGACATGGAATTACGCGGTTCATTTAATAGTAGAGCAGGATTTATTTTAGCAGCAGCAGGTTCTTCAGTAGGTCTCGGAAACGTTTGGAAATTTCCTTTTGAGGTTGGTCTTGGTGGTGGTGCTGCCTTCGTTGTTATGTATCTCGGCTTTGCTTTCCTATTGTGTTTTCCTGTCATGGTCACAGAAATAGCAATTGGCCGGAAAACAGGGAAAAATCCGATAGGTGCATTCGGTGCCCTGGGATATGGTAATTGGAGCTTCGTGGGTAAAATAGGGACCTTTTGTGGTATGCTTATTTTGTCCTATTACAATGTTATTGCAGGATGGGCCCTGGGGTATTTAGTAGAGATGTTGATGGGTAACTTTGATGTAGGGAATAATTTCAGTGCCTTTACAACTAATATGGTTAAGGTTGTTTTCTATACCGTGACCTTCATGTCAATCACCAGTTATGTAGTGGGTAAAGGAGTTGCTGGTGGAATTGAAAAAGTTGCCAAAATTCTTATGCCTGCGCTGATTATCATGATTGTTGGTCTGGCGGCATATTCTTTTACTCTCCCGCATGCTATGGCTGGCCTTGAGTTTTACCTGGTTCCTGAATTTGACAAAATAACTGCTGCTACTATTGGTGGGGCATTGAGGCAATCTTTTTTCTCTCTATCTCTTGGCATGGGTACGATGATCGCTTATGGAAGCTACCTATCAAAAAAGGAGAATATTATTAGTGCTGTAGCTCTTGTAACACTTACAGATGTTATGATAGCTTTTATTGCTGGCTTAATGATTTTTCCGTTTGTTGCTTTTAACAATGGAGGTGATATGAATAACCTCATCTCCGGACCAGGATTATTGTTTGTCAATCTTCCAGGTGCCTTTGCCAGCATGGGTCCCACGACGGGTGTCATAGTAGGTTCATTTTTCTTCCTTCTAATTGCATTTGCTGCCCTTACATCCACTGTTTCACTTCTGGAGGTTCCTGTCTGCTATGTTGTAGATGAATGGAAGATTGTAAGAAATAGAGCCGTTTGGTATGTGTCAGGGATAATTTACCTCATTGGAATTCCGTCTCTTCTTGGTTTTGGAGTCTCAGATTTCTTTACCAACAGCATTGTACTTCCAGCCTCCACAGACTTCCTTTCGTTTGCAGCGAGTGTTGCAGATACCTTACTCCTCTTTGGAGGATTCTGTATCGTGATCTTTGCAGCCTACGTTTGGAAGAAGGAGAATTTGGTAGAGGAGATTAAAAATGGCTATGAAGATTACGGGAGAAGCATTGCTCACAAATTTTTGAACATTACCATTAGTTATGTTTGCCCAATCGTTTTAGCCTCCCTGTTTGTAATAGTGGTCTTAAGTCATTTCTTTGGAATCAGTCTAATTTAAGTTGTTTATTAACCTTGCACCTTTAATTAGCCGAATATGGATGGCCAGCAAAACTATAAAGGCTCACTTAGAGAACATATACATCAAATAATTTTCGGAACGGATACACCAGCCGGAAAGCTCTTTGATGTTGTTGTACTCTACGTTATTCTGGCCAGTGTAGTAGTGGTGATGTTCGAAAGTGTACATGATATAGAAAATGCTTTCGGAGAATACCTCAAAATTGCCGAATGGGTTTTTACCATACTCTTCACCATTGAGTACATAGCCAGATTGTACGTGAGTGATAAACCATTGAAGTATGTTTTCAGTTTTTTGGGCCTGATAGATTTGTTTTCAATAATACCAACATACCTGACTTTATTCGTTTCCGGTACACATTTTTTGGTTGTAATCAGAACAGTACGACTATTGAGAGTTTTTAGAATTCTCAAGTTGACTCGTTATTTGAGCGAAGCCAAAGTATTGGGTGAGGCTTTGAAAGCCAGTAGATATAAAATTTTCGTCTTTATGTTGTCGGTTTTTAGCTTTCAGATTATTTCGGGTACACTCATGTATTTGATAGAAGGGGCTGAAAATGGATTTACGAGTATACCAAGAAGTATTTATTGGGCTATAGTTACATTAACTACAGTAGGTTATGGGGATATAGCACCAAGCACAGTGCTTGGCCAGGCTTTTGCTTCTATGCTTATGATTGTTGGTTACTCAATTCTTGCAGTTCCAACGGGAATAGTGACCTCGGAGATAACCAAAGAACACTTGAAAAGCAAAAAATACAAAGATTGTGATAATTGCTCCCAAGACGAACATGACCGGGATGCCGTACATTGCAAGAATTGTGGAGCCAAACTCAATTGGCACGCCTATAGGTAGCCTTACTTAAAAATCGGACAGTTTAAAAATAAACAAATCAGTAACATTAAACTGTCAAAATGAAAAAATCAAAGTTTACAGAGAGCCAGATCACCAAGGCTCTAAAGGAAAATGCCCAGGGTCGTAAGATCGGGGACATTTGTCGATAAATGGGTATCCATAAGGGTACTTTTTACAGTTGGAGGAAAAAATACTCTGGCATGGATGCGAGTCAATTGAAGCGGCTCAAGGAGCTTGAAGGTGAGAAGAAAGCAAAAGAAATGTCTTCCAAATCGCTTCAAAGAACCATTGAATGTTCCGTCAATCCCTAATCATACCCTGGAGTATGGATTTTATGAGTGATGCCTTAACTGATGGTCATAAGATCAGAGTGCTGAATGTAACTGACGATTACAACCGAGAAGCTCTGGCCATTGAAGTAGCACTAACGTTTTCCTGCACACCGGGTTGATACGAACACTGGAAGTACTGGAAGAAGATCATGCTAAAGTTTATCCAGCCGGGCAAACCAGCACAGAATGCCTACATCGAAAGGTTCAACAGAATCTTCAGGGAAGATATTCTCGATGCCTATTGGTTTGAAGACCCGGAACAGGTAAGGTTAATAGCTGAACAATGGAGAATGGATTACCCACACAGCTCTTTAAAAGCTCTTTAAAAGGCATATCTCCAATAAACTACCACCATCAGGCAATTCACAAATTGAATACTAATCCCAGAGTAGTGGATTTAAACGAAAAAAAGTTGAATTTAGAATGGCCCGATAACTGGTAAGGCTACGAAGCATTCCCATTTGTTGTTTATGAATTAGAAAAAAAGAGTGTTTCATAATAAAACACTCTGAGTAAAATGATTTCCATAATCTCCTATCATTTTGAGTAATAAATAATTAAAACTGAAATGTTAAATTTCCGTATATTAATTGTATATATAATAGTTGTGTATACAATGATTAAAACTAACTCCTATTTACTGGCGATATTGCAGATTATCAAAACCGGGCACTGGATAACAGGTCGGGTAAGTCATGAGCTCAAAGAATTTGGAATTTCCGAGCCCCAGTACAACGTAATGAAGACTCTGTCAACGAGAAAAGGCAAGCCCATTACGGTTCAGGAGATACAAAGTCGGATGGTTCAACGAACAAGTAATGTTACCCGCCTGGTGGACAAACTTATGGACAAAGGATTGGTAGACAGACATGAGCGACCCTCCAACCGAAGAAAAATGGACATTACCATAACGGAAAAGGGTAAGAGGCTCTTGGTGCAGTTGGATAAAAGGGTTGGAGAATTTAATCGGCCAATGGCTAAGAATCTGACCAAGGAGGAAGCACAAACATTGACAAAGCTGATAATTAAACTAAAAAGAGATATAAAATGAAAATAGCAGCATTTGGCGCTAGTAGTAGCAGCCAGTCAATTAATGGAAAATTGGCTAACTGGGCATCAGCTCAGGTCAAAGGGACGGAAGTAAATCTCTTGGATCTCAACGACTTCGAGATGCCGATTTATAGCATGGACAGGGAACAAGCTAGCGGGGTTCCTGAAAAGGCCCAAAAATTTAAAGACGCTTTGCAGGAGTCAGATGGGATTATCATTTCTTTTGCTGAACACAATGGAAGTTACTCGGCTGCATTCAAGAATATCTTTGATTGGATCTCGAGGCTGGAGAAACCTATTTGGTCTGACAAGCCCATGTTTTTATTATCGAGCTCACCCGGGCCAAGAGGAGGACAAAATGTTTTAACTACAGCAAAAGGTTCCTTTCCTCACCAGGGAGGAAATGTTGTAGCCAGTTTTTCGCTGCCTTCTTTTAACCAAAATTTTAACAAAGATCAGGGGATTGTAGAGACTGAACTGAGCAATCAATTTGAGCAACAACTATCTCTTTTTAGTGCAGCATTGGGATGAAGTGAAAATTGCGACTTTTATAGTCGCAGTTTAAAAATATAGCCGCAGTTTAAAAAATAATTAAGGCATTTCACCAGTGGCTAGCCAATGTGCACATTCCGCCCGAGCTTTCAACTGCTATTGATCCATATTTTTTAGATTCTTCTTCCGAGAGGGTGTCTTTCCACCTCCCATTTGTACCTTTATTGATGAACGTCTTGGCATCACCCTCCCAAAATGCACCGCCAGGGGGAACACTTTGAGCGGCGTTATTCTTCATATACTCAAAGCTGCAGTACTCTAAAATGTCTGCCCATTTTGATTCATCAATTGACCTATCCAGAAAGGCCTCTCTTTTCCTTATTTCTCCGGACATGTCACTTTATTAAATTGCCAAAATGAACAAACATCACATTGGGTAAATCCTTGATTGCCCACCACGACTTTACATTTTCCCGCATTGACCAAAATGAAAAGCCATCCTTATCCAGCCAATCGTGATAATATTCAACAATTGATTCCTTCGGTCTTCCTATTGGAAGCCCGACCAATCCTGGGGTTTCATTCAGCGTACCATACGTCATTAGCAGTAGCGTGGTGATTGTAACCACTCCACAAAACATCCCTGCCATCTCTACCTATGTACAAATATTTTGCTTGGAGACATTTCGGCTACTTCGAGGCCTGTTTCTCCATTGAAAATTAATTGTGAAACACATTTATTGTACCCAGGTACTGTGGGACCCTTTGGGCAATATTTGGAAATTTAAAGAGCAATTTATCGTATCTTATTTTTGTTGGTTCTGTGAGTTCGGTCGATCTTTCGACTGCTACTTGATAATATCCGGCACGAACTTTTTGGTTGAAGTCTGCAAATAGTTTCGAGTTATACAATAAATAATTGTAGTCATTCGCAGAAATTTCTAACAGTGTGGATTTCTCCAATGCTCCAATTGAAATTTTTGACAGGTCTTATGAATGATACCCTGGACATCACCTATCCACCAGCCTTCAAATGCAAACTGTGTTGTGAATTCGGACCCTTCGAAGTTGGTCGTGAAATGCCTGAAACACCCTTTTACCACGTAAGAACCAAATCCACAGACCTCGCCTTCACACAAGTAAGATGTCCTTTTTAACACACTCCCGAACCTGCATTTTGCGCATTAGCGTATTGAAGTCCTCTTCAGGTAATTTGGACTGGTGTTTCCAATATGGTCAAACAGCTGTTTAAACACGTTATTGATCAATTCAAATTCAAGAGTGCTCGGAAGTAATGAAACTTATAATCTTCCAATTTATCGCCATTTCTTAACATTCATACATCTAAATATGACTCAAAGTTCCATAGGTAGTTCGCCTTCGGTGAATCAATGCACAGATTAACCTGTAAAATGTCCCGAAAAAGTAAGGAATAAGCTGTTAACGTAATTTACATTCCAACTTGTCAATAAAAACACTAGGTTGGCAGGCTCTAAAACAACCTAAACTGAGATGATACGAAAAATTCTACCGGTGGTCGTAGGTCTGTTTGTTGCATTGCAATATAGCCAGGCACAAGATTCACCTCTTAATGAATCAACTTTTAAAGGTTTAAAACTCCGAAGTATTGGACCGGCAATGGTGTCGGGGCGTATTGCTGATATCGCCATTCATCCGGAAGATGACAACATATGGTATGTTGCTGTTGCCTCGGGTGGAGTGTGGAAGACTAAAAATGCTGGAGTTACCTGGGATCCAATTTTTGATGACCAATCTTCCTATTCTACAGGATGTATCACCATTGATTCAAATAATCCTCATACCATTTGGTTAGGCACGGGCGAAATGTCGGTGGCCGTCACATGGGATTTGGCGATGGTGTATATAGAAGTGAAGATGATGGTAAGACTTGGAAGAATATGGGTCTCAAGCTATCAGAACATATTTCAAAAATCATTGTACACCCCGAAAATTCAGATATTATTTGGGTGGCTGCACAAGGGCCCTTGTGGAGTAGTGGAGGAGAAAGAGGTCTCTACAAGTCTATCGACGGTGGAAAGACCTGGAAACAAACATTGGGTGATACCCAATGGGTAGGAGTTACAGATTTGGTAATAGATCCCAGAAACCCTAATTGGTTATATGCTGCCACCTGGCAACGCCACCGTACAGTAGCGGCTTACATGGGCGGAGGCCCCGGATCCGGACTGCATCGCAGTACTGACGGTGGTGAAACCTGGGAAAAACTAACCGATGGCATACCAAAATCCAATCTTGGTAAGATCGGCCTTGCTATCTCACCGTTTAACCCGGATGTAGTTTATGCAGATATTGAGTTAGATAGAAAAACCGGAGGACTTTTTATGTCTTCCAATCGTGGCAAGTCATGGGTTAAACAATCTGATGCAGTTTCAGGGGCAACTGGTCCACACTATTACCAGGAATTGTATGCCTCCCCTCACCAGGAGGGGAGATTATATCTGATGGATGTACGAATCCAGGTTTCTGATGATCACGGTAAAACTTTTAGAAGGCTTAAAGAGGACGAAAAGCACTCAGACAATCACTCGATTGCGTTTAGGGCTGACGACCCAGATTATCTGCTGGTAGGAACTGATGCTGGTATCTGGGAGAGTTTCGATCTCGCAGAAAATTGGAGGTATATCAATAATATGGCCATTACACAGTACTACAAAGTAGCTGTAGACGATGCCAGGCCATTTTACTGGGTGTTTGGTGGTACACAAGATAATGGTTCACATGGCGGTCCTTCAAGGACGGATACTGAACATGGCATCAGAAGTGCTGATTGGATTAAGACGCTAGGTGCTGACGGCCATCAGTCAGCGACGGAACCAGGTAATCCCAAGATAACCTACGCTGAGAGTCAGCAGGGTGGCTTACATCGCATCGACCGTGTAAATGGAGAAACTATCTTTATTCAGCCTCAGCCTCGCGAAGGTGAGGACTACGAAAGATATAATTGGGATGCACCGATTATTGTAAGCCCTCACAATCCTGCCAGCATATATTTCGCATCAAGTCGGGTGTGGAAATCCGACAATCGTGGAGATAGCTGGACTCCAATATCGGAAGACCTCACTCGTCAGCAGGAGCGTATCAAATTACCTATTATGGGAGGCCAACAAAGTTGGGACAACCCTTGGGATATTGGAGCAATGTCTAACTACAGTTCTATAACATCCTTGTCCGAATCTCCACAACAGGCTGGTTTGATCTATGCCGGTACTGATGACGGAATTATACAAGTGAGTGAAAACGATGGCCAATCCTGGAGGAGGATTGAAATAGGTAGTATTAAAGGACTTCCAGCTACCGCTTTTGTAAATGATATCAGAGCCGATCTTCACGATGCCGGTACCGTTTATGCAGCTTTGGATAATCATAAATATGGAGACTTCACACCATATTTGATCAAGAGTACCGACAAAGGCCGTTCGTGGACTTCTATTAGAGGAAATATTCCTGACAGAACTTTAATGTGGAGATTGGTTCAGGACCATGTAAAGAAAGACTTGTTGTTTGCAGCTACTGAATGGGGTATTTACTTTACTATCGACGGAGGCTCAAAATGGATCAAACTGACTGGTGGGGTACCAACAATCTCCTTCAGAGACATTACTATTCAAAGGAGAGAAAATGACCTTGTTGGTGCTTCATTTGGACGAAGTTTCTACATATTGGATGATATTACTCCTTTACGTGAAATTTCGACCCAATCTTTGAATCAGAAGGCACAATTATTTACTACCAAGGATGCACTATGGTACAAAGAAAGATCTATTGACGGTGACATGGGAGCGGCATATTATACTGCTGAAAACCCTCCATATGGGGCAACATTTACCTATTACTTAAAAGACGAGTTGAAAAGCCTCAAGGCGATCAGGAAAGCCAGTGAAAAGGGTAAAAACAATGTGCCTTTTCCAGGTTGGGATGCAGTAGAAGCTGAAAAGCTGCAAGAAAATCCAAAAATCGTCCTTACTATCAAGGATGCTTCAGGGAATGTGGTCAACCAGGTTGACGGTTCAAATTCAAAGGGGATGAACAGGGTTAGCTGGAGCTTGACACATTCTTCAAAAGATGGTATCACTTTGGAAGAACAACCTGCTTCTGGTGGATTTTTTAGAAGATTCACAACTGTGAAAGCCACACCAGGAACTTATTCGGTTACCCTGTCTAAAGTGGTTGACGGTGTGGTAACAGACTTGGCAGGACCTCAAAATTTCAATGTGGTTCCGTTAAGAGAAGAAGGTGCATTAAAAGGTGCTTCCTATCAGGAAATTGCCGCTTTTAGAACTGACCTGGAAGGATTTCAGCAAGATGTGAAAGCCGTTTCTACAGTTTTGGAGAATAGTTTGAAAAAAGTAAATGCCATGCAGAAATCACTGTCCAGGGCGAATAAGAGTTCAAATGAATTGGTTGGTAAAATTTATGCGGCAAAACAGAAACTGTTAGAGCTGGATAAACAGATGAATGGTAATCCTGCTAAAAAGGAGGTAGGCGAGAAATCTAATCCGACACCTAGAAACAGGATGTTTGTGGGCTTCAGAGCATTGAGCAATACTTATGGACCTACACCAATGCATAAGGAGAGTATTGATATAGGCAAAAAGCAGTTAACCGGGATAAAATCTTCACTCAAGCAGATTACGGATTCTGTTCTACCAAGTATTGAACGTGAACTCCGGGGTATTGGTGCTCCATGGATTGAAGGGCAGGATTATTAGGTAATTAATTATAGGCAGGCACATTATAGCTCCAGTCCAAAGTATACCCTGACTGTTTTGATTGATTATACAACCAAAAATCATCAACCAATCTTGTAGTTATCATTCATTACCCCGAACCTTCTAAAGACGAACTCTCCTCCTTCGTCTCCCTTCATCCTCAATGGATTAATACCGTTGCGCGGTATTGGATTACCAATTGAAGTTTGGTCGGAAACTTCCGAAACGTGAATTTTAACATATTGGATTAATTCACTTACTGCAAATTCTGCTTTTTCTGCGTCTCTAAGAAAATTGAGTAGCACTAATGAAAATGGGCCATTTGTACCGATTTCACAATCTGAGACTGCCTCCAGGCGACCAGACACCAAACCCCAGCGTGACTTAAATCTATCTACTTTGTCGTAATAGCCTCCTCTTCTACTGTCAGCAAAAAGTGACCCTGAACAGCATAAGTCTGCTACCAGTAGAGTATGTTGGATCTTAATACTTTCAACAATTTCAAGAATGGAGGTATTAGCCAGATAATCACCCAGTGAATCCTGTCCGGCATCAGGCGGCATCGATAACTTTTGGCTCGTTGTGGTTTGCTGGTTTGCTTGCTGAATGGTTCTCTTTCCCGCCGGAAATACTATGGTTGACCACTATCGTTCTTTTGGTGGCGCAAGTCCTGCTATAAAACAATTGTCTGGAAGTGCTATGCTGGGCAACTTCTTATTGCTCCTTTTTCTTGCCAGCAATGGTGCCAATTCTGTAATTACCAGAATTATAGAAGTAGAACCTGGGGTATTCTACTTGGCTGTTGGAACTATTGGAATTCATGGAGTAATCATTTTATGTATTAGCCTAAGTGCTCAAAGCTTTGCTATTGCAACAATTGTCCACTTCCTATTGTGCTATTTGGCAGTCAATATCCTCATTAAAAGTATTCCCGGCAGAGGGTTGAACTTGGTTGAGCTTTTCTCCAGAAAGTACTTTCTCATACAATTCCAGATAATTGTTGACCATTATCTTGGTGGTAAACTTTTGTAAGACATGATTGTGACAATCATTGACTGAATAGTTACTACCTATGAGTGAATCAGAAAGTTCTCTATAGGAGTTTGATAAAAAACCTACTGCTTCATTTATGATTTCAGGTAAAGAACCGTAAGGTGTACCAAAGACGGGACATCCAAAATAGAGACTTTCGATCATCGCAATGCCAAATGGTTCGTTCCACACGACAGGAAATATCAGCCCCTTAGAGTGGTTCAAGATAAGATTCTTTTGAGAACCCCCAATCATCCCATGAAATTTAATGCGGGGATCTGACCTATATGCCAGTTTGATTTTGGAACTTAGCCTGTTACCACCAATGACATGAATTGTTTGATTGGTGGAGCGGGTAATATTTATTGCTCCATTCAGATTTTTTGCTTTCCAACTCGCCTTTGCTAAAAAATGAAAATAGTTGCGTTTTACAGTGAGCTCAGGATTACCATAGTCCTCAATGTCGATTCCATTGTAAACAAAGCATTCTGCCTGGTGTCTCTGAGCATGATTTTGAGAGACAAAAACTGTATTGTGATCCAGAGGTTTTAATTTGTCGTGATCAGGAACATTTCCCTGGTTGGTCACCAAATACGGCTTATCTGCAAGTTCCTTTGGTTGAAAGAAGCAATGAATCAAATCCATTTCTTTAGGAATTTGATCGTTGAGAATTTTTTCTGAATTGATAATAAGAATGTTAGCAAATGAACAAGTTGAGCCTTGCTTAACAAGGTAGGTCACCTGATGACCGAGTCTCACCAATTCCTTTCCCAACCACCAAATAATTCTTTCCGTACCCCCATAAGTAGTAACAGGAATCTTGGCTTGATGAGCAATAAGAATTTTCAAATGCTACTCTTTTTGCTTCCCCGTTATTCCGGTGTCAATGGCAAATGGAAAGATATTGTTCGTCCGGTCGATATCCGCCATCCTTTGAGTGGCATCAATCTCTATGTGTTTGATGTCACTCATATTGGTTGGAATGGTAAGGGTGTAATAAGGATGAGTCCAGGGCCAGTCGGAGTATGTCGTCCAGTTGAAGTCCATTATCTCTTGAGATTTCTCCCCTCTCATTACTGATTGAGGGATATAAAATATTTCCTTTTGCCCACTTTCGTATTCCACGAATAGCTCAACTGGCATTGGCATTCCTCCAATTTTTTCTATTAATACCTCCGTTTCGCCACCTTTGCTTTGAACAGCCTTTATCCCATAATCAATTGAATGGGTGCCATTGATGAAATATTCGAAATACCAGTCTAATTCCAAGCCCGATTGTTTTTCCATTATCCTCTTAAAGTCAGTTATGTTGGGATGTTTAAATTTCCATTCGTTATAATATCTTTTCAAAGCACTGTAGAAAGTTGTTTTGCCCAAAATATAGCAGAGTTGATTCAATGAAATTGCCCCTTTGGAATATGCAGCTGCTCCATAGGCTGCGTTGGATTGATAATGATCAGAATGGGTGCTCAGGGGTTCTTCTTTGCCACTTTTCACTAAAGCGAAGTAGCTGGCATAACTGCCGGCCAAAGGGTGTACTATACTTTTCTTATCATAAATATGATGTTTTGTGATAGCTGACGCGAATGAAGTAAATCCCTCATCCATCCAAGGATAGAGGCTCTCATTGGTGCCTAAAATCATTTGATACCAGCTATGGAGGGCTTCATGCACCGTGACACTTACTAAGCCGCTCAAGTTTCGGTGCCCTGTCACTAGTGTAGCCATAGGGTATTCCATTCCACCATCTCCACCCTGAATCACTGAATATTTATCATAAGGATACTTTCCGAATGTATAATTCATAAACTGGAAGGCCTTAATAGCCAATGGTTGCAGGTCTTTCCAATTTTCCACCAAAGTATCTTTTTGATAAAAGAAGTGAAGTTCAGGGCCATCAGGGACTTGAACGATATCATGCACATAGTCCCGATCGGCTGTCCAGACAAAATCATGAACTTTTTCCGCTTTCCATTGCCAAGTAAGTTTCTGCTTGTTTTTCCGATCCACCTTTTGACTACTTGGATAGCCATGCCCTATAGACTCAGGATTTTGCAAGTAGCCCGTAGCAGCAATCACGTAGTTGCTGTCCAAAGAAATGTTCACTTCGAAGTCTCCCCAGATTCCATAAAATTCTCTGGCTACGTACGGGTTTGCATGCCAGCCTTCGTAATCATATTCTGCCATTTTCGGATACCATTGGGCCATTGAATAATCGATTCCCTCTTTGTTATCCCTGCCGCTTCTCCGAATTTGAACCGGTACCTGACTTTCAAATTGCATTTCGAAGGTAGATTTTTTACCCGGCAGAATTGGTTTTTCGAGTTGGACTTCAACGACCGTACCTTCAATGTGATACTTTAGATTTTTCCCGTTTTGCTTCAGTAAGATAATTTTGTGATAGCCTATTTGACTTTCATCCAAATAGGCTATCTGGTCTCTTATTCTACTATCGGGATCTGGAACCGTTCTAGATCGAACATCCATCATGCTGCCGGGTTGAAAAGCATTAAAATAGAGGTGATAAAACACCTTATTCAGAGTATCAGGAGAATTATTGTAGTAGACAATCGTTTGTTCACCTGTGAATTGATGCTTAGAAACATCGAAATCAATAGCCATCTTATACTCCACTCGCTGCTGCCAACGATCAGTTTGTGCATTGATATTGATGCTTACAATTAAAATAAATAGACTTGTCAATAATAATCTCATAAATCAATAATCTGACCGCAAGGTTAAATAATTTTCAAATGTCCTATTTGACATAATTTATGGATGGTTAGAAATTGCTTGAACTGAGATCGATTTGAATGTATCTTGAGCTAAACGATAATTCTATGTGGCAAAAATTATTAACCCTTATAGTTGTGATCTCCATTGGTTGTACAGAACAGAAGAAGAACGATGAAAATAAGAATAAAGAGGAATCGGTTGTTTCACTTAAAAAAATTGGTAATATCCTGAGGTTGGACAATCAGATTGACGGTGTTATACCCACGGAAGCAAACATCGAAATATTGGATGAGGGTTTTGATTGGACCGAAGGACCACTTTGGGTTAACCAGGGTCAATATTTGCTATTTTCAGATATACCTCCAAATCGAGTTTACAAGTGGAAAGACGGTGAAGGAACCTCCATTTACCTGGATCCTTCAGGATATACCGGTGAGAAGTCCCGTGGAGGCGAGCCAGGATCGAATGGATTGTTGATCAACAATGAGGGACAATTGGTTCTTTGCCAGCATGGTGACCAAAGGCTGGCAATTATGAACGCCCAAATGGCTGAACCAAAATCTGATTTTTTAACTCTGGTGGATAACTATCAAGGCAAAAGGTTAAATAGTCCCAATGATGCCGCTTTCCACAGCAATGGGGACTTGTATTTTACAGATCCCCCATATGGCCTGGAGCAATTACTTGATGATCCGAATAAGCAAATCCCGTTTCAGGGAGTTTATAGACTGGGAAAGAACG
Organism: Cyclobacteriaceae bacterium; assembly: GCA_965206015.1. Classification (GTDB taxonomy): domain Bacteria; phylum Bacteroidota; class Bacteroidia; order Cytophagales; family Cyclobacteriaceae; genus JAJCYL01. The sequence goes on along the minus strand of CBDBIW010000008.1, from coordinate 37,094 downwards.
GAGAAGCCTCTTTACTAACAGATCAATTGTCTAGACCAAATGGGATTGCATTCTCACCTGATGAAAAGACATTATATGTCGCCAATTCTGACCCTGAAAAGGCTATTTGGATGGCCTATGATGTTATGGATGATGGATCGATTTCAAACGGGCGAATATTTTACGATGCCACTGGTCAGGTTACTACAAAAAAAGGACTGCCGGACGGTTTGAAGGTAAATAATGACGGTATCATCTTCGCTACCGGACCAGGAGGAGTCTTTGTTTTTACACCGGAGGCAAAACTTTTGGGTATAATAGAAACAGGAGAAGCCACTTCAAATTGTGCGCTGGATGCCGGGCAAAAAACACTTTACATGACTGCTGATATGTATTTGCTGAAGGTAAAACTTATTTAATATGGGGATAAAAGGTGACAAGCTAACCAGCCAGTCGGCTCAATCATCACAACTGATTGTTGAGAAATTGGAGCCCATTGCTGGCATTACTACCCGTAAAATGTTTGGTGGTCATGGTATTTTTCATGAAGATAAAACGTTTGGTATCATTGGCTCGCCAGGTGATGTCTACCTTAAAGTTGACCCGTCCAACCAATCCAGACATGAAAACGCAGGGTCAACTTCTCATGGTAAATTGACCAAAACCACCTGGAAATAAATTCGCAAGGTGGTCATCATCATTAGTATCTCTGATATGGTTTAGAAGCTTATCGTAATTATTCAGTTTGCTCATTCTTCATTATCTGATAAAATATAAGATTTAACGTCATCCATAGCTCTTTCTTTGGCTGCCATTTCATCATCCCCGAACTCAATGTATTTGTCTCTGGAGAGATAGAAAACATCTGTCAAAAGTTGGAGGTACTCCGCTAAATCTGGCCTTTCATGAAGGTCGTGATCTTCAAGCAATGCTAAGATGATACTTGATCGAGTGTTCATTTCTACGTTGTTTAGTGATTCCATAATTTTCTTAATTAGTCTTCTACTTTTTCGCTTGCCTGCATAAGGAACATGTTTGATTCCTGTAATATACGCTGATATTCTGATTGGGCGTATTTGAGGCATTTTTTATTTATACGCTGCTCTGATTTTTTATCACCCTTATAGTACTTGTGTATTTGATCCTCACTTATATCCCCATCTCTAAACAGGTTGTTAACTGTGGGTCCTAAAGGCATTTTAATGTGCTTAGCTGCATCAAAATCGCCAAGATAATCTTCTATATCAACAGGTCCCATAAACTTAACATTGTCTCCCTCAGCAAATTTTCCAGCGAAATAGCCTTGAGGCAATGTGGGGATCTCGTCAACCCTGAGATAATGCTCAACGGATTGAGTAGTTTGGATATTCATATTTTTATTGCCTAATCCCATTGATGGATTTTGCAAAACCATTTTGTAAGTACCTAACATTTTTCCGAATGCTTCCTGGGTCTGCATATCATTGATTTGGCCAAAAATGACATTAGATAAACTACCTTAGATTACTCTTGCAAGCTCAGTACCATACTCGAAAACATTTTGGGCCAAACTTTGAATTGCAAGAGTTGTCATCATACCGTTACGGACATTTTCTATTTTGGAATTTAGCTGATCATCATTAAAATTAATTAGTGCATGGATCTGCTTTTCATAATCCAGTAACGAATTCTCCCTGGAAGGATTAACAGTATTTTTTAGTGTTCCCAGCGAAGTTGGAGTTTATGAATTAGACGGCTCACAATCAGTCACCTTATTTGACCCTGAAGGAAACTCGAACTTCATAATCGCCGCTGACGGGACATTGGAAATACAAACGATTGATGCGGCTGATGGCGGATCCGTAACTGGTAGAATAGTTGGAGAATTGGATAACGACAATTTTGTGGATGGCAATTTCGTGGTTACCTATTGCCCCGAACAGTAGCCATTATTTGGAATGGTGTTGCAGTCTAAACGATAGTTGATCTCTTTTCGGAATTCGTTTTAATCAATCCGGTTGAGGTTTAAAATCACTAATACATGGTTTTATCTACTTTTACGAAGTAGATTTAATGCCAAACAATGTCTTGGGAATTTTATACCAATCAGTTCAAAAGCTATCTGAAAATAGAAAGAGCATTGTCGGAAAATTCCATCAAGGCCTATCTTCACGACGTAGAATTACTGGATCGATATATTGCCAAAGAAACTAGTGGGATTTCTCCCTTGGAAATTAGGAGTAGTCACCTTCATGAATTCTTAGAATTTGTTAGTCAATTGGGCTTATCTGCTCATTCACAGGCCCGTATTATTTCAGGAATGAAGTCCTTTTTCCGATTTCTCATCTTTGAGGATATTATCAGGGACGATCCGACAACTTTAATTGATACGCCAAAATTAGGCCGAAAATTGCCTGACACACTAAGCTATCGTGAGCTTGAGTCCATCATGGAGCAGATTGACCATTCCACTCCTGAGGGTACACGAAATCGAGCGATGCTTGAAACGCTCTACAGTTCAGGTTTACGGGTTTCAGAGTTAATTTCCCTTAAACTGAGTAATTTATATTTTGACGCAGGATTTTTGAGGGTGATTGGCAAGGGCAACAAAGAGCGATTGGTACCCATAGGTAAACCTGCGCTGAAATATATTAAACTCTATCTGGAGGGTGTTCGGTGTCACCTCCAAATTCAAAAAGGACATGAAGATTTTGCTTTTCTTAACAGGCGAGGTAAGCAACTTACACGGGTAATGGTTTTCACCACCATAAAAGACCTCACGGCTAAAGCCGGGATTTCTAAAAATGTAAGTCCTCATACCTTCAGACATTCTTTTGCGACCCATCTGATTGAAGGAGGAGCTGATTTAAGAGCGGTTCAGGAGATGTTAGGACATGAATCCATTACCACTACGGAAATATACACACACCTTGATCGAGACTACCTGAAACAGGTTGTGAAGGAGTTTCATCCCAGGAGCTAAATCTGGGTTGCCTGGCTTTCTTTCAAACGGTCGGAATAGCCAAAAATATGTCCAAGCATTTTAACTTTTTAGTCATGATTCCCTGGTTCTAATTAATTTTGCCCTCCGATGTATAAAAGTCTCATTCGGCCCCTCCTATTTCTACTATCGCCGGAAAGTGCTCACCACTTCACATTTAATATTCTAAAGTTTCTATTAGCCATTCCGGGAATGAAGCAGGCTTTCAAATCACTCTTCGCATTCGATAGCCCAGCATTAGAAAAGGAAGTGTTCGGCATTAAGTTCAAAAACCCAGTAGGCCTCGCTGCAGGTTTTGATAAAAACGCCAGCATGATTGATGAATTTGCCTGCCTCGGATTTGGGTGCATTGAAATTGGAACAATAACCCCTATTGGCCAACCGGGAAATGAGCAACCAAGACTTTTTCGCCTACCCCTGGATAACTCCCTATTTAACAGAATGGGATTTAATAATGAGGGGTCCCAAAAAGCCGTGAGTAGATTACAAAAGAGGAAATCTAATATTATAGTGGGCGGCAACATTGGAAAAAATAAAGTCACTCCAAATGATGATGCACTCACAGATTACATTAAATGCTTTGAAGAACTCTTTGAGTATGTCGATTATTTTGTAGTAAATGTGAGTTCACCAAACACTCCCCGTCTGCGGGAATTACAGGAAAAGGAGCCACTAAAAAAACTACTTCAATCATTGTTGAGCCATAACCGTAAAAAAGAGTACCCAAAACCACTCCTCTTTAAAATTGCCCCCGATTTAAGCCATGAGCAATTAGATGACATTATTGAGGTTAGCCTCGAATTAAAGCTCGATGGCCTCATTGCAACCAACACAACCATTGATCGAAAAGGACTAAAAACTAATGAAGAAAGAATCAATAAAATTGGAAATGGAGGACTGAGCGGTCAAGCTCTTGCTTCAAAATCAACTGAAGTAATCGCATACTTGAACAAAGGGCTGAATGGCAAAGTACCAATAATTGGTGTTGGAGGAATATTCAGTCCCGAAGATGTGAAGGAGAAGTTGGGGGCAGGTGCTTCATTAGTTCAGGTCTACACCGGCCTCATTTATGAAGGTCCCGGATTAATCAAGAAAATCAACAAAGCACTATCCGAATGACTGACTTTAATCCCAATAATCCCGGTATTCCGGGCAATATCTTTGGTCTGCCATACAGCATGCCAGAAGCTGATATTGTGCTGCTTCCAGTTCCCTGGGATGTTACAGTTTCCTACAATTCCGGAACAGCAAACGGCCCAAAAAGCATTTTAGAGGCGTCGCCCCAAATAGATTACTCCATACGTAACGTGGATAAACCCTGGGAATTAAAGATTTGTTTGGATGAGATCTCAAATGATATCCTTGAAAAGTCTCAGTTGCTAAGGACCGACGCTGAGAAATACATTGAGTGGGTTAAAAACGGTGGATCTCATAATTTAGATCACTTCAATTCTATCAGGGATAAGATTAATCAAGCCTGCTATGATCTTGAAGATTGGGTTAGCCACAAGGCCGAATATTTTCTCGATCAAAATAGGTTAGTAGCATGTCTCGGTGGCGACCACAGCACTCCTCTCGGTTTGGTCAATTCGTTAACTCGTCGCCATAGCAATTTTGGCATTTTACAAATTGACGCACACATGGACTTACGAAAGGCCTACGAGGGATTGGAATATTCTCATGCATCAATCATGTTTAATGCATTAAAAAATGAAAATATTTCCCACTTAGTTCAGATTGGAATTCGTGATTACTGTGAAGAGGAAGTAGAATTTAAGAATTCATCCCCTTGTGAAGTGACGATCTTTTATGACCAGGATTTAAAAGAGGCTTGTTTCAAGGGAGATAATTGGGCAAGTCAGGCAAAACGAATGGTTGATACGCTTCCTGATCTTGTTTATGTGAGTTTTGATATTGATGGGCTCATTCCATCATTATGCCCAAATACTGGCACCCCAGTGCCGGGTGGTCTGTCTTTCAATGAAGCTACCTTTCTAGTCCGTGAACTAGTCAAATCGGGAAGAAAAATAATTGGATTTGATTTATCTGAAGTTAATCCCGGAAGTAGCAATTGGGATGCTAATATCGGCTCCAGAATTTTATATCAATTATGTGTCTACGCCGGAATATCACAGGGTAAGCTTAAATTTGAGATATGATTTTTGCAATTGACCGCTGGGTACTTCAACAACCAATAAACCGTATAGCCGGATTTATTATGGTTTCTATAATCGGACTGGCGTTATATCAAGCAAATAATCACTTTCATCTTTATGCCGATGGTTCTCGTTTTTTTATCAACATACTACCACAACACACAACATTCAATCCGCTACAATCGAGATTTTCTGCAAATACAATCCAGCCAATGAACAATGTGTCACTGCCTGGACGGTCCCGACTCTGGGCTTCACATCACACGCTTTCTATGATACCGAAATCAAATCATTAATTAGCATGCCATACGAAATTTGGCAACCCTGGCATGCCAGAGATACATATAGATGGCCCAATTTCAGTACCTACTGGTGTCCGTTATCTCCTATTCGGACCCAACCCCTTCGTTGATTAAAACATAACAGAGTTTATGGTATTTGCGAGCATTACGTTTTTAATTTATTTTCTTCCCCTATTCTTACTCACTTATTTCCTGAGTGGTAAAAAGTTTAAGAATGGTGTTCTGTTGGCATTTAGTATATTGTTTTATGCCTGGGGAGAACCCCTATTTATTTTCATCCTTTTACTCTGGACTTTTGTTAACTATTTGGTTCTTAAGAAATCAGGGGATTCATTCGAACCTGGTAAAAGAAATCTTTTAATAAAGGGAAGTATCGCCTTTACACTCCTGCTGTTATTAATCTATAAATATCTTGGTTTTTTTGTGGGTTCATTGAATCCTTTGTTGGTTTTTTTAGATTTATCGATACCTGTTCCGGAAATAGCCCTGCCAATTGGTATCTCATTCTTCACTTTCCAGTCCATTTCCTATTCAATTGACATTTACCGAAAACAAGCCGAACCTATTAAATCGTATGGCGATTACTTGCTTTACATAAGCATGTTCCCGCAACTGTTAGCCGGACCAATTGTTCGATTCAAAGAAGTGTCCGGGCAAATCAGGAATAGAACTGTGACCAACGAAAAAATAGCAATTGGTTTCTTTCGATTTTGTGTAGGCTTGAGTAAGAAGATACTGATTGCGGATATCTTAGGTCAATTTGTAGATGCACAGTTGGCACAGGGTGTGGCTGGAATTGAATCCTTTACAAGTTGGTTGATACTTCTAAGTTATACATTCCAAATCTACTTCGATTTCTCAGGTTACTCAGACATGGCCATTGGACTTGGATTAATGATGGGGTTTAGATTCCCTGAAAACTTCGATTATCCCTACCTTTCACGAAGTATAACCGAATTCTGGAAGAGGTGGCATATCACCTTGGGTAACTGGATGAAAGACTACCTCTACATTCCCCTTGGTGGCAATAAACCAGGAGTCTCAAGGACATACATCAATTTGTGGCTTGTTTTCTTATTGTCAGGTTTATGGCATGGTGCCAATTGGAACTTTGTCCTGTGGGGTACATTTCATGGATTTTTTCTTGTTGTAGAAAGATTCCTGAGACAAAAAATGGATTTTAAGTTACCCGCATTTATCGCTATGATTTATTGCTTCTTAACGGTGACCAACGGTTGGGTCTTATTTAGAATTGAGAATATCTCCGATGCCCTTCAATTCTATTCATCTCTTTATTCCTTTAATTTCTCACAAATGACTTTTCCCGAATCTTCCTTAATTACCATTCTATTTTTGGCCTTCTTCTTTTCCTGGGTCCCATTCTTTAATTGGAAATCCATAGATGGCATAGACCAAGCTCAATGGTCAGTCACTAAGAAATCAGGATATGTATCCGGTTCAATTGTACTGCTTTATTTATCAGTCGCATTTCTGACATCCAATGGCTTTAGCCCATTCATCTATTATAGATTTTAGACGATGAGGATATTGAAATTTTGGGTACTAAGCATAGTAATAATTGTATTGTTGATTCCTACAGTTCAGCAAATTTTTGCTCCATTCACTATTTACGATGTAAATGGTATTTATGAGAAGTTTGAAAAGCCAGATTTGAAATTAGCGGCTCTATTGGATAAGTCATTTCAAGAGCAGTTCGAAAAACATTACCATCAGAATTTCGGTTTCCGAAACATCTTCGTAAGAACTAGAAATGAAGTGGATTGGCGTGTTTTTAATCAAATCAACGCCTCCAAAGTGCTTGCAGGAAAGGACGACTACCTCTATGAAAGAGGTTACCTCTACTCTTACCTGGGAACCGACTATGTCGGTGACAGTGCCATGCAGGTCAAAGTGAAAAGATTGAAATCTACTTCTCAATACTTCGCAGACAGAGGAGTTCCATTTTTAATTGTTATAGCTCCTGGCAAGGGGTGGTACTACCCTGATAAATTGCCTAAACCATTTCTTGGTCGTAATCGAAATAAAACAAACTATGAAGGCCTTGTCACAGGATTTCAAATAGAAAATGTTCCTTTCATTGATTTCAATAAGGAATTTCTAAACCTGAAAGATTCACTTGGCGTCTTGATTTATCCCAAAACTGGTATTCATTGGAGCAGCTTTGGTGCTGCTTTAGCGTTTGACTCAATAGTTAGTTATGCCAGAAAAAAATTTGATATCAATATTCCTCAATATGAAATACAGGGTATCAATGAACTAAAAACCACCATTACGAAAGGCGACAACGATTTGGAGAAGCTCATGAACCTGTTGGTGAAAATGGATAACTTCAAAATGATTTATCCCGATTACAAAGTTGATCCTTCAGCAAATAAACCAAGCGTTTTAGCTATTGGGGACAGTTTCTTCTACGCAATAGAACGATATGCAGTGAAAGCATTTGACCTTGATTACTTTTATTATTACAAACTAGACAAGACTAAACTCGATGACAATTTCACAACGGATTTCGATGTGTGGATAGGCAGGTATGACATGATTGTTCTCCTTGGAACAGAGGCGGGAATACATAGCTTTCCGTGGGGATTCCTCGATGATATGGATTCTACTGTTGCAGCTCATAAAGCTATTGATTCAGAATGAAAACTCGTGTGCCTATCATAGCTATATTAATCGGTATTTTATTAATTCCGCTCTTTCAGCAAATTTTCAAACCCATTCCTATCTATAGATTAAAGGGGCATTATGAAGTTTATCCCTTAAAAAAAGTTCAATTATAGTTCATGGTTCAAAAAGCAGTATCAAGTTGAATCTGAAAATTATATGAACCAGAACTCCGGCTTTCGGAACATCCTGGTGAGGCTTAGAAATCAACTCGATTGGGATTTGTTCAGGAAACCAAACGCGACCGGTGTATTTGTTGGTAAAGATGATTATTCATTTGCCAGGGGATACCTCAATTCATACAAGGGCCGTGATTATATAGGAGATAGTTTGATTGGTCAAAACGTCTCAGGATTTAACGACATTTCAAATTTTTTCCAAAAATGAGGTGCCATTCTTGATTGTCATCGCACCCGGAAATGGTTGGTATAACCCGGAATATATCTCTCAAAATTACGCTGACCTGGAAAAGAATGTAACAAATAAATACCGTTGTATGGTATTGATAGTTTTTTTAGCCTGCCAGTGAGATGGATATTCAAGAGATGCTTTTTATCCTGGAGTCATGAATAAGCGCAACTACCCTTACACTGGCCGATGGTAATTAGTAATTTGGAAGAGGTTTTGGACCGTGCTGATTTGCCCGAACATATCGCATTGAAAGCAGACAAAGGCTATCAGTCAAAGAAAAATGCAGACCTTTTGACCAGTCGAAAGCTGAAGCATCATATTTTGAAAAAAGCCAAAAAGGATCAGCCTTTAACCCACTGGGAGAAAGTATTCCATAAAATGATAGGCCAAACAAGGTATAAAGCAGAGCGGACATTTGGCAGTATCCGCCGCAGATGGTTTAGCGGAGCGGTCGCACGATATAGGGGAATCGAAAAGAATGCATACACAAAATTTAATGGAAGCCATCTGTTACAATTTATACCGGTCACCAGGGATAATTATGTCCAGTTCAATTAAAAACAGTAAATAATGAGAGAAAATTACAATAAATAAGCTCGTTTTGACCCATCTGGAGGCGTAAACACAAAAACCGGATCCCGGAACTTGTGAAATTCAAAACTTACGCTCTTTCTTCAACCTTTTGCAACGGTCTTACATCGCTATTATGAAGATATTAACAACAAGTAAGTACTATTTCCTCCATGTTCGCTCCTTTGCTAATTCAAAAAATGACTGCCCAGCTCTTCTCCACGGTTGAGCAAATATAATAATATGGCTGCTGTCATCGAGAAAAAGAAATTAACCAATCCATAGACCGGAGAGCTATTGACCTTCTACAGTTCGGTGATTTTTTCTAAAAAAACTGTTGATAATAAATTTTGACAAGGGAATTAATAAAAAACCGGGTTAGCCCGGTTTTTTATTAATTGTTGTTTAATGACTTTTCCAAATCTTCGATGAATTTCTTAGAAATCATTCGAGGCTTTTCATTTTTTACCTCTTTCAATACGCTTAGAGCTTTTGACCCAATTTCCACTAGGCCAACTGGATTCTTATCGTAGTTATAACTTCCGATAACCCAAGCTAACTCTGCCTGAATGCTCTCTTTAATTCCAAGTTTTTCTAATTTTGTTTTTGCTTCAATACAGGCAGTTTCCGCTGTTATCTTTGCTGTTGTTTTTACTTTACTCATGATTTTTTCTTAATAGTTTAAATTTTTTACAAAAATACCACTCTCTGTATTTTGGCCGCAAAAATAGAGTTATTTTCTGCCGATTACTAAAAATAATTGCATTATTATCAAATAAAGCATCAAATAAAGCAATTATTTTTAGTAATCCCAGTCTGTATTTTCTTAATACGTCTGTTCATAATGTAAAACCACACTGGTGGTAATGTTGCCAATACCATCATACCTGGATAACCTGTCGGCATTTGCGGGCTGCCCTCATGATGTCTCAATATTTGATATTTCCTGCTAGCTAAATAGTGATGATCAGAGTGCCTCGATAGTTCAAAAAGCATTACTCTACCAATCACATGATTAGAATTCCAAGAATGGAAGGGCATAACTCTTTCATAGTTACCGTTTTCAGTTTTATTTCTGTGAAGACCATAATGCTCGATATAATTAACTGTCTCTAATTGTAGGACTCCAGCCAAGGCAGCTATTGCGAAAAATATTAATGCAATGGCACCAAATAGTAAATATATGGTCAAGAGAAATCCCATCTGTATTATTTGGAACATTAACATCTCATTTCTAATTGAGAAAAAATTAATCCCTTTCTTCTTCAATCTATTTGATTCGATTTTCCATGCTGACACATAACCCATAAAAATCGACCGGAACCAAAAAAAGAACAATGATTCACCATATTTAGCTGAAGCTGGATCTTCTTCTGTTGATACATTTTTATGGTGGCCCCGGTTGTGTTCAATAAAGAAATGCATATAGAGAGAGCAAAGTAGCAGTGTCTTCGACAATAATTTTTCATACGATGTTGGTCGATGTCCGAGTTCGTGAGCGACATTAATTCCCAATGCACCACATAAAATTCCCATGGTTAATGTATGACCAACTAAATCACCAACAGGCAATTGTTGAGATGATACTTTTTTCAAAAATAAATAGAGAAATCCGTAAAGAACCGGAAGCATCAAGTACAACATCAAATCATAGAAACGATCTTTTCTCATCATCTCCTCTTCCACCTCATCAAGATTGGATTCATCTGGTTTGATAAAAAACTCGAGTAATGGGATAAGTACAAAAACTTGAACAACTGTCAGGTAGGTCCATAACCCAGCACTATTTAGTGCCGTCCAGGCTATAATGGGGACTGTGAGAACACACAAGTACTTGAATGAGGAATATCTTGTGACCAAAATTCCAGATTTTTATAAAGATAAGTTTTTATAAAGATAACAATCCCTCATTTATTCAGGGTATTGAAATTTTTCCCCAGGGGTACTAGATAGGCTACACTAATTCCAAATACAAGATTCTGTGAATTATCAGGCACTCCAGTTGACAAATCAACTGGGTTTAGAAAATTACTGATATCTGCAGTGAAGAATCCGTCCACCTGTAGTCCCCCAAATGAAAATTCCCTGAAAATACCTCCTGCGAATTTTATTCCAGTTGCAGATTTTTTATCCCGGCCCGAATCAAAGAGAAAATCCAATTGGTCAGAGGTACTGTTATCAGGCCCAGTAATTTTATGGTCTGTTAAAACTGCTATAAAAGGTCCAAAATTGGCAAAATATTGTGTTTTTCTCTTTCCAAGATAGATATTAAACATAAATGGAAATTCGAGGTAATCGAAAGTCGTTTTAAAAACATCATTGGTATCAAAGAGCAACTGTTCAAATCCTTTTCTTGTGTAGTTCAACTCCCACTGAAGTCCAAAATGAGGCTTAACAAAATATTTCACCATTATTCCCCCACTACCACTCAAGAGTTGAGTGGTAGGAACCGGTGTGGCCAATATTGTGTGACTCAAATTTGCCGTAGAGGCATGGTATCCGCCTCGGACTCCTACATAAAGGCTATGCTGTCCCCAAACTGGTGACGCCGCTAATAATATTCCGAAAGCAAGGAATAGTGGCCTGAACATAGGGGCAAACCTTAATCTATCCTGTTTTTTTTCTTCTTTTTTTCTTCTTTTTCGAAGATTTCAATTTGGCTGGTGGATCGATAGTCATCTTCTTATGAGGTCTTTTCACTCCATAAGTTCCGTTTGTAATCTTGCCTTTTCTGGTTTTAATATCCCCTTTTCCCATATACTTTTCTCATACTAAATAAAATGCCAAAGTACGTCATTTTGATATAGCCCCAAAAGCTGTTTCAGCGTAACAGTCTTTTTATCCCGAAACCGAAATCAGCCAATTCATATTACTTGATAAGCCTCAAACCGAGATTAAAGGTACTTCCGGCTCCTTCATTCTGTCCTGCCAAAAAATGCGTAACGAGGCTTTCAATTTCCAGTAGGCCCCGTGTCAATTGGTATTTGATACCAAATCCAGATTGGAAAAAATAACTGAAATCCTCTCCCCATATAGGCCATAATTCGACCATTCCATAAAATGTCCATTGGCTATCGGGATATATACTATAGAATGCTGCACAAATACCTCCCCATTTGCCGATCCGTCTAAATCCCTGGCAATAGGCAGTAACCCCGTAAACTCCAAAGCTAATTGGGACCATTTCTTGAAAGGTATAATTTTGAGTTTCGGGCCAGGATATGATATCTCGGTTCGCACGAATTTTCCTTTTGGCTGAAATAATATAGACGAGTTATCTCTGAATTTAATTATAGCAGAGCTTAACCAGAATTCAAGGCCAAGATTTATATTATTCAGGCCAAAATTAATTTGTGTAATAGAATTTCAGATATGCACTTTGCACAGAGAATTTGGTTTAAAACCATTCTTATCAAATCCAGAAGTTTGTGTATACAAATTATTGAAGTGCTTGATTTCAAACTGATTTTTGCTTGACAAATTAGTGGGTGTATAATTCTGGATATTGAGACCATTTTCTTGTGTCACTGTTAATGTCAATGTGAAGGTTGAGACCAGGCCTATTCGGAAGAAACATTTGAACAATAGAAAATTCACTTGAGAAGGTTCAGGACACTTCTGCAATGATCATATACTTCTGAAAAGTTCGGCAACTGAGAGGTCACTTAGTTATCCTTAGGTATCATACCTCGCTACCAATTCTACACCTTCAACTTTCTCCAATTTTTGCATCAGGAGTTTTAAATGAATGGTATCATTGACGTAGAGTTTGATTCGTCCAATAAAAATACCGTTGTCAGTATCAATGTTAAAAGACCTCATGTTTACTTTCAGTTCATTGGATATAACTGTACTGATATTGTTGATAATGCCAATTCTATCGGTTCCTTCAATTTTTAATCCAGCTAAAAATGCAATTTCCTGGTGTGACGTCCACTTAGCCTTTACAACGCGGTAACCATAACTAGACATCAATTCCACTGCATTTGGACAAGAGGTCCTATGGATTTTAATGCCTTCACTAACCGTCACAAAACCAAAAACGTCATCTCCCGCAATTGGATTGCAACATTTGGCCAATGCATAGTCAACCACATCCATGTCTTCCCCAATTAACAATAAGTCGTCCTCCTTTTTCTTCTTTGATTTCGATTTCTTCCTTGCACTTATTGTATCTATATGAGGCTCTATATCTCTTTTTTCTTTTTCTTTCTTGTAATCCTTAAATTTCTTAATCTCACTATGACTGATTTTTCCCTTGCCCACCTGGTAAAAAAACTCCAATGGCGTTTTGGCATTAAAAAAAGCAGCCATTTGTTCTATCACACCACTATCCAGAGTTAGCTTCAGTTGCTTGAGTTTACGTTTAACAATCTCTTTTCCATCTGCCGCCAGAGCCTTTTTTTCACCCTTCAAGGCATCTTTAATTTTTGCCCGAGCCTTTGGGCTAACTACAAACCGTAGCCAGTCCTCAGCGGGCTTTTGCTTAGACGATGTCAGTATTTCAACCTGATCTCCATTTTTGAGTGCATGGTTTAAGGGAACTAATCGCTGATTTATTTTTGCACCAATACAATGCCCTCCAACTTCAGTATGGACATCAAAAGCAAAGTCAAGAGTTGTAGCTCCATTTGGTAATGTTTTTAGATCTCCCTTGGGGGTAAAGACAAATACTTCTTCAGTGAAAAAATTGCCTCTAAAATCATCAATGAATTCAAGTGCGGAAGAATCGTTTTGCTCCAAAGTATCTCTTACCTTTCGAATCCACTCCTCCAACCCGGACTCATTAGCACTTGCAGAGTTTCCTTTATACTTCCAATGAGCTGCATATCCTTTTTCGGCAATATCATCCATTCTTCGAGCCCTGATTTGCACCTCCACCCATTGTCCTGAATCACTCATTACAGTGGTATGAAGTGACTCGTATCCATTTGCTTTTGGGGTGCTTATCCAGTCCCGTAACCTATCAGGATTGGGTTGATAAAAGTCGGTTACGATTGAATATACCTGCCAGGAAGAAGGTTTTTCATTTTCTAGTTGAGTGTCAATGATTATTCTGATTGCAAACAGGTCATAGACCTCCTCAAAAGGTATCTCTTGCTTTTTCATCTTATTCCAAATGGAATAAATTGATTTTAGCCTTCCCTTTATTTCAACTTTAAAACCTTGTTGCTTGATCTCTCCCAAAACTGGTTGAATGAAATTTCTAATGAATCTTTTTCTGGTGGCTTTTGTCTCTTCAAGTTTTTCAACAATTGCATCATATTGGTCAGCCTCTGTGTATTTAAGGTATAAATCCTCAAGCTCAGTTTTAATTGCATACAAGCCCAGTCTGTGAGCCAGTGGCGCATATATGTAAAGCGTTTCAGATGCTACCTTTAGTTGCTTGTGTCTCGGCATACTGTCCAGAGTTCGCATATTATGTAGCCTGTCCGCCAGTTTAATTAATATTACCCTGACGTCTTCTGACAAGGTCAAAAGCATCTTTCTGAAATTCTCGGCTTGCTGTGAACTTCCATGTTCAAAAACACCAGATATTTTGGTTAGCCCGTCAATGATTCTTGTGACTTTTGGCCCAAATTCTCTCTCGATATCTTCGAGTTCAAGTTCGGTATCTTCTACAGTATCGTGAAGTAGTGCGGATATAATAGAGGTGGTACCGAGGCCGATTTCCTCAACACATATCTGAGCAACTGCTAAAGGATGAAAAATATAGGGCTCTCCTGATTTACGGCGCATTTCTTTATGAGCTTCAACAGAAGTATGAAAGGCTTTTTTAATAAGCTTGGCATCTCCGTCCTTCAGAAGTGGTTTAGCATGTCGCAACAACTTGCGATACCGGTTGATTATATCCCTGCGCTCCTCCTCTAATCCTATATCCGGTGTTAGTTGTTCAGTAGTCAAGTGTTTGTATCTATTATTTCAAATCTTGTGTAGAAGATATATTATTTTGATACTTTTGCAAACTCATTTTTAGTTGCGGATGTGGCGAAATTGGTAAACGCACTAGACTTAGGATCTAGTGCCGCAAGGCTTGGGGGTTCGAGTCCCTTCATCCGCACATCAGATACCCTCGGCCAGCTTTCGCCACGGTCTGAGGGTTTTTATTTATGGCGCACACTAAAATCATATAAATCTTTGGAAATTACTCTCGATAAAATCACCTCAACCGAGGCTCTTATTAAAATTAACTTAAAGGAGACTGATTATCAACCCAAGGTTGTGGAAAAAATTAAGGATTACAGCCGAAAAGCCAATCTCAAAGGCTTTCGACCTGGCAAAGTGCCAACTACGGTAATCCAAAAGATGTACGGAAAGGCCATAGTTGCTGAGGAAATAAATGATCTCCTTTCCAAAAATCTTAATGAATATATTAAGAAGAACGATCTTCCCATTCTTGCGGACCCTGCTCCTAACATGGCTAAGGCAGAAGGAATTGATTGGGAAAGTCAAAAAGATTTTGAGTTTGAATACAACATTGCCATGGCCGGAGATTTCGAACTAAAGTCGGAGAAAATATCAGTCAACAGGTATTCGATTAAGATCAATGACAAATTGGTTGACCAAACCATTGAGAATCTGAAGAAGCAGCATGGCGAAATGACCAATCCGGAAGTTAGTGCTGAAGGGGACGTTATCTTTGGTGATATTACCCATAGAGAAAGTGGCACTTTTAACACCCACGCTTTAGACTTAGAAAAAGTCGGGAAAAAAGAGCGGAAAAAATTTATTGGGCTAAAAAAAGACGACCGTGTAATCTTTGAAATGAAAAGGGCTATTAAAGATTCGCATGAGGCTTCTCATTTAATGGGTATTCCAGAAAATGACTACAAAAAACTTAAAGGGGATTTCGAACTGTTAGTGAAAAATGTGAACCGCCAAATTCCATCAGAGGTCAACCAGGAATTTTTTGACAAAGTGTATGGCAAAGATCAGGCATCAAACGAGGCTGACTTCAGAGAGAAAATAAAGGAATCTGTTACCGAAAATTATAAGTCCGAAACGGAGGCATTTTTAGATAGGTCAATTCAGAAATCATTGCTGGAAAAGACAAAGATGGAACTGCCTGAAGGTTTCTTAAAAAACAAGCTTTATGGAAGCACCAGTTTAGATGAAAAATTGACACGAGAGGATGTTGATAATTATTTTAGTGAATACTTAAACGACGTTAAGTGGTCCATTATTCAAAATAGAATAGTGAAAGACAGTGGCGTTAAGGTAGAGCATACAGAGGTGGTTGAAGCTGCTAAAGGGCTCATAAGAAGTCAGTTTGGTGCTTCCCCGCAGTTTTCTGAGCAATTGGAGGAAAACATAGAGCAGTTTGCCGACAATTATTTACGTGCAGAGGAGGGAAAAAACTATCGTCAGCTTTATAACAAGTTAATTAACGACAGAATATTTGAAGCACTTAAAGTTAAAGTAAATATTAAGGAAAAAAGTATTTCAGCAGACGATTACAGCAAACTTTCCCTCTAATTGAATGTTCTTTATCCAAGTTGAATTGTCTTTGGCAGATAGGTTTTTTGCCTAAATTTGCCAGTATCCAAAAAATAAAATGATTAACAGAGAAGAGTTTAGAAAGTTCGCAGTTAAGGACCAGGGAATCCCCGGATCATATATTGATAGTTATACGGGTCAAATAGAGAATATGACCCGTGCTGTAATTGAGGAACGTCCTACCAATTTTCGAGAAATTGATGTTTTTTCGAGATTAATTATGGATAGAATTATTTTCCTTGGAATGCAAGTTGACGATGCTATTTCAAACATTATCACTGCTCAATTACTTTTTTTAGAGTCAGTTGATTCCAAGAAAGATGTATTGTTATACATTAACAGTCCTGGTGGTTCAGTCTACGCAGGGCTAGGTATATATGATACAATGCAGTATGTAAACCCTGATGTGGCTACTATTTGCACTGGTCTTGCTGCATCTATGGGAGCAGTATTACTTGCCGGTGGGGCCGCAAATAAGCGCTCTGCTCTACCTCATGCCAGAATCATGATCCACCAACCAATGTCAGGTGTACAAGGTCAATTGTCAGACATGGAAATAACTTTGAGGCAAACTCAAGAGGTAAGGAATGATCTATATAATATCTTGGCAAATCATAGCGGAAAGACTTTTAAGGATATAGAAAAAGATTCGGACCGTGACTATTGGATGAGAGCCAAAGAGGCAAAGGCATATGGCTTAATCGATGAGGTTTTAGAGAAAAAAACCAAATAAATTATTCATGGCACAGGTAACCTGTTCTTTCTGCGGTAGAAGTAAAAAAGATGTCGATCTAATGATATCAGGCATCCATGCGCATATTTGTGACAAATGTATCACGCAAGCTCAACAAATATTACAGGAAGAATTGAGAACCAAGAGCAGTCAACCTTCGCCGAAATTTAATCTAATTAAGCCTTTGGAGATTAAAGCTCATTTAGACCAGTATGTTGTTGGTCAGGATGAGGCTAAGAAGGTAATAAGTGTTGCGGTTTACAATCACTATAAAAGGTTGAACCAAAAAGATCAGAAAGACGATATCGTAATTGAGAAGTCCAATATTATAATGGTCGGCGAGACTGGTACAGGCAAGACATATTTAGCAAGGACACTTGCCAAGATTTTACAAGTTCCTTTTTGCATTGCAGATGCTACAGTACTTACTGAAGCAGGCTATGTTGGTGAAGATGTAGAAAGCATTCTGACACGTCTGTTACAGTCTGCTAACTACGAAGTTGAAGCTGCTGAGAGAGGCATAGTTTACATTGATGAAATCGATAAGATTGCTCGTAAGTCGGATAATCCGTCAATTACAAGAGATGTAAGTGGTGAAGGGGTTCAGCAGGCTTTACTCAAGCTTCTTGAAGGCACCTCGGTAAACGTCCCTCCACAGGGAGGTCGCAAGCATCCGGATCAAAAAATGATCACTGTTAACACTGAAAATATCCTCTTCGTTTGTGGTGGAGCATTTGACGGTATTGAAAGAGCGATTGCAACACGGCTAAATACCAGGCCAATCGGATTTTCAGCCCAAAGCGATGACTTGTCTAATGTTGACAAAAAAAATCTTTTAAAATATATCAATGCCCAGGATTTAAAATCGTATGGACTTATCCCTGAATTGATAGGAAGACTCCCGGTATTGAGTTACTTAAATCCATTGACTGAAGATATTTTAAGACAAATCCTTACCGAACCCAAGAACGCACTCACGAAGCAGTACAAGAAACTGTTCAAAATGGAAGGCGTGGATATTCAATTCAAAGATAGCGGCCTTGATTACATTGTTACCAAGGCACTCGAGTACAAATTAGGAGCACGGGGTTTAAGGTCTATTTGTGAAGCAATTGTGACTGAGGCAATGTTTGAGATTCCTTCGTCAAATGATATTAAGGAGCTAGTGATTAACAGGAGCTATGCAGAAGCTCAGTTTGAAAAATCCGGCTTAAGTAAGCTCAAGGCCGCTTAATACAACTACATCAGTTGCAATCTTTTGATACGTGTTTTGTGTGGGCAATTGCCTTGCTATTTCCCTATAAGCCATTAACATATTATTTCGGTAGCTACTGTCATTAATTAAACGTGAAAGCTCATTTTCAATATTCTGTTTATTACAGTTGTTTTGAAGGTATTCATTCACCACTCGTTTATCGGCAATTAGGTTAACCAGGGATATAAACTTTATTCGGATGAAGAACCTCGTAATCCAATAATTAATCCGGCTAGTTTTATAGATCACAACCTGAGGAACCCCTAGAAGGCAAGTTTCGAGAGTTGCTGTTCCTGAGGCCACAATAGCAGCTACTGAGAACGGCAATACCTTATCAATTGAATCAAAAACAATCGAAGTGTTTTTTGGGAATGAGTTTTTGTAATAAATATCCTTTGGTACTGAACTAACAGCACAAACGATGAAATCATACTCCAAGTGCTCTTTTGCAACGTCCAATATGACACGCATATGAGCAGAAATTTCCTGCCTCCTGCTACCTGGTAAGAGTGCCACTTGTTTTCGGCCTGTATAATTGTCACGTCCTACTTCCCTCCTAGTGTCAATGCGCTCCATTATTGGCGAGCCATGGTAGGTTACATCAAATCCATGTTCATGGAAGAATGAATACTCAAATGGTAAAGTCACAAAAATGTGATTGATGTATTTCTTCACCGACGATATCCGCCAGCTTCCCCAGGCCCATACTTTTGGAGGAATGAAGTAGAAAACTTTAAAACCTTTCCTTCTTGCGAATTTGGCCATCCTTAAGTTAAAGCCTGCGGAATCAATCAGTATCACAGCATCCGGTTGAAATGACATCAAGTCTTGCTGACAAAGACGAATAAGCCGGATCAATCTAAAAAGTCCTGATATTATTTCTACAAATCCCATAATAGCAATCTCACGAAAATGGAACAACAATGACACGCCTACTGAAGTCATAGCGTTGCCACCCACTCCTCTAATAACGGATTGGTTGTTGATTTCAAGTAGTTGCCGGGTAAGACTGGCACCATGCTGATCACCAGATTTCTCACCAGCTATTATGTAAAATTTCATAATTCCATGCCAGAGTACTCAACAAAGTTGTTTGGCGTTTCATGCAATCTAATGGTCGAAAGATGGGCTTTATTATTAGATATATTAGGAATTTTAGTCTCAAGTATTTTCCAGAACTCAGTTATGATATTCTCACAACTGGTCATTTTCTGGTGCATACAGTCAACATCAAGATTGAAATTCTTATGATCTGCTTTTTCCAATATTTCGATCTTAATTACATCACTCAACAATTTTAAATCAATCAAATACCCAGTGGACGGATCAATCTCTCCCTTTACAGTAACTATTAATTCAAAATTATGGCCATGCCAATTGTCATTAGCGCATGGACCAAATACCTCATTATTTTTATCAACACTCCACTTTGGATTAAAGAGTTTATGTGCAGCATTAAAATGTTCCTTCCTGCTTACATAGATCATAAGATGCAAATATAATCTTACAGCCGCTTGATCTATAAGACTCATTCATCAGTAAATCATTCACATCAGTAAATCATTCACACGCATTTGTTATGATTCATCCTTATTTTAGCACCATAATCAATAAAATGATAGTTGTAACAGGTGCTGCAGGATTTATTGGGAGCTGTTTGATTAGTGAGCTTAACAAAGTAGGATTCAAAGACATCATTGCCGTCGACTCATTCACTAATCCAGTAAAGAACAGAAATCTTATTGGTAAACACATATTGCATAAAGTCGAAAGGGACATATTTTTCCCGTGGGTACGAAATTTCAAAAAAGACATCGAATATTTTTTCCATTTGGGGGCCAGAACTGATACGCTCCAAACTTCTTCCGGACAATTCGACAGGCTGAATTTCAATTATTCAAAAGAAGTTTGGACGTTCTGTACTGAAGTCAGGATACCCCTGACCTATGCTTCATCAGCAGCTACATACGGAGATGGCAGGTTCGGGTTTTCAGAAGACCAAGAAACGACTGGAAGACTAATTCCACTTAACAAATATGCGCAGTCAAAACATCAGTTTGACTTATGGGCTCTTCACCAGGATGAAAAGCCTCCAATTTGGAATGGGTTGAAATTTTTTAACGTCTTTGGCCCCAATGAATACCACAAAGGTGCTATGGCCTCAATGGTATATCAAACTTACCTACAAATTAAAAAAACAGGAACAATGAAGCTGTTCAAATCCCACCGTAAAGATTACGAACATGGAACTCAACTAAGAGATTTTATATACGTCAAAGATGTACTCAATCTATGTCTTGAGCTAGTCAATTCACCCCAAAACATTGGTCTGCTAAATGTTGGAACGGGATACCCAATAAACTTCAACTATTTGGTCAAATGTGTTTTTAAGGCTATTAACACGTCTGAAAACATTACTTATATTGATATGCCATTAGAAATAAGAAATAAATATCAATACGTCACAAAGGCCTGCACTACTAAATTTACAAATCGAATAACGCATTCTGTTTCAAAGCACTTGGATAAACCCATAGACGAGTATATAAATGAGTATTTGGAGTACTCAAAGTATTATTAAGGATTTTAAACACCACCATTGGTTTAATTTACATTACCCATTATTATATCAACTTCTCCCGGTTTTAATGTTTTATCACCATACAATTTTGTCTGTGTTTTTGTGTCGGATTTTAGCGGTTTATCAACTATTTGAGTCTTATGTTTTGGAAAATGTTTTTGCAATATTTCAATGGTGGAATTAAAGGTAAATTCTCTTTTATCAGTCCTCACATAAATTGTACTCCTGTTGTCTTTCATAAGAGTTGAACTTAGACCAAAGACATTGTCTAATAGATCATAATATTTTTGCTTATCAGCAAAACGTCCCTTATGCTTTTCTTTTAATGGTTTTGGGGTCTCATTATTTCCTAACAACCATAATCTTAGCCATTGGTCAGCGTGATAGTCAGTGATAGAATAATAGGGAGGTGAAGTAAACAATAATGAAAATTCAATATCATTAAATTTTGCCCTTTCTGATATTTTACTAAGTTCAATCGTACTATCACCAAAAACAACTGTGCTTTCCGTAACTTTTGGTCTTCCTTTTTCATAACGCCAATTAATTTTATTTAAAATAATATCAACAGGGTTTATTTCGGGTGGAATAGAAAAATTATTGCATTTCCACCATTCAACACAATAATTCATACCCATAGATTTTGTCATTCTCATTTGGTTAGATAAACCTTCTCCGGTTTTGGCGTGTAGGTAAACCAATATAATTGACATCAAAGTGGCATCAATATTATCATTTTTCCAATCAAGATTCTTTCTTGCTGAAAGAAGGAATTTTAGTACTTCATCACAATAACAAATCCGGTAAAATTCAGGCATTTTCTCTCTTACCCTGGTGTAATAATTTCTCTTTCCATAAATTTCAAATACTTAATCACGAAATACATGACTCTATCTGAAAATAAAATTACTGAAATTTTCTACCTGGTGGACGGTTTTTGCATTCAATTCGACCAATCCGTCAAAAAACACCTTATTGGCAATGAGCCCGGGAGAAAGCCTGAGATGAGCTGTAATGAGGTGATTACCTTGAACTAATGCAATCCAGGCCCTCAACGCTGATAAATCCTACAGCTCTCAAGAATTGACATTCAGGACATAGATATGGGCAAACTTCGTTACAAACCTTAGCTCCGGACTGATTGCTTATTCATTCTTTCCGAAAAAACCAACCATCAAATACCAACCTGTCAAAAGCTCAACAATTACCTGTATTTTAAAATCGAACTCAGGTTATAGGAGAGGGGTAACAGCATTGTATAGTAATACCAAATGCTCAAGCAGTTGTAAGAATCCTGTCGGAGATATTCTTCAAATTTGGAATTCTATGTTAAGTTCGGGGGGAATTCTGAATCCACTTACATTTAATATTTTCAAGTGAGCAAAATGAGCATAAAATCTATTCCAGAGAGATTATTTCTGTTATCTGGTATAGTATTCCCTTTTTTTCTTTGTGAAGGCCAGGAATTAGATTTTGAGTTAATTGAAGAGACAGGCTATGCTTTTAGTTACCGGCAGCAGTTTGGTACCTTGTCAGGTACTAACGATTTCGTCAAAGGCCTAAATGCTGAAGGCAAGGTATTAGAGGGTTTTTCGGCCAGTATTTTTGAAGTCACCGGACAAAGTAAAGGAGATAATTATTACCACAGGGCACATAATTATCCTTACTATGGGTTTGGGGTAGGTAAATTCTCTTTTGCCGATACGGACGAGTTGGGGAGTCCATGGGTACTTTACACCAATTGGGGAGCCCCATTGAAGCGTTTTAACCGTATATCCTTTTTTTATGATCTCAACTTTGGTGTGAGTTTTGGGTGGAAGGAGTTTGACGAGGTAAATAATGAGTTTAATGTTGCCATAGGATCTGACTTTACTCTTTTTGTAAGTGCCAAATTGAGGTCAAGCGTCCTGTTGTCAAGAGCGTTATCCCTTGATTTCAGTGTGATGCCTAATCACTTTAGCAATGGGGCTATCCGATGGCCCAACAAAGGATTGAATATGTTTGGTTATGAGGTTGGGCTGACTTATTCACTCTACAATAGACAAGTCAGTCATATTCCTCCCCTTATAGAGCGGTTTTATCCAAAAATGGAATATTCAGTAGCTCTTGCATATGGGACCATCCAAATTGATGAAGATATTAACGAAGAGCCTATATTTCAGCTCAGACAACAAGATAATGCCCAGTTTGCCAGTGCTTACGTCCTGACATTTTTAGCTCAACGTCGCATATGGCCCAGTTTTAAGACAGGCTTTGGTTTGGATTTGTCAATCGATAACAGTGCTGTATTGGCAACTGTTACTAATAATGGAGAATTGGCTGTAAACAAAGCCCCAATTGGAGACAGAATGTCTTTTGGGGTGATGTGGGGATTTGAATATATGTTAGGCGATCTTTCATTTATTGCCCATATAGTTTATGATATGGTCAAGGTAAAAGGACCATTTCATCAAAAAGCCGGGATAAGGTACAGTCTAACAGACAATATATTTCTGGGTTCGTCAGTTAAATCGAACGGGTTTAAAAATGCAGAATTCATTGAATGGTCTGCCGGGTATCGATTTCCAAAGCTCGGATTAAGCCAACCTAATTAAACAGCCACGTCGTTCTCCCGAAGAGCATCATTGAGTGAAGTCTTCTTATCTGTACTCTCTTTCCGTTTTCCAATAATCAATGCACAAGGAACATTATAGTTCCCAGCTGGAAATTCTTTTTGATAGGAGCCAGGGATTACCACCGACCTATCTGGTATATGTCCTCTCATTTCCAGAGGATATTTACCTGTAACATCAATAATCTTAGTACTTGCAGTTAAAGTAGCATTAGCTCCTAACACTGCCTCTTTGCCTACTCTCACTCCCTCCACGATGATACATCTTGATCCGATAAACGCATTGTCTTCAATAATTACAGGAGCAGCTTGTATAGGTTCAAGGACTCCCCCTAATCCAACTCCTCCACTAAGGTGAACACTTTTACCTACCTGGGCGCAGCTTCCAACCGTTGCCCACGTATCAACCATAGTCCCTTCATCCACATAGGCTCCAATGTTGATGTAGGAGGGCATCATTATTACTCCTTTACTGATGTACGAACCGTACCTGGCAATGGCATGAGGTACGACCCTAATCCCCAGTTTTTCGTAACCGGTTTTAAGTTTCATTTTGTCGTGGAATTCAAATGGACCAACTTCTGTTTTTTGCATTTTCATGATAGGGAAGTAGAGGATGACTGCCTTCTTAATCCATTCATGAACTACCCATTGATCGCCGTCTTTTTCTGCTACTCTTTTCCGGCCTTTGTCAAGATCATCTATGATAGTTTTGATCGCAATGGTGGTATCCTTGTCTTGTAAAAGGGATCTGTTATCCCATGCATTTTCTATGATTTTATGTAGTTCCATTCTGGAGATGATCTGTCTGTTTTTAAACGGGAGCGAAAACAAATAAATAAGACATTAAAATCATAGCACCAAGCGCAAAAAAGAAAACGGATAGTTCAATAGAAGGTATCCAAAACGGCATATTGAGTGCTTTTAAATTAAAGTAAACATGAATCCATGTATTATAATTAGCAGATAAACAGCAAGTTATAGAAACTATCAAAAGAATGTTTGGTTTTATTGAATACGGCAGACCAAATAGGCCGCTTCGCAAATGTCCCTTGAGAGCCATTGAGCCTATATTTTAAATATGTTAGTCTGGGCTAAAAATATATTTAATATTTATTATCATACTGATATTAAACATTATACATGACAAATTCGTTTAGTTTTGCTGTATGATTAAAAATATGTTTTAGATTGATCTAAAATATATAGATTTGCAAAAAAACATAGCGAATGAATTTCAGTTTTGCCGAGGAGAATTACATTAAAACAATCTACCATCTTTCAGAAGCTGGTAGTTCTGCAGTGTCTACAAATGCCATTGCCGACCAGCTAAATACCAAGCCCGCTTCTGTAAGTGATATGATGAAGAAACTGTCCAATAAGCAGGTCGTTGATTACAAGAAATATCAGGGTGCTAATATATCTGACAAGGGCAAAAAAGTGGCACTCCAGATTATTAGAAAACATAGATTGTGGGAGGTGTTCCTGGTTGAAAAACTCAAATTCAATTGGGACGAGGTTCACGATATTGCAGAAGAATTGGAGCATATAAAATCACCTCTTCTCACCGAACGCTTAGATGATTTTTTGGGGAGACCAAAGATGGATCCGCATGGCGACCCTATCCCCGGCGGAGATGGGAAATTTGAAGTTGGTACAACCATGCCGTTATCAGAAATGACAATAGATGATATGGGAATGTTTATGATGGTCGGGAATGATGATCCGCAATTACTTCAATACCTGGACAAGATGAAAATCAGATTGGGAACGAAATTGAAAGTGCTCGACAAGGTTGAATTTGATGGTTCAATGCAAATCATTTGTGACAATCAGAAACCAATATTTTTGTCTAATCAGATTACTCAACATTTAATGATTAGAAAAGTAGCATGATACCTGACCCAGCCAACGCCTTAATTGTCTTCTTTTCCATTGCCCTTATGTTGGTATTGGTATGGCGATTTGATAAATCTGTTTGGTTCACCCAAAATTTAATGCATTCAAAAAAGGCATTGATTGAGGATATTTTGAAGCAACTGTACCATGTTGAATATAGTGGGAGAAAAGCAAGTCTAAATGCGATGGCAGGAGCTCTGAAGATTTCTGACAAGAAACTCTTAAGGTTGGTAGAGGAAATGTCAATGAGAACTTTAATTAAGATCGATCAAAGCACTTTAAATCTTACCCCATCAGGTAATGATTACGCTTTAAAGATCATTCGAGTACACAGATTGTGGGAAAAATACCTTTCCGAAAAAACAGGAGTCGATAAGTCTGAGTGGCATGACAGGGCTGAATTGAAAGAACATGAGTTGACAGAGGAAGAAACTGACCAATTGTATCATGACCTGGGTAAACCAAGGTTTGACCCTCATGGAGATCCGATACCTACAGAAACGGGTGAGATCATGGAATCTAAGTGGAATCCATTGTCAGGTCTGGCAGACAATACACATGCAAGGATTGTTCATATCGAGGATGAACCTCACGT
The DNA here is from genome assembly GCA_965206015.1 of Cyclobacteriaceae bacterium. GTDB lineage: Bacteria > Bacteroidota > Bacteroidia > Cytophagales > Cyclobacteriaceae > JAJCYL01. The sequence goes on along the minus strand of CBDBIW010000008.1, from coordinate 10,840 downwards.
GATCTATCAGCAAATAGTTAAACAAAAACTTCATACTGGCTCACAGGTCAGGATAATATCTTCAAATGATCGGGAAGTAAGGTTCTATTCTGAGGGTGATAAATACCAACTCTCACCAATAGTAGCAAGTAACATTAGTGTTGAAGAACTTAATGAAAGAGAAATGTTCGAAGAGGACATGGTCAGGTTGTCATCACTCGATCCTGGTGAAAAAGCCGTTATAACAGGCATTTCAAATGAATGTAGGGGAGCGGCTCGACGGAGGCTATTGGATTTAGGCTTTATTGCCGGTAGCACAATAGAGACTGAATTTGAAAGCCCATTAAAGGAGCCAAAAGCCTACTCTATCAGAAATACAATTATTGCATTAAGAGATGACCAAGCTGATTTAATATTAATAAAAAAAACGAATGAGTGACCAATTGAACAGTGCTTGTGATAATTGTGCATTGCATAATGCGGCACAATTGAAAAAACTAGGAGTCCAAGTTGATAATGCCGACTATGTAGTGGCATTGGCCGGAAATCCTAATACAGGCAAGAGTACCGTTTTTAATGCATTAACTGGACTCAGACAGCATACTGGTAATTGGCCAGGAAAAACTGTTACCAGAGCTGAAGGGGGTTTTTCATACAATGAAAAACGGTTTAAGCTGTTGGACTTGCCAGGTACCTACTCCTTACTGTCTACATCCCAGGATGAGGAAATTGCCAGAAATTTCATTGTGTTTGGAAAGCCTGATGTTACAGTGATTGTGGTTGATGCTTCCCGGCTTGAAAGAAACCTCAACCTTGCTCTTCAGGTTCTTGAAATCACTAACAAAGCTGTATTATGTCTCAATTTAATGGACGAGGCCAGAAGGCACAGCATTCAGATTGATGAGCGAAAGCTGGCCAAGGACATTGGAATTCCAGTTGTTGCAACGAGTGCCAGGAGCCGAGAGGGCATTCCAGAGCTGATAGACACGATTAATAAAGTGGCGGCTAATGAAATTGAATGCAGACCTCATAAAATAAAGAGCCTATCCAAGCCTGCAAATAGGGCTGTGAAGGAGCTTAGCGAAAAGATCAAGGCCAATTATCCGGAATTACCTAATACCAGATGGATTGCAATGAGACTGTTGGACGGTGACGCAAGAATCGTGGAGGCGATACAAAACAATGAATTTATGATTACTTAATCTTATGAGTGAAACAAAGGGAAAAAAGCCGGGGATTATAGATTTGGCCAACGAATTACGCTGGCAAGCAGGAGACGATTTTCATGACCGACTTACAGAGGGAATTTATGCGGATGCAGCGTCTATCACTCAGCGTGTAGAGGAAAAACCAGACAGAAAGATAAGCTACAGTTTTGATAGGGCACTTGACAAAGTATTGACGAGTAGAACTTATGGTTTCCCAATAATGATTGCTGTGCTCTCAATTATTCTTTGGGTTACCATCCAGGGTGCGAACTATCCTTCAGGCGCATTGGCCTCATTACTATTAGACGGACTCTATCCGATTTTAAAGGAAGTGTCGAAGAGTATTGGTCTGATTTGGTGGATTGACGGTTTGTTAACAGATGGCATTTATCTGGCTGTAGCGTGGGTAATTGCGGTCATGCTACCTCCAATGGCCATATTTTTTCCTTTATTTACATTATTAGAAGATTTTGGGTACCTACCCAGAGTTGCATTTAATCTCGATTCACTCTTCAAGAGAGCTGGTGCACATGGCAAGCAAGCATTGACCATGAGTATGGGCTGGGGCTGCAATGCTGCTGGAGTTGTTGCCACAAGAATAATTGACTCCCCAAGAGAACGACTTATAGCCATAATTACCAATAATTTTGCGCTCTGTAACGGTCGATGGCCAACCCAAATACTGATTGCTACCATATTTATCGGCACTCTCGTTCCGACGGGCCTGGCAAATATTACGGCCTCCATTTCAGTGATAACCATTGCAATGTTGGGTGTATTTTTTACTTTTTTCACATCGTGGCTGCTCTCTAAGACCGTGTTAAAGGGAGAGGTGTCTACGTTTGCTTTAGAACTACCTCCTTATCGCCCTCCTCGTTTTTGGAAAACCGTTTATACCTCTATTATTGATCGAACATTGATAGTCCTTTGGAGAGCTATTGTGTTTGCAGCACCAGCCGGAGCTGTCATCTGGCTTATCTCTAACATTAATATTTCAGGTGATAGCATTGCTAACCTTGCCATATTAAATTTTGATGGATTTGCTCTATTATTCGGTCTAAATGGCGTAATTCTACTGGCTTACATAGTTGCCATTCCAGCGAATGAAATCATAATACCTACTATATTGATGTTAACCGTTGCCAATCTGGGGATGGAGGGTGCTGGTGACGGTGTGATGTTCGAGTTGGACTCCTCTTCTGAAACGGGTGATATTCTAAAGGCGGGTGGTTGGACCCTGTTAACCGGAATCAATCTGATGTTGTTCAGTTTGCTTCACAATCCTTGTAGTACCACCATATATACCATTTATCAGGAAACAAAAAGTTGGAAATGGACTGGAATTGCTAGTATTCTGCCAGTCATTTTTGGATTCGTGGTTACTTTTTTAGTAACGCAAGTGTGGCGGTTAGTGGTTGGAATTTGAAATTTAATACCCTTGCATTTGTGAGCTTGCAGACCTCAATTAGAATGTGTATATTATATTATTCTAATCTTAAAATCATCCCCTCAGATGCATAATTAAACCCTTTTTCAAGCACTTCATTTTGGGCATTACTTCCATCAATCAACAATGGGTTGGTGTGATTAAAATGGATGAAATGCACTCCTTCTTTCTTTGCTTCGGGCAACGAACGGAAGTATTCAAAACTATTGCTCACCAAGGGATGAGGTATTTTACTCATATCCCTTCCTGGTAATTCTCCATCCGCATAAAATGAACCATCAACCAAAGCAAAATCCCAGGATTCATGAATTTCCGAGAGATTAACATCCCAGATCTCCCACTTGTCAATGTCCGGAATAAACACAAGTGATTTAGATGGGCCAATTATATGAAAACCGACCGCCTCGGTATACTCCTCACGATGCGGTACTGTGAATGCCATGACTGACAGGTCAGGAGCTATTTGAACTGTACTGCTGTCCTGAATGGATATCAGCAAGATATTTCCGTAGTCAACCAATTGACTCCAGGGCCCATTATTTTCCAGGTAAGACTGCATTCGCAGCAAAGTATAAACTTTTAGCCCTTTGGTATTCATTGACTCATAACCCAGGTGCATAAGACCAGTATAGTGCCCCATATGGCCATGAGTCCAGAATACTCCCTCAAAAGTGTAGAGTGAATCCGGAGCTATTTGATTCAATTCATAGAGCTGTCCTTTGATATCGGGCGTAGCCTCAAATAACCATTTCTTCCCGGAATGAGGATCAACCAAACCAAGACTGACTGTCTTCCTTTTTAAGGAATGGTCATTCCATGCCCTCATGCAATGTGGTTCATAACAACCTGTTTGGGGGTAACCAGCATCTTGAGCAACGCCAAGTACAACAATGTAAGGACCACCGGGAGCCTTAAATGGATTTTCTTCAGCACTTCGAGGGGCTGCACAGCTCAATAAAACACTGGATAGAATCAGGATACAGATCAATCGGATCATGCTCAAAATTACTGAATGGAAACAATCAGACCTATGATCGTGATTATTCAACTAATTTTGCCTGATTAAAAATTTAGATGCAACAAATTTATTCCTCGGAAGACATAATAGTAGCCCTGGCCACATCCCAGGGAGTTGGAGCAATAGCCGTAATTAGATTGTCCGGAAAAGAATCTATTGCATTGGTGAATGAGGTTTTTCAGGGTAAGGACCTTTCAAAGCAATTATCTCACACCCTTCATTATGGTAACATCTCAGATGAAAGGGAAATTATAGATGAAGTCATTGTTTCCTTGTTTATCGCCCCACATTCATTCACCAGGGAAGATTCTGTTGAAATATCCACCCATGGATCTCCCTATATTATAAAGCGTATCATTGAAGTGCTCATAAAAAATGGTGCGCGCTTGGCCACCGCAGGTGAGTTTACCAAAAGGGCTTTTTTACATGGCAGGTTCGATTTGGCACAAGCCGAAGCTGTTGCTGATTTAATTGCCTCTGAAAATGATTCAGCGCACAAAATAGCCCTCAATCAAATGCGGGGAGGTTTTTCCAGGGAGATAAAGCAATTAAGGGAAAAGCTAATCCACTTTGCTTCAATGATAGAATTGGAGTTAGACTTCAGTGAAGAGGATGTTGAATTTGCTGGCCGGGATGATGTAAGAGAGCTAATTGAGGAGTTGAGAACGGTGATAACCGAATTGATGAAGAGTTTCAGGTTGGGCAATGTGATAAAGAATGGAGTACCGACTGTAATTGCAGGTAAACCCAATGCCGGGAAATCAACTTTACTCAATGCTTTACTGAATGAGGAAAAGGCCATAATTTCTGAAATTCCAGGGACAACTCGTGACTTTATTGAAGGTACTTTGACCATAGAGGGGATCAGTTTCCGCTTTATTGATACCGCTGGGTTACGTGAAGCAACCGATAAAATTGAAGCAATGGGAGTGGAACGCACCCACATGAAGATGAATGAGGCTTCCTTAATTCTATTTCTTTTCGATTTGTCTAATGAAACTAAGGATTCTGTTCTTCAAGAGATCGGCCGGCTCAAAACCAAAGGAATTCCGTTTCTGGCGGTAGGCAACAAACTAGATCAGGAAAGAAACATTGATCTGAGTGAATTGGAAGTGCCTTCAATTCAAATAAGTGCCTCTACTGGTGAAAACCTGGAACAATTGAAAATTAAACTTATTGAAGCCGTTCATTTAGACCAAATCAAAACGAATCAAACCATCATTACCAACCTTCGTCATTATCAGGGCCTTAAAGAAACCAATGATGCACTGGAAGATGTGCTCACTGGACTGGACGAAGAATTAACCAATGACTTTTTGGCCCTAGATATCCGGAATGCTTTACATCATTTAGGTGAGCTAACCGGGGAGATTACGACGGATGATTTGCTGGAGAATATATTTAGCAAGTTTTGTATCGGGAAGTAACCATACAAAACAAACCTATACTAAATCAGGCAGAAATTAACCATTGCTTCTGAATAGGCATTTTTTATCACTCTCGCAATGTGTTTGATTATCTTTGCTATATGGTTATTTCGATAAAATTTGTACCTTATTTGTACCTTGAACTGATGAGGGCAGAGTTTTGTACCTCAGGGCGAAATTATGGTATAATGCTCCCCTAAAACAGGACAGGTAGTTAAACTATGATATTACTTAACTTTAATTACCTGAAACATGAAAACAAGTCGGAGAAAATTCAGCTCCTCTTTCCAGGCAAAAGTTGCTATTGGAGTATTGAGAGAGCGTGAGACAATCCAGCAAATAGCAGCGCACTACGAGGTACACCCTCTACCCAGGTCAGTTCGTGGAAACGTCAGTTTCTGGCAGGAGCCCAGAGGCCTTTGGTGAGCATGACGGAGATGAGAACAAACGTCTCAAGGCCGAGATGGACCAACGCTATAAGAAGATTGGCAAGCTGGAAATTGAAAAGGATTTCTTGAAAAAAAGTATAGCCCGGGATTGAGTCTCCACACCCGTAGAAAGATGATAGATTCTCAGAAACATGATTTGAGTGTGAGGGGTCAGTGCCGTTTGTTCAGTATTCACCGCTCAGACCTTTATTACAAGCCCGGGGGTGAGAGCGGGCTCAACATGCACTTGATGAAGATCATGGACAGGGAGTTCTTTGATAAGCCCTTCCGTGGAGTCAGAGGTATGACCCGTCACTTCAGGCACCTGGGTTATGAAGTCAATCGAAACTGAAATATCAAGTGCCTGGAACACGGTCCTTTAAACAACCACAAAAAGCAGCTTGGAAATGAAAGAAAAACTATCCGCTATCTGTCTTAATAATGGGGCATTATAATTCTCCGTTGTCATACTGTTATTTTTTAGGAATGTTTCAAGGGAAGACCTAAAAACATTGCTGAACATTAGCAGGTCAAACCCTTAACCAGGCAGTAAAAGAATCTATTTGTTCAATTCAGGTTTCATAATGACGGCTATATAACTGCTATTGTCCATAATATCATTAAGTACTTTAGTGAACTTTTTAATAGTCATTTTATCTAAAATATCCTCGTAATTTTCGGGCAAAGCGGTGTTGAGCCCCATGCGATATTGACTCATAATACCTTCAATGAAGGTGCTGTTTTGCTCGAGGGACTGTTCCCTGCTTTTGACCAAGCCTTCTATAGCTTTTTCGTAATCACCTACTGAAGGGCCTTTGCTCAAAAGATCTTCGACTTCCTGATGAATGATGCTTACGAGTTTATCCGCTTTGTCGGGATTGCAATCGAAATACATGTACAGATTGTAGTTTTCGTACGGAATCGTGGAAAACCCATTATAAACACCAACGCCGTAGCTGCCACCTTCCTGTTCCCTAATGGTTTCAAAGTAGCGTCGGTTTAAAATCGATTTCGCAATTGACAACACAATGTCTTTTTCCCTCGAGTACTTTCCTTCCCCCTGGTATCGGATAAAATTCGTTTGCTTGGCAACTTCCATTTCCCTGGAGAACATATTCTCGTAACCATCCGTGTACGGCCTCACCCCGTTATCTTTCCAGTTTTCACGCCGGCCATTGTCCGAAATACCTCCAATGTATTTTTCGATAAGCGGAAGCAAGGTATCAGTGTCTACGGCTCCAACAAATGCAAACACAAAATCTCCAGCATCTCTGATTCTATCCCGGTAAATTCTCTCGCACTTTTCGAAAGCAATTTTGTCAAGCAATGCCAGGTTTTGAACCGGTCTCCGATCCGAATTTCCACCTGCTATAGTCACAGTGATCGAATCACCAAATACTTTTTGCGGATTGGCACTGGCATTTTTGAGCCTGAGCCTCTTCTGAGCAACAAAAGTCTCAAAGCTTTCCTTTTCAAACCTTGGTGCTTCGAACCTCAGATAGATCAGCTTCAGCAAAGTTTCAATATCTTCAGGGGTACTTGCCCCATTCAATTCTTCAGCATGTTGATTAATTCTGGCAAAAAGGCGAACCTGCTTGCCTAACAATAGCTTCTTTAGATCTTCGAGGTTATGTTCACCTATTCCACTCTGATCAGCAATTTGTGTTACTGAGCCGGCGGTTGGCAGATCTTCAGTGGCCAGCAATGACATCCCGCCTTTGCTATAGGCTTTGAATAAGATTTGATTGTCATTCTTATCGGTAGGATAAACTACCACCCTGGCACCGTTTTTTAACGTGTATTCTGACGCCCCCAATCCCTTGATTGAATTGGAAGAGACAATTTTCCCAGCCGACGGCTCATTTGCAACCAATGGAGACGTAACAACTTGATCCACAAATGCATCAACCTTTTCCTTTTTTACTTCTCCAAACAAACTTTCGATCTGGTTCTGTGTCGGATATTCAAAATCCACATTTTTTGGACCACTAATTGTAACTACTACGTTATTTTCCTTGTTCCATATTTTGCCTAACGATCCTACATCCGTTGAAGTAATCCGGGGTAGTTCTTTTTTCACAAACTCAAGCTCAAATTCTACCCCCGGTTTTGGTTCTCCCTTCAAGTAGTGATCTTTGAGACTCCTTGCCAACCTGTCATTGCTAACCTCCTTTCGGTTTTTGAATGCCTGTTCATAAGATTTCAGTGTTTTTATTTTCGCTCTTTCCAATTCGGTCGGAGTAATTCCATGTCTTTTGATCCGTTCATTTTCTATCATAAGAGCTTTCATGGCGGTCAAAACATCTGTGTGGTCAGGCTTCCCGCCTCCCATGTAGTAAGCATCCACTGTCCGAACAAAGTTGAAATAACCAATCTGCGCACTGACAAATGGTGATTCAGGTTTTTGCTGGATGTTTCCAAGTCTCTCGTTTATGACTGAACTATACAAAGAGGCCAACAAATCATTTCGCATGTACTCAATATTTTTGTTTTCACGCTTGACAGCAGGGTGTTTAGTCATTATTGAGAACCGCACGGATTGGGCTTCTTCATCTGTAGCGAAATCATATATGATTCCTTCATTGTCACCTACAGGGTACTCAAGTCTCTCAGACTGATTTACTGGGGATGGAATTTTGGAGAGTATTCTTTTTACTCTTGCTTCCATCTCGTCTGTGTCAAAATCTCCGATGATCACTGCCGCTTGCAAATCAGGTCGGTACCATTTTTGGTAAAAAGATCGAATCGCACTATAGGGACTGTTTTCCACTACTTTCATGTCGCCGATCACATCCCTCTCTGCGTATTTGGACAGGTAAAAACTGGTTGGTGACAAGGCTTTCTGAATGCGTCTTCCAGCGTTGTTTCTTGTTCTCCATTCCTCTTTGACCACACCTCTTTCCGCATCAATTTCTTCACTGGCCAAAGTCAGGGATCCGGACCAATCATGCAAAATCAGCACACAGGAATCCATCACTTCCGATTTTGCGGTGGGGACATTGCTGATATTATAAACAGTCTCATCCGTATTCGTGTAAGCGTTGATATTGCGGCCAAACTGGACTCCTTGACTTTCAAGGAAGTTTTTTACTCCTTTACCTTTAAAATTTGTTGATCCATTAAATGCCATGTGCTCTAGCATGTGAGCAAGCCCATTTTGATTATCCTCTTCCAGAATCGCTCCAACATTATGGACAATGTAAAAACTGGCCCTCTCTTTAGGCTCTTCATTGTGCATGATGTAGTAGGTCATGCCATTTTCTAATACCCCATAGCGGATATTTGGATCAAGTAATTCCGGACGGTTTTGAGCCTTAATGGCATTGGAACCAAGAACTATTAGGGTCAGTAACAATCTTATTTTTTTCATTCTTTTTCGTAATCGATGGATGTAGAAAATATTTTTGTGTGGTATTATTTATACACTTAAGCTTGCTGATACTCCCATACGTCTGGCGAGTTGACTACAATATTTGATTGGACATTGCCAAAACGACAGCTAGGTTTATTTTTGCTTGTTCGATAAGCCCCGGTCTGGCGTGTTTGAGCCCAGTATGCATCTGATTTTATGCGCATTCTATGGGTATCTATGTGTGCAGATGCTGTATCCATTCCAGGGGCCTGGCAAAGCAACTGACCGCTTGATAAACGTATTATCTAGATGTAGTAAAAACTAAAATAATTCAAGACCGTTGCAAGGGGTTTGGCTAATTATACAATTGAGGGAAAATGAGCATAAAAAACAAGTATAGACACCTTAAAAACATCGAAAAACACAAAAATTGATGACATTATAAAGCAAAAATTCTTCAAAGTATAAATGTGAATTGAAATTGATACCGGTTTTGCAACGGTCTTAATTCGCATATCAATCCAATGTACTGACCCTTTTGAAAAGTGTATTGTTGCCAACTTGCAACTTTAGAAGATAAATTCCCTGAGGCAGGTCGGGCAACGTTACTTCAACAGAATTCGACGACTGGTCAATTCTAAAATCATGCGAAAGATTTATAGCTTGCCCACTGTTGACAATTAGTTGGATTTCTTTCAACAATGAGAAATTGAAATTCTTTAAATGTATAGTTGATTCACTGGATACGGGGTTAGGGTAAAGCTCAAATTCACTTTCTAACTTGGCTTGAGTTCCTAGAACAGCAGTTCCGTTAAAGAATTTTTCAGCGAGCTCAAACGCATCGATCCCAACTTTTTCGCCGATAAGCCTACCCGGTATATCGTCCACAGGTGGGTGGATACCTCCCCATATTCGCGATAGGCTACATTGGTCCGAGGCATCGTTGTACTTAGCCCACTGTAATGTCACATCCTCGCTTGGGCCTTGCTCAAAAACAAGAAACTGATTTTTAGATGCGAGAAATTCACCAACCCCACCAGGGAAATACTCGTCTCCAGTAAATAAGGATAGCACCTTGGCTGCAGCACGTGAATAGGTGGAGTGACCGGAAATATATCCAGCAAAGGGAGGCGTAACAAAAGTAGGGCGCTGGTATGGCCACCAGTTTTCCGCGAGTACCCACCCCACTCCGGCAGCATCCACCTCTGGATCAGCAATGAAATCAGGGCCTCTCCATGCAAACAATTTGATTTTTCCAACATTCTCATCAAGAGAGCCGGCAAGTGGGTCACCAGATTCAACCAATTCAATATACCCCTCAACCAGCGTGATACCCGCTTCGTTGTAATGAGATTGAGTTGGACCAGATGACTGGCCTTGGTCTGCCATGTACCTGATTGCTGAAATTGGTCGAATATAGTCGTAATACCCCTTTATGCCCCAAGCACTTATGGCGACATCATGCATTGCGCCCCCTAAAACAAAATAGCTCTTCACATCCCATTCTAAAGGAGCCATTTCATCACCCATCCCTTTGAATTTTTTAACAAGATCGGGGTGTTCGTTCACGTAGTTTAGTATGGCAAACCAGTGACCTGGAGGTGTTTCTGAATCCGGGCCATCAGCCCAAAATTCTGCTAACACACGAGCATAGTCACCGCGAGGAACCAATTGCTCAGGATAAGGTTGATTGGTTCTGGGATTGGTTGTATATCCTTCACTCAGGTCTCCACCCTCCAGTTGATCGTAAAAATCAGTAAGGCCTGCTACTGTAGTAGGAAAATCTTCTATTTTTAAATTTCCAATTTTTCCTGGAGAAATATCCCACATTTTTCCATCCGAAGTACCCATGTGCGAGGACCAAATAGATACCAGAGAAAATCCCCATTTATAATCTTGTGAAGTGGAATTATCTTCAGGGTTAATATAGGCAGGTGCTCCTGGATCATGATATACTTTGTAAACTCCTTCGTCTCGACTA
>CBDBIW010000007.1:42500-91536 GCA_965206015.1 Cyclobacteriaceae bacterium | reverse complement strand
TTGCAGGTCTGTGTAGAAGTAACCATTTAAGTTGGTGTGAGTTTAGGCATCTGTTTTTTTGTTTTTTTTTCTTTCTACAGTTGTTTTCGTGGGTATGCCAATGCATCACTTTTGATTTGGAATGGATTGGTGAAGGTTCAATTGAATTGGTAGCGTTTTAGATTTTAGGAAGAAGTGTTGATGGCTCAAATGAATGGAAATTAATTATGTGGTACTGGAGGTCATGTTTACTTGAGGGTAGGTATTATAGGAGGGCATGTTTTGCTGTTGGAGATGTCTTACTGGGTATGGTTGTCATATCTTTCATGAGAATATGTGTTATGGGAAGACATGTGTAGTAGGTGGTTATGTCTTTCAGGTCTGTGCAGAAGCAACCATTGAAGCTGCTGTGAGTTTAGGCATATGGGTTTTTTATGGGGAGTTGGATGGAAAAGGGGTTTGTGTGTGCACAGATTTCTGTACCTTCAGCTGCTCTCCAAAAGCAGTTGCTTGTCTGCAAGATTTCTGTACCTTCAGCAGCTGTCCAGAAGAGGTCGTCCCATGCAGCGGTAGGATTTCGTGGCAACATTAATCCTCCTGTAAAATTCTTGGTAGTAATTATTTTGGTTGTACAGAAAATTAATTTAGTTTCACAAGAATAGTAGTGAGTGGAGGTTTGAGGGGGGTAGGGAAGGTGGTTAGTGGGAGCACAGAATTCTGTACCTCCAGCAGCTGTCCAGAAGCAGTAGTCCCTTGTGGTGGTAGGATTTCATGGAACAATTTTTCATGGTTCCTCTTTCTTTTCCTTTAAATTGCTGAAAGTTTTTTTTCTTGTTAACTTGGCAGGACATGTTGAGATTCATTAAAGTCTCTGATGTGGTAGCTGTGTGAAAGGTTGTGCATTCCTTTTGATGTAAATAAAATGGGATGAGGAAGAACCTATTTTGGTCACCTTTCAGTCTCTAGCAATTGAAGGTTACTTTTGCTTATCTGAATATCACATTTGCAAATTTTCAACTGGAACCTTACAGCCATTTTGCAGATTATCATATACATATAAATGAATATTTAAACACCACTAGCTCTATTAGTATAAGATATATCCATAACCTTGAAGAGTCTGACTACAGCTCCTTGTTTTCACTATCATTCCATATTATCAATTACATGGATATTATGAAGTTGAATCTATTTATAAAACAGCAATTTCTTAAAGCAAGCACTCAGTGTAAGTGCACACACCCTCATATTCTTCCATTCTCTTTGTGAAATATATCCCTGTGTGTTGGACTGAGTAGAGTAGTCCTTGAAATCCTCCACTCTTTGATGGTGCATTTGTGCATTAGGGAACACATCAGGAGAAGCTGCATAGAACAATCCAGCATGACATTTAGTTGGAGTCAATGGTGAGGAAGACCTACAATCCAGAGTTCATATGAAGGGTATTGGTGATATCTTTGCCTTGTCACATAAGAATTTATAATTTATAGGGCAGATCATATGACTTTAGTGGATGAGGCATGTCATGTTTATAGTCCAGTCATTTTATTGTTTGACCTTAAACAAATTGCAACACAAACACTTTCAATTGTATCTAGTACAGAAAAATGTGCACTATAACATACCAAAATTTCAAAGGAATCCCTTGGAGGGAAAGTGTAGAAAATTCTATTTTTTACTATGGTGCGTAATTGGGCATTATAATTAAAGTCTTCCAGACTTATATGGGCATGGTGGATACCATTTGGAAATTTATCCAGGAGGAGCATCCAGGCAACTGGGAATTGCATCTTCAAGCTGTTTCTGAAATGCTTCCTTACTTTGCAGATTCTGGGCATAACAACTTCACGAAATCAACACATGTATTTACAGCAAATGTATCATCTCCAGGATGAGCATCCAGATGTGACCAATATTTTCGAGCAAGTTTGCATGCAGTGACAAGGAGCATGAACACTAGTGGTGGTCTCACAAGAGTACGAGGCATGACAGGATAGTAACAACTTATGTGGTTCCTGTCTATGCCAGCCTGTACTGAAGTCAATAGATCCATGCTTGAGTTGACAGGAGTGTCCTACAGTACAGGTGAGCAGAACAAAGACATGATAAAGGCTAAGCAAGAGCATGATTGGAAGGATACTCAGACACTTTTGAATAACTTACATGAGAGGAACACCTTCACTTTTGATGTCAATCTACCAAGCATCTCCAATAGAGTACATGCCAGCACCACAGTTAATGTTGATGCAGCAAAAGATGTAAGTGATGCCATTCTAGCTAGCATGCAGGTGGTATCAGCTGCAGAATACACTTTTACGAGGAATAACCAGGCAGTCATGCTAGACACAGAGTCTGAAGTGAAAATCAAAGGTGTTGCAGTTGATATAGACCCTCAACTCCTTTCCAGCTACTAACAATTGCCTAAAAGACAAATGAAAATCTATGATTTATCTTCAAGTATGAGCCCTGCACTTACCCACCAGCCCTGTTTGATTCATCATTACTGCTTCAAGAGCAACAGAAACTTGTGCTAGCCAATGCCATTTGGGGTCTTGCAACACCTGATTTTCCAAGAATTACTTTTGAGGTTAAGTATGTGCTAGATGGTGGTGCCCTCCTTCAATGCATTCAATGGACTCGAGGAGCCACTTATCATGATTATGCACGGTGTACACAGACTATGTGGCAAGGAAGTATTGGGAGGCGATTATCATCTTTGAAGGCCTTAATCAGATAACTTAGTGTCTGTATTACTACCAATATAGGGGCTAACGTTAGGGAGAACCCCCTAGGCACTAAGAGACTGACAAACTCAATTTTAAAAGTCAAAACCCCTACGAAAGAGACCGCCATCATTATCGAGAAGGAGAAACCTAAGGTCACGACGAAATGTGCCTTCGGAGCAAAGAGGTTAGGCAATAGCCCTAAAATATTTAAGAGCAAAAGAAAGAGAAAGAGGCATAAAACAAAAGGAAAAGATTTAACACCTGCATTTCTTAATAAGAAACCAATAAACCCGACCCCGATTCAATTCACGATCACCCCCTACCGTATCCCCCTTATAAGGCATGGGAAAGAGCCAAAACAAACAATTTGGAGAGCCAGAAAACCCACCACCCATTTTACGTTTAATGACACCCCTTATTACACCCCTTTTCATAATGGATGAGGAAGCCCATGATTTGTCTCTACCCCGGAAAGGAGGGCCATACGTCTTGGACGAGACCATCGAGGGGAGAAAGAAGGAGAGAAAATGGAGGCCACTGACATCCCTCACCTCCACCTGGATAAATCACCCGTAAAGCCCCGAGATGCATTAGATAGGGATAAGAGATTCCTTGGGGTCAAGCCAGAAAACACCATTATCTTTTGATGAATTACCCCAGACTGATTTTCTCATAGCGTATCCCATCTTAAAGGTAAAAAAGGCCCGATTCTTATCTTCAATGGAAATAAGATTTGAACTTATAAATTAATAACTTAGCACTTTATTGCTTTACCTTTCAGCCATTCCATTATAGATCCACATAGATTATCGTTGAGAGAAAGTTATCAGTCGACCAATCATGCCCCTACTTTATAGAGACCGACAACGTAAAAGTATCGCCCATATATTGGATTAATAAGTGGCTAAATCAAGATGGGTTTTACACCCTCTTTGCTAAGACCGTCTCCAAATCTATTTGATAAATCAGTCGAGAAAGAAGGATTGTCCGAGGATGCCCCCATCCATAGAGAATAAATAGGCACTACGCCTTTCACCCTTTAGGTCATCTATGTCTACTGAGGATTCCCCCGCTTCTAAACAAAAACACTACTACATAAACCTAGTTAAGCCTTATAAGGGGGACATTTACTTATAAACTTATTACGAGCCGCCCGTATTCTAAGCTCATTATCTACCATACGCGGCGGATTATCTGGGCTATCACCTAAATCGACACCCATTTCGGCTAATTTGGCCCCTGCATCTTCTAAATTATCACCTGCACCATCTGTATTAAGCCCCTGAGATTTAGCCAACTTATATACTTGGCGCGTGGTATCACTTAAATCTTGAATAGGCTTTGACACCCTATCTGGTAATTCTCCAGGCGAAATACTGGATAACTCATTAAAATCATTCTCACTCAATGTATTAAGACTTTTCTCAAGTTCCCCTACTAATTGAGTTACTTCCCCCTCTACACCCGGTAAACAATTAACAAAACTTAAAATGTAACAAATCATATGTATATACTCCGTTCACATAAACGAGGCAAGGGATTCGAACCCTCATTTACCTTACCACTGACAATAAAAAGACAACACACCTTTCACACATTAGGTCATCTATTTAGCCCGTGGTTGCCCCCGTCATCTCGGGACACCCTCCCCCATCCCCCTTATACGTAGATAAAGAAGGAGGCAAATACGTTGATAACCATATTGGATAAAGATAACCACTTACTCTCACTCCAATCCCCCCCTTTATTCATTCATAAATAAACCCAATAGTTAAAACAATTAAAAACAAATACATGACGACCACCCCCACTAATTTGAGTTTATGGAAAATGAAACATCAAGGTAAAATCCAAGATATTTCTAAATCAAAAAATAAAAAAATTATACCCACTAAAAAAAATTAACTGAAATAGGCCACCTTGACGATCCTAAAGGGTCAAACCCACACTCATATACCGAAACTTTATCAATATCTGGTTGTTTTCGACCGACAAGAGAAGAGACCCCAGATAGAATCGTAGAAATAATGATACTACATAATATTAAGAGAGATATCCCGATATATCTCTATTTTCCATTTAACAACACTCGAGATTAACGGGTATTGAACCCATATTAATCAGATGACAACCGACTATTTTACCATTAAACTATAACCTTGGGCACATCAAGTGAAAAACTTATAATGTTTCTGGGGGATTATAATTTTCCACTCAACTAATAAAATTAGATAAAGAAGAAACCCATTCAACGACAATGGGCAGAAAAGAGTGATTGGCCCCATATATCTCTGAACATTGCCCATAAAATAACCCCTCCCTTTTTATCATAAAACTCGCTTGATTTAATCGTCCCGGTACAGCATCTACTTTAATAGATAAAGAGGTAATTGCAAAGGAATGTAACACATCTTCTCCTGTAACCAATAATCTTACTTCTGTATGGACTGGTGCTTTCATTCGATTATCGACATCTAATAGCCTTTGTTCGCCCTCATTTAAAGACGAGGTGGGAATCAGATAAGAAACAAACTCTATCCTTTCTGGACCATAATCAGAATACTCATAAAACCAATACCATTGATGGCCTATGATTTTAATTGTTAACCCTGGGGAAATGACATCGTCCATTAAATAGAGTAATTATAAAGAAGGAAAGGCTAGAAAAAAATACGACCGCTGGAAGCAAAGTTCAGATCACTTCGATTAAGACCCCCTTCAAATAAATATTTATGATAATACCTACTTATTAAGGCCAGGATTATTCCTCATAAAACAAAAATAGTTATCAAAACTACAAAATAGATAATTTCATCATGAAAGAAAATAATTTCCTCCATCGCTAAACAACCTGCATCATGAAAGACTAATTCTCAAGGCTCAGGAATATCATTATCAAATACAATTAATCACATTTACCTTTCTGGAGTTGACAAGACTTGACCTTGTAACCTTAGTCCTGCAAAGACTATGCGCCACAATTAAGTTAAAACCCCCACCCAAATCTTATCCCCTACTTCACCCAGAATCCTAATCGCCACCTCTTGGATACTTCCAGCCAATAAATTATGTTAATATGGTAATAAAAGTGATAATCCTACTTGTTTATCCTAAGGCAAATAATTTTGTTTCCAAATACCCGAGGAAAGGGGTAACAATTAGAAAATAGATAAAATAAAATACAGAACCTATTTGTCCTATCCATATATAAGGTTCTTCTACAGGTTGGCCTCCTACTCAAATTAATAAGACAAAATCACCTACGAAAAATCAAAATAGTCCCTTACTTGAAGGTCTAAATCGTATCCCTTTCAATCTATTTTTCTGGAAAGATGGCAAAAACAATAAAATAAGGATACTCAAAACTAAAGCAACTACTCCCCCTAATTTATTTGGAATAAAATGTAATATCGCATAAACAAATAAAAAATATCACTCAGGTTTTATATGAGCTGGAGTCACTAAAGGATTAGCCTGTAGAAAATTATCAACATCACCCAATAGAGAAGGAAAATCAAAGACGATGAGACACAAGAATATCCCCAATATTACAGCCCCATATAGATCCTTTAAAACATAATAATAATGAAAGGAAGCCTTATCCGAGGATGATTGTATCCCAAGAGGATTATTGGAACCCTCATCGTGTAAAGCTATCAAATGTATAATAGCTAAGGCCACTAAGACAAATGGAAATAAATAATGCAAACTGAAAAACCTATTTAATGTAGCCTTGGACACACTAAAACCACCTCAAACTCACCTAACAATATCTTCACCTACACATGGAAGAGCCGATAACAAATTAGTTATTACTGTTGCAGCTCAAAAAGACACTTGCCCTCAAGGCAATACATAACCTAGAAAAGCCTCCACTATCATCAAGAAAATTAAAAATACTCCCACATTTCAAGCTATCCCCTTTGTATAACTACCATAATACAGACCCCAGCCTATATGGAAATAAACACATAAAAAACACATAGAGGCCCCATTAGCATGAAAATCCCTTAAAACAAAGCCATAATTCAGATCATGAGTAATATGTACCACAGATGTAAAAGCTAACTCTATATCTGAACAATAGTGCATGGCTAAAAATATTCCGGTAATCATTTGTTGAATAAGAAACCCAACCGCCAATAAAGAACCAAAATTTCATCAATAATTTAAATTCGAGGGTGCCGGAAGATTCATAAACCAATTATTAATTAGAACCACTACCTGATTCTCTTTTCTATAACTTTTAATCATACTACATAAATTAGAATTGAACTAATATCCGAAGATTAACAATCTTACGCTTTACCCTTAAGCTACTATCTCTTTATTAAAGCCCAAATAAAATTAAAAACGAAATCATTAAACAAAATAAACCCATTGCTTCGGAGATGGCGAATCCCAATATAGCATAGATAAAAAGCTGTTGCTTTAAAGTAGGGTTTCTGGCATAACCTATTATTAAATTACCAAAAAACGTTCCTATGCCTGCGCCGCTACCGGCAGCCCCTATGGAGGCCGTCCCGGCTCCTATGAATTTTGCCCCTGAAACTATTTCCGCTCCCACCCGATTACGCCCCCTCCATAATTATAAATAAGAAAACTCATCTGCCTTAAGAAGATAAATAAGAAGGTCATAAATTCCATATCCAATCGCCCAGAAAAAACATACCCCGTATGTGGCATAGGACCTCATCTCCTTATCTTCATCCAATATTCCATCGCTCGATTATTAACCACCACAAATAACCCCATGACAGCCCCATTTCAACCCAATAAGAAAGGGGATAACCAGAACGAAACACATAAACCCTAATTTGAAGGATTCTGATCATTTAACTTATAATTATTCTTGCCCGAATTAGATAATCTCTTGTAATTACACCCCATATCTAATACTGACTATTGGGCGTAACCATGATACCAATAACCTCCACCTAATAAAACAAGAAAGAATAGTGGCAATCACCCAGACATTGGAAGATAGGACTCCCTTATTTAAGACTGTCCACGTCCTTATAAGCCCTTATAATCTAAGCGATTAATCCACCCGAAAGGAGACTGAAAATACCACACCCGATAAAATAGATTTTACCTAACCCCAAAAGAAAATTATCCCCTCTTATTAATACACATATAACAATTAATACCTTTACATACGCTATCGGATTGACGCTCATATTGGCGAAGGCAAAGAAGAATAAAAGCCAATACCCCAAATGAAAATACCCACCACATTGGTAGATAGATAGGGGGCCTCTAATAAGAGAACTTGCCAGCCAAAATAATAAGGTATCAGCAAGGAAAACCATAAAGCTAAGAAGGCTAATTGTTACCTGAAGGCCACCAGAAAACTACCTTATTTCACTATGCCATATTCATCTATTTTAAAACCTATATACTGACCGATTTTCCTCCCACTTTCGACAAATTAAGAGCAATTAAAATGCCAGATGCGCCCGGGCTAGACTCATAGCGTGACTATCGGCTCTTATATGATGGATCACAGGCCCTTCCACTTGAAAAGGAGATAAAGTATAGTCAGACACAGGAAGTACAAAATACCTGCCTATTGTATCTAGATATCTTAGAAGCTACTACTTATAAATTAACTACCCCATTGTATTTTATTAACCCCCCCCCCCCCACACACATAAGGCCCCATGTAGTTAGTTGGCTGACAAATATTAACTACCTCTTTCGCCTCAGCTTCCTACACGGGGGACCTGCCTTTAAAAGAAGCAGCCAGCTCCTGAAAACTAAATCAATTACTTAGTTACATGGCTTGGTAAAATCGAATAGTGGGTATCGCCACAGAATTATCCAACCCGTGTATCCTCATTACCTCGTTTACGTGATAGAGTCCATTGCAGAATAATGGCAATGATTCGAATCCCATCCTGCCCACCAATAAATAAAATACTTACCTTTTAACCTGTATCACACGATCACATATGATTATTCTGGTTCATGCGATATTGAAATGCTCTTACTTTTAAGTTCGTGGGCCTTATTTCTAAGAAAGAAAGACAAGAAGTGATTTGATCAAGCCCAACAGATACGTTTCAACTCTTTTCCAAAATGCCCCCCGTTATAAACACTATCACAGTAAGGCCACTAAGCCAATCATTTTGAGAAATAAATCGACCCAGACCAAAGAATGATGGAATTGAACCATCATTGAAGACTTTGAAGGCCCTTGGTTTACCATTAACCTAATTCCTTTCTGTTACCAAATAAGAAGACTACATAACCCATTATTATCCCTTTTAGAATCATAGCCTTTACAATTCCACTTGACATTGACCCCATCATCGGCTAAGGATTACCAACCCCCTATATCATAGAAATCTAATTGGCTTATCTATTTAAGAAACAAGTCTTAAGATCCGGTGGAAATCCCTTATTTAACTTATACCTCACTTCCAACCACAAAACCTAATCAATTACAGTTCCTAAATGAACATAAATCACATGCTCACCAATACATTAAAATAAACAGAGATAATCACACCACATCAACAAAATGCCAATATCAAGCCGCGGCCTCAAACCCCAAAGAATGATGTTTGGTAAATTGCCAATTTCTTAATCTAGATCAACAAACAACTAAAAAAGTACTCCCAATTAAAATGTGTACACTGTGTGCCCCAGTGGTGATATAAAAAGTAGAACCATATACTGAATCCGATATGGTAAATGGGGCTGAATAATACTCAATTCCCTGGAAACCTGAAAAGAGACCCCCCAAAATAACTGTAAAATTCAAGCTTTTTCTCGCTACTTGAATTTTACCGCTTATTATTCCATGATGTGCCAAAGTAACAGTGGCACCAGAACTTAATAAAAGACCCGTATTTAATAAAGGAAGAGAAAAAGGTTCTAGTGGATTAACTCCAACAGGAGGCCAGATACCTCCGATTTGAATAGTGGGGGCAAAACTACTGTGTAAAAACCCTAAAAAAAAAAGATACAAATAAACAAACCTCTCACAATATATGGATGACATCCTTGGTAAGTTGCCTCTCGAATCACATCCCGGAACCACACAACCATTGTACCTATGATTATCACTAAACCAATTCCTAATAAGACAGTTTGACTATAATTTAAATACATTACACCTCCCACCGTCGTAAAAACACAACCACAAGCCCCAAGGAAAGGCCATGGGCTAGGATCTACTAAGTGATAGGGATGATATGATTGCTCCGCCATGAACTTAGAGCCATAGAAATCTATCTTTTATAATGGTACAAGTCCATACGTCTTGGACGAGACCAGGCACCCGTACCAAATTGTAAAAATAGTCTTAATTATGTGTAAAAAAAAGAGAGTTGAATTATATTTTAGTGGCAAAAACAAATAGTGCCTATGGGACAGAAGCGGGATTAAAGTATTTGGTTTTAGGGGCGGTTTCTTCTGGGTTATTTTTATTCGGTGGTGCTTTATTATACGGGGTATCTGGTGATACGAGCGTTCAAGTGATTAATTCAGTATTAATGGGGGATGTGGGTAAAACTTTTATGACCATCTCTTTCTTATTTAAATTATCTGCGTCCCCTTTTCATATGTGAGCCCCGGATGTGTATGAGGGCGCCCCTACCCTAACTACAGCTTTATTGGTTTTAATCCCCAAAATCGGAGTCTATACAGTTTTAGTACAAGTGGGTTTAGTAAGGAATGTGGTACTTTTTTGTGGGGGGATCTCCATCCTTTATGGAGCAGTGGGGGCTTTAAATCAAACGAAAATCAAGCGTTTATTGGCTTACAGTGGAATAGGACATATGGGGTTTATTCTTTTAGGGGTTGGAATCGGGTCTTTTGAAAGTCTTCAAGCAAGTTTAATCTACATGATCCTCTATATGGTCATGTCCGTGTGTGTGTGTGTGTTTTCGGTGCTTTTATCTTTACAATTAACGAGGGTGATCATAATGGATGTTAGTAGTTTATCTAGATATAATTTTCTAATCGCTTATACCTTAGGTTTAACTGTCTTCTCTACGGTGGGGATTCCGCCTTTAGCTGGCTTTTTAGGCAAATGGTGAGTATTATTATCGGGTATGTCCAGTGGCTATTTTCTAATTTGTATGGCTGTCATCATCGCTTCTGTAATCGCTGGTGTTTATTATGTGAGGATTGTTCAAATAATCTATTTTACAAACTCTTTTTTGGGAACTTGGCCAAAAGTTATCCATCGATTGGAGGTCCTCCCATTTCGTAAGTCCATACCTTTGGGGGCTGCGATTTTTCTCCTTATGTTTTTAATGATGTCCCCTAATTAAATGTTACAGATGGCTCATGATGCTACCATAAGTTTCTATATCTAAGTTATTCAGTCTTCTCTCTTCTTCCCGCAGCAGGTATTTATCTCCTATGAATTGGTTTTGGCTGAGATTGTGGTGATAATTGTATAGGCCTCTATTTCGTCTGTGATGGGGCTTTTCCCCCGGGTTCGTATGTTATGGGAGAATCGGTCCGATGTGATTTTGGTTGATGGATACTGATGACTCATTATTAATAAGTTCTGTCTTATCAAGGTTTGACAATTCGGCTATTTTTCTTCTTGATTATCTGGTTGGTATTTCTCTGATGGGTTATTTCTTCTTCGATGATTATCATTTATTCTACTTGATTGAGAGACTTATTTTTCTTGACTGATTTGGCTTCCTCTTTCTGTATGAAGGATTTGGCCAAGTGGGGGATATGGTGAAAGAGTAAACACGTTTGATTTAGGATTAGGTTTTTGTAGGTTCAAGTCCTACTATCCTTAAAACAGGTTCTATGTTCTAGGGGTGATTCTTCGGTCATGGGGAGAGATGAGGGTAATCTCAAGAATGGGGGTATTTCCTCTGCTTCATGTTACCAGATATGTGGGATGGTGTTTCCCTATCTATTAGCTCTAAGAAAAGGGGGCATCACGATATGGGGCATTGTCTCTTTTATTGTATTCTTTATGAGGTGGAATTGATGACTGATACGATAAGACTTTTCTTTCCCAATAGATGTTAGTAGATAACCTGGTGGTGGTCATTATAAGGGCCTCTTATCTCTTGTCCTATCCCTATCTGATTAGTTAAATTAGAAGGCCCTTGTCATTTCAGGAGGTGATTTAGGGGGTCAGCAACTTATTTACGGGAGACGATTATCTCTGCTACCAAATTAGATTCAGGGGCGATCCTGATTTAGACAAGACAGATTCATATACTTATAAGGTTTCTGGTATTTGGACTGGAAGGCGCCTCATCTGCTTCTGATGTGATTTGGTGGTCTCCCATATTTTATCCTTAAATTAGAATCCAATAATGGTTATGATTCTCATCCTTATTTATTGCCCATAGTCGCCTAATAGGATCACCCAATCAGTCTCTATAAAAGGGATTTTCTGGCTACCAAAGGAAATGATAATCTAGGAGCAGGTGGCCGCTATGGTTTTTCTTTGGCCAAGAGGATGAGATAGGGAAAGGTTATCATTGTTATAATTGATGAGGTTGTTTTGGCTCCTCATGTGTATTTTATGGTATGGGGATAGAGAACGTATCTTCTAATTTGAAGGTGTTTTTACCTAACGGATTTATCGGTTATCTGTCTAGATTCGTATTCTGGTTCCCATTTTACTTGAAGGTTATCTTTGCCCTCGATCTCCATGGATGAAAGCTGCTCTCTGTTAAATAAGTGGTTAAAATAGGAGGTAAATTAACTGAAGAACCTGAAGAACCTGAAGATAAGAATCAACAAATGGAAGAGGGGGTTAATATAAGACTAATTTGTGGGGGTCTTAACATCCTAGTCGGGTAATATGGTATTCTCAAATGTGGATTTATTGGCTTTTAATTGGCTGATTCCTTCTTCGTTGGATCCCCCTGGGTGGGATGGATGTGAAATGTTGTCTATTTAAAGTAGTTTCTTAGGGGGATGTATTTGGTGGCAAGGTATAGGGCATAATCATCTGGTTTTCTGGCCAGAAGTAGACTTGTTAGGGGTGATTAATAGATCCAAATCTTGGATGAATTGGGAAAATAGCCCTTATCTTCGAATGAGGTAGTGACGTGTACACTCTCTTTTTTCTTATTCGATACCAAAATTGATGGCGGGTGATGTACGGGTTTGACCCGGGATGTGATCCTCTCACTTATATTTCGGCAAGGGGGGATAAGAATTTCTCCAAGAAGGTTATACGGTGTATGGTCTTATAAATAGCCCTTATTCTTCTAATTTAGTCCCCTTGTCTTATCAAATTCATGGGTGATTATAAGGGTTATTCTAAGGTGATAAAGTCTATTATAAGGGTCTTCATATTAAGGGCCATCAATTGGATTATTTCTGGGGTCTGTTCTCTCTGATCTTCATTATGACTAGAAGTGATTGATTAGGTTACAAATGGCTAATTTTGGTTGATGATGGAGATGTCATTGTCTTCCCTTGTCTTTCTTGTCTGATTAGATGATTGATTTGGTTTGGGTTTTGGCTATTTCCCATGCATAGTGCCATGATGGTAGTTTTAATGAAAGTGCTCTGTAATTTGGGGCCTTTTTTGGTTTCAATAGCTTATTTAACATTAGCCGAGAGAAAGGTCCCAATGTCATAGGTCGATACGGGGGATTACAACCTTTAGTGGATGGGTTCAAATTATTGACTAAAGAATGATTCTTCCCAATCATGCCAACTGATATATCTACTTCTTCTCTCCTCTTCTCACTTTAACTTTGGGGTTGATGGCTTGAGGGGCCATTCCGTATAGTAAGGGGGTGGTGTTGAGCGATATCAGTCTCGGTATTTTATATTTATTGGCGGTTTCTTCAATTAGTGTTTATGTGGTATTAATGTCGGGCTGATCGAGTAATTTCAAATATGCTATTTTAGGGGGGATAAGAGGGGCGGCTCAAATGATAAGTTATGAGGTGTCCATTGGGCTAATAATTATTTCTGTTGTTTTAATTGCAGGCGATTTTAATTTAATGGAGGTGGCCATCTCTCAAGATAAAATGTGATATCTCCTACTCTTATTTCCAGCTACAATCATGTTCTTTGTGTCTGCCTTAGCCGAAACTAATAGAGTTCCATTTAATTTAACAGAGGGTGAGTCGGAGTTAGTCTCAGGGTTAAATGTGGAGTATTGTCATATAATTTTAATGTCTGCTTTAGGGGTAATTTTATTTCTGGGGTGGGGGGGGAGTTAAAGAGCCTTTCCATGTGTTGGTTGGTAGTGGGGATTTGTAATGAAAATGTCTTTTCTCCTTTTGCTATTTATTTTTATAAGGGGGACTTATCCTCGAATGCGATATGATCAGTCATTGTATTTATTATGAAAATCTTATTTACTTTTGAGTTTGGGGTTGTTGGTGTTTGTTTCTGGGGGTTTAATCGGGTTCAAATAATACTCTGTGGGTTCCAATGGATTTTAAAGCCTTTCCACCCGCCTTTATCCAAATACAAACATGAATGTTTAGGACTTCCTCTCTGTTTTCATATCATTTTCATATCGTTTTCCATCCCCAATCGCCAAGTAATTGACTCTTAAAATGTATCTCCTCATCTAATTAAGGCCTCTCTTCTCGATTACATAGGGGTTATTCGAGGAAGGGTGCAGGATGAGAGAAAGTCTTATTTCTTATCTAATTAATTGGTTTACTTGCCTTTTCAATCAGTCTCAAATAGATTATCTTGGTGAGATGTATGAAAATGATTGTTTGGGTTTTAACTGCCATAGAAAAGACTGATAATGGTTCTGGTGTGGTTTTCTTAAAATATAAGTTTGTCTATAATCGATAATATTCTTTACTTAAAGGCCACCTTGATATTTATAATTTAGAAGAGTATTTCATGTGGTTTTTAACAGCTTTCTTGAGTAAGACGGTAGGTTATCTCAGTAAGAGGTGTTTTGGCATGTTCTTTTGGATATGGCTCCCAAATTGGCTGATTTAAGTGCCCTTTTCTCTTCCCAGTTTTGGGAGGTGCCAGAAGACTGATTACCAATTAATTGTGTTTTCCCTTTGTGTCCGGTGATTTTCCTGCTGCACCACTCCAACATGTCTTCCTGTAATAAGGAAATGAGGGCGCCCTCATGTAATTTACCTTTGTCTTATTTAATTAGAGGGTTAAATTTTCCATTGGGGAAATGGCCCTTTCTCTGCCGTAATCGGGGACACCAACAGGATGCCAGAGGTGGGATGGAATCAGCTGTAAACCGAGAAGAGAAGAGTTCAACTCTCTTTCCTGTTAAATGTGGGTATTTGTGTCTGATTCGGTAGGAATAGAGTCGTTCTTAATAGGTGATAAAGTTTTTACCTAAATAAGGGGTAATTATCTTGGTTATTGATCGACAAAGTTGATGAAAATGGGTAGAAGAGATAGAGGATGGGTGAATCATTATCTGATTATTTGTCGGTGTCTTATCCGTTATCTTGTCTTCTACAATTAAGGGGGATGGGATATGGAAATATTTAATTAATTAGTATAAACAAGTAAATAAGGGATAGTTAGGAGGTTATAATGGGGCGTTATAGACGTAATCTTTGAGTAACCAGTCAGGTACCCCTACCATAAGGCTTTAAGCAACTGAAGCATCTAAGTACTTAAGTGAGAAATCAAGAGAAATTATGTGAGTAGCGGCTAGCGAAAGGATAAGTCAGCCATTTTATAGTATCGTAGAGGGTTACAGGCCCATGATAATGGCAAGTATTGTATTCATAGCATCTGAATTTCTCTGTAGAAAGAGTACAATTATTGGAAGATAGGTATTACATATATCTAAATATTTGAATTATAACATACCGATAGTGCATAAGTACTGTGAGGGAAAACATAAGATACCAAATTAATAATTGATAAAGGTAGATAGGAATCCATACTTTTTTGGTGTATCCTGAAATTAGTTACTTACAAGCAGACAATATTTGTCGTAGCTTTTGAATAATGGGTTCTTGAGAGAATTATTTGGCAAATTAAAATTAATAAATAGAGATGTAGTGAAAACTAGTTGGCATAATGAAGCCTTAGTCAAATAGAGCCCGAAAGCAAGTGATCTAGCCATGGGCAGTTTTAAGCCCTTTAATTGAGGGGATGTAGGAACAAACCGGTAATTGTGGTAAATATTTAGGAGGACCTGTGGTTAGGTGTTAAAAGCCAATCGAACTTGGAAATAGCTGGTTTCTACGAAACTTATTTAAGTAGTGCGTCCTTAGTTATAATTTTGACAGGGTAAAGCACTGAATAGTAATATCTATAAGTTATTTTTCATCAAACTATGAAAGTGTCCAAATACAAAGGATAGACAGACAATGGGCGATGAGGTTCATTGTTGAAAAGGTAACAGCCTAGATCAGAAGTTAAGGTTATTAAAACATAATTAAGTGTTAGAGGAGGTTATTAAGTGTGATAATAAGTAAGTAGGCTTGGAGTCAGCCATCTTTGTAAGAGTGCATAGCAGCTCACTTAACGAATTGATAGGTTCTGAAAATCTGGGTGGTTGAAGTTAATAAAGTTACCGAAACTCTGTATATTTTATTATGGTAGTAGAACGTTCTGCAGTCAGTTTATTATTACGAAAGTATGTCTGAAGTGATAAGGCGAACATGAGTACAAAATATAATGTTATAATCGTTATTCATGGCCCAAGGCTACCAACTAAGAATTTGTGTCTATTGGGTAAGGCAGTCCTTAATCAAGTAAATTGAATTGGATGTGGGGTAAAATAATTTCTTTAAAAGATATTTTTCTGGTGGCTGTCCTAAAACTAACACAACTAAAACTAACACAAGCGGGCATTAAGTGATGGTATAATTTATCTTAAGGAACTTGGCAAAATGACTCTGTAAGTTAGCGATAAGGGGTGGTAATTATTTGGTTTTAAGTGCGATAGGCTGATAATTAGTCTCATAAAATAAGGGGTATCTACTGTTTACCAAAAACATAGCTTTCATGTGAGTTGTGGGCTTGTAGTATTGGAGGTGAGCCCTGCCCAATGGTGGTATCTAAATTTAAATGGTAAGATAAGTTATTTAATTAAGGGCCATTTAATGGCCACGGTAACTCTGACCATGATAATGTAGCGCAATAAATAGTCAATTAATTGTTGACATGGATGAATGGCGTAACCAATGCCCCACTGTCTCAAGATAGAAGCCAGTGAAATTGAAATGGTAGTGAAGATGCTACAAACAAATTGTAAGACGATAAGACCCCGTTGAGCTTTACTGGAGGCTTTCATTGGGTTTTTCAACATTATTGTTAAGATTATGTTGTAACACGTGTAAATAACACTCTTTCAATGTCATCAAACTAAGGAATAGTTAATTCTGGAAGTGAAAGTTGGACAGTTTGGTTGGGGCGATCGCCTTCAAAATCGTAACGAAGGTGAACAAAGGCAAATAAATAATATCAATACCAAGCCTGACAGTAAGGAGGACTTACAAGCTGACACAGTTTTAGTACCGAAGATTAGACCTCTTTCTGCTGTGGGTTATAATTACCCGTTAGTTAAGAGTGTTTTTGCTAGCGAGTAACGAATATAAGTTACCAAGGGGATAACAGCGTAATTTAGTTTGAGAGTTCTTATTGATGGCGGAGTCTGAGAGTTCTTATTGATGGCGGAGTGTGCCATCTCGATGTTGAATTGCGATGTCCTAGAGGTGCAGCCGCTTCCAAGGGTTGGACTGTTCGTCTATTGTCTATTTTTAATCGTGCATGATTTGAGTTGATTTGAGTTCAGATCGGCATGAGCTAGGTCGGTTTTTTTGGTCTACAATTTGGATTGGAAACATAAGATAGAACTACACTTTAGTACGAAAGGATTGAGTGGGATAGATCCCCTGGTGAACCAATTATTTAGGCTAAAAGTAATTGTTGGTTAGCTACGATAGTATTAATCAGAGGGTGTGAGCTCTAATTCTAATACCAGAAGGCATCTTAAGTTAGAAGTAAAGTATCCTTATCTGTTTCTTAAGATTTTTTGATAAGAAGACGTTGTTATAGGGTTGATATTTCAATTGATTTTCTGGCATAAGATTCCTAAAATTAACCTACTAATTTATTGATACGGCCCCTATCTAGATAAGGGTTTTAGTCAGATGATCGGACTGGGTTATTCTTATTTATCCTCTCTTACTTGTATGCCTTATGGGATAGATCAGTCTCATTTTGGTGTTAAAGTAGTCGGGTATGTACGGGTTTACCTTTTCTTCTTGGGCCGGGAATTGGAGTCGTTATTTTCTAATTCAAAATTGGGCTTGACTTTTCTGTCTTTTATAGGGTGGGGGGGTCAAATAGATGACCGGATTAGTGACCTAATGCATTGATAGCTTAGGAAAGGATAGTGCCATGTGGGCTGCATTAATGAAAGATAAAGAAGTTACTTTAATTGCCTTAAATGAGGCAGGGGACCTATATAGCTCTCAAGAAGTGGTATTAGGTTTAAATATAGAGCTGACTAAGGCTATTTATGGGTTAAATTATCATGATTATTACTGATTAGCTACTACTGCGGTTATCGTTGTGCCGGATACTGCCACAGTACAGATTAAAGAATTGAGCGCAATTATAAATCCGGCTGTTCTTTAACTTTTTTCTATCTTTTAATAAGAAAATTTGGCTTATATATGGAGATGTAGATAGGGGCCTAAATTATGTGAAGACTGGTAGCTTAAAGGTAAGGCATATTGCTCATAACAATAGAGAAGTTGGTTCGATTACAACTCGGTCTAATTATTGGTGAGTCCATCTATTTTAAGAAGAAGACACCCAATTTTCCTATGGATGGTATTTAAATTAGGAGCCAGAATGGTTGTCTATTCCCAAGGCCTTATATTGATGGAAACAGTCTTCTTTCTTATGCTGGGATTTTCCTTTCTGTCCTTAGTTCAATTACAGACTTAAAGTGTAAAAGATGTGGTTATGGTTTGATTCAAATAGCTCAATTGGTAGAGCGAAACAATGAAATTGTTGGGCTATGGGTTCAATCCCCATTTTGAATGAAGGACTTAAAGAAGAAAGGAATTGAAGGTGGTAGCTCACAGTCTTATTTATTAATTCTTTAACTTGATTTATGGTATTTATGTTCCAATCAATATTAATATTACCTTTAATAGGGATGTTGGCTATTTTAATAATTCCTCGAGATGAAATAAGGCGTTTGTGTCAAGTAGGTTTTGAGTGGTCTGTCTTTTCATTAACCGGTCCTCTTATTTTATGATCTTATTTTGATGGGGAGGTACAATTTAAAGTGGGAAACCGATTTGAATGAATCTATAGTGTAGAGCCGGGGTTTGGTTGGGTAGTTTTCGGGGTGGATGGGATATCGATTTGGTTAATCACATTAACAGCCTTATTAATACCTTGTTGTGTTTTAATCAGTTTTCAGTCAATTAAGTTTTGATAAAGGAGTTTTTCCTATGTTTGTTTTTTCTAGAAGAGTTATTAATCGGTGTTTTTAAGGTTTTAGATTTCGTTTGTTTTTATCTCTTATTTGAAGGGATTTTAATTCCTATGATTTTAATAATCGGTCTTTGAGGTTCATGGGAGGAGACAGTGCGGGCTTCTTATTATTTTTGGATCTATACTTTTCTGTGTTCAGTTTTGATGGTGTTATGTATATTTACGCTTTATGATAAGGCAGGTAGTACGGATTATCAAATTTTAGGTTGTTTCAAAATAGAAAAAGTCTTCCAATATTGATTTTTTCTCGGGTTTTTTTTTTATCAGTTTGGCGATTAAAATACCCCAAATCCCTTTTCATCTTTGATTACCCCAGGCGCATGTGGAGGCGCCGGTGGCAGGGTCTGTTATTTTAGCTGGTGTTTTATTAAAGTTTTGGGATATGGTTTCATTCGGGTTTTGTGGCCTTTATTTCCCGATGCCTCCAAATATTTTAGTCCATTAATTATTACTTTGAGTTTATTGGCTATTATTTATGGAGGTTTGACTACTTGTAGACAGGTGGATTTAAAGCGTACAATTGCTTATTCTTCAGTGGCTCATATGGGATTAGTCACTTTAGGTATTTTTAGTCATACAATTCAGGGTTTAGCAGCTGCTATTTTTTTAATGTTAGCTCATGGTTTAGTGAGTTCAGCTTTATTTCTGGCAATTACTATTTTATATGACTGATACTGTACTCGTTTAATAAAATATTATCGTGGGATGGTTATAACTAAGTCATTGTTTGGGATGTTCTTTTTCCTTTTGGTTTTGGCGAACGCTTCTATACCTTTAAGTGAGAGTTTTATCGGGAAGTAAATATCTTTATTGGCGGCTTTTGAGTTGAGTATTATCGCGGTTTTAGTTGCTTCTACGGGGATAGTTATATCTGCTGTTTCTTCTATTTATGTGTATAATCGAATCGGGTTTGGTGTGTTTTTGAAATCCATTTATTTTTCAAGGGACTTAAATCGTAGGGAGTTAACCAGTTTATGGCCCTTGGTAATCTTAATAGTTTTCATCGGGGTCTTTCCTTTTTTGGTGATAGAGGTGGTAAAGGGGGCCCTTCTATTTCAAGAAGGAGAGTACCTTTTCCAATAAGTTAAGGATGAGGTCTTCTCTTATTTTACCTTATCGATTGGGTTTTCCCTCTCTTTCTTCTGACTCGAAGGTGTATTTGATTATTTATGTGAGGGTGGGGAAATGGAAATGATTCTGGAGTCGGGGCTATCTAAGTCTTCTGGTTTTGGGTGATAATTTCTGAGGTCTTCACTTAGATGGATTGGGGTATTAGTTTTTGGTGAGGCAAGCGGGTGGGGTTATGGATTCCTTGGCTCTTTCCCTTATAAGGCCTCCTTTTAGATAAGGATTTCATAGATTCAGGCAGAGATACTCATTTCCGGGCATTGGCGATTTACCCAAGAAGTCTGTATGGTTCCCATAAAAGAGAGATAAGTATGAAAGAGATAATTAGGTTTCTTGTCGATCCAATCTAGGGTTTTTGGTGGGTCTGTCATACGGGAATATGGTAAGGATGGGATGGATAATTATTGGTTTGGGCCTCTTCTTTATGATTAGTGGATGGAGATGATCGCCAAATGGGCTGGAAAGTGAAGAGACCCTTTCTTTGATTAAGGGGTTATAATTTCCATCGGATGATTTATCGGTTCTTTCACCTTGATTCGACTTCTTTTAAGATTATCCAATGTCTTATTTTATTTATGTAAGGTTAAGATTGGGCCAATATTCTTCTAATCCTTATTTACCAAATTTATCTTAGTGGCCTCTATTTCCCATGTCTTAAGTAGATAAGCGTCCATAAGTTGATTAGGGGGATGCCACCTCCACAATTCTATTCGATCATTTCTGGGATTCTTTATTAGAAGGAGGGGCCATGCCCGAGGATAATTTTGGTGATTCCTTTAATGTCGTAATTGGATAAATAAGGGAAAACTTACAGGTACATACCAATGAAGGCCTTCATCTCTGCCTTATAATTTTATTCGGGGCTGATTCCACCTTCAGCTTTTGAGTCATTAATAATGGAGGCTGATTATTCAGGATCCTCAACCAGTACGAGGATAACCATAAGGTTTTATTTAATGGTAAAATAGGGTTCTTACACGAATAAATGTGAGTTCGATTCTAATAGCCTTATGATTGTTTTTCTCCTCGGTTTTTTGGTCAATGAATCTTTAAAAAATGGGAATTCATTCCATCTCCTCCTTTCCCCCAAATTGGACTACCTTTGAGTACGGTTCCTGGGTTTTGGGGGAGCCAATGAACCTATTACGCTTTTATCTCGGGGAATTGAAGGGTTATCCAATATCATTATCCCGGTCCATAGATGAATAAGGCCTTGTTTCTTCAATTGATGAGAAACTTGAATGATACCTTTCTATGGTGTTTGGTGTTAAAGAAGTAGTGATTCCTTTGGGTAGATAGAGGTAAGATATCGAAGTCGAAAAGATAGGGAATTAACCCTTGATTAGGCTGGAAAGGGGTGTCTTTTCTGATTGGTTATTTAACTTTGATCTTACGGCTTTGCCCTCTGTGATTTTGGGTGGGCCCTTTTTATATTAAAAGAATTAGTTATATACGGAGAAGGTGCCTCCCTTGATGTAATAAGGAAATGAGGTGTCAAATCGACGAGGGGGGCGGTCCCTCTATGTGATATGGCCATAAGTGGAATAAGATGTTATTGTAGAAGATTCCTTTAAGTGATGGGAATAATTAGGTCATGTTTATCAAAATGGCAGGGTTCCATGTCTTATGACTAAGAGAATAATATGGGTTTTGACTTAGAATAATATTCAAATAGAGTAATAAAATAGGTTTTTTGGGGCAATGTATTCGGGGATTGTCGATAAGTGGGTCTGATTATTGGAAGTTAAATACTCTTATTAAATTAGGGGAGTATGGTATGTCGAATTATTGGTTATGAAAATAGAAGAATCTTTATTTATAAAATGGATGAGAAGGGGTGTCTTATTTATCTACAAACTTATTTAATTCATTTATGGAAGGATCCCCTTTTCCTAATTGACAAAATAAGGCAAGATAAAAGATAATGTGGATGGTATTTCTGTTAATGCATCCCCCAATTGATTGAATCCGGTGTCTTGATCTCCCAAATTGGCAGGGAAGGGGACGTCTTATTCGAGGATGATGACCACCTCTGATTATCCAATTAACGGGGATCATTATAAGGGTTGGTTATTAAGATTTAACAGAGATCGTCTCGAATCTTATAAGGGCCGGGTATAGCCATGTAGCTTAAGGGTAAAGCACCTATCTTCGAAATAGATGTTAAAGGTTCGATCCCTTTTCTGGCTTCCTTTCTCGGTCGAATTGTCCCCCTTTTCCACTATTCTTTCTTGGTCGTTACAAGACGGGTGTCCATATCTATAACTGATAGGGTGGAATTGCCATCGATTGGATTATTTCTCTTCGACAAGAAGGGTTATGGGTGGATTTATCCGGGTTCCCGGTTTTCTTTCTGTGAATGAGGTAGGTCTCACTTTTTAAGATAGGATAGCCAAATTAAATCATATTATTATGATTTTGTGATAGCCAAGTAAATCAGTTTCTTGTCATATCTCCTTTTCTCTTTTTCTGAGGCGGCTGATTGGCGGGGACTTCTATCCGGTAGGGTATCCCTTGGGTGTCTGTAAGTCAGAATCGGTGGCCTCTCTCTTCAAATGAGTTATTAAAACCTCATCGTGGTTACTTATGCAAGTATTTCTTAAAAAGAGG
The DNA here is from genome assembly GCA_965206015.1 of Cyclobacteriaceae bacterium. Classification (GTDB taxonomy): domain Bacteria; phylum Bacteroidota; class Bacteroidia; order Cytophagales; family Cyclobacteriaceae; genus JAJCYL01. The sequence continues at coordinate 68,662 of CBDBIW010000007.1, read as the reverse complement.
TGGCACAGAGGTAATGCTTCTGTCTTGAAAACAGAAAATGTCGGTTCAAATCCGGCCTTCTTCTTCCATGATGATATTTCTTAGGGGTTATTTCATAATGGGTGACATTCCTTATAATTGATGAGGAGGGGTTAAAATAGAAGAATGCACAAATGTTATCTATTAGCCAGAAGTGGTTACTCTAAGGGGGAGTCGAGTGCCGGCCCCAAATCCATTTCATCAGTTATTATCTGTTATCTGTCTTCGTGAGGCAGAGATTCAGGCATAGATGAGGTTATTTGGCTATTAGTTGTCATAGGAGGCAAGTATTATAGCTTTAATTGGGGTGGTTTTTTTTTTTTTTCCTCCCACTCAGTATAAGATAATTGGTTGAATCCCTGGGTTTTGGGGAATTATTCGATTCTTTTCCATTACCAAATGGGCCATATTATCCATCCTTATTGAGACCAATCTTATCTTCTAAGGGGATTTATTTTATTCTCCTTTTAAGAATTCCATCACCTTATTTCTTCTGGTTTTACCTGGTCTCAAATAGTTAGGACGTAGACTCTTATAAAATAGATGATCTGGTAAAATAAGGGGTGACTGGGTTGATGTTGCCGATGATTCTGTTTTCTTTCCCTCTTCTTTCCCTTTGGTTTCACTTTAATTAGAAGAATATGGTACGGGTCAAATGAGGTAGTTGATGCGGTTTGCAGGGCTGTTAGTTGCAGGTTCGATTCCTGCCTGTACTTCGTCCCCTGATCGGTTAACTTAGAGGATAATAAGGGTGGATTATAAGAATATGGTTGAGATTCATGGTTGTTTATGGGGCGATTGTCCCTGAGCCAGAACCGTCTGATTTCCCTATCGGATATGGCAGTGATTTTATAAGGGGGGATTATCCGGGTCTGTCTTTTCTTTCTTCTCCTATTAAGGGGGGGACTATCAGGGGGGCCCCCCGAGTATCTTTCCATATGTTTCTGGGCCTTTCCTGTTTCGATTACGTTAAAAGTTGGTGTCTTTTAATTAGCCCGAGAAGAGTCCAATAAGTTCATCTATTTAGAGGGGCTGGGGTAGTTAATTAAGGTAGGGTTTGACTCCCTTCTCCTCTGTATGTGAGTGGAATATTTGACAGATATATGTTTTTTATTGGAGGGTATGAATAATTTTGGTGACTTACACGGTGTACAAAGTGATGTATCCGGGTTGGTTGGTGAACTTGAGAAGAATATTAATGGGTTGAGTAAGAGCGATTATATTGAGATATCTAAGATTCCTACTGTAGGCGTGCCGGATACTGTATCGGTCCCTATTCAGGAATTGAATAATACTGTTCTTAAAATAAATGCATTGGGTGGATCTGTAGGGTTACTTAAGGGTGACGGGGTGGTTAATTGCGCGGATATATCTATAACCAAAGAAGGTAAACGTGCTAATTTAGAGGGTATGGGTATAAAATTTATGGATTTTGAGTCAGATTTGGCCTTTATGAAGTCTAACATGTCTAGAATATGGGCGGCTCGGGAGGTTTTCCAAAAGAATTATATGCCTCGTACGTCCCAAGTTTTTAAGGGGCCATAAGGAAGAGCAAGAAGACGAAGTAATTAATTAGATTCTTATTCAGGCAGATATGAGGGAGCCATCAGTGTCATATAGATATGAGGGGACCTTCTTGAGAACAGGTATTTTTCTTGGGTTATTCACCTCATAATTATGAGAGGATAAGGATTTTATTAGGTTTAATTTAGGACACTGATAATCTAATCGGTATCGTCTAATTGGCCCTTCTACTTCTGACTTTCAGTAGCCATGATGGGGGGATGGGGTATGTACGCTATAATGATAATGGCAAAAATAAAAAATCAAATAAGGCCATTCGGGGTCAACTAAATTGATAAGGAGTCAGTTCATGGGGGAGGTAGTAAGGTTTAGTGTTTACTTCCTCGAATTATTATAATGTTTGTGGTGTTTTGGCTACCTAGATAAGTAGTTGATTTGGTTTTAGGTGGGTTTTACCTTTTTCTCCTCGTCTTCAAATGTCATCATCATTATGAAGCGTCTCAGTCAATTAACGAGAGGTTAAGGATGTGACAGCGGGTAGTGCATAGATCCCCCTATAAAAGAGTAATTCTTCCTTGGATTAGAAGAATATTTCGATGGCAATGTATTAGTCTAAAATAAGGGTGGTCGATTCTTATTATCTGTTCTGGTGTTTTCCCTTCTCTGGTGGATGTGAGGGTCCCTTATAAGGACGTATTTTAGCTTTTATTTATAAAGTAGGGGCTATTTTAGTTATCCCTATCTAAGTGCATCTAGGGGCTTTACGGGTGATTTATCCGGGTGGAGGTGAGGGATGTCAGTGGCCTTCATTTTCTCTCCTTCTTTCTCCCCTCGATGGTCTCATCCAAGACGTATGGCCCTCCTTTGCGGGGTAGAGACAAATCATGGGCTTCCTCATCCTTTATGAAAAGGGGTGTAATAAGGGGTGTCATCTTAGTTTCCATCGGCACTCCCAATTAATGGCCCCTTATAAAATTAATGGGTCGTATGCAGCGGCAGGTATTAGATAAGTATTTTCTTTCTTGTATATGGGTTAGGTGTTACCTGGAATGGTGAGTTTACCTCTCTTTATTGGGGAGAGTATTTAATAGATTTAAGTTAATTTGTTGATCTCTTAGCCATAAGGGGTGGTTGAAGCTTAGGAATATTTTCTTCTGGCATTTCTGGCTTCCAAGTCAAGGTAAAAGATTATCATAATCTTCAAATGGGTTTTATCAGATAATTGTAAAATGGGTGGTGGGTTTTCTGGCTCTCCAAATAGTTTGTTTTGGCTCTTTCCCATGCCTTATAAGGGGGATACGGTAGGGGGTGATCGTGAATTGAATCGGGGTCGGGTTTATTGGTTTCTTATTGGGGATGGCCCTCTTATTTACGAGATGGGAGTCTAAAACAGTATTCTTTCTTATCAAAATATGTTAACGGTAAATTACCTGAATTGGGGTCAGGAGATATAAGTTTGAATCTTATTATTTTGAAATAGTTCTTTGATTTTGGGGAGGATAGAAAGTGTGTGGCCCTTATAAGACATGTTAGGGGTAACCCGTATAAGTGAGTAATTTCTTATAGCTAGCTAATTAAGATAAATGGAATGGTAATTGAATAGTAAATTGATGGTTAGGAATCGTATTAGGCTTTTAGAGGGGGATCTAAGCAAAGATGCATAGTTGAGAGACCACGCTTTCACTGAAACAAGGGGGAGTCTTATTTAGAGGCAGCAGTTAAGAATATTGTGCAATGTATGAATGTAGGACACTGAGATGTCGCAAATAAAGCTGTCTAATATACGTTCCAGCAGACACGGTTAAACGTAAGGCTTTATTTTTTGTCATAAAAGGCGTAAAGGGTAGGTAAGTGTTAGGTTTAAAAGGGGTAAATGGAAATTATTTATGAAAAAATTTTAAGTTAGGATATAAGTGGGAATATCAAGGATGGAGGTAAATTACTAGTTAAAACCTCAAAGCTGATATACGAAAGCTGGGACAGCAAACAGGGGATACTCCTGGTAGTCCTTGCTGTCAACTGTGAATAAGATATTTTGTAAGAATATATGATAACTTAATTTGATTTGGCCTGGAGACTATGATCGCAAGATTAAAATTTAAACAATTTGGCGGTTCATTGACGGCATTGGAGAAGTGTGTGGTTTAATTCGATGATCCGCGAATAATTTTACCAAAACTGGAATTCTATGTATAGGGTTATTTAAGTATCTTCATAGGGCCGGTATTGCATGGCCGTCGTAAGTTTGTGTTTTGTAAGAAATTGAAGAGGCTCAGCCCTAGGGTTTGATTATTCAGTTAATATAAGGGATAATGTCAGGTCGTTATTTTCGTAATGTTTTGGGCTATACATGCGCTATATTTATGTATAAATAAAAAATGTGGGTTGTAAATTTTTAAATCAGAATAGTCTTTGAAACATTGAGTATTAAGAAGTATTTAAGAGTAATTGGAAAGTAGGGCGTTCTGGTGAATAATTCTTCAGTGTTCGTACAAATCGCCCGTCACCTTAGCTAAGTAAACGGTTTTTAAGGAGAAAGTTATAAGATAAGAGGTAAAACTTTATGATAGGGAGGAAAAGTAAAGGCGTCTTCTTGGGCTTTCTATCACCAACAATTTATGAGGTCGAGAAAGTTGTAACAGAGTGAGAGTATTGGAAAATGTTCTTGGATTAAGGTATGTATAATTTAGCAGGTAAAATAAGGGATTTCCAATCCTTAATTACGAGTTCGAGTCTCGTTATGTCCAGGTGGGGGTTGGCCAAATGGCAAAGGCATTAAGTTTTGATCTTAGTAATTCTGGGTTCGACTCCCTTGCCCCCGATATGTTTGATACTTTATTTGATCAATTCTGTGTGATAGAGTTAATTTCACCTAATTTAGTCGGTCTTTTTACTAATTCTTCAATGATGGTAATCTACGTAATTAGCGTAATTGGGTGGTTATTTAAAGGAGGTAAATTAATACCCCATCGATGACAGGTAATAATGGAGTTGATTAACAGGAATGTGCGCTCCGTTGTTTATGAGAGTTTAAGAAAAGCAGGTGTTAAATCTTTTCCTTTTGTTTTATGCCTTTTTCTCTTTCTTTTTCTCTTAAATATTTTAGGGCTATTGCCTAACCTCTTTGCTCCGAAGGCACATTTCGTCGTGACCTTAGGTTTCTCCTTCTCGATAATGATGGCGGTCTCTTTCGTAGGGGTTTTGACTTTTAAAATTGAGTTTGTCAGTCTCTTAGTGCCTAGGGGGTTCTCCCTAACGTTAGCCCCTATATTGGTAGTAATACAGACACTAAGTTATCTGATTAAGGCCTTCAAAGATGATAATCGCCTCCAATACTTCCTTGCCACATAGTTTGTGTACACTGTGCATAATCATGATAAGTGACTCCTCGAGTCCATTGAATGCATTGAAGGAGGGCACCACCATCTAGCACATACTTAACCTCAAAAGTAATTCTTGGAAAATCAGGTGTTGCAAGACCCCAAATGGCATTGGCTAGCACAAGTTTCTGTGGCTCTTGAAGCAGTAATGATGAATCAAACAGGGCTGGTGGGTAAGTGCAGTCCTCATACTTGAAGATATTCTATTGATTTTCATTTGTCTTTGAGGTAATTGTTAGTTGCTGGAAAGGAGTTGAGGGTCTATATGAACTGCAACACCTTTGATTTTCACTTCAGACTTTGTGTGTAGCATGACTGCCTGGTTTTTCCTCGTAAAAGTGTATTCTGAAGCTGATATCCCCTCCATGCTAGCTAGAATGGCATCACTTACATCTTTTGCTGCATCAACATTAACTGTGTTGCTGGCAGTACTCTAATGGAGTTACTTTGTAGATTGACATCAAAAGTGAAGGTGTTCCTCTCATGTAAGTAATTCAAAAGTGTCTGAGTATCCTTCCAATCATGCGCTTGCTTAGCCTTTATCATGTCCTTGTTCTGCTCACCTGTACTGTAGGACACTCCTGTCAACTCAAGCATGGATCTATTGACTTCAGTACAGGCTGGCATAGAGAGAAACCACATAAGTTGTTATTATCCTGTCATGCCTCGTACTCTTTTTAGAATACCACTAGTCTTCATGCTCCTTGTCACTGCATGCAAACTTTCTCGAAAATGTTGGTCACTTCTTGATGCTCATCCTGGAGATGATACATTTGCTGTAAATACATGTGTTGATTTCGTGCAGTTGTTATGGCCAGAATCTGCAAAATAAGGAAGCATTTCAGAAACAGCTTGAAGATGCAATTCCCAGTTGCCTGGATGCTCCTCCTGGATAAATTTGCAAATGGTATCCACCATGTCCATATAAGTCTGGAAGACTTAATTATAATGCCCAATTATGCACCATAGTAAAAAAAAAGAATTTTCTATACTTTCCCACCAAGGATTCCTTAAAAATTTTAGTATGATATAGAGCACATTTTTCTGTACTAGAGACAATTGAAAGTGTTTGTGTTGCAATTTGTTTTAGGTCAAACTATAAAATGACTGGACTATAAACATGTCATGCCTCATCCACTAAAGTCATATGATCTGTCCTTTAAATTATAAATTCTTATTTGACAAAGGCAAAGATATCACCAAAACCCTTCATATGAACTATTGATTGTAGGTCTTCCTCACCATTTACTCCAACTAAATGTCATGCTGGATTGTTCTATGCAGCTTCTCCTGATGTGTTCCCTAATGCACAAATGCACCATCAAAGAGTGGAGGATTTCAAGGACTACTCTACTCAGTCCAACACACAGGGATATATTTCACAAAGAGAATGGAAGAATATGAGGGTGTGTGCACTTACACTGGGTGCTTGCTTTAAGAAATTGCTGTTTTTTTAAATAGATTCAACTTCATAATATCCATGTAATTGATAATATGGAATGATAGTGAAAACAAGGAGCTGTAGTCAGACTCTTCAAGTTTATGGATATATCTTATTCTAATAGAGCTAGTGGTGTTTAAATATTCATTTATATGTATATGATAATCTGCAAAATGGCTGTAAGGTTCCAGTTGAAAATTTGCAAATGTGATATTCAGATAAGCAAAAGTAACCTTCAATTGCTAGAGACTGAAAGGTGCTCAAAATAGGCTCTTCCTCATCTCATTTTATTTACATCAAAAGGAATGCAAAACCTTTCACACAGCTACCACATCAGAGACATTAATGCATCTCAACATGGCCTGCCAATTTAAGAAGAAAAAAAAAACCTATCAGCAATTTAAAGGAAAAGAAAGAGGAACTTTGAAGAATTGTTCCATGAAATCCTACCACCACAAGGGACTACTGCTTCTGGACAGCTGCTGGAGGTACAGAATTCTGTGCTCCCACTAACCACCTTCCCCACCCCCCCTCAAACCTCCACTCACTACTATTCCTGTGAAATTAAATTAATTTTCTGTACAACCAAAATAATTACTACCAAGAATTTCACAGGAGGATTAGTTTTGCAAGAAATTAAAAATTAGTGTGCCAAAAGAGCTTGTTGAAAAAAAGAGCTTATTGAAAAAAAAGCCACTGACTTAGCATTAAAATTTTTTTTTTTAAAGTCAACCAAAAAGACCAAATGAATGAGCCTACATACACAAGAAGAATATTCAAACAATAAATTCTTGGAAACATATCTCAGAGCAAACAAAACTTACTGTAGAAGGAATATAAAAATAACTAGATGCCTAAACTCACAGCAGCTTAAATGGTTGCTTCTGCACAGACCTGCAAGACATGCCCACCTTCAAGACATGCCCACCTACTACACATGTCCTTCCATAACACATATTCTCATGAAAGTAATGATGACCACCACTAACACATGTTTTCCAGTAATACATGCCCACCTGCATATCACCAAAGATGGGTCTAGCAAGCAATGTGGTTGAAGGCCGAAATTGCATGCTAGTAAAAATGAAGATAATAATACATTTTAAGAACTAAACTGAAAAAAAAATCACTCCTGAAGTAAAGCTTACCAATCATCTGATAATCTCAACACTTTTCTTTTCTATCCTTCATGTATCTCTCTGCTCTCCTTAACTCTTATCTTTTTGCCTCCTTCAATTTAGCCTCTAAAATGCTTCTGGCTTCTAAACTCCTTCACTGTTATTTACACAAGTTTTCTACCTTTTTTAGTCTGTTTCTTTGCTCATATACTTGCTTTTCTCTCAAAGGATGTTTAAAAAAATGTATTTAAACTAATAAAAAGAGAGAAATAGTTGATGCGAAGTGATGATTATTTTGTGGGGGTTTTTTTTCTCTGCAGGAAGTGTAATAATTTGCAACCCTTATAAAAACCACAGAATTTCCAAAAATGTGTGTGATCCAGATATTATCCTCCTAGTGACACTCCCAGGATACTCACAGTCAGCAAAGAAAACTTCCTTAATATAGATTGAGAACTTTGGGATGAATTAGCGGACAAACATACTCACAATATTTTAGTGAGTATTTGATTTAATTGCCTCGAAACATTAAAAATGTGCACTTCACAACAACAATCAATTATGTATCAAGCACAGATTCATAGAGTGCCACAAGAAATAGACGTGGGATATGCTTTGGAGTGGATCATACAAACATGCTGAAATAGCCATCAAGGTTTTCTTATGCATTATCTATAAGTGCATGTGCAGAATTACACAGAGACACACATGCCAGCACACACTTCACCCCCTATCTCACAAACACATACACTTACATCCCCTACCACCACCACCCCTCTCCCATATACTCATGCCCACCTGTTTTTCAGCTGCCATTATGTACATGCCCAGTAATGGAAATACTGCTCCATCCAATATCGTGGATACTGATATCCTGTCCGAAGGAATACCATCAAATAGAATCTGAAAAGGACATAAGATGATAACCAGTCATCAGTGGTGTTAGCTAATACTAAGACAGAATGAGCAATTACTGAACCATTAATCTCTATAGACAGAGACCTACACACAGCTCAAGCTATGGCTCCAGGACAAGAAACGAGGAAGGAAGGAGGGGGGGTGGGGAGGCAAGCAGCATTAATTCGGTGGAAAATTTCAACCTTGAGATTTTTGGTGTAGAAGTGCACCTCATCTGTTTTAGAATATGCAAAGGTTTACAAAAATCATTAAGGCTATTTATATACAAAATCAGATCACAAGTGAATAATCTAGAAAGGTTACACTATTCATACAAAAAAAATATAACATTACAATATTCGATTACGGCAAGCCAATAACAGCATTAATTTTCTACTCAGGCAACTAACTACAATAAATATTAACATATCAATGTTATATATTGATGTTCTATTCAGGAAAACCAGCAGCAACATCAATCATACATTGAAATTTTCCAATTAACATTTGCATTTCTAATTTAATTAAATGCACTGTCACATAGACACCCACTAACAAGAAATCTGTCCCAGATTTAAGTTCCATTGGGTACAAATATTCCTAATCATTCAGGGTGTCCCCGATTATGATGGGGATAGCGATGCTGAGGATTCAACATTCGATTATAATCATATATCTCTGTGAGATTTGTGCCTGCTGAGTTGGACTCTGTGGTAATTTTCTCTTTTGTTTAGAGATATTTGGCAACAAAATTCCTTCTGGACATGGCTTAAGCCAGTCAAAGTGCACAACCACTCTATGCCTTGATGAGGGAGAGTTCTGAAGGTGGTAATTTTAGAATGTAGTCACACGAGGTGATTTTTCTTGAAGGATTTCCTATGAATTTGTTTATTATATGGTTCCTTTTGTCTGTCCAGCAGATATTCCATAGTGTCTCGAACACGAGTGTAGGTTTTTCTTTAGTACATTTCAATTTGTAGTCATTTTATCCTTGGCAATTGTAGCCATCTTTCCAGGTAGTCTCCCTGTGCAAGCCAGACCCAAGAGGTTCAATGGGTAGGCATCTTTATGAGTAACCTCAACAACTTATAATAATCTATGCAAAACAGGAAACTATTGTCTTTCTTCAGAACAAGCATAAATAGTGAAGCCCAAGGGCTTTTAGAGGGTTGGTCTACACCTTCATTGAGCATAATATGCAAAAGCTTCTGCACCTCCTGCCTCTGATGGGGAGAGAGCCTACAAATAGCCTGCTTAACTGCAGTGCTGTTACCAGTATGTATTTCATGCTCAAGGTTGCTAATTCTCCCAAAATCAGAACTGGACTGAGCAAAAACATCACTGTATTGTTAAAATAAAACAAAAGTACCCTTTTTTGGCTCCTCACTGAGCTCAGTCCCAATCTCATCCACATTATGCCACAAACACTCATGCAGTTTATGATCAGGTTGGACTGGAGCAGCAAAATTATTAACTACAACCCCAAGATTAACATTCACCAATTCTATTTTACCGATCTGTATATGATTTGTGATTAAAACTACTTCAGTTTTGGGATTCAGTAATCATGTAGGAACTTTACCATTTTGAGGATGAACTAATGCATGGACAACTGAACACACAAACCTTTCCCTGGCTTCTCCTTGACTACTTATGTCCCTCCTTGGGTTAATTCATTGGTATAAACCATGACAACAATTTCAAATAATGAGGGTATATTCAAGCTGTTTATGAGGCAAACACTACCTAAAACATGTGGAGACTTACTGGGCTGGTGGGTCTTCCCTGCCTATGTTTAACTCAGCTTCTCTCATATCATTGGTAACCTTATACTTCATCATAAAATTTAACTCAAGAATGGCCTCAGTAGTTAATTGACTCACCACAACAAAGCCAGCTTTATACTTGTTGCCATTCAGCAAGAGATCATACTTGTATGTGCAGCAGCATACTATCAACAGTCACCAGCTGCTGGTCTCCATAGGGCTCCAATACAACTATCAGACCCTGCATTACTTGGTCCAAGGTATCCTTCCCTATTAAGGTAATTGCTGCTCTAGAGTCAATAAAAAAAGAAATAGCCTGTCCATATATTAACCCCTCCAAACGAAAACCACCTGTTGGAGTAATTACTGATATAGTCATTTCTATAGATTTCTTAAATCGCATTTTCTCTACTCTCCTGCACTCAACTCTGCATGCAGTGGGCAACTAGTTCCTCAAGCTTCTTACTAGGTGTATTCACCACCTAGCAATATGTCCCCTCTTACCACATTTCCAGCATATGATATTCACTCCAAACGCCACTTGAGGGATGTCTAGGAGTCCTAGGTAGGAGATGAGGGCAAGTTTCTCCCTTGTGTTGTCTTTCAAGTTAGGGTATGCCTTGTCTTGTTACAGATGGAGGTCATCTGCCATATCTGTTCAGCTCTCAGTTTTCTTCTTCTTACAGGTTTGTAGCTCTTCTTGGTATCTGGCCTTCTGGCTGACTCCAGTCATTAACTGCTCTACATTCTAGAAGTGATATTGCCACTCTAGCTCCCATTCTGCTCAATATGGCTATAATCCTGCCTACTATGACTGTGGAAAAGCACAACTTTGAGAGTTTAGGTAGAAGTTCAATTTTTCTCATACAGAATATGAAAGAAGCTCACAAGAAATCACTAAGTGTATTTATATAAAAATCAGATGACAAGTGAATAATCTAGAAAGAAGACACTAATCAAACAAACAAATAACATTACAATGTTTAACTAAGGCAAACCAATAACAGCATTAATATTGTATTCAGACAGCTAACTACGATGAATATTAACGAATTAACATCTTATACTAATAGAGCAATTGGGGTTTATATGTTCATTTCTATGTCTGCAGTAATCTTCAAAATGGCTGTAAGGATCTTGTTGAAAATTGGCAGATATGATATTCAGGTAAGAAAAAGTAACCTTTGCTATGTCCCATTCATCTAAACCCCATTTTTCAAGTGTAGTGATTGAAAGAAGCCCAAAAAAGGCTCTTCCTCCTCCACCATTTCATTTCCATCAAAGGGAATGCACAGACTTACACATGATACTACATAAAGAGTCATTAATGCATTTCAAAATGGCCAGCCAAGTTGATAAGGAAAATAAAATTATCATCAATTTAAATAAAAAAAAAACGAACTCTAAAGTAATCCACCTTATTATTTACATCAAAAGGAATGCAGAGCCTTTGACAGCCTACCACATCAAGGAGGCACTAATAATTTGAATTTGGCCTGCCAAGTTAACAAGGAAAAAAAACCTATCAGCTATTTCAGAGAAAAAATTGAACTCTGAAGAAGTGTTCCATGAAATCCTACCACTGCATGGGACTACTGCTTCTGGACAGCTGCTGAAGGTACAGAAATCTTGCAGACAAGCAACTGCTTATGCAGAGCAGCTGAAGGTACAGAAATCTGTGCACACACAAACCCCTTTTCCATCCAACTCCCCCCAAAAAAACATATGCCTAAACTCACAGCAGCTTCAATGGTTGCTTCTGCACAGACTTGAAAGACATGACCACCTACTACACATGTCCTCCCATAACACATATTCTCATGAAGGATATGACAACCATACACAGTAAGACATCTCCAACAACAAAACATGCCCTATTATAATACCTACCCTCAAGTAAACATGACCTCTAGTAAGACATGTCTTTCAGTAAAACTTAACATATTGTAAGATATGCCATCCCGAAGACATGCACTCCACCAATACATGACCTCCCTTACGACATTTCCTTAAACAAAGCATGACCTCTCATGACCTCCCATTTGGAGCAAGAAACCAGTTTATTTGTCGTGCCCCCTGGAAACTGCAGCTGCTTTGCAATAGCTTTACATCTGCATCTGCAGGCCAATGGTTTCAAAAGTCACAGTCATTACTTCATCTAGTCAACCCGCTTGAACACGCCTCCTTTTCAGGGCAGGCTGTCCCGACCGTCATAGTGTGGGAGCTTGTTCTACTTCAATAGAACATTGAGGGAATTTCCAAGACCAAGCTCGAGATTATCTCTCACCTGGCCATGGAGAACAAAGCAACCACCATCTTACTACAAGAAATTCATGCCACAAGACCAGACGTGCTCACCATCCCGGGCTACTCCTTTGCCGCACATACCATCAGCGACAGCTATGGCATTGCCACATTCGTCATTGACTCAGCCAAGTGGAACAAGATCACCTTCTCACAACCTGGCAGTGACATCGAGTGGGCTGTCGCAGAGGTCGAGGGAGTCAACATCACCAACATTTACAAGCCACCTGGAATTCCCCTTGTCACTGACTCCCTACCATGCCACCCATCACCTTGCATCTATGCCAGCAATTTCAACTGCCACAGCACCACCTGGGGTTATTCTACTACCAACACCGATAGAACCACTCTTGAGAACTGGGTGTCCACTCACGACCTGACGGTACTACTGTACCCCAAACAACCTCGCAGCTTCCGCTCAGCTTAATGTGGAACTAGAACAAACCTAGACCTAGCTTTCACAAACATGGGACTTGAGACTAACAACCGTCGTGTCCTCACCGCCTTCTCAAAATCACAACATCGGCCTTCCATCATCGAGACCTCCTCCACCATCAAGTCTGTACCAACGAAACCGGTCAAGAGGTGAAACTTTAGGAAGACAGACTGAGCGATCTTCACCGAACTCAACACCGCAGCCAACCAGCTCCCCAGCTCTATCCCAAACCCAAACACAGCATACAGCTACTGGTGCTCTGCCATCTTCGCCACCATGAAAATAACCATCCCGTGCGGCTGCCGAAAGACCCTCATGCCAACTTGGGATGAAGATTGCCAGCAGATGTATGACAAGTTTACTAGGGCTGCCCCAGGCGATGACACCAATGAGCGAGCTGATGCTCTGAAGCAAACCCTCGACGAGTGATGATGCAGGCCATGTCAATCCAGCGCAGCATCCATCAACTTGAGCCGCTTGAGTTGTCAAGCTTGCCAACTGCTCAACCACCTCACCGAATGTGCGCGCAAAGAAGACCTTGCCTTGCCCAATGAGTGCCAACACCATTGCATTTAAACTCATTGAGAACCCTCACCATCACAACGTAGATAGACAGGTTTGCAGGAAGTTGAACGTCGAGATATGAGTCTGAGATCACATAACCCTGCTAATGATGGTACACTCACTGAGGCCTTCACGAAAGATGAGTTGGCTGCAGCAGTAAAATGTCTGAACAGCGAGAAAGCGCTGGGCCCCAACTGAATTGCACCAGAGTTTGTCATCAATTGTGGGACTCCGATGCTGGCATGGCTGGAAGAATTCTTCTCTCACTGCATGTTAACCCTCCACCTCTCCAAGGAATGGACTATTGCAGATGTCATTGCAATCCTCAAACCAAACAAGTCTGCTGAAGATGCCAAGATATATCGCCTCATCTCGCTCCTCTGCTTGCCCCTAAAGCTGCTCGAGCGTCTTCTCCTCACCAGACTCGAGCCCGTAATTGACCTGCAACTCCCACTCCTACAAGCTGGCTTCTGCCGTGGTCGTTCCACCACTGACTAAGTCACTCTCCTGACCTACGACATTGAGGCAGGATTTGAGGTGCTGAAGAATGTCGGTGTGGTCCTAGTAGACTAAACTGCTGCGATTGACACAGTGTGGCTCCAGGATTACATCTCAAGCTCCTGTGGACGACCCCTAATTGTCATATGCTGTGTTTTATTATGAAGCTCCTCTCCAACTGTAGCTTCAAACTGAGAACAATGATGGGAAGGTGAGCCGGTTCAGACACCTTTGTAATGGCGTGCCAAAGGGCTCAATCCTCTCCCACACTGTTCACTAGCTACATCAGCGACCTCCCTCAGACAACATCGAAGCAGTACGGCTAAGCTGATGATCTGGCACTGCTCACTGTGGACGGAACCTGGGAGAGAGTGGAGATGATGCTAAACCAGGACATGCAGGCCCTACACCAATACCTGTAGCGCTGGAGGCTAAAGTTGAGCATGGTGAAGACTACCACCACTGCATTTCACCTTCATAACAAAGACATCCAACGCCATCTTCATGTCTCTCTGAACAGCGCTGCCCTGCCCAACAATGACCATCCTGTACACCTTGGTGTGATGCTTGACCACACACTTACCTACAGACAGCATATCGAGTCTCTAAAGCGCAAGGTCAATGGGAGAAACGACCTCCTCCTTTTTCTTGCCTGTTCCAGCTGGGGAGCTTGCACTGCCATTGCCTTCTAATGTACAGTGCTGCCAAGTACACATCACCCATGTGATGCCGCAGTGCTCACATCCCCGAGCTTGATTCGAGCCTAAACAACACTATGTGTATTGTTACCGGGTGTATGTTTCCAACGGAGACTACCTTCTTACCAGTCCTCACCGGCATCTCACCACCCGACATCCACCGCGAGTCACATGTCTCCAACATTATCTAAGATGCTATGGAGAACCCAGATCACATACTTCACAAGCGAGTTTCTTCTGCTACCACAGTTTTCAGGCAAAGTATCAGGTCATGACGGCCTTTCACTAGACATGTTGCCTGCCTCCTCAGCACCGAGTTTGACGCCCACAATACATGGAATGATCATGTCAATCATGGTTCATCTTCCATCCGGACAACTTGCCCTCCACCCAGCTCGTCACTGCCACCCGGTGCTGACCTACCGCAAAAGCTGTGGGTGAGACTCAACCTTCTGCGCTCTGGCACTGCACGTGTTGGCGAGACACTCCACCACTGGGGATGCAAGATTCAGCAATATGCATGTGTTGTTACCCCACACTGACCATGCAACATGTGGTTATAGACTGGGTGCAGCTTAGATCACCCGGTGACCTCTCCTCCCTCTGCAGTCCCGATGAAGCTACAAGAACCTGGCTACACGGACTGCCACTAGAACTTTAACTGTCACAAACAAATATATATATATGTATACCTCCCTCAACACATATGCTATCATAACACATGTTATCTTGAAAGGCGTATGAAACAGAAAAACATGTCCTCCCAAAAGGCATGTTCTTACTTAAGACAATTTTGTGACCACAGCACACCCAAGGTGGGCCTAGCAAGCAATGCAGCCGAAGGCCGCAATTGCATGCTAGTTTATATAATAATATTCTATTCAATAAAACCAACAGGAACACCAATAGTATATTCAAATATTCCGATTAACATTATTATTAATTAATTTAGCTAATGAACTGTCACAATTTTAACATTAGGTAAAATCTTGTGTTATATGCATTCATATAGGGTATAGGGCTCTTCATGCATAGCATGTGAATAACTAAAGTCAGTGTTAAAAATAGCTACTACCAAACAAGTAGGATGGCTCAGATCATACTTTATAAGGTATGCCATGCAAGCTGGATGGGCTAGATCAAGTGTTAAATTCCAAACCTAAATTTTGGTCCTCAAAAATTTATATATATATATATATATATATATATATATATATATATATATAATAAAAGTTTACATGAAGAACATGCAATGCATTAATGGAAAAGGTTGGAGAGCATTTTATTATACACATTTGTCTTACAAGATTAAGCAGAACCAGAGATCCCATAAATGTTTAAAGTGACTAAAACATGGTGGCATAATAAAGTGACATATTTCAGGCAACTGCCTGTTGTCCAAACGTGCATCAAACATACTCACACACACACGCAGACACATACATGCACAAATACCTTAATGTCCTCCATAGAGTGCATAGCCACTCCGACCATGCCCACATAGCCCACAGCCGACCATGCCACATCGCCCACAGCCAGGGGGTTATCAGAATTGTACCCTGATGTTGCTATAAATATTATTGAATAATCTCAATTATTTATTATTTATCATTATATAGAAAATAATTGAAAGCTATCATACTCTAAAATAACCATCTAAAAATCAAGTAGTGTTTTGGGCCCTCCCCCCCTCCCTACATTCCTTTCAAAAATACCAGATTCACTTTTTTTCTTTTTTTTTATTAATAACTTTAATGATGTGAGTACATAAGGTAGGTAGCAGCAGCAGCAGCAATATATTAAAAAAAAAAAAAAAAAAATCCACAAAAAATCAGCAATTTCTAAATTATAACAAGGTTTGTTCAAATCATTTCAACATAAAAAGAGCCAAGGTCCATCTAAATGTTGTGGTCCTCAAGAACATTGCTCGATGGTGGTCCACTGGGATGTGTCTGCATCATAGGATTGTGGAACTCTGGATGATGGAGCACTGCAGGCATTCGAGAGCAGCCAATGCAGAAGCCCGAGCCGTCCCCTCCTCCACCACTAACGCCACCTCCACCAAAGTAGCTGATGTTGGGTAGACTTGGAGGAACAGCATCTAAAACATAAAAGAGAAAAAAGTAAAAGATCAATTCCATAATTATATAGTGTTAGGGTCTTACATGGTGAGGCGTCCTGGGGTCGTAGATATGGGGGATAAGACCAGTTGGGCAGGGGAGACCAGTTAGGAAATTTTGACGGAGAAGCAATGCTCAATTTTTCACTTTCAATGAAGTCAGTACTTATTTTGTACTCATTATGGTAAACGTTTATGTTGTCGACATTGGGTAAAGGTTCGTAAGCATCACAGTCAACAGAACTAAGTTTTCCCTCTTCAATACCTGTCGAGATTGCCTTTATAATCTCGTCACACATATTCTCTGTGAGCATAGTTGGATCAAACTCATCCGGGTTGGAACACTCGACTTCAACCTGTTCAGAAACTATTTCAGAAGTTGAAGTTGGAATATTATATTCACTCAACTCGCTGCCTTTGTTGAGACTGGAGATCGGAGCTCTAGTGTTGTCAAGTTCTGGAGGGGAAACCTTCTGATAGCACTTGTCGACGTTCCTTATAATGGACACAACCTCACTCTGCGAACTAGAACTCATTTTTGCAAAGAAAGGTATGTCATCTTCAGTCTTGCCTGCTGTCTCTGCACTAACGGTGAGAGCAGTTGCATCATATGGTAAGTCACCCTCACTTGGGGGAGAATCAGAATCCATGGGAACATGTCCAATAACCTTTTGTTGTCCATCACTAGTGGGTTCAATTAGGGTGGGCTGACGATAGATGTGTTGTCTCAACTCTTCTTCATCCAACTGCTCTTGGAGGCCAATGACTTTGGGATCAAAGCTGAACACTTCCTCAACAGAAAATGGTAATTTCAGTCCACAGATACAAGCGCCCTTTGAGGTAAGGTAGTTCTTAAGCTCTTGGATGCTGTTCAGCACAGTATTGTTTGGGCTGTAGGAAATCACATCACAGAAAGAAAATTGTTCACACACATTAGATATACAGATAACTGGGAGCCTATTCTGTATCAATACATTAAATATACAGATATCCGGGAATTAATTTTATGTATAAACACATTAAAAGTTAAAAAAAAAGTGGAATTTACACTGTTTTATGCAGATACAGGGATTAATACTATGTATATACACACTAAATATAGAGTTAATTGGGAACTAATATTGTGACATCTGTGAAAAGTCAATCAAAAGATTTTAAACACACAATCTACTGCACTCAATACATCCTGGAGGAAGTTCTCATATGTTCAAGATTGTAAATTTTATGTGTTAAATAATTATTGTGGTGTGATGTGCTTCATATCTTTTGTCAAGTGGAAGAGGCAAACTTATTCCAAAAAGCAGTTGATGCTATAGATTGTGAGTGGGTGGACAAGTTCCCACAACACTTGAAGGCAGTCCAGAAACAAGAGTAATCAACACTTGTGAGTCTATTGTTACTCAGAACTCGGCTTCTAAAGAACATTCTCCTGAAAGTATGACGGTGATAGACTCCATTCAGAAGAGATCAGTCACAAAATAAATTCTCCACAAAGACTGTCCACCATTACCTCTCTACAGGTTAATGGTGGAAGATCAATCCCAATTGTTACTACTATTGTCCAGGTGTCCCAATGAGCAATGGAGTGAGTCACAAGCTGAAGGACAAATACTTCATCAACTAAATTTTCCCCTGTTCCATACCAATTAATTTTGGACAATCTATTTTTAAATTGTTCCTTTACTTCATATACTTTGGTATTATCACAGTTTCATCGTGAATAAGCTGCAGGGGAGGGGGTGAAACTTTCTGGCTATGCTTGACACAAATTTCTAATGGGTGCTGTCAGAAAGTGTGTGTGTATGTGTGTGTCTGTGTGTGTGTGTGTGTGTGTGTGTGTGTGCGCGTGTGTGTGTGTGTGATGATACACACTGTACCTTTCACGATGTTTTTTGTCTCTAAAGCCCTATCCACACTACAAATGGGTCTCTAGCAACACCCTGTTTCAAAATTTTACTTGCGTCCACACTAAAACCTGTTCCACATCACCTGCTTGGGATAACTAATTGGCTGGGCAGATTAATTGGTTTTCCTCTACCACAACTAGAAATGGGATATTTTATTTTCTGGTGTGCTACATTGTTCTGTCTCTTTCCCTCCGAAATGTTATCGAACAGAGGGAGGCCAGAGAGGGGAGACAGCCTTTAGTAGCTAAATTCCTGATAGCGAACATCAGCACTAAAGTCACAAGTATGTTCAATAAATCTGAGCCACTTAAAGCCTACCCTACCGAAGGTTCCAAGTGAAACCTGTTGGGATGAAACTGGGTGTAGTGTGGACGCATGAAACCTGTTCCAGACACAGGTGAAACTGGTTTTATTTTGCACTGTGGAAGGGCTTAAGAAGTTTCAGAGATTACTAGTATGAATTCATTTAGGGAGGGAGGAGGGAAAGCTAAGTTGATTCGGAGGGGAGCTCACCCCCCCAAAAACAGTATTTTTTTTTTAGGGGAGGGGCATTCGATGAAGCATGGACTTTATATAGGCTGCCAGTTCTTGCAAGCATTTGCAAGAACAAAAATAGCACAACCACAAACTTTATTCAGCAGATGGTGACTGCATTTGCAAGCTAGAGTTCTCCATTTGCAAGAACTCCAGCACAAGGACTATAATCGGAACCACAAAACTGTCTTGGATTGCATGCTGTAGATGTTTGCACTATCATAGTGCAAACATTTACATGCATATACACTGACACATGAATACCCCCCTCCTTGAAGCCGCTATTTCTATGTAAAACTCAATCACTCCTTGTACTGACACCACAGACCACCCCAACTAATAAACAGTCAAGCTATTAAATCACTGATGGAGCTCCACAATTAAGTAACTTCAATTAGTCTTGGAAATGTCCTGATATTTTCCACTGTACACATTTTCAAACATTGCAACAACACAAAATTCAGCCACACCTGGTTGATATGTATGTATGCCTACGACAAGATAACCATGAAGGAAAGGATCATAAACCAACTTTTTATAATTGAAAAAAAGGAATTTTATTTATTATATATATATATATTTATTATATATCTTTTCATATTCTTACTTCAATTTTTTTTTTTTCAATTTTATATTCTATGCTAGTGTGGATGAAATTAAAACCAGTCAATTTAAATTCAGGTATTAATATGAGAATGAATATTCATTAATTTGAATCAAATTTTGGCATATGTGGACAGGCCTTTAGCTGATAGTTAGGACAACCAAAAATTCTATTTTCTTTTTTCTCTGCAGCTTGGGCATATATATTTTCTTCACAAATATTTCTCTTGTTCTAGCTATGTCTATCTACCTGCTGGTCTGTTGTTATTATTCACCATTATCCTAGGACTAGCATACATCCACCTTCAAACAACTCTACCCCCTACACCTCAACGTGGAACTTCAAACCTTCACATGTACGCTAAGATGTGTAAATTCCTCTATTCATACTTACCTGATATAGGATACTTCGTTATTAAGGTCGACTTTTCTCTCCCAAAATTGTGGAATGATGGTGTACCCTCTCTCGGTATATGAAGACATCTTCTCTTTTACAGCACAACCGGAACAAATCTGAAGAAATTGAAAGACGAAGGTATTATCACGCTCCTAAAGAAAAAACAAAAAAAAAAATCCATCCCCACCAACCTACTAAGACTGCGCTAAATAAATCCGGAGTTGTAGGAGTTACCCCAACCATACAGCGCACTAACTAACTAACTCACACAGTGCTGTTAGGTCCTTGCGAAAAGAAGCAGTGCAACTCTGGTCAAGCTGGGAGCTTATTCCGCCAAAAGTACAAGAGGGACTGACGAGACAGGTGCAGACGAAGCAGTCCACCAATGAACAACTGTGCACACGTGGCAGGGTTTATATAGGGTTCAGTAGGTGAACTTTGCGCGCGCTTCTAAGAGAAGAATTATTTAAATTTTAAAAAAAGGAAAAAGAAAACATCTAGACTGGAAATTTCCAGCCAAAAGCCAACTCACTTCTGATTTAATGTTTTACTTAATCGTGGGAAAATGAACTCATATTTGACCAGAATTGGAACCCGGACACCCTGCACTGGTGGGCAGAGGAAGTTTTACTACTGGGACAGGAAGAAGGACCGGATTCCCAGCGAAGTAACATTTAGAATCCCTGAACTAGGTGGATTTAGCATAAAATGGTAAGGGGGTAGAGATGAAGATTTGCCTAGGGATTAGTTCAGTAAATTAGCGGGGTTGAAGGTTGATTTCAGCTTTAGCTTGTTCCTCCAGCAAAGTCCCTTGGCTTAGCGACGTCCCTAGGCTTGGCGACGTCCCTAGGCTTGGCGACGTCCCTAGGCTTGGCCACTCCAAGATCAGGCACCACCATGGTTCGTATCACTTCATTGGATCGTTCAACGTTATATATATATATATATAACTTAATGAAATGGAGCACATCAGCCAGCCTCAGGTGGAACTGATTCATTGGAAGCTTATCTTAATTCATTAAAACAGAAAGGTTTCTAAGGCTTTATGCTATTTCCAGCTGCATTATTTTTTGGTTTGCTGATTTGAGTGAATTATCTGTTCAGTTGGTGTTTGTCATGTAAACTGATCCTCCAGTTGTAAACCACTCTATAATTTATTTGATGTACTTGGTACTTGAAATTTCTTCCTACACTTACAGTGTTTTCATTTTCCCAGATAGCTGGGTGACCCTTTCTATATGTATCAATCTTTGTTAGCTAATTATAGTATAAAGATACTCATTAACTGATCATTGTTCCCATTAAATTCCATGTTACTAATCTGTCATAGCCTGACCCTTTACCAATCCCATCGCTGTATAAAGGGTAAATCTGGTTGATTGCTTTTTTTTTACACATTTTTTCCTTTTTTTCTATCAAAATTTGCCAACATTTCTTAAGGCTTTTCCACACTATAAATGGGCTGTTTCAAACGTTTTCTTGCTTCCACACTACAAATGGGCTGTTCCAAACGTTTTCTTGTGTCCACACTGGCATAGTGCTTAACCTGCTCCACATTCCCTGTGAGGGCTAAATAATTGGCTGGGCTGATTCATTGGTATTCCTCTACCTCCCATGGAAATGGGATATTTAATTTTCTCCTCTGCTACTTTGTTCTTTCTTTTTCCTTCCACAATGTCATTGCAAACAGAGGATAGAGTGAGGGAAAAGAGTTGTAAGTAGCTGAAGTCCTAATAGCTAACATCAGCAATAAATCCACAGATATGTTCAATATATCTGAACTGCTTGAAATCTATCCTTCTGAAGGTTTCAGGTGAAACTGGATGGAATCCGTTTGGATGAAACTAGGTGTAGTGCAGTCGTGTGGAACCTGTTCCAGACATGGGTGAAACCAGTTTTTATGTGTGCAGTGTGGACAAGGCTTTAATTGCTATTCTTGTTTCATACTGGAGAATAATCTGCAAATGTTTCAGACCAAATTTTTTTAATTTTTGCATTTTTTTCACACTAGTGAAAAACCTGCTCTATGGGTGTTGTTTTTTTTTGCCCTATTTTGGTGGGCTGTAGTCATAAAAGTGTCTGTGAACATGTGATTAGGTCAAAATGTTTTATTGGAAGTACCATTTTGGATATTTTTAGCTTTACACACTAAGAGGAAGAGGTGTGGCTTGGTGGGACCCCCCTCCCCATGTTATTTGTATAGTTGTGTCTGCATGCCGAAGTTTTAGGCCTGTAGTTCCATTCTTTTTTCTTGCTAAATTATCATTTTTGGCTATTTTTCAAGTCTTGTGCAATTTGACTATCACTTTTCAAAAATCCCACACAAAAATGCATTTAGAATCCACAGTTGCTCAATTCCACAGACAATTTTGGGGTTCAACTCTCTTTTTTGTTCAAATTGATTTCAATTAAAATTACTTGCAGATGTTAAGCACTGTTAAGCCTGCTCAGTACTTGGATGGGTGACCACAGGGGACAGCAGATCTTGTAGGTGGTTTCCCTTCCCCCCCCCCCCCCCCACCCACCTTCTGCTCTCTCTTCTTACTTTACCGCCAAGGGCATGATTTGACATGCTAAATTTGAAATTTCTCAACTCACAAATTTACCCCTACTCTTGATTTTGATACAAAAAGGGGTGTGGCCATGACATTTCTCTGTTGACATTGATTCTAAATATGTATTCGTTTGTGCACCTAGCTCCATTCCTTTTCTGGCTAAAGTACCATTTTTGGCTTTAGAAAAATAGAGGTGTGGCCATATAGATATGCTTATGTCGTTCCCCTCATAACATTGTGGGACCCATCCCATGTTATTCGTAGATAGTCAAGTTGTGTCTGCATGCCAAAGTTTTAGGCCTGTAGCTCCCTTCTTTTTTCTGACAAAATTACCATTATTGCCTTTTTTTTATATAGAGGGGTTATGGCCATATAGACATGCTAATGATGTTTCCCTGGATACACTGATTCTAAATGTATGTGGGTTTGAGGGTCTGACTTAAACCGTTTAAGCGTGAATCGCGAATACACAGACAAACAGACAGACTATTGGCACTTTATAGTACAGATTAATAAAATAAAAAGAGGTAACAATTTGACAGTAACCACCTGGTGTGTTATGACTTTAACAATGGCTGTGGTTGATACCCAAGAATTTGGGAGATAATCCAAACAAGGGGCTATTGGCAGTCCACCAGATCCTTATTCTAGCAAGTGATAGGTAAAGGGTCTGCCTATGGGAGACTAAGGGTCACTATGTGTTGAAAATCATGGCTTTGTTTTATTTAACAAGAGTGGTTCCACACTAAGAACTGTGGCAAATAATTACTATCATATTTATCAAAATGTAGTGTTATAGAGCAGAAAAATAATAGTTTAGAACACTTAAGATAAGCTTAAAAAAGTAAAGATGGTAAGATTTTTACAACGTTTTGGTTTCTATACTAAAAGCATTAGTTGTAACCAATTGGTTGTAATAATAAACTTTGGTGTTTCCAAACAGTATACAATCAGTTAATAAATCACATTTGAGCAAAACTTGTGGGTGTATCAACCCCCTTCCCCCTTCTCGGCCACCCCCATGAATTCCTCGTGCATTTTTTTTTTCCCCCCAAATGTGTTTAGTCACAAGGTTCTAAAGTAACAAGCACAACCCTCTTGCATATTTGCAAATTTTCCATATTTTGCGAATTTCCCATATTTTGTATAATCTGAGGAAGGACAGAAGGGGAAGGGGGGGGAAAAGGGGGTGGGGAAAAATGGAAAAGGGGGGAGGGGGGAAGGGGAGAAAAGCCTGGAGACCAGGGATTGAACTGGGGAACTCAGAAGTGAAAAATCTGAGGAAGTGTCACAAGAACAACAGCAGCAACAATGATAGAGTAACTTTAAGACCCTGTGAGCTCCTGGAGCTCATGGGTAAAAATATATAATCCAAGTGACACCCCACATGAACCCCCCCCCCCCCTTAAAGATTCCCTGAAAGTTTGGGGTGCTGCTCCTAAAACTGAATGAGCATGGGTTACAGACAGATGGATGCAAAGACAGACAAATACATAGGCAGATGGACAAACTAACAGATAGATAAGCACAGATGGACAGGCAAACAGACAACATGATATACATTATAATGCAATACTGTTTTTCATGGTATTAATATCCTGAAGAGGAAAAAAAACGTAAATAAAAAAAAAAAATAGTACTAGAAACCATCCAAGGATGGAATCCCACAAAAGATTTTGACATACATACTTGCTGTTGCTCAGTGTTCATTTGGTTCACAATTTTGCTGAACTCACCAGGGATATTTTGGATTGGGGAGTATTTTTTCTTTTATAGTGTGGTTTGTAAGGTAAGCAATTGGTCCTATATATGAAGACAATGAAGGCATCTTACTATAATTCAAGACTTATTTGATTGTTTGCTATCTCATCCAAGTGCTTGAGCCTACAGGGCTCAATAATGAAAAGAGAAGGAAAGAGATTTGGTTACAGTTTTGCTGACCCCACCTAGAGTGTATTTATATAATGGTGGTAATAGTACTAGTAATGCAGCTTGGTGGTTAACTTATGCAATTGAAATTATTGAGGTCACAGACACACACAAATGTGCATATACACATTAAGGTGAAGAAAAAAAATTTTTTTTTGTTGTGAAACAAAATAGTATTAAGCTCAAGAAGTACCTTGAAAAAGGTTTGCAATGATATACATGTTCACCAGATCTAAATTTAGTGTTCCAATCTTTCCCCAATGTATTTTATTTGCAGAAAATCATGTGGCTCTCTTTTCCCCCTAAAAATCAGTGAGTAATGCTGGTTGGATATCTACTTTGGGGGTGGGGGGCTATTAAAATTTTAATTTATTGTATTTTCCTCTATCCATCTTTCTATTTGTGCATAACCACTGGAATATAGAGAACTACTGGAATTTAGAGAACCGCCGCATCGATTGGGATGAAATTTGACACTAGCACTTGGGGAGAGATGGTTATATATATATATGTATGTATGTATATAAGCAGCATATATCCGGTGTTGCCCAACCAATGTCAACATGAAACATTATAGAAGCCTCTCAAATTTGGCCTGCGTGGTCCTTTAATCAACTTTTGGCAGCCAAAACAACTTCCTGTGTGTGTGGCTAATAAAAACACACACATTGCCACACCCACATGATTTTAATAATGTTCACCTGGTTACTTCCACTGCGTATGACAAATTTCAGCCTGATTGGTCCATAAATGAGTATTTGGCAGGCATAATTATGTCCTATGGGTGTGGAATGACCAGACCACACCCATTGACACACACACGTGTGATTGTAATGCTCACCCAGTTGCTTGGAAACCTCATTCCAAATTTCCATCTGGTTGGTTGTTTGATTAGCTTTTAATAGCCAGAACAACTTTCAGTGGGTGTGGCTATGGCCGATCCACACCCAATGTGGTTAATAATGCTTTTCCGGGTACTTGGAGACCACATGCCAATTGTTTGCCTCATTGGTCCCTGATTAACTCTTTTCAGCAAAAATAACTTCTCGTGTGTGGCCATGGTAATACCACACACACTGTCTTGCCCACGTGTTTAATATGCTCACCCAGGTTTTTGAAGATACATGCCAATTTCGGCCATTTTAGTCCAAGCGTTTGGCTGTGATGCCTAGACACATACACTTACTAACCAAAAGATGTATTTATGCATGTGTGTGTGTGCGTGTATTCTAGCAGAAGGTACCCAAGTGTTGCCTATCCGATGCCAAAAAGTGAAAGAGTTTATTGATAAATTAGGTGTGGCTAAGTTCATAACCATGCTAGATCTTACCTCATTGGTTACATACAAATAAAAAAATGATAGATAGATAAAATACTGAAATTGCACATTTTAATATGTAAGAATCACCCCCTACCCACTCCAGAAGCTCATGCCAAATTTCATCCCAATCTCCTCAGTGGTTCTGCAAATCCC
>CBDBIW010000007.1:7500-35000 GCA_965206015.1 Cyclobacteriaceae bacterium | reverse complement strand
GGCGCAGGTTCGAATCCTGCAGCCTACGAATTTTTTTTCTTCTCCTTTTTTTTTCACTTTACTTTCTTTCCTATCACCTTCCCCAACCCCCTCTATTTTCTTTTTTTTTTTTTTTTTTTTGACCATCCAAATATCCTCTTCCATTCCAAATCCTCTTACATTAACTCTATTCTATTCCCTTCCATTCACTCTATTCCCTTCCATTCATTCTATTCCCTTCCATTCACTCTATTCCCTTCCATTCACTCTATTCCCTTCCATTCACTCTATTCCCTTCCATTCACTCTATTCCCTTCCATCACTCTATTCCCTTCCATTTAATATATTCCCTTTTCCCCCACCTCTCACTTTCCCCACTCTCTCTTATTACCTTTCAACCTTTCCTCTTCTATTTGGACAATCATATTTATAGTCAACTTTGTGAGATATGTAACTATTCCAAATGCACAGGCAGACTCCTGTCTACAGGCCCATGAGACATCAGGCTACTGGCATGTCAGATTTGAGTCTAGAGCTATCTGTACTCCCAGTTCTTGGAGGTGATCTACTGTTCATTTATTCTTCCCATAGTTGACCTGTTCATCTCCTGCACTTGCCCCCAAGGACTTTTGCTTTGGGTTGGTGTTCTCTTGATGCACTTCCATCTCTCCTTCCTCACTTTCCTCTCCTTCCTCTCCTTCCTCTCCTTCCTCTCCTTCCTCTCCTTCCTCTCCTTCCTCTCCTTCCTCTCCTTCCTCTCCTTCCTCTCCTTCCTCTCCTTCCTCTCCTTCCTCTCCTTCCTCTCCTGGGTGACCAGAATATGTTTCTATTCCCTATCCCTAACTATCTGCCTCTACAAGTCATGACCTTATTATACTCCAGTCTTGCCTGATGATGGAGTAACTTATTTTGTTCCCAAACTATTTACAGCTATGTTGCTGTTGTTGTTTTTTGTTGTTTTTTTCATTATAGCAACAGGAAATAATCCTATCAGCTACTTACTCCTGACAAGACTTACACTAGATGAAGTACAGTGTGGAAGCAGTGAGTTAGGGATGTAGCATCAAGCACACAATAACTGAGTGTTCATGCCTTGTTTCAAGATTCCCTCCCACCATTTCTAAAATAACTTGCAGAGTTTGAAGTCACAAGTTTCATGTGTTTGTTATGCAACAGTTAACATATTTATTTTTTTCTTCACTGTTTGTTTTCTTTACCCTTTTAGCGAGTGTTACTTTACCTTCAGGTCTTCTTCTTCTCCTTTGCTTTCAATACAATAAATTAATAATAGTGATCTTACTATAATAGTGTGTGTGTGTATATATGCAAGCTTAATCATCTATTTGTCTGTCTGTCTGTCTGTCTGTCTGTCTCTCTGTCTGACTGTCTGACTGTCTGTCTGTCTGTCTGTCTGTCTGTCTGTCTGTCTGTCTCTCTGTCTGTCTGTCTGTCTGTCACGTGTTTGGTATACTTTTTCCTTTATTAATTCTTCAGCATAATTCAACAGAAATCAAATGTAACAACTATTTGCTATCCAGAAACACTTGGATATAAGCTAGAACTAAAAGTATTGCTACATTTGGTATTTGAGTGCCCATAGTGCATGCTCATTAAGCCCTTTGATAAAATACAATGCTATTACCATGACTGTTTCACTAGTCAAGGAAAGACCATGGCATGTCTCACCTCACTTATACCCATCAAGATAAGAATTTAAAAAAAATTAATTTGAATGTAGGAACCAGAATTTAACTGTAACATGGAAGTAAATATTTATTTAAAGAGTTCTTCAAAATAGATTGGCTCATTCAGTTGAGTTCTGGATAAATACTTTTAAATAAATAAATAAATATATATATATATATGTATGTATATACATATGAATTAAAAAAAAACACTCAAGTGGTCTTAAATAGAATGCCAACCAAGTTCTTTAGTTCTATATGGCCACAGCCATAGCAGATGTATGCCCCGTTTCTTATCCAAAAAGTTATTAAAGGGTAATGTGGTTAGGGCCAGACAAATATGTGAAAACAATAAAATTAACAAGCAAGCCAGCCAAAATAACATGCACACAAAGTCTTCTTCAACAAATTTTCTGATACATAACTTGTGTTGTGTGCAAAATGTCATTTTACCTGCCAATACTGAATTGGTGTTTCCTATGATGCTGTCATCTCAGGCAGGATTATTTATAACTCTGCATTGAGGAGTGGGGGGGGGGGGGGGGGAGGGGGTGGGGGTTGGGTCCACGACCACTATAGCCTTTAGTTTGTCCAACTCTAATTTCCTTACGTGCTGGCCACCCACTAGGATAGCTATTAGGCTGGATGTCACTCTGGCACGTGGGAAAGCATTCCTATCAACTGTACAGCAACCCAAGCAGTTGAGGATTAACCGCAAGGGGTCTCCAAAGGTAAGCTATCCAAATCCATTTTTTTAAAGTAAAAGAATGATGATGACCTTTACCATAATAACACTTGGTGCACGTATAGTTGTTGTTGAGTAAGACAAAATGTCCCTGGTCAGGTTTCTGCGACTACCATTGAGACTACCATTGAGAAAGGCTGCGTGGCTAGTTACCCTGACCCGCAGCCCACCCCATTCAAGATTAAGTGGAAGAAAGTGAACTCTACCAGAGGTCCAGCTCCTGAGCCTCTTCAAGGGCACAAAGCCGTTGCCATTAAGGAGCTGATTTTCATATTTGGAGGTGAAAATAATTGTTTTTTGGAAGAACTACATGTCTTGAACACAGGTAGGTATTTTTATTTGTTCATTGGTACTATATTTAGAGGGCACTGCTTGTAGGAGTCCCAGGACGTTTGGAAGGAAATTAAAATTTTAAGAAATAAAAATATTTTGGTATTTTATATTCCAAATGCATGTTACCAGGTTTTCATGGGTGAATAGGTGGTTAATTGTGTGTTGGTGGCACATAAACAAGTTAATTCTCAGAGAATAATGGTTAGAGAAACCAAAAAAAGCTAAGGGGTAAAAAATAAAGAAGGAGGGACCTTTGTTATTTATGCCAAATGAGGAATTATTACACAAACCAATTTTCATTTGACTACTCTTTGTGGCTGAATCAAGAGTTGCTACCCCACCTCATCTCCAAACAACCATCAATAGATCCTCTGATTAAAGACAAAAAATGTTGTGCACCTCAAAATTCTTAATACTTATTGAATTACGATTGAGTTATTGAAAATTCAGGAGCAAATAAATATTATATATACATTCCAACCATGAAGGCAAAGCTGGAAATGGTCCTCTAGTTGTTTTTTTAAATTTTAATTATCATACCTAGGACATGCACTTACAACATTGCCATCCCATGTATAGGTGAGGCCACCCATCTGACCACAATTTCCCCACCCACCCAATCACAATTTCCACACCCATGCATGGGCTTGGCTACCCTGAGAGACCAGCCCAAATGGCAGGTTATAAAAGGCTAGCAACTGCAAGCTAAGATCACTCCTACTGCAAAACCTTAGAGGAGAACTGAGTAGAAATGCTATCAACAAATGAAGAAGTTGAGCCAATCTCTGCAGGACAAGCTCCAGGTCCTAGCACAGAAGAAGAGTGCTTAAGGGGATGTAGAAACATTGATGTTCCTTCAGAGGTGAAGGTGCATTGTGAAGAAAATGTGTTGGAGCCATTGAAGAAAGAACATCCTTTGAAGAATGTTATGGTCACCGTGGAGCGCCGTGACCTTTGGAAGACATTCTGCGAATGTGGAAATGAAATGATCGTAAATCATCTAGGGAGGTGAGTGGTTGCAAATTACTGAATGTTTTGGTTCTGGAGATCAACAGCTAACAGTACTTCTATAGAACCAGATAATGTTTTATTTCTGAGTGTGAATTTCATCACATGCCAATGTTGTCCGTGATATAGGTGCATGTTCCCTGCCATGAGCCTTAGCCTGAGTGGCTTAGAGCTGAGTCAGCAATATTCAGTGAGCCTGAAGGTATCCCCAGCAGACACACTCCGCTACCGCTTCATTGACTTCTCCTGGCAGTCCACTGGAGAGGCTGGGGCATACGAGGACATGGACAAGCAGATCTACATTCATCCCAGCTCTCCTAACTCTGGCAAGTTCTGGATGCAGAATTTCATCAGCTTCAAGAAAGTCAAGATCACTAACTATGAGGACTCTAAAAATGGAAATGTACTGTTTATTTTCAACTCCATTTCTGCTGACTTAATATGATTCTCATTCTTTCCTTCCTACAGATTTTTCTCCACACAATGCGCAAGTATGTCCTTGAGGTGGTCGTGAAGAGTGGAGTCAGTCCATCGCAGGAGTTGTGTCTTCCTCTTCAGGACACCACCTTCATTGCTGTGTCAACATACCATAATCGTGATGTGGCACAACTGAAGATCCAGCACAACCACTATGCAAGGAATGCCCATCCCACTAACAAGTCTCCATTGCCTTATTCTGTAGCTAGTGGTAGCGATGTTGCTATGGCTACACCTCACCCAGCTGCTCCCATGGTGGACCACTTGGTTACCAACAGCTGGCCTCCCCTGCCCAACTGGTCTCCGCTGCCCAACTGGTCTTAT
Source organism: Cyclobacteriaceae bacterium (assembly GCA_965206015.1). Classification (GTDB taxonomy): domain Bacteria; phylum Bacteroidota; class Bacteroidia; order Cytophagales; family Cyclobacteriaceae; genus JAJCYL01. The sequence continues at coordinate 30,449 of CBDBIW010000007.1, read as the reverse complement.
CCCCCATATCTACGACCCCAGGATGCCTCACCATGTAAGACCCTAACACTATATAATTATGGAATTGATCTTTTTCTTTTTCCTCTTTCATGTTTTAGATGCTGTTCCTCCAAGTCTACCCAACCTCAGCTACTTTGGTGGAGGTGGTGTTAGTGGTGGAGGAGGTGACGGCTCGGGCTTCTGCATTGGCTGCTCTCGAATGCCTGCAGTGCTCCATCATCCAGAGTTCAACAATCCTATGATGCAGACACATCCCAGTGGACCACCCTCCAGCAATGTTCTTGAGGACCACAACATTTAGATGGACCTTGGCTCTTTTTATGTTGAAATGATTTGAACAAACCTTGTTATAATTTAGAAATTGCTGATTTTTTGTGGATATATATTTTTTTAATTTTTATATTGCTGCTGCTGCTGCTACCTACCTTATGTACTCACATCATTAAAGTTATTAATAAAAAAAAAAATAGGTGGATATGGTATTTTTGAAAGCACTTTAGGGAGGGGGGGGAGGGCCCAAAACACTACTTGATTTTTAGATAGTTATTTTAGAGTATGATAGTTTTCAATTATTTTCTATATAATGATAAATAATAAATAATTGTGATTATTCAATAATATTTATAGCAACATCAGGGTACAATTCTGACAACCCTGTGGCTGTGGGCGATGTGGGCATGGCCTGAGTGGCTATGGACTCTATGGAGGACATTAAGGTATTTGTGCATCTATGTGTCTGCATATGTGTGGAGTATGTTTGATGCACGTTTGGACAACAGGCAGTCGCCTGAACTATGTCACTTTATTATGCCACCATGTTTTAGTCACTTTGAACATTTATGGGATCTCTGGTTCTGCTTATTCTTGTAAGAAAAATGTGTATAATAAAATGCTCTTCAACCTTTTCCATTAATGTATTGATAGTTCTTCATGTAAACTTTTATATATGTATATATATATATATATAAATTTTTGAATTCCAAAATTTAGGATTGGAATTTGACACTTGATCTAGCCCATCCAGCTTGCATGGCATACCTTATAAAGTATGATCTGAGCGATCCTATTTGTTTGGTAGTTGCTATTTTTAACACTGATGTAGTTATTCACATGCAATGCATGAAGAGTCCTATACCCTATATGAATATATATAACACAAGATCTTACCTAATGTTAAAATTGTGACAGTGCATTAGCTAAATTTATTAATAATAATGTTAATCGGAATATTTGAATATACTATTGATGTTGCTGCTGGTTTTATTGAATAGAATATTATTATATAAACTAGCATGCAATTGCGGCCTTCGGCTGCATTGCTTGCTAGGCCCACCTTGGGTGTGCTGTGGTCACAAAATTGTCTTAAGTAAGAACATGTCTTATTGGAGGACATGTTTTTCTGGATCATATGCCTTTCAAGATAACATGTGTTATGATAGCATATGTGTTGAAGGATGTATATATATATATATATTTGTTTGTCACCGTTAGAGTTCTAGTGGCAATCCGTGTAGCCAGGTTCTTGTAGCTTCATCGGGACTGCAGAGGGAGGAGAGGTCACTGGGTGATCTAAGCTGCACACCCTCTGTCACCACATGTTGCACGGTCAGTGTGGGGTACCCACACATGCATATTGCTGAATCATGCATCCCCAGTGGTGGAGTGTCTCGCCAACATGTGCAGTGCTAGAGCGCAGATGGTTGAGTCTCACACACAGCTTTCGCGGTAGGTCAGCACCGGATGGCAGTGACGAGCTGGGTCGAGGGCAAGTGGTCCGGATGGAAGATGAACCATGATTTACATGATCGTTCCATGCATTGTGCATGTTAAACTCGGTGCTGAAGAGGCAGGCGGCATGTCTAGTGAAAGGCCGGCATGACCTGATATGCTGCCTTGAAACTGTGGTAGCAGAAGAAACTCGCTGGTGAAGTATGTGATTTGGGGTACTCCATGGCTTCTTTGGTAATATTGGAGACTTGTGACTCGCGGTTGATGTCGGGTGGTGTGATGCCGGTGAGGATGGGTAAGAAGGTAGTCTCCGTTGGACACGACACATACACCCGGTAACAATACAATAATATTGTTGAAGCTCGAATCAAGCTTGTGGATGTGAGCGCTGCGGCACCACATGGGTGATGTGTATTTGGCAGCACACTATACCAGCAGGCAATGGCAGTGCAAGCTCCCCAGCTGGAACAGGCAAGACAAAGGAGGAGGTCATTTCTCCCATTGACCTTGCGCTTTAGAGACTCGATATGCTGTCTGTAGGTCAGTGTGTGGTCAAGCATCACACCAAAGTGTACAGGATGGTCATTGTTGGGCAAGGCAGCGCTGTTCAGAGAGACATGAAGATGGCGTTGGATGTCTTTGTTATGAAGGTGAAATGCAGTGGTGGTAGTCTTCACCATGCTCAACTTTAGCCTCCAGCGCTCCAGGTATTGGTGTAGGGCCTGCATGTCCTGGTTTAGCATCATCTCCACACTCTCCCAGGTTCTGTTCGCAGCGAACAGTGCCAGATCATCAGCGTAGCCGTACTGCTTCGATGTTGTCTGAGGGAGGTCGCTGATGTAGCTAGTGAACAGTGTGGGAGAGGATTGAGCCCTTTGGCACGCCATTACAAAGGTGTCTGAGCAGGCTCACCTTCCCATCATTATTCTTAATTTGAAGCTACAATTGGAGAGGAGCTCAATAATAAAACACACCATATGACCATTAGGGGTCGTCCACAGGAGCTTGAGATGTAGTCCTGGAGCCACACTGTGTCAATCGCAGCAGTTTAGTCTACTAGGACCACACCGACATTCTTCCGCGCATCAAATCCTGCCTCAATATCGTCGGTCAAGAGAGTGACTTGGTCAGTGGTGGAACGACCACGGCAGAAGCTAGCTTGCAGCAGTGGGAGTTGCAGCTCAATTACGAGCTCGAGTCTGGTGAGGAGAAGACGCTCGAGCAGCTTTAGGGGCATGCAGAGGAGCGAGATGAGGCGATAGTTCTTGTCATCATTAGCAGACTTGTTTGGTTTGAGGATTGCAATGACATCCGCTATACTTCAGATCTTGTGGAGGTGGAGGGTTGACATGCAGTGAGAGAAGAATTCTCCCAGCCATGCCAACATCGGAGTCCCACAATTGATGACAAACTCTGGTGCAATTTAGTTGGGGCCCTGCGCTTTCTCGCTGTTCAGCCACTTTACTGCTGCAGCCATCTCATCTTTCGTGAAGGCCTCAGTGAGTGTACCATCATCAGCAGGGTTATGTGCTCTCAGACTCGCATCTCGGCGTTCAACTCCCTGCAAACCTGCCTATCTACGTTGTGATGGTGACCGTTGTAAATGAGTTTAAATGCAATGATGTTGGCACTCATTGGGCAGGACAAGGTCTTCTTTGCGCGCGCATCCGGTGAGGTGGTTGAGCAGTTGGCAAGCTTGACAACTCAAGCAGCTAAAGTTGATGGATGCTGTGCTGGATTGACATGGCCTGCGTCATCACTCGTCGAGTGTTTGCTTCAGAGCATCAGCTCGCTCATTGGTATCATTGCCTAGGTCAGCCCTAGTAAATTTATCGTACATCTACTGGCAATCTTCATCCCAAGTTGGTATGAGGGTCTTTTGGCAGCCACACGGGATGGTCGTTTTCATGGTGGCTAAGATGGCAGAGCACCAGTAGCTGAATGCTGTGTTTGGGTTTGAGATAGGGCTGGGGTGCTGGCTGGCTGCGATGTTGAGTTTAGTGAAGATCACTCAGTCTGTCCTCCTAGAGTTTCACCTTTTGACCAGTCTCGTTGGTACAGACTTGATGGTGGAGGATGTCTCGATGATGGAAGGCCGATATTGTGATTTTGGGAAGGCGGTGAGGACACGACGTTGGGTAGTCTCAAGTCTCATATTTGTGAAAGCTAGGTCTAGGTTGGTTCTGGTTCCCCATATAGCTGAGCGGAAGCTGCGAGGTTGTTTGGGGTCCAGTAGCACTTTCAGGTCGTGAGTGGACACCCAGTCTTCAAGAGTGGTTCTATCGGGGTTGGTAGTAGAATAACCCCAGGTGGTGCTGTGGCAGTTGAAATTGCTGGCATATGTGCAAGGTGATGGGTGGCATGGTAGGGAGTCAGTGACAAGGGGAATTCCAGGTGGCTTGTAAATGTTGGTGATGTTGACTCCCTCGACCTCAACAACAGTCCACTCGATATCACTTCCAGGTTGTGAGAAGGTTATCTTGTTCCACTTGTGACAGCTGATAGATCTCACCCTTTCCTGGCTTTTTTCTGTACTGACTAAATTATAGAATGCCTATGTAACTTTACAATGACTGGCCAAATTGATGACAAGCACAGATCACAAATGGAGCACTGATGGCTGACAAAGAAAGATCACAAACTTACTACAGATCAATGTCCTTGTTTCAAGCTCGTTACCATGCATTAAAGAGTTTAAAAACAAATTCAAAAAAGGTAACCACTGCCCAAGGGGTGGTGGTGTGGGGTGGGGAATATAGAATTCTTCAGGAAAGTTTGTGCTAGTTGCCTTGATGTACCCAGTCCCCACAGGGTCTGTTTCAGTCCATGCATGAGCATATATGCAATATTCATAGAGAAGTGGATCTCATTAAATTTTGTTATGGTGGCATGAACTGCAATACTTAGGCTGTACTCATTCTGTGGTTCTTCTGGTTCATATTTTATTTAGCAGCTGATTGAATTAACCTGTGCATGGAAGGTTAAGTTGGGTTTATTAAGCATGTAATCTGACACTATTACAAGTTTCTAGTAGCATAACAACAGTGCAATTTCTTAAATGCATTAATTATCTCGTACAAGTTTCCAATTTCGTGATTTGTGATAACATCAGAAGCTTCTAATTGCATAAATTGAAATATCTTATGTGCTATATGAATTCATTATTAATTTAAATAAAATCAATACCTCAATCTAATGGCCTTACATGTGTCTGTATGTGATATATGTTATTATTTTCTAGTGGGTTGGGTGTACAGGTTAGGCAGGATGCCAACCCACGTGCTGACATGGCAGTGACAAATGGCTGTTTTTTTAGACAAAATTAGGATGAAAGTTCAATAATCATGAAAAATACGTATCATTTAGTAATATTAATAGTCCTAATAATAAATCACCTTTGTCTGCATAACTCTGCGTGTGTGTGTGTGTGTGTGTGTGTGTGTGTGTGTGTGTGTGTGCGTGTGTGTGTGTTTGTATGGTAAGTAATTTTGATGAATGTATGAATATTCCCTATGACCTGCGTTTAATAAAACTTAGACAACACCCACAAATTTCATCTTTTATCAATGTAAAGGATGATTCAGCAAGGTTGTGGCAGTCTTATTCCTTCATGAATTAAATGTCTCCATCTTTCAGTCTGTCATTAATTTGGCAACATGATGTACTTGCATTCTTATGATGCGCCACAAATAAACAGGCACATTAGTTAACAACCCTCCCTGTCCTCCAATATAACAACCTTCGAAAGATGTTTTCTCATGTTTTACCTAAATTGTGTGTGGAAAAATGTTTTCATCCATATAGCAAAAACAAATGTATCAAAAGAAAACAAGTAATTTTTTAGTATATCAAGAATTTTTCAGCATAATATATTATCATACAATTACATCATCAGGGGCGGCTAAGGGTGGGGGCTAGACGGTCTTGACCCCTTCACTTTTCGGTAGGTGGAAGCATAACCCCCCAATTTTTTTGAACAATGTTGTCAACTTATGAATGAAATAGCTTTACCTTATAAAGTATGATCTGAGCGATCCTATTTGTTTGGTAGTAGCTATTTTTAACACTGATGTAGTTATTCACATGCTATGCATGAAGAGTCCTATACCCTATATGAATATATATAACACAATATCTTACCTAATGTTAAAATTGTGCCAGTGCATTAGCTAAATTTATTAATAATAATGTTAATCGGAATATTTGAATATACTATTGATGTTGCTGCTGGTTTCATTGAATAGAATATTATTATATAAACTAGCATGCAATTGCGGCATTGTGGTCACAAAATTGTCTTAAGTAAGAACATGTCTTATGGGAAAACATGTTTTTCTGGATCATATGCCTTTCAAGATAACATGTGTTATGATAGCATATGTGTTGAAGGAGGTATATATATATATATATAAATTTGTTTGTCACAGTTAGATTTCTAGTGGCAGTCCGTGTAGCCAGGTTCTTGTAGCTTCATCGGGACTGCAGAGGTAGGAGATGTCACTGGGTGATCTAAGCTGCACACCCTCTGTCACCACATGTTGCGCGGTCAGTGTGGGGTACCCACACATGCATATTGCTGAATCTTGCATCCCCAGTGGTGGAGTGTCTCGCCAACACGTGCAGTGCCAGAGCGCAGATGGTTGAGCCTCACACACAGCTTTCGAGGTAGGTCAGTACCGGGTGGCAGTTTCGAGCTGGGTGGAGGGCAAGTGGTCCGGATGGAAGATGAACCATGATTTACATGATCGTTCCATGCATTGTGCGTGTCAAACTCGGTGCTGAGGAGGCAGGCAGCATGTCTAGTGAAAGGCCGGCATGACCTGATATGCTGCCTTGAAACTGTTGTAGCAGAAGAAACTCGCTGGTGAAGTATGTGATTTGGGGTACTCCATGGCTTCTTTGGTAATATTGGAGCCTTGTGACTCGCGGTTGATGTCGGGTGGTGTGATGCCGGTGAAGATGGGTAAGAAGGTAGTCTCCGTTGGACACGACACATACACCCGGTAACAATACAATAATATTGTTGAGGCTCGAATCAAACTTGTGGATGTGAGCACTGCGGCACCACACGGGTGATGTGTACTTGGCAGCACTGTATACCAGCAGGCAATGGCAGTGCAAGCTCCCCAGCTGGATCCGGCAAGACAACGGAGGAGGTCGTTTCTCCAATTGACCTGGCGCTTTAGAGACTCGATATGCTGTCTGTAGGTCAGTGTGTGGTCAAGCATCACACCAAGGTGTACAGGATGGTCATTGTTGGGCAGGGCAGCGCTGTTCAGAGAGACATGAAGATGGCGTTGGATGTCTTTGTTATGAAGGTGAAATGCAGTGGTGGTAGTCTTCACCATGCTCAACTTTAGCCTCCAGGTCTCAAGGCATTGGTGTAGGGCCTGCATGTCCTGGTTTAGCATCATCTCCACTCTCTCCCAGGTTCTGTTCGCAGCGAACAGTGCCAGATCATCAGAGTAGCCGTACTGCTTCGATGTTGTCTGAGGGAGGTCGCTGATGTAGCTAGTGAACAGTGTGGGAGAGGATTGAGCCCTTTGGCACGCCATTACAAAGGTGTCTGAGCAGGCTCACCTTCCCATCATTATTCTCAGTTTGAAGCTACAATTGGAGAGGAGCTCAATAATAAAACACACCATATGACCATTAGGGGTCGTCCACAGGAGCTTGAGATGTAGTCCTGGAGCCACACTGTGTCAATCGCAGCAGTTTAGTCTACTAGGACCACACCGACATTCTTCCGCGCATCAAATCCTGCCTCAATATCGTCGGTCAAGATAGTGACTTGGTCAGTGGTGGAACGACCACGGCAGAAGCTAGCTTGCAGCAGTGGGAGTTGCAGGTCAATTACGAGCTCGAGTCTGGTGAGGAGAAGACGCTCGAGCAGCTTTAGGGGCATGCAGAGGAGCGAGATGAGGCGATAGTTCTTGCCATCATTAGCAGACTTGTTTGGTTTGAGGATTGCAATGACATCCGCTATACTTCAGATCTTGTGGAGGTGGAGGGTTGACATGCAGTGAGAGAAGAATTCTCCCAGCCATGCCAACATCGGAGTCCCACAATTGATGACAAACTCTGGTGCAATTTAGTTGGGGCCCTGCGCTTTCTCGCTGTTCAGCCACTTTACTGCTGCAGCCATCTCATCTTTCGTGAAGGCCTCAGTGAGTGTACCATCATCAGCAGGGTTATGTGCTCTCAGACTCGCATCTCGGCGTTCAACTCCCTGCAAACCTGCCTATCTACGTTGTGATGGTGACCGTTGTAAATGAGTTTAAATGCAATGATGTTGGCACTCATTGGGCATGACAAGGTCTTCTTTGCGCACGCATCCGGTGAGGTGGTTGAGCAGTTGGCAAGCTTGACAACCCAAGCAGCTAAAGATGATGGATGCTCTGCTGGATTGACATGGCCTGCATCATCACTCGTCGAGTGTTTGCTTCAGAGCATCAGCTCGCTCATTGATGTCATCGCCTGGGGCAGCCCTAGTAAATTTATCGTACATCTACTGGCAATCTTCATCCCAAGTTGGTATGAGGGTCTTTTGGCAGCCGCACGGGATGGTCGTTTTCATGGTGGCGAAGATGGCAGAGCACCAGTAGCTGTATGCTGTGTTTAGGTTTGAGATAGGGCTGTGGAGCTTGCTGGCTGCGGTGTTGATTTCGTTGAAGATCGCTCAGTCAGTCCTCCTAGAGTTTCACCTCTTGACCAGTCTCGTTGGTACAGACTTGATGGTGGAGGATGTCTCGATGATGGAAGGCCGATGTTGTGATTTTAGGAAGGCGGTAAGGACACGATGGTGGTTAGTCTCAAGTCCCATGTTTGTGAAAGCTAGGTCTAGGCTGGTTCTGGTTTCCCAGCGAGCTGAGCGGAAGCTGCGAGGTTGTTTGGGGTCCAGTAGCACTGTCAGGTCGTGAGTGGACACCCAGTCTTCGAGAGTGGTTCTATCGGGGTTGGTAGTAGAATAACCCCAGGTGGTGCTGTGGCAGTTGAAATTGCTGGCATAGATGCAAGGTGATGGGTGGCATGGTAGGGAGTCAGTGACAAGGGGAATTCCAGGTGGCTTGTAAATGTTGGTGATGTTGACTCCCTCGACCTCTGCAACAGTCCACTCGATATCACTGCCAGGTTGTGAGAAGGTGATCTTGTTCCACTTGTGACAGCTGATAGATCTCACCCTTTCCTGACTTTCTGTCTGTACTGAATAAATTATAAAATGCCTATGTAACTTTACAATGACTGGCCAAATTGATGACAAGCACAGATCACAAATGGAGCACTGATGACTGACAAAGAAAGATCACAAACTTACTACAGATCAATGTCCTTGTTTCAAGCTCGTTACCATGCATTAAAGAGTTTAAAAACAAATTCAAAAAAGGTAACCACTGCCCAAGGGGTGGTGGTGTGGGGTGGGAAATATAGAATTCTTCAGGAAAGTTTGTGCTAGTTGCCTTGATGTACCCAGTCCCCACAGGGTCTGTTTCAGTCCATGCATGAGCATATATGCAATATTCATAGAGAAGTGGATCTCATTAAATTTTGTTATGGTGGCATGGACTGCAATACTTAGGCTGTGCTCATTCTGTGGTTCTTCTGGTTCATATTTTATTTAGCAGCTGATTGAATTAACCTGAGCATGGAAGGTTAAGTTGGGTTTATTAAGCATGCAATTTGACACTATTACAAGTTTCTAGTAGCATAACAACAGTGCAATTTCTTAAATGCATTAATTATCTCGTACAAGTTTCCAATTTCGTGATTTGTGATAACATCAGAAGCTTCTAATTGCATAAATTGAAATATCTTATGTGCTATATGAATTCATTATTAATTTAAATAAAATCAATACCTCAATCTAATGGCCTTACATGTGTCTGTATGTGATATATGTTATTATTTTCTAGTGGGGTGGGTGTACAGGTTAGGCAGGATGCCAACCCACGTGCTGACATGGCAGTGACAACTGGCTGTTTTTTTAGACAAAATTAGGATGAAAGTTCAATGATCATGAAAAATACGTATCATTTAGTAATATTAATAGTCCTAATAATAAATCACCTTTGTCTGCATAACTCTGCGTGTGTGTGTGTGTGTGTGTGTGTGTGTGTGTGTGTGTGTGTGTGTGCGTGTGTGTGTGTTTGTATGGTAAGTAATTTTGATGAATGTATGAATATTCCCTATGACCTGCGTTTAATAAAACTTAGACAACACCCACAAATTTCATCTTTTATCAATGTAAAGGATGATTCAGCAAGGTTGTGGCAGTCTTATTCCTTCATGAATTAAAAGTCTCCATCTGTCAGTCTGTCATTAATTTGGCAACATGATGTACTTGCATTCTTATGATGCGCCACAAATAAACAGGCACATTAGTTAACAACCCTCCCTGTCCTCCAATATAACAACCTTCGAAAGATGTTTTCTCATGTTTTACCTAAATTGTGTGTGGAAAAATGTTTTCATCCATATAGCAAAAACAAATGTATCAAAAGAAAACAAGTAATTTTTTAGTATATCAAGAATTTTTCAGCATAATATATTATCATACAATTACATCATCAGGGGCGGCTAAGGGTGGGGGCTAGACGGTCTTGACCCCTTCACTTTTCGGTAGGTGGAAGCATAACCCCCCAATTTTTTTGAACAATGTTGTCAACTTATGAATGAAATAGCTTTAACTCAATCGTCCCTTCCTATTCTATTTCTCTTTTCTGTGTATTCTTTCTCCCGCTTTGCTCACTGGGACAGAGAGAGTGAGCAAGTTTTAAATATGGTATTGTGTGTCTTCACACATATGCTGGTATCTGCTAAAATGTCTGTATGTGTAGATACATTTAACACCACTACCACATGTGAATCATTAACAGCATTTATCATGAATAATCTTGCATTCTGCCAGCTTGCTCTGATATCATAGCCAGCTTGAAGTTTATTTGGACAGAATGGCTAAGAGAATGAGACAGGCAAGCTTGCTTGATGCTTGGTCATCAGGAAAGAGACAGAGTGTTAGAGTTAAGCCTGACATAATTTTTGAAGATTAGATCAGTCTGAAATTGATCCTGTAATTGAAGAAATCAATAAAGATAAATAGGATATTTAACATGATATCGGTAATCCCACTTTCAGATTATGCTGAAATTTCATGTTCTATATCAAACCGGGCAGTTGGTAGTTCCTGTATTTTTGTATTTTTATTGAATCCCAGTCCATATGCTGTACAGACCAACACCAACCATTTCAGCCTAAAAATAAATAAATATTCTTTGGTCTCTCCAACAATGGTTGAAATTTTATGCCTAGTTGGTATGTATAATGCATTCTATGCAAAAAATGTGAACATTAAACACACATACACATACACACACAAAAAAAACAAATTATCTAGATGCCATCAACAAGGTCACACGCACCTGACATAGTTGGAGTGTCTGTTCACTAAGCAGGCACTAGGAGCCAGTGCAAGAATATTCCTGGAGCTGGGCTAGGAACTCGCAGGCAGGAGGACTGACCAAGGCTCTCAGCTAATGGGTGTGGGCACCCATAGTCCCACATGGAACCTTAGTTGATTGACAAGCAATGGCCAGTTAATCTGCACTCCAGAATATTACAGGTCCCCATCACAGCTGGATGGACTACTGTGGGAAAAAGATGTTGAAGGAGAGGAAAGTTTTCCTGTCAGTGTTGGGTTTGAACACACAACCCAGGGGTTGTGAGTTCAAGAGCATAACTACTCAGCCACTCTACCAAACACACAACCACACACACACCCACACACACAAACACACACAAACACACACACAAAAACACACACACAAAACACACACACACCCACTCAATTTTAATGTCGTCATTACACAAGGCTACAAGACAAAGGAATTGTTGAACTAATACACACCCCAATGAACTATATTATTCATTAAATTGACTTCAAAATATAATCATAAAATATATGTTCATTCCATTACACTTAAACTCACAATACTAAGACAGCCATCGTGAGTTCAAAGCTTGCCAACACTATTAAAATCCCATTCCAAAAATGAATTGATTCCAATAAAGCATTGCTTTATTAAGTCATGAAATCACTACTTGTTGGATGTTATCCACCAATTCATTACTACAGACTTATGCAAAGTACATGTAGGATTCTATCCACCACAGACATTAAATCAACTCTTGTAGGATTCCATCCACCAATCCCAATTAGAGTCAGTAACCCACAGTTTGCAGGATTCCATCCACCATAGTCATTATCTCACCACTTTAGAACATTTAAAATGATGTTGAACTTATAAGACTTACGACTTTTGTTTTCTATGCAATAAAAATTTCTTATTTTATAGACATCGAGTTATTATAGAATAAAACTACCTAATTGTGACCAATTAGTTGTATGTATATATGTTGGTGTATCCAAGAGTAAAAACAATTGTTTAAAACCCCATTCTTGAGAAAAATACTTGGATGTATCCTTCCACCATTCATAGTGTTCATAGATCTATATGCCACAAGTGAAAATGAAAGAAGGAAGGAGAAAAAAAAAGAAGAAACTTTAAGAGGGAGAGAGAAAATAGAGGAGTGAACGTATCCCACTAGTAGTGAGACAATGCCCGTTGTGCATGGAATCCTACAAGTAGTGAGTTAATATGTGGTGGATGAAATCCTAAAAATAGTGACTAAATGTTTGTAGTAGTGGAGTCATGGTTGGCATCCTACAAGTAGTGAGTATATATATATATATGGTGGATGAAATCCCATAATTAGAGAGTTATAGAGGCTGCAGATGGAATCCTACATGATGCGACCTCATAACTGTTTTGGATGGAATCCTATAAGTATTGAATTAATATCTGTAGTGATAGATGGAATCCTACAAGTGGAGAATTTATATATGTGATGGATGGAATCTTACTAATATGGATTTAATGGCTGTGGTTGATTGAATCGTACAAGTAATGAGTTAATGTCTGCAGTGGTGGACAGAATTGTAAAAATAGTGAGTTGATATCTGTATTGTTAGGGTGGAGGGTAGCATCCAGCAAGTAGTAAAGTAATGTCTGCTGGATGGATATCCAGAAATGTTGAGTTGAAGTGTGGAGAAGTGGATAATATCCTACAAGTAGTGAATTAATGTCTCTGGTGTATAGCATCCTAGAAGTAGTGCATTAATATCTATAATAAAGCGCATTGTAGTGGACTCAATTAATTATTGGAATGGGATTTGAATATTGTGTTGGCAAGCATTAATTGTGCAATGTTTAGTATTGTGAGTTAGAGTGTAGTGGAATGACCATATAATTTATGATTACACTGAGGGGAAGGAGAGGGTTGGGGGGGTGGGGGGGGGGGAAGGTGTGAAGCCCTTTTTTTTTTTCTAGAGGTCAATTTAATAAATAATATAATTCATTACGGTGTGTAGTAGTTCAACAGTTCCTTTCCTTTGTAGCCTTGTGTAATGATGGCATTAAGATGCTGTGTGTGTATGTGTTTGTGTGTGCATGTGCTCACGTGTGTGCATGCGTGTATGCGTGCATGAGTGTGTGTGTGTGTAATGTGTTTCAATTGATATCTTATTTGCACACTGTCAGATAGCTGGCTACAGTACTGGATTAGCATCTTGTATACATCTGATTGGCATCCACAATCTCAGACTCTACCTGAACATCTCCAGAAGGAGTGCATTCACCCAATAGAGTACTCAATTATTCTTAATTAATTATTAGAAAGCAACAGTTAGCTAGCTAAAACAATTCTATTGCTAGCTGTGACAAATTTAGCTACTGAATTTGACTTGCATTCAAGATTTGAAGTTTAGCTCTGGTAATGATATTCATAGACTCATAAAAAAAAAAACAGGTTTTTAATAGTTCTAGTAGAATTTTTTGTATCAAAATGGTGGTTTCAACTTAACACTGCAGCTATTAGTCTGAGATATACTTTGTTGGTTTGTTAGCATGGCAAAGCAAATGAATAGATTGTGGATCTAGTCCATAGAAATAGTAAGCTGTTAGCAAAACTATTGCATGATTTGCTGTAGCCAGCTAGGCTCTAGCCCTGGAAATTAAGAAAAGAAATAATAAGAAGAAAGATGGAGAACAGTTGGTGATTTTGATGAGTCTTGGCTCGCTACTTTAACTATTGATTTGGAGGACAGCAACTATCTTGGAAGTTTGTGTTGCAACTTATATTAACTGCAGGTGAGTTTTGTAGCGTAGGTAAGAGGCATAGCAGTGAATGTGAAGCTTTCATGTTTTATTAATCAATGAGGCTGCCATTTTTTTGGATGATCATCCCTACTTAGAGAGTACTACCTTACTCTCTGATATCTTAAGATACTCCACAGGTCTTTTATTGTTTAGCATTACTGTTGGTTAAAGGTTCAAAGCTGTTGGTAGACCTTTAGCTAAGCTTCAGCTCACTAAATAGTCTTTCATTCTCAATTGCACTGGCAGGGTAGATTTCATTTTTCTCGGATTGTGAGTGGATGTGCTGAAATCCTTTTACCAGCTTCACCAACACAATCTCCTAAAAAAAATTATTAAAAAAGGCTTTAGTTTTCCTCTAATATTTTAGTTAGATATTTTTAAGAAATTTGAAGGCCTTCTGCACTCCAAGACCACATAGGGAGCAGAATGAAGTTTAATTCACTGTCCTAAGACCAACAGTTCAATAATTTTTCTGGACAGATATGCAGGCAGGCACAAAGGCGGGCACATAGGAAGTTAGTGAAAATAATATATAGTGTATATATATATATGTATACATATACACACATATGCATGCATATATATATATATATATAAATAAATAAAAATCACCATTCAAAAACTAGAATTAAATGGTGTTTGATTATTTTTGAAGCTTTATTCAATCTATCAAATTTGATTTTTTTTTTTATTATAGTGCATTCCTCTTGGCATGGCCAGTTATTTTCTGAGAAAATGTGTAGGCAAGGCCAATGTCTTTGGGAGGACAGAGTGAGTTTATAAACTATGAAAAACCAGAGAAACTACCAAAAGATAAATAATATTAAAAGAAAAGAAGAAAAAATTCATTTAAATGTACAAACAAAAAATAAATTAATTAAAAAAATTAACATTAAAAAGGCACACAACAACTCTGTCACAAACCCCGTCTAAGATGGGTTTAACCAGACAACTGGAGCCCACAACTAAAACTCAATCAGACTTGGGTAACCCCAAACAACTACAACTATACTAATAATATATCAATAATTGGAGAGAAAGTCTTTTCTCTCACACACACTCAATGCCCAGCACCCTCAAAATAGCAAGAACAAATCTTAGCTTTCCAAGAAGACTCTCAAAATCACAGTTTACAATTACTCAAATCTGGTACTCTAGCTGTCTATGTGTTCTGTTCAGCCAATCTGTTTCTTCCCGCCTTTTGGCACACACAACATACATAATTGAACAACACAAAACACAATCCATTTATTAACTAACATAAACCACATATGTGTTTAACAGTAAAAAAATCACAATACAGGTAATAATGCTAATAATATGTTCCTCTTTCTCTTGTCTTGTCCTTTAGACTTCTCAGCTCATTCCCTGGCAAACTCCACTATATAAACTAACTTCCATTAAAATATGTTGATATATAATCAGTATGTGTATGTGAAACCAAAGTGTAGGTCACAGGACAATGAAATCAATCTCAAAAGTAGTAGTGTGGTTAGTAACTTTGATGAGCTTTTTTTTGGATATAGCTAGCAAAAGTAACATAATAACTATTTTAAGCTTGATAAAGGGCAGCTGTATGCAATGCCCAAGATTAATAAACAGGTTGTGTATCTGCCCTTGGCACAGAATTGGTTTGGAAGGAAATTAAAATTTTAAGAAATAAAATTATTTTGATATTTTATATTCCAAATGCATGTTACCAGGTTTTCATGGGTGAATAGTTGGTCAATTTTGTGTTGGTGGCACATAAACAAGTTAATTCTCAGAGAATAATGGTTACAGAATACAAAAAAAAAGCAAAGGGGGAAAAAAAAAGATAGTAGGGACCTTTGTTATTTATGCCAAATGAGGAATTATTACACAAACCAATTTTCATTTGACTACTCTTTGTGGCTGAATCAAGAGTTGCTACCCCACCTCATCACCACACAACCATCAATAGATCCTCTGATTGAAGATAAAAAATGTTGTGCACCTCAAAATTCTTAATACTTATTGAATTATGATTGAGTTATTGAAAATTGAGGATCAAATAAATATTATATATACATTCCAACCATGAAGGCAAAGCTGGAAATGGTCCTCTAGTTTTTTTTTTTTTTTTTTTAATTATCATACCTAGGACATGCACTTACAACATTGCCATCCCATGTATAGGTGAGGCCACCCATCTGACCACAATTTCCCCACCCACCCAATCACAATTTCCACACCCATGCATGGGCTTGGCTACCCTGAGAGACCAGCCCAAATGGCAGGTTATAAAAGGCTAGCAACTGCAAGCTAAGATCACTCCTACTGCAAAATCTTAGAGGAGAACTGAGTAGAAATGCTATCAACAAATGAAGAAGTTGAGCCAATCTCTGCAGGACAAGCTCCTGGTCCTAGCACAGAAGAAGAGTGCTTAAGGGGATGTAGAAACATTGATGTTCCTTCAGAGGTGAAGGTGCATTGTGAAGAAAATGTGTTGGAGCCATTGAAGAAAGAACATCCTTTGAAGAATGTTATGGTCACCGTGGAGCGCCGTGACCTTTGGAAGACATTCTGCGAATGTGGAAATGAAATGATCGTAAATCATCTAGGGAGGTGAGTGGTTGCAAATTACTGAATGATTTGGTGCTGGAGATCAACAGCTAACAGCACTTCTATAGAACCAGATAGAGTTTTATTTCTGAGTGTGAATTTCATCACATGCGAATGTTGTCCGTGATATAGGTGCATGTTCCCTGCCATGAGCCTTAGCCTGAGTGGCTTAGAGCTGAGTCAGCAATATTCAGTGAGCCTGAAGGTATCCCCAGCAGACACACTCCGCTACCGCTTCATTGACTTCTCCTGGCAGTCCACTGGAGAGGCTGGGGCATACGAGGACATGGACAAGCAGATCTACATTCATCCCAGCTCTCCTAACTCTGGCAAGTTCTGGATGCAGAATTTCATCAGCTTCAAGAAAGTCAAGATCACTAACTATGAGGACTCTAAAAATGGAAATGTACTGTTTATTTTCAACTCCATTTCTGCTGACTTAATATGATTCTCATTCTTTCCTTCCTACAGATTTTTCTCCACACAATGCGCAAGTATGTCCTTGAGGTGGTCGTGAAGAGTGGAGTCAGTCCATCGCAGGAGTTGTGTCTTCCTCTTCAGGACACCACCTTCATTGCTGTGTCAACATACCATAATCGTGATGTGGCACAACTGAAGATCCAGCACAACCACTATGCAAGGAATGCCCATCCCACTAACAAGTCTCCATTGCCTTATTCTGTAGCTAGTGGTAGCGATGTTGCTATGGCTACACCTCACCCAGCTGCTCCCATGGTGGACCACTTGGTTACCAACAGCTGGCCTCCCCTGCCCAACTGGTCTCCGCTGCCCAACTGGTCTTATCCCCCATATCTACGACCCCAGGATGCCTCACCATGTAAGACCCTAACACTATATAATTATGGAATTGATCTTTTTCTTTTTCCTCTTTCATGTTTTAGATGCTGTTCCTCCAAGTCTACCCAACCTCAGCTACTTTGGTGGAGGTGGTGTTAGTGGTGGAGGAGGTGACGGCTCGGGCTTCTGCATTGGCTGCTCTCGAATGCCTGCAGTGCTCCATCATCCTGAGTTCAACAATCCTATGATGCAGACACATCCCAGTGGACCACCCTCCAGCAATGTTCTTGAGGACCACAACATTTAGATGGACCTTGGCTCTTTTTATGTTGAAATGATTTGAACAAACCTTGTTATAATTTAGAAATTGCTTATTTTTTGTGGATTTTTTTTTTTAATTTTTATATTGCTGCTGCTGCTGCTACCTACCTTATGTACTCACATCATTAAAGTTATTAATAAAAAAAAAAATAGGTGGATATGGTATTTTTGGAAGCACTTTAGGGAGGGGGGGGAGGGCCCAAAACACTACTTGATTTTTAGATAGTTATTTTAGAGTATGATAGTTTTCAATTATTTTCTATATAATAATAAATAATAAATAATTGTGATTATTCAATAATATTTATAGCAACATCAGGGTACAATTCTGACAACCCTGTGGCTGTGGGCGATGTGGGCATGGCCTGTGTGGCTATGGACTCTATGGAGGACATTAAGGTATTTGTGCATGTATGTGTCTGCATATGTGTGGAAGTATGTTTGATGCACGTTTGGACAACAGGCAGTCGCCTGAACTATGTCACTTTATTATGCCACCATGTTTTAGTCACTTTAAACATTTATGGGATCTCTGGTTCTGCTTAATCTTGTAAGACAAATGTGTATAATAAAATGCTCTTCAACTTTTTCCATTAATGCATTGATAGTTCTTCATGTAAACTTTTATATATATATATATTTTTTTTTGAGGACCAAAATTTAGGTTTGGAATTTGCCACTTGATCTAGCCCATCCAGCTTGCATTGCATACCTTATAAAGTATGATCTGAGCCATCCTACTTGTTTTGTAGTAGCTATTTTTAACACTGACTTTAGTTATTCACAAGCTATGCATGAAGAGTCCTATACACTTCGGCTGCATTGCTTTGTAGGCCCACCTAGGGTGGGCTGTGGTCACAAAATTGTCTTAAGTAAGAACATGTCTTATTGGAGGACATTTTTTTCTGGATCATATGCCTTTCAAGATAACATGTGTTATGATAGCATATGTGCTGAGGGAGGTAAACATATATATATATTTGTTTGTCACAGTTAGAGTTCTAGTGGCAGTCTTTGTAGCTAGGTTCTTGTAGCATCATCGGGACTGCAGAGGGAGGAGAGGTCACTGGGTGATCTAAGCTGCACACATTCTATCACTACATGTTGCACGGTCAGTGTGGGGTACCCACACATGCATATTGCTGAATCTTGCATCCCTAATGGTGGAGTGTCTTGCCAACACGTGCAGTGCCAGAGCGCAGATGATTGAGTCTCACACACAGCTTTCGAGGTAGGTCAGCACCGGGTGACAGTGACGAGCTGGGTGGAGGGCAAGTGGTCTGGATGTAAGATGATTCATGATTGACATGATTGTTCCATGCATTGTGCGTGTCAAACTCGGTGCTGAGGAAGCAGGCAGCATGTCTAGTGAAAGGCCGGCATGACCTGATAAGCTGCCTGGAAACTGTGGTAGCAGAAGAATCTCGCTTTGTGATATATGTGATCTGGGTTCTCCATGGCTTCTTAGTTAATGTGGGAGACATGTGGCTCGGGATGGATGTCGGGTGGTGTGATGCCGGTGATGTTGGGTAAAAAGGTATTCTCCGTTGGACACATACACCCGGTAATAATAAACATAGTGTTGTTGAGGCTCGAATCAAGCTTGGGGATGTGAGCACTGCGGCACCATATGGGTGATGTGTACTTGGCAGCACTGTATACCAGCAGGCAATGGCAGTGCAAGCTCTCCAGCTGGAACCGGCAAGACAACAGAGGAGTTCGTTTCTCCCATTGACCTTGCGCTTTAGAGACTCGATATGCTGTCTGTAGGTCAGTGTGTGGTCAAGCATCACACCAAGGTATACAGGATGGTCATTGTTGGGTATGGCAGCACTGTTCACAGAGATATGAAGATGGCGTTGGATGTCTTTGTTGTGAAGGTGAAATGTAGTGGTGGTAGTCTTCACCATGCTCAACTTTAGCCTCCAGTGCTCCAGGTATTGGTGTAGGGCCTGCATGTCCTGGTTTAGCATCAACTCCACTCTCTCCCAGGTTCCGTCTGCAGGGAGCAGTGACAGATCATCAGCTTAGCTGTACTGCTTTGATGTTGTCTGAGGGAGGTAACTGATGTAGCTAGTGAACAGTGTGGGAGAGGATTGAGCCCTGTGGGACGCCATTACAAAGGTGTCTGAGACGGCTCACCTTCCCATCTCTTTACAATTTGAAGCTACAGTTGGATAGGAGCTACATAATAAAACACACCATATGACCATTAGGGGTCGTCTACAGTAGCTTGAGATGTAGTCCTGGAGCCACACTGTGTCAATTGCAGCAGTTAAGTCTACTAGGACGACATCGTTATTATTCCGCAACTCAAATCCTTCCTCAATATCGTCGGTTAGGAGAGTGACTTGGTCAGTGGTGGAACGACCACGGCAGAAGCCAGCTTGCAGCAGTGGGTGTTGCAGGTAAATTACGGGCTCGAGTCTGGTGAGGAGAAGATGCTCAAGCAGCTTTAGGGGCATGCAGTAGAGCGAGATGAGGCGATAGTTCTTGGCATCATTAGCAGACCTGTTTGGTTTGAAGATTGCAATGACATCCGCTCTATTCCAGATCTTGGGGAGGTGGAGGGTTGACATGCAGTGAGAGAAAAATTCCCTCAGCATTGCCAACATCGGAGTCCCGCAATTGATTTCAAACTCTGTTGCAATTCAGTTGGGGTCCTGCGCTTTCTCGCTGTTCAGCCACTTTACTGCTGCAGCCATCTCATCTTTCGTGAAGGCCTCAGTGAGTGTACCATCATCAGCAGGGTTATGTGCTCTCAGACTCGCATCTCGGTGTTCAACTCCCTGCAAACCTGCCTATCTACATTGTGATGGTGACCGTTGTCAATGAGTTTAAATGCAATGGTGTTGGCACTCATTGGGCAGGACAAGGTCTTCTTTGCGAACGCATCCAGTGAGGTGGTTGAGCAGTTGGCAAGCTTGACAACTCAAGCAGCTAATGTTGATGGATGCTGTGCTGGATTGATATGGCCTGCATCATCACTCGCTGAGGGTTTGCTTCAGAGCATCATTTGTTGATAGCATTTCTACACAGTTCTCCTCTAAGATTTTGCAGTAGGAGTTATCTTAGCTTGGTGTTGCTAGCCTTTTATAACCTGCCATTTGGGCTGGTCTCTCAGGGTAGCCAAGCCCATGCATGGGTGTGGAAAATGTGATTGGGTGGGTGGGGAAATTGTGGTCAGATGGGTGGCCTCACCTATACATGGGATGGCAATGTTGTAAGTGCATGTCCTAGGTATGATAATTAAAAAAAAAACAACAACTAGAGGACCATTTCCAGCTTTGCCTTCATGGTTGGAATGTTTATATAATATTTATTTGATCCTCAATTTTCAATAACTCAATCGTAATTCAATAAGTATTAAGAATTTTGAGGTGCACAACATTTTTTGTCTTTAATCAGAGGATCTATTGATGGTTGTGTGGAGATGAGGTGGGGTAGCAACTCTTGATTCAGCCACAAAGAGTTGTCAAATGAAAAATGGTTTGTGTAATAATTCCTCATTTGGCATAAATAACAATGGTCCCTCCTATCTATTTTTTTTCCCCTTAGCTTTTTTTTTGTATTCTCTAACCATTATTCTCAGAGAATTAACTTGTTTATATGCTGCCAACACACAATTGACCAACTATTCACCCATGAAAACCTGGTAACATGCATTTGGAATATAAAATACCAAAATATTTTTATTTCTTAAAAAATTAATTTCCTTCCAAACCAATTCTGTGCCAAGGGCAGATACACAACCTGTTTATTACTCTTGGGCTTTGCATACAGCTGCCATTTATCAAGTCTAAAATAGCTATTATGTTACTTGTGCTATCTATATCCAAAAAAAAGCTCATCAAAGTTACTAACCACACTTCCACTTTTGAGATTGATTTAATTGTCCTGTGACCTACTCTTTTGTTTCACCTACACATACTGATTATATATTAACATATTTTAATGGAAGTTAGTTTATATTGTGGAGTTGTTGTGAGCCTTTTTAATGTTAATTTTTTTAAATTTATTTATTTTTGTTTGTACATTTAAATGAATATTTTCTTCTTTTCTTTTAATATTATTTATCTTTTGGTAGTTTCTCTGGTGTTTCATAGTTTATAAACTCACCCTGTCCTCCCAAAGACATTGGCCTTGCCTACACATTTTCTCAGAAAATAACTGGCCATGCCAAGAGGAATGCACAATAATAAAAAAAAAAATCAAATTCGATAGATTGAATAAAGCTTCACAAAAAATCAAACACCATTTAATTCTATTTTTTTGAAAGGTGATTTTTATTTATATATATATATATATATATATATATATATATATATATATATATATATATATATATATATATATATACATACATGCATATGTATGTATATGTATACACATATATATTCTATATATTATTTTCACTAACTTCCTATGTGCCTGCCTTTGTGCCTGCCTGCATATTTGTCCAGAAAAATGTTTGATCTGTGGGTCATAGGACAGTGAATTAAACTACATTCTGCTCCCTATGTGGTCTTGGGGTGCAAAAGGCCTTCGAATTTCTTTAAAATGTCTAACTAAAATATTCGAGGAAAACTAAAGCCTTTTTAAAAAATTTTTTTAGCAGATTGTGTTGGTGAAGCTGGTAAAAGGATTTCAGCACATCCATCCACAATCAGAGAAAAATGAAATCTACCCTGCCAGTGCAACTGAGAATGAAAGACTATTTAGTGAGCTGAAGCTTAGCTAAAGGTCTACCAACAGCTTTGTACCTTTAACCAACAGTAATGCTAAAGAATAAAAGACCTGTGGAGTATCTTAAGATATCAGAGAGTAAGGTAGTACTCTCTAAGTAGGGATGATCATCCAAAAAAATGGCAGCCTCATTGATTAATACAACATGAAAGCTTCACATTCTCTGCTATGGCTCATATCTAGGCTACAAAACTCACCTGCAGTTCATATAAGTTGCAACACAAACTTCCAAGATAGTTGCTGTCCTCCAAATCAATAGTTAAAGTAGCGAGCCAAGACTCATCCAAATCACCAAATGTTCTCCGTCTTTCTTCTTATAATTTCTTTTCTTAATTTCCAGGGCTAGAGTCTAGCTGGCTACAGCAAATCATGCAATAGTTTTGCTAACAGCTTTCTATTTCTATGGACTAGATCCACAATCTATTAATTTGCTTTGCCATGCTAAGAAACCAACAAAGTATATCTCAGACTATTAGCTGCAGGTTAAGTTGAAACCACCATTTTGATACCAAAAATTCTATTAGAACAATTAAAAACCTTTTTTTTCCCATAAATCTATGA
>CBDBIW010000007.1:0-2500 GCA_965206015.1 Cyclobacteriaceae bacterium | reverse complement strand
TTAATTGTCCTAATAATAAAATCACCTTTTCTGCTTACCTCTGTGTGTGTGTGTGTGTGTGTGTGTGTGTGAGTGTGTGTGTGTGTGTGTGTGTGTGTGTGTGTGTGTGTGTGTGTGTGTGTGTTGTGTATGGTAAGTAATTTTTATGAATGTATGAATATTCCCTATGACCTGTGTGTAATAATACTTAGACAACACCCACAAATTTAATCTTTTATCTATGTAAAGGATGATTCAGCAAGATTGTGGCAGTCTTATTCCTTCATGAATTAAAAGTCTCCATCTGTCAGTCTGTCATTAATTTGGCAACATGTTGTACTTGCATTCTTATGATGCATCATAAATAAACAGGCACATTAGTTAACAACCCTCCCTTTCCCCCAATATAACAACCTTCGAAAGATGTTTTCTCATGTTTTACCTAAATTGTCTGTGGAAAAATTTTTTCATCCATATAACCAAAAAAAATGTATCAAAAGAAAACAAGTAATTTTTTAGTATATCAATAATTTTTCAATATAATATATGATCATACAATTACATCATCAGGGGCGGCTAAGGGTGGGGGCTAGACGGTCTTGACACCCTCACTTTTTGGTAGGTGGAAGCATAACCCCCCAAATTTTTTGAACAATGTTGTCAACTTATGAATGAAATAGCTGTAACTCAATCCTCCCTTCCTATTCTTTTTTTTCTTTTCTGTCTATTCTTTCTCCCCCTTTGTTCACTGGGACAGAGAGAGTGAGCAAGTTTTAAATATGGTATTGTGTGTCTTCACACATATGCTGGTATCTGCTAAAATGTCTGTATGTGTAGATACATTTAACACACCTACCACATGTGAAACACTAACAGCATTTATCATGAATAATTTTGCATTCTGCCAGCTTGCTGTGATATCAGAACCAGCTGAAAGTGTATTTGGACAGAATGGCTAAGAGAATGAGACAGGCAAGCTTGCTTGATGCTTGGTCATCAGGAAAGAGACAGAGTGTTAGAGTTAAGCCTGAGATAATTTTTGAAGATTAGATCAGTCTGAAATTGATCCTGCAATTGAGGAAATCAATAAAGATAAATGAGATATTTAACATGAGATCGGTGATCCCACTTTCAGATTATGCTGAAATTTCATGTTCTACATTAAACCAAGCAATTGGTAACTCCTGTAGTTTTGTATTTTTAATGAATCCCAGTCCATATGCTGTACAGACCAACACCAACCATTTCAGCCTAAAAATAAATAAATATTCTTAGCTCTCTCCAACAATGATTGAAATTTTATGGCCAGTTGGTATGTATAATGCATTCTATGCATGAAATGAGAACATTAAACACACATACACACACCAAAAAAAGCAAATTATCAAGATGCCATCAAAACGGTCGCACGCATCTGACATAGTTGGAGTGTCTGTTCACTAAGCAGGCACTAGGAGCCAGTGCAAGAATACTCCTGGAGCTGGGCTAGGAACTTGCAGGAGGACTGACCAAGGCTCTTAGCTTATGGATGTGGGCACCCATAATCCCACATGGAACCTTAGTTGATTGTAGCACCGTCAGGTCGTGAGTGGACACCCAGTCTTCGAGAGTGGTTCTATCGGGGTTGGTAGTAGAATAACCCCAGGTGGTGCTGTGGCAGTTGAAATCACTGGCATAGATGCAAGATGATTGGTGGCATGGTAGGGAGTCAGTGACAAGGGGGATTCCAGGTGGCTTGTAAATGTTGTTGATGATGACTCCCTCGACCTCTGCGACAGCCCACTCGATATCACTGCCAGGTTGTGAGAAGGTGATCTTGTTCCACTTGGCTGAGTCAATGATGAATGTAGCAATGCCATAGCTTTCACAGATGGTATGTGCGGCAAAGGAGTAGCCCGGGATGGTGAGCATGTCTGGTCTTGTGGCATGGGTTTCTTGTAGTAAGATGGTGGTTGCTTTGTTCTCCATGGCCAGGTGGAAGATAATCTCGAGATTGGCCTTGGAAATTCCCTCAATGTTCAGTTGAAGTAGAACAAGCTCCCACCCTATGATGGTCGGGACAGCCCGCCCTGAAAAGGAGGTGTGTTCAGGTGGGGGGGGGGGGGGGGGGGGGGGGGGGGGGGGGAGGGGGTGGTGACTAGATGAAGTAGTGACTGTGACTTTTGAAACCATTGGCCTGCAGATGCAGGTGTTAAGCTATTGCAAAGCAGCTGCAGTTTACAGGGGGCACGACGAGGACACTGGTTTCTTGCTCCCCATGGGAGGTCATGGGAGGTCATGCTTTATTGTAGGAAATGTCATATTGGAGGTCATGTATTGGTGGAGTGCATGTCTTCAGGATGGCATATCTTACAATATATTACGTTTTACTGAAAGATATGTCTTACTAGAGGTCATGTTTACTTGAGGGTAGGTATTATAGGAGGGCATGTATTGCTGTTGCTGTTGGAGACATCTTACTAGGGTATGGTGGTCATGTCATTCATGAGAATATGTGTTATGGGAGGACATGTGTAGTAGG
>CBDBIW010000006.1:0-7502 GCA_965206015.1 Cyclobacteriaceae bacterium | reverse complement strand
CACCCTGACGCTGTATTCCTTTCACAAACAGCTCTCCACCTAGCCTCACAGCAAAAGGCATCGCCTCGGTTGGTGTGGTTTTGCTGGTATCAATCATCACCATATCTTTGTCTTTAAGCAGTGGCTCCATTGAGTCCCCCATGACTCTCAGCAGTTTCAAGTTTTGAGCCTTTAAGCCCTTTTTCAGTAGCCACTTAGCAGAGAATGGACGGGAGCCGATAGCCAAGGCGTGATCGTCTGGGTATGCGCCAACGCCAGCGGATAGCTGCTGCTCATATTCAGGAATAGACACTGAGTCAGTGTCAACAGGCTGTACAGCTTTTTCAGTAGGTGGATTAGCAGTTTCACCCACAACGCCGAGAGCTGGTTTTGGGAACAGCTTGTCGGTTGGAAGGCCGAACTTGCTGCTTGTCTGAACAAAAGCACTGGACTCTAACCCTGTTTCCAAATCAGGTAGCACCTCTTTGATCTTTCTGAGCAGGCCATACTTGATCTGCACCTTTCCGCTTTCTATGTCATAAATCGTCTGGCTTCCTACTTCCACTTTCTTAGCCAAATCCGCTGCCGACCACCCAAGAATTCCTCTTGATTTTTTAATATTTTTTCTTAATTCATCTTCTGTCATAGCTATTTCTCTTAATTAGATAGTAAAATCTCTTGCATAAATTAAGAGAAATCACTAAAATATCCAGTGTATTAATAATTTCATTAATTATATAAGAATTATAGACAGAGACACAGAGATGAGGTTGACAAAACAAATAAAAGATGACTTTGGGACACTGAAGCACTTTTGCAAGGTGACTGGAATCAATGTGGGCAGCCTTAGTGTGATCATGACAGGCAGCGGTAAGAGCCAACCCTGTGTAGATGCCTTAATTGCTCATGGCTACATTAAAAAAGCCAGCGACTTGCCACAGTATCAAGGCGAGGCACGCAAAGGGTGATGCTAAACAGCCAAGAATTGTGCCAGCACTTGGGGTTAAGTGAGCGACATGTACAAAGGCTTACCAAGTCCGCGCAAGCTCAAAGTCTGGGTGCCATTACTTATCAGGAACAACGCTTTGCTTTTAATCAAGTGCCTGGTATTGGCGGGCGCGGTCTGGTCTATGCCTACACCCCAATCGCAGCCCCGAAGGCAAAGGATAAGCCGCGCCGCCGTGTGCCTTCTTCGGTGGCGCTTAATCCGGCTGATTTGCCTGAGATTGCTGACTTTAAGCGGCCTACGGCTAAGGAAAAGTTAGCGGTGATCACGTTTTGCAATACGTCTAGGTTGCCTTATGGGCATATTGCAAAGGGTCTGATCACTAAACACCAAGTATATGAGGTGCAGGAATCCAGCTTTGAGACGAAGATTCGCCGTTGGGTGAAAGCTTATAGGACAGGAGGCATCCGTGCGTTGGAAGATAAGCGCGGTGGCCGTGATTCTAAAGTGGATGAGTCGCTGATCAAGGAGGTGCTCTACAGCGCTGGTACCAAGCACTACGCCTCTCTTTTTCTGGACTATTGCTACATCTACGCGACGGAAAATGGCCAGACGCTCGATATTCGCAATCCCAGTGCAGACATTCATTACGACACTTTTGTGCGGGCGGTGAAAAGACTAAAACGTGATGACAGCCTGGTGCGCAATTATTTGCGTGTGGGTCAAGATGCCATGACTTATGAGCAACCCAGTATTGGCTATGACTGGGAGTATGCTAATCAGCAGTGGGAAATGGATGCCACCAAGCAGGACATTATGGTCAAGGTGCCTGTTGTTTTGACAGATCATAGTAAGAATGAAGGCTACCGCGATTACTTCACCCATGAAGCCAGTGAGCATTATCAACTGGTGCGCATGCAGATTATCGGCATCGTGGATAACTGTAGTGGCTCCCCGATTTACGGCTTGTTCGAGACCTCAAATTACTACAGCAATGCCCGTTTGTTGTTTAAAGCCATCAAGAAACTGGGCAAACCTGACTTGCTACGGATTGATAACGGCAAGGATTATATCTCGAAAAATTTCCTCAAGATGCTGATGGATCAGGGCATTGAGTATTTTATTTGTGACAAGGGGCGGGGTGATCAGAAAGGCAAGATTGAGCGCACATTTAGAACCATTCAGCACAGCCGTGAGTTTGAAAACCTGCCTGGCTTTGTTGGCCACAACGTTGATCAGCGCCAGCATCTGGAGGGTGAATCCAGTACCAAGTTAGAGAAGCTATCCGGCGTGGCTACCAACATAAAAGGTGATGCCATGTGGTGGTGGCAGCTTGAAAACTGGCTGGATAACTTTTTAGAGGACAAATATTTCAAGCGCTATGCCGATCATCGAGAGCACCTGCTTACCACTGAAGGTGTTGAAAAAACTTTCATGCTGCTGGGCAAGCGTTATTACCGCACGGTATCGAAAAACGGCATTTACCATAACAAAGAATATTACATGTCCACGGAATTCTGGGAACAGATCACCATCGGTGACCGCGTGGAAATCATTGAAAACATTGACGATAGCAACCGGCTGTATGTGTTTAAAAGCGCGCAATACGTGTGCGAAGTGGTTGAGAAAGGGCTGTATCGCAAGGGACTGACATTGGAGCAGGTCAAGCAGATTCAGAAGTCGTACAAGCAGCGTGTGGTTAAGGCAGATAAAGCATTGATGAAGAAGGCGCAAAAGGAATACAGCGGCTTGCAGCATGCAGTACGCGATGAGTATCTGGATATTGAAACCCGCAATGCAGAGATCAAGCGGGAGCAGGAAAAGCAAAA
Source organism: Cyclobacteriaceae bacterium (assembly GCA_965206015.1). Classification (GTDB taxonomy): domain Bacteria; phylum Bacteroidota; class Bacteroidia; order Cytophagales; family Cyclobacteriaceae; genus JAJCYL01. The sequence continues at coordinate 4,748 of CBDBIW010000006.1, read as the reverse complement.
AGAGGATGGCGGGTTTGATGCCTTGGCAGAAGTCCGCCGCGTTGCATTACGGGCTGTTAACTAAGAGGAATATCCAATGATCAAGAGAAAATTAACCAAATACGGATTAGCTATCGAAGGGTTTCACTATGTCTCTACCGAGATGTGGGAACACTTCCAAGTCGGTGACGGTGTTTTTGTTGCTGAGCATCCAGAGCCAGGCGTTTTACGTGCCTACGATGAAAGCAAGCAGTTTGTCTGCTGTGTGTATCAAGTCGAAGGGTTTGAAGCTCATGTAGGCATCTTCACTCAACGCCTTAAAGAGAGCACTGGAATGACCACAAAGGCGAGAAAAGATATTGAGATTTTCAGAGCTTCACGGGATGAGCGCGTGAGATTTTTAAGTGAGGCAGAACGCCAGGACATGACAGAAAAACTGAAATAGAGCTTTGTAAAAAGCGGGGCTACCAGCCAAGGCCGATAACCCCGTTTTTTACAGTGCTTTAACTGGCATTAAAACACTGTTTAACCATCAATCAAACGACCATTAATTATGAGGAACAGCGTATGAATGATTTACGACAATTTCTGCAAAAACACAAACTGTCACAAGCAAGCATAGCCCGCTCGCTGGGTGTCAGTCCAACCGTGATCAGCCAGTATTTAAACGGTGTTTATGGCGATAAGGGCGGTGATGTCGCAACCCTTGAGGCCAAGATCACCACTTACATGGCTAATTACCTGCAACAGGCACCGGCTGCCAGTGAGTCTGAACTGGTTGAGACCGACGATCTGAAAATGGTGGATTTTATCTGCACCGAAACCGCCAGCAATAAAGAAATGGGGACGGTTTACGGCAAGGCTGGTACGGGTAAAACCATTGCGGTGAAAGCCTTTGCAGCAAAACACCCGGAAGCCATCGTGGTGGAGTCCATGCCAATGATCACGCCCAAGGGCTTGCTGGTGAATATTTTAGAGCACCTGGGCCAGCGCGAGGCGCAAGGCTCATTTGAATCGTTGCATAAGCAGGCGGTGGACATTTTCAAGCGCTCTGATCGCATTCTGGTAATTGATGAGGCAGAAAACCTGACCACCAAAAGCCTTGAGACGATTCGCCGCTTGCATGATTTCAGTGGTGTGCCCGTGATTTTAGTGGGCACTCATGCTCTGCTGCAAAACCTCAAAGGTCGCCGTGGTGAGTTGCTGCAACTGTATTCACGCATCAACAACAAGCACGAAATGATCGGCCTGACCGCCGGTGATCGCAAGGCGTTGTTTGGTGAGTTTGGCAAAGACCTCAAGCGCTATACCGACGATATACGCCGCTCTGTGAGTATGTTTCGCAAGGCCACAGGTTTTGCAGCCCGTGAAGGCGTTGCACTCACGGCCCAGCATATCGCTATGGCCTCTCACATGGTCATTCTGGATTAGGAGGGTAATTATGTACCGCGATATTGAATTGGAAGCCTGGGGCAATCTTTTTTGTAAATACCATCTGCATAAGCGTTTGCGGATGACCTTTTTTCAATTTATGGCTTTGAGTGTGGATGCCAAGCACGAACGCATCAGAGCCTCCCTTAATCGAACAAGCAACCGAGGAGCTAAACGATGAGTACCCGCATGAAAGGCGCACTGCGCCAGAGCAATTACCAAGCCGCACAAAATGCCGACGATGCCGCCGAGTTGATTAAAACCCTGGGCGAAAAACGACGCGCCATTTTGCGCATTGAGCACGCCATGAATGATCAGATTGCTAACATTAAGCACGATTTTGAGGAACAAGCCCTACCCCTGAAAGGCGAAGTGTCTGAAATCATTGCCGCGATTCAGGCATGGGCTGAAACCCACCGCGACGACCTAACCCAGAGTGGAAAAATGAAAACGGTGAAACTGGCCACTGGTGAGTTTAACTGGCGCACTCGCCCACCCAAAGTCAGTTTGCGAGGCAAGGACAAGATTATTGCCGCACTGAAAGGATTGGGGCTGACGCGCTTTATTCGCACCAATGAAGACATCGACAAAGAGGCACTGCTGAAAGAGAAGAACGTGGCCACGCAAATTCAGGGCATCACGATTTCCTCTGCCGGTGAGGATTTTGCCATTTCCCCTTATGAACTTGAAATTGAGGATAAGCAATGAAAAATTTTCAGGACAGACAATTTTCACAGCCGCAGGCTTCCCGTCAGGGTAGCACACAGGGAGGTGCGCTATGAATACCAGCAGATTAATCCAAGCCGCACAAAACATGATTGCCCGCCATGAAGGGCTACGCCTGAAACCGTATCAATGCACCGCAGGCAAGTTGACTATTGGTTATGGCCGTAACCTGGAAGATAACGGCATTAGCGAGGAGGAAGCCCGCTTGCTGCTCACGGCAGACACACAGGCCGCTTACAACCAACTGCTGGAGCATCCCTGGTTCGATGAATTGAACGATACCCGCAAGCTGGTGCTGATTGATATGTGTTTTAACCTCGGTTTTCCACGCCTGATGAAGTTTAAAAAAATGCTGACGGCATTACTCAACCATGACTACACCGAGGCGGCCAATCAGATGCTGGATAGCCGCTGGGCCGTTCAGGTGGGAGGCCGTGCAGATCGGTTGGCCGGGATTATGCGCGAAGGGCATTTGTAATTAGGAGAACTCATTATGAAGCATCTAATTATCTTGTTTAGTCCTTTCTGCCACGCCGCTTGGATTTTCACAAGCTGTGTTTCAGGCAAATACAACACAATTTAAATAGAGTTTAAATCTGAGTCTATGGCGAAAGCATTAACACAAAAACAACAAAAATACCGCAAGGTGCTGCTGTGCAAAATCCACTGCGCCCCTGTGTATTTGGAATTGTACAAGGATGACCGCCCCACCTGGGAGGCAATGTTGCAGCGTGGTTTTGGTAAGCGTTCATCGGCCAGCTTGCGCATTGATCAATTGATTAAGCTGTTGGATTTTTTGAACGGTAAAACGCACAGCCTGGCAGAGCATACCAGCGGTAATCAGGTCAGTTATTTGCGCGCCTTATGGCAGCAGCGAGCACGTTGCCCGGATGATAAAAACCTGCTCAATTTTGCCCGTAAAAATACCGGCCTGACTCTGATTAATTTGCATGCATTAACCCGGCAGCAAGCCAGTGGCTTGATCGCCGCGATTAAGAGGATGTGAGCCATGTGGTGTCCGAACTGCAACAGTGAAAAGACTCGCGTTATTGGTACTGACAAAACTTACATAGTGGAGCGTTTTCGTCACTGTGATGATTGCGGTTATAGCTTTCCTACCATTGAGTCCCATCGGTTTAATCCGAACTGGCAAGCTAATACTGAGTATTCAGAAGAAGAAATCAAGCACGTCCTGCAAAAACGCCACCCAAAGAACAGAGACTTATTAGATGATTGACAAGGTGAATCACGAAGGCCAGGCGATGGAAGCCATGACGCAATTAATGAATCTGCGCGAAGCCAGTGCTGATGTACGCCACCGGCAGGCTATTTGCCTGTTTATGCAAAGCTTGAGCGAAGGTGGTGCGGTCATCACTATCTATCGTGATTTCACCCCTATAAACAAGGATAAGCTTCACTGATGCAACTTGCTCGCTGCCCCGTCTGTCACAGCCGCATTGGCCTGGAAGCCCTGGTACAGGATGAAGCCGGACGCGAACTACTGGCCTTACTGAGTAGCCTGGATACACTGACAGGCTCTACCCTGGTCAGCTACCTGGGCTTGTTTCGTGCGGCTACGCGTGATTTGGCCAATGAACGCGCATTGAGACTCGCCAAAGAGGCACTAGCTTTATCCGATGCCACACGCCTCAGTATTGCTTTATCAAAGACGGTGGAAACTTTGCGGGACAAGCAAAGGGATTTATATACTTGACTCCCTCGCTTAAATCAGCCTTGTGTTTTTTAATTTATCTATGTAATATTGCTACATTATAATTTGCAATGTTAGCTTAAATAAATGCCGAAAAAATCAATAAGTTATAGTACGCTATTTTCTGTTGATGCCAATTTTAAAAATGAAGCTCAGGTTGAAACAAGATTTGTAGCCCCACTCTTTGCAGAGATGGGCTATCCATCCAATGCCATTTTACCAAAAGAAAAAGTCTCAAAGCTAATTGGTTATGAGGGGTCAAAGAAAAAAACGCTGGAAGTTGATTTTTTACTGATTGACCCTGATGGTTTTGCCAGCACGGTTGTTGAAGCTAAAGCCCCCACAGAAGCTATATCTTCACATTGGGGTCAGGCTGCTAGCTATGCATTAAGCCATAATCAAGGATTAAAGAACGGGGAAAAAGGAATTGAATGGCTATTGATTACCAATGGCTTGATGACAGCATTATACCCCCATGACCGATCAACTCCTTTGGTGACTTTAAGGCTTGAGGATTTTTCTAGTGGGTCGCCTCCTTTTGTTACGCTTAAAAACTACATCCGTTATAAAACAAGAAGACTGCACAAAAAAGATGAAAATGTTTTTGAGACTATCCCACCAGCCGATCTTAATGCTCTATTTGATGAATGCCATGACCTTATCTGGAAGAAAGAAAAGCTCAGCCCTACAGATGCCTTTTACGAATTTTGTAAATTTGTATTTATCAAGATTCGTGAAGATAAAAAACGGCAGAATCTAGATAATGATATATCAAGAAATGAAATCCCATTAACTCTGGACTGGCTGAAAAGCTCAGAGAAAACCTCAACGCATCCGGTTCGAGATATTCTCTTTATACAATTGAGGGATAAGCTTGAGGCCTCAATAAAGAAAGGAAAGA
>CBDBIW010000005.1:0-1939 GCA_965206015.1 Cyclobacteriaceae bacterium | reverse complement strand
CCCAATCGTCGCCGTCGCCGTCGCCGTGCCCAGGCTGAAACCTGCCGGCAGCGGGGTCGTGGCGTTGGCGCTCAGGGTCGCGGTGAAGCTCTCGTCGCCTTCCACCAAGCTGTCGGTTAACACCGGCACGTCGAAGGTCTGGCTCAGAGTGGTCGCGCCAGCTGCAAAAGTCAGCGTGCCGTTCGTTGTTGTAAAATCACTCCCTGCGGCCGCCGTGCCCGCCGCGGTGGCATAGTCCACCACCACTGCCGCACCCGGTGAGCCCGATAAAGTCACCGTGAAGGTGGCATCATCGCCCTCGTTCACGTTGCCAGTGGGCCCGGCAATCGACACCGTCGCCGTGCCCGCCGCCCCAATCGTCGCCGTCGCCGTCGCCGTGCCCAGGCTGAAACCTGCCGGCAGCGGGGTCGTGGCGTTGGCGCTCAGGGTCGCGGTGAAGCTCTCGTCGCCTTCCACCAAGCTGTCGGTTAACACCGGCACGTCGAAGGTCTGGCTCAGAGTGGTCGCGCCAGCTGCAAAAGTCAGCGTGCCGTTCGTTGTTGTAAAATCACTCCCTGCGGCCGCCGTGCCCGCCGCGGTGGCATAGTCCACCACCACTGCCGCACCCGGTGAGCCCGATAAAGTCACCGTGAAGGTGGCATCATCGCCCTCGTTCACGTTGCCAGTGGGCCCGGCAATCGACACCGTCGCCGTGCCCGCCGCCCCAATCGTCGCCGTCGCCGTCGCCGTGCCCAGGCTGAAACCTGCCGGCAGCGGGGTCGTGGCGTTGGCGCTCAGGGTCGCGGTGAAGCTCTCGTCGCCTTCCACCAAGCTGTCGGTTAACACCGGCACGTCGAAGGTCTGGCTCAGAGTGGTCGCGCCAGCTGCAAAAGTCAGCGTGCCGTTCGTTGTTGTAAAATCACTCCCTGCGGCCGCCGTGCCCGCCGCGGTGGCATAGTCCACCACCACTGCCGCACCCGGTGAGCCCGATAAAGTCACCGTGAAGGTGGCATCATCGCCCTCGTTCACGTTGCCAGTGGGCCCGGCAATCGACACCGTCGCCGTGCCCGCCGCCCCAATCGTCGCCGTCGCCGTCGCCGTGCCCAGGCTGAAACCTGCCGGCAGCGGGGTCGTGGCGTTGGCGCTCAGGGTCGCGGTGAAGCTCTCGTCGCCTTCCACCAAGCTGTCGGTTAACACCGGCACGTCGAAGGTCTGGCTCAGAGTGGTCGCGCCAGCTGCAAAAGTCAGCGTGCCGTTCGTTGTTGTAAAATCACTCCCTGCGGCCGCCGTGCCCGCCGCGGTGGCATAGTCCACCACCACTGCCGCACCCGGTGAGCCCGATAAAGTCACCGTGAAGGTGGCATCATCGCCCTCGTTCACGTTGCCAGTGGGCCCGGCAATCGACACCGTCGCCGTGCCCGCCGCCCCAATCGTCGCCGTCGCCGTCGCCGTGCCCAGGCTGAAACCTGCCGGCAGCGGGGTCGTGGCGTTGGCGCTCAGGGTCGCGGTGAAGCTCTCGTCGCCTTCCACCAAGCTGTCGGTTAACACCGGCACGTCGAAGGTCTGGCTCAGAGTGGTCGCGCCAGCTGCAAAAGTCAGCGTGCCGTTCGTTGTTGTAAAATCACTCCCTGCGGCCGCCGTGCCCGCCGCGGTGGCATAGTCCACCACCACTGCCGCACCCGGTGAGCCCGATAAAGTCACCGTGAAGGTGGCATCATCGCCCTCGTTCACGTTGCCAGTGGGCCCGGCAATCGACACCGTCGCCGTGCCCGCCGCCCCAATCGTCGCCGTCGCCGTCGCCGTGCCCAGGCTGAAACCTGCCGGCAGCGGGGTCGTGGCGTTGGCGCTCAGGGTCGCGGTGAAGCTCTCGTCGCCTTCCACCAAGCTGTCGGTTAACACCGGCACGTCGAAGGTCTGGCTCAGAGTGGTCGCGCCAGCTGCAAAAGTCAGCGTGCCGTTC
>CBDBIW010000004.1:0-341394 GCA_965206015.1 Cyclobacteriaceae bacterium | reverse complement strand
AAGGAATATCCCGGGCTTTCGGAACTGGAAGCCAACCACAGCGTGGTGCAAGTGTGGAACTACGCCAAACAAGTGATGGCTCTGGGTATTGCCCAGGCAGAACATGCCGTAGACCAACTCAACGCAGAGGTTAGGCAAATGGTCAACAAAGACGAACCCGGCGGCATCGGGTGGTATCGACAAAAAGCCTTTGACTATCAGCATGGCGACCAACTGCTGGTCATCAACAACCGCCCGGCATATCTGACCCCCAATCCCGCCGCCCGGATCGTTCAGCAGGTGAGCGTCACAGAGTCACCGGCCGATGGCTCACTTACCTTCAAAGTGGCTAAGGATACCGGCGGTGATTCTCCTGTGCTTACCGAAGCCGAGCAAGACGGGTTCAGGGACTACATAGGCAGGATAAAGATCGCAGGGACCCTGATCACTGTGCAAAGCGATCTCCCTGATAAGATCAGCTACAACATTGTGGTGGAGGTAGACCCTGCTGTGCTTACCGGACATGTCAGGCGGACGGTATACCAGACCCTGGACCGCTTTCACCAAAGCATCGAATTTAACACCGTATTGTATTTGAGCAAAGCCACCGATGCCCTCCAGGCCATTCCCGGTATCATCGATGTAGAGATTACCAGTGCGTACGCCGGTGCGGCAGGGGTCAGCCTCACCGAAAACCACCGGGTGAACCGGAAATATGAAACCATAGCGGGCTATGTGAAGCTCGACCGTAACGATTCTTCAGTCACACTAATTCGGGGATAACACCACAACAACGTTATAAATTAAATGGAACAGAATGTATACAATCGATTATGATGCTTTCATTCAACAGGCCCTGCCGCCGCACTGGCGCAGACAGTGGCAGGAACACCTCATTGCCGTGTGGTGCTATCCTTTAAAACAACTCTTTGACCAGATCTTTCTGCTAAGAAAACAGGCGGTTAACGAGTTGAATCATAATTCGCAAGCAGAAAGTTTGCAACACAAGCTTCAGGACTCTCACATGAAAATAGAAGTAGGAACCGTATCGCAGAACGGCACCATAAAAATATTAGCCCCCGACCTGCCAGAGGTCAGAAACAAGATCAAACTCCACCTGGACAAGGTGAAAACCGCAGGAAAAACAATTGAATTTCAAACCATTATCTAAATAGTACGACTATGACCATCAAAACAAGAAAGCAATTAGAAGAAACTTTCCAAAACGGAGCCACCCCCGACGCACAGGATTTCTCCAACCTTTTCGAGAGCTTCCGGCACCAAACCGACCCGGACTTGAACCTCAGACGGGCCAACCAGACCGAAGCCGAAGAAGGCAATAGCAATATTCAACTGATGACACCCCAGCGCACCAGGCAGGCGATCATCGCCCTCACACGCCTGGCCAGCGTACCGGCCCTGAGCAGAGAAGTGGACCAAAAAGTAGCAACAGCCATTTCGCAACTGATCGATAATGCACCCACCGCCCTGGATACACTCAACGAACTCGCTCAGGCACTCAATGACGACCAAAACGCCTACAACACACTGGTCGGGCTCATCAACACCCACGTCAACCGCACAAACAATCCCAATCCCCACGGCGTGACCAAAGCGCAGGTAGGACTGGGCGGAGGAAACCAGTTGAAAATGGCTACCCGTGTGCAATTCGGCTCTAAGGAAACCCGGGGGTTGTCACAACCAGTTGTATACACCTTTCAGAGAGCTACTGAGCCTGGTCGGGTCTACCGGACAAGCTATATAAAGTATACAGCAATCTGTACGGGAAATTATTACCCGGAGTATCGAAGGCATGGAATTTTGGTTTTTAGACATTTTCAAGAGGGTACAGCACAATTAAGTGGCCATGATATATTTAATAGTGGCTCGATGAGCGTATCTGCCGTTTGGTCCGGGGGTAACTGCACCTTAACCTTCCGCGCAACCGGTTCACATCATATGCTCACTACAGTAGAGGTGGCCCTGCCCGGGAACTTTATCAGGGACCTGCAATAGACCACCGCAGAAGACACCTCCGGACTCGCAGCAGCAAGAGAGGCATGGTTCAGGGCGTGTCTTAACAGGGTTGAAAAGAAGCACTCTCGCTGCTTAAAAGCAGAACCGAAAAATGTAATAAAAAAAAGCCCCAACAGGCTGCCCGGCCCCGAACAGGAACTTAATGAGTTTAGTGCACCAGACACAACTCCCCACCCATTGAGGCCATACCTCTACCGGAGAGTCTAAATAGTGTTTGGTGTACTTTTTTATATGACAAAAACAAAAACCAAATTGAGAATGAACATGAAAATTGAACAAAATAAAACAGAAAAGCTAAAGACACCCATCAGTTATTATGGTGGTAAACAAAAGATGCTAAGGCACATATTGCCATGGATACCGGAGCATACTACCTATACAGAACCATTTGTCGGTGGTGGGGCGGTGTTTTGGGCAAAAGAACCAGGCAAGATTGAAGTCATTAACGATACCAACAGAGAGCTTATCAATTTCTACGAGTGCGTCCAAAATGAATTTGTAGAACTCGAAAAAATGGTAAGGATCAGCCTGCACAGCCGCTCTATGCATAGCGATGCTACGGTGGTGTATAACAATCCGCACCTGTTTACACGGGCTAAGAGGGCCTGGGCGGTCTGGGTGTTAGCCGCTCAGTCCTTTTGCTCCATACTCGATGGTCCCTTCGGATATGATAAAACCAGCAAGGCAACCACTAGTATAAACATCGCTAATAAACGTGATAATTTTACCATAAAATACGCTGAACGTATCCAAAACGTGCAGATAGAAAATACCGATGCCTTACGAATCATACGCTCGCGGGATCATGAAAACGCCTTCCACTATATAGACCCGCCCTATTACAACTCCAACTGCGGGCACTACGATGGCTATACCAGGGAGGACTTTGAAATGCTTTTGGAAACGCTTTCAGAGGTTAAGGGAAGGTTTTTGTTGTCCAGTTACCCAGGTGACGTACTGACAAAGTATGCCAGGCAATTCGGTTGGAATACCCAAAAGTTAGAGAAGGTAGTCCGCGTAAACCAGGGCTCCGGTAAGCCTGGAAAAAAGAAAATAGAGGTACTCACCACTAATTATCAGATGTAACCCCAAAGAAAAGGGCAGTTGAGGCTGTCCGGGTAAAAACGGGTGAAAACAGAATTTGTACTATTGCCGGGTTGTCCGATTTTCAGCTATCTTCTGATTGTGCTATTCCCCAAACAAAATTCTCATTCAGAACGTCACATTCTGAATGAGAATTTTTGACATTCCGAATGAGACGATTTATTTGAACGTATACGAATAAGAAGGGAAGATTAGGAGCTGAAGAAAGGGTTGTACCTGCCTCTACAGTGATGGTCAACTCATTAGTATCTTCACCGCTTAGCGTAAATCCTGACAAAAGAGGCAAAAAATCCCACCTGAAAATGGGGCTACTACCAAAGCCGGTAACCTCGGCACGAATGGTAAAGGATTTTCCTTCACTTAATTCGGTGCCCTGGGGAGTTTCAATAGTAATGTCGCTTGCCGTTTGGGCGCTGGCAATATTAATGTTAAGCAGTAAGCAAATAAGGGCCAATGCAAAGGGTAAGGGCCGTGTGAATAAAACCTGATTGGGGGGGGGGTAATTTCATCTGGATATGATTTAAAACTGGACATGATTTAAAATTTAGTCAAATTTAAGAAAAAATTCCCGCTTTCAGCCACTGGTCTGAAGACACAGGGGTTTTTCGTTCGATTACGATAAATCAGGAAATACTACTGGAAGTAATTTCCTCATGAAACAAGAGGCAGGCTCACGAAGAATGTCGTGCCTTTGCCTTCTTCTGTTTCAAACCAGATATTTCCTCCGGCATGTTCAATGCCCCGTTTTGCTATCGCCAGGCCTATACCGGAGCCAGTATCCCTGGTGCTGAAATTAGGGGCAAAGATTTTGCTTTGTATCTCCCCGGGGATACCTGCCCCATTGTCTTTTACCTCAAGGGTGGCTTTTTTCCCATTTGAATGAAGGTTGACCTCAACTTTGGGAACTCCTTCTCCCTTCACGGACTGGATTCCATTAATGATCAAATTTGAAACGATCCTGCCCGTCAATTTTTGATCTCCATTGATAAACAATTCCTTTGCCTCAATTGCAACTTTCAGCCCAACATTTTCATTGTCGAACAATTCAACGATCCTTCGTACTTCCTGGCAGAGTTCAAACCTTTCATTTTCGGGAATTGGCATCCTGGCAAAAGTCGAAAATGAAGTAGCTATATCACTTAGTGAATCTATTTGATGTAATAAATTATCGACAGGTTTTTGAAATTGCTCCTTTCTTTCATCCTCAGCCATAACCCTTTTCAGGTGTTGTAATGACAACTTCATTGGCGTTAGGGGGTTCTTAATTTCATGCGCTACTTGTTTAGCGATCTCCCTCCATGCGGATTCCTTCTGGCTTTTTGCCAGGGCTTCTTTACTGTCCTCCAAATTCAAAAGCATTTTATTATATTCCCTGACCACCATTCCTATTTCATCATCAGCCTTCCACTGCAAGGGCTCATTATGCGCTGACAGTGATGTTTTCCTGATCTTTTGTGTCAATAGGTTTAACGGGTGTGTCAGCAACCTCGAGGCAATATTTGAAATGAAAAGGGACGCAATCAAGACAATGGTAAAAATGTTCAGAATGCTGGTAAACGCTTCTATGGTCTGCCTTTCCTGGTGATTTTTAGAACCAAAAAAAGGTATGCCGATGATGCCTAATAATTCCCCGGTATCAAAACTCCTGATGGATGCGTAGGTAGACTTATAGGCTAATTCACCAACTGACTCGTTAAGTATTACGTCCTCGCGATCCTCATTAAGAATTGACTTCAGGGCCTTGGGATTTATCCTGTCAGACAATAGATTATTCGCAAAAATGAGCGGTTGACTTGAGCTAATTAACCTGCCGTCAACATCAAACAAAGTCAGGTCGGATTGAGAGTACCTGGCAATTTCATTCAATGCACCAGAGAGTGCCTCACGGTTAATTCGATTATTTAAATAATCATCAACAAATCTGACTACCTGGTCTTTGAGTTGATTCCCCTTTTTGGTGGATGACCGGTCAATTTCCTCCTGGTAAGATGAATTGAGTGTATTGATAATCACGACGCTGGTAATCAGCAGTGGTACAAAAAAAGCCAGGTTCAGATACAGCTGAATTTTAGCACCAAAATTCAATTTTATGGTATGTGTTCTGTCAATTGTCCTAAATAATAAGAGGATCAAAATTCCCAGTGCGATACACAGAAATATGAATGAGAAGTTAGAGATAACAAATGAAGTGGGATAAACGGACGAAGTAATCACCAGTGTCCGGTTATCTGAACCCCTGATTGCCAAGTGATGAAATCCCCCTTTTTCGATCCCTTTGGTAAATAACCCGGGAATTTCGAAATATCCCTTATCAAAGAGATTATCGTAATTGAACCCACCCGCTTTGTAATTCAAAGTGTTCTCATCATAAAAGGCATAATCGAACGCTTTATGATTGTCTATGAACCTACTATCCACAAGGAGTTCAGGATACACAGTTTGCGGAATGATTTTCTTTAGCCGGAAGTCCATGAGCAAAGACCCCATTAGCTTGCCGTAACGAGTAATTGGAATAATCCGGATATATCGATTCGGTTTATTATCACCAATATCACCAATAAAGAATAAATCGGGGTAATCTGTTGCATAGTGACTGCCAGCGGTCAATGGCCGTCTTATTTCACTTAATGTGGAACCGGATTCATTGGGAAGGAAAGCTTTTCCCTCTTTATCAAACAGCTGCACTTTGACGTCATATTTATCGAAGTAACTTCCCAAATAATCTCTCTTAATCTTTTGTTCAATTTGGTCCTTCGAAATTTGTGGGTTCAGCATTCTGCTTTGGATAAAGATGTCTTCCCGGATTTTCTGAACAGACTCATGAATCCAGTACTCGCCTTTTAAATCGTTTCTAAGTAATAAATCATTAGCAAAGTGCTGTTTTTCGGTGAGTTCCTGATACTCGTGATATTCATAGATTGCTATTGTGCCAACCGTAGCACTTAAAACAGAGGCCGCAAAAAAGTAAAATAATGTGGAGTAACTCAATTGAGTCAGATAATCCGGTAATTTGAACCAATAAGCAAGGGCAAGGTAGCTTGTTTGCGCTCCAAGAATAAAGCCGACCTCAAGTGAAAGAGACCAGCCAACAAATGAAAATATTAAGGTGGCTATGACATAACCTGTCAGCCAGTTGGTGAGTTTCCGAGAAATTCGACTTGATACTCCATAGGCAAAATGGGCCGTCTGAAACCAGATGACAGAAGAAGTGAAAAATATTAAAATAGTTATGATTCTAAAATCGGTGAAGTGCAAACTCTTATTGATGTCTAACTCGATTTGGGAATTGACTAGTATATCTTCCAACAACCCATAATGAAAAGACAGAACAAAAAGTCCCAGCAGGTTAACAACGATGAGAATGACAACATTTTTGCTCTTACTTCTTCCGGTAAAATTTTTTCCTAAATCGATCCGAAGGATATAGCGAAAAAGAAACGTGGTGAAACTTAGAGCAAAGAGCATGTTAATCACCAAATCACCGAGTGAAGGATTGTAAATAGAGGAGGCGTAAAACCGGGGATTAAACAAATCAATGGCATAGATGCTGAAAGGAAAAGCACTGTAAAGCATAAGTGCCCTGCCAGTAAAAAGCCCCACAATCAGTATCCCGGTACCCAGGCCAACTTTATCAGACTCTGCTAAAAACCATGACCAGGAGTTGAGATAAACAAACGCGAAAAACAATCCAATTAACATGATTGCAGCAATGAAAGCCTGTACCTCCTGCTGAACAATGCTCGATTGAAGATCAAAGGTTACTCCAAATAATTCCTCACCTGAAACAGCCAGTATATTGGTAGATTCAGCGTCCGTTTCATCTATGGAAATGGTAGCTTGAGGGAATATGTCACTGTTAAATCCGGCCTTTATATATTGATTATTAACAGCTGGAGTCGCATACAATTCAATCAACTGTACCGCGTCAGTATTGTCATCTATCTTTCGGAGCACTCTCAAGTATTTGCCTTGTGACAATTCGATATATCTCAATTCCTGACTTCCTGTCACCGACAAATGAATGGGGACAATTCTAAAGTCAGACCAGGCCAATACCTGACCATTTTGATATAAAAAGGTGGGAAAGCTGTAGGTCCCCTCTAATTTTTTTGAGTAAACAACCGAATCAAGTTCTTCACTTGAAATCTCAAGAATCTCATAGAGATTTTGGCTGGTTACTTCGCTGAAATACTCCTGGGTTCGACGCTGCCCGATTGAGAAATACCACAATAATATTCCAAGAGCCAGAAAGCCGGCACATAATCCGGGTAATAAAATTGGTGGTCGAGGTTGTCTATGCAATATCAGCGTTTACAACAAAAATAACGCCGCATGGCATAAAAAAATATGTTGATTGTGCTATTTGAGCAATTTTGACAACAAGTGCCTCACTTGCTTATAAGAACCAACGCTGAATTTTGCAGCTGATTGTGTACTTCCTACCTTAATGGTATAGGATTCTTTTGGCATGGCCAGAAATGTATCCTCGTCAGTCCAGTCATCACCAATTGCACACATAAATTCGCTTTTAAACATGCTTATCCAATGTGAAGCGGCCCTGCCCTTGTTCACTTCTGAACTTTTAATCTCTACAACCTTTTCGCCTTCAAGTACTTGGAGGTTTTTATTAGTTGCCAGGTAGTTTAAATGACTATTCAATTCCCGGGTTCTTAATTCACCCAAACCTGTTTCTACTTTTCGATAATGCCATACGAGAGAATAGTCCTTTTCTTCAATAAAAGATCCAGGCGTTCTATTAACGTAGTTCTCCAAGACGTCCTTAATGTCCTTTTTCCAATCATCTGCAAGCACTGTAACCATACCCCACTTCTTCTTTGCCTCTTTCAACCAGACCCCGTGTTCTGCTATTATGTCTACATTGTAGATACTAAACCATTCCCCGAGTGTCTTCTTATCTCTCCCACTAATAATTACAACCCGAGTGCCATTTTGCTTCGATAAAGCATTGATTGTGCTTCTTAACTCCTTATCTGGTTTAGCTTCCTTTGGGTCATCATGGAAGGGTATCAATGTTCCGTCATAATCTAAAAAGATTAGTCTGGTTTTAGCCTTTCTATAACTGATGAGCATCTCATTGCATGATTTATCATCCAATATTCTGGTTTCCAGAGCCTTCTGCTCATGCTTTATAGAATCCAGGCACTTCATAAAAAGATCAACCCAGTGATGAATGTTATACCTTTTAACTGAACGCTGCATGACAGCCATGTGCTTCATTTGTTGCTCCTCTGGCATAGTCAAAGCCTCATAGATAGCCTTTACAATGTGACCTGGGTCATTTGGATTGATTAGGATAGCGTCAGACAGTTCTTTGGCAGAACCGGCCATTTCGCTCAAAATAAGCACTCCCTTTTGGTCAAGTCTACTGGCAATGTATTCCTTACAAACCAGGTTCATTCCGTCACGCATTGGAGTCACAAGTGCCACGTGAGCCATTCTGTAAAAAGCGGAAAGGGCGTTTATCGGAAAGGATCTGTAGAAATAGTGAATTGGTGTCCAATTGAGTTTGGCGAAATTCCCGTTGGTCCTGCCTACCAATAAATCAATCTCCTCCTTTAGTTCCTTGTATTTACCTACCTGATCTCTGGAGGGCACCACAACCATAAGAATTGACACTTTTTCAAGAAATTCAGGATACTCCTGAAGGAAGAGTTCGAACGCTTTAAGTCGTTGTGGTATGCCTTTTGAGTAGTCCAGGCGGTCAATCGACAAGATAAACTTCTGGCCTCCCAATGATGTCCGGTACCTGACTTCTCGTTCTAGTGTATTCGGTGAAGATGCTATTTCCGCATATTTATCATAGTCAATGCCCATGGGCAATGCATCAGCCAAAATTTTACGACCCTCAACAATTACCTGCCCCTGGGCATTGCCATAACCGGCAAGACGATTTACTGATGACAGGAAATGACGCATGTCATCGTAGGTATGAAAACCAAGAAAATCAGCACCCAGCATACCGTTAAGAATTTCCCGTCGCCAGGGCAAAGTCCGGAATGCTTCATAAGATGGAAAAGGGATATGAAGAAAAAATCCAATGCTGATATCCGGTAAAGCCTCTCGCACATATTGAGGAAGTAACAGCAACTGATAATCATGAATCCAAATCTTATCTCCGGGGTCAGCTACAGCTATAATTTCCTTGGCGAACTTCTGATTTACCTTTTGATAAGCCTCCCAAAAATGATCTTCATAAACAACATATTGATTGAAGTAATGGAAATTTGGCCAAAGTGTCTCATTACTGAAACCTTCGTAATAATCCTCAATCTCCTGTTCGGTTAAAAAAACAGGACGCATGCTGTCCTTCGCCAATCTCTCTCTGACCTCATTCCTGTCATCTTCCTTCTTAACCGCAATCCCCGGCCATCCTAACCATAAATTATTACCCTCCCGGTAGATTGAACCTAAGCCAGTGGCCAATCCACCCTCACTGGGATTGAAAGTCATTTTCTTATTCTCAACACTCACTTTGAGCGGGAGTCGATTAGATACAATGATGGTCTTAGTCATCTTTAGTGATTTGGGGACAAGTGCTGTAGCGTGTTTTAAGAATACGCAGGTTCGTCATTATGCGCCCGCAAGGCAATTTAAGACTCCTAAGATTGTTTCAACTTGTTCGCAATCAAGCAGAGAACAGTTCTTAGCAATCTGTCTACATAAAAAGTTGATGGGTTAATTCTTGGTGCAATAATACGTGAATGCCTACTTTGAATTAAATTGTCTTAGTTTAATTTCTGTCAATTTCTGTTTAGTGTCCATGGGAAAATTCCCTTTCATCATCCAGTCATAATACATGGGCTCTTCTCCAAAAACTTTTAAAACAGACTTTCCTTTGTGCTTGCCAAAATTGAAGACTTCTTCATTCTGATCATTTAAAACCATTCTTCGGGCTAAATCTACAAGATTAGAATTCGTCAAATCATGTAAAATGGACATATCGTTCTCAACCACCCCTAATTTTTTATTTTGCAAATCGACAACGTCCATACCCTTGTATTTTTCCACCTGAGACTCTAAAACTTCCAAGGAGGCTATGGTATCGGCCTCTGCGCTATGCGCATCAACGAGCTCTTTATTGCAATAGAATTGAAGTGCTGAAGACAGGTTTCTTTTTTCCATAAGATGAAAAATCTTCTGTGAATCGATGATCTTTCTATTCTTAATTTCAAATTCT
Organism: Cyclobacteriaceae bacterium; assembly: GCA_965206015.1. Classification (GTDB taxonomy): domain Bacteria; phylum Bacteroidota; class Bacteroidia; order Cytophagales; family Cyclobacteriaceae; genus JAJCYL01. Next base: position 331,076 of record CBDBIW010000004.1, on the reverse strand, counting down.
ACATCTGCCCTGAGAAACTCCTCCACAAGCATTGGTACATCAAACCTGATAACCGCAAAACCCGACAAATCACAGCCTTCCAGGAATTGAACCAACTCTCTTGCTACCTGCTTAAATGTCGGTGCATCTTTAACATTATCATTGGTTATCCCGTGGAATTGAATGGATTCTTTCGGAATGGAGCGTTCAGGATTAAGCCGTTGCGTCTTTATAACTCTTTCACCTTCAAGGGTAAGTTTCACAAATGATAGTTCAATGATACGGTCTTCCGAAACATTGGTTCCAGTAGTTTCGAGATCCAGAAATACGAGTGGTTTTTTTAAGTTTAATGGCATTTAGCAGATTGCATCAATTGAGTTTATAAGTCTTCATTGCTTTATAAAACTGATCTTCGGTTACACTCAATCGCTTCAGCAACGCCAGTGCTCCGCCAATATTTTGCAAATCATGATCACTTGAGGTTTTAATACTCACTTTTTCGGAAGCCCCTTCCAGTATTGTTACCCCGTCTTCTATCACTCCAGGATGGGAGGAGTAAGGAATATTTTTAACATCCTCTCTTTCTTTCCCACCTATAACAATTACCAAATTATCTTCATCACAGTAAATTACAGTCCCTCCTTTTGGAGTTGCATCGGCCAACTTATCGAATTGCTTGACATATTCATCGAACGAAGAATATTGACCTTTCAACTCATGTGACAATTGCGTAATCAAGGTCATATGGTGATTTAACGGCAGAAATTGGGGCCTCGGATCAAAGCCAGAACACTGCTTTGCAGTCCCTTCAATAATTATCAACGGTGCTTCAGAAATCTTTATGGAATGACTGTTTCCAGACAAAGATTTACCAATAAAGTAATCAACCTCCTTCTTCACAAATTGAAGGACATGCACAACACATGAAGCAACGGCAGCCTTGCCATGCGTTCCCGCAATAACTATCCGTTGCTTATTTTGACTCAAATGGCAAATTAGTTCAGGAATCGAATAAACTTTCACCCCCAACGAATTGGCCAAGATAATCTCCTTATTACTCTTCAAAGTGTCAACCCCGACAAGTAAGCCGTCATAAGAATCATCAATTGTATCAGGAACTGATGAAACCTGGTGATTTTCACCTAATGCTGCAGCTAATTGCCGGGATGGAAATTCCTCAAGAGAAATGAAATGGAGTTTCAAATGTTAGGTGTTAGGAGGTTGTAGAAAAGTACTGTGTCAAAAATAAATAATAATTAAACGGCTGCCTACAACTTTGAAAATTCGGAATGAATACAGTTTGGCATGTAGTCCCTTTAATGAACAATTCCGCAGCAGAACTGACGGGGTATCGAGCTTACCGATACTGTAGCAGTTCTAATTGGCCTCAGTGAATTTCTTTGTATCCTTTACCTTGATTTTTAACACAGGCCTTGATTACTTCCGGGTTGCCATACTGACCCATCGTATTTACATAATAACCACTGGTCCAAAATTTATCTCCCCATAACTTCTTCTTTACCTCTGGAGGCTCCCCACGCAGAGCATCGGGAAATTCTTTCAATTAAATATTTCTTGCAGATACGATACTAAAACGGCTGTAAATCAGAGTATTATGGACTCAACTTACAAATCAGGACTGTTAGTATGCAAACTGGTGGGTGGGTCCATAATTTCAAAAACGAAAAGCCCGGCTACAGTATGAAATTTTTGGCAAAGTTATAGAGGTCACAGAAGTTTCGAATGGATGCATCTTCAATTTCAAAGATGACGGAGACTTTCTTCAACAACTGGCTGACTGAATGTTAGCAAAACAAATGTGTTGCCCATTTTTCCAGTTGGATCTTTCAATAAAAGTTATGAATCAAGGTATAACCTGGAAGATCTCTGACACTCCAGAAGTTAAAGAAATGATTAGGACGTTAGTGAAAAGGTAAGAGCAGTCACTGATAGTCTCAAAGACTGGTTACTTCTTATAGTCAATTCCTTTGAAGAATCTGCCTTTTCTGGATTTACTCAGTTAATAATTTTTAAAAGGGCCAAGGTGTTATTTACCCAATAAATCATTAACCCTTTTTGGGTTCTTCTGTAACGGCCACATCTTCAAGAGTTTCTGACTCTTCAGGGGTTTCCGATTCCGTAGATGCCGTCGTTTCTTCTGTTACAGCCACTTCAGTAGCTTCATGTTCTTTGAGTTGGTGCCGATTCATCTGGTCCAACTGGGGCTTCTAATTGCTTCACATGAAGCATAAACTGCTTATCAAGTGTAAATTCATAGGTAGCAAGGCTACTTAATTCAAGTGCTCTCTTAGACTGTTGTAAGATTATCAACATATCTTTGGCTACCACAGAAGTCTTTATGCTATTAATCGCCTTGCCCTGGAAAATCTGAAGTACAAATGCATAACCTCCCTTTTCTTTAGCATTTACCTGTTTGAACTCATGATCTAAAAATTTATACTGTTGAGGACCGTCCACAGCATCAACCATAAGTTTTAATACGGCAGGGCGGTACTTACTCCATAGATAAGTATAGGTTTGAGGGCTGGTAGCATAATATGCCATAAATCTATTTTTACGTTTTTTATATCAAATCAGTACTCCTTATTAAATTATTGCATATCGCTGGGAAATAAGGATAATAAGCCCGGCGAGCGTTGAATTGTGAACAAGCTATTTCATGGTTTTAGTCATTGAGGTTAATAGAGTTGCAGCTCGGCAAAAAGTGACGCTAATTCTACTCTTGTCTTTTTAAGTTTGGCTGCTAACTGGGTTAGCATACTTTCTCTATCCTTCTCTTCCAAGGCAAAGTCCTCATCGCTAAGATCAGGAAATCTCCTTTTAAGCATAATTTTCTGTTCCCTCCAGCTTCTTACAATGACCATGACTGGCAAGTTAGTTATAAGTGAGCAACATTCTGGGTAAAATTCGATTGAATATGTCCATTATACCAAATTGAACAATTAGAATAATACAAAATGGCTAATGCACTGGAATTCAACGTTTATATTATACTTTTTATCCAGCCTTCATCTACTGCCAGCGAAACTCCCGTAATGTAGCTGGCTCTTTCACTTGCCAGGAAAGTAACTGCAGCGGCAAACTCTTCGGGTTGCCCAAAACGACCCAGCGGTATCTGGTCAGTAGCATTAGCGAAGGATGGATTAATCTCTATCAGTCTATCCAATCTGGAAGTTTGCGTATACCCAGGCATGACGTTATTGACAGTGATATTGTAAGGACCCAGTTCATTAGCTAATGTCTTCATTAGACCCACGACAGAAACTCTTATTGGAGACAATAGAAATGAATATGATATTATCAACTCCCAGGACAATCTCCGGGAAAGATTAAGTGTCAACAGGGGGCAATGAGGGATTCTACTTGAAAAAGATTGCTGAAATCCATTATAAGCTTATACCACTTTTTCTATAACCAAATTGTGATTAGTATATATACATATATCTGCCGCTATATTCAGGCTTTCTTTAACCATCTCTTCAGCCGACAATTTCTTTGAGTGCTTTTTCAGTGCAAGAGCCGCTGCCTGAGCGTACATACTTCCTGAACCAATAGCGGCAATTTCATGATCTGGTTCAATCACATCGCCGGTACCGGAGACGATGAGAACCTCATTCTTATTGGCCGTGATTAACATTGCTTCCAAACGACGCAGATACCTATCCGTTCTCCAGTCCTTTGCCAATTCAATAGCAGCCCTCTTCATATTCCCACCGTAGGTGTTCAGCTTTTCATCAAATCGCTCTAATAGCGTAAATGCATCAGCAGTTGAGCCGGCAAAACCAGTGATTATTTTCCCATCTTGAAGCTTTCTGATTTTATTGACATTACTCTTAGCTACTGTATTACCCAAGGTAGCCTGTCCGTCCGCCCCAATGGCTACTTCCCCATTGTGTCTAATGGCAATTACTGTCGTTGATCTGATTTTGGTCATTCTTATCTGTTATAAATTGCGGGGATGCCAAATACTGTACCGTTTCCAGATTGGTGACAGATTGACATCAGCCAGCCTCTAGGCAACTACAGGTATTTTGCGAGTGCGTTCTTTCATTAATGAAATAACCTCCTCATCAGATTTGAAGTGATTATTGATATTCACAAAGTTCTTGGCTAACCGGTTGTACTTACCAAGCATCAGGTAAAACCAAATCATAAAATAATCCAGCTTTTCGAAGATAATCGCACTGTTCTCAGCGTATTTGTCCTTGTTTTTCTGAAAATTACCGGGCATATCGGTCCAATGCATGGCTGGGTGAAAATGATGTCCAATATGATAGCCGTCGTTGAAGCATCTCTTATTGTAAACTGAGTTGATGCAAGTTATACTATTGGTAAAGCAATTTGACGGGTCATTTCTATCAATGAAAGCATGTTGTGCCCAGTTCCCGGCCATCATACCGAACCGCACTATTATAAATGGCAGAATAAATACAAAAAGTGTTGCCTGCCAATTAACTATAGATAACAAAATGGCAGCAAGGTACCACGTCATTTCACCTTTAATCAGATTTCTCCTCATAATGGTCTTATTCTTCTTGGTGTGGTATTCATATAATTCGAAGAAACCAATAAGCATAAACCTCAGGTAGTACGTCATAAACCCCATTAAACTATCCCGCTGATAGAACATTGTACAACTCTTATCCTCCTTCAAGTTATTCTCAGGATGATGCATTCCTATGTGATGACTAAAATAAGACTCTGGTGACTGCCCCATAAATGGTCCAAGAACCCAGGGAATATATTTATTGAATAGGTAATAGTCACTTTTGAAAAATTTCCTATGGCTCGTGTTGTGAAGCATTAACGTAAATGGTCCCAAAAAATATAGAGAAACCAAAAGAAGATCCACCGCCGCAACTGCATACCATACCCATCCCTGCAATAATGGTGTATAAAGTAGTAGTCCAAGAGGTGTGACGCTACATGTAATTCGAAGGCTTAAATAAACGAATGGCAAGTCACGCTCATCTCGAATAAACCGCACAAAGAACTTATCCAATGAAGATAGCTGTGGGTTGGTATCAATAGGGTCATGGATTGCACCGAGACTACGCATAAGAAAGCCAGAATCAAATTAAAGTGGCTGCAAATTTAAATAATGAATGAGAAATCTTGGCATTCCCGGTCATTATTTAGAGGTGACCTTGATCCTGGACTCAAGGGCTTCAAGTCTTTTTTGCATCTCAGGCAATTTTCTCCAAATTACCCATACCTTTTTTGTGTGAACAAAGTCCATTGCCGGAGCTCCTAATAGGATTCTACCTGCTTCTTTTATAGAAGACATTACGCCTCCTTTGGGAGCAATTTTTGTTTTATTGGCTATCTCGAGATGACCTGCCACGCCAACCTGCCCTCCCAACATGCAGTTTTTACCGATGGAAGCAGATCCTGCTATCCCAGCTTGGGCGGCAACTGCTGAATCCTGCCCTATGGTTACATTGTGACCAATATGGACCAGGTTATCTAGTTTAACACCCGATTCAATAACAGTAGAACCAACTGTGGCCCTGTCAATTGTTGTATTGGCACCAATACTCACATGATCTTCCAGCGTCACATTCCCAACCTGAGGCACTCGTTTCAGAGAACCGTCCTTTTGTGGTGCAAAACCAAAACCTTCACTCCCTACCACTGCTCCAGCCTCAATGGTGCAAAATTTACCTATAATCGTATTGGCATAGACCTTCACACCCGGGAAGATTATGGTACCTTGTCCTATTGTAACATTTTCACCAATATACACTTGTGGGTATATCTTAACATCATCCGCAATTGTGACACTGTCAGCTATATATGAGAATGCTCCGATGTACACAGACTTACCTGGTACAGACTTGGATGATAGATAAACAGGCTGTTCAATACCATGCTTGAATTTTGCCACTGATCGCTCAAACTGTTCCAGGATTACTGCAAATGACGAATATGAATCCTCAACACGTATTAATAATGGTGTTTTGGCATTTTTTTTCGGTACAAAATCCTTATTCACCAAAACGACTGCAGCCTTAGATATGTACAATTGCTTTTCATATCTGGAATTAGCCAAAAAAGATAGTGAGGAGTTATCCGCCTCACTCAGACTGGCCACATGATTAATTTCAATTGAGGATTTTTGGTCAGCCTTTCCATCCAATAACTCTATTACTTTTTCAACATCAAGGTGCATTCAGGCAATTTAGAGAAAGGTTTAATGAAGATCATACCAAGTACTCAAAAAAATAACGGATGACCTTTGGGGGTAAGATGGTATTATATTGACATATAGTTGAATTCTCTTACTAATGCCTGCTAAACCTCAAGACCTACTAAGCAAGTACTTTTCAGGCAATTGTACTCTGGATGAATTAAGTACCATTGAAAAGTGGGTAAATGAATCTGCCGAAAATCAAGTTCAACTTAGCAAGTTGGAAAAAATCTGGTTTTCTACTGATCATTCCAATTGTGATCCGGATGTCGATAAGGCCTGGAATAGAATTAATGAACTCACCACAAACTCTCAGTTGAACGTTACACATCACAGTTTCACCCCTGCTGTTAGGTGGATATCAGGTATTGCAGCCAGTATCGCACTCACAGCAGTTGTTTGGATTTATTTTTTCGATACAACATCAAACTGGCAATACATCTCTACTAATAACGATCAGAGAATTGAATATGAACTACCCGATAGCTCAAAAGTCTGGCTAAAGGAGAATTCGGAGTTAGGTTTTAACTTTGCTGCCGATGAGAGAGCCCTTAAACTTTCTGGTGAAGGTTTCTTTGATGTGGAAAGAAATGTCAATCGACCCTTTACTATCGCACTCCAAAACTCTCAAATTCAGGTATTAGGAACTTCATTCTATGCTAAATCGACACACAACGGCAATGACCAGGTAAGCGTCAAAAGTGGTACCGTAGCTTTCAAAAACGCTGACAACGATTTGAAAAAGGTCATTTTGGAGGCTGGTGAAGAAGCTATACTTGAAATCGCATCCAGTAATATGATTAAGCAAAGTATTTCTAATCCCAATCTAATGACATGGCAGACCGGCGTTATGATTTTCAGCAAGACACCATTAAAAACTGTTTGTAAAGAACTTACCGATTATTACCAGGTTGACATTATTCTTGAAGACAATACGTTGGGGAATTGTTTAATCACCTCCAAATTTGATAACCAGCCAATAGAAGAGGTCTTGGGCATTATCAAAAAATTACTCTCTGCTGAATTAAAACGAACCGAAAAAGATTATCTACTGAGCGGTCAGGGCTGCTAACATTCCCTGGCTGAAATCAACCTCAATTATCTGTCTTTTGATAGATTTGCGCTGAAGGGATAAAATCAGTGTTCTTGGAGTTCGACCGGATTATTAAAAGCAAAATAGGCAATATCCTTTATTTAGCATCCATTTTACAGGTGTCCTTGTTCAATGGTGCTTTTTCCCAAACAGCTCTTCTCGATAAAGTTATCTCCCTTGAACCTGGTATAAGGACTATTGAATCCCTACTACAGGAAATCATTGACAATGATGTCAATCTTTCCTACAATGACAATTCCCTTCCTCTTGGAAAATTTGTCAAAATCAAAACTGCTTCCCGTACTGTTCACCAGCACTTGATCACAGTATTTAATGACGAGAAAATTGCGTATGAGCAATCAGAAAACTCCATCCTGCTCTATAAATCTTCAAAAAGATTAAAGAAGAAAGTAGCCATCCGGGGAGTTATAAAGGATCAAAGCACCGGCGAATCTCTCATCGGGGCACATATTTGGATAGACTCCCTTGATATTGGAACAACAACCAATGAATATGGCTTCTATTCCATATCAGTTCGTCAGGGAGATTATACCCTCAACTCCAGTTATCTGGGATACGAAACCAGCTCAGAGGAGTTGATCCTGAGAAAAAACAGAAGAATCAATTTTGTCCTTAGTCCAAAACCTCCAGAACTAAAGGAAGTTATAATATCCTCACAGGATCAAGATTACATTCTTGATCATGAACCCACAGGGTATCATAAAATGGACATGGCCACAATGGGCCAAATTCCTTACTTTCTCGGTGAGGTTGATGTCCTCCAGGGGTCTTTACTTTTACCCGGCATTAGCAAGTTAGGGGAAGATGCGATTGGATTGAACGTTCGGGGAGGAACGACCGATCAAAATCTCATTCTGCTGGATGAAGCCCCAATTTACAATTCGTCTCATTTATTTGGACTTATTTCTGTTTTCAATCCGGATGCAGTTAAGCAAATAGAAATTTATAAAAGCGGCATACCATCCTCCTATGGGGGGCGTGCTTCATCGGTCATCCATGTGCGAAAAAGGGAAGGAAATGACCAGGATTTTCATATAACAGGTGGCATCGGGGTCGCTTCAACCAGGTTGATGGTTGAAGGGCCAATAGTGAAAAACCGGAGTTCTTTTCTGGTCTCTGCCAGGTCATCTTTCACAAATTTCAATTTTAACGATGAAATCAGTTTTCGCGAGAACAGGGCCAGTTTTCATGACATAAATGCCAAATTCAATTTTAGAATCAATAAGCGAAATACAATTTACTTGTCGGGCTATTTTGGCAATGATCGAAATAAAATGGGGGAGAATCAACTACGGCGATGGGGTAACCAAACGGCCACTTTCAGGTGGAACAGCCAGATAACACCAAAACTGTTTATGAATGCTTCTGCCGTTTTTGGAGATTACTCTTACAAAACAGGTAAACCCAATAAAGGAATTGGTGAATTTATTGGAACAGCATCCAACATTAGCTATTCTGTAAAGTCAGATTTCACTTATTATAAAAGCCCCAACAATTCGTTCGATTTTGGGGGTGGACTGATACTACATAGAATTCGACCCGGTGATCGGATACCAAACTTAGGTAATCAAACATTTAATAAAATAAGTCTTGATTCCGAGCATGGATTGGAGCCGTATTTTTATTTCAGGAATGAACAAAAATTGAGTGATCGCATTACTTTCAATTTTGGACTGAGAATATCTCAGTTGCTCAATTTAGGTTCTGGTGATGTTTTTGTCTACCAGGAGGGAGAATCGAGAGAAAAGAAAAGCATTACAGATACGATTAGTTATGATTCCAAAGATGTCATCAAGAGATACAATGGTATAGAGCCAAGGATTTCTCTTAATTATCGCCTATCACCCAACTCATCACTGAAATTAAGCTATGACCGGGTTATTCAATATTTACATTTGATATCCAATACAATATCTCCGTTACCAACGGATGTTTGGAAATTGAGTGGAACACACGTCTCCCCTCAAATTGGCAATCAAATTGCAGTGGGTTATTTAAAGCAATTTGCTGGAAATATAGATTTGTCAGTCGAGCTCTTTGGCAAGAAAATGATTGATATTATTGATTATAAGGATGGTGCTGATCTTTTGCTGAATCATATTATAGAAACAGAATTGCTTTCGGGTGAAGGCAAGGCTTATGGAATTGAATTTTCATTGGGGAAAAAAGCGGCCAAATTATCGGGGTGGTTGTCCTATACACTTTCCAGGAGCGAAAGAAGAATTACGGGTAAAACTCCAGGAGAAAGCATCAATAATGGGGACTATTATCCCAATGATTTCGACCGAACTCACGAGCTATCCTTGGTAGGAATTTACGGTCTGAATGAAAGATGGAGTTTTTCATCTAATTTTATATATAACACCGGGCGACCCATAACTTTCCCTGAGGGAAAATATCAATTTGAAAATTCATTAATCCCCAATTTTACCAGTCGAAATAAGAATCGAATCTCTGACTACCATAGATTGGACTTATCAGCAACCTATCATGGTAGATTAGAAACAAAAAAAGGCCGAAAGAGAAAAATTGAAGATTACTGGACCTTTTCCCTCTACAATGTATATGCGAGAAGAAATGCTTTCTCCTATTTCTTTCGACAATCAGAGAGCAACCCTATAAAGACCGAAGTAGTGAAATACTCGATTTTAGGAACAATTATTCCCGCTGTCACTTACAATTTTAGATTTTGATCCGATACACTTATATCATATTGCTGCTACTACTCATCTCTTCCTGTGAAGATCCAATCTCTGTTGATGTTCCCTCAAGTGGTGAATCCAAACTGGTGGTAGAAGGTGTAATAACCGACCAAATGTCAATTCAAGAGATTCAACTTTCAATGACCAATGACTTCCTTAATCCAGCAAGTTCACCCAAAATATCCGATGGAATTGTTCAAGTTGTTGACAATAGTGGCCATGTCTTTAACTTTTTAGAAAGTTCAACACCTGGAACTTATCTATCCAACAGGCCGTTTCAAGGCGAGGAAAATGCACAGTACAAACTTCATTTTTCTCTTAATGACGGACGTTCCTTTGAGTCCGATTTTCAGGAACTAAAACCTGTTCCTGAAATTAGATTATCATCCACCAAAAGTTTGTCTCCAAACACGGACGATTACATTGTGAATCTGGAAACAAGTGACAATCCACAAAGCGAGGATTTCTACAGGTGGAAAATCTATAAAAATGGCCAAACTTTGGGAACCCTGGCAGATGTTTTTCTAAGATCAGATAGATTATTCAATGGAAACAGATTCGACGTTGATTTTGACACTTTCTTATTTGAGAAAGGGGACAGTTGTAGTGTAGAACAATTCTCGTTGACCGAGAATGCCTTCGGTTTTTTTAGGCTGATCCAGATTCAGGCAGGAAACAAAGGTGAATCTACCAGTACTGCCCCCACCCAGGTAGTTGGAAATGTTAAAAACATCAACGATTTTGAAGAAGAGGTCTTGGGGTTCTTTTATGCAACCGGTGTCTCTAGTGCTTCTATTGTTATTGAATAAAATGTCATAAAAAAGGACCACCCATTTCCGGGTAGCCCAAATATATGGTTAACAATATTAATCCTAAGCCATTACTGTTTTAACTATTCTCGAGGCAACTCGATATGGGTATGGCGTTAGAGGCAGGCCTGACCCGTCCTAAAATAAGGCTACACATTACGTAGCAAAATGTATAAAAACGATGGAATTAATCGCAGGTACAGCGAGGGTTACAAACTCAAAGTTTTAGCCAAACTTAGTACTGGTAAATACAACAAAACTGAGATAGGTCGTATCTACGGCATCAACCGAACCACCCTCAACAAGTGGATCGAAAAGTATGATCGTAAAGACCTCATGAACACTCGTGTAACCGTGGAAACAACTGACGAAATCGGGCGTATCAAAGCCCTGCAAAAAGAAGTCCAACAACTCAAAGATTTGCTCTTGAAAAAAGACCTGGACAATCTAATGCCTGACTCCTACTTAGAAGTAGCAGCCGAGAACCCAGGCTATAAAAGTGTTGACCAATTAAAAAAAACACTAAACATCAAGCCCTCATGAAAGCAGTAGAACAATCAGGAAAATCAGGGCTTGCCAGTGTTCAAAAAGTAGGTAGTAGTATGCGTCTCAATCGAGATGCCTACTACAAATCCAAGGAACGTTTGGAAGCACGAAAAAGCACAGAAGCCAAGGTGATTGGTTTAGTCAGGGAAGCACGAAAAATCCAATCCAGAGCAGGCACTCAAAAACTACAAAAACATCTTGCTGCCGACTTTAGCAGATTGGGTATAAAAATAGGTAGAGATCGATTATTCGATATTTTACGAGCGAACAACATGCTCATAAGACGGAAAAAAGCCTCCTATAAAACCACTGCTTCATATCATCATTTTGGCATTGCTAATTAAATATAGTTAATATTTCATTTCGATGATGCATCAAAAGCAAAACGGATAAAGTAAGCATCTCAATACTTTTTGAATAGCACTTTGATTTTCTTCTCATTCTTGCCAAAAAATGCCTGAACAAGCTATTATAGCCTTCTACGGTAAAAGTTTCTGCTTTTGATTGAATGTGTTTGTCTTTAGGGACCATGTGCTCGTATGACTTCCAGTAATCACTTGCTAGAGTATTCATCTGGTTAGTGCCTATTAGCCCCCAGAGCTTTTTTGCTCTCTCAGTACTTCTGTCGCCAATAACGAAATTGATGAACTTTTTCCCATATCGATCAACAGCAATCCAAATCCAGCAATAGTTTTTTTGTTTCCAATGTAGCTGTGCATCTGGTCAAGCTCTACGAAATCCACTTCGGAACCGCTATTGGACAAGGACTGCACTTGTTGGCCAAAACCCCTTATCCAGTTTAACACAGATACATTGCTCACGTTGAGTATTCTACCGATTGACCGAAAACCCAACCCTTCAAGATATAATTGCAGGGCGTATTTTTTCAACTCTTTTGGTTTGGCCGTAGATTTTTGTTGTACCGTATAGTGGTAGCCGCATTTTTTACACTTATACCTTTGTTTTCCTTTTATCTTGCCGGATTTAATGACAGCACGGTTTGAACACTTAAGGACAATTCATGGCTTTTTTCTGTAAAAATAAGAAAACTATATATAATTAGCAATACCTAAAAAAGATGGCCACACGATTAGTGGCGTTCGCCATTACCGGTGGCAAACCAAGAAATATTAAGACTGGTACCGATAGAAGAGAACCTCCTCCCGCTACAGTGTTAGCAAAGCCGGCAACCAAGCCAGTAATCAGTATAAGAATAGCATTCAGCCAGTCCATCCTTAAAGATTTGAATAGAACTTAACTCCAATGTTGTCTTCACATCCTTCTAACAACTCCAGGGTAGTTTTCTTAAGAACAGGATGTTTCATTTTACCGGCTATTTCCGTCAAGGGTATTAATACAAACCTCCTAATGGGAATGCCAGGATGAGGTATGGTCAGTACGTCTGTGCTAACTATAGCTGTTCCGTAATAGAGAATATCAATGTCCAGGATTCTTTCTCCCCACATTATTGTCCGTACCCTTCCTGACTTAAGCTCTATTTCCTGACATGCTGCTAACAACTCCTCAGGTGCGGAACTCCACTTGCCCGCAACCACTATGTTAAGAAATACTGGTTGATCTTTGACCCCCCAAGGCTCCGTCTCATAAATGGCGGAATTTTTCGTTATTGAAAACCCTTTTCCCTTAAGTTCCTCAAGAGCCGTACGTAAAACCGACTCTCTGTCGCCAAGGTTACTGCCCAAGAGGAGGTATATCAGGTCATTCATCGCGTGAAATTACGTCGAATAATTATCCTTCTGGGTCATTCTGATTAGTTTTGTCGGCTCAGAAATACAGAATCTTAAATGGATTTCATTAAAAATGTCCTGGCCGTATTGGTTGGTCTCATATTCTTCGCATTAGTGTCCTTTTTCGGGTTTTTTATGCTCATTGGATTTTTGGCTGCCACTTCAGAAATACAGGTTGCAGTTGAAGATGACTCTGTCCTCCTGCTGAACTTAAAAGGAGAAATTCACGAACAGGTACCTGATGATCCCTTTACTCAAATTTTCGATGATGAACTGCAACCTCTGGGCTTATTAAGTTCGATAAAAGCCATTAGTGTGGCTAGGGATGACGATCGTATTAAAGGTATTTTAATAAGTACAGGTTTGTTCAGTGGTGGTTATGCTGCACTTCGTGAATTGAGAGAAGCCATAATAGATTTCAAAACCTCTGGCAAATTCGTTTATGCCTATGGAGAATTCATGAGTGAGAACGGCTACTATTTGGCCTCAGTTGCTGATGAAATTTACCTTCACCCTGAAAGCTCCATTGAATTCAATGGCCTCAGTGCCAATGTTTCATTCTTTAAAGGTGCACTTGATAATTTGGGTGTCGAACCTCAGATATTTAGGGTCGGGGAATTCAAGAGTGCAATTGAGCCTTTCATAAGAAAAGGTTTAAGTCCCGAAAACAGGTTGCAACTCGAGGAATGGCTAACATCCCTGAATAATGAATTGATTGACGACATTGCAACTGCCCGCAATCTCGATAAAGACAAGGTCATGGAAATTGCGAATTCCATGTTAGTCACCAATGCGCAGAAGGCCAGGGAATATGACTTAATAACCGACTTATATTATTCCGATCAAGTACAAGAAAAAATTAACCAATCCATAGGTGCCGAGATTGATGACCCAGTCAATTTTATCAGTACCGATGATTACTATAGAAATTGGCATTTATCCGCTGATCTTGCCAGTGACAAAATAGCAGTCGTTGTGGCCGAAGGTGAAATCATGGGAGGAGATGGAACAAATTATCAGGTGGGTTCCAGAAAATTTGCTGCAACAATTCGAAAATTAAGGAAGAATAAGAGAGTAAAGGCAATGGTAATCCGAATAAATTCCCCTGGAGGTGGTATGCTCTCCTCGGATGTTATTTGGAGGGAAATAAGCCTGGCTACCGAGCAAATGCCAGTAATTGCTTCGATGTCTGACTATGCAACCTCTGGTGGCTACTATCTTGCTATGCCTTGTGATACAATTGTTAGTCATCCAACGACATTGACAGGATCGATCGGAGTTTTCGGGATGTGGTTCAACTTTGGCCCCCTTTTGAATGATAAAATCGGAATAACGCATGATGTTGTTCGTACAGGCGAGTACTCAGATATATTTACTGTTACCCGATCTTTGAGTGAACAGGAAAAAAAGATTATCCAGAACGAGGTAGAGAAGAGTTACTCGACATTTCTTGAAAAAGCTGCGCTGGGAAGAAATGTCGATACTCAAACAATAGCGGATGTAGCTTCAGGCCGAATTTGGTCAGGTACTATGGCCTTTGACAATGGTTTAGTAGACGTCTTGGGAAGTTTCAATGACGCCATCGATATTGCTGCAAATTCAGCAGGGCTTGATGCATATCAAGTCGCCTATTACCCAGAACAAAAAAGTGTTTTGGAGGAATTTATATCTGATTTTGTTGGTCAAGTGCATACCAGAATTTTTAGTGATGAGTTTCAATTATTTGCACCCTACAGTGAAATTCTGAAGAAAATAAGAAGTTATCAGGGCATCCAGGCCAGAGTGCCTTTTGAGTTTGAAATACATTGAATTTTAGTATTAAAGGATTAGAATGACAATTAGAAACGATTGGACGAAAGAGGAGATAAGTGAAATATTTCATTCACCAGCATTGGATTTAATTCATCAGGCAGGTACAATTCACAGGGAATCAAATGATCCGTCAGAAGTTCAGCTTTACTTGCAGCTACAAACAACGCTAAACTTGCCAAAGCTTCATTGCTAATTATTGTTGTTCCGTCACTATTGGTCAGCATATTATTCTCTTCCAAGAACAATAAAAAAAACATGCAGTTGCAATTCTTTTATTGCCATCCATGAACGCATGATTTTTGATGATAAGATATAAAAGTGTTGCGGCTTTCTCTTCAATGCCGGGATATAAAGTCATCATTTCCAAAACCTTTGGTTATTTGAAAAATCGCGCTTTCAAAACCCTTATCCTTCTCTACCCCGAAAACGTCAGAGTGAAATTCAGACTTCATGTGATTGACCAGTTGTTGATAGCTTTCTATATTCGGGTAAACCACATTCCCTTTGGATAATCCCTTCGAGGCTAGTCTCTCATGGTCATAATCGTCTAATAATGTTAATCCTTTAGTAAATTGGTTTAACCATTCTAGTCCTTTTTCTTGCGCCTTTTCTCCCATTGCTCTGCCTAAAATTTGAATTCCAGATTTTAAAATCTGAATTTCCTGATTGGTTTGTTCAAGACGTTTTTGGTTAACCGAGTATCCTTGTATCAAATAATCTTTCAGGCGTTTACCTGCCCATTGTCGGAATTGAGTCCCACGAAGAGACTTCACCCGATAGCCTACTGAGATTATAACATCCAAGTTGTAATATTTGGCTGTTTTTGTTAGTGTTTTTCCTTGAATAGCACCATGTTGAGTGGTGTGTGCAAAATCTGCACATACCACTTCTTATTCCAATTCACCCTCTTTAAATATGTTCCGAACATGTCGACCAATTACCGTCCTGTCCCGATCAAACAAATCACTTAGTTGTTCTTGATTTAGCCAGACAGTGTCTTGACCAAAAACCACTTCAACCTGAGTTTGTCCGTCAGCACTTTGATACATTTATGTCATTGTTTTTGTCCATTCTGATTTATGGCTACAACGTGCAATTGGTGTCAAAGAAAAAACACTAAATCTGGTTTTGGATAGGATCGCATGAGGGATTGTAACAACCTCATTAGCCAAATAAAGCAGCACTCTTTTCTACCCTAAAATTCGGAGATTCCTAACTTATGACTTCAAAATGATTCCATCTAATTCTTGCTCTTAAATTCTTTAAACCTTGATTGTGAATCAGCTTTTGGAAAGACATTGTCTTCAACATAAATGTCTGCCGTTTCACTGTATGGATCTAATTGGATATTGACCACCTCCTTTGACTTGGCAAAGACCTTTGTCACCACTTCCTCATTCATTCTCCATATTTCTGCCGGAAGCCTCTCAATCTCTTTAGTGCCATCTTTATAAGTCCATTCTATGATAACAGGCATCACCAGTCCACCTTTATTTTTAAAAGTTATTTCATAGAAATTCTTATCTGCATTCCGCATTTTAATGGAAGCGTTGTCAATCCTATTCATAAATTCACCATACTCCCCGGAATCGGTTTCCTTAAATTTGAAAGTCTCACCAGCTTCTTCAAAACTCGTTGATTTACTCTGACCTGATTGATTCGCAATTTGTCCTTGAGTCCTATTTTCAAAACTCTCTTCCTCAAGATCCATTTTAAACCACTTAACATTGTCAATAGACAGGTCAACATGATCAGTAGTATAGAACCAGCCTTTCCAAAACCAATCTAAATCCACCGCAGAGGCATCCTCCATTGTTCTAAAAAAATCTGCCGGGGCAGGATGTTTAAAAGCCCAACGCCTCGCATATTCTTTAAAAGCGTAATCAAACAACTCCGGGCCCATCACTGTTTCTCTTAATATCCACAACGCTGCAGCCGGTTTGGCATAAGCATTATTACCAAATTGCAGTATCTGTTCAGAATTGGTCATTATTGGCCTAATGTTTTCCTTATCACCCTTCATATAAGGAATAATTGACGCGGCAGTTCCGCGTCTTAAAGGTTTGGTCGGATAATGCTTGCGTTCTGTAAGTGACTGAACAAAAGTATTAAGCCCTTCGTCCATCCACGTCCACTGGCGTTCATCAGAATTGATAATCATAGGAAAGAAATTATGTCCCACCTCATGGATAATTACTCCAATCATTCCCCATTTTACCAGATCTGTGTAAGACCCGTCAGGTTGTGGCCTGCCAAAATTGAAACAAATCATCGGGTATTCCATACCTATAGATGCGCCATGCACGGAAATAGCCACAGGATAGGGATAGTCAATAGTATGTTTCGAATAGGTAATTAAAGTATTGGCCACAGCTTTAGTTGACTCCCTCTCCCACAAAGGATTTCCTTCCTTGGGATAATATGACATTGCAAGAGGATATCTGTAATTGTTTCCTGATGAAGAATTACTATTGGCCTGGCTGTCTATTGATGATCCTGAAGAGTCACCATGAGAAAACTCTGTGCTTCCAGTGCCGCTTCCATCTCCAATTTTGACCGCCATGGCATCCCATATAAATTTTCTGGAGGAAGCGAAGGCAAAATCTCTCACATTATCCGCATGATAAACCCAGGTTGACTTTGCTTGTGATTTCGTCTTTTCTTTTTTCTTCGCTTCGTTCTCCTTCACAATAATCACAGGTTTGTCGAACGATGTCCTGGCCAGCTCAAATCGCTTCATTTCATCAGTTGTGAGTACATCACTAGGATTTTGAAGGACCCCGGTTGAGCCAATGATATGGTCAGCAGGTGTAGTTATCTTTACTTTATAATTCCCAAATGGTACTGCAAACTCACCACGGCCAAGAAATTGCTTATTCTGCCAACCTGTGACGTCATCGTAGACTGCCATTCTCGGGAAAAACTGTGCAATCGTATAAACATAGTTATCATCTTGTGGGAAATACTCATAACCGGATCTTCCACCGTCGGACATTCTGTCGTTAAGGTTGTACCACCATTCAATATCAAATGAGAATTGATCTCCGGTATTCATCGTTACCGGTAATTCAACCCTCATCATGGTTTGATTAATGGTGTATTTTAGCGTTTTACCATTTGAACCTTTTACGGCTGTAATTT
Organism: Cyclobacteriaceae bacterium; assembly: GCA_965206015.1. GTDB lineage: Bacteria > Bacteroidota > Bacteroidia > Cytophagales > Cyclobacteriaceae > JAJCYL01. Next base: position 313,014 of record CBDBIW010000004.1, on the reverse strand, counting down.
TGAATCCGCCGTCATAGTCGTAGTCTTCAATCATGGTAGCGAGTTGCTTGCCAGACACGACACTGTTCATTTTGGTATTGGTTACTAAAGGAGTTTTAGAGTCGTTAGCCCGCATATTCTGATCCAATTGCACCCACAAATATGTCAATTGATCAGGTGAGTTGTTGAAGTAGGTGATTGTCTCCTTACCGGTAATTCTTTGCTTTTGGTCATCTAGCTCCACTTCCATTTCATAATCTGCCTGTTGTTGCCAGTAATCCTTACCCGGGGTTCCGGAAGCTGTTCTATAAGTATTTGGGCTGGGCAGATCAGTCCCTAACTGCTCGAATTTCCTGTCCCATTTGCCCTGTGAATAGCCGGTTACAGCAATCCACATGGCACTTATGATTAATGCTAGTGTCCTCTTCATGAATACTTACTTTTGAGTTCGAAGTTATTACCAATATTTATTTTCTAAAATCAATGTTATCGCGACTCCAGCTATTGCCGAAGACACGGTCATATTCCAATCTCTACGGCTTACACCTAAAAGAGAAATGAAAATTGCTGAAATAATGAGGAATGCACCAACTATTATTATTTGACCTGCCTCAATACCGAGATTAAAGGCTAACAATTGTGTTGCAATTGATGAATCTTTGCCAATTAAATTCCTCAGGTAATTTGAAAAACCCATTCCATGGATGAGACCAAAAAAGGCTGCAAATAAATAATTTAATTGAATTTTATGGTCAGTTCCTGGTAATTTAAAAAGATTGGACGTGGCTGTTATCAGGATTGTCAAGGGAATCAAGAATTCAACAAGTGCTGAATCGAAGCTGATAATTTGTAGCGTTGCCAAAGCCAGAGTAATACTGTGACCAATAGTAAATGCGGTCACTAGTATCAAAACCTTCCTCCAATCAACTAGTGTATACAACACACAGAGGGACACTACAAACAGGATATGATCATAGCCGTTAATGTCCAGTATGTGTTCTGTACCTAAACCAAAATACAATTGGAACTCCAACATGAGTTAAATTTGATGAGTCACAAAAATTGCCATTTAGTCTTAATTTTGAAAACCAGTAATCACATTAGATGATCCATTTAGCAATATTGACTCTCTGCCATCTGAATTTATTCGGTATTCTTCATCCATTTCATGTCAGTGTTTGCGAAATGGAGTACAATTCAAGTACAAAGTCTTTAGAAATTACTTATCGAATGTTTTTGGATGACCTTGAAAGCACACTGGTGGAGAAATACGATACTGACCTGGACATAACGAAACCCGGTCAAAAAGGGAAGGTGGACAAATTGGTGGAGGAGTACCTACACAGCAAATTCAAATTTTGGGCAAATGGAGCTCAAGTGGAATTTGATTATCTCGGTAGCGAAATTGAGGGTTACGCATTGTGGTGTTTTATTGAAATAATTGATCTTGACAATTTGGAAACCCTGGCTATAGACAATAAAGTCATGCAGGAACTATTCGATGACCAAATTAATCTTGTCCACTTCAACAAAGAAGATCAGGTAAGAAGCCTTAAGCTGTTTAAGGACCACAGTTTCGGAACACTCAAGTTAAAAGACCTCATCAAATAGGTGCTGATATTGAGGTGCTGATATTGGAATCTTTACAAAAGATTCGTTATCCGGCTTCTAAGTATTTCGAACTTTTGTAATTGAGTTATCTCCAGCCTGATGGATTCAAAAAAAACAGATAAGAGAGACCCGCACAAAACCATAACTCCTCTCCAAAAAAATTCTCAGCCAGTTAACTAATATTATCGAACACGGGGAGAATCATCAAGTAAGTCATTGCTCCGTAAAACAGTAGCCAAATGAGCCTGAGATAGCGTTATTGATGAATATGATTGATGTAAGAATAAATCGGAGGGCAATTCTCATCTCAATTACTATGACTACACTTTCAAATAATCTACTCAACGTACTTTCTGCAAGGTCTTCCAGCTTTAGAATGTCACGCAATGCACTTCCTTTCCCTGAACTGCTTAAAATCCAATCTACTGCATCAAAATAGGCTTCAATTACTTCAGGATCGCCATCAAAAACCTCATTAAAAAACACTATGTATTGGACTGTTAAACCAATGTACTCAAGTGATTCAAAGGAGTAGTATATCTAAAGGTAACATGATTCATTTTTGCGTTCAATGCTTGGTAGAGAGACTTTGAATAGTCATGTGGAACATTGAATTAGTGGAACATTGAATTATCACTATCTTTATTTTTCAATAATTAAAATATCATGAAAAAACTGACCCCGTACCTGATAATAATATTGGCTATAACTGCATGCCAGTCAAATAAAGAAAAGGTGGACACAACCTCCAGTACTAAAACAGCATTAGTAGAAAACCCCGCTGCCGAAGGTTTTAATTTAAAAGACTCGGATCCGGTGGCCATTAAAATTGCTGATGACGTGATGAACGCATTAGGAGGTAGAAATAACTGGGACAATACCAGATGCCTCAGTTGGAATTTCTTTGATGCAAGAAAGTTATATTGGGATAAATGGAGTGGAAATGTACGTATCAAATATTTAAAGACTGATTTGGAAGCTATAGTGAACATCAATACGGGAGACGGAAGAATTATGAAAGATGGCGTTGAAATGACCGACACGGACTCACTTCAGAAATATTTGAAAAGAGCAAAAGGGGCGTGGATAAATGATTCTTACTGGCTTGTGATGCCATACAAATTAAAAGATAGCGGTGTCACTCTGAAATTCATTGATGAGGACTCTACTATGGACGGAAGAGAAGCCTATCTTCTCGACCTCAATTTTGAAGGTGTGGGAGTCACTCCTCAAAACTATTATCAGGTATGGGTAGATATAGAAACGAAATTGATTACTCAATGGGCTTACTACAAAGAAGCCACACAAGATGAACCGAATTTTGTAATGCCTTGGAAAGAATACAGGGATTTTGGCAATATCAAACTTTCAGGTAATCGTGGCGAACGTCAACTTACTGAAATTCAGGTACATGAATCATTTCCTGAAACATTCTTCACTGACTTTTCGCCTATGGGCATATAGTTTGGTCTGATTTTGGTAATGAAAAGTGATTTTAAAACAATTTGATATGAACTTATTAAGCATAGTAGCAGCATTAAGTATTTCAGTGGCTTCGCATGCCAGTGACGTAACGTTGAAAAGTAAAAACCTGGATAGTCAGAAAAATGACGCCGGAACCACCAATTTCTATTTCACCTCTGAAAAACTTTTAATCGAGAATCAATTCAAGGACGATAATAATGCATTGATTTTCGACTCCTCAAAAAAGGAATTCATTTTTATCGACCATGCCAAGAAGGAATTTTACCAGGTAACCGAGGCCGAATTACAGCAGTTTATTGGTCAGTTAAGGCAAATGATCCCAATGATGAAGGCATTTATGGGTAACCTGCCACCTTCTCAACAGGAGAAGTTAAAGAAACAATTTGGTTCGCTACTCGGAGGTGAAGAAGTGGAAACTACATTTAGCAAGACCGATAGCAATGTCAAAGTCAAAAATTGGTCAGTTGACAAGTACGAAGCTGCCCAGGGAGATAACAAAATTGCTGATATGTTCCTGGCCTCATATTCCAATTTGGGAGTGCAGAAGGACGATTTCAAAAGCTTTGATGCCATGAGGCGTGTGTTCGGTGAAATTATCGGAGAATTTGCCGGGGTTTTACCAATGGGGCCTTCTGTGGCAGGTTTGGCATCTAATCTGGATGAAAATCCAGCATTCGACAGGGGAATTCCGGTAAGGTCAGTGACTTATAAGAATGGTGCATTGGCAGGAGAAAACATCATGGAAAGTATAACTAAAGGATCTATAAGTTCTGAGAAGTTTGCTACACCCAAAGGGTACATGCGCAAGCAAATGGAAATGCCGAAAATGCGCTAATAGCATTGAAGAGGAAACCTTCAAGGTTTCACCCAATCCGACGAAAAGTGTTATTCACAACTCTCCACCCACTGAGGCCATACCTCTACGGGAGAGTTAAAGGTACTGACCACTAATTATGAGATGTAACCCCAAAGAAGGGCAGTTGAGGCTGTCCGGGTAAAAACAGAATTTGTACTATTGCCGGGTTGTCCGATTTTCAGCTATCTTCTGATTGTGCTATTCCCGAGCCAGTATTCTCATTCAGAACGTCACATTCAGAATGAGAATTTTTGACATTCCGAATGTGACGATTTAAATCTTTCACTTTGTGTTTAGCTTTCTCAGTTTTCAGTCTTTACAATTCAATGCTGTTTAGTTAAGGATTATTTATCGGTTATATGTTATATTTAAGGGTATAAAGGGGGGGTATTACACTTCCTGATTTTAGAGGAAATACCATTGAAAACATAAACGATTGAATAGATGATCAACAATATTGCAGCCGTTCAAAGGACGGCCGGGAAGGGGTATTTACCCGTAAGCGCAAACTATCTATCGTTCAGGCATTTGATTACGCTATTAACCAAAGGGGTTAGAAGTTCATTACAACGTGAAATTGATGTGTTTTACAAGGAAGTAACAGGAAAATGTAAATAAGACATTCTATGATGAAGCACCTATTTAGTATGGAAAGGAATACGTTTATTATCGGCAGATGGTACCCGGTTGCAATTGCCCCACCACCAAAGCGTAGTAGAGGAATTTGGGGAGCATGAATTTGGTCCTGATGCCGATAGCAAACGGTCTTTAGCGATGGGTTCCTTTTTATACGATCCCCTCAATTTAATCACCTTGGATGCACAGATCGCTCCTTACGCTTCCAGCGAAAGAGAATTACTTTACCAACACTTGTCAAAAGTTAAAAAAGGGGACTTGTTACTTCCGGACAGGGGCTGCCCAGGCATATTCCTTTTGTTTTTTCTGCAAGCCAGGGGCATTGACTACTGTATGCGTATGAAGCAGGACTGGTGGTTAGAGCTGAAAGAATTCACAGAGAGTGGAGAAAAAGAACGTATTGTTGGTTTCCAACTCCCTGCCAAAGATCGAGAGTTGTTAAAGGAATATCCCGATATTATCAATACAGAAATTAAATGCCGTCTGGTGTGTATTGAATTGGAAAATGGAGAAAAGAAAGTGTTGTGCACTTCTCTAATGGATGCAGAAAAGTATAGCTATGAGGATCTGAGTGAACTGTACCATTTGCGTGGGAACGTTGAAGAAGGGATACAAACTTTTCAAAGCCCGCATTGAAGTAGAGAACTTTTCAGGAAAAACTGCCAGGGCGGTAAAACAAGACTTTTTTGCCAAAGTATTTATGATGAGTTGATGTGCAGTATTGGCTTTTCCAATTGAAGAAAGGGTAAGAAAAGAGGATCAGCAGGGCAAAACCAGGAATTCCTATAAGATCAACCGAACCAGTGCTTTAGCGATGACAAGGGAAATAACTTGTGGGTTGCTACTCAGACAGACCACACAAAAAGCCATTGAAGCATTTGATAGAATTGCTGGTAAAACCATCGAAATAGTAAGGCCAGAAAGAAAATTTGAACGTAAAAAGAAACCTAAAAGGCAATTGCACATGAATTACAAGCCCTTATAGCTTAACTAAACGACATTGCGTTGTGCATTATGATTTAAAATAAAAAAGTTGTTCATCTTACTGATAATCAGTAAATTGTTTTAACCACAAAACATTAACAATGAACAACTTAAATGCAAATTACCAAAGAATATTGGAAGTATTGAGAAAAATATCAAAAGAAAACTTGTTAAGCTATCAAAGACGACAGCCTATGTTGAGTGATTTAGAGTTGGTAAGCTTAAGTCTCACAGCAGAATATATGGGTTTTGATAGTGAGAACAATTTATTTCGTTTACTTCCAGAATCTATTTCATCAAAGATTGAGCGTTCTCTTTACAACCGAAGAGGAAGAAGACTGTTAAATCATATTGATGAGATTAGGTCAAAATTAGCCTCTTGTTTTAATGAATTTGAAGATTACTTTATTGTAGATAGTATGCCTTTAGAAGTTTGTAAATTAAGCAGAAGCAGTCGTTCTAAGATATGTAAAGAGCGGCATTATAGCTTTCCAGATAAAGGCTATTGTGCTTCACAAGGTGTAAACTATTACGGTTATAAATTACATGCAGTATGTTCTGTTAGTGGTGTTTTTCAAAGTATTGATTTAAGCCCAGCATCTGTACATGAGGTGAATTATTTAAAAGACATTGAACAACAATTAAAAGAGTGTACCATAATTGGAGATAGAGGTTATTTATCAGCAGAAATTCAACTTAACCTATTTGAAAGCTGTAAGATAAAACGCAATACACCGATGCGAAAAAATCAAATTGATTATAAAAGACAACCCGATATCTTTAGAAAATCCAGAAAACGTATAGAAACTTTATTTTCTCAACTTTGTGATCAGTTTATGATAAGACGCAATTAGGCTAAAACTTTTGAAGGCTTTAAAACCAGAATACTATCGAATATAACGGCCCTGACAACTATTCAATATATCAATAAATTTATCTTTGGTAGAAATATTAATAATATTAAAATCAGCATTATTTAAAATGCACAACGGGTGTAATAGTATTTCCCCAGCCAGGGTGCACACCCCATTTGTAGATGGATTTATCAGTAAAAACTACCCTGGACAAGAGGAGGAAATGTTTAAGAAACTGTCCGAATCTCAACCGATTGGTCGGATGGCTGATCCAATTGAAATTGCAAATTTGGCATTGTACCTCTGTTCGGATGAGGCGTCATTTACTACAGGTATCGATTATCCGATTGACGGAGGCTTTATAAAATTGAATAATTAGATTGTTAAAAGATGAAATTGATTCGCTTTGGGGAAGTAGAAAAAGAGCTTCCGGGAATAGTTGATAAAAAGGGAAATATTAAAGACACAAAGGCCTTTGGAGAAGATTATGATCTTGATTTTTTTGATTCAGATGGTATTTCAAGACTTAGGAATTGGTTGAGAGAAAATGAGCATGAATGTCCGATTGTGGCATCAGATGTAAGAATTGGCCCTCCGGTCAAAAGACCGTCCAAGATAATTTGTGTTGGTCTTAATTATTCTCAACATGCTAAGGAGAGTGGGATGAGTCTCCCATCAGAGCCGGTATTGTTTTATAAATCAACATCTTCCATTGTGGGAGCAAATGATGAAGTAACTATTCCAAAAGGAAGCAAGAAAACCGATTGGGAAGTTGAATTAGCAGTGATTATTGGAAAGAAGGCTTCTTATGTAGATGAAGAGAAAGCTATGGACTATGTAGCAGGTTATCTTTTACACAATGACTTGAGTGAAAGGGAATTCCAATTGGAGCGAGAAGGGCAATGGCTAAAAGGCAAGGGCTGTGATACTTTTGCGCCTCTTGGCCCCTGGTTAGTGACCACTGATGAAATAACTGACCCACACACCCTGGATCTATGGCTGAAGGTAAATGGACAAATGAAGCAATCCTCTAACACATCGGACCTGGTATTTAAGGTCCCCTATTTGGTTAGTTATATCAGTCAGTTCATGTCTTTGCTGCCGGGAGATATTATATCAACCGGTACGCCGTCTGGGGTGGGTCTGGGTTTGGACCCACCAGAATACCTTAAGGATGGAGACGTGGTGGAGCTGGGAATAACTGGTTTGGATAAGGCCAGGCAAGAGGTAAAATCCTACCGGAAATCCTAACTGCAATGACCGGTGATTAAATCATGGGCTGTAAGTAGTCCTTATTTCTTAATTGCAGCACTAATAGTCTCACTAAAACTATATTTACCTGATCCCAATTCTTTTACTTCCTTTGAATGGGGCAGGGTAACTGTTGCGGTTGTATTCGCAGGTACCATAACCTCATAGATAAATTGATCTCCTTCTATTTTCCAGGCAGATTTAGTTATGCCATATAGGGTATTTAATTCTGCTGTAGCATTTGTTAACCCGCCACCAGGGTGTGGATTAAACAAGATATGCTTATACCCAGGCTGATCGATATCGATGCTTAATCCTGCCACATGATTGTACAGCCATTCACCTATAGCCCCATAGGCGTAGTGATTGAAGCTGTTCATCCCGTCTATGATGGTTCCATCAGGTTTCTGAGTATCCCATCGCTCCCAAATAGTAGTGGCTCCCTGGGTGACCGGATACAACCACGACGGATATTCTTTTCGATTAAGTAGCATAAATGCCAGATCGTCTCGGTCTATGGATGAGAGCGTCGTACAGAGAAGTGGTGTTCCGACAAAACCGGTGGTCAGATGTCCAAATTTCTCAACATCATTGGCAAAATAATCAGCTGATTTTTGACGCAATTCCTCCGGTATCAAATCAAAGGAAAGGGCCAAAGCACGCTGTCTGCGTATGTGACACAAGCCTCCCATTAAGCGTTATGTACTCCTGAATGAAAGCGTTTTTAACTTTCTGTGCCAGTTGGGCATATTTGGATGCATCTGATGACTTGCCTAAAATGGCCGCAACCTTGCTCAAAATTGTTGCAGAATAATTAAAATAAGCAGTAGCCACTAAATCCTTTTCTGTCACAGATCCTGCATAATCAGGTCTATCGGTGTTATAAGCCAACCAATCTCCCCAATGCCAATGATCAGTATCATTCCATAGATTATCTTCTCCGGCATTATTGTCCACATAATCAACCCATGCCTTCATGCTCTCATATTGTTTCTCAAGGATGCGTTTGTCTCCATAAGACCTATAGACTGTCCAGGGAACAATTACCGCTGCATCACCCCATGCGGTAGTACCACCGCGCTCATTATTTATCATATCTGGAATTACATTGGGTACTTCACCATTCGGTTGTTGATCCAAGGCCAAATCTTTTAACCATTTGGTATAAAAGGATGCGACGTCGAAATTGAAAGCAGCAGTCATGCTGAATACCTGGGATCATCGGTCCATCCGGCACGTTCGTCGCGTTGAGGGCAATCCGTTGGAATATCAAGGAAATTATCCCTTTGACCCCATTGGGTATTTTGTTGAAGTTTATTGACTAAGGTATCCGAGCAGGTGAAGGTACCTGTTGGCTTCATATCAGAATGAATGACAACTCCTGTAATCTGATCAAGTGTTGGAGTACCAGGGTAGCCCTCGATTTTTATAAACCTAAATCCATGAAAAGTGAAACCTGGCTCAAATACTTCCTCCCCTCCTCCCTTGAGAATATAGCTATCTGTAGCTTCTGCAGCACGAAGGTTCCTGGTGAAAAAGTTGCCCTCTTTATCAAGTACTTCAGTAAACTTGAGGGTGACCTTATCCCCTTGGTTTCCTTTTACTTTCATTCTGGCCCAACCCACAATGTTTTGACCCAGATCAAAAACCAATTCACCTTTTGGTGTGTTTATTATTTTAGGGTCAAGACAACTTAAGTGAAAGTAATGTAGCTTAATTAGTTGTCTATCAATGAGAAACAAGTATTTATACCGTTCGCGAATTTCGGAGCTAAAATTCAGACAAATTATTCGCTTGTTTGCACTTGATCTAACAGCCAGTCAGCTTAGTAAATTAACCTCCATTAGCAGGAATAGTATTAACAAATTGGCATTGCTAATTAAATATAGTTAATATTTCATTAGCAATGCCGAGGAGATTTAATGGAAGCCATTGGATACAATTTATACCGGTCACCAGGGATAATTATGTCCAGTTCAGTAGTAAACAACAAAAAATGAGGAAAGACAACAAGAAACAGGACTGTTCCGGACTCTCTGAGAGCAAAAAAACAAAATGAAATCTCAAAAAAACAAAAATCAAGAACCAACAGACTTAGTGCTGTCTTTTGCAACGGTCTTACTTTGCCTTCTCCATAAATCAGACTAATTTTCCTGCTAGCCAGCTTAGCCCCCAGCCATTCCGCACACTTAACAAATTCCGGGTTGTTTCCTTTACTGGACCCCACAGAATACACATATTGATTGCATTCTTTAAATGTACTATGGTGAAAGAATAATGTACAATCATGACCATGGTTAATTAAGTGTTTTCTGATCGTTCAGTCTCCAATCATAGTCAAAAAATGAAATGTTAGCTTCTGGATCAATTTTGGTTGCGGAATACTGATTAATAAATTCTATAAGTGACGTTTGCTTTTTAAAATCTCCTCCAAACCAACTGAATATCTTTGATAACTCTGGATTGTTAGCATTCATCTTATTCTTCCTGGGGTCATTGAGGAAGTCTTTGGCGGCAGCGGCCAATTGGGCCTCTATATTTTCGGCAGTATAGGCCTCTTGACTTAAGCGTGGACACGAATATGAAGCACATACAATTGCAAAATGAATTCGAGGCTCATCAAAGTCACTCCTTAGAATATCGTGTTCAATATTATTGAGATCATATGTTTTATCCCCTATTTCAATAAAGCTTATGTCCCACGGTGTATTAACAAAAGGTATTTGAATCCAACTGCCAATGTCTTTAACGCTTTCAACGGGATATTTCTCCAAAATCAGGTGCAGGGTGAAGGCATTATAAGCATTTATCCAATAAGCCAGTTGTTCCTTTCTTGACCAGGACTCACTAGGATGGTTATTCTGGAGAAGCTTGACATAGGCGTCCAATTGCGATCTATCATCTATTAATGACTGATAATCTACCCATCCTTTTTCATTCACATGTTTTTGTAGCACTTCAGTAAATAACTGATGACTAGGTGGGAGCTGACCATTTACATTAAAAGCGGCAAGCATTATTATTATTATACTAATCAAATTTTTCATTTTAAACAGTCATTTTAAACAGTGATATAATATGACGAAAACTGAATTAATTACAATATGGTCCGGGACTTTTACTTAAATAAAGTCACTATGATGCCATTCGTTTCTTCTTTCTTAAGAAAACGGGCTCATAATTATTGAACTTTCAATTAGAATATCTTAATGGTTTTTGTTTTCCTGCCTATTTTTTAATTCGCTATTTTTAGCAAAACCATCAAAGCTATTGAACGACATTTATTTAAATATTGAGTTCTTCCTGTTAGTCGCAGGCTTCCTGATTATAGCGATAGCAGCAGACAGAATTGCGGCTGTTTTCCAGAAAATAAGGCTCCCACTGATTACCGGACTCCTGATAAGTGGAATTATTACCGGGCCCTTTGTACTCAACTTAATACCGGCTGAATCCAAGGCTCAATTAAATTTCATCAATGAACTTTCTTTAGCTTTTATTGCCTTCGCCGCTGGTTCTGAACTCTATCTCCGTGAATTGAGAGGCCGGCTCAATAGCATAAAGTGGAATACTCTCTGGCAATTAATTGCAACATTCGGTTTAGGTAGTATTGTTGTATTCTCCATTGCTGGGATGATCCCATTCATGTCACAAATGGATTTCCCGGCTAAACTTTCTGCTTCATTATTAATAGCAGCAATTTTTGGTGCACGCTCACCGGCATCTGCTATCGCCATTATAAAGGAGCTTAGGGCTAAGGGACCGTTTACGCAGACCATTCTTGGTGTTACAGTACTCAAAGACTTCATCGTCATTGTTGTCTTTACAATTTGCTTATCCTTTGCTCAAAGTTTGATTACGGGTAGTGATATTAACCTAGTTGGCATATTGATCATTCTAGCAGAACTTGCCCTCTCTATGGTATTAGGCCTTCTGCTGGGTAAAGGTTTGGGGCTTATTCTCTCCCTCCGAATACGTGTTATGAGCAAGTCGATATTTCTGCTCATAAGTGGGTACAGCATATACTTATTAACTCATTTATTGAGAGGTTTGTCAGGAGAGTACATCGGGCATGAAGTGATCCTCGAACCGTTGCTGGTTTGCATTGTTGGAAGTTTCCATATCACCAATTACACCCGGTTTCGAGCTGAATTTCTCAAATTCATCCACGACACTGGAAACTATATATATGTAGCTTTTTTCACCTTAACCGGGGCCACGATGTCTGTAGACATCCTAATCCAGGTCTGGCCAGCAGCTTTGTTGCTATTTGGTGTAAGACTAGTCGCTATGATACTTGGCTCATATGTGGGTGGCTTGGCAGCAAAAGATCCGCCACTTTTTATGCATTTAGGTTGGATGCCATATCTCACGCAGGCTGGTGTTGCTCTGGGTTTATCAACTGCAGTAGCAAATGAATTTCCTAGCTGGGGAAGTGAATTTGCAACATTAATTATTGCTATAATAGTATTGAATCAATTTGTAGGGCCACCTCTTTTCAAATGGGCACTTCACAAGGCAGGTGAGGACAGGAGCAAAGCCAATACTTTGCATGTTGACGGGATTCGTGACGCAGTCATTATTGGGTATGAAAACCAATCTGTGATGCTGGCCCGACAACTTCTTGAAAAAGGATGGTTAGTCCAGATAGCTACATTTAGGCAAAAGGAATCCTTTCAGGAACCTGAGTACCTGACAATACACTACGTCAATGAAATTTCTTTGGAACAACTCACTGCCATCCATGCTGATAAAACAGAAGCCATCATATGTATGCTTTCAGACGAAGAGAATTATAAGATCTGTGAAATTGCCTATGAATACTTTGGTACAAAAGACCTCATAGTAAGATTAAATGATAGAGTTAACTACGACCGTTTTCTAGCACTTGAAGCTCGTATTGTTGATCCGTCAACAGCCATGGTCAACCTTCTTGAACATTTTGTCCGGTCACCTCAAGCTACATCACTTATTTTGGGTATGGAAGGCGGTCAGGATTCACGTGATATTGAGTTGCTCAATCCTGGTATCCATGGTCTTGCACTACGAGATTTACGATTACCTGCTGATGTCATCATGCTCTCGGTCAAAAGAAGTGGCCAAATGATCATTTCTCATGGCTATACAAGATTGAGAAGAGGAGACATAATAACCTTGGTTGGATCTAACAAAAGTCTTGATGATCTGGCATTCAAATTTGAATCATAATACCTTTATTAACGGAAACTATCCTTATTCCAATTGCCCTTATATCTTTGCAGGCCATGGCAAAAATGGACGACAATAATCCCCTGAAACATATCATTGCCCATGCAAAAGAGTATGGGTTCATATTTCCTTCAAGTGAGATTTATGATGGACTCAGTGCCACGTATGATTATGGTCAAAATGGTGTACAACTAAAAAATAATATCAAGGAGTATTGGTGGAAAGCGATGGTGCAAATGCATGAAAATATTGTTGGTATAGATACTGCCATATTTATGCATCCAGCCACATGGAAAGCCTCCGGACATGTCGACGCTTTCAATGACCCTTTAATTGATAATAAAGATTCCAAGAAAAGATATCGAGCAGATACATTAATCGAAAAGGCTGTTGCTAAGATTGAATCTAAAATCGACAAAGAGGTTGAAAAGGCTGCCCAAAGATTTGGTGATGCTTTTGATAAGGTCCAATTTCTCGCAACTAATCCCCGGGCAGTTCAAAATCAAGAGAAAATCGATGCCATAAATGCTCGTCTAAAAAAGGCAACTGATGATGCTGATTTGGCAGGTCTGAAAGCCTTAATAGAGGAATTGGAGATTGTATGCACGGCGTCAGGATCCAAAAACTGGACGGAAGTTCGCCAGTTCAATCTCATGTTTTCAACAGAACTTGGAGCGTCAGCCGAGGGAGCCAGTACCATCTATTTACGACCTGAAACTGCTCAAGGTATATTCGTCAATTTCCTTAATGTCCAAAAAAGTGGCCGCATGAAAATCCCTTTTGGGATAGCTCAAATTGGTAAAGCATTCAGAAACGAGATAATTGCCCGACAATTCATATTTAGAATGAGGGAATTCGAACAAATGGAAATGCAGTTTTTTGTTAAGCCAGGAGATGATACGACCTGGTATGAAAAATGGAAAAAGACACGAATTAAATGGCACAAAAATCTGGGTTTGGGAGCAGAAAATTATCGTTTTCATGATCACCTCAACTTAGCGCATTATGCGAATGCTGCGTGTGATATAGAATTCAATTTCCCAATTGGTTTTAAGGAATTGGAAGGCATCCATTCCCGAACTGATTTTGATCTTAAAAGCCATGAAGAACATTCCGGAAAGAAATTGCAGTTCTTTGACAATGATGATAATGAAAGCTATGTCCCGTTCGTAATTGAAACTTCAATTGGCCTTGACAGGATGTTTTTGGCCGTTTTGTCCAGTTCCTATTTGAATGAGCAATTGAATGACGGCAATGAGCGTATCGTTCTGAAAATACCGTATTCGCTTGCACCTGTAAAGGCTGCAGTATTGCCTCTGGTCAATAAAGACGGGCTGCCTGAAAAAGCTCGAGAAATTATCGACAAAATCAAATTTGATTTCCAGGCACAATACGAAGCAAAAGATTCCATTGGAAAGAGGTACAGACGTCATGATGCAATTGGCACTCCATATTGTATCACAATAGATCACCAAACCCTGGAGGATGATACAGTTACTTTGAGGAACCGAGACAGTATGGAGCAAGAACGTGTTTCAATTCCTGAGTTAAAGAGGCAAATTGAAGATAAAGTCTCCATAAACAACTTGCTCAGGCAACTATAGTCAGATGGCGTTCCTGATTTCTTTTGTAGTGATAATAGGGATGATTTTCATCCCTGCATTTCTGAAATATCAGGGACAGCATGTATTGCCATTTCCAAAAGAATGCAGACTCATACTTCATAAATATTTTGACTATTACCAGAATCTCAATTCCAAACAAAAAGTAAGATTCAAAAAAAGGTTCATCAGTTCATGCGATTAAAGCAATTCATTCCAAGGGAAATCGACGCAGTAACTCTTGAAATGAAAACTTTGATTTCCGCATACGCAGTACAACTCACCTCTGGCCTGCCTTATATCTTTCTTCGATACTTCAAACGCATTCTCGTTTATCCCGATAATTATTACTCAACAATCAACCACACCTGCCACAAGGGTGAAGTAAATCCGCGATACGGGATTATTCCTTTGTCATGGAAAGCATTCGTTCAGGGTTATTACAAAAAACAGGGAATTAATCCCGGTCTCCACGAAATGGCACATGCCCTCCATTTGGAAAAATGTAATTCTCAATGATGAATCTGACTTTCTATATCCCACAGCACTACGTGAATGGAATAATTTGGCCAAAATTGAAATGAGTAAAATTGGAAATGGCGATAACAGCTTTTTCAGAGCATACAGATCCTCTGATGAGCATGAATTCTTTACCGTAACAGTTGAAAACTTCTTTGAAAGACCAGTTGCATTCAAAGAAAGCCTCCCCGATGCGTATGCGGTACTATCGAATCTTGCTCGTTTTCGATCTTAAATGTTACTTAAATAGGGTATATCTGTAGTTTTTATGAAATCTTATTTGAATCCGTTATATTCGAATAATTTGAATTTATATTGTCCTTCCCAATATAAATCAGGACCGTTGCAAAATTTACGCTCTTTCTGCAACCTTTTGCAACGGTCTTGCACCCTGGCTGAAAACGTAATAGAAGAAGAACAGAAGCAGTAGTAGCGGTGAGAGATATTGCCCTTTAGCTGTTTTAAATGGCAGAGGAGATAGGTTCCCTCCAGATTAAGATTGATCTAATTAAGAGTATAAGAACAAATGGTATGAGACTATTGTGCAAATTCTGAGGCCAGTAACCCCAAAAGCAAATTAGTCCACCTAAGATGATGGCTGTTACCAGGAAATAAGGCTTCAGGAAGTGTAGTTTTTCGTTTTTGAGAAGAAGTAGTGCAATCGGAAAGTGGAGCGGTAACGCCCATAGTAAATTGAAATTGTACTGTGAGATATGATCAGTCAAGAACCAGAGGAAAAGTAATAACCACCCTATTACCCCGGAGACGCTTAAAAGAAGAATATCCACCCAATTTGACCTCTTGCCACGTTTCAAATCTTTGAATGAAATGAATCCAAAAAAAAGAAATGCTGCTATAAAAGCCATTTTCGGAGTGATGCCACTCGCCCGGGATGGTTCCTCTTTTGCTTGATAAATAACTTTGCTTGATGACACCAATGACTTGGTGGTCCCTCCGCTTTTCATTTGGGCTCCGTCAAAAGATTTTTCGATGTAGTCTGGCAGATACATATAATGAAAGCCGCTTGCAGTTCTATCTATTCCAATACCCAGGCATATGTCAATACCCAAATCTCCCCACGGTTGTTCCGTTGAATAAACATCCATGAGTTCACGGAAAGTCAAGCCCTCTTGAACAAAGGAGTAGTCATATTCGATACCGCCATCAAAGACTTTATGCATGACGTCCCGAATTTTAGTAGCGCAGTTATCATAAATGTAGTTGTAGTAATAATTGCTGTTTTCGGGTTGTGCATTCCACTGGAGGTAATCGAATAATTTTTGTCTTTCAATAGAATCGAGATTCAAGGTTTGCTCGACAATATTTCGATTATTGTCAATATATGCATCCCTAAACCTTTCGTATGGTTCAAGGCCAAGTTTGTAATAAAGCTTGCCCCTGGCGAAGTTTAGATAGAAATTTGGTTGATTGAAATCAAAGACCCCATAATTGTAAATCAATTCCCAATTGTTCAGCGAATCCGAAACTCTAATAGCACTGTGCCCAAAAGCAGAATAGAGTTCCGCTTGACCGGGGCCTAAAGTGAGTACACTAATAATGGCTTTCCCTGATAATGTTTGTGCATTGCCTTTATCAAAACATAGCAATGCCAATGCTAATAATGCGATTTTTGAGCCTTTCATGAATGATGAAAAACGATATGATTATTTAGTTGGACTTACCGACTGACGAATTATTTCAGCTATTCTCTTTGCTTCTTTCTGCACTTTCAATATGAATTCCTTTTTGTCCTCTTTGGATGCCTCAAAGAGTTCCGGAGGATTGGTTAAATACGAATTCAACTGTGTAAGTTCAAAAAGTCCGATGATCGTTTTCATTTGATGAATAGCATGGGTGAGTTTTCGTAAATCGCGGTTTTCTAAAGCTTCAACCACAGTTTTTGGAAATCCTTTCAGATCTCGAATACACATTTCACCAAAATGACCAGGAAAGTCAGGATTGCCATTTGCCAGTTCTAATATTTTCGAACGAATTTTTTCTATTTCCATAATACCATTGCCTTTCTTTCATGACCAACGCTGGTTACTGGCACAAATTAATTCATTTGAAGGGATCAGCGCAATTGTTTTAGTCTGAAATATTTAATCAGTTGAAATTTGAGAATTTACAGTGGTTCTGCAACCGAGCTAATGACTAGGGTTTTAGCCACTTTGTCATGTAGTGCTTGCCCCTTTTTTGTGAACCCAATCATGATAAACCCTATGTATAAAATTGTAAGAGATACAACCTTCAATACGAATCGTAACAATGCACACCCAAAGGAGATCTGGTTTCCATTTTCTGAAATGACCTGCAACTTTAATATCATTTTGCCTGGTGTAGCCTGGTAAGTCGAACTTTCGAAGGTAGCATGATAGGTAAATGTCACGATTAAGCAAGCAACGTAGAGAAGTCTGTCCTGAATGATAAACAGGGAAATGGTATAAAAGATGGGCAACAATACAAGTAAATCAGTATTGTAAGCCCACATTCTTGGCCAGTAACCAGCATATTTATACTTTGCTTCCTGCATTAAGCTAAAGGTAGAGATTCATGGACTACTTTTCAATAATCCATAAGTACATCCCACCTTCATCACCTGTCTATCACTTCTATATTATTCATGTGACGCTGGTTACCGCTAAGGCTCTTGCCATCGCGGATCGCTTGGAATTTTCGGAGAGCCAGAAAAAATTTGTGGAGGAAGCTGGTATGCTTCATGATATTGGAATTGTTCGCGTAAATGCTACTGATATCCATTGCAGAGGCAGTTTATCCTATGTGATGCATATTAAAGAGGGTAAAAAAATTCTTGAGGCAGAAGGGCTACCTGAGTACGCACGTGTTGCCGAAAATCATTTTGGGGTTGGAGGTATTACTAAAGAAGAAATTGAAAATGCAGAATTACAGTTGCCTGTTGAAAATATAATTTGTCAACGAATTGAAGACAAGGTCATTAGTTACGCCGACCTTTTTTACTCAAAGAATCCGAATAAAATTTTTAACGAAATACCTTTGGATAAACTCAGAGCTAAAATCCACACTTATGGGTCTCGCCAAAAGCAGATTTTCGAGTTATGGCACAAGGAGTTTAGTTAGCGGTTAGCTATTGAAGATGAAGGATATAGCTTGGGTTACTTGTCAAAGGTGTAAAGATCTTACTACTACGGAGCAACTAGTTGTAGTGCTCTTAAGTGCACATGGGCCAAGCGTGGAGCCAGTTGTTTGGGATGATCCTCGGGTAAATTGGAATGCTTACCGACGAATTATTATCCGTTCCGTTTGGGACTATCATTTAAAAATCCAACATTTTTTAAGTTGGCTTACAATGCTCAAGCAAGACAACCTCTATGTTTGTAACCCGGTTGATGTTTTAATATGGAATCATCACAAGTTCTATCTTGAAGGAATGTCCAAAAAAGGTGTGCCCATTATACCCAGCAGGTTTCTTCGCCGTGGAGGTGTTTCAGAGCTCTATCAGGCTATACATGAAACTAGCTGGGAAGTAATTGTTATAAAACCGGCCGTCTCTGCTACTGCTTTTGATCTATTAAAAATTCACAGATCGAAACTAGAAAATCACTCTCAAGCAATTGACCTTTTGATCAATAAACACGACGTGATTCTCCAGGAGTTTAAACCTGAGATTTACCAGGATGGTGAATGGTCTTTCATCTATTTTAACAGGCAATTTTCCCATGCAGTAATAAAACAGCCCAGGGAAGGAGATTTTAGAGTGCAGAGTGACTTTGGAGGTTCACTTGACTTGGTACAGCCAAGCGATAATTTTCTAATGCAAGTGGAAGCTATCGTGAATACATTTGAAGAAGATCTACTCTACTGTCGTGTAGACGGGATAATCCTGAAAGGCCAATTTGTCTTAATGGAAATTGAGTTGATAGAACCCGAGCTCTTTCTTATCAATTCGGAAACCAGAAAGAATTTTGCTGAGGCGATTCAATTTCTTTTGTGAACAAATCATATTCTCTATTATTTCGTTAGTCCTCCAAAGCATTGTTATTATGAAATACATCTTCAATTTGTTAGCTCTTACTATAATTGTTCCACAACCTGTATCGCAAGATATCGCAGCTTACAAGAAGCTGAATGATGCGGAGACGAGGTTGATTGAATATAAGGATACGGATGAAATGTTGAAATTGAAGGTTCTACAATTGGATGTGATTAATAAGAGCAGAAAAGGATATAAAGCTTCACCTGTGAAACTGGACATCCTGGCAAGTAGAGTTGCAAATAAACAGTGCAAGGAAGCGGCTGAAGGCGAGTTTAGAGGACATTGGAATTTAAGGGGTGAAAAGCCCTATCATCGCTATGCATTTGCTGGGGGTTTGGACCATGTCACTGAAAATGCGGCCGCAACATGGATTCAAGGAGGGACATTTGACGGGAAACCAGAAACGCATACCAAGTTAATGGCTGACTTACATGGAGAGTTCATGGCAGAAAAAAAACCCTATGATGGCCATAAGCAGACGATTATTCAAAAAGATCATAATTATGTGGGTATTGGCAGCTTCATGACATCTACGCATTTCCGCTACTATGAAGAATTTATTGATCGCTATGCTGAAATTGGAGAGGTACCACAAAAAGTCAAAGTCAATCAAGAATTTATGGTGACAATTAAACCAAACAATGGTTTATTCTTGTTTTATGGTGCTGCATATTATGAGAAAGCACCAAAACCCATGAGTCAATCAGTTGTTAATAACAAGAGCAGTTACCCAGATTATACTGATATCACACCCGTCAAATATACTCCTTGGGATATTGCTAAATACCGGGATAGCAGTGGCACCTATACAGTTCCATGGTCCTTCAATAAAAAGGGTCTGTATTACATCCAGTTGCTGGTAGATAAAAATGATCCTTCTTCTGTCACCTCATTTAGTACCGAAGGAAAGACCATTGTGACTGGCATTGTGGTAATAGTTGAATAATACCGTCACAGTTGGTATAATAATGAGTGTTTTGGTTTTAAGAATGGAGTATATTGAGGAATCTCAAAACCTTAAATAGCCATGAAGAACCAATCGCTACTCAATTGTTTTATTTTCATTCTTACAGTTTCATTATTTACTCCCCTTCTTGGGCAGAATGCCATTAACCCAGCCCCGGATCGTGGTTCAGATGAAGGTGAAGGACCCTTTGACCGATTTATTATCAGAGGCGCAACTATCATTGACGGTAGTGGTGCGCCAGCACATGGACCGGTGGACATAGTTATCGAGAACAACAGAATCATTGAAGTTAAGAATGTAGGTACCCCAGGAGTTCCGATAAAAGATGAGGACAGGCCCCAGGGTGCTACAAAAGAAATTGATGCAAGTGGATCTTATGTTCTCCCAGGATTTGTCAACCTGCATGTCCATGTTGACGGAGGCCCAAAAGCACCAGAGGCAGAATATATCTACAAACTCTACCTAGCGCATGGCATTACTACAATACGTGGAGTACCGGCTGGAAATATCAACTGGGTTCAAAGTGAGAAAAAAAGAAGTGCCCAGAATAAGATTGTGGCCCCAAGAATATTTGCTTTTCAAACCCTTGGCCAGGGAGAAGATTGGAAAGGAGGGTCAATTTATACATCGGAAAAAGCGAGGGAATGGACCAGGTTTGCTGCGTCAAAAGGTGTTGATGGCATCAAATTCTTTAATCATGACCCTGAAATAATGAAGGCGGCAATTGACGAGGCGCATACAAATGGGATGGGGACCGTTGCTCATTTGGCACAATTAATGGTTAGCAGGACTAATGCTTTGGATGCTGCTCGATTGGGACTGGATAATTTGACCCATTTCTATGGCCTTTTTGAGGCCTTGTATAAGGAGGAAGATATTCAAAGATGGCCTCAGGGATTTATTTACAATGATGAGCAGCACCGATTTGGTCATGTGGCCAATCAGTGGAATAAGATTCATCCCAGAGGGAGTGAACAGTGGAACAACTTGATTAATGAGTTCCTGGAATTAGATTTTATTCTTGACCCCACTATGACAGCGTACTTGGCGGGACGAGATGTGATGAGGGAAAGAACTGCCGAATGGCATGAGAAATATACACTGCCGTCTTTGTGGGAGTTTTATGTGCCTAATCGACTTGACCACGGTTCTTACTTCTACGACTGGACTTCTTGGGAAGAATCTGCCTGGCGCAAATTTTATCAGGTATGGATGTCATTCCTAAATGACTATAAAAATGCTGGCGGCCGGGTTACTGTTAGTGATGATGCCGCTTTTATATATAATTTATATGGTTTTGGGGTAATTGAAGAAATGGAATTGCTCCAGGAGGCTGGTTTTCACCCTTTGGAGGTTATTCGGGGTGCCACCATGCATGCTGCGCAAGCTATTCATGAGCCAAAAGGAAAGCCAATAGCATTTGGGATGATTCGTCCAGGGCTGTTGGCTGACCTGGTAATTATTGATGAAGACCCCATTCAAAACCTTAAAGTCCTCTACGGTACAGGTTTCCCAAGGTTGGATGACGAAACGGGAAAGGTGGAACGAGTCGGTGGTGTCAAGTATACCATAAAGGACGGGATCATCTATGATGCTAAAAAATTACTGAAGGATGTGGAGGATATGGTGAATCAGCAGAAGGCTTCAAAAGCTAACGAAACAAAAGCTAACGAAAAGTAATAGCATGATTTCTGCAACGAACCCTTTTCCTCGACACAAAATCCAAACCTTGGATGGTCACATGAGTTATTTGGATGAAGGTGAAGGTGACCCCATTATCTTCTTACATGGTAACCCAACTTCATCTTATTATTTATGGAGGAACGCGATACCCCATGTTCAAGGACTGGGGAGATGCCTTGCTCCTGATTTGATTGGGATGGAAGATTCTTCAAAGATTGAAGGATCAACCTACCAGTTTGCTGATCACGCAAAATACCTTGATTCATGGTTTGAGGAGTTAGGTTTAATTGGAAAAATTACGATTGGGATTCAGCCTTGGGGTTCTATAGAGCCTTTAGATTTCCTGAGAGCATTAAGGCCATTGTTTATATGGAGGGTACGGTTAAACCTGTAACCTGGAACAATTGGCCCGATTCAGCCAGACAAATTTTTCAGGCAATGAGATCTTCAACTGGAGAAGAAATGATTCTTAAGAAAAATATTTTTGTAGAGAAAATCTTGCCCGGCAGTATGATTAGGAAAATGTCAGACGAAGAGATGAATGTCTATAGAAAGCCCTATTGCGAAGTGGGTGAATCCAGAAGACCGACATTAACGTGGCCCCGAGAAATTCCAATCGACGGAGAGCCTGAAGATGTTTATAAGATTGTTTCAGATTACTCTGAATGGCTGGCTCAATCAGACATCCCCAAACTTTTCGTGAATAAAGAGCCTGGGGCCATTCTGATGGACGAACAAAGAGAGTTTTGTAGAACCTGGAAGAGTCAACAAGAGGTGGCACAGTGAATGGAATACATTTTATTAAGGAAGACCCTCCAGATGAAATAGGAACCGGTATAGCTGGGTTCTTAAAAGGACTTTGAATTTATCCCGTAATGAGTTGTTTTGATCCTTAGGCCCGATCCCGATGTTGAGATACCAAAAAACCCGATCAAACGATCGGGTTTTTTGGTGGTGCTGGGTGGATTCGAACCACCGACTCACGGATTTTCAGTCCGATGCTCTACCAACTGAGCTACAGCACCAGCCGTTTTTGAGGATGCAAATGTAGCTATCTCCATTTAATCAGAAAAAGGAAATTAGTATTTAACTTTATATCGTTATTCCAAGCTTGAGCACTAATTTCAAAGACCAATTTTAGTTTCAATATTACGGGAGATTCCTGCCTTCACAAGAATGGCGGGGTCATGTTTTTTTATATTTTTACCTTACTTCATGAATCCATCTAAATGAGTAAGCAATTCACATTCATCATCCTTACACTTATCACACTGGGAGTTTTCTCATTCACAATGAGTAGGATCATTGCCTATCTGAGAATGACCAAAAGTGCTTTCCCAATTTCACAAATGGGTGAACGCATAAAAATCCTTCTGCAAGTGGCTTTTGGGCAGACTAAAATATTACGACGACCGGTTATTGGATTGATGCATGCTCTGGTGTATTGGGGTTTTTTGGTAATAACCGTTGGTACGCTGGAAATGATATTGGATGGATTGTTAAATACCGAGAGAATCTTGTCGCCACTTGGGAGTTTTTATGATTTTGTAACTGCTTCCGGTGACATTTTCGCTTTGATCATTATTATCTCATGTATAATATTTTTGATTAGAAGGCATATAATTAAAATTAAGCGATTTAGTGGTATCGAGATGACCAAAGACTCCAACATTGATGCTACAATTGCTTTATCCATGATTGTGTTCCTAATGGTCTCATTGATTGGTGCAAGCATTGGTTACGTGGCACAAAATCCACATAACTATACTGGCTTTTTCCCTGTCAGTGCTGCATTGGTTCTTATGGTTTCGAATATGGACTCCTCATCACTCCACACTTTTACCGAGATAAGTTGGTGGACGCATATTATACTGGTCTTCACTTTTGCTAACATTTTGCCTTATTCTAAACATTTTCATGTTTTCATGTCCATGCCGAATGTATTTCTCTCAAAACTTGAACCATTGGCAAAGCTGTCTAATATGGAATCAGTCACGAAGGAAGTGAGGAGCATGATGAATCCGGATACTGCTTTTATTGCTGCACCCGAAGGAGGAGAAACGCCAAGTCGTTTTGGAGTAAAAGATGTTGAGGATGTAACGTGGAAGAATTATCTCGATTCCTTAACCTGCACTGAGTGCGGAAGATGTACATCAGTATGTCCAGCCAACATAACTGGTAAGAAGTTGAGTCCTCGTAAAATATTCGTCGATTTGAGGAAAAGAATGGGTGAAAAAGGACCCGGATTGATAAAAGAGGGTAACAGTTTTTCTGATAATAAAGCACTTTTAGGTAATTACATATCTGCCGAAGAACTATGGGCGTGCACTACCTGTAATGCTTGTGCGACGGAATGCCCGGTGAATATCGATCACCCTTCCTTAATAATCGATATGAGAAGGTATCTAGTGCTTGAGGAGTCGTCTGCTCCAGCGGAATTGAACAATATGTTTGCCAACATCGAGAATAATGGAGCACCATGGCCATTCGGTCAGGCAGTCAGGATGGACTGGGCTCAAAATATTACAAGGAATAAATAGGAACAAATGAGTGAAGATTCTATAAAGACAATTACGGTTCCTACAATGGCTGAAATGGCTGTAAAAGGAGAAGAGCCGGAAGTGTTATTCTGGGTAGGTTGTGCGGGTGCTTTTGATGAAAGGTATAAGGCGGTCACTCAGGCCTTTGTAAAGATCCTTAACCAAACAGGTATTAACTACGCCGTTTTAGGTCAAGAGGAGAGCTGTACTGGTGACCCGGCCAAAAGAGCAGGTAATGAATTCCTTTTTCAAATGCAGGCAATGACAAATATTGAAGTACTGAATGGCTATAAAGTAAAAAAAATAGTAACGGCGTGCCCCCACTGCTTTAATACCCTCAAGAACGAATATCCCGAACTAGGAGGAAATTATGAGGTTATCCACCACTCTACATTTCTACAACAGCTGATCGACAGTGGCCAGCTCAAATTTAGTGGAGAAGGTGATTTTAAGGGAAAAAGAATTACCTATCATGATTCTTGTTATCTGGGAAGGGGGAACAGCATCTATGAAGCTCCAAGGCAAGTGCTCGAATTTTTGGATGCTGAATTGGTGGAAATGAAGCGTTGCAAGTCCAAAGGGCTTTGTTGTGGTGCTGGTGGAGCCCAAATGTTCAAAGATGCAGAACCAGGTAATAAAGAAGTGAATATCGAACGCACCGAAGAGGCATTGGATACACAGCCAAATGTAATTGCATCAGCCTGTCCGTTTTGCATGACCATGCTTTCAGACGGTGTTAAGAGCAAGAACAAAGAAGCAAATGTGAAGGTCAAAGATCTGGCTGAACTGATTGCTGAGGATCAGGGTTTATAGCCATCTGCTTTTTAGATTTATTCTTGAGAAAATGGGTCACTGATTTTAGGTAGAAGAATAGCCAAGTTTAGTGAAATTTCAGTCTTTCCAATTGCTTTATTCCCATTTTTTGTTCAACTAAAAGTTTTTCTAAGCATATTGTTCATTGACTCGTCAGGATCAATTCTTGTGTCGGAATTACCAGTACATCAAGTCATGTTTAATTTAAGAGTTGCGATAATAGCCTTCATTCTTTTTATAATGCTCCCCTAAAACAGGACAGGTAGTTAAGCTATGATATTACTTAACTTTAATTACCTGAAACATGAAAACAAGTCGAAGAAAATTCAGCTCCTTTTTCAAGGCAAAAGTTACCATTGAAGTTTTGAAAGAACGTGAAACCACCCGGCAAATAGCAGCGCACTATGAGGTACACCCTACCCAGATCAGTATCGTGGAAGCGTCAGTTTCTGGCAGGAACCCAAGAGGCCTTTGGTGACCATGACGGAGATGAAAACAAACGTCTGAAGGCCGAAATGGATCAACGCTATAAGAAAATCGGCAAGCTGGAAATTGAAAAGGATTTCTTGAAAAAAAGTATAGAGGAGGATTAAGTATCCACACCCGTAGAAAGATGATAGATTCTCAGAAACATGATTTGAATGTGAGGGGTCAGTGCCGTTTGTTCAGTCTTCACCGCTCAGGTCTTTATTACAAGCCCGGGGGTGAGAGCGGGCTCAACATGCACTTGATGAAGATCATAAACAGGGAGTTCTTTGATAAGCCCTTCCGTGGAGTCAGGCGTATGACCCGTCACCTCAGGCATATGGGCTATAAAGTCAATCGAAACTGAAATATCAAGTGCCCGGAACGGTCTTTAAACAACCACAAAAAGCAGCTTGGAAATGAAGAAAAACTATCCTCTATCTGTCTTAATAATGGGGAGCATTATAGTCATTTATAAATCTATAAAGATCTGAGTAATCTGAAATAAGAAAATAAGGGTTGGACAAATTGTCCAACCCTTATTTTGAATGTTTAGTATCTATAGTATTCAGGTTTGAATGGGCCCTCAACTTTTACACCAATATAATCGGCTTGTTCTTTTGTTAAGTTGTCCAATACAACCCCCATTTTCGCTAAATGAAGTCTTGCTACTTCCTCATCGAGGTGCTTGGGTAGCATGTAAACCTGGTTCTCATAATTGTCAGTATTGGTCCAAAGTTCTAGCTGTGCAAGTACCTGGTTTGTAAATGAATTTGACATAACAAACGAAGGGTGTCCGGTTGCACAACCAAGGTTAACTAACCTACCTTCGGCCAAAACAATAACCTCGTTTCCATCAACATTATACAGATCAACCTGAGGTTTAATTTCTTCTTTGGTATTGCCATAATTATCATTCAACCAAGCCATATCAATTTCATTGTCAAAATGGCCGATATTGCAAACGATGGCCTTATCTTTCAATGAGGTGAAATGCTCCGCTTTAATGATGTCTTTGTTCCCAGTTGCAGTAACTACTATGTCAACCTCTTTAACGGCATCAGTCATTTTCTTGACTTCATAGCCGTCCATGGCAGCTTGCAGAGCGCAAATTGGATCTACCTCACTTACAATCACACGCATACCAGCACTTCTTAATGAAAGAGCTGATCCTTTTCCAACGTCACCATAACCAGCAACGACGGCCACCTTTCCAGCCAACATAAGGTCCGTAGCTCTTCTGATTGCATCAACCAAAGATTCTCTACACCCATACTTGTTGTCAAATTTCGACTTAGTTACAGAGTCGTTCACATTAATGGCTGGCATTGGTAGCGTACCTGCCTCTACTCTTTCATATAGTCGGTGAACGCCAGTGGTTGTCTCTTCTGAGACCCCTTTTACATTGGGGATTAATTCGGGGTGTTTATCCAAAACCATATTGGTCAAATCACCACCATCATCGAGAATCATATTCAAAGGCTTTCTATCTTCGCCAAAGAATAAGGTTTGCTCAATGGCCCAATTGAATTCCTCTGCACTCATACCCTTCCAGGCATAAACAGCGATTCCTTTGGCCGCAATGGCAGCAGCAGCATGATCCTGAGTTGAAAATATATTACATGACGACCAGGTTACTTCAGCACCTAAATCGATTAAGGTCTCTATCAATAAGGCCGTTTGAATAGTCATATGGAGACAGCCCGCAATTCTGGCACCTTTTAGTGGTTTTTCAAATCCATACTTCTCTCGAAGTGACATTAAACCTGGCATTTCTGCTTCAGCTAACCGGATTTCTTTTCTGCCCCAATCGGCTAAAGAAATGTCCTTAACTTTGTGTTTAAGATAAGTTTCAGTCATTTTGAATTATTGATTATCAATCTCCGTTTTAAAAAGGAAGTGCTAAGGTATTTGTTTTTTAGGGAAATGCTGCTTCATACTCCGAACATTATAAGGAGTAACTCTGAAAACACAAAGATGGACTTATGCTTAAAATCTTAATGCGCCATTTCGAAATGTTAGTAGTTATATAATACTCTTAAGCTTATCTAACAGCTCGATACTGTCGGGGGTTATCACAATTTTCTTCCCCTGTTTTAGGGTTATGAGCAATTTATTGTTTCTGCGGGTATTATAAAAAGTCATCGGACCTATTTTACTATTTCTGAATTTTCCGAGATATCCGAATAATCCTCCTGATGCCCATGTTCTGATTGTCACTCCTTTAATAGGCATTATTTCTACGTTCTCTATATCATCAACCTTTATTTCTACTGGTCCAAATGGCCGAATTATGAGAATGGCATTATCTGTAATTTCATACTGAGATGGCTTCAGAAGGTATGTTATAATAAGAGTGGATAATAGAACTAGAATTGTGGCCGAATGAATTACGAATGAAATTTCTGATATTGAGGCCATTAATACCCTACTACTCTCGTAAATGACATATGCAAATAATATTACTATGATTCCAGTAATTATTTTGGCTGTTGAATCAAGCGAAGCACTGTAAATAACCTTTTCCATTTTGCAATTATTTTGTTAAACATAAATGATTTTTCAACCGGATGAAGATAAAGAATCAAACCTGCAGCACAAGCAAAGAAAAAACTGATCAAACCAAAAAATATGGCTATCAAAATATGAAAAATTATTCCCATCCCAAGTACTTTTTTAGCATTTTTAGAAGGTAACACCACACTGACAAAAAGCACTACTTCTAACAATATCACTCCCCATGTCGAGGCTGTAACAATGAATGGATTTGACATTAATGGCATTAGTACTGGGCTTAGCCAAGAAGAGGTTCCTAGAAGTGGACTTTGAAAGTAGTAATACAAAGCTGTACCGTTAATCCATTCATCAATCTTCAGTTTAGAAACAAAAGCGTTAAAATATAAAAAACAAACTTGAATCCTGACAAGAAGATAAGCCACCCAGGTGTTAATAACAAATATTTGCTGTATAAATCCTCTACCATTCGGGGTTGTTCCACTCTTCCAATGATTTGTTCTATTATCAGCCAAACAAATAGGCACTAAGAGTATTGTCAAAACAGCTGTAAGTTGATCTCCACCGTTAACAAGGGTTGCCGAAGAATTGAAACTATACGATACCCACCAATGAAAAAAGCATGAATATCGGGGGTAAGAACCTACAATTACCGCCATTAGAATCAAACAACCAATCAATTGGGCAATATCCAAATTATCTTTGAGTATACAAAAAAGTCCGAATTGAGAGACACTATCACAAATGGGAACATTCGACAGACCTGATGCTGGTTTGAATAAAATATTAGTATCATTAGATACCATTGTTAACAATGTTCCTGTGGCTAATAATGATCTTGACAACCCAAGAACGTTAGTCCAAGGATTATAAGTAAGAGCTATACTCGTGATAAATACTTTTATGGACACCGCACTGATATTTTTGTGAACTTAAGTGGCATATTTATATTGCTTGAGTTGTACCAAACCCAAGGAACAACTTCCTGCTCAACAACAACAAAATCTCCACAAAGAATTGGTTCCGGATTCATGTTTTTAATTATGACACTTGGAATGACTTCATTCTGGACGCAACTATAAATAGACGAATCGCACTCAATCCAGTCAGAATCCTTAACTCTATTTAATAACACACCAAACTCTATTCCAATCGCGCTATGTATTCTTCTTAGTCCATATAAATTATGACTAAGTGAGTTTTCGCTATTATTCACTAATTCCAAGGAGTTATCTACTACCCTAAATAGAAACAATTGATTTTCCCTTGGATTTCTTGTAAAAAATCCCCACCCTTGAGGCATTACACTTTTAAAAATCTTTTTTGTGGCAAACCCTGGAGTTAATGGGTTTTCTGGCAAAGATGCCAAGCCAATCAAGCTTAAAATTATTCCATAAACAATTAAGATTGAATAAAAGGCACTTAAGAGTTTCATGAGCGGTGCTACATACTAGCTAAGGCATCAATTAACTTTTCCAATTGAAAGTTTCTTCCATTCGCCATTACCCTTGCGTTTGGATCAGAATCGGGTGCAGGGGGTGCAGGGGGTGCAGGAAAGAAACTTGCTCCTGAAACAATCCAGTACAAGAATACCACCCCCGCAACGAATACTACTAGTGCTCCAGCTATTGCAACTGCTCCAACTCCAACAACACAAAGAGCTTCTTGAGTTATCTTTGATCTTCCTCCGGCACTGTAGTTTGAAAAACTATCTTCTAAGATTGCGACGGTTTCCTCTGGGTTTTCATTAAACATTTTGACAATATCCTCTGTTGAATATTTTGCCGCAACGTGGTCTTGCATGTCTCTTATGGTTGATTCCCCAATTTCAGTAATTTCTATTATTGATTGAAAAACAACTCGACTTGCCCTGTTCAAAGTAGCTTCTATTTTCAAATGATCCTTTGACATTAAGCCATTTCTGAATTCCGTAAAAAATAAAGAGTCTTTCGAAGAGATATTTGCCATAATAATACCTTGAAAACTTTCATTCAACTCTCTGTCGGTTTCACTAAGCAAAGTGTTCTTAGCTTCTTGATATTCTAATAGTATAGGAATACTTTGAACCATTTCACCTTCAGCAAAGAAAATAGCATTAAACATTTCTTCTCCAGAATGTTGGGCTAACAGATTGTTATTATCAGGTATTAATTCGCTACCTTGACAACTAACAAACAGTATCAATCCGACAAAAAAGGTGCCAATCTTGGATTGACGTATTTTCTAAAAATCGCAGTTGCAGGTTCCATGTATGTAAGTTAAGCTTATGAATAAAACATTTGAACTAGGCATGTAATAAATTGCTCTGAGACGATGGAAATAAAAGAAATTCGAATATTGCTTGAGACAAACTCTTGGGAAGGATTGATTTTTAGATCAAAGTGTACCCATACGTAAACTAAGGCCACTTTTAAAGGCTTACTAAGTGCCTAATTCAATAAAACATTTCTATTCAAGTCTCCATTAAGTTAAGTTAAATATAGGTTAAGTTAAAATACAAATTTACAGTATGCAAAAAAATGACATTTTCTTTTATGCTCATCTTCTCATGCTTATTATAGGTGCTTATTATAGGTCTGATATGTCAAACAACTCAAAAAAGATTTACCAAAATCATCTAAGAAAATTGGTTGCACTCCCAATAGTTTTTTACCAGTACTGTATCTCACCTCTTATCCCCCCCTCCTGCAGATACCAACCAACCTGTTCGGAGTACGTCAAACAAGCAATATTCAAACACGGCATTTTCAGGGGATTCTGGCTTGGGCTGAAAAGGTTCAGCAGGTGCCATCCCCGGGGAGGTCAGGGGTATGATCCTGTACCTTAGGAAAAGTTGAGATTAGTTAAGTTTGGACAGGGCTTTCTTAATTCGTCTTATCGCTTCCTTCAATTCCTCGTCTGAGGCTGCATAAGAAATTCGAATACACTTTGGCGCACCAAAAGCATCTCCAGTTACTACTGAGACCTTTGCCTCATTTAGAATGTACAAGGAGAGATCATTGGCATCCTTTATAGTTAGCGAACCAAAGCTTTTACCAAAAAATTCACTTATATCCGGGAAAATGTAAAATGCCCCAGATGGTACGTAGGTTCTCACACCTGGTATATCATCTAACAGGCCTAACACAAGGTCTCTGCGTTTTAGGTATTCATGGGTCATTTCTCTCGTTGGACCGAGGTCACTCTTGAGGCCCGCCAGCGCAGCCCTCTGGGCAATTGAATTTGCACCAGAGGTAATTTGTCCTTGAACCTTCTCGCAGGCTTTAGCAATTGCGACTGGAGCAGAGATATAACCAATCCTCCATCCTGTCATTGCGAACCCCTTCGAGAATCCATTCACCGTTATTGTCCGATCTTCAACCTCGTCAAACGAACCAATGCTTACATGGCCTCCGGAGTAATTAATGTGCTCATAAATCTCGTCCGAGATTATAAGTACTTCAGGGTATTTCTCCATTACCTTCACAATTGTGGCAATCTCGTCTCTGGTAAATACTGAACCAGTTGGATTACTTGGCGAAGAAAAGAGAATGGCTTTCGTTTTATCAGTAATGACAGCATCCAAATCGTCAGCCATAACCTTAAAGTCATTCTCAATGGTACCTTCAGCAAAAACGGGTGTTGCTCCCGCAAATAGGGTAATATCTCTATAACTCACCCAGTATGGCATGAGAATTACAATTTCATCTCCTGGGTTGGAAATGGAGATGATCACATTGGCAATGGACTGTTTTGCTCCGGTGGATACAACTATATTATCTGCTTTCGATTTAATTTCGTTTTCGTGTCTAAGCTTTTCGGCAATTGCTTCCCTCAAATCCATATAACCTGGTACGGGAGAGTAACCAAAATATTTTCCTTCGTCAATCGCAGCTTTTGCCGCTTCTTGAATGTGTTTTGGCGTTTTAAAGTCTGGCTCTCCAATACTTAAGCTGATAATATCAATGCCTTCCACTTTCATTTCCCTGGCCTTCCTTGCCATTGCCAGGGTGGCTGATTCAGCCATATTAACTATCCTGTCTGCGAGTATGGAATTAAAATCTGTCATTGGTACGAATTTGAGGGCAAAATAATCAATAAGTCCATTGTCTCCTATTGGATTACCTGCATAAATGCTAGTGGCCTATCTCCTTTAAAAATCTCGCAACAGAAGGCCAGTAATAACTCAAAATTTCCAAATCAAATTAGACCGTTCAATGATGAGTATATGTTACCCTCAGCATCAACAGATATACCACTTGTACCTCCATATAAATCATTCACAAGCGTTTCAACGGAACATCACTCTTATTACCTTGCGGTGAACTGCAAGCAGCGAAAAGTGTACTTATTGCAATGTGAAGAGCAAACAGTTAGGAGATAAAATTCATATTCTTTATTTTTTTATAGTTTCGAGAACTATGGCAATGAGACTATCCGCAATAGTCCGGATGTTGAAATTGCAGTGTACCAAATTCTTAGATGAGGTTAAATAGAAGAGTCTATTCCATTTATTGTATTGGCGTATTCTGGGGTCTTTTTCTGCTCTTATTACCTCTTATTTTTATCCTGGTCCAAAGGAAGAAATGGCAAAAGATGGCTTTGTGGCTAAACTATTACTGGGCCATAGGATTTTTTGCATTGTGCTTTGTAAGGGTTGAGAGAGATTTCAAAGAAAAACTTAGTGCGCAGAAGAAATACATATTCTGTCCGAATCATTTCTCATACATTGACATCCCCATAATGGGCTTGACTCCAGTACCTTTTGCTTTTGTTGGCAAAAACTCGATGGCAAAGATTCCTCTATTCGGCTATATGTATCGTAAACTCCATATTCTGGTTGACCGAAGCAATATGAGAAGTAAATACGAGACTCTTCAACGGTCTATTGATGCACTCGATAGAGGAATAAGTCTTACGATATTTCCCGAAGGGGGAATTAATACGACCAATCCCCCAAATATATCACCCTTTAAACCAGGTGCATTTAAGGCAGCAATTGAGAATAACACGCTCGTAGTGCCCGTTACAATAGCTTATAATTGGCTTTTTCTTCCGGACGATAATAAATTTTTACCCAATCACCGGCATTTAAAAATCACCTATCACGAATCTATTGACCCGGGTGAGTACTCTATTAGGTCTGTCAATGAACTTAGCAACAGGGTTTTTAATATTATTGCAGAGGAATTAAAGCGTTCGAATGTAGATGAAGGTAACCAAAGAGACTTTGGAGAAGATCGCTCACCTGTCGAGGTTGGAAGTGAATCCTAAAGATGAAGAAAAGTTGCTCAAAGATTTAAGTGAAATACTTACCTGGGTGGAAAAGTTGAATGAGGCGGATACCGAAGGAGTAGAACCTCTTACTCATATGTCTAAAGAGATCAATCAACTAAGAGAGGACACTGCTAATAATAGTTTAAATCGAGAGGTCGCATTGAAATTATCTCCAAAAAATAGTGATAAGTTCTTTATTGTGCCCAAAGTGATAAAGAATAAAGGTAAATGAGCGATTTGTTTTTTTGGAAGAGTTGGCCTTCATCTGAACGTCGAATCTATACCTTACTATTAGCCTTTTTCCTGGGTAGTCTATTTTATTATAGCTTCAGTGTTTTAAGAGGAAATGATAGTGCACTCGATTGGAACGTTACAAGTGCTGCCGAAACTATAGAAGTGCCTGTGAAGAAAATTCAAGTAGGCCTATTTGAATTCGAACTCTTAGCGGATAATTATCTTATAAATCAATATTACCAGGGAAGCGCACATCAAATAACAACAGGAACGGGTTATATTTTCTTGAGCATTTTCTGTGCCGGTCTGATTATGCTCCTTACCATTACCACCTACTTGAAACGGTTTTGGTATTTGGTGGCAACCGCTCTGAGTAGTTTCCTTTTTGTAAACTTCAGATTAGAACAGCTTGAGATTTTTGGCTGGATTGATAACACTTTCCTCATCATAGTCTTGTGTCTAGTACTTCCAATGAGCTATTATATTCACGCCTTTAAATGTGAAATAGAATTCACCACCAGGTTGGTGTTATTTACAAGTGTCATTGCCGTCATTGCAATTCTGATTGCCCTTTTTTCTCAAAATCAAAACCCCTTTTATTTTTTAGTGCA
Organism: Cyclobacteriaceae bacterium; assembly: GCA_965206015.1. GTDB lineage: Bacteria > Bacteroidota > Bacteroidia > Cytophagales > Cyclobacteriaceae > JAJCYL01. Next base: position 278,935 of record CBDBIW010000004.1, on the reverse strand, counting down.
TTATAATTATACAACTCCTGTCGTAATGAGTATCCTATTTATCTTTTTGGTTTCGCATGAAATCATTTTTTTAATACTCTTCCTCATTTCAGGGTCTGTTAATCAAAACGGTAAGAACGGTAAGCATAACCTGACTCATTTTATTATCTTAAGTACGCTCTACTTCCTGAATTTAGGATTGGTTTATTTAAAGAATGCTTTCGTCATTGATTGGGACTTACTCTATGTGAATGCTTTCTTATTGTTATTGACGTCAGCCATCATCGGGCTTTGGGGATTTAAACAGAGAGAAATTAGATATGAACATATTTTGTCATTTCGCCCATTAGGAGGATATCTTTTCCTGACACTTGGTGTGATATGTTTTGCAACCATTACTTATCATACGGTTACTCTCAATGACCCTGTTCTTGAAACTTTTGAGGATGCCATCGTCTTCTCACACATCGGTTTTGGCATGATGTTCTTGCTTTATTTACTGGCCAACTTTATCAATCTTATAAACAAGAATTTGTCAGTTTATAAAATTGCCTATCATGAGGATAACATGCCTTATTTTTCGGCCAATCTTGCTGGTCTTGTGGTTATTGCTGCATTTTACTACCTGTCAAACCAGGCTGCCTTAAACCAAGCGGTCGCCGGCTATTACAACGGATTGGGAAGTGTATACTACCATGAGGGTAATAATTTTCTCGCTGAAGAATATTACAAACGAGGAGCAATATTTGGGTTTAATAATCATCGCTCCAACTACAGCCTAGGAGAGTTAGGCTATAAACAAAACGACCTGAGTAAGGCCATTCAAAGTTTCAAAAAAGCTACACAAAAAAATCCCACTGAATTTGCCTATATTAATTTGGCCAATGCACAAAAAGCAAATTCCCTGTTTTTCGATGCGCTTTTCACTCTGAAAGAAGGGATCGGTAAATTTCCAGAAAGCAATGAAATCAAAAATAACCTTGGCCTTATTTTCAAGGAGACCAATTTGCTAGATTCTGCAGTTTACTATATGGAAGCTGGTGCAAATGGTGGCTGGGAAAACAAAACAAATACCACAAATATCATTGATTTGTTAAGCAGGAATGAGGTCGGACTACCTGTAGATTCCTTAAAAAACATATTCGATACTTCAGTTCACCTACCTCTGAAAACGAATTTACTGGCCTATAGTAATAACACTACCAAATGGTTGGACGCTGAGCTCTCCCTCGGTCAAAATGATTCAAGTCTGGACCTACATCAATTCACATACCTGTATAATTGGGGATTTTCGAAATTAAACAGTCCCAAAAAGAGTGAGATTGGAATTATAAGTGGATATGCCACTGCCCAAAATAACGCTCTCTACAGCCGTCAACTTACTTATTTGAGTGCGCTCATGCAATACATGAGTAATGATTTAACCTCATTTCTTAGAAGTCTTGACCAATTGCAAAATGGGCCTGTAAAAAAGGGATATTATAACCATGTAATGGGGATAGTAGCATTGGACCACAATGCTCCACGATTGGCAGCAGATTTTTTTCAGATAGCCTTGGAAGAAGACTACCAAGGCGCTAGAGCTAACCTTGCCATTTCATTAACCGAGGCCGGTGAAAAAGCCCGGGCACTGGGTATTTGGAATCAACTATTGATGGAAGATTCAATTGGCGTTTCGAATGATATTGTTTTCGCACTAACTGCTCCGATAAGTGCAGTTATCAACGGCAATTCTGATGCACTGAAATACCAGGTAATGAAATATAGACCTGGAGATTTGGACCAACTTGGTCGGGAACAACTCTTTGCTTCAATTGATGACATTAGTTTCAGTATTGGGGCGCATGTTTTGAATATCAGAAAACAGATTGAAGACGGGAATTACAGGGAAGCGAATATGCACTTAAACAGAATTGGGCTAATCGATTCATCATTATATTACCCCATGATTGCGGAATTGAGGAATGAACTCAATTTGTACCAGGTGGTTGATGGGAATATTAATATTGAAAAAATAATGAATAATGAGATAAGGCAATTTTGGTCTAATCCTGATGACCCAGTTTCAGTACAATATTTTCAAGAACGTGGTTTACAGAACCCATTCAATGAGGCAGAAGTGATAATTGCCAGTAAGTTTTTCAAAGATCAAGTGAAAGATATGGATTTGGCTTATAGTATCTTGTTGAATGCTATCGAGATTAACCCTTATGCGGTAAGACTGCTTAAAGAATATGTGCTAGTGTCAGTAGAAATTGGCCAGTCTAATTACGGTCAAAATGAACTACAGAAACTTAAATTATTACTTGAGGAAGAGGAGTTCGAGAGCTTCCAGCGAAAAGTAAATTCAGCAATTCAGGACTTTGAAAATTTCACCTTTCCTTCTCCATAAATTAAAAAGTCAAATCAAATAACAGACTCCAGAACCGTCCTGAAAGCAACATGTTTGTCTTTGTATCTATCAAGGTGTTCCTTCATCAGATTTGGAGCATACTTCTCAAAGTACAGATTCAATTCATCAAGGGACTTCGCAAAGTATTGAATAGAATAGGTCGAAGCATCATCCTCATTGAGCAACCTGAAAATCTTTTGGTCAACAAATAATTCTGTAGCCATTACATTGGGTATATGAATTGACCTCATCCACTCCAACCATTCAACTTCTACATCGGGATCAATATTTACGGTCACATTATAAAGAATCATAATACTTGATTTTGAGATTTGGTCAAATTTGACAATAATACGATTTCCCCTATTTGAAAGTGCCGATTTGTTGAAAAATCTAGAATCTACTACCTTTAAGGCCATCAAAGATATTCCTTAAACAGAGAGACGGTTTCAGTTCTGGATCCGTTATTTTATTTTTAGAGACTGAACAGCGAGATAGACATGGGAAATATTTCCTATTACACAGCACAGGGTTTACAAAAGCTCAAAGACGAATTAAACTACTTAAAAACCACGGGTAGGACCAATATCGCAAAAGAAATTGCTGAAGCCAGGGATAAAGGGGATCTGAGTGAAAATGCGGAGTATGATGCCGCTAAGAATGCACAGGGCTTGTTAGAATTAAAAATAGCCAAATTAGAAGGAGTTGTTGGCAATGGCAGAGTAATAGATGAATCCAAGGTGAATATTTCAAAAGCCTCAGTTCTTTCGAAGGTCACCACCAAGAATCTTAAAAATGGCATGACGATGAATTATGCACTCGTGTCAGAAGAAGAGGCAGACCTTAAAACCGGTAAAATATCTGTCAAATCTCCTATTGGTAAAGGGTTATTGGGTAAGAAGATCGGAGAAAAGGCAATCATTGAGACTCCGGCAGGCAAGATTGAATTCGAAGTCCTCGATATCAGCCTAATGTAGTAATGCCCAGCATATTTACCAGAATTGTCAACCGTGAGATTCCGGCATACATAGTGGCCGAAGATGACCATTTTATAGCCTTTTTGGACATAAATCCGCTAGCTAAGGGGCATGTCCTGGTGATTCCAAAAAAAGAGGAGGACTATATTTTTGACCTTGACGATGACATCTTATCAGACTTGGTCATTTTCAGTAAGCAAGTGGCAAAGGCTATTGAAAAGTCGATTTCGTGTCTCCGTGTGGGTGTTGCAATTGTTGGGTTAGAAGTGCCACATGCCCACATTCACCTTATTCCACTCAATAGCATTCATGATATTAATTTCAGCAATCCCAAACTGAAATTACCCCCCGAGGAATTAGAGTCTATCTGCAAAGAGATTAATTCGAACTTCGATTAGAAAGTAATTTCTGACATTATGTCACAATTCTGACTCGTTTTTATGGTTGGCACAACCATTGACCTCCCTCCATTCAACAAATAAAAGATTAAATAACTAGGCGACACCTGAAAAAGAGGCAGTTTCTGGATTTTGTGTCGATAAAAACTTACAAAAGAACATGGGAAAAATTATTGGAATAGACTTGGGAACCACCAACTCATGCGTTGCTGTAATGGAGGGTAATGAGCCGGTTGTTATTCCTAACAGTGAGGGCAAAAGGACAACTCCCTCTATTGTGGCCTTTTTGGAAGATGGCAAGGGCGAAAGAAAAGTGGGAGATCCTGCTAAAAGACAGGCAATTACCAATCCAAAAAATACAGTAACGTCTGTGAAAAGATTCATGGGCAAGAAGTTTAAGGATGTCACTGAGGAGATGAAGAATTTGTCTTACGAAGTTGAATCCGGTAATAATGATACAGTTAGAGTAAGCATCGGAGATAGAAAATACACTCCACAGGAAGTATCTGCAATGATTTTACAAAAAATGAAATCTACCGCAGAAGATTATCTTGGAACAGAAGTAAAAGAAGCAGTTATTACTGTACCTGCATATTTTAATGATTCTGAAAGACAAGCGACTAAAGAAGCGGGTACAATCGCAGGACTTGAAGTCAAACGAATTATCAATGAGCCAACTGCTGCTGCTCTGGCTTATGGGCTTGATAAAAAGAATAAGGATATGAAAATTGCCGTCTACGACTTAGGTGGGGGAACTTTCGATATTTCTGTTCTTGAACTGGGTGAAGGGGTTTTTGAAGTTAAGTCAACTAATGGTGATGTTCATTTGGGTGGAGATGATTTTGATGCTGTCATTATGAACTGGTTAGCGGATGAATTTAAAGCTGATGAAGGAATAGATTTGAGAAAAGACCCAATGGCTTTACAGCGTCTAAAAGAAGGAGCTGAAAAAGCCAAAATCGAACTGTCAAGTTCTACTAGCACTGAAATCAATCTGCCATATATCATGCCAGTTGACGGAGTGCCAAAGCATCTGGTAAGAACATTATCCAGGGCTAAGTTTGAACAACTTTCAGATAAATTGGTACAAAGGTCAATGGCACCTGTCAAAAAAGCTTTGAAGGATGCGGATTTATCACCCTCTGAAATTGATGAGATAATATTAGTTGGAGGCTCTACAAGGATTCCTAAAATTCAAGAAGAAGTTGAAGCATTCTTTGGCAAGAAGCCATCAAAAGGTGTAAATCCAGATGAAGTTGTGGCTGTTGGAGCAGCAATCCAGGGTGGTGTTCTAACCGGGGAAGTTAAAGATGTTTTACTACTGGACGTTACCCCACTTTCACTTGGAATAGAAACAATGGGTGGTGTTATGACTAAATTAATTGACTCAAATACCACAATCCCGACTAAGAAAAGTGAGACCTTTTCAACGGCCGCTGATAGCCAGCCTACTGTGGAAATTCATGTACAACAAGGTGAGCGGCCAATGGCTAAGGATAACCGAACCATCGGCAGGTTCCATTTGGACGGAATACCGCCAGAACCAAGAGGAGTTCCTCAGATAGAAGTGACCTTTGACATTGACGCCAATGGCATACTTAATGTTTCTGCCAAAGATAAGGGCACGGGCAAAGAGCAAAAGATCAGGATTGAAGCATCTTCCGGATTAACAGATGAAGAAATCGAGAAAATGAAAAATGAGGCCGAGGCCAATGCGGAAACTGATAAAGCAGAACGTGAGAAAATTGACAAATTGAATGGTGCGGACTCATTAATCTTCCAGACTGATAAGCAGTTAAAGGAATACGGCGAAAAGCTATCTGATGACAATAAAACTAAGATTGAAAGTGCATTAGAACAATTGAAGGATGCTCACAAAAATCAGGACATTGCCGCTATTGACGCAGCGTCCAAAGTACTCAATGAGGCATGGACAGGTGCATCTCAGGAAATATATAACGCCACTCAGGGCCAGGAAGGACCAACAACTGATGCTGGAGCCCAGCCAGGTGGAAAGTCTGATGAAGAAACCGGTGATGTATCTGATGTGGAGTACGAAGAGGTGAATGACAAAAAGTAATCAAAACATCATATCTGATCCGTCCTAAGCTAGGTTAACGGTTTTTAAAAAGCTTTAGATTAATCCCCAGGAGTATTCTTCACAGGATTTTTCATGTATAAAATCAGGTGTTTTAAAGTTTAGACCAAGATGCGGCCTATGGTCATGGAAGGACCGATTTGCTGTCTATTGAGTTCGTTTTGATAGCCAGAGAAGAACAGTATTGTAATCCTCTATCTGAATGACGGATAAGTTCTTGACTGGTTTTTCCTTCCTTAACAGTCCTTCCTTAACAGTCCTTTTCAAGGCTATCACCACATGTTCAGTACGCATGTCATCACTGAGATAAAGTTCCATGATCTTGCGACTGCAGGCATCAGTAACCAATGATAAATAGTGTACTTGTTGTCCACTCTTTATGTAAGTGATGTCACTGACAAAAGCCTGTTCTGGTCCCCCTGCTTTTATCTCTTTCATTAAATTGGGCTACTTTCTTGGCCAGTGCTCAATTGTAAGAGGCTTACGGTCGTTCACATTACCAGGGGGAAGCAAAAAATCTGCGATTTCACCTGTATCAGCAGTGATGATGTGTAATTTGAAGCCATAGAACCAGCCTGTAGAACATTGGCCTGTTTTAGCCAATCCTTCAAAAACTTTGTGGTTATGAATGCGTCTGTTACGGCAAACTCCTGGAGGAGTACTGTCAATAAAACTAATACCGGTACATTGTCCAGCAGCTTGATTTTTCAAGTAAATAGCCTGGATTTTTTGGTACCGGGCAGGGCTTTTTGATATTTCGGTAGGAAATCAAGTTAAAAGTCGTCAATAGAACAGAAAATTCCGGTAATTTTATCAGCAGATAACATGGGCAGGTATTTGGTTTAACCAATTGAAATTCAGTTCTTTAAAATATCAAAAGGCTCTAGTTTAATATAGCTATTATTGTTATCTTTAAATCATGGAAAAATCGGCAATAAAGTCATATTTTGCAGGCCTTTCGGCTGGTGAGCGTCAAGGGTTGCTAGAGGAACTACTACAGGTTGATCAAGCCAGTAGCTGGGTTCCCAAGTGCCAGGAAGTACGCAGAAAGATTCTAGACAACAAACAGGGGTGTTGCGCCCATTGCGGCCATACCAAATATGTGAAATTTGGAAAAGACAAAGGTGCCCATCGTTACAAATGCAAGTCATGCAAGCGTAGCTTCACTGAATATTCAGGCACATGGATGTTCATGCTCCATCAGGTTCAGATTATTTTATTTTTCGTTCAAACCAGTATAGCAAGTCTCAGATGAAGCCGCTAGTGGTAGGTCGACCGGGGTGGGATTTGTGGATGATTTATGACGCTAGAAAAAAGGGATATCAGGTAATTGATCTTAGTATGGTGTATAAGGTATACCATCAAAATCATGATTATTCTCACAAAAAGAAAATTTTCACTAGTAACCTTGAGGAACCAGAGTCAAAATGGAACCTTTCATTCTTACCAGAAAATCTGAAATTCACCTTCACATTGGAAGCTTGTGACTATTATGTGAATGAAAATTTTAATTTAACTAAGTCCTCATTCAAAGGAGGCAATATAAAACGTGACCAAATAGATGCTTTGATTAAAAATATAAATCAAGCCGATATAAAAAATTGCGTAGTGGAAAAAGTAAAGGTTAAGGGTTTAGCATTCATCAAAAGAATGACGCCTGTAATGACCAGAAGAATTCCATATAGATTGTTTTGGCTATTGTTCATATCATCAAAAAGAAAAATAAATGTTGGAGCGGGTGGCACGGCAGCTAGTGGTTGGATTTCGACTGATATTGATGACCTAAATATAACATACATAAAAGACTGGAAACGAGTGCTTTTGTATTTAAGACTGGACAATATTATGGCAGAACATGTTTGGGAACATTTATCGGATGAGGACACTTTGCTTGCTAACCAAAACTGTTTTAATTTTTTAAAGAAAAATGGAGTTATGAGGTTGGCTGTACCGGATGGGTATCATCCAGATAAAGAATATATTGAATACGTGAGGCCTGGTGGGAATGGAGATGGTGCGGATGATCATAAGGTGCTATATAATTACAAATTGATGACCGAAAGGCTTGAAAAAGTAGGGTTCAGGGTCAACTTGTTAGAGTACTGGGATGAATATGGAAATTTTCATTTTACTGATTGGACAGATGAAGCTGGAAAAATAATAAGATCAAAACGCTACGATAAAAGAAACAATAACGAGCAATTAGAATACACATCATTAATCATTGATGCAATCAAGTTATAATTGATATTATGTCATCGTTGGCCCCAATAGTCCTTTTTGTTTATAACCGCCCGTGGCATACACAGCAAACGCTAGAAGCCCTTGAAAAAAATGACTTAGCTAAGGAGTCAATTTTATATATTTATGCCGATGGAGCAAAAGAAGGAGCTTCTGAGAAAGATGTTAAGAAAATAGAGGAAGTCAAAAAGATAGTAAAATCTAGAAAATGGTGTGGAGAACAGGAACTTATAATTCGAAAAAGGAATTGGGGATTAGCTGAAAACATTATCGACGGAGTGACCAATATAGTTAACAAGCATGGGCAGATAATTGTACTGGAAGATGATTTGGTAACTTCAAAGGGCTTTTTGAAGTTCATGAATGATGCTCTTAATATCTACAAAAATGAGGATAAGGTGATGCATATTTCTGGATATATGTTTCCAGTCAAAAAAAAACTTCCACCTACTTTTTTTTATAACACAGCGTCGTCTTGGGGATGGGCAACTTGGAAAGAATCCTGGAATCTGGCAAATTTTAATGCATCAGATTTACTAGCAAAAATTACTGATGAAAAAGAAATAGAAAGGTTTAATATTAAAAATTCTTACCCATTTTATGCTCATTTAAAAGCCAATGCTCAAGGATCGATAAAAACTTGGGCCGTAAAGTGGTATGCAAATATTTTTATAAATAATGGGTATTCTCTTCATCCTTATCCGAGCTTAGTTAATAATATTGGTTTTGACGGTCAAGGGGAGAACTGTGATACCTCCAATAATTATAATTGGACAACACTGATTCAGTTTATTGAGGTTACTAAAATTGAAATTAGCGAAAGTCGTAGAGCATTAATGATTATGCAAAAATTCAATAAAAATATTGCAGAGCACAATTACAAAAGATTAAGGGAGTTTAAAAAAAATATGATTAAAGTTTTACCTGAGAGAATAAAGGCCTTACTGAGAAAAAAAAGCAAAACTTTATACAAGCAAAATAGAGAACTAAACAGAATTAAGAAACTCCCTAGATTTGAAAAGGGCTACACTAGTATATTAGGGCCAAAAATTGAATATATTGACAGTGCATCATTCATATTTATATATGATGAAATATTCAGCAAAAAAATTTATAATTTTTTTACTTCCTTAGATAGCCCGATTATTATTGATGCAGGTGCGAATATAGGCCTAGCATCACTATATTTCAAGAAAGAGTATCCTAACTCTAATATTATAGCTTTTGAGCCTGATATAGCCGCCTACCGTGCTCTAAATAAAAACATGAATGAATTTGGGTATAATGATGTGGAACTAATCAACAAGGCTTTGTGGAGTTCAGAGGTAGAGCTTGATTTTTTTCATGAAGGTGCAGACGGAGGCAGGATTTCGAACATATCCGACGTTAATAGTACCTATAAAGTCAAAACAGTTAGGTTAAGGGATTACTTGGAGGAGACTGTAGATTTTTTAAAAATTGACATAGAAGGAGCTGAAATTAAAGTATTGACGGACTGTGCAGACCTTCTTTCTAATGTTAAAAATATTTTTGTTGAGTTTCATTCTTTCTTGAAAAAGGATCAAGAACTTTCAATACTTCTAGCTTTGTTGGAAGAGGCTGGATTTAGATATTATATCGAACATGTAGGAGTAACATCGAATCAACCACTTTTACAAAGGAATCACTATCTGGGCATGGACAATCAGTTGAATATTTATGGTTACAGAAAGAAATAAGTTAAACTTTCTCAATCTCGGATGTGGCTCACAATATCACACGAGTTGGGTTAATCTGGATTTTAAATCAAAAAGTCCAGATGTAATTACCCATAATTTACTACAAGGTATACCTTATCAAAATAATTTTTTTAGTGTAGTTTATCACTCGCATGTTCTTGAACATTTCTCAAAAAGTGAAGCTGTAAGTTTCATGGAAGAATGTTATCGAGTATTGAAGTCAGGCGGAATAATTCGGGTAGCTGTACCTGATCTTGAAATGATTGCAAAAGAATATTTAAAAAACCTACAATCAGTTTTAGCACATTCAACTCCAGTAAATGAAGCTAATTATGAGTGGTCTGTAATTGAATTATATGATCAAACGGTAAGAGAAGAGTCGGGTGGGGAAATGCTGAATTTTTGGAAACAAAAGGAATTGCTAAATGCACAGTATATTGAGGAAAGGATGGGAATGGAATTCAAGAAATTCAGGAAGTCATTTGAAGAAAGAGTCCATGAGTCTGATAAAGGACTGAGCAATGTGATCAATCTTAAACATACATTTCGGTTAGCATATAAAAAAGTATTATCTCTAGCAAAGAATTGTTCTGTTGAAGATAAGAATGATGTTGATCTTATAAAATTTAGAAGGAGTGGGGAGATCCATAAATGGATGTATGATAAATATTCCCTTTCTAATTTACTAGAAGTAATAGGGTTTAAGCAGACTAAAATAGTTAATGCTTTTTCAAGTCAAATTGATAACTGGAATGAGTATGGTTTGGATTCCATCGATGGCAAAATCAGAAAACCCGATTCAATTTTTGTTGAGGCTATCAAATGAAAATTCTTCATCTTAACACTTACGATGTAGGGGGTGCGGCGAACGCTGCTATTAGGTTGCACGAAGGGTTACTTGAAAACGGAATAAAATCGAAAATTCTTTTTCTTAAAAAATCTGGTCGCATCATTGAAGAAAGTAAATATGTTCAGAAGAATCCTGATTCTTTTTTTAAAAGAAAACTAAAACTAACGGGATTTGGCCTTAATGAACAAGAAAAATTAAGTAGAAGGGCAAAAAAAATAAAAGGGGATTACGAGTGGATATCTTTCCCATGTTCACCTATTGACGTAACGGAATCACCTTATTATAAGGAGGCAGATATAATTAACCTTCATTGGGTTGGTGATTTTCTAGATTGGGATTCGTTCTTTTTAAAGGTTGACAAGCCGGTGGTCTGGACGATGCACGATATGAATCCTATTTTGGGGATATTCCATTATATGGCAGATAGGGATAATAATATAGATGCTTTCGGGAGTTTGGAAGGTGAGATGACTATAAAAAAAAGTGATTCTATTAAAAAGTGTCGTCAATCGATAACGGTTGTTGCTCCTTCTAAATGGCTTAAGGCTGAAATTGAAAAAAGCGAGATTTTTTCTATGAAAAGGAAGCTTCATATTCCATATGGAGTTCCGCATAGTATTTTTAGACCATTTAATAGGGCTGATCAAAAAAAAAGACTAGGTTCTCATTTAGATAAGAAACTTATTCTCTTTGTCAGTCAAAGTGTAACTAAAAGAAGAAAAGGTGCTGACTTGCTAATTAAAGCGATGGGACTGCTGAAAGGATCTAAATATCAATTGATCGCTGTAGGATTAAGTGAGTCCAACGCACACGCCCAAGATATCTTATATACTGGACAAATTGATCAAGAAGATTACCTTAGAAATATCTTCGCGGCAGCTGATGTGTTCGTCATCCCCTCTAGAGAGGACAATTTACCCAATACAGTTTTGGAATCAATGGCATGCGGTACTCCAGTTGTTGGGTTTAACATTGGTGGGATTCCTGATATGGTGATAGATGGAGAAACAGGTTTTTTGGCAGAAGCAGAAAATGCCCAAGATCTGAGCGACAAGATTAAAACCATTTTGGAGAATGATGCACTTAGAGAGCAAATGGGGCTGAACGCGAGAAATAAGGTGTTAGAACAATATGCTTTGGGAATTCAGGCGCAAAGCTATTTATCAGTTTATAGAGAGCTGGTTGATATATAGAAAGTATTGCTTTGAACAATACATAAATTCGGTAACTCAAGAAAAAGGCCAACATAACACACTAATGATAAAAGGCGTAGTAAAAATAAAGGCTCTAGTTTAATATAGCTATTATTGTTATCTTTAAATCATGGAAAAATCGGCAATAAAGTCATATTTTGCAGGCCTTTCGGCTGGTGAGCGTCAAGGGTTGCTAGAGGAACTACTACAGGTTGATCAAGCCAGTAGCTGGGTTCCCAAGTGCCAGGAAGTACGCAGAAAGATTCTAGACAACAAACAGGGGTGTTGCGCCCATACCAGATATGTGAAATTTGGAAAAGACAAAGGTGCCCATCGTTACAAATGCAAGTCATGCAAGCGTAGCTTCACTGAATATTCAGGCACATGGATGGACGGGCTCCATCGCAAGGATAAAATAGATGCCTACCTAAAGCTTATGGTCGAAGAGAAGAGCCTTGACAAAATCAAGGAAACCCTGAGTATTAACAAAAAGACTGCCTTTGATTGGCGTCATAAGATACTATCATCAATCGAGCAATCTGAGAAGTCAGGGTTTACCGGAATAACCGAAAGTGATGAAACATTCTTTTTGCATTCAGAAAAAGGGAAGGAACAACAAAACCACCAGCCAAGAAAACGTGGAGGGAAGTCTGCTAAAAAAGGGGTTAATGGTGAACATATAGCCCTTATTGTTACCCAGGACCGAAAAGACCAGGTAGATTTAACAGTAGCTACTGCTGGCAGGTTGAAAAAAGCAGACATAGAAAATGCCATTGGGGAGCGGCTCACCGAACAAACAGTTCTATGTACCGACTCCCATGTAAGTTACAAAGGATTTGCAATTGATAACCACTTAGAACATCATCCTCTGCGTTCTGACTTGAAACAACGGGTCAAACATGGGGTTTACCATATCCAACATGTAAATTCCACCCATCACAGGTTAAAGAAATGGATAGACAATAAATTTTGGGGTGTATCCACTAAATATCTGCAACAATATCTCAACTGGTTCAGAATTAAAGAAAACCTTAAGGGCAGCAAACAATTCTTGAAAGATTTTGCCCAAATGTCTGCTCAAGATGTGAAAGCTTATCAAAGGTACGTTTCCTTGGCCAGTAGGTATGAAATGATAATATCAACGCAAACCTAAACTAGAGCCTTTGTAATACTGCCTTTTTTCCTGTCAAAAAAACCTTATTTTTATATCGAACTCATGTTAATTTAATTAATGAACACCTTGAAATCAACTCTCAGAAAAATAGCCTCGTCCTGCAACGGTCTTGGTATCGGTTTTATTTTGGCCGCCGCGGTATTTATAAAGAGGGAGGTTGAATATTATCATTTCTCAGGTCAAAATCTTGCTAGAGGTGCGTGACTAATTTGGATGCACAGTTGTTGACAGCAGCACACTATAACTCATAACCTATTTCTTTTTATCCGGCTATGTAGATTAATTGACGGATTCGCAATGAACTGGAATATCACGTTCACCCATGAACTGTGGGAGAATAAATGATCATAAAATTCAGGAGCCTGTTTTTTCAAAATCGGAAGTCTGGAGCCAGGTATATTGGGAAAATCATGGTGCTCATTGTGATACCCTACATTCAATGCCAATTTGTTCAGTGGTCCATAGTAAGAGTAGGTTTCCTGACCCTCTTTAAATACATAGTGTTCTGAAATGAAATGCCCTGCGAGTGGGTGTAAACTTCCGGCCAGAAAAATTGACAGCAACAAATACAGGATAGCCCCAAAGCCAGTAAAACAGGTATAAATTGAGATGGCTATTATTTGAAAGGCAATATTTATAAAATGCCATTTTTCGAGCTTGACGGGCCGAACAAAAGCAGGCCGTACTGCATAAAACAAAATTTGATTCATGGCCCACAGCAATTTCCCAATATAACCGCGAAATATCTTTGCTTCAGTTTCACTTGGAATATCCGTGTCATCCCTATCAGTGCCCTGTTCCCAATGATGTTTCAGGTGGTAAGTTTTGAAGGAAATCGCATATGGGGCAACAATGGGAATATTTGCGATTATTGCGAGCCAATTGTTATATACTTTTTTCTTAAAGGCGAGATCGTGGCTTAATTCATGTACAGCCAAAAAGATCGTGTGGCTTACAGAAGCACCAATGAAATAGGCAATTGGCCAATAGAAGTACCAGTTGAGTTCTGCGATAAATGGCGCAGTCGCTAATTGAAAAATAACAAGTGCCAAAGTTTTGTACTTCAATCCCTTGTCTATTCCATATAATTCTTTTATTTCCGGATGTCCTTCCAGGATTTCCTTTCTCCTTTTGAAATGGGGTTCTCTTTTATCAGACCAGTAGAATTCTTTGTTTGCCAAAACGAGTTTTTGAAGTGTGCGCAAAGGTAATCTGTTTAGATCTTAACTAAAAAGCGATCAATCCTGATTTAGCTCATCTATTTTGCCAGAATAAGTCACTACATGGAAAAGAGCTCTCCGTTATACTTGTTTTCCCTGTTTTATAAGATCTTGTCCAATATCTCCCCGGTAGTTAATGTCTTTCCAGGTAATACCTTTCACACCTTCATATGATCGCTCTAATGCGGACACTATATCTTTGTCTAAACCTGTAACTGCCAGTACTCTTCCCCCACTTGTGACTATTGAGCCCTCATTTTCAGCAGTTCCGGCATGAAATACAATAGTGTGTTCAGTACTTTTCGGAATGCCCTTAATAACATGTCCCTTTTTGTAACTTCTTGGATAACCTCCGGAGATCAGCACCACAGTGGAGGCGTATCGGGGGTCAATTTCTACAGTATATTGATCAAGATTGCCCTGCCATGTTGCCATGAGCAACTCTGCCAGATCAGATTGAACTCTTGGCATTACTACCTGGGTCTCAGGGTCACCCATCCTGACATTATATTCAATTGCATAGGGCTCTCCATTCATATTCATCAAACCAATAAAAATAAAGCCTTTGTAGTTAATATTATCTTGCTCAAGACCCTGAATAGTGGGTTTTACTACCTTTTCTTCTACTTTTTGAAGAAACTCAGGATGAGCAAAGTCGACCGGACTAACTGCTCCCATACCTCCGGTATTAGGCCCTTCGTCATTTTCTCCAATCCTTTTATAGTCTTTGGCTTCTGGAAGAATCTTGTAGTTTTTACCGTCCGTAAGGACAAAAACGGAGAGCTCAATTCCTTCCAGAAAATCCTCGATAACTACTTTACTACTGGCGTCCCCGAATTTATTCCCGGCAAGCATTTGAGTTAATTCAGATTTTGCTTCAGACAGTTCCTGACAAATAATCACCCCTTTGCCGGCGGCCAAGCCATCCGCCTTCAGAACATATGGGGCCCTAATTGTTTCAAGGTACTTCAGGCCTGTGTCAAGCGTCGCTTTATCGAATGTTCTGGAGCTGGCAGTTGGCACTCCATGTCGGACCATGAAATCCTTAGAAAAGTCTTTACTTCCTTCAAGGGTTGCCCCAACCTTCCCTGGACCAATAATAGCAATCTCACGAAGATTCTGATCGTCGTTGAAATAATCTACAATGCCAGCTACTAAAGGTGCTTCTGGTCCAACTACCACAAGTTCAATGCCATTGGTCAATACAAATTGTTTGACCTCATCAAAGTCTTCGGTATTAAGATCGACATTAATTGCTAAGTCAGAAGTTCCCGCATTGCCTGGCGCAAGATAAAGTGAGCTGCATAATGGGCTTTGACTGATTTTCCAGGCAAGGGCGTGCTCCCTGCCACCGGAACCTAAAATCAAAATCTTCATTCTATTCCTGACGAGGTTAGGTAATTCAAGCGAACAAAACTAAGCCATCCTTGATAAATGAAAAATTACTGAACGGTGAAAAGGCTATTGTCCGGGGAGCAATAAACGCAGGAGACTCATCATTTTTTCACTCAGCAACGGGTGCGATTTGTGATGCCTTCCATCACAAGGCTGAAATTTTAATGATTTTATTGGACAATGGTTCAGCGATAACTACTGGTGGGCAGAAGCATCCTGGGTCGTTTGAAACAATTGGAAAGGTATCAATGTCTCAAATTGCTGAACGATGTGGTACGGTCGTTTATGAAATAGAGCCTCGACCACATGACCAGCATGAGTTGATGACCAGGACGATTGATGCAAAAGGGCTTAGACCGGTTAGCGTTATAATTTCGTAATTAATGCCTATGCTATTACTTCTAATACTCGTTGGTTTAAATATTCTACTTCACACCCTATTCATTGGTTCTGGCAACTTTTAATCAGGGTAGCACTGACTAAGGCCGTTGCAGGGCGAGGCTATTTTTCTGAGAGTTGATTCCAGGGTGTTCACCTGGTCACAAAGCTCAAACCGAATGTGAAATCTTCATCAATTACACCAATGATGGATGCTGTGCTACCTGGTAAAAGAGCTATTTGTGAAACCATATGTTGACCAGCTCAAAAACATATTTCAAGTCGAAGCATTCAAGACAAAGAAGTCCTTCCAATTTCACTGAGAAAAAACCTGCAATCAAACTCGACTATACAGATTCTAAACAGCTTTTCCTGCCTTTCTGATCTCTCTTACCTCGAACTCACGTTAAACTAGTCTTAGATTAAGATAACAGGTTTTTCAGTAGTTATGTATCGATATAAAAATTATTTCTTATTACAAATAACACTTGTCCGTTTTATAGCAATTTGATGTACTATAATGCATTATATATTT
The DNA here is from genome assembly GCA_965206015.1 of Cyclobacteriaceae bacterium. GTDB lineage: Bacteria > Bacteroidota > Bacteroidia > Cytophagales > Cyclobacteriaceae > JAJCYL01. The sequence goes on along the minus strand of CBDBIW010000004.1, from coordinate 262,387 downwards.
GTAAAATGGTCGAATCAGATAATCCATGCGTAAAAAGGAAAGGTACGAGGCGTTTATAAACCACTTCTCTGAGAAACAACCTGAAGCAACCACGGAGCTTGCTTATAATAATCCGTTCGAATTATTAGTGTCTGTAGTATTAAGTGCTCAGTGTACTGATAAGCGAGTGAATATTGTTACGGTCAAGTTGTTCGAGAATTTTCCCACTCCAGAGCGTTTGGCTTCCTCCAGTTTTGATGAATTATTTCCCTATATTCAATCCATTTCATATCCTAATAATAAGACCAGGCATCTATTAGGTTTAGGTAAGATATTGGTGGATGAGTTTGATTCTCAAGTTCCTTTAGACATTGACCAGCTTCAACGCATTCCCGGAGTTGGCAGAAAAACTGCAAATGTGGTTGCCTCAACATTGGACAACCAGCCAACCATGCCTGTCGATACCCACGTCTTCAGAGTCTCCAAGAGGTTAGGACTGGTCACTCACAATGCCAAAACTCCTCTGGAAGTTGAAAAACAATTGGTAAAAAATATTCTGAATGAATTTATTCCTAAAGCTCACCATTGGTTAATACTACATGGTCGATACGTATGCTTGGCCAGAAGACCAAAGTGTGAAGCATGTGAAATCACACATTTCTGCCAATATTTTGATCGGGTTTATCGAAAAAGTTCCAATTAATTTCTTGTAATTATTTAGTTGGAGGAATAATTCATTGCGACATAGGTAACCTTAAATTTCCTGCTAGCAAGGATGAAAATTCTATATACCCATCAATTTTTTAAAACCCTCAAGAGGGAGGTTCAACACGTTCTTTTTACCTGGCCTCAGGGTTGGTCAAAAACGGTTATGATGTTGAAATGATCACGACATATAACGCTAGCAAGTATAAGCTAAAATCTATCGAGGGAATAAAGGTTCACTACCTGCCAGTCTATTACGACAATCATCTTGGATTTATCGGACGGATATTTTCCTTTATTAAATTTTATTTCTTGGCAGTAAAACTGTCAAGGACGATAAAAGATGTAGACCTCATATATGCCATGACCACACCATTAACTGTTGGTTTAATTGCTATGAGTCTTAAGAGAATACTTAGCCTTCCATTTTATTTTGAGGTTGGAGATTTCTGGCCTGAAGCTCCAATACAGATGGGATTTGTAAAAAATGTGTTTGTCAAATCATTCGGGAATTGAAAGCATTGAATTTCTCTCATATGGTTGTAAGAACAAGGTTAAGGAGTTGTTGGATGGTTCAGACGCCGTTTACGTTTCATTTGCTAATTATGAGGTTTTGAATACGGGTAGTCCCAATAAATTATTTGACGGGCTGGCCGCTGGTAAATTGATTGTAATAAATTTTGAAGGTTGGCTGAAGGAACTGATAGAAACTAATGAGTGTAGATTTGCCTGTGACCCAGAATATCCGGAAGAATTCATTGGGTCACTAGGACACCTTTTATTGGACCGTGAAGTACTTTGTAAGTATCGAAATAACTCTCGTCAAATTGCTGAGAGGTACTATTCAAAGGATTTACATTTTCAAAAGCTCTTGAAGCTGCTTAATAATGAACATCATTTGGAAATTATTGATTCCGAGGTTTATATCCTGACTGCATAAATATCTCTGTAGCATCAGCATTAGACATCAGTTCAGGTAACGTCACATCAGAATTATTCTTCATATATGACTTCACTATTTCATATCCCAGCCAGGCTGCTATGCGACCGGGGCATTTCGAACCTATTTCTGGAATCTTGGGCCGTTCTCCAATAAACTTCACTTTGATCTCATGGTCAGTTTCATAGATTAACTCATTCTGAATAAAACTGGCCCAGATTGTTTCCTGACTGGCAACTACATCTGACAGTACTTCAGGGGAATATCCTACAATTTGAGCATCACTGGCACATGGAACCATCTGTTTGGTAAAAAAGTATGCCTTTCCAAAATCAACCATTTCATGCAACAAAGTCTCCTTAGAAAAATCGACGTGATTAAAATTATCCGATAAAAAGTAGACCACCATAGGGACAACATTCTCAGGTTCATACCGATCTAATATATATTGCGGAATGTCCTGTGGGTGGTAGGTGGCTGATTTTCCAAGATAATGGTCAAGACCAATAATAATTAAGGAATCTGATAGCAATAGGTCTTTGTAAAAGCCAGTTACCGACGTTTGTATTTTAGGAACGTTGAAAGCAGGGTAGTAATACTTGATTCTTTTAAATGTTTCAGTGAATTGGTCTTTCAACTCGTCGAAGTTGCCAAAGGTCTGCATTGTCTCTTTATACAGCGTATCAGTGATGTATTTATTTGTAATCATTTGGAAAGTTCTATTTGCCAATATGGTATCACTCGGATATTCATAGGAGTCTATGAATTGATTAGTAAATGTTGGATATTTATGCAAGAATGAAAGAACGTTTTCAGGGGATCGTTGTTGAAACAACTCTAGCTCTAGACGATCTATTTCTAAATGAACCTCTATCTTTGAGATATCAGGAGAAGGTGAGCAGTGCTGCTCATTTGAAGAACAACTTATCGAAGTATAAAATACTAACACCGTCAAACTAACTCTTCTCATATCTATTATGTCTCGATTATTAAATGACAAAACTATTTTTTTATTTTGAGGAGCATGAAAAAAATTATTCTTCTGCCTCTCTTTCTCCTTACATTTTATTCAGGGCATTCACAAATCAAGATCGGAATTAAATTGGGTGGTGCTGTCTCAACTGCCAGGGTACGAGACGTTTCAGATACGCTGTCGATTAGTAGGAACAGTAATTTAGTTCGACCGTTGTTTGGTTTGACTGTTGATCTTCCAATCAAAGATAATGTCACTTTCAGTTCTGGAGTTGGTTATGCTCCAAAAACAGCATCCATTAAATACCAAGGGTCTTCAGGGAGTTTTAGTGGTAGAGAAAGTTATAGATTACAATATCTTCAAATACCATTACTTGTGAGATTCAGTACGAATGAAATAACACCGGGTTTAAAAATCTATTTCACAACTGGTTTTGCCCCGGAGATCAAGGTGTTTGAAGAGTCAAATGAGCGGGATCCTGTTATTGTTCGAAAATTCCGACCTATTGATGTTTCATTTAATTTGGGCACTGGAGCGGAATTGTCAATCGGACCTGACACTATTATCTACGGAGGGTTAGTCTATTATAGAGGTCTTATTAATTCTGTTAAAGAGTCAATAGACTCCGATGCAGATTTGAAAATCAACAATGACCTTATTGGTATTGAGATTGGTGTAAGATTTTAAATTACTAATTAGACCTCAATTTCTTCCCCCACTGAATTGATAAAATGAAATTCGGTAAGCGCAAGAGAAGAATCTTCAATTATTTTAACCCATTTAAAATATTGAAGGAACCATTTCTGCCTCCTGGATATTACACCTGTCTTGAAATATGCATAAAGGTAAGGATGAAGTAAAAGAGTAAGAGATTTTTCATTTTGCTTACCCAGTAAATACTCCACATTTTTCTCGATTTGATCAGCAATAAGAACTGAAGCAGTAATCTTTCCTGTCCCATTACATGTAGGGCACTTTTCACCTGTAGCAATATTAAGTTCTGGCCTGACACGCTGACGCGTTATTTGCATTAATCCGAACTTGGTTAATGGAAGAATGGTGAATTTGGACCTGTCGTCCTTCATCTCCCTCTTCATCTCATCATAGATTTTCTTTTTATTGTCTCTTTTCTTCATGTCAATGAAGTCAATGACAATAATGCCTCCCATATCACGCAATCGCAACTGCCTGGCTATTTCTTTAGTGGCCTCAGTATTTACCATCATTGCTGTGTCCTCTTGGTTGGATTCAGCATTGGATTTATTACCGCTGTTAACATCAATCACATGTAGAGCTTCAGTGTGCTCTATAATCAAATAACCACCGCCTGCTACACTTACGGAAGTTCCAAAAGACGTTTTTAATTGCTTTTCAACGTTGTAGTGCTCGAAAATTTTGGTCGTGCTGTTATGAATTTTGACAATCTTTTCCTTCTCTGGAGCGATTTGTTGTATGAATGATTTGACCTCTTGATAGAGTGCCTTATCATCAACCACGATATTGTCAAAAGTCTCATTGAGGACATCTCTTAGGACCGCAGAAGTCCGGTCCATTTCCCCGATAATTTTATCGTTGGGTTTTGCCCTCCTTAGATTTTTAATACCCTCTTCCCATTTACTTACGGAACCCCGAAGGTCTCTGTCCAACTCGGCAACTTCTTTATTTTCAGCAACGGTACGGATTATAACTCCGAATCCTTCAGGCTTGATTGAGGAAACAAGCCTAAGAAGGCGTTTTCGCTCATCACTATTAGAAATCTTTTTTGATACACTAACAGCGTTAGAAAATGGTACCAGCACAAGATACCTGCCTGCAATTGACAACTCACAGGAGAGTCTCGGTCCTTTTGTGGAGATTGGTTCTTTTACTACCTGAACAATGATCTGTTTGTTCCTACTTAAAACATGGGTCATTTTGCCAAGTTTGTCAATGTCTGGCTCCACGCGGAACCTGGCCAGTTTCGGACTTACATTTCTATTATTAAGGTGAAGCTTAACAAACTTATTAAGCGACTGAACCTGTGGTCCTAAATCCAAATAGTGCAGAAAGGCATCTTTTTCATACCCGATATCTACAAATGCGGCATTCAGGCCCTGAGCAATTTTCCTGACCGTTCCAAGATAAACATCACCGACATTAAAATTCCTTCGGTTGTCTTCATCATGAAACTCAAGTAATTTTTTCTCCTTTAGTAAAGCGATCCTACATCCATCCTGAGTTGAATTAATGATTAATTCGCTACTCAAAATTATTTGGGTTAAAAGGTTAAATAAAGATTAATATCACAGACTACTTCTTCTTGTGCCTGTTTTTTCTAAGTCTCTTTTTCCTTTTATGGGTAGCGATCTTGTGTCTTTTTCTTTTTTTACCACAAGGCATAACTACAATTCTTTTTTAATGGTTCTACAATTCTTTTAATTTATCTTTTTCAGGTAATCTTCCAGCAATTTGATGATTGCAGGATCATTACCCTCCTTAGCTACATAACTAAAGTTCTCCTTCGCTTTCTTATCATTCCCCATTTCCAGGTAACTAACTCCCAAGTAGAAATACCCCTCTGCGTTCGTGGGGTCCAGCTCCGTGACTTTTATAAATCGATCAATAGCCTTTTCAAACTGTCCAGATTGAATGCTTAACAAGCCTAGGTTGTATTGTGCTTCCACGCTGCCAGGGTCTTCCTCGGCTAACTCTCTTAGTTTGAGAATGCCCACCATTGGGTTGTTTCCAGTAACTTGAGTCATTGCTGCTCTGGCTGCTAAATCAGGTCTGTCAATACCTGAATCCATTTGAGAGTAAATTTCTCTCGCACGTGAACCATACTTTTCCGCAGTAGTTCCGTCGTTGACCAAACCGAAGGCCCTGTAATATATATCCCCTGCCATTTCAGCAAGTCCAGTTGTATCTAGTTCAAGAATATACTCTGCGTACTTAACAGCACTGTCTAATTGATTGTAAATAAGGAACGTTCTCGCTAAAGAGTCTGCAAAGGTAGAACTTTTTTGCAGACTATTTGAGCGTACTAAATTATTACGAAATTGATCTATTATGTTAGCTACTGAGTCAGATAGCTCCATGTTGTGCGCTTGACGTTGGTCCTGGGTCAAGCCAGTATCTTCATCATTATCAACAACAACTTTTGGAAGTTGGTATAGACCTATAATTACAAACACGGCAATAACTGAAATGATAATTTGTTGCGGTTGCATAAAATCAATAGCTAAGAATTGACCTTCTTGCTCCCTTTGATTTTTTCAACGAATACTTTCGAGGGTTTGAAAGATGGGATAAAATGCTCTTCAATAACAATCGCAGTATTTTTGGATATATTTCGGGCAATTTTTCTTGCCCTCTTTTTATGCACAAAGCTGCCGAACCCTCTAACGTAGATGTTGTCTCCATCTGCCATTGAATTCTTTACTACTGTAAAAAACGCTTCAACTGTTGTTTGAACATCTGTCTTGTCGATTCCAGTCTTGTCAGCTATTTCATTGATTATGTCGGCCTTGGTCACAATTAATTATTTAAGATTGCACTGCTTAGTCATATTTTTGGCGGGACAAATTTAAAAGACGCCATGTACTTTAAAAATTATTTTCTGAAATAATCGGACTTTCTTTGCAAGTATAACTTAATCATTATTAGATAGTTGCCTCCTCCACTACATAACTACGTTACAGATCTGATGCACTGGTACCTCCAGTATAAGAGGGAATTGCCATGGAGGTATACGCACGATCCATATAAAATATGGTTATCGGAGATTATTCTGCAACAGACAAGGGTAAATCAGGGCCTGCCCTACTACATGAAATTTTTAGCACAGTATCCAACTGTTAAAGACCTCGCTGATGCAGATGAAGAGGATGTTTTGCGATTATGGCAAGGATTGGGTTATTACACTCGAGCTAGAAATCTTCATCACTGTGCAAAATATATAACCAATGATTTGGCGGGTATATTTCCAAATACTTATGAACAACTAATAAAATTGAAAGGAGTCGGATGTTATACAGCAGCAGCAATTGCATCCATTGCATTTGGTGAAGCTGTTCCAACAATTGACGGAAATGCCTTTAGGGTGCTGAGTAGAATTTTGGGTATAGAATTAAATATTGCTGACCAAAAAAATAAGAAAGTATTTTTTGAAAGGGCCAAAAAACTCATGGGAAAAAATGATCCGGAAATTTTCAATCAGGCAATGATGGAATATGGTGCGATTCTGTGTTTGCCGAGAAATCCGAAGTGTCAGGATTGTGTTATTAATGTCAACTGCTATGCCTTTATAAATGATAAGCAAGACAGCTTACCCGTTAATATTAAGCGAATCAAAGTCCGTAAGCGCTATTTCAATTACTTGGTTTTTTCATCACAAAATGACGTTCTAATACACAAACGTTCGGCCAGAGACATTTGGCAGGATTTATATGATTTTTACAATTTAGAAGCAGGGCAATTATTGTCGGAAGAAGACCTGATGGCAGCACTTTCCACTCAAATTGTCAATAAAATTACAATGACATCTGTTTCAAAGGACTACAGGCACATTTTAACTCACCAGCAAATTAATGCTCGGTTTTATACAATGGAGATAAATGATCTTAATTTTGTAGGAACTATAAAAAGTAACTTTGATCTTCAGTTGGTTCCAAAGAACAGTTTGGAGGACATGCCAAAACCGAGATTAATTGACAGGTTTTTAGCTGATGAAAAAATCACATAACTTGATAAAACTAATTTTAATTTAACTAATTTTAATTTAAAAGAATGGCAGGAGTTAATAAAGTAATCTTGGTAGGTAATTTGGGACGAGATCCGGAAGTACGTCATTTCGAAAGTGGAAGGGCAGTAGCTAATTTTTCTATCGCAACCAGTGAAACCTACAAAAATAAAGAGGGCGAAAAGGTGACTCACACAGAGTGGCATAATGTTGTGTTGTGGACCCCACTTGCTGAAATAGGCGAAAAATTTCTTAAAAAAGGCTCTCAGGTCTATATTGAAGGTAAATTGACTACCAGGTCTTATGATGATAAGGATGGTGTCAAGAAATATATTACAGAAGTGGTTGGAAGGGAAATGACATTATTGGGAAGACCTTCTGACAGCCCAGGGGGAGTTTCAAATGCCGGAAGTGACAGTAGTAGTGTGGCCGAACCTATTACGAATACTCCAGCTACTTCGGAGACTCCTTCAGGTGATAATAGTGAAGTGGATGATCTTCCATTCTAATCAAAACTAATTTGGAAATGACCGATGATCCCTTGCCGGGGACTCTACTATTTATTCTAACAGCAAGTCCTGCATTTATCATTATCAGCAGTATAATTCTGTTGACCTTCCTTTTATTGTCCGCACTTGTATCAGGATCAGAGGTCGCTTATTTTTCACTCACACATAATGACATTGGTCAATGTCGTAGTTCAAATAGCCCACAAGACAGGAAAGTGATTGGTTTATTGAAGAAGCCTCAAAAGCTACTTGCTACAATACTTATTCTTAACAACCTTGTTAACATCGCAATTGTCACCTTTGCAACTTATGTCTCGTGGGAGGTGACAGATAGTAGAAATCAGGAAGGTAATGTAGTTGTCACTTTAACCGTTCTGATTACACTTTCGATCCTATTGTTTGGTGAATTCATGCCAAAAGTATTTGCGAACTATAATAACTTGAATTTTGCCCGATTGACCAGTAGTCTGCTAAAAACATCAACCACTTTATTCAGCCCACTGTCCATCCTGTTACTGGGGATTGGCGATATTATAGAAAAGAGGATGAGGATTAAATCTTATAACGTTTCGGTGGATGAGTTTAATCAAGCACTTGAATTGACAACTGAGGATGAAGATTTGGAGAGTCAAAAAGACATCTTGAAAGGAATTGTAAATTTTGGAACACTCACCGTTCGGCAAATTATGAATTCTAGAATGGAGATAACTGCCTTTGATGACGAGATTGATTTCCATGAGTTGATGGACATGATCAACAAGACAGGGTTTTCACGTATTCCAGTTTATAAAGAGACCGTGGATAAAATCGAAGGTATATTATACATTAAAGATGTATTGCCGCATACGGATAAGAATGAAAAATTCAAATGGCAAGAATTACTTAGACCAGGATATTTTGTACCCGAAAGTAAAAAGATAGATTCTCTTTTTAAAGACTTTCAAGAAAAGAAGGTACACATGGCAATCGTAGTAGATGAGTATGGTGGAACTTCGGGTTTAGTAACTTTAGAGGATATTATTGAGGAGATAGTAGGTGAAATCAGTGATGAACATGATGAGGAAGAGGATTATAAAAAAGTAGATCGGCAAACCTATATTTTTGAAGGTAAAACGTCTCTAAATGACTTTTCTAAAATTGTTGGGGCTGAGCCGGGAATATTTGAACAAGTAAAGGGTGAAAGTGAGTCATTGAGTGGGCTACTGCTGGAAATCCATTCCAAACTTCCAATTGCAGGGGAAAGCATTGAATATGATCGTTTTATTTTTACGATTGCATCTGTTGACCCAAAGAGAATAAAGAAAGTTAGAGTATATATGAAGCATGGCTAATGAATAATAGGACAACTTTATTGATCCCTATTTTGCTTCTTTATGGCCTACTATCCTGTACGACTGATTATGTGCCAAAGCCAAAAGGCTTCAACAGGTTAGTACTTCCAGAACCAAAATTTTTACAACTACCGGATTCATTTCCATATAGTTTCCAATATTCGGTGTACTCCAAAATTTTGAAAGACAGCTCTTGGATGTCAGAACGTTATTGGATTGATTTATTTTATCCAGAAATGGGTGCAAATATCCAGATAACTTACAAACCAATAGATGGCCGTGAAACTCTTCTTCAGGAATATCAAGATGATTCATACAGACTAACAGCCAAGCACCAGGTTAAAGCCTATTCAATAGAGGAGGTAAATGTTAAACTTCCAAACGGTGATGTGGCCATTGTATCGGAATTGGAGGGTCAGGTACCGAGTCAATTTCAATTTTATGTAACAGATTCAACACACCATTTCCTGCGAGGAGCTTTATATTTCAGGACCGCTACCCAAAACGATTCCCTGGCACCAGTCATTGAATATATGAAACAGGATATGATGCATTTGTTAAATACGCTGAGTTGGAGATAATCATGTAAAACCTATAATCTTTATATTTAGACAAGCGTCTCCGATAAGTTCAGTAATCAGCTTGCATGCCTAATTTTTTCGATACCCGTATTGAGTTTCTTAAAGGAGTGGGTCCCAAGAAATCAGAACTTCTGACCAAAGAGCTGGGCATTTTCACTTATGGCGATTTAATACAGCATTATCCTTTCAGATATGAGGATCGCTCTCGATTCTATAAGGTGGTTGATTTAACCCCAGATCTCCAAATGGTTCAGACAATTGGGGTTATTAAGAGTTTTCGTCAGATTGGTAAGGGAAGAAAAGTTCGATTAGTTGGCACATTACATGATGAATCGGGGCAGATAGAGCTGGTTTGGTTTAAAGGTATCTCATGGATTTTGGACAAATTGAAACCTGGTCTACCTTATGTTGTTTATGGCAAACCCACTTTATATGGGAGAACCATGAACATTGCACATCCAGAGGTTGAGCCCGTTTCAGAAAGAAGCTCAAAGGCTGGGTTACTTCAGCCTCTTTATCACTCCACTGAGAGATTAAAAAATCAATATCTTGATAGTCGATCAATTGCCAGACTCCAAAAGGAGCTCCTGATTCAGTCTGTTAATTATATTGCTGAAACTTTGCCAATTAGTCTTAGAGATGAGTTTGGCCTTTGCCAAAAAAAGGAAGCAATGGACCAAATACACTTCCCAAAGGACAATGACCAATTGAATAAGGCCAAATTCAGGTTGAAGTTTGAAGAATTATTTTATGTTCAACTCAAACTTATAAAACAGAAGCTTACTCGAATTGACAAGTACGAGGGTTTAGTAATGACAGAGAGTTTTTTGGTTAAGAATTTTTACGATAACCACCTGCCATTTGACTTAACTAATGCACAGAAGAGAGTAATAAAGGAAATCTATAAGGACTTTCGTTCTGGTAAGCAGATGAATAGGCTCTTGCAGGGAGATGTAGGTAGCGGTAAGACAATTGTAGCCTTTATTTGCATGTTAATTGCTATTGGAAGCAAAACTCAAACGGCTTTAATGGCACCAACTGAAATTCTAGCAGAACAGCACTACAAAGGACTGCATTCATTTGCCAAAAAGGTGGGTTTAAGAGTTGCAAAATTGACTGGTTCGACCAAAAAAAGTGATAGGAAAGTTATTCACCGCCTTCTCCGCGATGGAGAAATAGATATATTAATTGGGACACATGCCCTACTCGAAGACATCGTAAAATTTCAACAATTGGGACTGGCAGTGATTGATGAGCAACATCGGTTTGGAGTAGCTCAGAGGGCCAAACTCTGGAATAAAAATGAAAGTACTTTCCCTCATGTGTTGGTTATGACAGCAACCCCAATACCCAGAACACTCGCCATGACACTATACGGAGATTTAGAGATTTCTATTATTGATGAATTGCCTGCTGGGAGAAAACCAATTATTACCAATCATTACTATGATTCCTCCCGGTTGAAAGTCTTCGGATTTATACGAGACCAAGTACAGACTGGACGGCAAGTCTATATTGTGTACCCGCTAATTGAAGAATCTGAGAAGAGTGATTATAAAGACCTAATGGATGGCTATGAAAGCATTAGTCGCGCATTTCCGGGTTTGCCAATAAGTATTGTACATGGCAGGATGAAATCGGAAGACAAGGAATTTGAAATGCAACGCTTCGTCAAAGGTGAAACCAAAATAATGGTAGCCACCACTGTTATCGAGGTTGGAGTTGATGTCCCAAATGCATCGGTTATGTTAATTGAAAACTCAGAACGTTTCGGTTTGGCACAACTGCATCAACTTAGAGGGCGAATAGGCCGTGGTACTGAACAGAGTTTTTGTGTCTTGATGACGAGTTACAAATTGAGTAAAGAGGCGAGGATTCGTATTGATACCATGGTTCGGACCAATAACGGGTTTGAAATAGCGGATGTGGATCTCAAATTGAGAGGACCAGGTGATCTGACGGGGACTCAGCAAAGTGGAGTCTTGGACCTGTTAATAGCAGATTTGGCCAATGATGGTAAAATATTGCAAGCTGCTAGAAGTGCCGCATTAAATCTGTTAACTGATGACCCCTTAATCGAAAAGGAAGTAAATGTGATGGTTAAAAATCAGATTGAGCGAAATTCTACTCATTCCGGCAATTGGAGCAGAATAAGTTAGTGACTGGCTATGCACTTATTGTTCCATGGTGAACGCAAAACAACGATTCCAATGAAAGCCTCCTTTTAAGAAATATTTAAGGCAACTTTAATGGAATATTTGTCATTTGGCATTAGATGTTAAAAACATTAGAATCCGTAGGTTACCCTTTTGCTATTCAAAGGATTAACTTCATAAGGAGAACTACTTTTGGCTCAAAAATTGCACTAAAGCCGCTAAAGAATTGTATTGTGACAAAATTTGTAACCAGTGTTGGACTTATTGCGCTCCTATCTCTTGAGATAGGAGGTCAGGACAATAACGGGCAAATTGGAGGTGCAGAGCAGTTTTACAGCCATCCAGCTTTAGTAGTTCAAAACATTTATCCAAATCCGGCTTCTAATGTGGCCATTCTTAACTATTCTGTCTTCTTACAAGATACGAAAGCCAAAATCATCGTCCATGACCTGTTGGGGACTATGACCAAAGATTATCCCTTAAATCCTTTTGAAAAGATTTTGAAAATTGATACCCAAGATTTAAAAGAAGGTGTTTACTTCTACACGCTTTATACCGACGGTGAAAACAAGGTGACTAAAAAATTAATTATTAAAAAGTAGAACCCTCATCACCCTTTTTGCATTGTACATCTGTTCAAGATCCATTGTTCATTAATTGAACTTTGGCCATAATTTTACATACTACTATATTTGCAACCCTCATGCGAAAACCGAAGAATTTCCGGTATTTGACACTTGTTTTGGCTTTGCCAATGGTTTTTTCGTGCAGTAAACTTAGAAGACTGCAAAAAAGTGATGACTGGGAGAAAAAATTTAATGGTGCGATGGCCTACTATAATGAGAAGGACTACTACAGGGCTAGTGTCCTATTTGAAGAGGTGCTACCATTAATCAGGGGGACAGAGCAAGCCGAAATAGCCCAATTTTATAACGCCTATTCATATTATCACCAGAAACAGTATATTCTTAGTGCTCACTTCTTCAATAATTTTGCGACAATTTATGCAAGGAGTGAGTTTGCTATGGAGGCAACCTTTATGCATGCCTATTCACTTTACTTGCAGTCACCTGACTATAATCTAGATCAAACGCCGACGTACGAAGCGGTCACCTATATGCAGAATTTTATCAATAAATATCCGTATAGTGAGTACGCAGAAAGATCTACCGAGATTATTGACCAACTTCAGGTGAAGTTGGAACAGAAAGCTTATTGGAGTGCCAAACAATATGAGAAGCTCAAACTTTATTCTGCTGCAGTAATTTCTTTTGAGAATTTCAAGAAAGATTTTCCCGACTCTTTTTTGAATGAGGAGATTTTCTACCTGAAACTCGAAACTCAGTATAATTACGCTAGAAATAGTACACAGAGAAGGCAGGAAGAAAGATATCAAAAAGTGGTAGATGATTATTACGAATTTTTGGAAGAATATCCTCAAAGTCATTTTTTGAAGAAAGCGGAGGAAATATATGGTAAATCTTCGGATCGAATTGAAAAAGTTAAATTAGCTGAACCTTAATGATTAATATAATATAGATATGGCTACACAACCATCAATTGTAACAAGAGATGTTCAAAAAATAGCAGAGGAAACAGGAAATGTTTATGAAACTGTAGCTATTATATCAAAACGGGCAAGGCAAGTTTCAAGTAACATCAAAGAAGAATTAAGTGGAAAACTTGCCGAATTCGCATCTTCCGTTGATAATCTTGAAGAAGTTTTTGAAAACAGAGAGCAGATCGAAATTTCAAAGTTCTATGAACGAATGCCAAAACCATCTGCAATAGCGATTGAAGAATTCGTGGAGGGGAAAATAATGTATAGGTACCCTGAAGAAGCCGACGAATCTGATAAGTCAGAAAAGTCTGAATAAACAACCTCCCATGTTACGAGGGAAGAGAATTTTATTAGGAGTATGCGGTAGTATTGCAGCTTATAAATCTGCACTTCTGATAAGATTATTGATTAAATCGGGGGCGGAAGTAAAGGTTATCATGACTTCTGCGGCTTGCGATTTTATTACTCCCCTCACATTATCTACTCTTTCAAAGAATCCAGTTCTGACATCTTTTACCCATAGTGAAAGTGGGGAATGGAATAATCATGTGGATTTAGGCTTGTGGGCTGATATCATTTTAATTGCACCTATTTCTGCGAATACCATTGCAAAATTTGTAACCGGAATTTGTGATAACCTTTTATCCGCTGTTTATCTATCAGCTAGGTGCCCGGTAATTATAGCTCCTGCAATGGATCTTGACATGTACAAACATCCGGCAACTACTTCCAATTTAGAGAAATTAACAAGCTATGGGAATCTCATTATTGATGCCGAACATGGCGAACTAGCTAGCAAGCTAATTGGCCAGGGACGAATGGTTGAACCAGAAAACATCATGAACTTTTTGGAATCATTCACTGAACGAGCTGGACCCTTAAAAGGTAAAAAAGTTTTAATTACGGCCGGCCCGACGCTTGAAGCAATCGATCCTGTAAGATTTATTGGCAATCATTCTTCTGGCAAAATGGGCTATGCTATTGCGGAAGAAGCAGCTAATTTAGGAGCGAACGTAATACTAGTTAGCGGCCCGTCGACCCAGCAGATAGATCATCCAGACGTTGAATTAAAGAGAGTGACTTCAGCGGAAGAAATGCTTGAAGTATGCAATGCACATTATACCCAGACCGATATAAGTATTCTTGCAGCAGCTGTGGCTGATTATAGACCAGAGGTTATGGCCAATCAAAAAATTAAAAAGACCGGCGATAGCATGGTGCTTGGATTGGTAAAAAATCCGGATATAGCAGCCGAATTGGGAAAAGTTAAAACCTCATCTCAGTTCAATGTGGGTTTTGCGCTTGAAACTGAAAATGAACGTCAAAATGCAGAAGAAAAGTTGAAGAAGAAAAACTTTGACATGATTGTTCTAAATTCATTGCAAGATGAAGGTGCGGGATTCTCCGGAGCCAGAAATAAAGTCAGTATTATAGATAGAAATAATATTGTTATGGATTTCGAGTTAAAGGATAAAGTGGAAGTGGCAAAAGATATCTTACAAGCCATTCTTACGCGCTATGAAAATTAAGCTCTTTCTGTTCATTGCAACAATTAATTCTATTACCTCATTTGGTCAGGAATTGAATTGTTCAATATTTGTTAACGCAGACCGGGTTGAATCTACTGAGAGAGGAGTTTTTAAAGAAATGGAAGTGGCATTCGCTCAGTTTCTGAACAATAGGAAATGGACGAACGATAACTATACCCAAGATGAACGCATTAATTGCAACATAGCCATTAGTGTAAAAAAGATGCCTTCGGTTGGTATCTTCGATGCCACTGTGCAAATAGTGTCTGCCAGGCCAATTTATGGCACAAACTATGAAAGTATTGTTTTCAATTTTGCAGATCGCGATTGGGACTTTGAATACAATGAATCTCAGCCCTTACAATTTGACGATAATGTCTTTACAAACAATATAACCTCCCTGTTGGCATTCTATGCCTATACTATAATTGGCCTAGACTATGACACTTTCGGCAAACTCGGAGGTGATCAATATTTTCAAAAGGCCTGGAGTTTAGTGAATGTTGCTCAACAATCCGGTCGATCTGGCTGGGATCAATTTGATAGCAATAGGAATCGATACTGGTTGGCAGAGAATCTTATTAATATCCAAATGAGACCTATTCGTGAAGGTTTATATGACTATCACAGATTGGGCTTAGACCTTTTTGAAGAAAAGCCGGATGATGCCCGCAAAATGATTTCAAACGTGCTCAAGCAGACTCAGGATGTGAATCAGGCCAGGCCCAATTCTATCTTAACTATTGCCTTTCTTGATGCTAAAACCGATGAGATTACCCAAATATTTTCAGAAGGTAATCCGTCTGTCAGAAGGGACACCTACAATACCTTGGTGAAATTGGACCCAAGTAATACGGACAAATATCAGCCATTGATCAAGAAATAGCAGAACCTAAATCTATGTTCTTCTTTAGGTTCCTATCCAAGCTACCTCTTTCTATTCTATATGTCTTTAGCGACTTATTATATGTGGTAATCAGGCATGGGTTTAAATATAGAGTTGATATAGCCAGGAATAACTTAAGAAATTCTTTTCCAGCCAAAACCGAGAAAGAGATTGAAAAATTACTCAACGGATTTTATTCCAATCTTGCAGATTTAATCATTGAATCGATTAAGTTACTATCTATTTCTAAAGAAGAACTCAATAGACGAGTAACAGTAAAGAACCTTGAAATCGTATTGAGTTATTTCGAAAATCAAACATCCATGCTCCTTACAGCCTGCCATCAATTTAACTGGGAATGGATGGTGACGTCAGGCAGAACTCATACACCTTATGCATTTACATCAGTTTACCGGCCTTTAAATAGTGAGTTCTTTAATAGACTAATGATAGCCGTGAGAACAAGATTTAATGGAAAATTGATTTCGAATAAGCAGTTAATTGATGACTTGAACGGGCATAAAGAAGTTGCCGCGTACAGTATGGTTATGGATCAGGTTTCTAGTAAATACCACTTTTGGACAAAATTCCTCAATCAGGATACCGTCTTTGACACTTCAATTGACTATCACGCTAAGACATTCCAATTGCCTGTTATTTATCCTAAATTGCAAAAACTGAGAAGAGGATATTACAGCATTGAATTAATTCCAATTGGTGAACCACCATATTCTGAATCACCTGAGCTTCTTCCAAAGTTCATTTCAGAAGTAGAGCAGTCGATTGTGGAACAGCCGGAAACCTACCTTTGGACCCATAGGCGATGGAAATATCAAAAGCCTTAATTGCGTATGAAGGGACTTCATTAAACTTTTCGTAGTTGCGGAAATTAAATTGTCAAATAACGTTTTAATTATTAAATTAGAATATTAAAACAATTATCTATAAAATACTTAAAGAGATATTGGTGCAAATTACCCGAACTGACTCTCTGGTGGTTTTGATCCTTTTTTTTTGCTTAACAATGCACACCGTCATTGGTCAAAACGGTAACTACAACTTGGGTGCAAGATCGGCCGCTTTGGGTGAGGCTTCAATCTCAATCTCAGATCAATGGGCAATTTTCAATAATGTTGCTGGTATTAGTGAGGAAAGATCGTCATCCGTGCTTTTCACTTATCAAAACAGGTATAACACTTCCGCTTTTAATGCATTTGGTGCTGCACTGATAAAACCACTTTCTTTTGGGGTAACTGGAATGTCTGCTTATAGGTTTGGTGATGACCTCTTCAGTGAACAAAAACTTAGCCTCTCTTTCGCGGATAAGATCGGTATTGTATCGTTAGGAAGTTCGATCAATTATGTACAATATAAAATAGAAACTGCGGGGTCAAGAGGCTTATTGTCCTTTGATTTTGGTGGAATAGTCTCTTTTGGTGACCAACTGTACTTCGGTGCCTATATATCTAATATTAATCAAGCAAAGGTTTCCAATTTTGAAAATGAAAACCTGCCAACTATTATGAAAGCTGGCATTACATACAATCCGATTCAAACACTCATGATTAATGTAGAGATTGAAAAGGACCTTGATTTTGAGGAACAGTTCAAAACTGGAATAGAATATAAATTCTATAAAGAATTCTATGCACGGACAGGTTTTCACACTCAACCATTTCATTCAAGTTTCGGTTTAGGATTTAGACCTAAGAAAATCTTGGTCGATTATGCTTTCAGCAATAATTCCAGCACAGGTGATATTCATGAATTGTCAGTGGTTTATTTAATAGGCATGAAACGGTGAAAATTATTTTAACACTTATACTAGGAGTTGTACAATTTCCTGCCCTCGGACAAGACGCCTCTCAGTTTGATCTCCAGTCCTTTGCTGAAGAGTTTTTTCAGGTGCAGGATGAAGATCTAAACTATGAGGATCTTTATGAATCTCTTTTGCAATTATATACCAGTCCCCTTGATCTAAATACTGCCACTGTCGACGATTTAGTTAGCCTGTTTATATTAGCTCCGGATCAAGTAAATAACCTTCTTGATTATAGAGCGAACAAGGGGCAGTTGATTTCGATCTATGAGCTCCAGGCCATTCCAGGATTTGACTTAGCATTAATTAGAAGGTTACGGCCATTTGTCACGGTTGAAGAAAAGAAATCGGATACCCGGCCATTACTTCAGCGGATTGTTGAGGAAAAGAATAAATTTTTGCTGATTCGAATGGAAAGAACATTTGAAGAATCAGAAGGATTTATCCTGGATGAGATTGATTCAACGAGTAGTTTAACTCCCAAATATTCAGGAGACCGAAACAAGGTCTATTCAAGATTCAGAACCAGTAAATCAAAAGATTTTAGTATAGGGTTTACAATGGAGAAGGACGCAGGGGAGCAGATTAGTTTCAATAATACGCTAAAACGTTATGGGCCTGATTTTCTGAGTTATCATGTAATAATTGAGAATCAGGGTAATTTGAAATCACTTGCATTGGGAGATTATCAAATTCAATTTGGTCAGGGACTTTTATTAGGAGCTGGTTTCAATCTTGGGAAGGGGTCTGAAACAATCACAACCGTCAGGAGAAGTAGCACTGGAATTCGACCCTATTCTTCAGTCCTGGAATCAGGATTTTTTCGTGGAGGAGCCGCTACCTATACACTTGGACATTTCGATCTTACTGGATTTTACTCACATCAATTTGTTGATGCTAATGTTCAAAACGATACTACCGTGACAGAATTTGACGACTTCATATCATCTATTCAAGCCACTGGATTACATCGCACCGAAACAGAACAAATTAATAAAGATCAAGTTCGGGAGCAAGTGAGTGGTGGTAACATAACCTACCGCAGTGAGAACAGAAATGCGTCGTTAGGACTATCGGTCGTTAATACTCGCTATAATGTCCCAATAGCCAAAAGGCCTGTCAGTTACAATAGATTTGAGTTTGGAGGCCGGCAAAATTTTACAGGAAGCCTCTTTTCAAATTTCCTCTGGCAAAATTTGAATTTTTTTGGTGAAGTTGCAGTTTCGGAATCCGGAGGAATTGGAGCAGTTGGAGGTTTGGTAGCCAGTCTCTCAAATCGAATTGCAATTAGCCTTGTACTTAGAAATTATGACCGTAATTTCCATTCGTTTTATGGGAATTCGTTTGGAGAAAGCTCGAGAAACATAAATGAGCATGGAATTTACTGGGGTCTCAAAATTTCACCCCTGAAGAAATTTGATGTTACCGCGTACTATGACCGGTTCAAATTCCCATGGCTCAAATTTCGTGCTGAAGGGCCCTCCGAGGGTTATGAGTTTCTTATTCGTTTGAACTACTCACCCGCTTCAAACATTAATTTATTTGGTCAAATCAGAAAAGAAAGTAAAGAACGAAATTCAAAATCAGATGACAACCTCAAAACCCTTTCTACAGGAATAAAAAGAAACTATTTGCTCAACCTCGACTATCATCCGAACGATATTATCAGTTTGAAGTCCAGACTTCAATGGAGTGAATTTAATTTTGAGGGGGTTAAAACAGGGGGTTTTGCAATAATCCAAGATTTTAATTTTAAAATTCGCAAGATTAAACTGGGCACAAGATTTGCGTTGTTTGATGGAGATGATTTCGAAAACAGACAATTTGCCTACGAGAAAGACGTTCTTTATGCGTTTTCCATTCCTGCTTATAGCGGTGTGGGGATAAGAAATTACCTATTACTTCAATACACGTTGAATAATAGACTTACCTTTTGGGCACGATTGTCAAGAACAACCCGGCAGGATTCGGGCGAAATTGGCTCTGGTTTAGATAAAATAAACGGCAACCACAAGACAGATTTAAAACTGCAGGTACGATATAACTTGTGACGAAACTTTAATCGGCAGGGTTTTATTACTGAATGTGTTTATAAGACAAAGCATAATTATGAGATTTTTGATAACCACTGCGCTTTTAGTTTTTTTGAGTTTTTCAAGCGAAGCTCAACTTGGAAAGCTAAAGAAATCAGTCAATAAAGCCCCTGGGGGCGGAGATAAGCTTTTCTACTGAAAGGGCTCAAAGAAGCCCTTGTGAAAGGCACAGGTAAAGGAACAGATCAGGCTTCTAAAGAGGATGGTTTTTTCAAAAACCCACTTATCAGGATATTATTCCCTCCCGATGCCCAAAAGGTCGAAAAAAACTTCGTCAGATAGGCATGAGTAAGCAAGTAGACAGATTTATTGTCTCAGTGAACAGAGCAGCAGAATTAGCAGCTAAAGAAGCCAAACCGATTTTCGTTTCTGTCATTAAATCAATGACCACCAAAGATGCCTGGGGAATATTGAAAGGGGCAAATGATGCAGCAATTCAATATCTTGATAGGACAATCTCAACTCAGCTATTCAGCAAATGCAATCCCATTATCAAAAACGATCTTTGGACGAAGTGAATGCAACTAAGTACTATAAAGAGCTCGTTACGGCCTACAATAAGGTGCCAATGGTCGAGAAAAAAGAGCCTCACTTTGACCAGCATGTAACTGACAAGAGTATTGATGGCCTCTTTAGTTTGATTGCAATTGAGGAGTCCAATATTTGGAAAAACCCGGGTCAGAACCACCGACTTATTGAAAAAGTGTTTAGTCAATAATCCACTCAACTTTGCCATGAATGAGGTCTCTCTTGGGTAGAGATTGATCTTCACTGCGGTGACCCATGTAAAAAATACCCATACATGATTCACCTTCGACCATTTCAATGAACTCGTTCATATGACTTATGAGTGGAGGAGAACTCCAATAAGCACCAACACCCAATGCATGGCAGGTCAACCACATGTTCTGAACAGCCGCCACCGCGGTGATTTCCTCCCACTCTGGCAATTGCTGGTCAGGGTCCCTTTGTGCAGGTCAAAATGATAGCAGCAGCCTTTCTATGATTAGATTTTAGTTTCTGATATTTCTTATCAAGGAACTTTTCGCCGCCAAATTCTTCTTTGTATTTGGCGGCCATAAAATCGCCCAGTCTTCCCCTGGCCTCACCTTTTAAGACTTTAAATCTCCATGGTTGGGTGATTTTGTGGCTTGGCACCCAATGGGCATTTTCCAACATTTCTTTGATGATGTCATCGCCTATCTCACGATCGGTATACTGTGCTGGAAATACCGATCGTCTAGATCTGATTATGTCACTTGGTACTACAGCATTCTCACCTTTCATTTCTAAATTTTTTGTATGCATTTATTAGCCCGTTAGTAGAGCTGTCATGTGAGCTAATCAGCTGGTCATTGTTTAATTCGGGTAAAATATTGTTCGCTAACTGCTTACCAAGCTCTACTCCCCATTGATCAAAACTGTAAATATTCCATATCACTCCTTGTACGAAAATTTTGTGTTCATACATTGCTATTAAGGCTCCAAGGGTATGGGGTGTTAATTTTTTAACTAATATTGAATTGGTTGGTCGATTACCCTCAAAGACTTTAAAAGGTATGAGTTCATCAATTTCTTCAGTACTCTTATTTGATTTTTCTAATTCAGTACGGACTTCTAATTTTGACTTGCCCTGCATTAGGGCCTCTGTTTGAGCAAAGAAATTTGCCAGCAGTTTTTCATGATGGTTTCCTGTTGGGTTCTGATTATTAGCTGCTGCGATAAAATCGCAAGGAACAAGCTTGGTCCCCTGGTGAATTAATTGATAAAATGCATGCTGACCGTCAGTTCCTGGTTCACCCCAAATAATAGGACCGGTTTGGTAGTCAACTTTGTTTCCATTTCTATCTACATGCTTTCCATTGCTCTCCATATCCCCTTGTTGGAAGTAGGCTGGGAAATTTTGCATATAGTGATCATAAGGTAAAATGGCATGAGTATTTGCATCGAAAAAGTTGTTATACCAGACACCTAATAAGGCCAGAATAGTAGGTATATTTTTCTTTGTAGAAGCCTTTTGGAAGTGAATATCCATTGCATGAGCACCCTCAAGTAATTTTTCAAAATTGTCATACCCGATACAACAGGCTATAGATAAACCAATGGCTGACCAAAGAGAGTATCGACCCCCAACCCAATCCCAGAATACGAACATGTTGTCGGGGTCTATCCCGAACTCTTTTACTTTTTTAGAATTGGTGGAAACGGCGACAAAATGTTTGCCAACTGCTTCTTCAGATTGGGCATGCTGTACAAACCAATCTCTTGCAGTTTGAGCATTGGTCATAGTCTCTTGCGTTGTGAACGTTTTCGAGGAGATCACGAACAGAGTGGATTGGTGATCTACAGAATCGAGGGCTTCAAGTATGTTGCTACCATCGACATTTGAAACAAAGTGAGGGGTGATTCCTTTGTCAGCATAGGGCTTAAGACTCTCAACGACCATTTTTGGGCCGAGATTCGAACCGCCGATTCCTATATTGATTATATCCGTAATCTTTTTCCCGGTATATCCTTTCCACTGATCTGAATGTAAACGTTCAGTGAACACTTTCATTTTATCCAGAACCCCATTAATGCCCGGCATAACATCAGCATCATTTGCCTTGATTGGGTTATTAGATCGATTGCGCAGTGCTGTATGGAGTACCGCTCTTTTTTCTGTTCCGTTAATTACGGCTCCAGAAAACATTTCTTCCTTCGCCTCATCCAGTTTGACTTCCATTGCCAATTGAGCGAGAAGGTTTAGCGTTTCATCAGTTATAAGGTTTTTTGAAAAATCAACCAGCATTTCCTCAAACTCTAAAGAGTACTTTGCAAACCTTCCTGAATTTTCTCTGAAAAGAGTGCTCATTCTTAGGCTTTCAATTTCAACCTTATGGGCTTTTAATTTTCGCCATGCAGGCGTTTGAGTGGGGTTTACTTTCGGCATCATATCCATTTGTTTAAAGGCGGCAAACTTGAAAATTATTGGCAACTATAGCAACACGCAATTCAATAAATCTAAATAAATCTAATTGATTACTGGATTGGTGGACCTATCTATTTGTAATCGGCCTCACAATTCATGCCACCAGTTTTCCCTTTATATTGCTATCTGATTGTTATGTCATATAATAATTACCTCATAAACGATCAAAAGGATGGACTTATTAATCAGCTTTAGTGTGACACTACTGAAGAGTCTCCAGGTAAGAGCCTCGACATTATTAAAGACATTCTGGTTGAAGGAGAGGTAATTGACCTAGCCTATACACATATCAGAGACAAAGTGTAGTTTACCAATAAAAGAATCCCAGCCCTGGATGTTCAAGGTGTAACTGGCAAGAAAAAGAAATTCCGATCATTTCCATATTCAAAAATTTCATCATGCTCTATTGAAACCGCCGGGTCTTTTTTTGATGGGGATAGTGATTTTGAGGTCTGGGTTAGTGGGGCTGGATCCTTTATGATAAAGTTTCACAAAAAATTGAATATCAGGCAAATTGGTAAATATTTGAGTGAAAAACTGCTTAATTGAAGGTGAGTTCGTCTCAAAATTATTATAAAGCAAGCTCACTCATTGGGTTCCAGTACACTTCTTGAAAATCTTGTATTTTGTCGTTGACCACTTTAATATTTTCTTCTTCGAGTAGTTCCTGCATCCTGTTTCCTCCGAAATGAATTTTACCAGAAAGAAGCCCCTGACTATTAACCACTCTATGGGCAGGGAGGTCGTTGATTGCTGTTGCTCCATGCATTGCCCAGCCAACCATTCTTGCCCTGCCTTTAGTTCCTAAATATTGAGCAATTGCTCCATAACTCGTAACCCGGCCTGTGGGGATTAAACGAACAACCTCGTATACATCGTTAAAGAAACTGGTTTTGAAGTCTTGCATTTGCCTTAAGTGCTGTGGACAACTAATAATGGGCCTTTTCGAGAACTGATCTTGCGGCTGAAATGATCCCAGTAACATCAAATCCACATTCTTTTTGCAACTCCAGTTGAGTCCCGTGCGCTACTATTCGATCAGGAATTCCGAGTCGTTTGACACTTGATTTATAATTGTGATCGACCATAAATTCCAGAATGGCACTGCCAAAACCACCCATAAGGCTGCCGTCTTCAATTGTAATAATGTGGTCAAATTTTGAGAATACCTCATGAAGTAATGCTTCATCCAGGGGTTTGGCAAACCTCATATCATAGTGCCCAACGCTTATATCGTCAATTGCAAGTTGCTCACAAGCTTCGATTGCATAGTTTCCAATATGACCAATGGTTAGAAAGGCCATATCAGCCCCTTCATTAATTAATCTTCCTTTTCCAATCTCAATTTCTTTCATAGGAGTTTTCCAATCAGGCATTACACCTTCTCCTCGCGGATATCGAATGGTAATTGGGCCGCTATTCTTTGTCAACTGGGACGAATACATTAAATCACGTAATTCTTCCTCATTCATCGGAGACGCAACTACCATATTAGGTAGACACCTCATATAAGCAATGTCATAGCAACCGTGGTGTGTAGGTCCGTCAGTGCCTGCAAATCCGGCCCTGTCAAGACAAAAAATGACATGCAGGTCTTGTATACACACATCATGAATTACCTGGTCATACGCCCTTTGCATAAAGGAACTATAGATATTGCAGAAGGGAACTATACCTTGTGTGGCCATTCCAGCAGAAAAAGTTACCGCATGTTGTTCAGCAATGCCCACATCAAAAGCTCGATCGGGCATAACTTTCATCATTATATTCATTGAAGATCCTGAAGGCATCGCGGGAGTAACGCCAACAATTTTTTCATTCTTTTCGGCTAATTCTACAATTGTATGTCCAAAGACATCTTGATATTTAGGAGCCTGAGGCGTATCGTGCTCCTTTTTATGAATTACCCCCGTGATTTTGTCAAACTTTCCTGGAGCATGCCATTTGGTTTGATCTTTCTCAGCTTCAGGATAGCCCTTTCCTTTTACAGTCACACAATGAAGAATCTTTGGGCCCGGAATGTTTTTGAGGTCTCTGAAGATTTCAACCAGGTGATTGACGTCATGACCATCGACAGGGCCGAAATACCTCAAATTAAGTGATTCAAATAAATTACTTTGCTTGAGTAGGAACGTCTTGACACTATTTTCAATTTTGGCAACTATATCTCTTGGATTAGAACCGAATGTGCTGAATTTGCCGAGAACATTCCATATTTCATCTCTTACCTTATTATAGGTCTTAGAGGTGGTAATGTCGGTCAGATAATCCTTCAATGCTCCTACATTGGGATCAATTGACATGCAATTGTCATTAAGAACAATTAGAAGGTTGCTGTCGCTAACCCCTGCGTTGTTCATTGCTTCAAAAGCTATCCCACCAGTCATTGCTCCATCGCCAATTACTGCGATATGCTGACGATCATCCCCTTTATATTCGTTTGCCATGGCCATCCCAAGTGCTGCTGAGATAGAAGTACTCGAATGACCGACACCAAATGTGTCATATTCACTTTCTTGCCTTTTTGGAAATCCAGAAAGACCTTTGTACACTCTGTTTGTATGGAATTTGTCTTTCCTTCCAGTCAATATTTTGTGGCCATATGCCTGATGTCCTACATCCCAAACCAGTTGGTCAATTGGGGTATTGAATGCATAATGTAATGCAACTGATAACTCAGTCACTCCTAGGCTTGCTCCAAAATGGCCGCCATAAACGGAAACAACATCAATGATATACTGACGTAACTCATCACAAATTTGAACTAATTGGGTCTCATCGAATTTTCTCAGATTCTCTGGAGTATTTATGGATGTTAGACGAGGGCCGGGTGTGATCAGCATAAGATGTTCCTATTGAATAACCCTTGATAAAAGAGAATGGTTCAAAAGTAACAGTAATTATCCTGGGGCAGGTTCAAATCTAAATATTTTTTGGATATCATGGTTCTATCACTAAAGTGAAAACTATATTTGAGAAATGTCCAATGGCACCGGCAATTTCGAAATAAAACTCCCTTTGTTCGAAGGCCCATTTGACCTTCTTCTCTTTTTCATAGAGAGAGATGAGTTAGATGTTTACGATATACCAATTGCCAACATAACCAAGGATTTTCTTAACTACTTGCACCACCTGGAGCACATGAATATAGAAGTGGCTAGCGAGTTTATTTTAGTGGCCGCCAAGTTGATGAGAATAAAGGCTAAAATGTTATTACCGAGACTGCAGCTTGACCAAGAAGGCAACGAAATAGACCCTAGGGAGGAGTTAGTGAAACATTTATTAGAATACAAAAGGTACAAGGAAGTACTTGGGCAAATTTCAGGGCTGGAGCAGAGTAGGCAGCAGATGGAAAGCAGGGGTAATTTGGTGAAGGAGGTGCGATCTTTATCTGAAAGTGTGAATGTCGACGCTGAATTGCAGAACCTTGACTTATATAAATTATTAAAAGTCTATCAGAAAGTTCTCGATCGTTACGAAATCGAAAAAAACAAACCGGCACACCAAGTAGTACAATATCCCTATACTATAAGTAATCAGAAAGTCTTTCTATTAGATAAACTTCAAAAAAACAAAAAGGCATCATTTGTAGAGATCATAAAAATGATGCCTTCCAAATTTGCCGTCATTTATAATTTTTTGGCGATTTTGGAGCTGCTACAATCCGAAGAGATTACAATCAACATTGGCCTCGGATTCAATAACTTCTGGATTGAATCTCGCGAAAATGAAGAACAGGTGGCTTAAACGCCTAGTCCAAATAGAATTTTTCTAATTCCGAGAAGAAGAAATTACCTTCAATTTGAGCATTTTCGTCTGAATCAGACCCATGAATCGCATTAGCCTCTATTGATTTAGCGAAGATTCTTCTAATAGTACCCTCTGCTGCCTGTGTTGGGTCAGTAGATCCAATTAATTTGCGGAAGTCCTCAATAGCATTTTCCTTTTCCAGAATAATTGCAACAATGGACCCTGAACTCATATACTCACAAAGGTCCTGAAAAAATGGCCGTTCTTTGTGCACCGCATAAAACCGGCCTGCTTTTCTTTCGGATAGCCGGGTTAGTTTCATAGCCTTGATTCTAAAACCTGCTTCTTCAATTATCTTTATAATGGTGCCTGCATTACCTTCAGCAAAAGCATCTGGCTTGACCATGGTAAATGTTGTGTTGCCTGACATTTGATGTTAGAGGATTTATGTGATATTAAGATAAAACGGTCGGAAAAATACAAGAATTTATTGTAAGTCCTTTGTGAACTATGCAATTGCAATGTGACTGAATTTGAATCTCCTTTTGTAATTTTCTAAAAACATAACACTTTTGCATTTCCATTTTTTGAGCCTTCTCCAGTTGGGCCTACCCTAAATGCAAAATCTCAAACAATTTAAAGATTTAATTAGTACTCCAAAGAAGTGCGTAATAGTGATGCACACTAAACCAGATGCGGACGCTTTGGGTTCATCTTTGGGGCTTGCCGGCTATCTTGTAAAGAAGAATCATGAGGTCACTGTAATTGCTCCCACCGATTATCCTGATTTTTTAAAATGGATGAAGGGGAATGATGAAGTTATAATTTATAAAGGAAATCAGGCGTTTTGTGATGAAAAAGTCAATGAGGCTGATTTGGTTTTTTGTCTTGATTTTTCGAGCCTTAATCGTATAGATGAACTAGGGGATGTAATTTCTGGTTCTTCAGGAACCAAAGTCTTGATAGATCATCACCTTGATCCTCAAGATTTTGCTGACTACAGGTCATGGTCTATTGAGGCGGCCGCTACAACTGAATTAATATTTGATCTCATAGCGGATCTTGGCGATCAGCAATTAATTGACAAACCCATAGCAGAAAGTCTTTACGCAGGGATCATGACTGACACTGGTTCTTTCAGACACCCGTCAACAACACCTAAAGTTTTTGAAGTTGTCTCAAATTTGGTACGTATAGGTGCAGATGTCAATAAAGTCAGCCGGCTAATTTATGATTCCAATTCCGTTGACAAACTCAGATTGATTGGCTATTCTCTTTCAGAGAGATTGGTTGTATTGCCAGAATACAGGACTGCATATTTTACTTTGAGTGCTGATGATCTAAAAAAATACAAGTATTCTACAGGTGATTCTGAGGGGCTGGTTAATTATGGTTTGTCAATTGACGGAATTGTATTCGCAGCTATATTAATTGAACGCGAAGATGGTGTAAAAATGTCTTTTAGATCAGTAGGGAATTTCTCTGTTAATCAGTTTGCTAAGGATAACTTCGCAGGTGGAGGACACAAAAATGCAGCAGGAGGAAAATCACATGAGAACTTAAATGATACTGTTACAAGATTTGTAGAATTGTTACATAAATCCGAGTTAAATACTAAAGAATGAAAACGGTTTTAAAGACGTCTGTTGGGATTATGATAGGAGTATTCTTTGTGACATCTTGTGAACAATTACCAAAGACTAAAAGTGGTGTTGGCATCAATTTCATCAGAGGCGGGAATGGGATTAATCCTAACCATGGCGAAATTATTTCACTCAACATGACCTATACATCTGAAGATGGGAAAGTGCTTTTTGATACTCGAGAGGTTGGTGCCCCTGTACAGATAATGTTTGATACTACGCAATGGAAGTATGGAGGTATGCTGTATGAGGTTTTGGAGCTTTTGGAAATTGGCGATAGCATACAATTTGAAATTCCTGCTCAAAATCTTTATGAGGTCTCATTTCAGGGTCAAATACCGGATTCGATAGATTCAAATTCAGATATATTATTCAATCTTGGCCTTGAAGCATCAGTTTCTCATGAGGTTTTAAGAGTAAAAAGAGAGAAGGAAAGAGCAACTGAAGAAGCGGATGTTTTGGACAAATTTTTTACAGAAAATGGGATAGATGCCCAAACAACAAATTCGGGATTAAGATACGCAATTACCAGGCCTGGTAAGGGACCATTGCCTAAAGTCGGTCAGGAAGTATCAGTTCATTATGAAGGAACTCTGCTCAATGGGAATGTATTTGACTCCTCATATGGAAAATCTCCATTCACATTTACCCTCGGCTACGGACACGTAATTAAAGGATGGGATGAAGGAATTGCGCTAATCAGCAAGGGCGCAAAGGCAGATCTCTATATTCCCTCGTCATTAGGATATGGGGAAACGGGGTCAGGAAGGACCATCCCTCCAAATTCTATCCTTAAATTTGATATTGAATTAGTTGATATAAAATCGTCCGCAAACAATTAGTATGAGAGCTGGAACATTTTTAACTGTTTTATTATCAGGACTGCTAGTGGCATGGACTGGCTGCGAAGACCCTAATCCTGTGGATATTGATGAGGAAGACACATTGAGTTTTGAAGAGCGGTTGGCATTGGAAGAGGATAGCATCAATCAATTTATAATAGATAAAGGTTATGATTCAGTATTTATAACTTCAACTGGTTTGAGATACATACCTATTAAAGAGGGCAACGGAAATTTGACTCATTTTGGAGATATATTGACAATTGATGTGACAGGATCGCTCCTTGACGGGATCATCTTTGAGACAACAGATGATGACCTTCGGAATGACATAAAGTACTTTGGTTCAGGTAGAGAGGTATCAGTGAGAAACTTGCCTGATCCTGCAGGAGTTCCGGGGTTTAATGAAGGTGTAGCTTTAATGGAGGAGGAATCTAGTGTTATATTGATATTGCCTTCTCATTTGGCCTTTGGTTCATTTGGTAATCCCTTTTTTAATGTGGGATCAAATCGGGTTGTTGTTTTTGCAATTACTATTCGAAGAATTAGAAGATAATCTGAGCGGACAAGCAATATGAATCAAGACTAGGTAGAAATAAAAAAAGGGAACAGATTACCGATCCCTTGTCGGGGTGACTGGATTCGAACCAGCGGCCCCCACGTCCCTAACGTGGTGCGCTAACCGGGCTGCGCCACACCCCGAACATTTCAAGACACAATTTAGAAATAAAAAAAACCGATTTACTGGAATTCGCACAAAATGAAATTTGGGAGTAAAATAATTTTAACTTTATACGTTTTTTGCAAACAATTAGGATACCAGAATTCATTTATGAAAATTTGCAGCCTACAAAAGAGCTCAACAGCAATTATTCTTTTAGTTACCCTCACTGTTCTGAATAGTATCAATAATTTTGGTTATTCTCAGGACAATATTTCCCTCGAAAATTTAGGCCAGGTCAGAGTCGATGAATGGACGGACGCTCAGATGCAATCTTTCATTACCCGAATGCAATCGACAGGGATGTCCCAACAGCAGTTTGAACAAACAGCCCGTGCAAGAGGGATGCCGGCTTCAGAAATAGCAAAATTAAGGAGGAGAATTTCCGCTTTAAGCCCAGAATCGAAAGGTAATTCAGTAAAACGGGAGAGAAACGAAGAATGGGAGATAGACGAGTTTTTTAAAGACAGGAAGTTAAATAATTCAAGCGATCAGTTATTGTTTCTGGACACTGCTGGCTCGAAAGAATTGAAAATTTTTGGAATCGAACTTTTCGACAATTGGAAACTGACATTCGAACCTAGTGCAAACCTTCCGATACCTAAAGACTATATCGTTGGACCATCAGATGATATAATTATTGATATATGGGGTTCTTCTGAACAAACCTATCAGTTAGAGGTGAGTCCTGAGGGCTTTATATTTATTCCTGGTCTTGGCCCTGTTAATGTCAATGGACTTACAATAGAAGAATCTTCAAAAAGGATAATTGGCCGATTAACTAAAATATATGCAGGTCTTGTAGATCGCAATGGGAGATCAGCAAATACCTACGCTCAAGTTACTCTTGGTAATTTAAGGAGTATCAAAGTTCATGTTGTTGGTCAGGTTAATAATCCGGCTACATTTACTCTTTCATCACTATCAACACTTTTCAATGCCCTATACTATGCAGGAGGGCCAACAGAAAGTGGTTCATTGCGAGAGGTTGACCTTATTCGGGATGGCATTAGTGTGGCGACTTTGGACACCTACCAGTATTTAAGAGGAGACCATTCACAAAGTTTGCGTTTACAGGATCAGGATGTGATAATTGTTAAACCTTATCTTAATAGGATAAGCCTTGGTGGAGAGGTAAAGCAGCCGGCAATCTATGAAACAAAGGAAGATGAGAATTTAGGCGACCTGATTGCTTTTGCGGGTGGGTTTACTGAAAATGCTTACTCAAATTTTTTGACAATTAAGCGCAATACAGGCAGGGACAAAGCTGTTGTCACGGTTTTGAAGCAGGAATTTGACAGTTTTCCTTTGAATGGTGGAGACCAGATATTAGTTGAATCTGTATCAGAACGATATAGCAATAGGGTTCAAATTCAAGGTGCTGTTCATAGACCTGGAGACTTTGAACTTACTGAAGATTTGACAGTTAGTGAATTGATTAAGCAAGCAGACGGGTTGACTGGCGAGGCTTTTACAGGCCGGGGTGTCATTATCCGAACTGAAGATGACTATACGTTGTCAAGCGTCGAATTTGAAGTAAAAGACATTCTTAATGGTTCGGTTCCGGATGTCAAGCTAAAAAACGAAGATATCGTTCATATCAAATCGATATTCGATTTACGCGAAGAATATGTAGTTCAGATTGACGGGGAAGTAAGGTTTCCAGGAGAATATGACTATATAACTGGAATGACAGTTGAAGACTTGATTTTGGTCGCCGATGGTCTTAAAGAATCAGCTTCGAAATCTTCAGTAGAAGTAGCAAGGAGGATTAAATCCAGTTCAATTGATAACCTATCATCTACTGCCGAAATTTACAATTTTTCTATTAGTCATGATCTAGGTTTATCACAGGAAGCTTCAACTTTCCAACTTCAACCGTTTGACTTAGTCATTATAAGGAAAAATCCGGCATATGAGCAGCAATTACTTGTCGAAGTCGAAGGTGAAGTTATATATCCTGGCAAATACACGCTTGCAAAAAAGAACGAACGGATTTCGGATATCTTACAAAGAGCTGGAGGCCTAACAAAATATTCATATAGCAAAGGAGCAACGCTGATAAGAAGGACGGAGTTTTATGTGTATGCCGAAGAGGAATTAGTACATGATGAGGAAGAGGAATTAGTAAATGATGAGATGGATACGAATAATCAAATCGACCAACTCCCTGGAGACCGGGTAGACTTACCAAATGAACCTTCTGATGACCCCAAGAAAATTAAAAGACAACGGTTGCAAGAATTAAGCCGACGGGCACTGGACACTAATCTCGACTTCAAGACCCATGAATTTATTGGAATTGATTTGGATAGAATCATTAATAACCCCGAATCAAAATTCGATATAATTCTTAGAGAAGGTGATATTTTGAGTATACCTCGTCAACTCCAAACTGTCAGACTTAGAGGAGAGTTGCTGTATCCTATTACTACCAGGCATGACAATACCTATTCTTTCACAGATTACATTGCGCAGGCGGGAGGATTTTCCGAGAGAGCCAGAAAAACTAAATCCTATGTAGTCTATGCCAATGGGACGGCTGAGAAAACCGCATCTTTCCTTTGGTTTAAGAATTATCCCGACATTGAAGCGGGAGCGGAAATATTTATACCACAAAAACGTGAAAAACGCCGTTTGTCGGCTGGTGAAGTTGCTGGCATAGCTACATCCTTTATTACACTGGCTGTATTGTTAGATAGTTTTATTGATAGTAACAGATAGAAGAATTAGTTTCATATTACACAACGCCATGACTATATTTGACGTCAAACACAAAGGAATATGAGCGCACTTATATTAATAATAGTATTATTCGCATTAGCAATTATTTGCCCAATTATACTGCCTAATGAAAAGGTTAGTAATCACAAACGAGATCACCAGATATAACGTTAGTCTTCCTGACCGCTATTGGTACGTCTTACGTCTATAGCTGTTAGTGCAGCTCCAAAAGACACGAGTCCAATAAAAATATAAAGAAACAATTCAACTCCGTCAGTCATTGGTGGATCAAACATGGCATTTGCTTTTAGAAGAATGCCAAATTAAAATAAAATACTACCACCTCAAACAAGTTTTTCAAACTATTGGTTAGGTGTCGTGCCAATGCCCATGTTCATAAGACCAAACCCTTCCCCGGAGGAGCCGGTCCTGAAGGTGGCGGACCAGGAGTAAGTTGATTAGATGAATCCGAATCTGTTTGTTGGGAGTTCATATAAAAACCAATTATTCCAATGATTAAAAAAAGAACAAAGAGACCACCAATTATGACCGCCTTATTTTTGCCTCCCTTTTTTTCTTCACTATTCATGTGGCAACTTTTGTATTTCTTTCCGCTACCACACGGACATGGATCGTTTCTACCTACCTTTTGCATACCCTTATCCAAATAAACTTTAACAAGTTAATGATTAATCGGTTATTAATTCAAAACAAAACTTGTCTTCGATGAAATAGGGTAGAGGAATGTACTGAGAAGTTCCGCTCTTGACGTTTTTTCAGAAAACCCTTTACATTTGCACTTTCATAAAGAATTGAGGCAAGCTCTGAGACCATGAATGAAAATTAATAATAGAAAGAAATAACAATGGAAATATTAGAACAATATTCATCAACCATTTACGATATGGTAATTACCTACTTGCCAAAGCTGGCACTCGCAATTGTCACTTTGATGGTGGGATTGTTTCTTATTAGTACAATTATGGGTACACTAAAGAAGAGACTTGCCAAGAATAAGGCCTACGCTTCTCTTTCTACTTTTTTAGTGAGTGTATTTAGCATAATTCTCAAGGTGATTTTGTTGATAAGTGTAGCATCAATGATTGGCATTGAGACTACTTCATTTGTTGCAATCCTTGGTGCTGCAGGTTTAGCTGTTGGCCTGGCTCTGCAAGGGAGCCTGAGCAATTTTGCAG
Source organism: Cyclobacteriaceae bacterium (assembly GCA_965206015.1). GTDB lineage: Bacteria > Bacteroidota > Bacteroidia > Cytophagales > Cyclobacteriaceae > JAJCYL01. The sequence continues at coordinate 228,761 of CBDBIW010000004.1, read as the reverse complement.
GTGGAGTCTTGATTATTCTTTTCAGACCTTATAAAGTGGGTGATTATATTGATGCTCAAGGGCACTCAGGGACTGTTTCAGAAATTCAAATATTTAACACTATTCTGAAAACCCCTGATAATATAACCATTATTATTCCCAATGGAAACCTCTCAAACGGTAGCATAATTAATTTTTCTGCTGAAACCATGCGTCGGGTTGATTGGACTTTTGGAATTGGTTACAATGATGATATTGATAAAGCAAAATCTGCCATTTCAAGTTTAATAAGTGCTGATTCAAGAATTCATATTACACCAGAACCTTTTATTGCTGTCTCGGAGCTGGGCGATTCGTCAGTCAATTTTGTTGTTAGGGTTTGGTGTGATTCTCCAAATTACTGGGGTATATTCTTTGATATGCAGGAAAATATAAAGAAAGCTTTTGACGAGCAGAAAATTTCAATACCCTTTCCACAAAGGGATGTACATGTTTACAATCATAAATGAGCCAAATCTATTAAGGAATGCTATATAGAATACTGTGCATAGTTTTGTCGATGGTATGTGGTTCAATCTCTTTTGCTCAAGATGCTGATACTACTAAAATTTGGAATAGCGGGCTTCAAAGCTCTCTCACTTTTAGCCAGGTAAGTCTTAGTAATTGGGCTGGCGGTGGAGATAATAGTATTGCTCTTAATGGATTTATCAGCGCATTTGCGAACCGGACTAAAAACAGGTCAACGTGGGAAAACAGTTTGAATATTGCCTATGGCCTCACAAAAATTGGTGATGAAGCAGTGAGGAAAAGCGACGACAAAATTGAAGTTAGCTCAAAATACGGCTATCAGCTTACAAACGGTTCAGACAAGTTGTCCTTAAGTTCTTCGGCTACTTTTCGGTCACAATTCGCAAATGGATTTGATTTTCCCAACGACTCCATACGTATTTCCAAATTTCTAGCTCCTGGATATTTACTCTTATCAACTGGTCTGGACTATAAACCAGCCAGCTCGTTATCCATTTTCTTTTCGCCGGCAACCAGTAAAATCACATTGGTGAGTGACGACGATTTGGCTGGAGCTTTTGGAGTTGATCCTAGTGAGAATTCCCGATTGGAATTCGGTTCATTTCTCAAGATTATTTTTAATAAAGAAATCATTACCAATGTGAATTTCGAATCAAAGTTGGATTTATTTTCAAATTATAGTGAAAATCCCGGAGATATCGATGTAAACTGGGAGACTGCCTTAGTAATGAAGATTAACAACTTCATGTCTGCTAATTTTATGACGCACCTTATTTATGACAAAGACGTCCAATTCAAAGTCGTTGAAAATGACGTCGTTGTGGATACTGAAGACAGAATCCAGTTCAAACAAATTTTTGGTATTGGACTCACTTTCAAAATATAATCAGCTATTATTTAAACGAAATTCATTAATCACCTAATTATGTTTAAGTAAAGAAAGGGTCTCACAGTATTGATACCAGAAGTTTTGGTATGGGACCATGCATTTTATTGGATGCTTATTTGAAGCAATGTTGATTTTAAAATCAGCTGTCATCCGAAGGATCACAAAAAATTATTTTGCAATAATCCACAAACAACATTATTTGTTTGTGAATGAATAGCAATACTTCGTAGATGCATAACCGACCGTAACTAATATATTCTTCTCAGGTATCGGGTATAAAAAAGCCATCCCTTTCGAGATGGCTTTTTTTCGTTCGCAAATAACTATTCTTCAATAGCTTCTGCAAGCACTATAATTCTATTGTTCAAAACTTCGACCACGCCTCCATCTACCGTCATGATCTGTTCATCATGCTTGTTCGGATCTTTTTCACGGATTTTATTGAAGCTCAATTCACCTTTGCCCAAAGTTGAGATCAGTGGAGCATGGTTGCTTAGAACCTGGAAAGAGCCATCACTTCCGGGAAACGTTGCCTGGTCAACTTCGCCTTGAAAATGTGTCTTGTCTGGTGTAACTATTTCTAAGTACATAAAATTAAGCGTTTGCTTCGGCCATCATCTTCTCACCTTTAGCGGTAGCATCTTCGATGCTACCAACTAAGTTAAAGGCCATCTCAGGAAGGTGATCTAACTCACCGTCCATAATCATATTGCACCCCTTAATGGTGTCTTTGATATCAACTAACACACCGTCCAATCCTGTAAACTGTGAGGCCACATGGAATGGCTGACTCAAAAAACGTTGTACCCTTCTTGCTCTGTGAACAGCCTCTTTATCTTCATCGGACAATTCATCCATACCAAGAATGGCAATGATGTCCTGAAGCTCCTTATATCGTTGTAAGATTTCCTTTACTCTTTGTGCACAACCGTAATGTTCGTCACCCAAAATATCCGGAGCAAGAATCCTTGAAGTTGAATCCAAAGGATCAACTGCAGGATAAATTCCCAACTCAGCTATTTTTCTGGAAAGTACAGTAGTAGCATCCAAGTGGGCAAATGTTGTCGCAGGTGCTGGGTCAGTTAAGTCATCAGCAGGGACATATACTGCCTGAACTGATGTAATAGATCCTCTTTTTGTGGAGGTGATTCTTTCCTGCATAGTACCCATCTCTGAAGCCAAGGTGGGCTGATAACCTACTGCGGAAGGCATCCTTCCCAAAAGGGCCGAAACTTCTGAGCCAGCTTGAGTAAATCGGAATATATTGTCAATAAAGAACAGAATATCTTTTCCTTGTCCCTGACCATCTCCATCTCTGAAATATTCAGCAACTGTCAAACCGGATAGCGCAACTCTCGCTCTCGCTCCGGGAGGCTCATTCATTTGTCCGAATACGAGTGTTGCCTGAGACTCGGCCAGTGCTTTTTCGTCAACACAGCTCAAATCCCAATCTCCCTCTTCCATTTTCTTCTTGAATTTGTCGCCGTATCTAATAACATTTGACTCAATCATTTCACGAAGCAAATCATTTCCTTCTCTTGTCCTTTCACCAACACCTGCAAAGACTGATACACCCGCATATGCCTTTGCGATGTTGTTGATCAATTCCATAATTAAAACAGTTTTACCGACACCAGCACCACCAAATAGACCAATTTTACCACCTTTTGAATAAGGTTCAAGCAAGTCAATTACTTTAATACCGGTATAGAGTACCTCTGATGAGGTGGATAGTTCTTCATACTTGGGTGCTGACCGGTGGATGGGTAAACCTCCGGTGCTTTTCGGCTGTGGCATGCCGTCAATGGCCTCACCAACAACATTGAAAAGGCGACCTTTGATCTTATCTCCAGTTGGCATTTGGACGGGTGTTCCCGTATCAGTTACGAGCACACCTCTTGTCATTCCTTCTGTGCCATCCATTGCAATAGTTCGTACACGATCTTCGCCGAGATGTTGCTGGCATTCCAGAACGACTGTCTGACCATTGTCTTTTTTGACGGTTAAGGCGTCTAAAATATTAGGCAATTTGGCATTTTCCGCATCGAAAGCAACATCTACGACGTTTCCAATTACCTGGGTGATTTTTCCTTGATTTGCCATTTCTTATTTACTATGTGAGGGTTTAAGGTTAAGCACTAAATTTTAGTGCGAAATTAGTCCATATATTACTGAATCCAAAGATCTTAAATAGTAGAAAATTCTTCTTTGTGATGTTGCAGGACAATCCTAAAGGTGGTTCCCTTGTCTATTTCAGACGATTTAACAATGATCTTTCCTTTGTGATATATTTCTATGATTCTTTTCACAAGCGTAAGACCAAGACCCCATCCTCTTTTCTTGGTGGTGAATCCCGGTTGGAAGACTTGGGATATTTTTGACTTGCTAATTCCCTTACCTGTATCACTAATATCGATATAGACTTTCTCCTCATTCCCTTTGAGAATGTTAATAGTGATTTTACCTGCACCTCCCATTGCATCAACCGCATTTTTACAAATATTTTCAATGACCCAATCAAATAGCGGTTTATTAATTCCAGCCATAATTTGCGTATTTGGGAAAGCAGTAATATCAATTTTTACTTTAGAAGAAATGCGCCTTTGGAGATAGGGAATAGTTTCACAAACAGCATCAAAGAGGTTCTCATTGGTAAGTTGTGGCACAGAACCAATGTTGGAGAAACGAGCTGTAATCATTTCCAGCCGTTTAATGTCTTTATCGAGTTCCTGAACTATTTCTTCATCTTTCAGCTTCTCATCTGTTTTGAAATATTCTACCCAGGCCATCAATGATGATAGCGGCGTTCCTAATTGATGAGCAGTTTCCTTAGCCAGGCCTACCCAGACACGATTTTGTTCCGCAGTTTTGGAATAGTTAAAGACTATATAAGCTAATAAGACAAAAACAGCAATAACTGAAAGTTGAACATACGGATAATATTGAAGCTGTGTCAGGAGTGCAGAATTCTTATAGTAGACATAATTGATACCTATTACCTGCCCCTGGTCGTCTCGTTGGATAATGTGAATTGGACGGTAGATTTTCTCCATAACTTCCATTTCTTCGAGGAGAATTCGCTTCTTCTCTCTGGGATTGGTGATATTTTCTGCTGATTCAAGGTTTTTTGAACCAATTGGCTCACCAAATTCATCTGCTAAAACTACTGGGATTGAATTATTGGGGATTATTATTTCCTGAACAATAAAAGAAATATTTGCGTTGTTGTTTTCTGACCCAACTTCCTCGAAGCTTTTGGCATAAAGGTCAATTAATCGCTGCTCCCGATCCTTTAGTTTATTGACAAGCGAATTAGTATACAGAATCGAGACACCTCCAATAACAATGGATGCTGCTAGGGCTATCCACCTTAAAGCAGATTTACTTTTGTAGATATCAAGAACTGGTATTTCGATCGGTTTTAGCATGGCGGCTATAGGCCGAAGTTGTCTAAAAAATTAGTTAAACTTAGTCAGTAGTTACAGGGACGTCAGTTATGTATCTTGAGTTTGGCAAATGCCAGCAATAAGGTCTTCTCTCCAACTTGGTCAAATACTACGTGTGCTTTCCTTTGTGATCCTTGGATGTCCATTGCTCTTACTGTTCCAAACCCAAACTTTGGATGCTCTACTTTCATGCCTTCGGTCAGGTTACTGGTGTCACTTGGCGTAAAATCTATTGAGGGTTGGTAATTTGTTTTTTGAACGAATGGTCTTTTTTGCTGCTGATTTATCCCTGAGGCAAGATTCTTGGCATAGTTGGATGTGCCCACTGGCTCTTTAGTACTAAGGGTCCTATTTACGCGGATGTACTGTGAATCTATTTCTTCTAAAAACCGGCTGGGTTCGCAACTTTTCAATCTCCCGAAGCGGTATCGATTAACTGCATAGCTGAGGTAGACTCTCTTTTCTGCCCTGGTTATTGCGACATAAAATAATCTTCTTTCTTCTTCAAGATCGGCTCTGCTACTGAGCATCATTTGAGAAGGGAATAGATCCTCTTCCATACCCACTATAAATACATATCCAAACTCCAGTCCTTTGGCAGAGTGGATGGTCATCAATGTAACAGCGTCATCGTCGTCCTTTTTTTTGTCATCGGCATCTGTAACTAGAGCTATCTCTTGCAAAAAGGCACCAATACTTTTCTCCTCAACCTCAGGATTATCAACATATTCCTTTATTGCATTGAGGAGCTCCTGAATATTGTCATAACGATTTAAACCTTCAATTGTCTTGTCTTCATAAAGGTCTTTCAACAAGCCGGAGTTTTTGGCTATATGAGAGGCAGCCTCATAGGCGTCCTTTTTCTGAGCTGAAATCATGAAACTGTGGATCATGATTGCAAAATCACGAATGGCGTTTGCTGCCCGACCACTTACAAAGCTCTCGGCATTGTCGATGACCTCCCAGAGGTTAATATCATGATCAAATGCGGCAACCACCATCTTGTCAACCGTAGCTGGTCCGATCCCTCTTTTCGGAAGATTGATTATTCTCCTTAGTGCTTGCTCGTCATTTTGATTGACCACAAACCTCAGGTATGACAAGAGGTCCTTGATTTCTTTCCTTTGATAAAATGATAAGCCCCCTACGACTTTATACTTGATATTCATTCGCCTGAGGGCCTCTTCCATTGCCCTGGACTGGCTATTAGTGCGGTACAGGATAGCAAAATCAGAATTTCTCAGCTGGTTATTGACCTTCTCTTCAAAAATTGCTGAAGCGATTATCTTACCTTCTTCATTGTCTGATAAAGCCTTTAACAGTTCTAATTGGTGGCCATCTTCGTTTGATGTCCAAATCTCTTTTCGGAGTTGGGCTTTATTGTTATTAATTACTGAGTTGGCGGCATTAACTATATTTTGAGTACTGCGGTAATTCTGTTCCAACTTAATAATCCTGAGATCAGGGTAATCCTTTTCAAAACTTAGAATGTTTTGGATGTCGGCTCCGCGAAAAGCATAAATACTTTGTGCGTCGTCACCTACAACACAGATATTTTGCCGAACAGCAGCTAATTTTTTGGTAATCAGGTACTGTGAAATGTTTGTATCCTGAAACTCATCGACCATGATGAAATGAAAACGTTGCTGATATTTGTTTAAAACATCAGGAAAGTTGCGAAAGAGTACATTGGTATTGAAAAGGAGGTCATCAAAATCCATGGCGTCAGCTTTAAAGCAACGCTGAACGTAGGTTTTATAAATATCAGCCATTTGAGGCTTACCATTTTCGATATCCTCAGCTTGGTAGACGGGGTTCTTTTGATATTCTTGCCAGGAGACCAACCGATTTTTGGCACCCGATATTCGGTTGTAGACAACATTTGGTTTGTAAACTTTGTCATCCAGCCCTTTTTCTTTAACAATGTTCTTAATCAGGGATTTCGTATCAACCGTATCATAGATGGTAAAGTTGCTGGGGTATGCCAACTTTGTGGCTTCTGACCGGAGAATACGAGCAAAGACGGAGTGAAAAGTCCCAGTCCAGATATTCCGTGCATCTGGACCTACTACATTTTCGATCCTGTTGCGCATCTCCTTGGCGGCCTTGTTGGTAAAGGTAAGGGACAATATATTGAAGGGGTCCACCTTATGATGAGTAATTAGATGGGCAATGCGATAAGTAAGAACTCTTGTTTTTCCTGACCCTGCTCCGGCGATGATCATACAGGGCCCTTCGGTATTTACAGCTCCCTCTCTTTGAGAAGGGTTAAGTTCAGCTAAGTAGTCGGCACCTGCAGTTATCATAGTAGTGTGCAAATTACAACCTACTGCCATGAATAATTACCCTGATTTATTTTTTGTAACTTCAAAATTGAGTTGAGCCCAATGTAAAATAAATCCGATACTTCGCAAGAAATTGAAAATTCTTGTATTTATAGCCCTGGCAGATAAGGATTTTGCTGAGCAGGAAAGAGTGTCCATAGAAAATATTTGTTTGAGAAATGAGCTCGACCCACAAATCATCGAGGAACTAATTCATGATGCTGAACCAATTGGTTCTTTGGGCACCCTGCCCTACGGAAAGTCAGTTGAATATTTAACGGACAGCATTATGCTCATGGTCGTTGATGGTAAAGTTCTTCCGGGAGAAATCCTTTTCTGCCAACACATAGCTATCAGAACAAATTGGAAGAAACTGTTGACCAGTTGACTTTAAATTTTGAAACCTCAATAAATAGAGTTGATTTACTATTGAAATGGGACGATACCCAAATCACGATCCCTATCCAATAATCACAAACAAGTATTTATTTATCCTGCCATGCTACCTCGCATGGCTTTTTTAGTTTCTTTTCACTGGTAATGGAGATATTTTACCTGCTTTATCAAAAATCAAAATATATGAAGAGGCTATCACAGATAAGTTTATTAATGGTCCTATACTGGACTTATTCCTGCCAACAGACGTCTACTCAGGAACAAGATGTTGAGGAAATAATATTTGAAAATGTCAATGTGATTCCTATGACTTCTGAGACCGTGATAGAAGGTCAATCTGTAGTTATAAGAAATGGCAAGATTTATAAGGTAGCCCCGTCAGGAGAGGTGAGTAAAGGGAGCAAATCAACAGTTATTGATGGCGACGGGAAATTTCTAGTGCCTGGCATCTCTGAAATGCATGCACATATTCCACAGCCAGGACCTGGACCCGATAGGGTGAAAGAGACTCTTTTTCTTTACCTCTCCAATGGGATAACCACCATAAGAGGGATGCTTGGCCATCCTAGTCACTTAGACTTGAAAAAGGAGGTTTTATCCGGAACAGTCTTGGGTCCAACAATTTATACCGCCAGCCCGTCCATGAATGGAAATTCAATTCCAACGAAAGAAAAGGCTGATTCATCGGTCAGGGCACATAAGCTGGCCAGTTATGATTTCCTGAAAGTACACCCTGGTATAAAGCTGGATGTATTTGATGCTATGGTTAACACCGCTAACGAGGTTGGAATTGGTTTTAGCGGACATGTGCCCTATGATGTGGGCATTAGGCATGCTATTGAATCTAAATACGGCTCTGTAGACCACGTTGACGGTTTTATAGAAGGACTGGTCCCTTCCGGAAAAAAATTGAGTTTTGAGGAAAACGGATTCTTTGGATTTAACTCAGCCCAGATTGGAGATGAACGTCTAATTGCAGAATTAGTCAAAATGACTGTAGAGCATAAAGTGTGGGTAGTGCCAACTCAAAGTCTATTTGACAGGTGGGCTTCCCCCGATGATCCCGAAGCCCTTGGGGCAGAACCAGAGATGAAGTACATGTCTAAATCCACAGTGGATACCTGGAAGAATAATAAAAAGAATTTCCTGAGCAATGACTATTTTAATGTGGACAGCTATGAGAAATTTAATTCAATAAGGCAGAAGTTGATAAAAGCTTTAAATGATGGCGGACATGGATTGTTACTGGGCTCGGATGCCCCACAGGTCTTCAACGTTCCAGGCTTTTCCATTCAGCATGAAATGCGAGGTATGGCAGATTCGGGCTTGAAGCCTTACGACGTTCTAAAAGCCGGTACTGTGAATGTGGCTAAATTCTTTGGACAGGAGGGTAGTTTTGGCGAGGTAAGTGAAGGCACAGTGGCAGACTTAATTTTATTGGATTCGAATCCACTGGATGATATATCCAATATGAGGCAAATACAAGGTGTAATGGTCAGAGGTCGCTGGTTAGATCGGAATTTTTTGGATGCTGAGCTTTCCAGAATTGCTGCCCGCTATGCCAATACAGAATAATGTCAACCCTGATGTTAATTATTGGCTGAATTCTATTGCAGAATATGTGTCATCCTACTAACATTACACTCCGTTTTTCATGAACGGATGTTCTTCCCCTTTAGCTCAGCTGGTTAGAGCGGCTGACTGTTAATCAGTAGGTCCTTGGTTCGAGTCCAAGAAGGGGAGCCAAATTAGACGAGCTGTCAGTAATGACAGTTTTTCTTTTTTCTGTTCCGTCATAAGCTCTTGATTTAGAAGTTATTAGCGAAATAAAGCTGTTTAACTTTGTGGTTCGATAATTCTTACCATCAACAATCAGTTTTTCAGGAAATATCGAATCAATCAAGTTTATGCTGAATCTCGAGATAGCCTGGCGATGGAAGTCTGATAATTTTGGTCCAGGACCAGAATTTTACATGAAAACGACCCCTTTGATGGTTAATGGAATTCTTTATGCCACCGCCGGAATAAGAAGAACAGTTGTGGCGATAAATGGATTAACCAGAGAAACTATTTGGACCTACAGACTCGATGAAGGGGAAAGAACAGGATATGTTCCTAGACAAAATTCAGGAAGGGGAGTGTCCTATTGGAAATCTCCAGATGGCAATTCTGACAGGGTAGCATACATCATTCCGGGTTATCAACTTGTTTCTCTGGATGCCAAAACCGGCCAGCCTGTTTCTCAATTTTGGGGAAAGGGGATTGTCGATTTAAAAGCAGGATTGGGAAATCATGTCGACCCGCTAACAGCCAGGATTGGATCAACCTCACCTCCAACAATAGTCAATGATGTAATCATAGTCAGGTCATGTTTTCCTTCCGGGCTTGCTCCTCCGTCAAGAAAACAGCCGAACGCGCCTGGCATTATCAAATAGTTCATCACAATCTCTGGAACTATGACCTTCCAACTCCACCAGTACTTGTTGATATTAATGTATATGGCAAAGAAATAAAGGCCGTAGCACAAGTTATGAAACAAGCATTCACTTTTGTCTTTGATCGTGTAACCGGTGATCCTATTAGGCCAATTGAAGAAGTTAAATTATCTCCAGGCGATGTTTCTGGAGAAAAGTCATCACCTACGCAGCCTTTTCCTCCAAAGCCCGCTCCTTTTGACAGACAGGGAGTCATCGAAGATGATTTAATCGATTTCACTCCTGAGCGGGTGGAGAAGGTAATATCTTCAGAACTCATGACAAAGCCACCGGAGATCTATTAGCTGAAATTGAATTACCAGCTAATCAAACGGGTCTACCCATGACTTATCCGGTAAGCAATTCATTATCGTAGCTGTTGGTGACAAAGGTCATCTTGGTGAATATGTGGCCCTTACCCCTGACAATTAAAATGAGTTAAAATTGGAGATTTATGACCTAAGTCATTACTTAATTTGACTTAAGTCAACTACTGCTAAAGTATTCAACTATTTATTTGTACTTCTTGGTTTTCATGTGTATAAATAGATCAATTATTAGCTACTCAAAAGGTTTACACACCGTAATCTTGGAATTATTGTCAAATGAATCTCTATCTAAAGATCATTTTTATATCCATTCCCTGAGTATTGAAGATAAGTACGATTTAATTCGAATGGAGAGTATGGGACTATTGCGAATTGAAAAGGGAATCATATTGGCAAATGCTGCCCTATTCGGCATGAAGGAATACTCTTTGGGAGAGATCGCTTAATTATTGGTCCTTTTTGAAATCTCCTTTTTTTATTGATTTAATCAACTGCGCCCACGCGGCCGGGTTTAGAAGTGAAAGCGTTGGATACATGAATCGATTAGCAGAAGCGGCAAATTGCTGATCCACAAAATATCTGTGATTCATACTTCCGTCCATAGGTAAGTTCCAATACATTTGTGCCAGCACCTCAGGGCTTAAATTATCACCCATATTATTGTAGCGTTGCTGGTCCGGTAATGCAAGGGCTATAATAGCCTCTTTAAACATGTATTCTGTCGGCCAGGGAAAAATTTCAATCCCTGGTAAATAAGTCGTATCGGATTCTAATTCGATAACCAATGTAAAGCTCTCCGCATCTCTATTTCGAGGGACAATGAAGTTTTGTTTCCTATAGCTAACTGCACTAACAACGAGGCTATCCCCTTCCAGGACAGGCAGGGAGAAATATCCATAGATATTCGACGTTGTCCCTCTTCCAGCCTTTGGCACATAAATATGAACACCAGGAACCCCACTAATGCTATCCTCACCCAACACAATACCCGAGAGTTGCATCACTCTACCTTGGTCTTGAGACCATACTTTACTAACAAGGCCCGGGGTGACAATAAGTAAAAACGTCAGAATAAGTCCCTTAAACGTTGTGAACAAAATACGGTGTTTTAAAAGTTATTTAAATTGGGTTGGAAATTATTATGCAAAAGTAAGTGTATTTTCCTATCAAATTGTCCGAGCCGTACTCCTTTAATGCAATTAATTTAATGCAATTGAGCACTTTTGTGTTGTATGAATCAAATAAATAGGTGTCATGAGATTAAAAAACTTTAGCCTTTCTTTTGGTTCCCAGATTTTCAAATCATTTTCAGATGAGGCAAGAATTCGCATTTTATTCTTACTTTACAAAAATAAGGAATTATGCATATCTGACCTTGAACAGATATTGGGATTTACTCAAACCAAAACCTCACGGCACGTTAATTATTTGAAAAATGCCGGTTTGGTAAATTCCAGAAAGGTTGATCAGTGGATATTTTATTTCCTGAAAGACGAGGTTTTTGATATAGTCACACAAACTTTTAGTTATCTGAATAAGGATTCAGTTCTCATACAGGATCAAGAAACTTACGATATATTGCTATCCAATCGTGAATTGGCAACTAAGAAAATAGAAACACGCTCTTGGCGAAAATAGCTTTTGAAAAAATATAGTCACCTTTTTTTGATTTGGATCACACACTTTGGTATTACGAACGAAACTCTGAAACTACGCTTAGAATCCTTTACGATAAGTTTTCTTTAAATAAAACCGGTAGTGTAAATTAAATTCTGTCCAAGTTAAAAATTAAGGACATTATAACCTGGATAAAATGAGACAGGAAGAAGTAGATCAATTACAGGGCAAGGCTCTGAAGCAATTCAGATCAGGCAAATCCTTATTCGGAAAAGGGAGCATTTGCTCCAATGCCAAAACAGTTTTTGGAATCAGCACTTGAGACAGCAATGGATGCCCCCTTTGGAGAGGCATGCCCTTCCAAAGGGATGATTCAGCAGACAGAGTTTAATTTACACTACCTCAACTTTAGTCCTATTAGACTAGTAACTCTCTTTATCAGTTGGAAAGCTGCCGTCTTTTACGTCCTTGACGTAGTTGGTCACTGCTTTATTCATTTCCGTTGCAATATCTGCATAGACCCGTAGGAATCTAGGTTTGAATTCCTCAGTAATACCCAACATATCATGAAGAACCAGTACCTGACCGTCAACGTGTGGGCCTGCACCAATGCCAATAGTTGGGACAGAGATTTTTTCAGATACAATTTTGGCTAGCTTGGCAGGAATCTTTTCCAGGACAATACCAAAGCAGCCACGTTCCTCCAGAAGTTTTGCATCTGAGATGAGTTTTTCAGCTTCTTCTTCTTCTCTTGCACGTACAGTGTAGGTTCCGAACTTATAAATGGACTGAGGAGTTAGGCCCAGATGACCCATAACTGGTACACCTGCACTCAGCACTCGGTCAACAGATTCTTTAACCTCTTCACCCCCTTCCATTTTCACCCCATGAGCTCCCGATTCTTTCATAATACGAATCGCTGATTTAAGTGCCTCGTGTGAACTTCCCTGGTAGCTGCCAAAAGGAATATCTACTATAACTAATGCTCGCCGGATTGCTTTTACGACCGAAGAGCCATGATAAATCATTTGGTCCAGTGTTATGGGGAGAGTTGTTTCGTGTCCTGCCATTACATTAGAAGCAGAGTCTCCCACCAGGATGACATCAATTCCTGCCGAATCGACAATACTAGCCATCGAATAATCATATGCCGTCAGCATGGCGATTTTCTCGCCACGACCTTTCATTTCCTTCAACTGATGAGTAGTGATCCTCTTGATATTACTATGTATAGACATCTTTAAAGGTGCTTGACAAGCAAATTAGAAAATTTAGTTCGGGCTAAAAAAGTGGACTGACGTTTAGTTTAAAAGTTTGATCATAAATGCCTCGATGCTGACTATTTCTTTTTAGCGGACTTCATTGGATTTACTGCACAATTATTCTTCTCTTTGCCGCATTGAACTAAGGATTGACTAATAGGATGGTTATTCATTTAAAGAAAGGGATTGACGAGAGGAGAGTGAAAAAACTGGCAAAATCAATTGATGCCATTTATTTCAATGAAGCGAATAAACACATCCTTATCAATTCCGCCAAAAACAAGACTTTACCCCAAACAATTGAGGGCGAAGTGGATCAGTTCTTCTCATTTGATTCCGATATTCAACTGGCCAGTCGGGATTATCTGAGCGAGACCAGAACAATCTTAATTGGTGATTTGATCATTGGAGGAAGATGCGACAATACTTTGGTGATAACTGGGCCATGCTCTATCGAATCAAAAGAACAAATAGAAGAATGTGCACAATTCAACAAATCCCTTGGCATTTCTGCCTTGAGAGCCGGTTGTTTTAAACCGCGAACCTCACCATACTCCTTTCAGGGAATGGGGACAGAAGGTATAGAGTTATTGGTAGAAGTTGGGAAAAAATATGGACTTAAAATAATATCAGAGGTTCGGGATGCATCACATATTGATGAGGTCATTGAAGCTGTAGATATCTTGCAGATTGGTGCGAAGGCAATGTACGACCAAGGAATCTTGCGTAAATGCGGGCAGTCCAGAAAGCCCATTCTACTAAAGAGGGGTTTCGGTACAACCTTGCAAGAATTCGTTCAAGCAGCAGAATTCATTTTGTCGTTGGGCAACAATCAGGTGATTCTTTGTGAGCGGGGAATCAGAACTTTTGAGACCAAAACTAGATTTACATTGGACCTTTGTGGAGTTGCGTACTTGAAGGAGCACATTAATCTCCCTGTTTTTCTTGATCCGAGTCATGCAATGGGTTATGCCTATGGAGTACCGGACCTTACAAGGGCGTGTGTTGCCATGGGTATAGATGGATTACTAATTGAAAGTCACCCAACACCTGAAAAAGCACTGTCGGATGCCTCTCAACAACTTGATTTTGAAACGTTCCGGAATTTATATCAAACTTTGCCTGCAATAGCTGAAGCAGTGGGCCGTAATATTATCTAATGAGCATTGATGCATCTAAAATTAAATTAGTAATACTGGATGTTGACGGAACCTTGACCGATGGAGGCATCTACATCCTTGAATCCGGGGAGCAATTCAAGAAGTTCAATGCTAAGGACGGTCTTGGTGTAAGGAGAACCATCAACAAAGGAGTTATGGTAGGTATCATCAGTCACAGCATGTCCAGTGGCATGATATTGAAGAGGGCTGAAATGATGGGCATTGAAAAAATCTATATTGGAGATGCAGCCAAACTGGACGTTTTGAATGAGTGGTGTGAAGGGTTAAACTTACGACTTGATCAAATCGCTTATTTGGGAGACGATGTAAATGATATGGATATTATTGATGCCGTTGGGCTTTCAGCCTGTCCCGCTGATTCTATGCTCCGAGTGATAAATGCTTGTGATCTTGTGCTGACTAAAAATGGTGGTGACGGTTGTGTCAGAGAATTTTTAGATCGCTTCTTTCTTGAAGTTTAATTCTTGTTAAACCATCTGTTCCAGAAAAGGTACTGCTCTATTCCCCTTTCATCTGACCGTTTATTGAAGTCATTCTTTCTCCGTTTTTGTTTCATTGGCTTCATTCTCTTTTGGTAATCAGCACCTTTGTTAAAATCCTCATTAGTCGGTTGGCTCTTAGTTAATTCTGGCTCCTTCTTTTTTTTAATGATCTGGTAGATACCTTCTTCTCTAATCACCGGTGTATAACCACCTTTACTTGCCGGGAAATCCGGGCTTGCGGCATTATTACGTTCAATGATTTCTTGACGAGGGTCTTTACTGCTCTTGCCAACCTTCTCCCTGCCAAAAACCAGGTTCAAACCAAAATCGAATTGAAAAGCATCAACTTTGGTCACATTGGTTAGCCCCAGAAGGTGATCATAGGCCATATACAACTGTACAGGACCCAAATTTGCCAACATAGCAGTGCCTAAATCAAAACCCTGCTGTGTAGTTAGTGAACCAGTAGCTCCCGCAGTAAATATTTTGCCAAAATGGTGGCTAATTCCTGTGCCGAATGTGGCCAGGAGTCTGCCGTTCACGAAACGGTTTGCCAGCGTTACTGACACAACATCTTGGTAAGTCGGATGGAAGAACATTGAAATGTAACTACGGGTATTTAATCCAGTGGTAAAACTTTCTTTGGTTTCATCTATGGCAAATTTACTTTTTAAGGAGTCCTTAACCTGCTCGCCAAGATCTTCTATTGTTTGAAGTTCAATACCCCTCCATTCAAAATCAGTATTTCTTAAAACAAAATTTTCAGGATCAGCTTTCCAGCCAATAAAGCCAACGTCATTTAGACCAAAAGACAAATAGGCCAGGTCACTTAACTGATAGGCAAGGCCAAGATCTAAAGCAACCCCCTTACTGGGGTTATTAATGAGATGGCTGCCATTCTCTATCGTATTTTTGCCTGACATGTCATATCTGGCGTTATTGGCTTCGAAGTCGATTAAGAAAGTGTTCGCTCTATTTCTGATTCTGGTGTTGAAGCCCCTATCGGTTCGACCCGCAATAATTCCCTGAATCAGTTTTAACCGACCTCCAACTCTTAATTGATTATTTATTGGCTTTGCGTATCCAACACCTATTTCGCGATAATATTTAAAATCGACCCCAAACTTTTCGAAATCGTAAAATCGACCTCCGAATTCGTTATTACCCTGCCAGGCAAACTCAAGGAGACTTTGAGGAGTGAATGCGTTGATCTCCACCCTTTCATTGATGAAGAATGAAACGAATGCATTCTGCATTTTGAATCCCAGGTATAAATCTCCTAGGGTAGCATTCACATGATAGAAACTTTTCTCATCGAGGTCATCAACCATCTTATCGAAATCGACAATTAATTGTCCTTCTGAATTGCTGGAGATAAGGTTATTGTAGTTAGTAGCACCATTTAGACCAACTGAAATACCTGAAATTACAGGCAGACCTATGACCGTTTTACCTTCGGGAATAAACGCTGCGTTAAATCTGGCATTTTGAGCGATGTCGTTTCGTAAATTATAAAGTGCCAATGATTGACTCCAAAGCTTACTGGAGGCAAAACAGATTGTAAAAAGCACTATGATGGAGATGTTTCGCACTAAAACTCTTCTTCTATTTTGAAAATTGCGGTTACAATAATGTCTAAACCATAACTGGAGAAGAATGACACCACATCTCTCGAATCTAATTTGAATGAATTCAATGTCACAAATGCATTGATATATGCAGTTTCAGCTAAAGCTGCTACTCCCACTGAGTCCAGAGGAATATCGTCGATAAATTGTACTGGATCGAGGGTTCTTTTTCGAATGCCCACAGTGGCTGATTTAAAAGCCATACTTTGAGGGACATCATAGACCTTGACTGAATCCATCGTATAGAACTCCATAATGAGGTGACCGTCGAGGGGTGTGCTATTAAGAGTTACTATTCTGAGTGTGACACTATCTGCCTCTCCAAAGGATAGACCCATATTCATGTCAAAATCTATTATTGTGACAAGACTGTCAACTACAGCTCGTAAAGGTAATTCCACCTTTGTCTTAATTGATAAACGACCATTATCTCCAACTACATTCCCTGTGATTGCTTCACTATTGGGATTTACCAAACCCTTAATCGAATTGTTTATGGACAAGGGAAGAAAACTAAAAAGTTCCGGTAAGGACGAATTATCAGTTGTAATAGAGATGCTTGTGGTAGTAGGGTTAATACCTATATCTTCAGCAGGAGTTGCTGCAATTACCCCTGGGGTCTCTGTTATACCGCCAGTCAGTGTATGCCTGGTTGTGCTTGCGGAATCTTTTCTTACAGAATGAATATTATCTAAAAGAATACCAATCGGTACACCGTAATAATTATCTACCGTATAGGTTATTCGAGGCTCTTCAAATATGACTTCGCCAGATTCAAATTCATTGAAAAACTGGAGTGGAATGGTCTTTTGTTGAAGGGTAACTTCTTGTTGAAGGGATGGGTCTGCCAATAGTATCAAAAGGTCGGATCCTTCAAAAACGAATTCGGCACTATCCTCATAAGTAATCGAAAGTTGTCCGTCCACAGCTTCACTGATAGTCAGGCTTGTGTCCTTTACGCCAAGGATTAATTCATTTAATGAATAACTGGATTCAGCTATGGCAACTGAAATCTGAGCTTCATAAACGGGCGTTTCCAACCCGTCAAACTCCAGCTCTCCGAGTTTGCAAGAAGCCAGGCTTACCAAAAAGTAAACAAGTAGGTAGCGTAGTGAAAGAATCTTTTTCAGGCCCATTATTTAGACTGTAATCGTATCAAAGTAAATAGTTAATGCTCACAATACGACAAACTGCCGTATTTATTTTATTCAAAAATAACAGCCTGATTGTGCAATATATTAAAACCTCTAATTCCCTGCAATCCACCTGAATGAAGAACCATTATCCTTGATCCCTCTTGGAAATTGTCTTTCTTGATTAAATCGAATACACCAAAAAGCATTTTTCCAGTGTAAATGGGGTCCAGGGGGACTTTATGGTTTGTGTAAAATTTATTGATGAAGTGAAGTAATGATTTGTCAAATTTGGCGTATCCACCAAAGTGGTATGAGGTATTAATTTCCCAATATGATGTGGCCTTCATATCACAACACCGCAATAGGTCACGAACATCATTTTGCAGAAAATCGCCTTTTAGAGCTGAAAATCCAATAACCTTCTTTTTTGGCTGTGGTGAAGAAACTACTCCGGCCAGCGTTCCTCCTGTTCCCACGCTACAGCAGAAAACATCAAATGAATCCGTAATAGAGCTAACCAATTCCTGACAGCCTCTAATAGCATTGCAATTTGACCCTCCCTCAGGAAGGACAAAAAACTGCCCGAATCTTGACCTCAAAACATCCAAAAAAGATGTTTCATTTTTATGCCTATACTCCTCACGTGAAACAAAATGAAGGTGCATACCATTTTCAGCCGCCAGACTTAATGTGGGATTGTTGCCATCATCAGACTCTCCACGAATTACACCTATGGTCTTAAATCCAAATTCTTTCCCGGCACTGGCCAATGCTAAAATGTGGTTTGAGAAAGTGCCGCCGAAAGAAAGAATTGTTGAATGCCCTGTTGTCCTTGCCTCTTCTATGTTGTCCTTGAGTTTTCTCCACTTATTACCTGAAATTTCAGGATGGATGAGATCATCTCTTTTCATCAAGAGTTTGATTTTTTTCTGTTTCAGTATTGGGTCAATGATTTCCTGAACAATAGATTGAGACACATCGGGGCGCATAAGCCTAATATTACTCCAAAGACCTCAAAAATAGAACAACCGTGTCATTATCTTGGCGCATACTTTTGAAAAAACGCAATGCCATACATTGAAGTCATACAACCAGAGAATTCCCCAGGGGAACTAAAAGAAATCTATGACGGGCTGTTTAAAAGTCGTGGGAAAATAGCGGAAGTCCATAAAATTCAGAGCTTGAATCCAAAGTCAATCACTAATCACATGGATTTATACATGGTCATTATGTTTGGAAAATCTCCATTAAAAAGGGTACATAGAGAAATGACAGGGGCTGTGGTCTCAAAAGCAAATGATTGTGATTATTGTCAGACGCATCATATTGAAGCGGTTAACAATTTTTGGAAGAATAATGATCGAGCTACTCGACTAAAAGATGGCTACCGAACTGCGAATTTGGAACCTGATGATTTGGCTTTATGCGACTATGGCTGGAACCTCACTAAAAATTCCGGTTTGGCAAATAAAAAAGTGCTGGTAGACCCTCTAAAGCAATTACCAATGGACGATAGAGCTATTACTATACGCTACTCTGGTAATCGCTTATTTTAATTTCGTCAACAGAATAGTTCTTTCTTTAGGTGTAGCTTTGGAAAATGAGCCAGGAGGCTATAAATACGAATAAAACAATTGGACCTGTTGGAGACATATCTTATAATTGTTTAGTACGTATGTAACTCAGGCCATATAACAGTGAATAACACGAACACCATATTTGATAACCACGGCAGACCAATGAATTACCTTCGTTTGGCTGTGACCGACCGGTGTAATCTTCGATGTTTTTACTGCATGCCGGAAGAGGGGATCAAGTATCTTCCCAAAAAGGAACTATTAACGTATGAAGAGATGCTTAGATTGTGTGGCAATTTGGCTAAACTGGGCATCTCCAAAATTCGCCTTACAGGTGGTGAGCCTTTTGTAAGAAATGATTTGATGGATTTCATTGGAAATCTCAACAACATACCAGGCATTGAGAGTATCAATTTAACTACTAATGGTGTTCTAACTGGAAAATACATTCAAGACTTTACCAAGGTTGGGATCAAAACGGTGAACCTGAGCCTTGATACCTTCAATAAGGAGAGATTTTGTAAGATTACACGGAGGAACGAGTTTGACAAAGTACTAGATACTTTCCATCAGCTTCTTGATCATGGAATTACCATTAAAATTAATGCTGTGGTTATGGAAGGGCAAAACATTGAGGATCTCATTCCTCTTGTGGGCTTAACCAAGGAGCACCCGGTCGATGTTAGGTTCATCGAAGAGATGCCATTTAACGGAGAAGGGATGCATTATCCCAAATTAATTTGGAATCACAATAAAATCATTAGCCATATTAAAGAAACCTATCCTGAACTGGAGCGTTTAGCTGACCCTCCAAATTCGACCTCATATGGCTACAAAGTGCCTGGATATAAAGGGCAGGTGGGAGTAATTGCAGCATTCACAAGAACATTTTGCGGCTCTTGCAATCGCATCAGATTGACTGCCCAAGGTCAATTAAAGACCTGTCTCTATGACGATGGAGTTTTTGATTTCCGGGACTATATCCGCTCGGGCGTTAGTGACCAAGAAATCAAGAATAAGTTTATTGAGTTGTTCAACTCCCGAGCCAAAGATGGCTTCGAGGCTGAAAAGCGAAGAGCATCATCCATAGTTTCCGAGTCTATGTCCACCATTGGCGGATAGTCTAAGGTCCAGTTTTAACCGTTAATAAAATTTTGTTGTTTTAACCCGTTGTGCTAATTAACCAGGAGTAAGGAAAAGTGTACATAATACTGATGATCAGTAAATTATAGTAACAACAAACCCATTTATTGAACGGACCTGTGCACAACATTAAAAGTAATTCCGATAAGATTCTTTTCTCTCAGCTCTGTGACCAGTTGATGATTTGCAGGAATCATGCTACAACTTTTCAGGATTAGAAACGGGTGATAAAGTTCCTGATGAAAAAACAGCATGGAGTTTTACAGAACGTGTAACAAAAACAGGGTTAGCAGAAGAATTATTTGAACAACTCACCTCATTTTCAGCAGCACAAGAACTCATCTTGAATGAAGGGCAATTTGATTGATGCCAGTTTTACAGTCGCTCCACCTGAACGCAATAGAAGGGAAGAAAATGGAAAAAATCAATTTATAGAACCTGCCTTAAGTTGAAGGCCTTTCTTTTTGGGTAGTTTAAAATGAATTTTTAAAGACCACTTTGTCTTAGTGTTCAAACCATGATTGTAGGCCTTTTCGTATACAAGTGATTTCACCAATCGAACAGTTTCTTCATCACACCCCTATCCAATCCCTTTAAGGATTTTGACCTCCGCAATTTTCCCTGATCCATTCACAACATAAGTTAATTAGACAGAGCCTTCAATTGTGTGGTCGGGTGCTTTTGCTGGACACACTAAATTCTCATCAATGAATTTGAGCAGTGCCTTTTTCCTCCTTCGGTACTCGGGTGCTTGGAGGGGAGTTGAATATTTCTTCGATTTTGACAAACGAGTTCATTAAAACGGCCTAAGCAAAGATTGGATATCGAGCACAAAAGACAAAATTGATCCAGGTCTATTTTGTTGGCCGGTTGTCTATCTAAAACCTACTTTTCATTTGATACTTCTTTCCAGGCAATGACTTTATTACTCCTCCGAATTCTAAAGAAAGTAAGACATTGGCTAATTGATTTACAGTGAGCTGAGATTTCCATGCCAATTTGTCAATTTCAAGCCCTGTCTTTTCTGGGGTTAGCAAATCAATAACCAGCCTTTCTTCTTTAGAAAAGGATTCCAATGATTGGTCGTGCTTTTTAAATATTCCATCCTCTTCTAAATCCCAATTGAGTTCTTTTATGAGATCTTTGACATTTGTGAAAATCATTGCTTTCTGCTGCTGAATTAGTTTGTTGCAACCAACCGAAAATCGATGATCAAGATTCCCGGGTAGCGCAAAAACTTCGCGATTGTAGGAATTAGCCATGTCGGCTGTGATTAATGCCCCACCTCTCTCTGCAGCTTCAATAACTATTACCGCGTCTGACATTCCGGCGATAATGCGATTCCGGGCGGGAAAGTGATAGGCTTCAGGTTTAGTGCCAAGAGGAAACTCACTAATTAGTGTGCCTTTCGTTTGTAATTTTTGTGCCACATCCAGATGAATAGCGGGATAGATGACATCCACGCCACAGCCCAACACTGCATGAGTGGGAATTTCACTATGGATTGCCGCTTTGTGGGCCGTAATATCGATTCCATAGGCCAGCCCACTAACTATTGCAACATCGTAAGGCTTTAGGTCAGCAACTAACTGTTCCGTAACTGACTTTCCATATTCAGTGGCTTGTCTTGTACCAACAATTGCAATGGCCCTCCTGGGATTAGCTTCTCCGTCACCTTTGGTATAAATTACCAGTGGTCCGTCAAGGGTTTGCTTCAACTTGTACGGATAGTCTTTATCCGTATAAAAGAGTATCCTAACGTTATTTCGGATGCATTTTTCAATTTCGGCATCTGCCTTTTTGAGTAGGTCGCTCTTTTTGATTAATGAAATTGTTTTAGGGCCAATTCCCGGGATGTTATTCAGTTTGGCACTGGTAGATTTGAATACTTCAATAGCAGAGCCACAATAACTAACAAGCTGTTTGGCTATAACGGAACCAATGCCGGGCAGCATATTTAGTGCAACCTGGTACCGTAATTCGTCTTTCATTAAAATAGAGAGTTACTACTGAAGTTGGTCTTTCAGTTCTAATAAAAAGGAACGTACTTTTCGAAGAGAATTGATAATATCTAATTTATCTTTTGCGGCACTACTATCATTTTTTATCAGGTCCCTGGCCCCTTGAAGCGTGTACCCACGTTCTTTAACCAAGTGATAAATCAGTTTGACGTTTTCTATGTCAACTTTGGTGAATTGCCTATTCCCTTTGCGGTTTTTTTTGGGTTTGATAATGTCGAATTCGCTCTCCCAAAATCGGATAAGAGAAGTAGCGACGCTTAGTTCCTCGGCTACTGCACCGATGGAATAGTATCGTTTTTCAATTTCTTTTTCCTTGTAGGGCACAGGTACTTCTAAATTCAGTTATCAATGTAAGTAATTCGTCAATCATTAGTGATATTTCCGGAAAATCTTCTTCCGTCAGCACCCTAATCAGCCCGGTGGTTTCTGAGTCACTGTCAAATATAGGATGCCCCCGGCCAATTAACTTCACAGAAAGGATTTTTCCCGACAAAAATTTTCCTTCCCGATCTGTATGAACCTTTAGGACTGGTGCTATGCCTTTTTCCTCCTTAAGTGAGAATCTGCCAAAGGTGCAAAAATTACCAAGACTGTAGGCAATTATCCTATTATTGTAAAGATTGATAGCCCTTGGTACCGTGTGGACCATGACCAAATATGATATCTGCGCAGGTATCTATCATCAAATGAGCTCACTTGTATACGTCGCCTCGATTTTCACCATGGCAGGTTTCCGGTCTTGCAGGGAACGTGGAGGTGGTCTTGACCTTCAGCACCAGCGTGAAAGGAACCAATGACAATGTTTGAAATGCTATCCAAATGGGCAAAAATTTCTTTAATTCTATCTGGTTGATGGATACTCACTGTTCCTTTATTTGGAGCAAATGCTGCAAAACCAATTGTTAACCCCTGGACCTTGAATGTTGTGTATGGGGCATCGGTCCAACCTGCATAGTGAATGTTTCATGAATCAAAAATTGACATGGTGCTTTCTCTGCCTG
The DNA here is from genome assembly GCA_965206015.1 of Cyclobacteriaceae bacterium. Lineage (GTDB taxonomy): Bacteria > Bacteroidota > Bacteroidia > Cytophagales > Cyclobacteriaceae > JAJCYL01. The sequence goes on along the minus strand of CBDBIW010000004.1, from coordinate 205,348 downwards.
TATTGCCAAAGGTCACCTGCGTGATTATCCGCCAAACTCATTACATCAAATCCTGCACTAATCAGATTCTGGGGATAGCTCACAGGAGTTCGGAAGAGGTAACATACTTTTTAGTATTATGACACTCTTGTTGTTCACCACCTTCATTTAGTAATACACTTTCGAGGTTCCCAAAAGTGATATCCGCCTGGGCCAGAGTGTCTTTGACCTCAGCCAGAGGTCACGGCCATTATTTGGTAAAAGATAATCCTTGGACGGGAAATTGGTAGCCATCATTATATCCCAATCCCAATTGTTGTGATTATGTCTTTGTAGGTAGTAGCAGGTCTCAACTGCGCAGAATCGATCTTAGGAATCGTACCCAAATGGATTTGGGTATTAGACAACAGAATCGACCGGAATAGCTGTGGTATCGGCAGGTACATTTTGGGTAGTAGAAAGAGGTCTTGATGTTTTGCAGCCAATGATTAGAACAGTTGCAACTCCTATTAGTGATACAGACTTTGAGATGTTTCTGGACATTGAGTGTAAATAAAATAATTGAACCAGGCATGTAATAAATTGCCCTGAGACGATGGAAATAAAAGAAATTCGAATATTGCTTGAGACAAACTCTTGGAAAGGATTGATTTTTAGATCAAAGTGTACCCATACGTAAACTAAGGCCACTTTTAAAGACTTACTAAGTGCCTAATTCAATAAAATAATTTACAGCGTCTTTGGAAATGGCATATTTGAAACAAAAAAGGCCAACCTACTGGCCAGCCTTAAAACTTTCATGCTTGTGCATGTCTCAACCTAATGACTGGTTTTCAACTGAAGCCAATATCAGAATTTTTTCGTATTCATCGGCCTCCAGATCCTCGAAAAAATAATGAATAGGGTTGACCTCTACACCATCCTTGTGAACTTCATAGTGAAGATGTGGGGCTGTTGATTTACCAGTATTGCCAACGTAGCCAATGATTTCCCCGCGTTTTACTTTCCGTCCTTTTTTTACATTAAACTTGTCCATGTGGAGATACAATGTCACGTAACCAAAACCATGGTCTAACTTAATCATGTTACCACTGGCATAGCTCTTCTTTACCACTTTGATTACACCATCACCCGTTGCATAAATGGGTGTACCGATTGGTGCTGAAAAATCAATACCAGCATGCATTTTACGGACTTTGTAGATAGGGTCGATTCTGGTGCCAAATCCTGACGACAATCGTTTCAATTCCTTGTTGGAAACTGGTTGGATGGCTGGGATAGCGGCTAATAATGCAGCTTTATTAGTTGCCAGGCTGACGATTTCATCGTAAGACATGGTTTGGATATACATTTTTTTCTTTAGCTGATCAATCTTTTTGTAAGCATTAACTACCAAATCCTCATTTTCTAAATTGGCTTCAGTAAGATGACGATAGCGGTCAGACCCGCCTACACCTGCATTTCTAATTGATTGTGGAATTGGGTCAGCTTCAAAGATGACACGGTATATATTGTCATCCCTATCCTGAAGTGCAGTGAGCATCTGATTGGTGTTTTCCATCTCCTTTTGCATCAACTCGTAGTGGAAATTTAATTCCTCGTTTTGCTTTTTAAGGAGAGCTTCCTTTGGTGAATCGAAATAGCTCGAATAACCAAATAGGATTCCAATTGCTAAAATCAATGCAACTGATAAGAAACCAAGAAAGTTTAGGGTAACATCCCATGAACTGACTTTGACTCGCTCATACTTACAAGTCTCCGTATCGTAGTAATACTTTATTATAGCCATGAATGGATAATCTCTTAATTTTGCCTTCTTTATTTGGAGTTTAACCCTCATAAAGATATTTCAGCGCAAGTATACGCATTTTCTAAGAAAAGGATTCAATATAACAAGTAATAAGTAACAAGATCAGGCATTACAAGATAGGATGACTTCCAGGGAGATTAGACAACAGTTTATTGATTTTTTTAAGGGTAAAGAACATTTGATTGTTCCTTCTGCTCCTATGGTACTGCATAGTGACCCAACATTGATGTTTACCAATGCGGGTATGAATCAATTCAAAGACCATTTTCTAGGGAACTCAGACCCCAGATCAAAAAGGATTGCTGATACCCAAAAATGTCTACGGGTTAGTGGAAAGCATAATGACTTGGAAGAGGTAGGGATTGACACCTATCACCACACTATGTTCGAAATGCTCGGCAATTGGTCATTTGGTGACTATTTTAAAAAAGAAGCCATTGGATGGGCCTGGGAATTGTTGACTGAAGTATATAAACTACCCGGAGAGCGGCTGTATGCTACAGTTTTTGGTGGTGACAAGCAGGATGGATTGAACCTTGATAAGGAGGCATACGACTATTGGAAGGAAGTAATTCAGGAGGATTCTATCGTTTATTCCGGGAAAAAGGACAATTTCTGGGAAATGGGGGATATAGGCCCTTGTGGACCATGTTCCGAAATTCATATTGACCTGAGATCAGAGGAGGATATTGCTATAATACCTGGTAAGGAATTGGTGAATACGGATCATCCAGAAGTAATAGAGATTTGGAATCTTGTATTTATTCAGTTTGAGCGGTTGTCTGACAGTTCTTTGAAAACTCTTCCAGCCAAACATGTGGATACTGGAATGGGCTTTGAACGCCTTTGTATGGTGATACAGGGTGAAAAATCTAGTTATGATTCCGATATATTCACTCCACTTATTTCTCATTTGGAGGAAAAATATGGGCAGCAATATGATGGATCAGATGAAAAGATTCAAATTGCGATGCGGGTCATAGTTGACCATGTTAGGGCCATTACCTTTGCGATTGCTGACGCACAGTTACCTTCCAATAATAAGACCGGATATGTTATCAGAAGGATATTAAGAAGAGCGGTGCGATATGGTTACACATTTCTTGATTTCAAAAAACCATTTATATATGAGTTGATTCCAATATTGGCAAGTCAATTTGAGGATGTCTTTCCAGAGGTTAAGAGCCAGGAGGAATTTATTACTCGGGTTGTCAGGGAAGAGGAAGCGAATTTTTTGAGGACTTTGGACAAAGGTCTTACGCGTATTGAAGTGATTGATAGAGAGCTTGAGAAGGTTTCGAAAAATGAGATTGACGGGGCAAAGAGCTTTGAACTATATGACACCTATGGCTTCCCACTAGATCTTACTGCCTTGATTGCAAGAGAAAAAGGACTGACGGTTGATGAGATTGGCTTTAAAAAGGAGATGCTGGTACAAAAGGAGCGTTCTAAAAGTGCTGCTAAAATATCAACAGGAGACTGGTCAGTTTTAATAAGCGATATGGAGCCTGATTTTGTGGGCTATGATGTCTTGGTTGCTCCGTCCAGGATAATCAAATACCGTCAGGTTGCAGAGAAGGAAAAGAAATATTTCCAGATTGTTTTAGACAAAACCCCATTCTATGCAGAAAGTGGCGGGCAAGTGGGTGATACTGGATACATCGAATTCGACGGGAAGAAGACTTCAATTGTTGACACCAAGAAAGAAAATGACCTGATCATCCACATTTCCAATGAATTACCAACGGATTTAGAGGCTACTTTTGAGAGTGTTGTGAATGTGAAAAAGCGTCTACTCACTATGAACAACCATTCTGCGACTCACTTGATGCATGCGGCACTTAGAGGTGTTTTGGGGGATCATGTGCAACAAAAAGGTTCTTTGGTAAATGAGAAAATTCTGAGATTTGACTTTTCTCATTTTGCCAAGATGACCGATGAAGAGATCAAAAAGGTTGAAACAATTGTCAATCAAAAAATAAGAGAAAATATTGCCAAAGAGGAAGCCCGGAATGTGCCAATTGAAGCGGCAAAAACTCGGGGAGCTATGGCACTCTTTGGAGAAAAATATGGTGATTTTGTTAGAATCATCACATTCGATAGGGACTTTTCACTCGAATTGTGCGGAGGGACTCATGTAGAAAGGACCGGGAATATTGGTTTTTTTAAGATTACCTCAGAAGGTTCTGTGGCAGCAGGTGTGCGTAGGATTGAGGCGATTACTGCCGAAAGAGCCGAGGCTTACATCAACGAAGAAGAGGAATTGTTGAATAACATTAGAACCCTGCTTAAGTATCCACCAGATGTCTTGAAAGCTGTTGAAGCATTGTCCAAAGAACGTGATGTGCTCAACAAGCAAATGGAGAAACTTCAATTAAAACAGGTCAATGCGCTTAAATCTGGAATGGCTGATTCTGCTACTGAGATAAATGATGTTCAAGTGATTGTTCAAAAAGTAAAACTTCCATCTGCGGATGCACTTAAGAAACTGGCATATGACCTTTGGAATGATGTGAACAATTTATTTTTAGTGATAGCTGCAGATATCGGTGGTAGACCACAGATAGCAGTGATGATCTCTGATAATATCGTCGCAGAAAAAAGTGTTCATGCGGGAAATTTGGCAAAAGAGTTGGCCAAAGAGATCAAAGGTGGAGGTGGAGGCCAGCCATTTTCTGCTACAGCAGGAGGTAGCGACGTCAGTGGACTTGATAAAGTTCTGAATAAAGGAATGGAAATAGCTCATGATCTTTTTAAGTGAGATTTAGGTAAGTTGAACTAACTTTGAATTGTTTCACTCGACACAACCCTCAGTAGAACCAAACCCGACAATTTTTAAGATTAGCAGAACTTTATTGCGAACTAATTTATGGACCCGAAAGATAAATATGAGCCCAAAATCGGTCTTGAGGTACATATTCAATTAGCAACAGAGAGTAAAATTTTTTGTGCAGACAGGCATGAGTACGGCTCAGAACCTAATACTAACATCAGTGTAGTCAGTTTGGCACATCCCGGAACCTTGCCGAGGTTAAATAAAAAGACAATAGAATTTGCCATTCGGATGGGCTTGGCCTGTAATTCTACGATTAGCCAACAAATGTTCTTCGACCGCAAAAACTACTTCTACCCGGATTTGCCGAAGGGGTATCAATTAACGCAGCACAAGACTCCTATCTGCAAGGGCGGGAAAATTACGATAACTGATTCCGCAGGAAACGACAAAACAATTTCCCTAACAAAGATCCATTTAGAGGAAGATGCGGGTAAGTTGATTCATGACCCGGAAACCGAAAGCTCAAACGTGGATTTTAATAGGGCTGGAGTGCCATTGATAGAATTGATAACAGACCCCGTAATAACTGAATCGGATGAAGCTGCCGTTCTTATGACTGAGATACGAAAAATGGTTCGCTACCTGGAAATAAGTACTGGAGATATGGAGAAAGGGTCTCTACGGTGCGATGCAAATGTATCCATCTCTTTGGGTGGAGCAACTGAGCTTGGTAAAAAGGTTGAGGTTAAAAACATGAACTCCTTTAAACATGTTAAGCAAGCCATCATTTTTGAAATTGAGCGCCAATCCAGCCTGTTAGAACGAGGCATAGAGGTTATTAGTGAAACTCGTTTATACGATGTGGATTCTGGCCAAACCTATGACATGCGCACAAAAGAAGATCTCAATGATTACAGATATTTTCCTGAGCCTGACCTTTGTCCTTTTGAGATTTCTGATGAATGGCTCAATGAAATTAAAAGCAAGATGCCTTTGCTTCCTCGACAATTTGTTGATCGGTTTATAAATGAATATGGAGTAACCAGGTCTAATGCAACAACCCTAACAGAGTCTAAAGAACTGGCTTTATATTACGATGAGTTGTGCAAATTAGTGAATGATAAAAAGGCTGCTGCAAACTGGATGATAGGTCCGGTCAGGTCGTATTTGAATGAAAGCGATAAAACAATCAATGAAACAACATTAACAGCAGCACAACTGTCAAACCTAATCAATCTTGTCTCCTCAAATAGGATCAGTTTTTCGAAGGCATCAAGTGAAATTTTACCACAGTTATTGAAAAATCCAGATTCTTCAGCCAACCAGATAGCCAATCAATTGGGATTAATGATTACTGATAATGGAGGGCATTTGATGCCGATTATTGAAACAATCCTGACGCAATACCCAGATAAAGTAAAGGCATATCAAAATGGGAAAAAGGGGTTAATGGGTCTCTTCATGGGAGAGTTAATGAAAGAGACTCAGGGGAAGATTGATCCTAAAAAGGCCAATCAATTGCTGATGGAAGCCCTTGAATTGTCAGGCTGTTAACTTTCACTTCAATTTTTCTTATTATAGTTCTTCCAAAAGGACCTTAGCGTCTTCCCGTTTGTATAGAGACCTTTTGGTAGTCCTTTTGATTATATGCAGTAATACCATCTAATATATCACTGTCAAGGTTACCATTGTCTCTGGCCAACACCATATCAGGGCAGGGTTCATAATAACTAGTTTCCCCTAAGCAATTGCGCATTTAGTTGATTAGGTTAAGTATGTATCCAATAGGGTCCTAAACGTTTAAAAAATAGCAGGGAAGAAATCCGTATCTCAAATTATCTTTGAGTTGTACAACGAACCCCATCCCTGCATGTCAACTATAAATTTGTTTTCTCAGATCATCTCTAAGATTGACCGTAAGAATTGCTATTTGGGATGAACAGCATCAACAAACCATTGAATTGATTACTAATCAAATGTCCCGGACAGCAAACACAGTAAGTGAACTTTACAAGAGCAGATGGCAGATAGAAATCTTCTTTAGCGAGATAAAACAGTTGCTAAATATCAAATCATTTATTGGGACTACTCAGAATGCTGTGATGATTCAGGTATGGACAGCCCTGATGACCATAGTTATTCTCAAGTTCCTGAAAGAACTCGCAAAATATGGCTGGCAACTTTCAAACCTTGTGGCTTTTCTAAGATTGAACTTATTTGTTAAAATCGACTTGCATAGATGGCTGGACAGCCCTTTTGATCATCCGCCTGATCACCGTAAAAATCAAACACAGGAGGTACTGTTTCAATAAACAGCATTAATGCCCTTAATCTGTGTGAAAAAGAAGATGGAACACATCATCCTAAAACGTTTAGGACGCTATTGTTTTTTAATCATCTAATTTTCAGGCTATTTCTATAAGATTTAGCTTCGTCTAATCTTTGAAGAAATTTATATTCTAGGTATTCATCTACCTTTTTTTGTGTTTTAGCATCAAGCGTACAAAGCTCCACCACTTTCTTTAAAACTTGATCTACAAGTATTTTACCATTATTTCTACTTACTCTTAATTTCTTAATTAAGACATCATTTTTTGTAATGCTAGCTAAAGGCTTTTCTCTAATCCTAATTACTTGATAACCATTATCAATCATCATTTGTGTTTTTTCTGTATCTCTATGTAACCTATCAGAGTGGTAATACTCGCCATCGTACTCAATGCAAATTTTTAACTCTGGTATTAATATATCAGGTCGTATAATTTCTTCCTTTAAATCGAGTGTGCTTCCCTCTTCTGAAACTTCAGGGAATATTAATTGAAGCTCAAAAATTATCATTAATTCGTTTAGAGATTGATATGGATTGTAACAATATGGACAACCACTTTTATCTTGATACCTATGATTAATAATAGTCGGCCATTCGTGTCTTTTTGAACAAATCCACCAAGCTCTTTCTCCACTCCCTGGTGTTACATCATAAGGTGTTTTGTCATTTTTGATTTGATGCCATTCTTTTGCTATTTCAGGGTTTCTTACTCCTAGACTTTTGCAATAAGGACATTTTTTGCCCCCTGTAGATCGATCTTTAACTTTTGCTTTCCATTCATGCCCGTGTTGACATACCCAAATTGCTTCAATGTGACTTCCTGAAACTAAAGTTTCTGGAGTATGCTTGCCATTCCTGTTAGGGTGAAATTCTTTTGCAATTTCAGGGTGAGTAGTTTTTAGACAGTTTTCCGAAGTAGCCTTTCTTCCTGAACAATATTCGCATTTTGTTCCCTTAGTTGCTCTTGAGTATATGGAAGACTTCCATACATGATTAGAGTTTCTTGAGCATTGCCACCATACCTTTTTCGCACTCCCTGCGCCAAGCTGATTTGGATCATTAGTATTTAGGCTTTTATGCCATTCCATCATTAATTCTGGATGTGTTACACTCAGTTTATTTGATTCCGTTCTTTCCTTTCCCGAACAAAACCTGCACCCTGTAGGCTGATCTTTTCTGGTTTTTTTAGATATTTCTGCAAGAAAGCTGTGCCCTTTCTCACATATCCAATAGATTTTTTCATTAGATCCTCTAGTGACTTCTTTTGGAGTGATTTTATTTTTCGAATAATCCCATTGCTTAGATAGTTCGGGGTGAGTAGTGGCAAGACAATTTGATTCTACCACTTTTGAATTGCTACACATTGGGCATCCAGTAGGGATATGCTTTCTTGTCCTTTTGCAGATCTTGGCTGGCCAAACATGGTCTTTGGCTTTTTCACATACCCACCAAGCAGTATATCCACTACCATGCGAAAACTCTTCTGGTCTTCTAGTGCCATTTTTTGTGGGATGCCATTGCTTTACTAGGTGGGGATGTGAGATTGATATATTCATGCTTTGTTATAGTTTATACAGAGCGTACGAAATAAATCTCCTTGCTCATTTTTGATTGCTTTGTTTAGTGCTAAAATCTTCGCTATCAGACCCCCGAAGGGCACACTCGCTTTGCGCCCCTTATGAGGGGGAGCATATACCCGGCCAATCGCCCTGCCTCCTCCTTCAATAGCTACCACTACAAGCTTCTTATCTTCATTTTGACGGCCTTTAGTGCTTTCTTCCTGCCCCGACTACTGTTTCATCTACTTCCACCTTTCCAGGCATAGGAAATTTTTGACTGCTCGCCGTGGCTTTCATGACTTTTTGCTTAAAAGCCCAACAGGTTTTCTGTCTCAGTGCTAGTTTACGACTTAGTTCAGTAGAAGAAATACCTTGTTTGTTTGTTGCCATAAAATAGACGATGTAGAAAGCTTTAAGAATAGGGAATTTCACTTTGTGAAAGAGGGTTCCGCTTGTCGGAGTTGCCTGATAACCGCATGTAGTGCATTGGCGTGTCGGGGCCAACTTCCCTTTACACAAATGAGTATGTTCGCATTTCTCGCATTTGAACCCATTGGGACATTTAAGATTGGCCAGATGATCATAACACGATTGGTCATCGGGAAATTGCTGTTGAAATTCGAAAAGACGAATGCTTTTGTGTCTTTTTTCCATTGTTTTACGTTTTAAACCATACGTAAGATACTGAAAATCAACGATATACATAAATTTATAGCTAATTTATTATGTGCCTGATTCAAAATCTTTATTTGAAGACAAAAATTCTACAATTTCTGAGGAAAATATTCAAAAAATTCTTGATGGGAGTTATTCTTTGCCAAAGAACTTAAGAGTATCACTTGTGAAACTTGAAAGCACTCAAAATCAAAGAAGTTACTATTGGAACGATGAAGAATATTTAAAATCTCAACAAGAATATTTGGATTTATTTACTGAGAAATTTAAACAGTCGGAAAGAGTTCAAAATGTTTCGAAAATTCCTGAATTACATTGACAAAATGGAAATGACTAAAGTGCCTTAAAAACAGGTAACAATAGATAAAATGAATGCGCCTATGATCTTAATAAATGGAAAGTAGAATCGAAACTTCTTTGCTTTCTGTAGTGGTGGGCGCACTCATTTTATCAAGACGTTATGGGTAATGAGTAGCAGAACGTATTATCAACGTCCAAAGTGTTTTTCCTACTTTGGCAACCTGGTTAACAGGAAAACAAGACAAAAGGAAAATAAAAACCTCAACAGACGTTTTGTCGGGTATCAAAAATCCTTTAGATTTAGCTAGATATAAGGGATATAATCGTAACTAGTTACGATTATATTGTTGTTAGACTTAATCGTGAAATAAATACTTAAAATTATGAAGAACAAATTTATTGGTTTAATCACATTGTCAATTATCTCTTTTAAAGCTATTTCTCAGGAACTACCAAAACCTATTTTGGAAGCAATGACAAATAAGAACTCGCTACGATTGTAATATATAGAACACCCCAGCTTCAAGGAGCGGCACGTAACTGGGCGATATTTGAAGGTGGTGAGAAATTATGTAAACTGAGTAACAAAAGGTACATGATTTATCAAAGAAAACCTGGGAATTCAGATTTTCGAGCTAAGGTAGGAGGAGTAGAAATATGGCCTAAGAAAGTTACTGGATATGAGGTGCCGCTTGAAGCCGGAGAAATTTATTTTTTAAAAACAAACATGAAAATGAGTTTTACCAGGGCAAGAGTAGAACTAGTCGAAGTAGTTGAGCGAACCGCTAGAAAGGAATTAGAAAGTCTGCTGCAAGATAATTGCAACTTGACTGAGAAAAAATAAGTCTAACAAACGATATAGCACATGCCTTGAAATAGTTATTTGATTCTTTTCTACAAAGAGATTTTATTTTTTTAGTAACCATTATACTAAGTAATTGTTACGAAATAGATTGACTATTGTATATTTTTCATCGAACTTCACAGAATGGAAGACGAAAAATTACTGAAGAAGATCAATCTGGTACTGCCTTGTTTAAATGAGGGTCAGAAACGTATTTACCTTGCCTCAGAAGCTGAGTTTTTAGGCCGTGGGGGTAAAAGGAAGATAGAAAAATTGACTGGGGTTTCGCATAATACAATCAACAAAGGTATAAGCGAATTGGGGGCAAAAGACCACCTATTGGTAAACCGACCTTTGAGGAAAGTCGGGGCAGGGAGAAAGAAAAAAGTAACTGGTCTGGTATGGGAAAAGATAAAGCAATTCATAGAGCCCCATACACGTGGGGAGCCCCAATCAGCCTTACAATGGGTCAGTAAAAGCCTGAGGAATATTGAGTCCGCCCTTAAGGGCTCGGGTGTACACATAAGCCACAGGGTGATTGGAGAGGCATTGAAAACCCATGGCTTTAGTTTACAAGCTAACCGAAAGACTTATGAAGGTAAGGGGCATAAAGACAGGGATGCTCAATTTGAACACATAAATAACAAGGTCAATCAATACTTAAAGAGAAACCAGCCTGTTGTTTCGGTAGACGCAAAAAAGCGAGAGTTGATTGGCAATTACAAAAACAATGGGTCAGAATGGAACCCAAAGGGATCACCTTCAAAAGTAAACGCTTATGATTTTCTTACAGATGCCGAAGGGGTGGCCATACCTTATGGGGTTTATGACCTGAAAGAGAACAAAGGTTGGGTCAATGTTGGCATCACAAAGGATACAGCCGAATTTGCCGTCCAAAGTATCAGGAATTGGTGGTATGAGATGGGTATTTATTATCATAACAATGCTGATTCACTACTTATTACCGCAGATGGGGGTGGCAGTAACGGTTCCAGGAACAGGCTATGGAAATATGAGCTGCAAAAATTGGCCAATGAAGCAGGGTTGACCATAGAGGTTGTTCATTTCCCACCAGGCACAAGCAAATGGAATAAAATAGAACACCGCTTGTTTTCTTATATTTCCAAGAACTGGAGAGGAAGGCCTTTGGTCAGTTATGAGGTAATGATCAAATTAATAGGGGCCACAAAAACAAACAAAGGACTTGAAGTTGATTGCCAAATAGATAAGGGTTCTTACAAAACAGGTATCAAAATAAGTGATGAAAAAATGGAAAACATCAGTATCTCCCCAAGTGCTTTTCATGGGGAATGGAATTATTCTATTAGCCCTCAGTAATGGTCATATTATTTAGTAACAATTCCTAAGTGAGAAGTGAGCTAGAAAATAAAAATGAAATTACATTTAAAACAATACTTATTGAACCTGATTCTTTTAGAACTACTATTGAATTAGAGCTGATAAACAGGCTAAATCCAGAATGGAATATTCAAGGAAAATAACTTTGTACAACACTGTATATAGCAAATAGGGCGTTCAGTGGTTTACGAAAGTTCAATGCTATTTTACCAATACCGCCAAATCGTTGATTTGGCTTTTAAAATGAATAAGATAAAAACAAAATACAACGATTTGGCTCAGTGCAAACTTGAAAGTTCATCGTTTTCTACTGCTCTACTTGCCATATACTAAACGTTAGCAATAATAGTTCCAATTCTAAACGACCATACAAATGAAAAATCGATATTACTTTATATTCGTAATAATGACTTTCATATCAGCATGTCAAAGCTCTAATGACAAATTAATTGAAAGTGTAAATACTATGAATATTGACTTATTTAATGAGGCAATTAACAATGAGGCTAACTTAAATTTGATGGTTGATAGTATTCCAATTCTCCATTATGCAATTATGAACTCTAAAATACAAATGGCAGAATTGCTTATTGGAAGTGGTGCTGATTTGAATGTTCTCAACAAAGACTCATTGACAGCAATTGATCTAGCTGTGGATAAAAATAACCAAAGGTTGATTAAAGGACTAATCGAAAACGGAGCTAAATTATCTAATGAAAGAATCAAATCCTCCAAAAGTATAGACAGATCGCAAAGTCTTGAAGTATTTCAATTATTAGAATCAAATGGAGTAAATCCAGATTTAACCACTTTAATATCAATAATATCAAATGACCGAGATCGCATTTGCAACTATTTAATATTTGAGAAGAATTTCTCTATCTATAAAAAGGATTCGAATGAAATTTCAGCCATAGATGCCATTGGTAGATACACTTCTCCAAAATGCAAGAAACTTGTACTTAAAAAAGATAGGTTGATAAAAGAAATGGCAGAACGGGAACGTAAGAGAAAAGAGCAGTATATGAAACTTCTTATGTTTTAAATATTGCTAACAAAACCTATGAATGAATGGGGTTTTACCGGTTACGAAAGTTTAGTGGGGATTGGAAAGTCCGCCACAATTAATAAATTTAAATCAAAGTGTGGCTTTGAGGAGTTGGAAAGATTAGTGCATTCTAATCCCCACTCATCATAGCTGTGCGTTATGTGCCAGTAGTGCCATCCGCAAATTTCTAATGAACATTGGCACGTTGCTATCGGTATTATCTGTCGGGTATGTCAGAAAAAAAATGGTCGTCAATTTTTCGGTTGCAGAGTAATACTCTCTTCTGACTTCTTTGCACTAAAAACAAGTATGCAAAAAGTCCTTCTGCCACTAATCCTTACAATTTCAATTTCTCAATTTGCTTTTGGACAAGAATTTGGAATATACGTCTTTGCCAGATCACCTCAATTGGTGAACTATAGCTTCAAAAATGCTGAGTCTACTTTTAGTCAAGGCGTTTCTGCGGGAATCGGCTTAACACACAAAAACCTGTTCTTGGAACTGGGATCATTTATTCTTGAAGGGAATAGCTATGGACACTATTCCTTTTTCGGTACCAGTGTAAATTCCTCAGAACTTAGCAAGTCGATAAGACTAAATACTAACATATTTGGTGAGGTTACAAACATACCTTCTCAATCCGAACAATCTCAATCATCATGGATCTACACTAGCGGAGTTTGCTTTTTTCCTAATGCTCAGATTCAGAGATTGAACATAGGAATTCCATTGTGTATTGGCTTAGCTTATCAAGACGAATCTATATTTCTGAATAGCCGATTCATTCTAAACCTTTCATATTCAATTAAATAGAAATAATCAATGAAACAAAAATTCGAAAACTTCAGAAATTACCATCATGAAAGTGACCCATTAATTCTGGGAAACTTATGGGATGTATCTAGTTCGATACAACTACAAAAACTAGGATTTAAAGCGTTAGGAACTTCAAGTGCCGCAATTGCCTCAATGTTAGGGTATGAGGATGGAGAAAACATGCCGTTCTCTGAATACTTACTAATCATAAGTAGAATTGCAGAAAATACCGAGCTTCCAATAAGTGTGGACTTGGAGGCGGGTTATGGGAATGACCCAGAAACAGTATTTTCTAACATTGAAGAACTTTCACAACTAGGTGTGGTAGGAATTAACCTTGAAGATTCTGTGGTTAAGGGTGGATCTAGAACTCTTGTTAATGTTCATGAATTTGCCAGCAAACTTGCCAGCATTCACAAAAAGATCAAAGATGCAAATATGGACATGTTCATTAATCTACGGATAGATACTTTTCTTCTCCAATTGCCCAATGCTTTAGAAGAATCGATCGATAGAATAGATCATTACTCGAACTTCATTGATGGTATTTTTCTACCATGTATTTCAGCTAATGAAGATATCGAGAAAATGGTTAATCACACTACCCTACCGTTAAATGTTATGTGTTTGCCAAACCTTGCGGATTTTAATACCCTAACCAAATTAGGCGTAAAACGCATTAGTATGGGTAATTTTCTTTTTGATAAAATGTATAACCAATTTGGGGAAACAATAAAAACAGTATTGAATCAAAAATCCTTTAACTCAATTTTTTAAATGTTGATTACAGACCACAAGAAAATAGAATCATATTACCAAGCTTTATTAGACAGGAAACAAAATTTTGTGGGAATCTTTTTTGTTGGTGTAAAAACTACCGCTGTTTTTTGTATTGCAACATGCAGAGCAAGAAAACCCAAAAAAGAAAATGTTGAGTTTTTTACAACCTTTAAAGAAGCCTTAGATAATGGCTACAGGCCTTGCAAAGTTTGTAAGCCCACAGAAAATGCCAATCAAGCACCGGAACAGGTTGAAACTGCAATTCTATTGGTGAAAGAAAAGTCGAAAGATAAAATAACTGATTATGAATTAAGACAAAATGGGATTAGCCCGGAGGTTGTGCGTAGATGGTTTAAGAAAAATTATGGCTTGACTTTTCAAGCATACCAAAGAATGTACAGAATAAATAACGCCTTTCAAGAATTAAAACTAGGAAAAAACACGACAAACACGGCATTTGAAACAGGATATGAATCATTAAGCGGATTTGGTTACACTTTTAAAAAACTTGTTGGGAAATCACCAAAACAGAGTATCGATAATAATCTAATACTTATAAACCGACTGACTACCCCATTAGGGCCAATGTTTATATGTGCAACTGAAAATGGAATTTGTTTGCTTGAATTTGTTGATAGAAGAATGCTCGAAACGGAATTAAAAGATTTACAAAAACTATTAAACGCTAATATTATTTCAGGGGAGAATAAGTTCACTAAACAGGCAAAAAAGGAGGTTGCTGAATACTTCGATGGAAAAAGAAAAACTTTTGAGGTTAAGCTTGACACGCCCGGAACGGAGTTTCAAAACTTGATATGGGCAAACTTGAAAAAAATAGGATACGGAAAGACTTCCACATACCAACAACAGGCAGAAAGTATTAATAAGCCAAAAGGAGTAAGAGCAGTGGCCTCAGCAAACGGACATAACCGTATTGCAATTATTATTCCATGCCATCGTGTGATTGGAAAAGACGGGAAGATGACAGGTTACGGAGGTGGAATTGAACGAAAAAAATGGCTATTGGATCATGAACTAAAGTACACCAGCACATAACAGACGCTAAAAATCCATAGGCTAACCGAGATACTTTCAAAGGTTTGTGGGATTAGATGCTTTATCGATATTTGCAGATGTCCAGCCAACGGATTTTAGCTGGACGTTAGATTTTATTAGTAACCTTTAAACAAAGTAATTAGATGAAAAACCTAAAAACCAGTTTTCTAGCGATCTTGATGCTCTTGGCTACTTTTTCATGCCAAACAGATGAATTAATCTCACCTCGACTTCCAGAAATCAAAGTTGAGCAAGGAAGATTAAATTTTACTTCGAAAGAAGATTTAAGCTCTTTCTTAAATCAATATGAAGACGTTGAATTTGAGGATGGATTGAAACCACAAATCAGAGAACTCGAACAAGTGGGATTCAAATCTCTTATGCCAACTTTCGAGGAAAGTGAACAATCTAAAATTGAAGAATATGTGAATTTTAGATTAAATGACTTGGCTAAACGAGGGATGATTGACGAAAATGCCAGAACTTCTTATGACGATGACGACTTACCCGAAGTTGATATTGACGCCTCATTTGCAGATGAACTTGTTGCTGATCCAAATTTTGCATCAATTCTAAATCAGAACAGAGAAGTTGTTGTGGACGGTACAGTCTACAGATATACTGATTATGGAGTTTTATTCACAAATGTTGAAGCTGCAGAAAGTATCGACCTTGCTATCGATGAAATTAACTCAAACAGACTTATTCCTGCAACGAATGGCTCTCCATTATTAGTTTCTCATAATGTTTCTTTGCAAAATGAGCTAATCGAACCAATTCAAATAGATGATTGCTTTTTACATGCTGCTCGATGTGGTGGTGGAGGCGGATCCGGTGGCTCTGGTGGAAGATCCGGAGGAGGTTCAGGCGGCTCTGGAGGAGGTTCAACAGGACCAACACGAGACGAAATTCGTGACAACCTTAAAGTTTGTGAATACCGATCTAATGTATTGAATAAAATATTTGGACCTTCGGAAAAATGCATAGATAAATTCGAAAGTCGCAAAAGAGTTAAAATAAAAACATGGGCACAGAATTATGTTTTATTTGCCTCCACTGGGGTTAAAATCAAGAGCCAAAGTAGAAGACTAAGAATTTGGTGGGCTAACAAAATTGATGAGCTTGAATTAGGCTATGCCATTGCCTCATTCAAATACACCGGTATTGGAACATGGCCAAGTTCTGGTGTGGTTAATCCTGTTGACTTTCATTACGAACTCAATGGATACATTGTGGATCAATATGGAAGAGTATGTATCAGGAACTACCCCTGCTCGTAACTTATTCACGAATTTTCCACTCCCTAATGACCAGCAATTAGTCAAAATATGGGTTTATAAACCAATTCAAGATGTTATCAAGAGCCTAACTGGCAACAGCGTCACGCATTTGGAATATTCAGGAAAGGATTTCAATAAGGCAGTCCGAAAATTGGTTGAAAATGCGGTAAAAGAACTCAAGAAGAAAGGTAAGAATATCAATGGTAAACCAGAAGCCGTTGTTATTTTCGATGATCCAGAATGGAACAATATGAACTTTGTTTACACTAACTGGAAATCACTGAAAACCAATGAAAATAAGATTAGCAAGGTTTTCGATTGGAATACAGCCCAAATAGGAATCAAAACAGGAGGATCTAGTACGAATCCAACGTATGGGTCTCCAAAAAAACCTAAGGATTTCAACATAGTTTGCTACGGTATGGGAAGAAGAGGTTCTACTTGGAGAGGTGGAAGAATAGTATTAACAGATTAATAAGTTTCATCACTTGGTCGGCATTTCTTAGCCGACCAAGTGATTTAAGTTTTTCCAGTATGACTAGAATATCAATAATACTTTCTTTGGCTGCTTATATGTTTGTCAGCAAAGCCTCAGGTCAGTCAAAAGAAAACTACTTTAAAATAGATGGCGGCTATTTATCAGGAATTGGCAATATCAATTATGATAATCAAGTTGAATTCGTTAATCAAAGTAAAGCTTTTAGACTAAGAATATCTTATGGCATTTTTGTTAATTCTAAAACTTCAGTAGGATTAGGCTTAGGGTTAGACGGATATCATAATCCACAACACAATACTCTGCCAGTCTTCCTCGAAGTGAGAAGATTTATAAGTAGTGATGAGAACTCTCTATTCGCTTTTTTGAATTTAGGTACTGCTCTAAAAATCAGTCAGGAATTCGAGAAAGGATTTCATTTCTCATCCGGACTTGGATATATAATAAAAAGAAGAAAAATAAGTTTTCTTCCTGCGATTGGAATAAACATTCAAAATATAGCTGATGGTAGGGCAATTTTAATAGACCCTTCAACAAATCAAGTTGAATTCATTAACTCTAAGATAACGCTGAGCAGTCTTTCATTTAATCTTGGAATTCAGTTTTGAAGAAAACAAACCTTTTCCTTCTAGTACTTTTTACAGCATGTTCAAGTACCAAAATAATTAAGTATTCTGCTCTCCCTCAAATAGTTGTGGGAGAAGAAATTCTTATGATGGACATTAAAAATTTACCTGAAATCCAACAATACAATTTGTTTCAAACTGGCAGTAAAATTCTGTCTGAATCAAATAAATTGAAATTTATTCCAGAACTTGAATATGATCTAGCAAATGAAGGCATTGGTAAAGAGCAATTTTACCGTAACTCTGTCCCCGACTCCATAATTTCCATTCTTGCAACTAAAACGAATAGCCGCTACATTTTATATGTTAAGAAGATTAGTTCGAAAAAAGGGGCGGCTTTTGGCTCTTACACTCCTCTAGAACTAGATAAGTATAACTCACATTATTATCAAGAAAGCGAAACAAATAGTGCCAGCCTACTTTTCAGAATAATCGATACAAAAGTTAATTTGACTGAAAGCAAATTTCAGATCAATACGAAGATTAATCCTTTGATCATCAATGAGAATAATGGAGAAACAAGAGTTAACCCAACCACAGAATTAACTGCGATCACAAAAGCCTTTGAAAAAGGAATGAAGCAATTAAAAAAGGGTGTAGTAAAGCAACGATAACAAAATCTAACAGACACTAAAATGAATATGCGAACTGAGTTATCTGATAGGACTATGCAAACTGGAAACTTCAGTGCTTCTAGCAACTGGGGTGCATACTCATTTTAGCTGGACGTTGGGCATAATTGTGCGGATATCAATAGTCCACCTTTTCAGCATCGCAAGGTTGCATATTCTTTAGCAAAATCAATCCATCAAACAAATCAAGCCATTTACCTTTCATCGATATATGGCCAAACGGACTCATGGTAAATGAAGAATCAGGATATGACTGGTTTAAAGTATTGAAATCCAGAAAGGCTGTTGAACTGTTTGAAACTTCATAAAAAGTACGTTCCAGAGAATTTCTTGAAGTTTTAATTGACTTGTTTTCAGTGTAGAACCTTCCATATGATCCTGTTAAAGAAGAAAAACCAATATGATATGCTTGATCTGGAAATTTAGCATTTAACAATGTCCCAAAGTTTGTCTTATCTCGCTCAAAAGGTTTTAGATGACTTACACTTTTAAAATCTTTATGACCATGTGAGTTGGTTGTCCAAATGATGCACTTTCTATCGGCAATTAAATTTTCCTTTAACCATAAAAAGTTCTCAAACATTTGAGTATCACGAATATCATTTGAAAGGCTACTAGCCCATATATTTTTGGCATTTTCATATACCGACATAAGATTTAGTAACTCCTGATTTGCTAATCTGGCTTCAAGATTTGTCTTTGTTGAAAGGGAGTCTGCAAACTGTTCTATCTTTTGAACCTCCTTGTCAGAGAGTTTGACAAAAATTCCAGATCGTTCATATTTCCTGATAACCTGTAAAAACTCTTCAAAATCAGATTGTTCCACTCCAATTGAAGAATCAAATAATTGAAAGAATTCCACAAGATTATTTTTCCTAAAATCAGTGAAATGAGTATTGTCGATTCCTTTGACAAAAAGAGGGCTTTCCGATTTTAGGTTTTTTTTGTAGTAATCTTCCAATTCATTGAATTGCTTGCATTCTCTCCACACTTTCAACACATTATCCAATGAACGGTCATTATCTTGATTTTCCATGAAACTGAAGAAATCGCTTTCAAAAATCAGAATATCAAAATCATAATTCTCATGAAGATATTTGACTATTTCTGTTTTGATAGAGATGACCGAACCATCTCCGTGATCTTGCTCACCTAACACAACGATTTCCTTATCATGAACCTCTGAACCCAAAGCTTCTAAATAGTTGTCGTTTGAAACTGCCAATAATCGCTTTCCCGATTCTTGATTGTCTACTTGACAGGAAACAAGAATTGATGTACTTACTAAGAGCATTAACTTATTCAACATACACTAAACTCTGAAAAATCTGACATATAAACGAAACTATGCCCAACAAATGATATGGACGCATGCCTCACACTACCAGTTTGAAACTGATCGACAAATCCGCTACTTTAGAAGAAATTAATTGAGGCCAGAGGCACAGCGTCATATCTAGTCGTTATGGGCAATTGAGTTAATCTAATATTCACGTTCGGAGTGTTTTTCGTACTTCGGCAACCTGATTAGCAGGAAAATAAGAAAAAGGAAAATCAAATAATTCATTTGTCTGTAACGGGAGAAAGCCAATGGGATGGGTTTTTCTTTGGTGGCGTTTTGCAAGTGCTTAACACTCCTTAACTTGTTATGTGCGTGTGATTTTAAATATTTAAAGGCTCTAGTTTAATATAGCTATTATTGTTATCTTTAAATCATGGAAAAATCGGCAATAAAGTCATATTTTGCAGGCCTTTCGGCTGGTGAGCGTCAAGGGTTGCTAGAGGAACTACTACAGGTTGATCAAGCCAGTAGCTGGGTTCCCAAGTGCCAGGAAGTACGCAGAAAGATTCTAGACAACAAACAGGGGTGTTGCGCCCATTGCGGCCATACCAGATATGTGAAATTTGGAAAAGACAAAGGTGCCCATCGTTACAAATGCAAGTCATGCAAGCGTAGCTTCACTGAATATTCAGGCACATGGATGGACGGGCTCCATCGCAAGGATAAAATAGATGCCTACCTAAAGCTTATGGTCGAAGAGAAGAGCCTTGACAAAATCAAGGAAACCCTGAGTATTAACAAAAAGACTGCCTTTGATTGGCGTCATAAGATACTATCATCAATCGAGCAATCTGAGAAGTCAGGGTTTACCGGAATAACCGAAAGTGATGAAACATTCTTTTTGCATTCAGAAAAAGGGAAGGAACAACAAAACCACCAGCCAAGAAAACGTGGAGGGAAGTCTGCTAAAAAAGGGGTTAATGGTGAACATATAGCCCTTATTGTTACCCAGGACCGAAAAGACCAGGTAGATTTAACAGTAGCTACTGCTGGCAGGTTGAAAAAAGCAGACATAGAAAATGCCATTGGGGAGCGGCTCACCGAACAAACAGTTCTATGTACCGACTCCCATGTAAGTTACAAAGGATTTGCAATTGATAACCACTTAGAACATCATCCTCTGCGTTCTGACTTGAAACAACGGGTCAAACATGGGGTTTACCATATCCAACATGTAAATTCCACCCATCACAGGTTAAAGAAATGGATAGACAATAAATTTTGGGGTGTATCCACTAAATATCTGCAACAATATCTCAACTGGTTCAGAATTAAAGAAAACCTTAAGGGCAGCAAACAATTCTTGAAAGATTTTGCCCAAATGTCTGCTCAAGATGTGAAAGCTTATCAAAGGTACGTTTCCTTGGCCAGTAGGTATGAAATGATAATATCAACGCAAACCTAAACTAGAGCCTTTGTAATACTGCCTTTTTTCCTGTCAAAAAAACCTTATTTTTATATCGAACTCATGTTAATTTAATTAATGAACACCTTGAAATCAACTCTCAGAAAAATAGCCTCGTCCTGCAACGGTCTTGGTATCGGTTTTATTTTGGCCGCCGCGGTATTTATAAAGAGGGAGGTTGAATATTATCATTTCTCAGGTCAAAATCTTGCTAGAGGTGCGTGACTAATTTGGATGCACAGTTGTTGACAGCAGCACACTATAACTCATAACCTATTTCTTTTTATCCGGCTATGTAGATTAATTGACGGATTCGCAATGAACTGGAATATCACGTTCACCCATGAACTGTGGGAGAATAAATGATCATAAAATTCAGGAGCCTGTTTTTTCAAAATCGGAAGTCTGGAGCCAGGTATATTGGGAAAATCATGGTGCTCATTGTGATACCCTACATTCAATGCCAATTTGTTCAGTGGTCCATAGTAAGAGTAGGTTTCCTGACCCTCTTTAAATACATAGTGTTCTGAAATGAAATGCCCTGCGAGTGGGTGTAAACTTCCGGCCAGAAAAATTGACAGCAACAAATACAGGATAGCCCCAAAGCCAGTAAAACAGGTATAAATTGAGATGGCTATTATTTGAAAGGCAATATTTATAAAATGCCATTTTTCGAGCTTGACGGGCCGAACAAAAGCAGGCCGTACTGCATAAAACAAAATTTGATTCATGGCCCACAGCAATTTCCCAATATAACCGCGAAATATCTTTGCTTCAGTTTCACTTGGAATATCCGTGTCATCCCTATCAGTGCCCTGTTCCCAATGATGTTTCAGGTGGTAAGTTTTGAAGGAAATCGCATATGGGGCAACAATGGGAATATTTGCGATTATTGCGAGCCAATTGTTATATACTTTTTTCTTAAAGGCGAGATCGTGGCTTAATTCATGTACAGCCAAAAAGATCGTGTGGCTTACAGAAGCACCAATGAAATAGGCAATTGGCCAATAGAAGTACCAGTTGAGTTCTGCGATAAATGGCGCAGTCGCTAATTGAAAAATAACAAGTGCCAAAGTTTTGTACTTCAATCCCTTGTCTATTCCATATAATTCTTTTATTTCCGGATGTCCTTCCAGGATTTCCTTTCTCCTTTTGAAATGGGGTTCTCTTTTATCAGACCAGTAGAATTCTTTGTTTGCCAAAACGAGTTTTTGAAGTGTGCGCAAAGGTAATCTGTTTAGATCTTAACTAAAAAGCGATCAATCCTGATTTAGCTCATCTATTTTGCCAGAATAAGTCACTACATGGAAAAGAGCTCTCCGTTATACTTGTTTTCCCTGTTTTATAAGATCTTGTCCAATATCTCCCCGGTAGTTAATGTCTTTCCAGGTAATACCTTTCACACCTTCATATGATCGCTCTAATGCGGACACTATATCTTTGTCTAAACCTGTAACTGCCAGTACTCTTCCCCCACTTGTGACTATTGAGCCCTCATTTTCAGCAGTTCCGGCATGAAATACAATAGTGTGTTCAGTACTTTTCGGAATGCCCTTAATAACATGTCCCTTTTTGTAACTTCTTGGATAACCTCCGGAGATCAGCACCACAGTGGAGGCGTATCGGGGGTCAATTTCTACAGTATATTGATCAAGATTGCCCTGCCATGTTGCCATGAGCAACTCTGCCAGATCAGATTGAACTCTTGGCATTACTACCTGGGTCTCAGGGTCACCCATCCTGACATTATATTCAATTGCATAGGGCTCTCCATTCATATTCATCAAACCAATAAAAATAAAGCCTTTATAGTTAATATTATAGGGAATTTTCTGACCAGCTTTGCAGCAGTCTTTTTAGGGCTAATTCTCCTCATTGGATTTTTAATCTTTGAAACCCAGAGCTTATTCGAAAGGATACTTCCAATGAATAGTTGGAAAGCAACTGTGGCCAGTACTCTCATCGCTGTAACCTTTGAGTTCACAATCTTGTTATTCACGGTCAATTCAAATCGAATCAGCAAAGTCATCCCGATTGTACTTGCAGGTGTCTCTTTTGTCTTCCATGCCTGGTTCTGGGAAGTATGGGAAGGTGAGCCTTTAATCCGCTTTTTCAAGACGGTAGTCTCTGTAGTACTTGCATACTTAAACTATGCCTATGCAGAACTTTTTATAAAGTATGGTCAGAGAGGATTGAAATTCAAAAGGAAGCAAAGGCCATCAAAGAACTTACTTGCCATAAATGTGGAAGGAGTTTTAAAAGTGAGCAGGGACTGAAAATGCAGGGGGCTTATTGCCAAGAACTGAAGTTTCAAAAGCTAAATTCAAAGAAAACACTCGTCCATTTGGCTAAATAGGATTCATAATCATTAAACCTGTAGAAGATTGCAAATGCGTTAACATTTTCCAACTATTGAATGTACTATAGAGGTATTATTGACCGGACTTCATCAGGTATTGCATTGAATTTATAAAGTAAAACCAGATTTGGTGTTGTAGCAATTATACTTTTTCAAACAATTGACATCAAT
The DNA here is from genome assembly GCA_965206015.1 of Cyclobacteriaceae bacterium. GTDB lineage: Bacteria > Bacteroidota > Bacteroidia > Cytophagales > Cyclobacteriaceae > JAJCYL01. The sequence goes on along the minus strand of CBDBIW010000004.1, from coordinate 181,706 downwards.
TGATTCAAAAACGTCAAAAATAGGCCTTCATTTGATTGAAATGGTTATCTACGAAATTTCGAAGTGGCAATTATGAAATGCTTATAGAATGTGCACTGCCCTTTCCTATATAGGGAAGCTAACTCAGGATAGTACAGGATGCCCTAAATAGGGTCAACGCTTAATTTTAAATCACAATATCTACAGAATTTGCAAGCGAGGGTTGTTGGAAAAATCGATAGTTTCACCATGCCTGGTTTGTTATAAAGCAATGGAGATTTATCAGGATTATGTATTCCTTTTGTTAAATGCAGGAGTCGATAAATGAATTTAAAATATGGACTGATATCTGTACTTCTATTGGGACAACTTTTTAATGGTTGTAATCCCAAGATGAATGTTGAGGTAAAAGGTGAGCTCAAAAAATGGCATAAGGTTACCCTGGTTTTTGACGGTCCCCAGTCCAGTGAAATGGATGCCAAGAACCCATTCCTGAATTATCGTCTGGATGTAGTATTCGCCAATGAAAACGAAGAATTCCTGGTTCCTGGTTTTTATGCCGCTGACGGAGAAGCCGCGGAAACCAGTGCAGATTCCGGAAATAAATGGATTGTCCATTTCACCCCGAACAAGACAGGTGAGTGGAGCTACTCGGTCTCCTTTAAAGTAGGGGACAATATAGCAGTGGCTGGCAAGGTTACAGATGCCAAAAGTGCCGGTCACATGGATGGTGCTATGGGTACATTCTCTATCGCCCTAAGTGACAAAACCGGAATTGACAACCGGGCCAAAGGTCGGTTGCGTTATGTTGGTGAGCCTTTCCTGAAATATGAAGAAACTGATAAGTATTTTATTAAAGTAGGGGTGGATGCTCCGGAAAATCTACTGGCCTGCGTAGACTTTGATGCCACCCCCAATGCGCTTGACCTTGAAAAAACGTGGGAACCGCATTTGAAGGACTTTCAGGAAAATGCCCGCTCATTTCTTTGGCAGGGTGACAAAGGAAAGGGTCTATTAGGAGCCATAAATTATTTAGCCTCGGAGAAACTCAATGTCTTTTCATTTCTCACTTTCAATATCGATGGTGATGACCGGAATGTATTTCCTTACCTATTAAAAGTTTCAGAGGATGATTACAAGTCCTATGCTGATGACAAGAAGAATGTAGGTGCCTGGGATTCACTGTTCCACAAAACCCGCTTTGATGTTTCAAAAATGGATCAGTGGGAAAGGATATTAGCCTATGCGGAAACTCAGGGCATGTTCCTTCATTTTAAAACTCATGAAACCGAAACCGACCATTTGATGGATGGCGGGGTGTTTGGAACGGAAGGCAAACTTTATTATCGTGAGCTAATTGCTCGTTTTGGGCATCACCTGGCTTTGAATTGGAACCTTGGTGAGGAAAATAACCAACCCAATTGAAGAGGTAAAAAAAGCAGCCGGCTACATGCACCGACTTGATCCATACAAGCATCATTTGGTTATTCATACATTTCCCAACAAAGACGACCGCTATGCAGAACTGATTGGAGATAAGTCTCCTTTGACAGGAACCTCGTTGCAATTAAGTGATCCGGAGTTCTGGGATGTCCATCCAAGGGTTTTAAAATGGCGAACCAAGTCTGATGCTACCGGGAAAAAATGGGTGCTGGCAGTAGATGAGCCTGGGAAGGCAAATATTGCACTTTTACCAGATGATGAGGACATGGAACACAACTTTGCCAGAACAAATGCCTTATGGGGTACCTTGATGGCCGGAGGATATGGAGTGGAATGGTATTTTGGCTACAAAAGCCCCCATTCTGATTTGACTTGCCAGGATTTTAGAACCCGTGATTTGTTCTGGGATCAGAATCGCCATGCCTTACTTTTTTATCAGCAGTATCTTCCTTTCTGGAATATGGAGCCCATGGATGAACTAACCAGTGATACTTTGTCCTATTGCTTAGCGGCCAAGAATGAGGTATATGCGGTTTTTTTGCATCCGGGTCAAAAATCAACTGAACTCGAATTGGGCCATTCCGGGCAGGAATTTGAGGTCGGCTGGTATAATCCCAGAGATGGAGGAGAACTACAGGAGGGATTTGTGAAAGAAGTCAAAGCAAACGGAAAGGTTTCACTTGGTTATCCTCCTGTTGATCCTGAGAAAGACTGGGTAGCTTTAGTAAAAAATAAAATTATCGACTCAAACGATTAAATGAAAAAGGTGGAATTTGTTAACAGAATGGTACGTGAGGTTTCACTAACTGCTATCATAATCCTATCAGCAGTTAGCAATGAAATCAAGGCTCAAAAACCAAATAATCGACCCAACATCATATTCATACTGACAGATGACCAAAGATTTGATGCTTTGGGATATGCCGGGAACAAACTTGTCTCTACTCCGGAGATGGATAAGTTGGCTTCCCAGGGGGTTAATTTCAAGAATGCTTTGGTGACTACACCCATCTGTGCAGCCAGTAGAGCTTCCATTTTGACCGGTCTTTATGAGCGTCAGCACAACTTCAACTTTCAGACGGGAGATATACGAGAGGAATATATGGCTGAAAGCTATCCGAGGCTATTAAAGGAGTCGGGTTATCTCACAGGATTTTATGGCAAGTATGGTATCCGCTACGGGGATCTTGAAAAGCTTTTTGACCAATACGAGGCCTACGACCGAAACAACTCCTTCCCTGACCGCCGAGGTTATTACTACAAAACAATCAATCAAGATACAATTCACCTGACCAGGTACACCGGACAGATGGCTCTTGATTTTATTGATCGTAGCAAGCCCGATCAACCTTTTAGCCTTAGCCTCAGCTTTAGTGCTCCACATGCTCACGATGGTGCCAAGGAACAATACTTTTGGCAGGAAACGACGGACCATCTACTGGAAAACACCACTGTACCCGCCCCAGCGTTAGCTGATGATCAGTATTTTGAAAACCAGCCTCAATATGTTCGCGAAGGATTTAATCGAACCAGGTGGTACTGGCGTTACGACACTCCTGAAAAATACCAGCACAGCGTAAAAGGGTATTATCGCATGATCTCAGGTATCGACCTTGAGATCAAAAAGATCAGAGCTAAACTCAAAGAAAAAGGTCTTGACCAGAATACGGTGATCATCTTGATGGGTGATAACGGCTATTTTATGGGTGAACGACAGTTTGCTGGTAAATGGCTGATGTATGATAATTCCATTCGAGTTCCATTAATCATCTATGATCCGCGTGGTAAAAAGCATCAAGACGTGACTATACAAGCACTCAATGTCGACGTTCCTTCCACCATTCTTGACTTGGCTGATCTGAAACCACCGTCAGGATGGCATGGAAAGAGCCTGATGCCAATTGTTAATCGGGAGGTTAAGACGCTTGACAGGGATACGGTCTTAATAGAACACATTTGGGAGTTTGAGAATATTCCTCCCAGCGAGGGTGTCAGGACTAACCAATGGAAATACTTCCGATACATTAATGATAAGGCCACAGAAGAACTGTACGACCTTCAGAAAGATCCGCAAGAGGTGATCAATCTGGCATCGGATCCAAAATATGCTGAAGCACTTTTGGCATTAAGGACAAAGTGTGACGAATTGATCGCTGAAAAGAGCGACCACTACACAAACGGTCCGTCCGGGTTATCTGTTGAATTCATACGTCAACCATCAGGTGTGAGAATAATAGATCAAAAACCCGAATACAGTTGCATGTCACGTCCTGAAATACGGCTACAGGTTAAAAGTTAAATTTATGCTACTATTCTGTACACTTCTTCAGGTGTTTTAAGTCCTAAAGATAGGTGTGATCTTTTATTGTTATAGATGTCAATTGCATTTTTAGTTGCCCTTTTGGCATGGCTTGTGCTGATGAAACATTGATCGAGATAGAACTCATCTTTGAGTATTCCATTGACTCTTTCTGCGACTGCGTTTTCATAACAATGATTCTCTTCGGTCATGCTGATTTTCATGTTTCGTTTCGTTGGTTCAGCTACGTATTGTTTGCTACAATACTGAATTCCTCTGTCCGAATGATGAATCAAATTCGATACTGGTTTCGCCTTCCTGAAAGCAGACTTCAATGCGCTAAGGCAGCCTGCGAGTTCCCACGAATCACTGACATCATAACCCACTATTTTCCTTGAATAAAGGTCTGTGATTAGAGCCGGATAGCAGAAACCTTTGACGGTTCTTATATAGGTGATGTCTGAGACCCAAACCTGATTAGGAGCTGAGATGGTCAAATCCTTTATCAGGTTGTTGTACTTATAAAAATGATGGTATGAATTAGTGGTTTTATAGGAGGCTTTTTTCCGTCTTATGAGCATGTTGTTCGCTCGTAAAATATCGAATAATCGATCTCTACCTATTTTTATACCCAATCTGCTAAAGTCGGCAGCAAGATGTTTTTGTAGTTTTTGAGTGCCTGCTCTGGATTGGATTTTTCGTGCTTCCAAACGTTCCTTAGATTTGTAGTAGGCATCTCGATTGAGACGCATACTACTACCTACTTTTTGAACACTGGCAAGCCCTGATTTTCCTGATTGTTCTACTGCTTTCATGAGGGCTTGATGTTTAGTGTTTTTTTTAATTGGTCAACACTTTTATAGCCTGGGTTCTCGGCTGCTACTTCTAAGTAGGAGTCAGGCATTAGATTGTCCAGGTCTTTTTTCAAGAGCAAATCTTTGAGTTGTTGGACTTCTTTTTGCAGGGCTTTCATACGCCCGATTTCGTCAGTTGTTTCCACGGTTACACGAGTGTTCATAAGGTCTTTACGATCATACTTTTCGATCCACTTGTTCAGGGTGGTTCGGTTGAGGCCGTAGATACGACCTATCTCAGTTTTGTTGTATTTACCAGTACTAAGTTCGGCTAAAAATTTGAGTTTGTAACCCTCGCTGTACCTGCGATTAATTCCATCGTTTTTATACATTTTGATACGTAATCTGTAGCCTTATTTTAGGACGGGTCAGACCTTGACCCCAACCCATGAGTACGATATAGGGATCATCCAGGATGAATCAGGTCAGTACTATATTGTTTTTGGCGTATGAGATTATTACATCGCCAAGTTGAATGAAGATATGATTTCCTTGGCTGAAAAACCTCGAAAGATTAAGCAACCTCGAGGGCCATACAATTTGGATGGTAGAAACAAAGAAAAACCCACCGATGACAAGCCTTTCATTCATACCCGTAATGGTCAATTTTATTTGTCTTGGGGGTGTTTTTATGCCATGGCTGATAATGTTTATGGCCCGTACGACTACAAAGGTTCAATTATAGAGCAGGAGAGTTTTGCCCCTGGTTACGACGCACCCATCTGGCCAACAGGTTTTAAACAAGGGTGCCATGGTTCTTTCTTTGAGTGGCACAATCAATGGTATTTTGCCTATTGCGACATAAGTCAGACAGGCAATCGTTATTTCCGCGATACATTCATCAGTTATGTACACTACAAAGAGAATGGCGAAATGGCCCTTATTCGAGTGGACGGAATTGGGGTTGGCGAATACGATGCAAATAATGGGGAAATTGAGGCTGAAGACTATTTTGATGCTTCAGGAATATCTAAAATAGAAATTAGATCGTATGGGTTCTTGATCGATGATATCAGCAATAGCGATTATCTGTTGTATCAAAACATAAAGAGATTGTCCGGTAAAAAGAAGTTTGAATTTAAAGCTGTTCCAAATAAAGATGCTATTGTCGAAATCCGGAAGAAATCTCCGGATGGAACTTTGCTTGCAAGCTGCAATATATCAAAAAAGAGCAAGGGCATGGAGACATTTAGTTGTGATATTCCATCATTGGCAGACGAAGAAACCCTGTGTTTAGTTTTTGTTGGAAAAGGCGATGACTTGCTTCGGATAGACTCGTTTTCATTCCGATAATTGTTATCAATAATATTGGTGATGGATCCCATGATGCAACAGGATAGTAAGAATCCATAGCCATGTTAATTTTAAGAGATTGTGGTTTGGCCATTTTAATCAAAGGCAAAGCATGGAATATGGATAGCAACAAACCCCTCACAACCCAATTAGGATGGATAGCCTTGAATAAGCAGTTGATCATGCTAAACTAAATGCTGGCACAAAAAATATCTACTATAAGCACCACGTCCGATTTAAAACAAAGCACAGTAATATTAGGAGACCATGAATACTTTAAAGGGATAAAGCGGATTCCATTTGAAGGAAAAAAATCTAATGATTGGTGGAAAAAGCATGAAAGACCACCTTCGATTTGCTGTTGCCTATTGGCACACCTTCTGTGGTACCGGACTTGATCCTTTTGGGGCGGCTACTAAAAATTTTCCATGGCTAAGGTCATCTGATCCGATTCAGCAGGCAAAAGATAAAATGGATGCGGCATTTGAGTTCATTACCAAACTGGGCGTTCCTTTTTATTGCTTTCATGATTTTGATCTGGTACAAGAAGGAAAGGATTTAAATGAGTCAGCTAAAAGACTGGAGATCATCTCTGACTATGCGCTGGAAAAGCAAAAGGCCTCGGGTGTCAAACTTTTGTGGGGTACCGCTAATTTGTTCTCCAATCCCAGGTATATGAACGGTGGAGCTACAAACCCGGATTTTGACATGGTAGCCTATGCTGGAGCCCAGGTGAAAAATGCAATAGATGTTACTATCAAACTAGGTGGTGAGAATTATGTTTTTTGGGGTGGCAGAGAAGGATACATGTCGCTGCTAAACACCAATATGAAAAGGGATCTGGAACACATGGCCCGGTTCCTGCATATGGCCAAGGACTATGCCAGAAGCAACGGCTTTACGGGCACCTTTTTTATTGAGCCCAAACCTATGGAACCATCTAAGCATCAGTATGATTTTGATGCAGCTACAGTTTTAGGTTTTCTTCGGGAGCATGGACTTCTGGAAGATTTTAAACTCAATGTGGAGGTAAACCATGCTACCCTGGCGCAACATTCATTTGCCCATGAGGTACAGGTTGCAGCGGATGCCAATGCACTGGGTAGTATTGACGCCAACCGGGGCGACTATCAAAATGGTTGGGATACCGACCAGTTTCCAGTCGACCTCTTCGAGCTAACAGAGACCATGCTGGTGATACTAGAGGCAGGAGGTATTCAGGAAGGAGGTATCAATTTTGATGCAAAAACGAGGCGAAATTCCACCGACCTGGAGGACATTTATTATGCACATATTGGTGGTATGGATGTTATAGCGAGGGCATTACTGGTTGCACAGGATATTCTTGAAAATTCCCAGTACAAGCAATTACGCCGGGACAGATACCAGACATTCGACCTGGGCAAAGGAAAGGAATTCGAGCAGGGAAGGCTCAGCCTCGAACAACTGGCCCAAGGGGCACTGTCGAACAGTGAGCCGGAATTGAGGAGTGGAAGACAGGAATTGTATGAGCAGTTGATTAATCAGCATCTGTAGTAGAATGTGGTTGTCCTGATCGTCGGGAATACGCACAATGCCAACAAGCAAGCCAGTACACCAATTGATTTTTACAACTAAATGGACCCCAAATGACTAACAAGAATCTACCTTATGTTGCCTGGATCACCTTTGTAGCCACCCTGGGAGGTTTGCTATTTGGTTATGATACTGCCGCCATATCCGGTACGGTAGGTTCGCTTGAGAGCTTCTTTATCGAGCCTGACGGATATTCCGAACTTGAAGCAAACTCGCAGTTGGGTTTCATCGTTTCCAGTGCTTTGATAGGATGTATTATCGGAGGCTTTTTAGGAGGACCAGTTAGTATGAGGATCGGTAGGCGGAATGGGCTGATCCTCGCTGCAACACTATTCTTAGTGTCGGCACTGGGGTCTGCAATGCCTGAATTGATGTTTCAACCAATTGGCAAAGGTGACCATACTTTTATGTACCATTTCATTGTTTACCGGATTATCGGAGGGATAGGAGTTGGGATGGCCTCCATGTTTTCCCCTATGTATATTGCCGAAATAGCACCGTCAGCAATTAGGGGCAAATTGGTATCCTGGAATCAATTTGCGATCATTTTTGGCATGTTGGTGCTGTATTTTGTCAACTTTTCAATTGCATCCACGGGTGATGATCTGTGGTTAAATGCTGTAGGCTGGCGTTGGATGTTTGCTTCCGAAATGATTCCGGCAGGTCTATTCATTATATTACTCTTTTTTGTTCCTGAAACACCTCGATTTTTAGTATTGAAAAATAAAAATCAGGCGGCCTTAAGGGTATTATCCAAAATAAATGGAGCCAACCGGGGGAAAGAGATACTCAATGAAATCCGGGATACCACGGAACACAAAAGTGGAAAGCTATTCTCCTATGGTGTTTTAATCATTATTGTGGGCATGCTACTATCCATGTTTCAACAGTTTGTAGGTATTAACGTGGTCCTTTATTATGCTCCTGAGATATTTAAGAACATGGGATCTGAAACAGATTTTGCACTGCTACAAACGATTATCGTAGGTGCGATTAACCTCACCTTTACGGTGCTGGCCATTCTCATAGTAGACAGATTTGGTCGAAAACGCTTACAAATTATTGGTGCCCTGGGAATGGCTATTTTCATGTTTTCCCTGGGCTATTCTTTTTACATACAGCAAATGGGGGTGGCTAGTCTGATCTTTATGTTAGGCTACGTAGCCAGCTTTGCCATGTCATGGGGACCTGTTACCTGGGTTCTACTATCTGAGATATTCCCCAATAAGATCAGGGGGAAAGCTATGGCGATCGCGGTGGCTACACAATGGGTATCGAATTATTTGGTTTCCTGGACTTTCCCCATGCTAGATAAATCAACCTACTTAACAGACCTTTTTCATCATGGACTCGCTTATTGGATATACGGTGTAATGGGAATCCTTGCTGCCCTGTTTGTATGGAGATTCGTTCCGGAGACTAAAGGTAAAACACTGGAAATGATGGAAAGGATGTGGGCAAAACCGATACAATCAGCGGAATCTGGTACTGTCACGACTAGGTTGAATCGGAACTTGCAGAAGAACATCATCAAAGCACTTAATTATTAGAGACCTTTTTATGAATTCAAAAACAGACGACCTTAAAAGATTCACCCAGCCAATTGGTGTCTTATTGGACCGGTTTATTGCTGCTAACCAAAGCCATTTCCCTGCTGCTACCGGAGAACTTACCCAACTGCTCAGGGACATTGCCTGGGCGGCTAAAATAATAAACAAAGAAATTAACCGGGCCGGATTGGTCGGATTAGAAAAAGAAACAACCCAACAGAATATTCAGGGAGAGACCCAAAAAATTCTTGATCAAGTGGCCCATATCCGGTTCACAAAAGCCTTGAGTAAAGGAGGGCAAACCTGTGGTATTGCTTCAGAAGAGGCCGAGGATTTGATTGAAACTGGTAATAACCAAGCCAAATACGTGGTATGCATTGACCCACTGGACGGATCAGCCAATATAGGAGTCAATATCCCGGTTGGAACAATCTTCTCAATTTTCCGACGGAAGTCTGGCATTGGTAGCCTTCCGGTAAAGGATGACTTTTTACAAAAAGGTACTGAACAGGTTGCGGCGGGATATGTGGTTTACGGGTCATCGACAATGCTCGTGTATTCTGCAGGCCATGGAGTGAATGGGTTTACCTATGAGCCCTCCTATGGAGAATTTTTATTGTCCCATCCGATGATGGAAATTAATGTCGAAGGAAATACTATTTCTATTAATGAAAGTAATTGCCATACTTTTGAGAAGGGGATTAAAAAGTATATTGAGCATTGCAAAACCCAAAAATTCAAGACCTATTACACAGGCTCATTGATATCCGATTTTCATCGCAATCTAATTACTGGCGGCATTTATATTTATCCAAGCTCGGACCATTATCCTCAGGGGAAACTTCGACTGCTCTATGAATGCAGTCCATTGGCATTTATAATCGAGCAAGCCGGTGGTGCTGCAACCAATGGTCATGAAAAGATTTTAGATTTAATGCCTGCTGAACTTCACCAGCGCTCCCAACTATTCATTGGTTCAAAAAATTTGGTGCAGGAAGCGAGTGATTTATTGCAGTAAGGATACCTTGTTGAATAGATATTGCTATCGGATTGAAAGGGTTTTCTAAAATCGCTCAATTGCATGATGCAACAGGACGGTATAGGTGCCGGGCCATATTAATTTTAAGAGATGGTGGTACAGCCATCGAATCTTGACCTGATTAGGAGTTTAACAGTGTATTTAATGGCAAACATTATCGTGAATAGATATATATCATCACTTGCTCAAAACCTACTAATAGCATGTTTCACCTGTTATCTGGCTGCAAGTTGCCAAACTAAACCAGTGGACCAAGTTGATAATTTGATGGCTACCGGAACTCTGTACTTGCCTAAACGGCCAAATATCCTGTGGCTGGTGACGGAAGATATGGGAGCTTACATACCATCATTTGGGGATTCCACTATTCAGACACCCAATTTAAGTAGGCTTGCTGCCGAGGGAATGATTTACCCCAACCTATTTTCTACCTCAGGTGTTTGTGCTCCAAGCAGGGCCGCAATCGCCACCGGGATGTATCCATCAAGTATAGGAGCAAATCATATGCGAACAAACTCCAACACCAAAGAAACGGGCTTGAAAGCATATGAAGCTTTACCTCCTTCAGGAGTGAAGATGATCAGCGAATTGCTCCGAGTAAATGGATATTACTGTACAAACAATTATAAGGAAGATTATCAATTTAAAGCTCCGGTTACCGCCTGGGATGAAAGCAGTCCCTATGCACATTGGCGCAATAGAGACGAAGGCCAACCATTTTTTGCTGTTTTCAATTTTACGGATACCCATGAATCAGGCTTATTCGAACCTTATGGTTTCAGGCATATTGAAACCAGGCATTATCACTCTGGTGATACAAGTTATACCTGGGCGTCAGATAGAATGACGGAAGAAGAAACACCGGTTCATTTACCGAAGGATACCCATTTTTCTATTCCTCCCTATCTACCAAATACAGAAGTTGTACGCAGGGATATGTGGAAACTTTATAATAATATTTCTGAAATGGACAGGCAAGTAGGTGCGGTTTTGAGACAGTTAGATGAAGATGGCTTAATGGAAAATACGATCATTTTCTTTTATGGGGATCATGGTGGTCCGCTACCAAGACAGAAGCGATTAATCTATGAGTCAGGGTTGAATACACCAATGATTTTGAGGTTTCCCAACAAGCAACTATCCGGTACAAAAGATGACCAACTGATTAGTTTTATTGACTTTGCGCCCACACTTCTTTCATTGGCCGGAATAGATCCTCCTGCTTATATGCAAGGGCAGGCTTTTTTAGGAAATTATAAGGCCAGCGAGAAAAGAAAATTTATTCATGCAGCAGCCGATCGCTTTGACGCAATTACAGATGTTATTCGAGCTGTCAGGGATGATCAATTTAAATATATCAGAAATTACAGGCCTTGGCAAGGGTATTATTTGCCGGTAGCATACAGGGAAAGAATACCAACTATGCAGGAATTGCTGAAACTTAAAGAACAAGAAAAGTTAAACAGCATCCAGGCGCAATGGTTTCGGGAAAGCAAAGTACCGGAAGAATTGTTTAATTGTAAAGCCGATCCACATGAATTGAGCAACCTGATAAGCGATCCTGCTTATAGCGACAAACTGAAGGAATTGCGTGATGAAATGAATCGTTGGCTTGAAGCAATCGGGGACCAGCCAAATCAACCTGAGGAAGAACTGATCAGTAATCTATGGAAAGGCAGTGATAACCAACCAGAAACTTCAGAACCAATCATTACTTCTTCCGATGGAAAAATTTCTATCAGTTGTTCTACAGAAGGGGCATCAATAGGGTATAGACTTGTTGGGAATGACGGCAAGGCTCCTAAAGCATGGATGGTTTATCAAAAGCCATTTACGCTTCCAGAGGGATATGGATTACAGGTACAAGCTCATCGCATTGGCTTCAAAAAAAGTGAAATCATAAAATTATAGATGGTGACCACTCATTTTTCAGTGAACAGGAAATGAACAATTTTTAAGATGCGCCCAATAAAGGGATTTTAATGAAACTATTATGACTCATAGCAAACAACTATTGACTTTTTTATTCGCAACTGCGGTGAACATATGCTCTTTTACAATGAGTGATAGCATTGCCAAAAACGAAGTGGCTGAGCTGGTTTGCGAATACCTCACTAATCCAATTGGGATAGATGTTGTGAAGCCGAGGTTTAGTTGGAAAATAAAATCCGATGAGACCGATATGATGCAATCTGCCTACGAAATCAGGGTTGCTAAGTCTCCAGCAAATTTGAATAAAAAATCGACTTTGATTTGGTCTTCCGGTAAAGTGGGGAGCGATCAATCTGTTAACGTGGAGTACAATGGCCGGCCATTGAAATCTATGGAGAGGGCCTATTGGAAGGTGAGGACCTGGGATAACAAAAACAAGGCAACTGACTGGAGCCAACCTGCATATTGGGAAATGGGGATTCTGGATAATTCTGAGTGGAAGGCAGAATGGATCACTATGAAAGGTGAAGCTAAAGCAGACACCTCTCTTACAAGTCAATATTATAGGAGCGAGTTTGAAACCAGTAAGGAGGTCAAGTCAGCACGAGTATATGTCACATCTCTGGGTATTTATCAATTGTTTTTGAATGGAGACAAAGTTGGAGATCACCTATTTACTCCGGGCTTCACCAGTTACAAAAAGCGTATTCAATATCAAGTCTATGATGTCACATCCATGCTTCAACAAAAGAACGCTATTGGTGCCATGGTTGGAGACGGATGGTATCGAGGATTTTTAGGATGGAAGGGTAAACGAAGCTATTACGGCGATCAATTGGCACTGTTAGTTCAATTGGAAATAAGCTATTTCGATGGCGGCAGCGAAACAATTATTTCAAATAATAGTTGGAAATCGTCGTATGGTCCAATTCTCAAATCAGACATCTATAACGGGGAGTGATACGATGCCCGCCTTGAAATGGATGGTTGGGCAGAAAGTGGATTTGATGACAGTGATTGGAAAGGCACATCTAATTTTAGCCATTCAAAGGAATTGCTTGTTGCTTCAAATAGCATACCAGTAAAAGCAATAGAAGAAATTAGACCTATTAAATAAGGGTCAAGACAACTTAAGGGGATTATTTCTGATGATATTTAAAAGCAAGTTATAGATATTATCAGTTCTATGATTGTATCGAAACTCCCCTTCTTTCAAGTGTAAATAAAAGGTAGTTGGATGAAGGCCTTTAAACTTAACTAATCGAGTTTTAGCTAACCCCCAAAAGCCCTCAATTCCGTTGATATGTGCTGGCCCAACTGCGAACTCATCTTGGCCATGATCCAGACGATAGTGCTTGCGATAGCCCAGATCAACAAGTCCATTGTAAGCTCTCCATTTGTCAGAGTAGACCATGCTGTCTTTGTCCACCTTTCCTTTGATAATAGCCTGTAGGGTAGCTCTGGAACAATTAGGCACTATTTCAGTGTATACTTTGCCATTTCGCTTGCAAATACCAAAGACGATTGTTTTTCCAAATGCTCCCCTTCCTCTCTTGCCCTTTACACGTCTGGCTCCAAAGAAACTTTCATCCACTTCTACTTCCCCGCTCAAAGGTGCCTGCACTTCACAGTATTCAGCAATGCCAGCTCTAACTGCCTTCAATAATTTTTCGGTATTGCTAATTATATATAAAAGAAAGTTCAGCGGCCATATGGGGGCAAAGGGGACCAACCCCGGGCACATCATTGGGGCTTTTATTATAAAGCACAAATTGAAGTTGTCAGACCAAGAGACTTTGATGACCATTAGTGAAAACCCATATATGCAGTTTTTCCCTGGTTTGGACCATTACAACCCTGATGAATTGTCCTCACCCACACTGTTCACAGAGATGCGCAAGAAGTTAGGCGATGAGACCTTTGATGAATTTTCGAAAACCATCATGAGGATAGCATACCCTGATATTGACCGCCCAAAAGGCAATAAAGAAACTGGCCTGAAAAGCCCGAAGGGCAAATTAAAGATAGATGCCACGGTGGCTGACCAATACATCACCTGCCCCAATGACCCTGGGCTGGTCAATGAGGCACGTAGGAAGACCGAAAAGATGGTGGACAGACTGTTCGGATTGTTAAGGGACAAGGTTGATGTCAAGCCCGGGACTTACCGCAAGGTGGCCCGTCAAAGGTATTTGCAAGAGGCCAAAAAGAAGAAAAAGTCAACGGTATCGATCCGAAAGGCCATTCGTGTATTGCTCAACTGTGTGAAAAGGAACCCGGGCCATATTGATCAAATGCCGGATCATTTGCAAGGGCCTTTCCCGTTTTCCCACAAAGTACAACTTGAACTGATGGTCATCCACACCCTTTATGAACAGCAGCAGGGCATGTACGATCCGGTCACATCAATGCAGTTGACCGGATCGTAAGCATCTCCCAGCCCCATGTGCGTCCAATAGTACGTGGCAGGCAGGGCAAAGACGTGGAATTTGGTGCCAGGCTTGGCCTTTCCCTTATGGATGGGTTCATGACCAGGGACAACCTGAGCCGGGATGCTTATAATGAAAGTGGGGATTTGCCCAGGCAGGCTGAAGCCTATAAGGCTTTGTCTGGTCATTACCCCGAACTTATACGAGCCGATAAGATTGATGCTACCCATGCAAACCGTACCCTGGTGCAGGCAAAGGTGCATAAGGCTTACGGCCACACCAAAAGGCAAGCCAGTTAAAAAACCGGCTTATCAGAAAGCCAAATCAAAAAAAGAGTATGCCGAAAGGAATGCAATCGAAGGAAGGATCGGCAATGCCAAACAGGTCTGCTCCCTCAATGAAATCAAGGCAAAGCTTAAAACAACTTCACAAACCTGGATAGCAGCTACCCTGTTTGTGCTCAACATTTCCAGAATGGCCGCTTTGACAGGCAACACTTTTTGAGTAAGCCCTAAGTAGATATAGCATTGAAGGATTAACTAAGAAATTATGAGTAAAATATTTGATTCTATCATTGTAAGCCCTGAAGCCCGGAACTTCATCGACAATTCGTTTGATGTTGTTAATGGATGACAGGCACCCACAATTTCACAATTCTTAGTATAAGCAAAATTGAGGCAGTGCTCAATGACAAGATATTGTCCATACCAAACAAAGCCAGTAGTGGCACTAGATTTGTTCCAGTTCATGTTTTCGCCAAGAGTAATAATCCACAAAGAAAAGAAGGGTTTCCTTCGATTGGTTGGAAGAGGGGCACAAAACCAAGCATTTTTGAAAATGGTCTGAAATCAGCTTGATATGGCTAAAGTTACGGTTAACCCAGAGCTGATTCATTTAAAAGGAATTAGGATATTAAAGGCTCATTTCGAAGTCGGAGATTCTATCAGAGATCTCAGCACAGAAATCCCCCGATTTAGCACGGGATTAAAATCTGAAGCAGGGTTCAATCGTGAAGAAAGAGATATGCTCTTTCGCCTTTATGTTAAATTAGAGTGACAGGACGATAAAGAACAACTACGTGGTATTTAGGGAGAATACATAATTGAATACTATTATCATATTGAAAATCTCGAGGAATTTATTTATGAAATAAAAGGAGATAAGAGCAATGTTGAGGTAGGGAATGAATTAGGAGCCACTATAGCTGGAATTTCGTATTCCACTGCCAGGGGAATTATATTGGACCGAACTCAGGCAACCGATTTTAACGGAGTAATCATACCAGTTATTAATCCCAATGATTTAATTGAACAGGATTATTTTTAAGCATCGAAAGCATTGGATTAAAGTTAAATTGATTGCATTATATAAAACATTTCAATTCCAATTTCCCGACATCTCTCATCGTACATCCGATCCTCAAGTGCTGTCCCGTCAAATGCTTTTGGATCATTATAAGGTAGGACAAACCGCGTTTCCGCACCAGACACAAAAGGACAGGCTTCTGCGGCATCATTGCAGACCAAAATGGCCCCGAAAGCATCGGACGGATTGTTCGAGTGATAAAATTTCTTTGAATAACATCCAAGCGGCTCTTCCTTATTGGAATATGATACCGAGTAAACAGGATTGGTTAAATCATTATCTGATGTCACATCAAAACCGCATCTCCTAATCGCCCTGACTGCATTAGGATGAAAGGCTGTTGCCTGAATACCCCCTGAATAGCTTTCGATATTCACTCCATAATATTTGGCTGCCACACTTAACCATATCTGACCAAAGTGACTCCTCCGTGAATTATGTGTACAGATTACAATCAATTTGACCAATTGCCCTTCACTGTTCTTTCGACATATATAGTGGCCCACCTGCTCAAGTTCATACTTTCTGGAGGTTGATATAGTATCAAATACCAGGAGTAAACTGTCACAATATTCTAATAATTCCTGTAACCAGGGGTCTCCCTTCATCCGGTCAATGTTATTCAAATTTAAATATAAGGCCTCTTCTTGCTTCATACCTCAAACAATTTGTCCAAAATACCGACCTTTTTGAGTCATTGACCGTCAGTTCACGCGAATGCAGGAAAAAATCTCAAAACACTTTAATTTTAGCTGCCCTGTAGCTTCTGATGTTCTCATGCAGTAGTTAATTCTTTACAGTGGTTTCAGGTAGAATGGTTCCTTATCAAGCCCTTGTTTCGGAGGTTACTACCCCGACCATTCAAGAGGTAAGTCAATGTGTCTAAGCAAATTAGGTATGGGCTGAGGTTCTGCAATGTCAGGATGGTTATATGCCTGGTATGGGTTCGGCAGTAATGTTATTCTTGGTGCAGGTGAAATCTTATCTATGGCAGCTTTTCTATGGCAGCTTTGGTTTGGAAATTCATACCAGCAACCATGGGTGACTACTCCCCTCCTCAAATTGAAGAAGGGCAAATGATCGAATCGTTGGCCTTAATAATTATACCTGTAGTGCCTGATCCCAATCGGCCTTTAAATCTTCAACATGTTCCAAACCGACTGAAACCCTTAGCAAATTATCCGGTGTACTGCTTTCTTCTCCTTCAATAGACTTTCGGTGTTCTACCAGGCTTTCAACACCGCCAAGGCTAGTCGCAGTAGTAAATAACTGGAGCTTACCAGTAATGGCCAGGGCTGTTTTCCAATCCCCTTTTACCTGTACGGATATCATCGCTCCATACCCATTCATTTGGTTGCTTGCCAGCTCATGCTGAACATGCGATGACAGCCCGGGGTACTGAACCTGTTCTATTTGCTCATGACCTGCCAAATAATGTGCTAATTGTTCTGCAGATTGCATTTGTGCTTTGAATCGTACATGCAAAGTCTTGATCCCGCGAGTGATTAACCAACAATCAAAAGGAGATGGAACGGCTCCCGAAACTTGCTGAGTTTTTCGCAATGCTTGTTCCAGACCGGTGTCCTTCAAAACAACTGCTCCACCAAGAACATCCCCGTGTCCCCCAAGATATTTAGTGGTAGAATGCATCACAATATCGGCCCCTGATATTAATGGATTCTGACTCACCGGAGTAGACCATGTATTGTCAACAGCGCAAATAGCACCGACTTCATGAGCCATCCTGGAAATTGCTCTAATGTCACTAATACTGAGTTGCGGATTAGACGGTGTTTCCAGCCAAATCATTTTTGTGGCATTGGTCAATGCATTTTTAATGTCTTGAACATCACTCATATTTACCGGACTCATAGTAATTCCCCACTTACCAAATAATTCCACCATAAGATTCTTGGTAGAATAATAGGCATCATTTGGCAAGAGTACATGATCACCCGGTTGAAGTAATTGGAAAATCGCAGATGTCGCCGCCATTCCTGAGGAAAACGCGATCGCAGCTTTCCCATACTCCAATTCACAAAGACTTTTCTCCAATAGCTTTCTATTTGGATTATCGAGTCGTGAATAGATGTATTCATATTGGTAGGATCCATCTGGTTCTCTCTCGAAATTTGTTGACAATGTAATAGGCGAACTGACAGCTCTTGCGTTAGCATCGATCATCATTGTGCTTCTAATCGCTTTGGTCTCAGGTCTCAAACTTTTTGACATTTCTGATAAATTAATAACTGAATGTAACAGTAGAAATCGATTGCAAAAAAACAATCTTATGGTAATTGCTACATCAACTTTGACTTTTAGGCAAACAATCAATAGATTCCAAATTAAAATCTTATTAAAATAATCTTATTAAAATAAAATATTGACTGTAGTATGAGCAAGAAAATCAGAATGGGTATGATGGGTGGTGGTAGCACTTCTTTCATTGGAATAGTGCATCGAATTGGCTCATATATGGATGAAAGCTATGAATTAGTGGGTGGCGCATTTGACGTGGATTATGAAAGAGCGATAACCTTCGCAAAAGAACTGGAATTAGACCCGAGTCGAGCCTATGATAATATAGATACTTTCATAGAAAAGGAGCTTGCACTTCCTGAGAACGAAAGAATTGAAGTGGTGGTTATTGTAACTCCTAATCATCTTCACTATCCAATGGCGAAAAAACTAATTGAAGCTAATTTCAATGTGATTTGCGAAAAACCTGTAACCATCACCTCCAGCGAGGCGGAAGATTTATTAAAGTCTTTAGGAAACCACCCTGTGGTTTTTGGACTAACCCATACTTATACCGGTTACCCAATGATCAGACAAATGAAGACAATGATTGCTGAAGGTATAATCGGGAGAATTCAAAGAGTTGATTTCCAATATTATCAGGGTTGGATAAATCCGGTAATACATGATGTCCAGAAAAGAAAAACGGTGTGGAGGCTAAATCCTGAAATGTCTGGAATTAGCTGCTGTATAGGAGACGTTGGCGTACATGCATTTAATATGTTGGAGTACACCACAGGTCTGCAGGTAGAAAAAGTGTTATCTGATATTGACACGCTGTACGATGACAATCCTCTGGATATTGATGGCACCGTTTTACTGCGAATGTCGAACGGATCCAAAGGAGTGATAAGGACTAGCCAAATAGCTACTGCCGAAGAGAATGCCTTTACGGTAGCCGTCTATGGAGAGAAAGGAGGTCTTAAATGGGCTCAGGAAGATTCAACCAGACTCACTCATTTAAGTGAGGGCGAACCCGCTAGAACGCTCACTCCCGGAAATGCCTACATTGGTAAGTTCGCGGTGGAGAGCACAAAAATGGCTCCCGGCCACCCTGAAGGAATCTTCGATGCGATGGGTAACATCTACAAAGGTATAGCAAAGGCCATCAGAGGTGAGAAATATACTGAAGGTGCATTTCCGTCCATCAATGAAGGTGTCAGAGGAATGCACTTTGTCGAGGCTGTTGTTCAATCTTCTAAAGACGGTAATGTTTGGAAAACAATCTGATTTAATATCTGAATTAACTCTATTGAATTATGGGAAATAGAAAATTAAGAATGGGAATGGTCGGAGGCGGGAGTGACGCATTTATTGGAGGAATCCATCGAATGGGTGCATTTCTTGATGGTCAAATTGAATTGGTTTGTGGCGCATTTAGCTCCGATCCTGATAAATCAAGAAATTCCGGAAAGGCCCTCTTTTTACCAGACAATAGGGTCTATGGATCGTATAGCGAAATGATAAAAGCTGAAGCAAGCCTGCCTGAGGAAGAAAAAATGGACTTCATGTCTATTGTTACGCCTAATGTAATGCACTTTGCTCCGGCCATGGAAACTCTTGATAATGGGTTTCCTGTAATTATTGATAAACCACTGACTTTTACATTAGAAGAGGCCAGAAAGTTAAGGAGTAAGGTAAAAGACACTGGCCTTCCTTTTGGGGTCACCTATACCTATGCAGCTTATCCCATGATCAAGCAAGCGATGGCCATGGTACGAAACGGTGATATCGGAAATGTGAGAAAAGTAATGGTAGAATACCCCCAAGGGTGGTTGACTTCAAAATTGGAAGATACGGGACAAAAACAGGCTTCTTGGCGGGCAGATCCAAAACGAGCAGGCATCAGTAATTGCTTTGGTGATATTGGTACCCATTGTGCAAATATGGCGGAATATGTTTCGGGGCAAAAAATTACAGAAGTTCTGTCAGAACTAACCGCTTTCGTTGAGGGCAGGACAATTGATGACGATGCCAACGTTTTGTTCCATATGACAAATACTGCAAAAGGAGTTATTTCTTCCTCACAGGTTTCTCCGGGTGAAGAAAACAATTTGAAATGCCGGATTTATGGAGACAAAGGAGGCTTGGAGTGGAACAATAGTGATCTTAATACACTACTGGTCAAAAAGCAGGGAAAGCCAAATCAAATTTACCGAACAGGAACGGACAATGGCTACTTAGAAGAGGAGGCTATGATTCACACCAGAACACCTTCTGGCCATGCTGAGGGTTATATTGAGGCGTTCGCAAATACCTATCGCAATTTCGCCTTTGCCGTCAGAAAACATAAATTTGGCACGGACTATAGCCCCAAGATGGATTTTCCGGATGTCAATGCTGGATTTAAAGGAATGGCGATGATTTCTGCAGTAGTAGAATCAAGTAAAAATGGAAATATTTGGACCAACGTAGAACAGTAAAAATCAATTAAACACATGAAAAATATCAAAGGACCTGCCATATTTTTAGCCCAATTCATGGGTGATGAAGTGCCCTTCAATAGTTTAGACAATATCTGTAAATGGGTAACTTCTTTGGGCTACAAGGGAATTCAAATCCCAAGCTGGGATGGCCGATTAATTGATCTTGAAAAGGCTGCTACAAGTAAAGATTATGCTGACGAAATCAAAGGGACAGTAGCATCTCATGGTCTTCAGATTACAGAATTATCAACGCACCTACAAGGTCAGTTGGTGGCAGTTCATCCCGCCTATGATACTATGTTTGACGGTTTTGCTCCTGCTGAAGTTCATGGTAACCCCAGGGCACGAACCGAATGGGCTGTCAATCAACTGAAATTTGCCGCGAAAGCGAGCCATAATTTTGAACTTACTGCACATGCAACCTTCTCTGGTACATTGCTTTGGCCCTACGTTTACCCATGGCCTCAAAGACCTTCTGGGCTGGTAGAAACCGGGTTTAAAGAGTTGGCAGACAGGTGGGTACCTATCTTAAATGAATTTGACAAAGTTGGCGTAGATGTCTGTTATGAAATTCATCCCGGTGAAGACCTTCATGACGGTGCCACTTACGAAATGTTTCTTGAGGCCACTAATAATCACAAACGGGCTTGTCTTCTTTACGACCCAAGTCATTTCATCCTGCAACAGTTGGACTACCTTCATTATATTGATCTGTATCATGAAAAGATAAAAATGTTTCATGTGAAAGATGCCGAGTTCAATCCTACCGGCCGTGTAGGGGTCTACAGCGGTTACCAGGGCTGGGCTGGCAGGGCTGGCAGATTTCGTTCTCCGGGTGATGGCCAGGTGAACTTTAAGGCCATTTTTAGTAAATTAGCTCAATACGATTTTGACGGATGGGCCGTTTTAGAATGGGAATGTTGCATTAAACACCCTGAACAGGGAGCAGTTGAAGGTGCCTCATTCATTCAGGATCATATGATAAGAGTGACCGAAAGAGCATTTGATGACTTTGCGGATGCCGGTACTGACGAGGAAGCCAATCAAAAAATTCTTGGGCTTTAAGCTTAGAACCAAAACGCTGATATTATGCTTGTAGATTTATCAATAATGATTTCCGTGATCATTGGCCTCATAGTTTTGATGAGGCTGTGGATAGTTAAAATATCCAAATCCCAAAATTTTCTGCGTTTGGGGTGGATGCCCCTTATGGTAATGAGTATTTCATGGCCGCTTTTTATTGTTTTGGCACAAATCCAAGCGGCCGAAACTGAAAAGCAGAACGTGTTTGCAAATGAAAATTTAATTGGCACTCAAGAAGCACAGGCTTGAGGCCAATCGACAAGCTGAAAGAGCACAGGAGCTATCCATAAAGCTCGAAAACTGTAAATAAAACAAGAGCCAACTGTAAAAATTCTAATTTGGAAATGTAGCCTGATAGGCAATTATTACAAGTAGGTTAACATGGTCCAAAAAAGCTCCGTAAGATTTCGTCAGTTCCAGATAATAACCGCTCTCATCGTCGCCGGTGAGATCGTTTTTCTGCTTCCCTTCGTATTTGCAAGAATATTTAGACCAACATTTTTACGGGTTTTTCAGATCACCAATCTTGAGTTAGGCACCGCCTTTTCGTTTTATGGAATTATTGCAATGATTTCCTACTTCACCGGTGGACCACTGGCAGACCATTTTCCGGCACGGAGGCTCATGTCACTTGCCTTGATTTCTACTTCAATGGGAGGCCTGTTAATGGCAACCATCCCCTCAAATAGTGTGATGACCTGCCTCTATGGCTTTTGGGGATTAACCACCATTTTATTATTCTGGGCTGCATTAATTCGTGCAACCAGGGAATGGGGTGGTAGTGCTGTGCAAGGACGAGCCTATGGAGTCCTTGACGGTGGTAGAGGATTATTTGTAGCTGTACTGGCCTCAATTTCGGTTATGGTATTCTCCGCCTTACTACCAACTGATGTCGAGTCTGCCACTTTTGAACAGCTATTTGCCGTGATTAGTCAAATCATTTTAATTTTTTCAGGACTCACTTTCGTGGCAGCGGCCCTGGTTTGGTTTTGGATTCCTGAGAAAATTGTAGAAGAGGGCACCATTCGAATGGAAAAATTGTCTTTTGAGGGAGTTGGTAAAATTATAAGGATGCCAACAATTTGGTTACAGGCGATAATTGTCGTTTGTGCATATGTTGGCTATAAATGCACTGACATCTTTTCTCTTTATGCAAGTGATGTTTATGGGTATGACGATGTGGAGGCTGCTCAAATAGGCACTGTTACATTTTGGATAAGACCAATTGCAGCTATAGGAGCAGGTTTTTTGGGCGATCATATCAGGGCGTCAAGAATGACTTCCATAAGCTTCATTGTTCTTATAATTGGAAGCACCGTAATAGCCAGTGGTTATCTACAGCCCGGCTTGGATACCATGCTTATTATGACCATAGTTGGAACCAGTACTGGCATTTACGCATTGAGGGGAGTGTATTTTGCCATATTCCAAGAGGCCAAATTATCGCTAGTTTATACCGGAAGTGCGGTTGGCCTTGTTTCTGTAGTGGGTTTTACTCCGGACGTTTTTATGGGGCCATTAATTGGATATTTGTTGGACAATTCACCAGGGGCCATAGGTCATCAGCATGTGTTCACCGTACTCGCATGTTTCGGGTTAGTGGGTTTAATAACCTCCATTGCATTTCGATGGATTACCAAGAATAATTGATTGATATCATTATATACACATCCTCCTATGACCTACAATGATTTTTTGAAATCAATCGCTTCCGACAACCCAAAGCAGGATCTACCTGCCCCATTACAATCGTTATGGTGGGACAAAAAAGGTGAGTGGGGAAAATCTCATGATATAGCGCAAGAAATTCCTTCGAAGGATGGCTTCTGGGCCCACGCCTATCTACATAGGAAAGAGGGGGATATCTGGAATGCGGATTACTGGTATTCAAAGGCAGGAAAGAAAAGACCCAACATCGATCTGGATGAAGAATGGGAATCTCTGGTTAAGCATTTTCTTGATCAGGAATAGTGAACTAACAGATAAGTCAGTCCCTCTATAAACCTTCCATTTGTTCAGATGGCTTTGTTGCGTATTTTAGGCAATCTTAAAATTATCAGAATAATATGGAGCAAACTGCGGTATTAAGAAAACCATCTTTTGTGGAAACTCTCAGAGGCGATACATGGTGGATTGAACCCATATTAGTTTTGACCGGCTTGTTGGCCTTTATTATCTACGCAACCTGGGCAGCTTTTCAGGCCAATCATTATTATGCCATATCCTATCTCTCTCCATTTTATTCCCCTGTAATTTATACAGATACCAGTGTGGTTGGAAGTGCACCTGTTTGGCATGCACTCTTGGGTTCATGGCCTGAGTGGTGGCCCTCATTTCTGCCTGCCTCACCAGCATTCCTTATTCTTGTATTTCCAGGACTGTTCAGGTTTACATGTTACTATTATAGAGGTGCATACTACAAAGCCTTTGCAGCATCGCCACCCGCATGCGCAGTTGGTGGTATTCAGCAAAAGAAATACATGGGAGAAACATTTCTCCTGATCTTTCAAAACCTACATAGATACGCATTGTATGCCGCTATCATTTACTTGTTGATTCTTGCTGCGGATTCCATTGCGGCCTATTTTCACCAGGGTCAACTTGGGGTTGGCGTTGGTAGCATAGTCCTAAGTATGAATCCGGTTTTACTTGGTGCCTATACATTGGGCTGTCATTCATTTCGACATTTGATAGGGGGACGAAAAGATTGCTTTTCATGCGCAGGTGCCGACCCTTTAAAAAAGGGTGTCTATCACAAAGTTTCCTGGTTAAATGCCAATCACAAGTTATTTGCCTGGATGAGTCTATTCTGGGTTGGCTTTAGTGACATCTACGTCAGACTAGTTTCAATGGGAATAATCACTGACCTCAACACTTGGGGGATTTAAATTAATCTGAATTTTAAAATGGATATAAACGAAATCAAGTCATTCGAACATGATGTCCTGGTAATAGGTGCGGGGGGTGCTGGATTGCGGGCAGCTATTGAATGCTCCGCCCAGGGAATGGATACGGTGCTTATTTGCAAATCACTCTTAGGGAAAGCTCATACTGTTATGGCAGAGGGAGGAATGGCTGCAGCTCTACGTAATGTGGATAAAAGAGATCATTGGAAAATCCATTTTAGAGATACTATGAGGGGTGGAAAGTTTATGAATGCCTGGCGAATGGCTGAGCTACATGCCAAGCAGGCTTCCGACCGAGTGCGTGAATTGGAGGAGTGGGGTGCGGTATTCGACAGGACTAAAGACGGATTGATTAATCAAAGAAATTTTGGAGGCCATCGATACCCTAGATTAGCTCATGTTGGCGACCGGACCGGGTTAGAGCTTATCAGAACCTTACAGGATCATGGTATTCACCAAGGTTTTAAAACCTACATGGAATATTCTGTGCTTGATCTTCTAAAGGATGGAGATAAAATTGCTGGTTGCGTGGCTATGGTTAGAGACACAGGTCAATTCGTAATCTTCAAGACAAAGGCAGTAATATTTGCAACAGGTGGTGCCGGAAAAGCTTGGAAAGTCACTTCCAATTCATGGGAGTACACTGGAGATGGCTATGCCATGGCCTATGAAGCAGGTGCAGAATTAATGGATATTGAATTCACCCAATTTCATCCAACAGGGATGGTTTGGCCACCCTCAGTTGCTGGTATTTTAGTAACTGAAGGCGTGAGAGGAGAAGGAGGCATTTTAAAGAATAGCGATGGAAAACGCTTTATGTTCGATAATATTCCTGATCGATTTGCTCCAGAGACAGCTGATACAGAAGAAGAGGGAAACAGTTGGTTGAAAGGAGTTGACGGTGCAAGAAGACCACCAGAATTATTGACCAGAGATGTAGTCGCCAGAGCTATTATGAAGGAAGTAAAAGAAGGTAGAGGGACTCCGCATGGAGGAGCCTTTCTGGATATTGCCTCAAGACAAGACACAGATTATATAAAGCGCAAACTACCTTCAATGCATCACCAGTTTAAGGTGCTTGCAGAATTGGATATTACCACAGATCCGATGGAAGTGGGACCTACCCTCCACTATTTTATGGGAGGAATTAGAGTAGATCCTGACAGCCAAATGTCCAAAGTTTCCGGATTGTTTGCTTGTGGTGAATGTTCTGCCGGAATGCATGGAGCCAATCGTTTAGGTGGCAATTCACTATCAGACTTGATAGTTTTTGGCCGCTTAGCCGGCATTGGGGCTAGCGAGTATTCTAAAAGTCTTTCCAATGCCCCCACCATTGACCACGGTGAGGTCGAAAAAATAATAAGGGATGCTACTGATATTCTGAATAGAGAAAGAGGTGAGAATCCTTACTCAATGCATGATGAGCTAAAGGACAACATGCAAATGCAAGTAGGAATTGTAAGAACTGAAGAAGAATTGTTAGTCGGCATTGACAAAATTGAAGAAATCAAAAAGAAATTCGCAAATGTCAAGGCAGAAGGAGCAAGTCAATATAATCCTGGTTGGCATCAGGCACTATCTATGCGTAATTTATTAATTACCTCTGAAGCCGTAGCCAAAGCAGCAAATTTGAGAAAAGAGAGTCGAGGTGGTCACACAAGATTAGACTATGAAGGAGAGAGAGATGAATGGTTAGATGTAAACGTGGTCATATCAAAAGCTAGTGATGGTGAGATGAAAGTTGAGAAAGTAAAACGCAATGATCCTGACCCGGAGTTGAAGAGGATTGCGCAATCGAAAATTGAAGACCTTGAATCGGAGATTCAGTTGGAAGGCTGAAAAGGTTGGAAAGCCGAAAGGCTAAAAGTCGGCTACGGTAAAACGATTTGAAGACTTAGAAATATGGAAAAAAGCCATTGATGTAGCATCCATGATATATAAATTAACAAATACCGATTCAATAAAAAATGATTGGTCGATGAAGGACCAAATTCGAAGGTCAGCTATCTCAATTAGTAGCAATATCACTGAGGGATTTGAATACAATAACAATAAAGAATTCGTGAAATTTCTCAAATATGCTAAAGGTTCAGCCGGTGAATTAAGGAGTCAATTATACCTTCTCAGGGAAGTAAATTCAATCAATCAGAGTGATTTTAATGATTTAAGTGAGAAGCTGACCAGCCTCTCCAAAAAAATAATGTCATTCGTGAAATACTTAAAGAGTTAATATGGATCGTGAACCTTTCAACCTTCAAAACTTTTTAATTTATGCAGAGATTATTCAAATTATGGCGTGGGGATAGCACCGGAGGGGATTTTAAAAATTATGAGACAGAAGTCAGTGAAGGGATGGTAGTGCTGGACGCTATTCATAAAATCCAGGCAGAGGAAGCCAATGACTTAGCAGTTAGATGGAACTGTAAAGCGGGTAAATGTGGCTCATGCAGTATGGAGATCAATGGTGTACCCAAACTAGCATGTATGACCAGAATGAATGAGTTTGAAGAGAGCCAAACGATTACTATCAGTCCAATGAAGACATTTCCAGTAATTCGAGACCTCGTTACTGACGTTTCCTGGAATTATGAGCAAAACAAAAAGATCAAGCCTCTGAACCCAAAGCCGAGAGATTCTGACGGTGAGTATCGAATGATGCAGGAAGATGTGGATCGTGTACAAGAGTTTCGTAAGTGCATTGAATGCTACTTGTGTCAGGATACATGTCATGTTCTTCGTGATCATAAGCAAAAGGACAAATTTGTTGGTCCCCGGTTTATGATCAGATTGACCAGCCTGGAGATGCATCCATTGGATACAGAGGACAGAATACCCGCGATCAGGGATGAGTACGGATCCGGAATGTGCAACATTACCAAATGCTGTACGGTGGTCTGTCCAGAACACATTCAGATTACCGATAATGGGATAATTCCCCTTAAAGAAAGGGTTGTTGATAGGTACTATGATCCGGTGTTGTGGTTGTGGAGAAAGCTCACAGGAAATAAGTAATAAGCTGGATGCAGAAAGAACATCACGTTATCATCCTGGGCTGTGGTCGAAGTGGTACCTCCATCTTTGGGGAGTATTTTGAATATTTAAAATCATATACCCATTTTAGTGAACCTCCGTTTGCCCAATTGCAAGGGATAGACTATTCTGCGCCAGTAGCCATTAAAGTTCCAACCGAAAGTCCTGACTTCCTCCCTACTCCTGGTTTATCTTTTCCCTTAGAAAAAATGTTGGAGTCAGTCCCTGTACCAAGAACTATATTCTGGCAACTAAGGCACCCTTTAGACACCATTTGCTCCTTGAAAGTCGGGATTTCAAAAAACTGGGGTCATCACCCAAAACCAACTGACTGGCAAGAGTGGTTAGATAGGACGCTGGTAGAACAATGTGCACATCATTGGAATTACATTAATTCCATAGGATTTGAAAAGGTTGAAGATCTTGTTAAAATTTCACGTTTTGAGGACATGTTAAATGATCCATTGGAATTTGTATCAGAGGTCAATGACATTTTAAATATCAACCCTGAAATTAATAAGACCGGGATTCAACAATGGGTGAATCGAGTTCAAAACAGTAACAACCGTGATTTTAAGGAGGCCAAAACTTCACGACCGTATTCCACCAAAGATCACTCAGTTCGAATCGAAAGATGGAAGGAAAACATGACTCAAAAAGAATTCCATCTTGTGCTGCCAATCATTCGAGAAACAGCTGACAAATTTGGTTATGAACTTCCGGCCTGACTCTTATCATTCCCGTTGGCATTACAGATTCCCGTACGTTTTTTATTAACTGATGTTACGCAAAAGTTAGCAATCTAAGTTGAATCGGACACCATATTTAATATTGTTGGGTTCATCAAAGGCAGCCTTGATCCCTTTCAAGTACAATGTTGATTTTAAGCCATATTGGCTGACCGCTTTTTTGACCTTGATTACTTCCAGCTTTACAAAAACCATCACCGATGCGTAAATATGGTTGCACCGGGTCTTGATGGTTTTTGCAGGGAAAGCACACACCGGAACATTGTTTTTCAATGAACTGCGACAGGTCTCCACAGCCCACCTCCTTTGACAGGTTGTAGTAATGCCCGAGTAGGCTGCCGTCAAATCAGAAGTAATTAAATAAAGAGTCCCTGTACTGTTGCCTTTGTTTTTGAAGACTCGTTTGCATCGCAATAAAGGTTTTGAATAATCTTTGAGCAATACTTTGACAGGCCTGTCCTGGGAGGTGTCACACGAGATGCAAATATGCTTGTCGTATGAAATGCCGTCTGATACCCTGCAAAGGACGATTTTTGAAAATGATTCTCATACAAAGGAGAAAAAATGAGAATAATTAATTCAATGCCGTTTAGTTAAGGATTATTTATCGGTTATATGTTATATTTAAGGGTATAAAGGGGGGGTATTACACTTCCTGATTTTAGAGGAAATACCATTGAAAACATAAACGATTTAATAGATGATCAACAATATTGCAGCCGTTCAAAGGACGGCCGGGAAGGGGTATTTACCCGTAAGCGCAAACTATCTATCGTTCAGGCATTTGATTACGCTATTGACCAAAGGGGTTAGAAGTTCATTACAACGTGAAATTGATGTGTTTTACAAGGAAGTAACAGGAAAATGTAAATAAGACATTCTATGATGAAGCACCTATTGAGTATGGAAAGGAATACGTTTATTATCGGCAGATGGTACCCGGTTGCAATTGCCCCACCACCAAAGCGTAGTAGAGGAATTTGGGGAGCATGGATTTGGTCCTGATGCCGATAGCAAACGGTCTTTAGCGATGGGTTCCTTTTTATACGATCCCCTCAATTTAATCACCTTGAATGCACAGATCGCTCCTTACGCTTCCAGCGAAAGAGAATTACTTTACCAACACTTATCAAAAGTTAAAAAAGGGGACTTGTTACTTCCGGACAGGGGCTGCCCAGGCATATTCCTTTTGTTTTTTCTGCAAGCCAGGGGCATTGACTACTGTATGCGTATGAAGCAGGACTGGTGGTTAGAGCTGAAAGAATTCACAGAGAGTGGAGAAAAAGAACGTATTGTTGGTTGCCAACTCCCTGCCAAAGATCGAGAGTTGTTAAAGGAATATCCCGATATTATCAATACAGAAATTAAATGCCGTCTGGTGTGTATTGAATTGGAAAATGGAGAAAAGCAAGTGTTGTGCACTTCTCTAATGGATGCAGAAAAATATAGCTATGAGGATCTGAGTGAACTGTACCATTTGCGTGGGAACGTTGAAGAAGGGATACAAACTTTTCAAAGCCCGCATTGAAGTAGAGAACTTTTCAGGAAAAACTGCCAGGGCGGTAAAACAAGACTTTTTTGCCAAAGTATTTATGATGAGTTTATGTGCAGTATTGGCTTTTCCAATTGAAGAAAGGGTAAGAAAAGAGGATCAGCAGGGCAAAACCAGGAATTCCTATAAGATCAACCGAACCAGTGCTTTAGCGATGACAAGGGAAATAACTTGTGGGTTGCTACTCAGACAGACCACACAAAAAGCCATTGAAGCATTTGATAGAATTGCTGGTAAAACCATCGAAATAGTAAGGCCAGGAAGAAAATTTGAACGTAAAAAGAAACCTAAAAGGCAATTGCACATGAATTACAAGCCCTTATAGCTTAACTAAACGACATTGATATGGGTAGCGTAATGATGCGTTTGAGTTATGGAAAATTTGATTATTACACTGGAGGCGACTTACGCGGAATACCAAAGACAGGATCAACACAATGGCAGGATATCGAAACTCCGGTGGCACAGGTTACTGGCCCGGTTAAAGTCAGCCTTATGAATCATCACGGGTATATTGATTCACAAAATGATTTTTTCGTAAGTGCATTGAGGCCCCGGGTTTGGTCACTTTCTGTCCGGGATTCGGCCCGTCCAAGTCCAATGGTGAAATAAAGTCAGCACATGGTCCTTACACTCCAGTACAGTCACTTATTCCTCGGCTATAGCAAATCGCAGAAACACTCTTTAATTCCAGTACAGCCGGTTAATTTATCTGTCTACACATCATATGCTGTATTCATAATAATAACCAATACCAACTAACAGTTTGTTCATGCACATCAATTTTTCCTTATTCATAGTCTCAATTTGTATCTCCCTTCAGGTTAAAGCTCAAAAACAAATTCCGATTACTGTTGAAAACCACACCATTGGAGCCCCGATTACCATGGGATTACCCTTTCCAAAAGGTGAACTTAATTCACCTGATCAGGTAAGAATTCTTGATTCGTCAGGGAAAGAAATTGTTTCACAAATAACAGAGGTAGCTACATGGGAACCGATTGATACCAGTCTTAAATGGGTATGGGTGTTTTTTTTTACTAACAATTCCAAAGATTATACGGTCGAATATGGGGACAAAGTTGTCAGAAAACCTTACAGCGGCCCGATAGTTACGAGCACAAATAACCAGAGGGCCAATGGATTTGCAGAAATAACCACCGGAAAGATTAAGGTTTTAATCAACAAAGGTGATGGGGGATTCCTCCATAAGGTATACTTCGACCTCGAAAATGATGGATATGATAATGAAGATCTAATTGCCTCAAATGAGAATGATAGGGGATCATTCCTCGATATTCTTGATGATTTGGGCATTGATGAATCTAAAGCGGTCATCCACAGAATGATTAAGGAAAAAGGCTCCGGGCCACTGCACTCAATTTTAAGACTTGAAGGCGAATATCTATATTCAAGAAAGGACAACAATAACTCACCATTCATTACCAGAATTCATTCTTATGCGGGAAAATCCTATTTAAAGGTGTTGCACACCATAGTTTATACAGGAATACCTGACAAACACAAAAATTACGATGGACAGCACGCAAATATTGCTACCCAAAACGAAAAAGTAATTTCGACCTATGATGAGACTGATTCCTCCTGGATGCAGCCTAATGATCAATTGGCATCTGTGGGGTTCAATTTAAAGTACAACCTTCAGAAAAATGAAACTTGCAAGACGGGATACGTGAGTGGAAAATGGTGGGAGGACGGTCCTTCCCAAATTGCAGATTTAATGCCAGATCCAAAAGAAATCATTTCAATCCGTCAGACAGGTCCCAACATCAGCACTTTACCTCCTACATCGGCATCCTCTACTACAAAAAGAATTGAATCTTATAATGCCGCCATTCACGTGAAGGGTCAAACTGAGATTAGAACTGAAAAGGGAGAAGGCTGGATTGACATTTCAGATACCCAAAGGGGCATTTCAATTGGCATTCGAAACTACCTGGAGGAGTTTCCCAAGGGATATGATATAAATCTTGATGAAGACTTACTCAACATTTATTTGTGGCCTCCTGACGAAAAGCCTATGAGCTTTGCCCGACAATCGCTTAAGCCAGATGGGCAAATGCTAGACAACTTTGCGCAAGGATTGGCCAAAACCACAGAACTGACCTACAATTTTCATGAAAACGGAAATTTTGAAAAGGTTTGGTCTGAAATGGACTACTTTCTTAACCCACCCGTAGCCCACGCTGATACTAAGTGGTACGCTAACAGTCTCGTCTACGGCGCATTCTCTTCTTCGGATTCATCTTTTCCTGAGTATGAAAGGGGTTTGGATTATAAGTTCGATTGGGTGCTTTTCAACCAAAAATGGGAGCCATGGTATGGAATGTTCGATTACGGTGATTTCAAAACATATTACTATAACGAGGATTGGTTCCAATGGTCCAACAACGAGCCCTCACAAGATTTTATGCTTTGGATACAATTTATGCGTACCGGTAATCCGAAATATTATTTAGCAGCTGAAGCTACTAGTCGACATACAATGGATGTTGATAATATCCATTGGCCAACATTTCCCAAATATGACGCCGGAAGTAACGACGCAGTAGATTATTGGGGCTATAAGGATAAATCATCAGGAACACCATATTTAGGAATCGGCAGAAGGCATGCCCGACAACAATGGACAGCACTCTTAAGTGCTCATGTATGGGCTCCCGGTTGGTTGGCTTCCTACTACTTAACCGGTTATCATCGTGGCCTGGAAATAGCAAAACAGACAGGTGACGCATACATAAGACGAATATGGAGTGAACATGGGCTCTCAGGCAGAAGGCTGTACCTCTCAGTCTGGAATTTGACAGAACTTTATGATGCCACAAAGTTAGATAAGTATCGCATTGAACTTGACGACAGAGTCGAACGCATGTTAGAACTACAGGCCGGTTCGGACCAGTACAATAGCCTGGTGATGGACCGCTATGGTTATACCCAGGTATACGCATCTCACAGCTTGAGCAAGTATTATCAAATAACCGGAGACGAAAGCATTAAGTCATCCCTGATTAAGCACGCCAGAGCTGTACGGGACATACCACCCTGGAACCACAAGTATGAATCCTACTTATCCAGTATTCACAGCTTATTGATTGGGTATGAGTTTTCAAGTGATCCAAGTTTTCTGAACGAAGCAATTAAAAGAGCCGAAGTTCTGAAAACAGATAAACTGCCTAAACCCTTTAATAGCTATCCAACTCAGAAACTGTTAGCTGAAGCACTAACAAACGTGAGTCATTTGCCAGACGATCCCGAAAATAGAGATGTGAGTGGTGATGCGAATTGGAGTATTAAACAAGGTCTGAGAGTTTTCGGATGGACTCATGCCTATAATGTTCCTTATTTGCTATACTGGCTGAGAAAAGATTCTAAAAGTCATGGTAAATAAGCCCGTGGTAAAATGGTTTGAACTGGGGTAGCCGAGACGTTTCTATTTAAGATTTGGATAAGCCTAAGGTTTAATGCCTGGATTAAAATCTCCATACCATGTAAAATTGTTAATGAGACAGCCTTCATAGGTGGCCAAACCACCACCATGCTGAAACCACATTTTCTCATCATAAGCATTGCCTTTGAACCAGTCCGAAGTCCAGATATCGTGGATTGCCTTTTAGGGCTATTAGGTTATCAATTAATAATATATCAATTAATAATAAGTGACCAATGCAAGCCAATAAGTGACCAATGCAAGCCACTGTTTCGGGGCCTCGGTCACAAACATCTCCGAGGAAGATTAGCTGATCTGCTTTTAAGTTGAATTGGCTTCTCTCCAGACATTGTAGCAGGGTTTTATAGGCACCATGAATATCGCCTGAAACGGATGTTCTCAAAATGATTTGTATTAATAGGTCTTCTCCTTGTGCAGTTTGCCCAGCGAGTAGCTGGATTCCTTGATTAACTTCTCTTCTTCATCGAAGTATTTCCAGTCTCCATCCATTGTATCTTTCCTGTATTGACCCTCTTCAGCCAATACCCCATTTGGATGATATTTTTTATATTTTCCCTCTCTACGGTCAAATTCGCACTGCATTTCATATTCTACACTGTTCTTGGAAAAATATTTTGTGGTAGTACCATGGATTTTACCCTTTTCATATTCCTGGGACAAGGAGATTTCGCCATCGTCATTATAAGTATTCACAATACCATGTAATTTTCCTTTCTCGTATTTCTCATCCCGAGCCAGTTGTTGGTTGAGGTTATAATATTTCCATAGACCCGTTTCCATTCCGTCCTTAAATTCTTTTTCAGCCATTAGTTTACCGGATTCACTAAACTCCTGGATTTTCTGATTTTTTTCTTCATCAGAATAAGATGTGGAATTTGATATTTGTCCGTTTTCGTAAAAAATCAAGTTCCTCCCCGCCCTAAATCCTGTTTTGTAGAAAAATTCTTGTCTTTTGGTACCTGATGGATAATAGGATGCCACAGGCCCATTCAGTTGACCCCCTAAATACTCCCCCTCTAACTTGATTTTACCATCTTCGAAATAGTGTTTGTAGTTACCATTTTGCAAGTCATGGACTTTGTAAGCCTCAGTCTCAAGCTGGCCGTTAGGGTAATAAGTTTTCAAAAATCCTTCTTGCCGACCATCTTCGTAATTTCCTTCTGATTTAAGCGTAGTGTCTGGATAATAGCTTTTACTCACACCATTGGGTTTTCCTTTTCGATAAGGTACTTCTTCTTTTAGAGTACTGTCTTCGTAATAGTAATAGACCATCCCATCGGGTTTGCCCTTTGCAAATACTGATTTGCTTTTTAGAGCACCACTGGGATAAAAGACCATGAGGTTACCAACAATCGTGTCATTTTTGAAAGTGGCCATTTGCATTAATGATCCGTCCCGATCATAAACTAAAGTTTCTCCCTGTCTGATGCCGTCGGAATATTCAGTTTTGCGTTGTAGTGAACCGTCTCCATAATAGTTTTCAAACCACCCCGACCTCTTTCCGGACTTATACTGTCCCTTTACAATTATTTCACCTGTCGGGGCAAATTTCAGATATTCGCCATGAACTTTGGTGCTGTCTTTATCAAGAACATAATATTCTTCATTTTTTGCACCTTCTGGATAGTCATAGTATGTAACTACCCTGGATTGAGCAACGCTCTGGTCGATGGATACAAGAATCAAAAAAACAGGCAAGAGATAATTCATGAAGACGTATTCATCAATGCTTAACGTCAGATTCTGTACTCAATTTCATATTAGCTGTAATTTCTCTAAAACGATTGCAGAGGCCCCGCCCCCGCCATTACAAATTCCAGCCACGCCAATCGTTCCATTATTTTGATCTAATACTGAATTTAGGGTAGTCATTATTCTTGCACCTGAACAGCCAAGTGGATGGCCAAGCGCAACGGCACCGCCATTGACATTGACTCTATCCGGATCCAAGTTCAGTTGACGATTATTAGCGATCGCTACAGCACTAAATGCCTCATTTATTTCGTAGTAATCTATATCCGATTTTTCTATACCCGCGTTTTTCATTGCTTTAGGAATGGCCAAAGAGGGTGCGGTTGTAAACCAGAGCGGGTCTTGTGCGGCATCAGCGAAACCTCTGATTTTAACCACTGGTTTAAGTCCCATTTCATTTGCTTTCGCTTTACTCATCAAAACCATTGCGGATGCTCCGTCATTCATTGTACTGGCATTGGCGGCAGTAACTGTCCCTTCAGATGAAAAAACTGGTTTCAGAAGAGGAATTTTCTCAAAAATGACATTCTTAAACTCCTCATCCTGTTTCATAATAATAGGATCGCCCTTTCTCTGAGGTATTTCCACAGGAACTATTTCATCGATAAACTTTCCTGATTTAGTTGAGGCAGCAGATCGTTTGTAAGAATTGATGGCATACTCATCTTGTTCCTCACGACTGATATCCATTTCCTTTGCCGTATTGTCTGCGCAATTACCCATTGGAAATTTATTGTAAACCTCCCAAAGTCCGTCATTCAAGAGACCGTCAATCAGCTGACCATTTCCATATTTATAGCCATACCGGGCTTTGGGAATATAGTAGGGAATATTTGACATACTTTCCATACCACCGGCTATTACAGCATCTGTATGACCAAGCATAATTGTTTGTGAAGCCAGCATGGCTGCTTTCATACCAGAAGCACACACTTTGTTCACGGTGGTACAAGGTACGTTTTGTCCAATTCCCGCTCCAAGTGCCGCCTGTCTGGCTGGGGCCTGACCTAGATTGGCAGACACTACATTGCCCATGATTACTTCTTCGACAATACTAGCTTGAATATTGGCTTTGGACAAAGCACCTTTGATGGCAAGTGATCCAAGCTGTGTTGCACTAAATCCGGCTAAAGTTCCACCAAAACTGCCAATAGGTGTTCTAACAGAAGATATCATATATACTTCCTGCATTGAATTTCTGTGTTAATGAGTTAAGTGCTTAAAGTTGCAAATTTAAACCCAAATGGGTAAAGTGTCATTGGAGTCAATGACATGAAAACGACTTTGGAGGTTAGAAGAAGCAATTATCACCAATCCGGTTTTTTGCTGTCTGCCTTCTTTGTTGGTTTGCGTTTTTGCTGCTGAATGTATTGTACTTCATTATTTCGGAGTGCTTCTAAAATCATCTTTGTCATCTCTTCACTAATATTCATTTCCTTTAATTTTTCTGAAGGCGACTGCTGGGATTCCTTCTCTTCTTGTTCTTTTTGCTCTTGTTCATTTTGTTGTTCTTCACTTTCCTGCTCTTCGCCATCCTCGTTTTGCTCCTGATTTTGCTGTTCTTGATTTTCTTGTTCCTCCTCGTTCCCTTGCTTTTCCTTGTCCTGTTCTTGGTCCTGCTGGTCTTGGTCCTGCTTATCCTTATTTTTTTGATCTTCGTTTTCTTCTTTCTCGTCTTTGTTATCCTGATCCTGATTTTTCTGTTCCCCTAGTTTCTTTTTTACCACTTCATAATTGTACCTGGCATTGTCATTTGAAGAGTTGCTAATAAGAGATTGTTTAAAGTAAGAGAGGGATTCATTAAGGTATTTTTCACCTTGCTGCTCAACTCCATTGCCCATATGATAGTTGATTACCCCAATTTGATTATACGCTGCGGATCTGATTTGTTGATCTGTGGATCCTGTGAGTTTTTGATAATTACTCATTGCCTCTTTTGCAAAATTAGAGTCTTCATCGCCGGTCACTGATTCATCGATTTTTCCGTTTAGCCCTGTGAGATAATAGCTTGCATTGGCATAATTAAGCAGTAGGTTGTCATCAGTGACCTGGAAGGAATCCACCAACATTTGATACTTATAAAATGCCACTTTGTAATTGCCACTTTTGTACGCCTTTTCGGCATCAGCCTTTAAGGCATTGACCGTTGCGATATCATTGAGATCAGTAGAAATCACTCCCAGAATGAACGATATAGTTAGGCCGATTTTCATATTCTGATAGTTTTTACACTGGTTAGGAAGTCAATCACCATAAGAAATAGAGCTAAAGCTAAAAAGTAGTAGTACTTATTGGCCGAAACATCCATTTTCTTTGTATCCCTGAGTTCGCCTTCAATATTCCTAATAGTGTTGACTAGTCTTGAAATGTCATTCTGAGATTCATTGATCTTAAAATATTTTCCTCCAGTTCTTGCGGCAAGTTCCTTGAGTGAAGATGAATTTAATTTCGAGATGACTTCATTCCCATTCCGGTCTTTTTTAAATCCGCTACGTGTCATTATTTTACTTCCGCGGTCAGTGCCGATTCCAAGGGTAAAAAGTTTGATACCGGATTGTTCAACTTCTTTGGCAATTGTTTCGGTTTCTTCACCAAAATCTTCACCATCACTAATAAGGAGAATCACTTTTGATTTTTGTTGTGTCACTGGTGAATCCTCATCATTTAGTTTAGCCAACGCTGTCTTCATTGGCGGACCAAAGTCTGTTCCCGAGTTTGGAACCAATTGTGTATTAAGGGTCTCTATAAATAAATTTAGTGCACTCTGGTCATAAGTCAAGGGGCATTGCACGAAGGCCTCATTCGAGAACATAATCAAGCCAATTCGGTCAGAATTAAAAGCATCAACCAGATTTTTTAGTTCAAATTTCAATTTTTCCAGTCTACTTGGTTGAATGTCAAAAGCATTCATCGATTCTGAAAGATCTACAGCAATAAAAATGTCTTTACCGACGGACTTGACCTCTCTGCCGGTTTCCCCAAAGGAAGGGCCGAGTAGAGCGACTACAAGAAGAATGAAATAAGCTAATCTCACCAGTACTTTGTAAAAGATGGCCTCGTATGCGGTGTTTATTGTTTTGGCAATCCTTATAACTCTGGTGATGTGCAAAAAGTACAGCCCCACGAATGCTATCACAAATACTATTTCGAGCGTATCTATAGAATTGAGCCAAGTCATAATTGAAGGTCGTAAAGCTACTTGATTAATCACGATCCATAGTCAATCCTGTTGCTTCAAATGATTCTTTAAGTGTTAAATAATGTTAAAGGAATACTGAGACTAAAATCCATATCTCGCTATGGTTACTCGAAGTTGCAATACTATATTTGCGAACTTAATTTTGAGTCATAGAACACGGAGAGGTGGGTGAGTGGCTGAAACCACATGTTTGCTAAACATGCGTGCGAGTGATCGTACCGGGGGTTCGAATCCCCCCCCCTCCGCCATATTGGGGATCAACATAGTTGATCCTTTATATTGTAAAGCACAATCGCCCGTATAGCTCAACTGGATAGAGCAACGCCCTTCTAAGGCGTAGGTTCGGGGTTCGACTCCCTGTGCGGGTGCGCTAAAAGCCTCTCAAATTGAGGGGATTTTGTTTTTTTGACCACTTTAGGTTATTGAATTTCTTTAATTAGAGGATTATCTCTTATCTAACAATTCATCAACTTTCTTATTCAATAAATCCACTTTAGCCTCCAGATCATCGGTATTGTCCATCACCATTTCATCAACGAAAATGGCATTCACTATTGAAAAGCCAAAAATACTTCCGGTAAGTACTACAATTGCAAAAAACAGCCTGGCAAAGCCTGGCGTCCATGAATCGGGTTCTGAATTTTGAATGATTGCCATGGGAATTTCATTCCACCCTTCCAATGTAAAAATTTGAAATATTGAGTACAATGAAATTAAGGGGTCTCCGAAATATTCAGGTGCAGAAGTTCGGAATAGATAACTGGTTAATACAGCCAAAAGGATATTGTAAATGAATAGTGCAGCAAAAACGAATATTGAGGCTCTGACCGCCCTCGTTACACCCTCAATTAATTTATGAATGTTCGGAATAAAGCGCATAAACCTCAGTATCCTAAATACCCGCATTAATCGAAAAACAAGGAGATAAGAGATGTCAGGGATTGAGAGGAATATTTCAAATAAGGACGGTGCGGATATTGCGACCAGTATAAGGTCAAACTTATTGCCAGAGTTGGAAATGTATGTTTTCCATCCAAACTCCCTGACTTTCACTACAATTTCGAGTATAAAAAATATGGTAAAGAAATGATCGATAATATCCATCAAACGCATGGAATGAAAACGGTCGAAGCCCATCATAAATAATGTCACAGAATTTGCAAGGATTGCGCCAACAATCACCCGCTCACTCATGAAAATCCTTTTCAGAAATGTCATTTAATCAACTGCGTTCTAGTCATTAGAATACCTATTGGGTGTAAATATTATTGAAATAAACTTATTATCGAATCTCAAGACTTTTAAATACATGAAATTACTGAAAAGATCTACGTCCTGACCAGTATCAGGTTGTTGGAATAATCTGGTATCATCTCATAAGAGATTCCTGCATCAATTTGCGAGGCATGTACCAATTTGCAGCAGCTTTTCATGAAACCCCGATAAGGTGAATTGATCCCCCATTTTTTCCTTATAAAGTTCCCGTATTTTCAACATCTCACTCATGCCAAAAAATGGCCTAAAACATATCCGGGACGGGCATTGGATGAGTCGCTTTCCAGTTGTGCGGTCCAGCGAAGAAAACCAATTGTATCCGCCATTAAACTACATTAAACTAATTGCTTTCTCATATCCCATCTTTCCACTGTGCATACCACAATCATGAATCACCCTGGCTTTTCCATAATTTCAGTTGTAATTGTCGTAAACTGGGCTGTAAGAATACCGTCTCTTGAGAAATTTCAGAACTACATGAATAAAATTCAAGGAGATTTCTTTCTTCAATCTCAAATTGATAAGTATTGCATCTTTTGCTGCTCATCGTTTTGTCAACAATACACTTTTTAAGTGTAACCTTGTCGCTGCAATAGAATTTTTTAAGAATAATGAAACCATGGAAATAGGTATTGAAGTTGTAGTTAAGTACATATATCCAATTTTTATCATTTTGATGGTGATGGAGTATTTTATGGCCAAACACTTGTTTGACCTCAAAGAATCTTTTGCCGGATTTGCAATTGCCTCAGGTGCATCGGTAGTGGCATTTTTCACTAAGATATTCGCCCTTGCTGTTTTTATTTTCATCTTCGAATTATTCAAGGATGTCCGTGTTGAATATTTGGGATATGCGTCTTTTGGACGGGTGTGGTATGTTTGGATTTTTGCGGTTGTTGCAGATGACTTTACCTTTTACTGGCACCATCGACTCAGCCATACCGTTAGATTATTATGGGCAGCTCATGTTCCTCATCATTCGGCGAAATCTTTTAATCTGACTATTGGGATAAGAAATGGTTGGTTTATAACGCTTTATAAACCTGTTTTTTGGCTTTGGATGGCTATGATAGGTTTTGAACCTGTAATGATCGCAACCGCCTTAATTATTAATGGAATCTATCAATTCTTTTTGCATACCCAATTGGTCCCTTCACTGGGTTGGTTTGAAAAGGTATTTAATACCCCATATATTCATCAGGTTCATCACTCAAGCAATATTGAATATTTGGATAAAAACCATGGAGGAATGTTCATTATTTGGGACAAAATATTCGGCACCTACCAGGATATTATTACCACCATTGACCCTAAATATGGAATCCTAAAAGACCCCGATTCTTATAATCCAATTTTACTAAATACGCACGAATTCTCTGATATCTGGAGAGATGTTAGAAAAGTTTCATCCTGGAAGGACAAATTGAAATATATCTTTTATCCACCGGGATGGAGTCATGACAATTCCTCCAAAACTGCAATGGAGTTGCAGAGAGAGCTGGCACATAACCAATAGAACTTTTCATCTCCAGGTAGTGTAGCCTGGAATAGAAGAGTTTTTAGCAACAATTCAATATACTGTATATTGATGAATGGGCGAATTGCAATTGGATGTTGTGCCAGTGCGCAAAAACGACAAACCCTCCATTGCCACAGCCATCAGGAGCAAATAGCTGCAAGTAATTATTCCTGATACTTTCAGTACAAATGACTTGCATTACTGTCTTGGTAGGTAATAGTTCAGAATACAGAGGACCTAACCGATAGAATTACGGATAAAGAACATGGAAAATTTTATTAACCAAAAAGCGGAGGACTTCGCATCTATGGAGTCGTTTCAAAATTGGTATTTGAAAAATGATAATGAAGCGATTGCATTTTGGGATGATTGGATTGCCACAAACCCTCAAATGCAAAATGAAATTGATCAGGCTATATCTATTCTGAAAAACCTGGAATTTCAGGCTTTAAGACCAAAAGAGGATGAGGCTCAACATTCTTGGAACACTCTCAAAGACCGTCTGGACCCTGAAAGTGATGCGAAGATTATAAAAATTGATGGTATTGAAGGCAATGGATTCTTTAAAAGGCAATACTTCTTAGGAATTGCAGCTATAATTACTTTGCTCCTAGTGTC
This sequence comes from Cyclobacteriaceae bacterium, assembly GCA_965206015.1. Taxonomy (GTDB): domain Bacteria; phylum Bacteroidota; class Bacteroidia; order Cytophagales; family Cyclobacteriaceae; genus JAJCYL01. Next base: position 140,072 of record CBDBIW010000004.1, on the reverse strand, counting down.
GGTATTTGTTTTTTATTCCTTTTTTGAGAACGACTCGGAGTTTTATGTGACAAAGTTCGGAGAAACCATAAGTGTAACGTTGCCAGACAATTCGGTGGTAACGCTGAATAGTAATTCTACACTCAAATACAATAAAGAATGGGAAAGCGATGAAGAAAGAATGGTCTGGTTGAATGGTGAGGCATATTTTTCTGTGGTTCACACAGAAACCAAGCAGAAGTTCAGTGTCATCACATCGAATGGAGTTAAAGTGGAAGTTCTCGGAACTGAATTCAATGTTAATAAGCGCAACGGAAGAACTCGTGTAGTACTCAAATCCGGTAAAGTAAAATTGAGCATTAACAAACCAGATATTCAAGAGGAGATGGTGATGAAACCCGGTGAGTTGGTTGAAGTCAGGGATACATCAAGAGCCGTGGTTAAGCGATTAGTAAACCCGGAGGTTTACACTTCGTGGCGCTGCAAAAAACTGGTTTTTGATAACACCTCATTAAATGAGATAGTCGATCTTTTAGAGGAAAGCTATGGCTTGACGGTAGAAGTTTCCAATGCCGAGTTGTTGAGGAAACAAATTTCAGGATCAGTACCTGGTAATAATACAACCTTATTGATGGATGGATTATCAGAAGCTTTTGATCTGGACATTGTCTGGACAAAGAGTCATGTGAAAATTAAGAGTAAGTTATTATTCTCAAAATAGATTATTTATGAATCAAATCGCATTATTATGAAAAGACTTCTACTATTATGGAGCTTGATTTATTTAAGTCAGTTTCCAGCTAATTCGCAACTACTTGTCTCTTCGGGAGATTACAGTCCAGATTTGGATTATGGGAAAGAGGAAACAACTTTTCTGGCCGATATCCTGTCAGGCCTGGAACAGAAATACAATGTTTCAATTATTTACAATAGTGACTTGATCGGTAATATTTCTGTCCATTCTAATGGACAGTATCCGGGCACTTCACTGGAGGAACACTTGAAAACTTATCTGACCCCACATGGTCTCCAATACAAAAAGTTAGAAGACAGTTTTTATGTAATAAGGAAAACGGATGCTGAAAGGACAACGCCAGATTTAATCAAGGCAAAGATGACTTATTCAAATCAGCCCGGCGAACCCATGTTTGCTTCAATCAAACATCGGGATACGTTCGTTCTTAACACCACGAAAAAAGCCTCAATTGCCCCGATCGACGGGGAGGTTACTGATGGAGATTCGGGAGAAGGATTGCCAGGTGTTTCAATAGTTATAAAAGGCACTAGTACGGGCACTATTACCAACGCAGATGGTCAGTTTAATATTGAGGCTAATCAGGGAGACGTTCTAATATTTTCATATGTTGGCTATAAGACTAGTGAAGTAACCGTAGGCACCAGCAACAACATAAGCGTTTCCATGACTCCGGACGTCACAGCTTTAAGTGAAATTGTGGTTGTCGGATATGGCACCCAACAAAGGCGTGATATCACCGGTTCTATAGCTTCCATTTCAGCAAAGCAGATCAAGGACATACCCGTGGTTAGTTTTGAGAACGCCATTCAAGGCCAATTAGCCGGTGTTCAGGTATCAGAAACCAGCGGGGAACCCGGTGCCGGGCCTTCTATAAGAGTGCGTGGTATAGGTTCAATTAGTGCCGGAAATGAACCTCTTTATGTGATAGATGGCTTTCCGGTATCAAAAAATGTTGATGCAGGCGTTCAGGGAGATATTTTTAGAAGAAGGGCTGCTTTTAGACCTCCCCCGTCAAATCCATTGGCCACTCTTAATCCTAATGATATTGAATCCATTGAAGTGTTGAAAGATGCTTCTGCGGCGGCCATATATGGGTCTCGAGGGTCTAATGGAGTAATCCTGATAACTACAAAGAAAGGAAAAAGAGAAGGTAAGCCTCAAGTTAGTTTTGATACATATTGGGGAGTACAATCCGTCGCCAATAAGATCGATTTAATGAACGCAGATCAGTTAACTGATTATGTGATCGATTCCAGAAATAATGCTTATTTGCAAAACGAAACAGGGGCTAGCGCAGACCATTCTAATGCGGAACGAAATGCTACTGCCATTGCGAATGGTGGAGCACCAAATGCCAATTATAGAATAGCAGATGATTTCATTAACAGAACAGGAACAGATACAGATTGGCAGGATTTGATTTTTGATAATGCAGCTATTCAGAGTTATAATGTCTCTGTTTCAGGTGGGTCAGATAATGTTGGTTATTATGTAGCCGGAGGCTACCACAATCAGGAGGGGATTATTGATGGTTCAGGATTTGATAGGTACAGCTTTAGAGTAAACCTCGAAGCAGATGTTCTACCTGAATTGAAAGTAGGTTTTAACCTTAATCCATCATTTACTGTTTATGATAGATTACCAGCCGGGTCTCCTTACTTTGCCCGTCCAGCTGGCATTGTGTATTCTGCATTGGTGCATTCGCCAACTATAGATCCTTTTAACCCTGACGGCACCATTAATCAGCGTGACAATGCTGGATTTCTGTTTACCGAAGATGGAGAAGGCTCAGGTATAACTTCTGCTAGCAATCCCCTGGCGGTGATAGAAGCCATTCAGGATGACTTAAATCAGAACCGTACATTTGGTAATGTCTGGGGTGAATATGAGTTGATAGATGGTTTAAAGTTCAAATCATTTGCCGGTTTTGATATCAATAACTACGAACGAACTTTTTTCAGAGCCAATAGTCTTTTGCATCGTACTTCACCAGTTGGCGAACCATTTGGTCAGTCTAGTTCATCTCAAAGTGTTAATTGGTTGGCTGAGCAAACGCTTTCTTATTCCAAATCTTCTGCAGATCATAATATATCGGCTGTAGCTGGATTCACAGCTCAAAAAGAAACCATAGAAATTAGTCAGGTAATTGCCGATAATTTTTTCGACGATCGTGTACCAACTATCAATGGTGGGCAAGTCACCGAAGGTTCTGCCAGTAGAGAGGAATGGTCTTTGGTTTCACTACTCGCCAGAGGAAATTATTCATACAGAGATAAATATTTGTTAACCGCTACCATAAGGACAGATCGGTCTTCCAGGTTTGGTAAAGGAAATAGAACTGGTGTTTTCCCTTCTGTTTCAGGTGGGTGGAGACTATCTGAGGAGAGCTTTATGTCCGACTTTACCCTGCTAAGCGACCTTAAGATAAGGGCAAGCTGGGGACAAACCGGTAATTTTCTAATCCCCAATTTCGCCTCGATTGGTTTATTGAATCCTGCCGGATATGTTTTTGGTACGAATCGCGCTAACGGACTAGGACCTTCAACATTAAGTAATCCGGATTTAAGTTGGGAAAAAACCAGCCAGGTGGATATTGGATTAGAATTCGGATTCTTCAATGATAGGGTATTTACTTCGATTGATTGGTATAAAAGTACCACCTCAGACCTATTGCTCCAGATCCAGATACCTTCAGCAAATGGTTTTGCAAATTCATTGCAAAACCTAGGCGAGGTTGAGAATAAAGGTATTGAGATCTCATTGTCCACCAGAAACCTAACAGGACCTTTAACCTGGACAACTGATTTTAATTTTTCATCAATCAATAATAAGGTTACTAAAGTCGGTCCTACTGGTGATCCCATTTTAAGTGCCGGTGGTGCTGGCAACAGGCATATCACAAGAATTGGAGATGCTATTGGTAGTTATTATGGCTATGTAGTTGATGGAATCTATCAATCACAAGCCGACATTGATGCTGCACCAACTGATACTCAGGCACCGGATGCCCGACCAGGTGATTTTAGATTTAAAGATGTTGACGGAGATGGTGATATAGATCCTGATGATCGTACGGTAACCGGAAATTATCTTCCTGATTTTACCTGGGGAATTACCAATCGATTTAGCTTTAAGGGATTCGATTTAAATATCTTAATTCAGGGCGTTGAAGGTGCGGAAGTACTTAATCTTACAAGAAGACATTTAGGGAATGGAGAAGCAAATTTCAATAGCTATGCGGCATGGGATAACCGATGGCGATCAGCCTCGGATCCGGGTAATGGAAAAATCCCCAGGGCTGATAGATTGACTGGAAATCATGGAAATAATAATCGTCCATCATCTTTTCAGGTCGAAGATGCCTCGTATATCAGATTAAGAAATATTACACTTGGTTATAATCTTCCAAATGATATGTTGGGGAAAGTCTTTCAGAACCTGAGAATCTATGTGTCAGGGACCAACCTTTTGACCAGTACAGACTATTTAGGTTTTAATCCCGAAGTAAATAATCAAAGTGCTGCCTCACCCAATGTACAGGGAGAAGATTATGGAGCTTACCCGCTCAGCAAGGTATTTACTTTAGGCTTAAATGCTACATTTTAACCTTTCAAATCAATTGTTATGAAAACGAAATTCATTTATATATTTTTTGTGACAGGATTAATAATTTCCTGTAGTGAGGATTTTACAGATTTGCAACCTACCTCTCAAAGAAGTGTCGAAAATTTTTACAAAACGGCCACTGATTTTGAAGTAGCTGTCAATGGGATTTATAGTGTGCTACAGCAAGACGGTGCTTATAATGAGAGTTACTGGATTATGCAGGAAATGAGATCAGATAATACCGATCAGGGGCCTGGTTCTACTGGATTGGCCCGTGAACGGGCAATAATGGAAGACTTTGAGGAGGCCTCCACTAGCGAACTTGTTGAAGCATTTTGGGTTGATTCCTATACTGGGATCGCCAGAAGTAACGCTGTTTTAGGTCGCATAGGAAATATTGAAATAGAGCAAGGCATAGAGGATCAACTTCGTGGCGAGGCTTTGTTTTTGAGGTCACTCTTTTATTATAATCTGGCTGTGGCTTTTGGTAACATTCCTTTATCGTTAGATGATGTTGAATTTGCCAGTGAGGTAAGAAACGATCCTCAGGTTGATGCAACTGCCATTTATGCCCAAGTTATTAAAGATTTGGTTGAAGCAGAGGGCTTACTAGAACTACAGGCCAATACGCCAGATTTGGGTAGGGCTACTAAAGGAGCAGCTGCTACCTTATTAGCCAAGGTTCACCTGACTTTGGGTAATGATAATGATGCCGAAACAGTATTGAGAAGAGTTATGGATACTTACGGTTATTCCCTGGTCAACGACTACAATGACCTGTGGGGAGTAGAAAATGAGCATAATTCCGAATCAATATTTGAAGTAGAGTTTGAAGGTGGGGGCTTCGGTGCCGGAAATCGTATTACCAATGACTTTTCGCCACTTCCTGCTCTGCCAACCAGTGTTGGTGCATATCGTAATCGGCCTACTGTTGAAATGATGAATGCGTATGAGCCCGGAGATGAAAGGTTTTTTGCATCTATGGATACCTCTTACTTTCAAGTCAATCCCGATGGAGAGGTTTTACTAATAACCAATACACTCAATGATGTGAGGTTTATCATAAAATATGGAGTTACCAACAATAACGATGAAGATGATGCTTCTAACAATTTTGTGGTTTTCCGTTACGCTGATGTACTGTTAATGTTGGCGGAAGCTATTGGAGAAAGTACTGAGGCTTATAATCTCATCAATCAGGTTAGAAACAGGGCAGGCCTTGGAGATATTGATGCTTCAACTCCTGGAACTTTTGATGAAAAATTACTCCATGAAAGAAGAGTTGAATTAGCATTTGAAAACCATCGCTGGGCAGACTTGCTTCGTTTTGGTATGGCAGAATCTACTTTGACCGCTATAGGTAAGACTCCAAGGTTGCTCTTCTTAATTCCTCAAAGGGAGCTAGATGTCAATCCAGGCTTCAATCAAAACTAAAGGTTGTTTATGAAATTGGAAAAGGCTGTTCATTCATTTGACAGCCTTTCTTTTTATTTTAACATTGATAAATAAGAAAACTATGAAAAGAATAATCTTTTTGATCGGGGCACTAATAATAGTGCTGAGCACTGTGCAAGCTCAAAACACTGTGCTGAAAGTGATTGCTTTTGGTGCTCATCCTGATGACTGTGATTCTAAGTTTGGAGGAACAGCTGCTTTATTTGCTGAAATGGGCCATAACGTGAAGTTTGTTGCCCTTACCAATGGTGACGCCGGACATCAGTCGGAAGGAGGCGGGGCTTTAGGTAAAAGACGTCGGGCAGAAGCCCAAAATGCAGGAAAAGCACTTGGTATTGTGTACGATGTTTTGGACAATCATGATGGAGAACTTTTACCTACACTTCAGGTACGCCACCAGGTGATCAGAAAAATAAGAGAATGGGATGCAGATATTGTCTTGGGTTTGAGGCCAAATGATTATCATCCGGATCATAGAAATGCAGGAAAATTGGTTCAGGATGCAGCCTATATGGTGGTGGTACCTAATGTAACTCCCGACACTCCACCATTAACTAAGAATCCTTTATTTCTTTATATGCAAGATCGTTTTAAAAGACCAAACCCACATAGCCCCGACATTGTAGTTGCTATCGATAAGACCATAGATAAAAAAGTAAGTGCTTTGCACGCTCATACTTCTCAAATGTACGAATGGCTACCGTGGGTAGATGGTAGACTCGACGAAGTCCCTGAAGGAGAAACAGCCAGAAGGGCCTATACTGACAAAAGAGTCAAGAGCAGAGAGATTTCTGATGCTATGGGAGCAGGTCTTGAGAAATGGTATGGCTCGAAGGCTAAGGATTTTAAATATGCCGAAGCGTTCGAAGTGGCTGAATATGGATTTCAACCTAAAGATGACGACATTCGAAGATTATTCCCGATGTTAGGCAAATAGTAAGCTTGAGATTTTTTATGTCATAAATATTCGTTGCCTCGTCCTTGTATTATGGCTATCTTAAGGTGACATATACATAGTTCATCAATTAGCTGGGCTGAAGTTCAAACAGGGAAATGGAAGGTAATAGATTGTTAAATGAATCCGGGCTTTGGGAGAAGTTTAAAGATGGTGACGAGGAAGCTTTGCAAATTCTTTATACCCGATATTATCCTTTTCTTTATGGGTATGGGAACAAACTTTTTCCTAATTCGAATGACATAGATGATAATATTCAAGAACTTTTCCTCAAACTTTGGAAGAAGAAAGAGAATCTGGGGGAAGTGGTTTCAGTTAAGGCATATTTGTTCAAGGCGTTTCGAAGAATTGCTTTTGACCAACTGAGGTCAGAAAAAAAACGTATTCATCTCACCCACGATGGTGAATTGAATCCAATATTGTCAGTTGAAGACATGCTCATAAGTAAAGAAATGGACTATGAGCAAAAAAGAAGACTCGAGAATGCGTTGGGCCTATTGACTAAAAGACAAAAGGAAATAATTTACCTGAGGTTTTATGAAGGCTTATCCTATGAGGAAATAGAACCTGTTGTTCAGATCAATTACCAAACTATACGAAATTGTGTTTATGAAGCAATTAAGGTATTGAAGAAAAATTGTTGGGGTAGTGTAAATTAAACTCTGTCTGCTAACTCATTCCTTTGGAGGGGCATGCCCCTCCAAAGGAATGAGTTCTGAATCCAAAGGTAACCGATCTCCAAATAAGGCAGGGTTGACTGGATTCACCAAATCACTGGCTAAAGAACTGGGTAAGTATAACATCCCTGTTAATGCTGTTGCTCCCGGTTTTATCAAATCAGGAATGTTCGATAGTATGCCTCAGGAGGTAATTGATGCTGGTATTGCCATAATACCGGTCGGTAGAATTGGTACACCAGAGAATATTGGTCATGTTTATCTATACCTGGCCTCTAAAGAAGCTGGATTCGTGTCAGCTTTTACGTTAAGTGTTCATGGTGGTGCTTTACCAATTTAGACTAAATTCTTGATGACAGATAAGCCATATAGCGCATCATTTAAGAACCTGACTGATATTGAGGGACATGTTGGGCAGGAATTGGGTTTGTCAGAATGGGCGTTAATTACTCAGGAACGAATCAACACTTTTGCAGAAGCAACGGATGACAATCAATGGATACATATTGATCCCCAGAGGTCAGAAAAACATTCTCCCTATAAGAAAACGATAGCTCGCGGGTTTCTGGTGCTTTCCCTGGCGTCCAAATTCGCATATGAAACTTACAGCATAGATGATGTAGCTGCTGGTTTGAATTATGTATGGTTTAGATAGAGTGCGTTTTCCAAATACAATACCCTCCGGAGCCCGGCTAAGAGGACGAATTTCTTTGATGAGTTACGAAGCCATTCCTGGTGGTGCCAGGTTTACACTAAAAGTGGTTTTTGAGATGAGGAATGAGGAAAAACCAGCCTGTGTGGCAGAATTCATTACTCAAGCTTATACCAAAGAGTCTTCGGAATAAGAAGTTAAACAGCCAATACCCTGATGGCATCGATTAAGGCATCTAATTCACTGGTGGTGGTAAATATATGTGGCGTTACCCTCAAGCCTTTCACGTTCTCATGGTCAATCGGTCGGACCAGAATTTTATACTTCTTTTCCAAAATTTCGCCGATCTCAAATGGTTTCGCTCCTTCAATGTGAAACAGACAGATGGCACAGGAGTAATCATCATGTAGTGTAGTAACAATTTTGACTTTTGAAATTTCGGCAGCTTTTTCGGCCCAGTAGTTTTTAAGAAATCGTAACCTCGCTTCTTTTCGCCTGATTCCTATCATTTCCTGAAAAGTAATTGCTTCTGCAATTCCTTCAGCCCGGGCATAATTTTCGGGCCCTGATATTCGAATTTTTTGATATCATCCGATAAGGGCTCAGGGCTGGCATAAAAAGGCCAGATATCTTTGGCTTTTCCTTTCCTTACATACAGCATGCCTGTGCCATAAGGTGCGCATAACCATTTGTGTAGGCTAGTCCCAAAATAATCACAATTCAAATCTGGTATTTTAAAATCGAAGTGACAGAAAGAATGGGCTCTATCAACAATGACATCAATATTTCGTTTCCTGGCTTCATCAGCGATCTCTCTAACCGGGAGTATCTGACCTGACCAGTTAATTAAATGTGTTGCTTCAATGGCCTTAGTCCTGGAATTGAATTGGCTAACAAAACGTTCCACCATTTTTTCTGTGCTATCCATTCCCGGATCAATCTCAATCCATTTCAACACGATACCATCTCTAAGAGCTCGTTGATTCCAGGCGTATTTCATGCGGTGGTGGTCAACTTTGATCAGCACTACTTCATCTCCTTTTTTTAAGCTTCAATCCAAATATTACGGTTTCGAGAGATTCTGTCGTGTTTCTACTCAGTGCCACCTCCTCAGGGAGGCACCCAGCGATCTTGGCTAACTTGTTTTTGACAGTTGCAGTACTTTGATCAATAATTTGATCCCCATAAAGGGGAGGGGCTTCATTGCTAATCCTGATATACCTGTCAAAGGTGTCTTGCACAGTTTTTGGTTGAGGACTCACTACGCCACTGTTGAGGTTGATTATGTTTTGCGAACCGGTAAATGCTTGCCGCACTCAATACCAGAATTTCTCATCACGGGCTATTTCTGCGTTTGAAAGTCTGGCATGCTGAGCATTGAATGACTCAATCTTAGACCCGATTGCTTTCGAAAGATGTGGTGCCAACAGCATGTTTCCGGAAAGTGCTCCAACACCACGTAAAAATGATCTGCGATTTACCATAATTCATTATTTTATTTGAATTTAAATTTTTTTGAAAAGAGTGGATTGAGAATAATGACTGGCGGCAAAATTGGCTTCGCTAGTAGCATTTTCAAGGAAAGAGAAGGCTGTGTAAAGAGGCCGGATTACACACTTTCCAATACAACTGCATATCCCTGACCCACACCTATGCACATAGTGACAAGCGCATACTGGCCTTTTTTCTCCTTTAACTCTAAAGCTGCAGAGTACGTAATGCGTGTGCCTGAAGCACCTAAAGGATGTCCGATTGCGATTGCGCCACCATTTGGATTAATGCGGGGATCGTCATCGGCTAATCCTAATTCCCTGATACACGCAAGGCTCTGGGCAGCAAATGCTTCGTTCAATTCGACCACATCAATGTCCTTAAGTGTTATTCCGGCTTTTCCCATTGCTTTCTGAGAAGCTTTTACAGGACCAATGCCCATGATTCTTGGCTCCACTCCCACAACTACAGAGCTAACAATTCTTGCCAGGGGTTTGAGGTTGAACTTTTTGACTGCATTTTCGGATGCTATCAAAGTTGCTGCAGCACCGTCATTTAAGCCTGATGCATTACCCGCTGTCACTGTTCCATCCTGGTTAAATGCAGTTCTAAGTTTTGCTAACACTGCTAAACTGGTTTTTGGTTGAATGAATTCGTCATCGCCAAAAAGAATTGGATCGGTTTTTCGCTGGGGAATAGACACGGCCACAATCTCTCGGGATAGACGACCACTTTCTTGACTTTTGGTAGCCTTTAGCTGAGACCAATATGCAAATTGGTCCTGATCCTCTCGACTGATTTTGAATAATTCCGCCAGATTTTCTGCCGTTTCACCCATGCTGTCAGTTCCGTACAATTCTTTCATTTTGGGGTTTATGAATCTCCAACCGAAACTGCTGTCATACATTTTGGCATCCTGACCAAATGCTTTGGAAGTTTTTGAAATCACCCAAGGCCCCCTGGTCATATTCTCAACTCCACCAGAGATGAAAAGGTCACCATCTCCAGCATTAACCGCTCTGTTCGCATGAATGATAGCACTCATTCCAGAGGCACAAAGCCTGTTTACTGTCTCACCAGGAACTGACCACGGTAAACCGGCTAATAATGAACTCATCCTTGCTACATTGCGATTGTCGTCACCGGCTTGGTTGGCACAGCCGAAGATCACCTCATCATAATCTTCAAGAGGTATAGTTGGATTGCGTTTTACCAATTCTGCAATTACATGTGCTGCTAGATCGTCAGCTCGTACACTTGCGAGTGTTCCTCCGAAACTCCCAAATGGTGTACGTATACCGTCTGCAATAAATGCTTCTTTGCCCATTATTATCTGATGTTCCTATTTTAGATATTGCTCACGAAATCCGGAGGCTAACTGTTTGAAGAAATCCATTGCTTCAGGATTTCTAATTGAATCTTTGTTCATGCTCTGACCTGAATCCATTCCCATAAGTATCTTTTTTACTGGTACTTCCATCTTTTTACCATTTAACGTAAAAGGTATGTCCACCGCTTCAATGATCATGTCTGGTACATGACGGGGTGAGCATTTTTCTTTTAATAATTGATTGATCTGTTGTTTAATTTCAACAGATAACTCAACATTGTCAGCAAGTACGATAAAAAGCGGCATGGCATCGCTGCCATCTGTTTGTTCCAGATTAAGGATTAAGCTTTCTTTTATGGAGTCTATTTCATCCAGAACCGAATAGATCTCGGAGGTACCAATTCTAATTCCCTTGCGATTCAAAGTGGCATCAGATCGACCATGAATGGTCAGAGACCCAGTCTCTTGAATATTGATCCAGTCTCCGTGACACCATTTCTGAGGGAATTTCTCAAAATAGCTAGAGGTATACCTCTTATTGCCCTCATCGTTCCAAAAAAACACCGGCATAGATGGCATAGGCTTTTCAATAACCATTTCACCCAAACTGCCAATAACACTTCGCCCTTCATCATCATAGGCTTTTAATTCACAACCAAGTGCTCTGGATTGGATAAAACTTTTGTATACAGGTTTATCCGGACAGCCACCAACAAAGGCTGTACAAACATCTGTGCCTCCGCTCATTGAGCAAAGCCAGACATCTTTCGATATTGATTGGTAAACCCATTCAAATGCTTCGGGAGGAAGTGGTGATCCAGTTGAACCTATAGATCTTAAAGTAGAAAGATTGTAATCTTCTCCTGGCTTAAGTCCCCTTTTCATACAGGCAGTGAGATAAGGTGCACTGGTGCCAAAATGGTGTATGGGAATGGCATCAGCAAGTTTCCAAAGTGAACCAAGATTAGGGTATCCGGGGCTCCCGTCGAATAGGACTGTTGTAGCTCCCATAAGCAGACTTGCCTGAAGAAAATTCCACATCATCCAACCAGTTGTAGTGAACCAAAAGAAGTTCTCTCCTGGATGAACATCATTATGAAATGCCATGTACTTCAAATGTTCCAGTAACACTCCTCCGTGGGAATGAGTAATGGCTTTGGGTTTGCCGGTCGTACCAGATGAATAAAGAATCCATATGGGATGGTCAAAAGGGACAGCAGTAAATTCCAGTTTACCTTTTGGACCAGAGATCGTAATTACGTCCTTCCATTGAGTCATTTTGTTCATTTTGAATCCATGATCCAAATCACAATATGGAATAAATAGCGTTTCATTAATGGTTGGAATCGCCGTTCGTATTTGATTAATTTCTTCAAATCGCTTAAAACATTTACCACCATATTGGTATCCGTCTACTGTGACGAAGAGTTTGGGTTCGATTTGTAAAAATCGATTGATCACAGTATTGACCCCAAAGTCAGGTGAACAACAGGACCAGATTGCACCAATCGAATTGACTGCCAAAAAACAAACTACTGCTTCAGGAATGTTTGGTAAATAACCCACGACGCGATCACCCTTCGTTATTCCATGATCCGTGAGGTAACTTCTTATTGCAATGACTTGCTCTTCCAATTCATGCCAGCTAATATTTTGCAGTTCATGGGCTTCAGAGTGAAAAATGATCGCTGGACGGTCATTACTTTTTTTCCGAAAAATGTGTTCGGCATAATTAAGGGTTGATCCTTCAAACCATTTAGCACCCGGCATATCATGTGAAGATAAAACTGATTGATAGGGTGAATGGTGAATGATTTCAAAATATTCCCAAATGCTCTCCCAGAAGTCTTCAATATCATTAACTGACCACTGCCATATTTCATCATAGTCTTTGAAAGACAAGCCTTTTTCTTCCTCAAGCCACCGCTCATAAGCTGTGAGATTCGCATTTTGTATGAAGTCCTCAGAAGGACGCCAGAGTATTTTCTGTTCAGACATTCAATTATTCTTCCAGCCAGGACTTGTAATATTTTCCGTCGTCAATCCTGAGAGCATTTTTGGTGACTCTTAACGGTTTAAAAGTGTCAATCATTACAGCCAATTCTTCAGTGGAAGTTTTGCCGATACTGCGTTCATAAGCACCAGGATGAGGTCCATGTGGTATACCTCCAGGGTGTAAACTGATGTATCCTTTTTTTATATTATTTCTGCTCATAAAATCCCCATCTACATAGTACAACATCTCATCCGAGTCAATATTTGAATGGTTATACGGTGCGGGAATGGATTGGGGATGATAGTCGTATAATCGTGGGCAGAATGAGCAGACCACGAAAGTACTGGTCTCAAATGTCTGGTGAACTGGTGGGGGCTGATGGACCCTTCCGGTAATCGGTTCGAAATTATGGATTGAAAATCCATAGGGGTAATTGTAACCATCCCAACCAACTACGTCGAATGGGTGAGTTGAATATACCAACTCATGAAGTTGCCCTTCTTTTTTGATTTTGATGATGAATCCGCCTTTTTCGTCATGCGTCTCAAGGTCTTGTGGAAGCTTATAGTCCCTTTCACAAAATGGAGAATGTTCTAACAATTGCCCGAAATAATTCCTATACCTCTTGGGAGTGTAAATTGGAGGAGAAGATTCTGCATATAAGAGTCGATTTTCGCTTGAATCAAATTCAATTTGATAGATCATTCCTCTAGGAATAACGAGATAGTCGCCGTACTCAAATGAGATATTACCTAATAACGTTCTGAGTGTACCTGTTCCCTGGTGAATAAAGAGCAATTCATCTGCATCAGCATTTTTATAAAAGTAAGAACTCATTGATTCCTTTGGAGCTGCCAATCCAATATGAATATCGCCATTGACAAGAAGAGGTTCCCGGCTTTCGAGAAAATCGTTCACAGGTAATACACTAAATCCGTGAAGAAGTCGGGCGGTCATGTTTTTCTCGACAGCAATTTTGGGTCTCACATCTATCGTGCTGGCTATTTCCTTGACCATGGTGGGTCGATAGATTTGATAGAGTAAAGAAGACATGCCATCAAATCCAATGGTGCCAAACAATTGCTCATAGTAAAGTCCCCCGGATGGTTTTTCAAATTGCGTATGCCTTTTAGGAGGAATTTTGCCTAGTGTATGATAGATGGGCATGGGATTATGCTTTTAACCGTTCGAAATAATTGGATGTAAAATTACTTCATTTATGCCTTTACTTCAATTTCAAACGATAGCGGTTTGCCTGATATCCGAGAAGAATTTTCATAAGCTTTGAGGGTTACCTGGGAATACTGCCTTTAAAATGAGAAAACCAGCTTCCAAATGTATATTTATTGATTATACATAATTATAATCATGAATTCAGGTAAGATATTCTTTTGGTCCGTCACGGTTGCATTGGGTGGCTTTCTTTTCGGTTTTGACACCGCAGTTATTTCCGGAGGAGAACAGGCAATCCAGAAACTGTGGTTTCTCAGCGATACAATGATTGGCCAAATGGTAGCTATGGCACTCTATGGCACAGTGATTGGAGCCCTGCTGGGCGGATTGCCTGCTGATAAATATGGACGTAAAACAACCCTATTTTGGATTGCGATCCTTTACTTCATTTCGGCACTTGGATCAGCTTTGGCTCCGGAAGTTTATTCTCTGATGTTTTTCAGATTTATTGGTGGATTGGGTGTTGGAGCCTCTTCGGTAGTTGCTCCGATGCACATATCTGAGATTGCACCGCAGGAGAAGAGGGGTCAGTTAACTGCTCTATTTCAGCTTAATATTGTATTGGGTATTCTAATCGCTTATTTCTCCAACTATCTTATCGGGGGCGGGGGAAATGGAAATTGGCGATGGATGTTGGGAGTTGAAACAGTGCCGGCACTGGCTTATATCATAATGATATTATTCGTTCCTCGAAGCCCCAGATGGCTTATCGTCAAAAGAGGTTTGCTCGATGAAGCTAAAAAAGTACTGGAAATGATTAATCCTTCCACAGCCGAAGAACATTTGAAGGTCATTCAGGTGCACAATGATAATTCTGGTGAGGTTGGATTCAAGGAATTTATTTCAGGCAAATTCAACTTACCCATCATGTTGGCTTTCCTCATTGCTTTCTTTAACCAACTTTCCGGAATCAATGCTGTGATCTATTATGCCCCACGGATTTTTAATGATACCGGAATGGGCGAAAGCGCAGCCTTACTGTCGTCTGTTGGCGTGGGCGTTGCCAATTTGGTTGCCACATTAATTGGTATGGTTTTGATTGACAAAATGGGACGAAAGTTCCTCATGTACATCTGCTCTTTTGGATACATTACCACACTTGGCTTAATAGCACTGACTTTCTTTACTGGTATAGGCGCAGGAACGATGCTAGTTCCAGTTCTTATTTTCGCATTCATAGCATCTCATGCCGTTGGTCAGGGTGCGGTTATTTGGGTTTTTATCTCAGAGATTTTCCCCAATAGTGTCAGATCCTTCGGGAACTCATTGGGGTGTGGAACGCACTGGGTTTTCGCCGCTGTGGTAGCGGGCACTTTTCCGTATGTTGCAAGCAACTTAGGAGGTGTAACTGCATTCTCCATATTTGCTTTGATGATGGTATTCCAGTTACTCTTTGTATGGAAAATGATGCCAGAAACTAAGGGAAAGTCTTTGGAGGAATTGGAAGAAATATTGATCAGATAATAGAATTTATCTTTCCTTAATCGTTTAATTCTCGTATTCTTCATCCTGGGGTAACTGTTACAATTCATCGCTCAATAAGTGAAATGAGATTTCAAGCCATTTTGTTTATTTCTTTATGGTTATTTGGCTGTTCCACACTTCACGAAAACAAAACATATAAAATAGGTTTTTCCCAATGCATGGGTCCTGAAACCGATCCCTGGCGAGCCCGGATGATAAATGAAATGCAGCGCGAATTGTTTTTCCATACGAGCCTGTTCCTATCACATCGATTATTACCAGGGCCTTCCATTTAGGGATTCCAGTAATTATGATTGACAGGAAAATAAGTTCTAACAATTATGCAGCTTTTGTAGGCCTGATAATTTTAAAATTGGCAGGATTGCTGCCCAACTCGCACTTAATATATTTAAGGAGGAAATTAATAATGCCAATCTCAACTTCATTGAAATCCATGGTCAAAAGGAGGCAACCCCATTTATTGAACGGCATGAAGGTTTCCATGATATTCTTAAGAGGGATGATAATATTGATATTGCTGTAAGGGTGAATCCTTATCCAAATCCATTTTCAGATCAAATTAACCTGCAATTTGAGTTGGAAAAAGCGGGAGTACTGAATCTAAAGATCATTTTCTCTTTCTCTCGCTACTGCCAGTGAAGGTATAAGGCTAAGCAGTACGTCGGCAAGAGAACTCTCCAGCTATCTACAAGCCATGACAGAATTAACACCACAGGTAATCTCAGAACATACCGAAATTGAGAATATCAATATTCTCACCGACTTGACTGTGGAATTTCACGACTACCAACCAAATGGGGACTTTGGTATTGCACTTTCCCACTCCAATAAAAAGCAAGTGAGCATTGGTTTTTCGACTGAATTAACGGAATACTACATTGACCGAACCAATTCTGGAGAAGTAAGCTTCCAAGAAGATTTTGCCAATCGTGATCGTGAGAAGGCGCAGAGCATAAATGAGTCTGGGGCTGTTAAGATGCGAATCTTGATAGACCAATCTTCTATTGAATTATTTAGCAATGATGGAGTTACCGTTTTAACTGCATTAATATTCCCCACCGAACTTTACAACACGGCATATTTCTACAGCCTGAATGGGTCGGTGACCATAAAAGAAGGAACGCAAAATTCAGTAAGTGGTATTTGGTGAAAAAGTAAGGACAGAACCCACTTTCCCAGCTATTACTTGTAATTTCAGCAGATTAATATGTACGATGAAAGTTTTAGCATTTGGTGAAATTCTCTGGGACATAATCAATGATCATGTTCATCTTGGGGGTGCCCCACTTAATTTTGCGGCCCATAGTGTGCAATGTGGAGGTGAGGCAGCAATCCTGTCACGCCTTGGTGATGATGAATATGGATCTGATGCCTGGAAAAGAATAGATAAACTTGGGCTTTTAATGGACCTTATTCAAACGGACAACTTGAAGCCAACCGGAACGGTTCCGGTTCAATTGATAGGTGGTCAGCCGGATTATTACATAACCCCTGACGTAGCGTATGATTTCATTGACTACAATCTGGCAAAAGATCAAATTGAAAATCATGTGTTTGATGTGCTCTACTATGGGACACTGGCTCAAAGGGCGGCATCAGGAGTGGTGCTAAAATCAATTTTAGAAGACTTTAACTTCAGGATAAAATTTTATGATGTCAATCTCAGGAAAAACTGTTACTCGGAGGAGATCATTCAGTCTTCAATGGAGTATGCCAATGTGGCTAAATTGAATGAAGATGAAGTTGTAGAAATTGGGCATATGCTCTTTGGTGAGGATAGGGAACCAGTTGATTTTATCAGGCATTTGCTTGCAAAATTTCAACAAATGGAGCACGTCATATTAACTGCAGGCGGTGACGGGTGCTATGCATATGTCGGCCAAACACTTCATCATGTCAAAAGTGAGCCCATCCATGTAGTGGACGCCGTTGGTGCTGGGGATTCCTTTAGTGCCTCGTTCATGTACGCTTTTTTTAAAACGGGAGACGTTTTAAAGGCGGCCAAAATTGGGAACAAGGTGGGGGGCTTTGTGGCTTCTTCCACGGGGGCAATTCCAAAATACCCCGAAGAGATACAAGAACTTCTTAAAACTCTTGATTAGGTCGTTTATCTACCCCTTAAAAACTGACTAATGTTAACCAACCAGATTTTGGTCTTATCAACTGATTCATCATATGCTGATAGCGCAAGAATTCGCCCACCAAGCGACCAAACGGGTTGGCCAAGATTCTCAATCTCAGCCAAACCCAGTGGGATATCTTCTTCCGCTTTGATGGTGTATAGTATGAGATCAACCTTATCGCCATTTGATTTAGGGTAAATAACACGTTTGGCGTTGGTTGAAATAATGGGTAAGATGTTTTCTGATTCGAATTGGCCAATCTTATTTAATTCTCCGTATGGGAAATCAGCTGTAAAGATTTCTTTAATGCCAGCTTTCTGTATATGAAATAATACTCTTGTGCCATCATATGACCATTTGGGATCAAGCTCGGGTATTTGACTTCGAGTTATAGGAAATTCCTCTTTCCCAGTCAACGCTATTGCATAAATGTCTTCTTCGGTTGTATTTCTTTCATAATAACCAACAAATTTCCCATTCGGGTGAAATCCGAATATGTATTCATTTCCTTTGGCAGCTGTAAGACGTCTCTCTTTACCACTCTCAAATTCCATAATCATGACGTCAACGCTGCCGTAACTGTCAGTACTATATGCAACGGCTTTGCCATTGGGAGCCCAACTGGGACTGAATGCATTTTCCTTAATGGCAGTTATCCGGCTGTGTTTTTTATTGATGGTGTTATAGATCCAAATACCGGTCAGGTTTGATGAATCCTTTCTATAAGTAAGTTTGGTCGCATCAGGTGACCATTGTGGTTGATCTTCCCTGTAGTCAGATGTCGTAACTTGCATTGGCTCTGATCCATTCAAAGGAATACTGTAGATGTCCCCCATATTGGTGAAAGCTAGTTTGAGCCCATCTGTCGAAAATGTGAGACCTGTTATTACACTACTTATTTCCGTTAGCTCCCTATAAAGTGATTTAGGCCCTTTTGCCTCCTGACCTTTACAGATTCCAGTAGATAATGCAATGATGATTAGTGGCAGAAAGAATTTTAACATGCTGGTTGATTACTTCAAGTGGATTTTATCTTTTTTATGATTTCGCCATTTTCATTCGCGAGGCAGATCTCCCTGGTTCCTGCAAAGTCAGCAGTAAAGGTAAAAAATTTGCTACCCGGTGACCAAATAGCGTAAAATTCATTGCCGCCATTTCTAATATTCGGTAAAAATTTTATAGTGAGAAAAGTGTTTTGAGGTATAGCAAAGAATCCCATCCTCTGCCGAGAATGGGATCTTTTTGTTAGTTTTATTACGATTGGTTTATCTCCTCTTTCCGAAGTGGAAGCCAAGATTAAATCCAAGAAAATTGAGATCGTTCACAATGTGATATGCGATACCAAGATCAAAACCACCGAAGTTCACTCCAACTTTTGGCGCAAAACCAAATTTGGTCTCACTCCCAATGTCTTCTATTGATCCTCCACTTGTTCCAGCATCAAGGCTGCCAAAATCGACCCTGTAAGGCCCTACGCCGAATCCAGCATATACTTTAGGGCCGATGTTGGTCAAATAGTACTGTCCAACCACTAATATAGGTACTACTTTGGCTGCAGAAATACTTGCTGAAGTTCCACTAACATCACCTCCAGCAAAAGCCATCCAGGCCAGATGTACACCAACCTCCAGAGATTTAGTAGCACTGTACTTTGGTTCGATGTATCCACCAACACCAAAGTCATACAAGTCGCCAAAATTACCGCCTGGTGCTCCTCCCAATAGCCCAAGTCCAACCCGGATCTGACCAAAAGCAGTCATGCAGACAAGGGCAAATACAAAAAGTAGAATAGTTTTTTTCATGTTTTTATAAGGTTGTTTGCGACAAATTAGTGCTTTCTGCCCAATTTTCGCAGCCAATTAAAAAATTACTCACACCATAACCTTGCGGGGATAGTCATAGCTATCAGCAACTCCTGATTCCACTCCGGAAAGGCTATCTTCGATTACAAAGCACCGAGATGGTTCGAAACTCAGTTTCTCACAAGTGAGTCGGTAGACCTGTGGGTCCTGGTGTGCCTTTGGTTACATGAGTTTCGTTTACAATCACCTCTTCAATAAAATCGTCCCGGTAGAGTCGTCAAAAAGCATCAGCATTGGTTCCTCCATAGAGGTCATTCCTGATTTTTTCGGGTGTTAGTTCGAACCCCAATCGCTCAGCATAAACCTTCCATGCCTCCACATGAATGGGATTGTTATCAACAAGAACTCCGTCCATGTCTAATATTACTGCAAACTTATTATTCATTTATTGACGTTGTTTGAGATCCATTTTTGCACCTCGTTGAGGACCATTTCCCTTTCAGGGTCATTGTGAGGCTCATGCATTACACCATCGTATAATCTAAAAGTGCCCCGGTCACCAACGGTAGTTACAAATTCCTCGCTTGCTTTCCAGGACGTTAGTTTGTCCTCTTTGCCATGTATTACTAACAAAGGGATGGTTACTTTGAAAGCATTCTCGAGTGCTGCCTCACCCTGTTTAATAATTGAAAAAAATAGTCCGGCTGAAATTTTATTGTGAACTAAAGGATCAGACAGATAAGCTTTAATCTTTTCCTCATCTTTTGATAACATTCCGGAATTTATTTTACTATTCTCCGAATAAGCCGGATATATATTTTTCATAATTGATGCCAGTTTGACTTTGAAGGGTGGTGGGTCAAATGCAAGTTTGAGCCATGGTGCTGAAAGTATTGCACCAGCCACTTCTGAGGTGTTCTTTTTAACCAGGTAATTGGAAACAATGTTTCCTCCAAAACTTTGCCCGAATAGGATAAGCAAAGCATTATTATATTCCCGGCGGGCAATTTTTAAGGTATTTTCAACATCTTCCAACAATAAGTCGTATTGTCTTACATGACCTCGTTTTCCGGGAGATTTACCATGGCCCCGTAGATCATAGGCAAATACGGCGATTTGTTGCGATGTAAAAAACTCCGCAAATTCTTCATATCGACCAATATGCTCACTTAATCCATGAATAAGACAAATAATGACTTGAGGCTCCTGCTCAGGTAGCCAGGCTTGACAATGCAGCTTTGCACCTTTCGATGCGAGTTCAAACTCCTCAATAGTCATGTCTATATAATTAGGGTTCTGCAATCTATAATGGTTGAGGTGGATAAAAAAGAAAGAGTTTGAAGTACGGATTGATATTAATTGACATGCTTCGGTCTTCATAATTATCTTTCACCATCATAGATTGTTATTTACGTTTGTCAATTAATTCATGTAACCCGAATTCAGGTTAACCTGGATAAAATGAGACAAGAATGAAGTAGCTCAATTACAGAGCAAGGCTCTGAAACAATGGATGCCCATTTTAGATGAAGACGAGCGTTTGGGTGGCTTGAAAGTATCGTGCAGCTACCAGAGAACTGGCAGGGATGGAATTAGAGAACCTGGCTGGAAAATGGGGAGATAAATATCCTGTTGTGATCCGGTCCGGGAGAAGCTTACTACCTGTTTTCAGTACACAGCTCCAATACGCAAACTGATTTATACCACCAATGCGGTAGAAGGTTATCATCAGCAAATTTGGAAGGTGACAAAAACCAGGGGAGCCTTCACCTCAGATGTGGCACTGTTAAAACTGGTCTATCTGGCGACCAGAAACATTGAGAAAAAATGGACGGGTCCATTGCCAAACCGGGGGTTGACCGTTCAGCAACTTGCCGTCAAATCTGGAGAGCGGTTACCTTTGGATTTAGAACACATCCCTTTGGAGGGGCATTGCCCCTCCAAAGGGATGATTCAAAAGACAGAGTTTAGTTTACACTACCGTTTTTTCCACCGGTTGTGATTTCTGGTCGCAGGCAGCTAATACCAGTAGGAGAAATGCCAAAGAGCATAAATTCTTCCTGTTAATTGAGTAAGGTATGTTAAAGAAAGGGCTATTGTTATTGAACTGTCAGGATGATATTCTTTTCACTAAGAGTGACAAGGCAAAGTTCCATTGTGCGGATTTCCTCTCAGCTCTCACAATATTCAATTATTCCTGAGCGGATTCTGGTCAATATTTCTTTAAGTACTTTTTCATCTTCCTCCAGTAATGTGATCCTGAAACCATTTAGATCTGAAGCAAATGATGATATAGGTACAACACAAACATGTTTGGCAACCAACAAATAGTAGACAAATCGCTTATCTAGTTGAATGTTTGGGGTTAACCATGATTCAAGAAGATTTTTACTTCGCGGGTCTTCAATTGTAATGGATTGATTTGTATTTAAAACACCTTCTTTAAAGATGATAGTGTTGTAGAAGGCACCATTAGTCATGTTGAATTGGATATAAGGGATGTCTTTCAAAAACTCCGTTATATACTTATTCCGATTGCCAATGCGCTCGTTTGACTGGAGTAAGAAATCATCATACCGTGAATCACTCATTATTTCCGGAATGGATAACTGGGGTAATTTGGTAGAACTCACCTCCATCATTTTTGAGTTGTCTATCGTCTCGCAGAGTTTTTCAAAGTCGCTATCACTCGTACGATTATAATATTCAGCCCAGCCACACCTGGCACCGGGCCAGGGAAATTCCTTACTGATGCCTTTTAATGAAATTCCGGGTAAATCATCAATTACTTCCGCAAGCGTACATTGTTTCGCGCCATTGTAAATAATGTTCATGTAAATCTCATCAAAGATCAAGAATAGATTGAACTTGCGGGCAATTGCAACAATCTCCTCCAGGATATTTCTCGGATAAACCATCCCGGTAGGATTGTCCGGGTTAATCACCATTATCCCCACGATGCTTTCATTGTATTTGACTTTTAATTGAAGGTCTTCTATATCAGGATACCAGCTATTTTTAGGATCAAGCCGGTAGGTGAGTGGATGATGATTAGCATGCGCTGCTTCTGCAGAACTGTGTGTTGAATAGGAAGGGGAGGGTCCGATTATTCTCGAAGTTGGAAGTAAATATTGATAGATCTTTTGGATAGCGTCCCCCAATCCATTGAAAAAGGTTATATCCTCAGGAGCTATTTGAACACCTTTTAAATTATTACAACGGTCTGCTAAAAAATTTCTAGTCTCTAGTAAGCCCTTTGAATGACTGTATCCATAGGTAAAATCATCTTGAAGTAATGAGGTGATTATTTCCTTCATCCATTCAGGCAATTTGCGGTTTTTCTGGATAGGGTCACCGATATTTTCCCAGAGAATTTTGTGCCCTGATAATTCTAGCTGCTCAGCTTTTTTGACAACCTCCCTGATCTCATAGGAGAGTTCGTCAGCACCTAATCTCATTAAGCTTTGTCTCATTCCACCAATAATTGTATTCCTCCTTCTCAGGAGATGTAAAATAAATGATATTATGCGGAGCTAAAGGCTTTGTACATTATAAAAGCCTGCTCCAGCTTTTGGGTTAGAACAGCAAATATCTGAATCCTTTTTGGTCTATTAAATTGAAAGGGTAATGAATTGCAGTGATTAGCTCAAAAATCATGTGTGCAGGCATTCAGTGTCCTTTTCCATCTTATCCCATTTAACCAAGATGGGTCAAAACCATTATTCAGGTAGAGCTCAGCTATTTCAGCAGAATCATTTTTAATAGCCCAATCTACAACTATTCCGGACTCATAAATTGATGTGCATTTAAAGCTTTGATGTAGAGATCAAATCTTTTTAAAATTTGATCTTGCGGGACTTGAGCGTTTAAGGTTGAACAGAGTAAAAGCAGCGGCATTGTCTTTTTCATTTGCAAAATACAGCATAAGTCTTTGCTGGTTGATGTTAATACGATGTTAGCTTTTGTTAATGACTTCCTAAAAGACACGAATCTGAGTATTCAAAAATCATTAGTTTTACCTCAAAGTCCATTAACATTCACCCATGACCTATATAGTTGTAACCCTTGTTTACCTCGCCATCCTTGTGGCCATAGTGGCGTATAAGAGCCGATTGATTAAAACTCAAGATGATTTTGTAGTAGCCGGTAGAGGAGTACCAGTTTATCTGCTTGTAGGAACGTTGGTTTGTACCTGGATTGGTTCCGGAAGCCTCTTTGGTACAGCGGGGTTATCATTCCGTACTGGTTTTTCGGAGCTCTGGTTCTCCATGGGCGCATGGATTGGAATAGTCATTGTGTATTTCATAGCTGCCCGGGTACGAAAGATTTCTCAATACACTTTGACTGATTTATTGGAACAACGTTACGGAAGACCTGCCAGAATCTTAGGAACAATGACAGTTATCATCGCCTATACTGTGATTGCTGGTTACCAGTTTAAAGGGGGAGGGCGATTTATCAACATCCTGACAGAAGGAGCTGTTGGACCAGAAATGGGGACCTTGATATCATGTATAGTAATCGTAACATTTACTGCAGCTGCTGGTATGGTATCAATAGTATCTATTGATATTTTCAATGGCGCAATCATGACCTTCGCGATCATTCTGGCCGTTCCGATAACTATTTCAGGTTTCGGTGGATGGGACCAGGTAGTGGCAACACTTGGACAGACCAATCCAGCACACCTGTCTATGTTGGAGGGGCATGATGGTTGGTGGGCTTTGGGTATTCTTTTGCCTACTCTCATATTGTTATTGAGTGAAAGTAGTGTTTATCAGAAATTCTCTTCAGCCAAGGATTCGGCATCTGCAAAAAAAGCGGTAATCGGAATGTTTGTGGGCGTAGTGCTCATTGAGGGTTTGATGTGTGTATTGGCTGTCGTGGGATATGCCATTTACTCTTCTGATCCTCGATTTTTCCTGGAAACAGGTGAGATCAATAGGGCAATGACAGAGGAAGTTATTCTAAGAATTGGTTACGAGCAGGTACCCGTATTTGTAGGTTCGCTGATTTTCGCGGCAGGAGTTGCCATTATTCTTTCCACCGGGAATACTTTTTTGATGGTAACCTCAACCAATGTGTCAAGAGATTTCTACCAATTGTTGGTTAATAAAGAGGCCACTCCTGACCAAATGGTGAAAGTGCAACGCTATGTGATTGTAATTGTTGGGTTTATAGCATACCTGCTGATGACTCAATTTGAAACTATTCTGGAAATGGCCTTTATATCTTATACCATGATAGGTGCATCCCTGGCACCGGTCTTACTGGCTTCGTTTTTCTGGAAACGGGTCACCAAGGAAGGAGGTATTGCTTCAATTGCTTCAGGAATGGCGAGTGTGTTAATAATATCAATTACTAACAGAATTATGCTGGCCAGTGACACCACTGGAAATTTCCTTGGTATGTCATTTCCATTTGACGAAGATTATATTGCTATACCAGCCTTAGTGATTTCTATTTCCTGTCTTTTTATTGTTAGCCTCTTAACAAAGCCTTCTCCGGAAGAGGTATGGAAACCCTTTTTTGATGAAGATTAGAAAACCATGCAACCTCTTGTATGATACGAGTGTCTACTAAAGAAAAACTCGAGATGAAACACCTATTCTTATCCTTAGCAATCTTAATTCCCGTAACATTTGTCTTTTGCCAAAGTGAAACTAGAACAATTGAATCGTTTACTGGTTTGGATGTTGGGGAGTCCGTCACTGTTTACTTAACCAGAGGAACCAGTAACAAGGCTCGTATTGAAACAAATGGGGCTGATACTGATAAAGTATTACTGGACCAATCGGGAAGCCGGCTCCGAATTCACATGAAATCCGGTTCATGGCGGAACTTCAATGCTAAGGTGTACCTGGAGTTTCAGGAACTTAATGATATTAATGTAAGCTCTTCAGCCGATCTAATCGGGAAATCTACCATAAGTGGGGATGACCTGGATATTGATGTCAGCAGCTCCGGATCAGCAGAATTGGATATTGATGTAAGCGATCTTCGTGTTGATGTTTCAAGTTCTGGAAAGCTCGAACTGACCGGTAAAACAAACTTTCAAAGAGTGGAAGTCAACAGCTCAGGCAAACTTTATGCCTTTGGTTTAAAATCACAGAAAGCAAAAGTTGAGGCTTCAAGCTCGGGGAAAGCAGAAATTTATGCAATAGCAGAGTTGGAGGCAGAAGCAAATAGCTCTGGTCGAATACGTTACAACGGTACTCCAGAAAAAATCTTTGTTAGCTCCAACAGTGGAGGTAGTATTCAAAAGGAATAATTGTCGATAGTCAAATAACCCCAGAGTCTCCTGCAGGGGACTCTAAGATTAAGAAATAATCTCTTTTTAAATCGTTAACCACGTACCTTTTCCTTTTAATCGTTATTTTAGTAAAGATAAAGAAATAAGGGTATGGAAGATTTGTCTCTGCACAGTATTGAAGAGCTTTGGGAAAATGACCTCAAGGTACGTTATCCACAAGGTCAACGCAAGGATGAAGAGAGTTTCAGAAATTATGATGACACTGCCAGGAATACGGTCAGAGAGTTCTATAAACTAAATCATATCAATCAAACTTATGACTTTGTCCTTGAGAAGGAGAGAGAATTTCTATCCCTTGACCGCAAAGAAATGAGTCTATGGGGGGCTGTTGAATTTCTCAATACTTTAGTTGATGATTCCGACCCGGATACTGAACTTGACCAAACGCAGCACTTACTCCAAACATCGGAAGCCATCCGAAAGGACGGTCATCCCGATTGGTTTGTTCTGACAGGTTTCATACATGATTTGGGTAAGGTCTTATGCCTCTTCGATGAGCCGCAATGGGCGGTAGTTGGGGATACTTTCCCTGTGGGATGCAAACACTCTGAAAAAATTGTTTATCCCGAGTTTTTTGAAAAGAATACTGATTTTACCAATGACCTCTTCAATTCTCCATTTGGAATGTACTCCCCACATTGTGGTTTAAGAAACGTACATATGAGTTGGGGACATGATGAATATTTGTTTCATGTTATGAAAGACTACCTCCCGGAAGAAGGGCTTTATATTTTACGGTATCACAGTTTTTACGCCCAACACAAGGAGAATGGATATGCCCATCTTATGGATGATCGCGATCATCAGATGTTTGAATGGGTCAAAAAGTTCAATCCTTATGACCTCTATTCGAAATCTGACGAACCACCAAACGTTGATCTGCTAAAGCCCTACTATGAAAAACTGGCCTCGAATTATCTGCCAGACAAATTGAGGTTTTAAACTTCTTAGAAAGGAGGTAACTTCCTTCAACACAAAACGTCCTCACTAATTAATGCGTTGAGACTTGCTTTGGCCGCGGGGTGTGGACTGTTGGCATTCATCTTTATCAACTTCTTTATTACCATCGACAGGTATCATGAAAATGCAAAGGACATCTATGTGATTAATCGGTCAGTATTGATTGATACTGGCATTGATTTGTACAGTGAAACACCAGACCGAAAGAGCAGGCTGCCTCCGTGGTTGAAGTATCTAGACTCAATGACGTTTTCGCTTATGTTCGATATGGAGACATTCATCATTGAGGGTGTAGCCGATACGTTTGTAAAAAAAAGCAGTTTCGCTTTCAATTTTTTGGTGAACTATGGTCGCCAAAGAACCTTGGGCATTAAGATTGATAATTGGGCATCTGTAAATAGGGTGAGTTTCATTCAAAGTGCTCCTGATGTAAACCTTGACCTTGTTCAACAAAGCACCCACCAAATGGTGGACATTCACAATGAAGCTATTGATGAATTACTGATTGCCGACTATCAATTCACACCATTTCTGGAAGCTTCCCGAATGGGCCAAACAGTGAAACGCAACATCTTCAGCAGCCCTGGGGTAGAGGGATTTATTGTATTGTCTGTCCTGGCAACAATTATTATGATACTCGTCTGTATCAACTATATGAATATTGCCGTTGCTTCTGCGGCTTATGGATTGAAAGAGATAGGCATTCGCAAAGTGACGGGAGGTAATGGGATGCAATTAGGCATTACGCTCAGTCGCGAATTCGTGACTTTATTATTTATTGCCAGTATGGTGGGTGTTCCAGCAAGTTATTATGCAACACTGGCGTTATTAAGTACAATAACGAAATATCCTCTATGGTCATTTCCTGGTTACCATTTGTGGTGACCGTTCTAATGCTACTGATATTATCAATTGTCACCGCGGGTAGTCATATTCTGAAAGCTGTAAGAACCAATCTCCCAATGAGGTGTTACGGACTGATTAGGGTAATGAATGTCAATTCTTCATTGCCTCCAGCAATTCTTCATCGGTCATGTAATACTTGTCCATAAAGCCTTTTTCATCCTTGTAGAATGCTTTAGTGGAAGGGTCTTTCCTGACGTAATAGGCGTATTGATAAATCTGACTTCCTAGCCCGTGATAGACCGGCATGAGGTCAGTAGTCCGTTCGTGAGTTGCCCGAAACTCATCACTTTTTAGATACCTGAGTCCCCATTTACCGAATTTAAAAACATTCAGTTCATGGTAATAGACCACATGACCAAGCTCATGAGCCAAAATGCCAACCTGGGCATCAAAGGGAAGTGCTCGGAGTAGGATAGGATCAAAAAAGGTGCCCTGAGAGTCATTTAGAAGAATGTGGTACTGGCGGTTGTTTCTACCTGGAATCAAAAGTGACCAACCATTCATACTTGCCTCCATGGGTGCGCCCTTCGGCTGAAGCACCATGTCAATTTTTACTTTTTTCAATTGTGGATATGCTGAATAGGCAATTGCAGCAGCCACTTCGAACCCTTGCGGTAGACCTTTGTTATCCCCAATGACTGCTTTGAGACTGTCAAGGTCATACTCACTGTTGGCAAGGGTATCTGCAAAATGATACGGCTCAAAGTCAGGTTTATGCTGCGCCGGGTCAACATGTTGTACCAACACCAGGGATGTAATTAAGACAAATGGAGAGAGCGCAATTAAGGCGATGTGCATGACCCGTTTCATTGATACCACCCATTTTACAAAAAAAACCTTGAAGGTGTCGGTTAATTCATAAAATATATGGATCGTCATTGCGGACATTTTTCTTTCTATTGTTATCAAGAAAGAAAAATGTCCGCAATCTCATTTGGTCTCGAGCTTTTTTGAATGACAACTTGTTAATTAATCCCCTTCACTTTCCAAACAGACCGGATCTCTACTTTCCATTCACTGCCTTCAAAACGGGGATCTTTCTTGACAATCTCTACCACTTCATCCATGTCTTTAGCTAACAGGTGATAATAGCCACCGATAACCTCTTTGGTCTCATTAAATGGGCCATCATGGAAAGCTCCTTTGTGGCCGGTAATCGTCACTCCGGTCATCTCCAATGGTTGGGCACCCTTCATTTTGCCTTCTTTGACAAGGCTTGAATCTAGCCACCTGCTTTTTGCACATGTTGCTGTTGTCTTTCCGGAGACATCTCCGCCATATGACCACCTGCAGTATAGATGAAAAGCATAAATTCTTTCATAATGATAAAATTGATTTTTACTGTTATTTGACCCTGTTACAAATGAGGTGAAGAAATAAGGACACGCTCATATAAAAATTTTCTCAACCAATGAGCTATGCTCAGCAGGACTCTTTAGCATCACGGTCAGTCTGAGCTTGATTAGCCGGTTCAATGTTGATTTAACTTAGATAAAATGAAATCCCTTTCAGCCTGATTGGTGGCCAGTTTGAGTGTTTCTTGTTGGTAGTTGATGACCACAAGCGGTGAGGGTTCTATACCGGCCAATGCGTTGTACATGGAAAGAATACCTGACCAGTCTGTGGATTGATAATTGGGCGCAGTGCAGTGATAGGCCGATATAGTGGCTAAAATATGGTATTTTATTCAGATACTCTGGTGGTATGACCAAGATGTTGAAGACCGGTATTGATGAGTCGCTGATCTCATTTGGAACGATCCTGGTTTGGTATAGGAATGAACCCGTCGTCTGCGGAAACCCTGGCCTCAAATCTGGAAGTATTGAGCAGCATTAATGCATCTAACGCATGAACTTTTCTGTCAAAGAAGTGGTGATGCTCCACAATGAGTTGTAATAACCGAATAGATTCCAGACACAATTCGTAGCGGATCAGTTTGCCTCCCGAAGATGCATTGTAACCTTCGCTGAATAACAAATAAAGTGTATGGAGAACAGCATCTAACCGCTTTTGCAACTCAGCCTTTGGAGGTAAAACCAGCTTTCTTTGAGGGTTTTGCGGGCTCGTACTAACCCGCTTGGTGGTGGTCTCTTTATTGGTGAGGTAGACACTGGTGATCTCCTTGATACTGAACCCGCAAAGTGTTTTGAGCATCAGTACCGTTTGGGAATCGATGTTGACGGTAGGATGACAGCCGGCGAACATCATCTGCAACAAATTATCTTTAAATGAATGAGTCTCAAAATCGTGAAGGGGCTCCTCCTCCTGAGTTTTTAACCTGAGTTCGATGAGTGCTTTTGAATGAATTTTCTGAGAGAAACCCTTGAGGACTCAATAAAGCCTGTAGTGGTGATTAAATTTAAAATACTTAATCACGAAATACATGACTCTATCTGAGGATAAGATTACTGAAATTTTCTACTTGGTGGACGATTTTTGCATTCAATTCGGCCAATCCAGCAAAAACACCTTATTGGCAATGAGCCCGGGAGAAAGCCTACATCTCTCAAGAATTGACATTCAGGACATAGATGATGGGCAAATTTCATTACAAACCTTATCTCCGGACGGATTGCTTATTCATTCTTTCAGAAAAACCAACCATCAAATACCAACCTGTCAAAAACTCAACAATTAGCGTATTTTAAAATCGAACTCAGATTGAAAGGCTTGAAAATCAGTCACCCTAATGAGGTATGGGCTTTGGATATCACTTGCATTCCCACGAAGGGCTGCTGATAATGCCTTTATTGAACGGCTTTAGCGTAATGTAAAACAGGAATATGTATATTTGAATCCGGAAGAAAAAGGCCAGGATTTGTACAAAGGTTTGAAGGTATATTTTGACTATTATAATGGAGGACGTGCATAGCAGGGTATTGGCCGAAAGATTCCTGCCGAGTTGTATCAAAAATCAATGGCAGCATGATTTTTTCTCTTCAAAAGGTATCCGGAGAAAGGAAAAAGAACAGCCGGGCTTCAACTAAGAAACCCTGAAAAGTGATCTAACGATTGGGAGTACTTCACACAATGGATAAACCAGAAGAGATAGTCTCTAAATTCTACAATTCAGTGGGATGGGAAACAGACAATGAAATTACCGGAGATGCAAGAAGATTTGAGGACTTAAGGAAAAATAGTCAGGAGTATGTCAGCAAATGTCGATTGAGAGTTTTGAGGCACATTCCCGGCAATGGCGTCAATATACTTGATATGGCCTCGGGTCCAATACAGTATAAAGAGTATTTGGAGTATTCAAAGAATTTTAAAAAGAGGTATTGCGTTGACTTATCTTCAGCAGCACTAGAAATGGCAAAAAAGAAAATTGGTGATCATGGTGTGTTTTTGCCTGGCAGTTTTTTCGATATTCCCATGAAAGAAAATTTTTTTGATTGCACAGTTAGTCTACATACAATCTATCATATTGATAAAGACAAACAAGAAGATGCAGTACGCAAATTGCTTTATGCTACTAAGCCTGAAAAAAGCGTTATTATTGTATATAGTAATCCAAATACTTTGTTGACATCATTGCCTTTCCGTATACTAAGAAAAATAAAGAGTGCTCTTAAAAAATCTCAAAATAAAATTGAACAGAAAGAAAATCTGAGTTTATATTATCATCCACATGCTATCGAATGGTGGAAAAGATTTAGTGACATTGCAATCGTTAATATTTTGCCATGGCGTTCGTTTGATTCAACTGCACAAAAAAGATTAATACCGAATAATAAATTCGGTAGAAAGATGCTTGCTGTTTTGTTCAATCTTGAAGACCGGTTTCCTGATTTTTTTGTAAAACATTTTCAATATCCCATGATAATACTCACAAAAAGAGAGGCTGTAAACTGAACACTGTCCAAGTTAAAAATCAAGGACATTATAACCTGGATAAAATGACAGAAGAAGAAGTAGATCAATTACAGAGCAAAGCTCTGGAGCAATTCAGATCAGGCAAATCCTTATCCGGGAAAGATGGGCACTTGCTCCAGTGCCAAAGCAGTTTTTGGAATCAGCACTTGAGACAGCAATGGATGCCCATTTAGATGAAGACGAGCGTTTGGGTGGCTTGTTAGTACCCAAAAAAACAGGTACTATAACTGTCTAAATCCAAAAATTACAGATTTCGACTCTTAAAATTCAATCCGTGACTTTTGCAACGGCCTTAGTTTTCCGAAACATCTGCATTATTTGGCAAGTAAATTTGTGGTTTGCAGTCGATAATTTCGACCGTTGTGCATATGAAGCAGTTTCGCTAGTTTTAGCGGTTATAAGAAGCAGCAAGCGGTCGCACTTTTACACTGGTCGTTTTTAATAAGGCTTCAAGGAATCAATCAACTATGCCCATAGTCCTCAATCACCCTTTCAATCATTT
Source organism: Cyclobacteriaceae bacterium (assembly GCA_965206015.1). Classification (GTDB taxonomy): domain Bacteria; phylum Bacteroidota; class Bacteroidia; order Cytophagales; family Cyclobacteriaceae; genus JAJCYL01. Next base: position 107,977 of record CBDBIW010000004.1, on the reverse strand, counting down.
CATCCGTCTCTGGATTTAGGATCATTCTTGAGGGATCGGCTTCCATCCATTCTATGGTTCTTTTTATTCCTTCCTTGAATGGAATGGTTGCCTTGTAATCAGGTACGAATCTTTTGATCTTGGTGTTGTCGAAGATAGCGCATACGGCTTTATCACCAATTAGTGTTCCGGTCATTTCGGGCTCGATCTTGCAAATGAAATCTGAAGGTATATGAACAACATTCAGTTCTTTGTCGACCGCTAAACCAACCGCCTCGTAAATTTGGTTCCAGGACAAGACTTCATCAGACGTAATGTGAAATGCATGACCAATGGCTTGCTGATGACCAAGTAAACCAACAAACCCTTTGGCAAAATCTTCAGCATGAGTCATTGTCCAGAGCGAATTGCCATCTCCCTGGATGATTATCTTTTTTCCCTTTTTAATACGATTAACAACATTGTATTCAGTCCAACCCCCAATGGTTACCGGGATTACAGTATCATAGGTATGTGACGGGCGGACGATCGTGACCGGAAAACCGCTATCTCTATATGATTTATTCAGCAAGTCTTCACAGCCGATTTTGTCTCGTGAGTATTGCCAGTAAGGATTGGCAAGTGGGGTTGATTCAGTAATTATGTAATTAGAAGCCGGTTTTTGGTAAGCTGATGCCGAACTAATAAAAATGTATTGCCTGGTACTTCCACGGAACAAATCGATGTCTCGCTGAATCTCATCAGGGGTAAAAGCAATCCAATTGACGACCACATCCCAATTGTGATTGGCCAATTCTTTGATTTCATCAACTCTGTTAATATCTCCAATGATGATATTTGCACCTTCAATTGAAATGGGCCGTGTACCTCTATTTAAAAGATAAAGATCCAGACCCTTTTCGACAGCCAATTTGCTAGTAGCTGTACTAATGTTACCCGTACCTCCAATAAAGAGAACTTTCATCAGGTAGTTATTGAATCATACACCTGTACTCGCTGCTGACTCTGCAATGAATCGTTTGTGAGCAACATGGTTCTGGTAATGGTCTTGGTCCGCTTTGTTTTTAAAACTTAGCATTAAGCTAAATGTGTAAGAACTATCAATTACTGGTCGGTCAGTAGGAGCGGGAGTACCAGCATGACGACTTTGGGTCACATCTGGCTGATTAAGAAAACCATTGAGGTTTTTCAAGAATTTGCTTCCGGTTGAATTATTATCCGGCTCTTTTCAGCCAAAAACAGACTACATGAAAAAATTTACTTGTCATTTTATCTTGTGCTTTAACTTGTGAAGAAGGCAACAAATCTAAGCTCAATGAGCCAAAAAGTGCAGTTGCTGCGGCGAAAAATTTACGTCGGGTATCCATATTAGATTATTAGATTTTAGATGGGGGGGGGATGTTAGACTTGCTTATCAACGAATTGTGGGCTCCGTGCCCACTAGTCAAAAGATTTGGAATCTGCCTAAATGAGAATCTGTCAATGTCTTATCTTGCATCTTTATTCTTGTGCTACCTGGTATAGCTAACGAATGCGATTGATTGGCTATCAGGTGACCAGCTAGGTACGTTAATAGTTCCTTGCCCCCCATAGAGGTAAGCGATGGTTTTTGGTGCACCACCAGATGCGGGCATAATCCTGAGCATCACCCGTTTGTAGTTGGGGTGAGAATTTGGGTTGATATGCGTCGGAAATGAGATTATGGCAATCCTTTTGCCATCGGGTGAGATGTGAGGAAACCAGTCATTGTATTCGTCAAACGTGATTTGTTCTTTGGCTGAACCATCAGGTTTCATTCGCCATATCTGCATGGTCCCGGTCGGACTGGCATTGTAGTAAATGTATTGGCCGTTTGGCGTGTACTCCGGTCCATCCGCATGTGACCCGGCGTAATGGGTGAGTTTCTCTTCTTTTCCCCCATTAGTTGAAATCCGATAGATGTCGTAATTCTCATCTTCCCGGCGGGCGACGTAAACCACTTCCTTGTTATTAGGAGCCCACCCATGCCAATAGGAGGGCATCTTCACGGTAACCTGTTTGGGTTCTCCTCCTGAAATAGGCAATACATATATAGTGGAACCACCACCCGGAACACCTTGATGATTATGACTTATGGCCAGCGTCTTCCCATTAAATGATATGCCGTGATCATTGTTATTTCTATCTGCTTTTCCGGTATTAATTTTGGTCTTATTCTTACCATTCGTTCTGATGGTGAAAATGGATCCATTCTCATTAAACAGCAACTGGTCTCCGTCTGGCATCCAATTAGGGGCTGCAAACCTGTTTTCAGAAGTGTGAATTACTTTTCTCTTACCATTGAAAACATTCAAGAGCTCCATTCGTGACGCAAGCCAACCATTTTGTTCAGGATTATAATCGTCAGCCACTGGTTTATCAATTCGTACATTCCATGCCGTCGCTTCTTCCACAACATTCTCATTATGGCCATTGATAAATATTCCGGCGAAAATCTCATCGGGCATATCACTCATTTCCTTTGAGCCAATGGTTTGCAGAGGTTCACCCCAAAGTGCTGCTTTCATAGTAATTTTTTTTCCCTGTCGTTCTAATTGTAGGATTTGATAATTTTTCTTCGGAGCAAAAACTTGATCTTGCGGATCCCGCATATGAGCACCCTTCAAAGCTCTCCATTGGAGTACGGTTAAACCGTCACCGTGAAGCGTAGCACTAACATGAGGTGAGTTGTCATCCAATAATTCTCGTATCATCCAGCCAATTTTTCGATGAGGGTTGGCACCTTTACTTACAAATTCAAAATTTCCGGTAAGGATGAAGTCTCCCGACAATTTTTTATAGGTGTAATGGAATTCGTCTCTGCCAAACCAAATATTATATCCACTTCCTTTGAGGTTGTAGATTTGTTCCGTCTCATCAAAAGTTGAAGAGCCTTGCTTTTTAGGGTTACCTATATCTACATTGGCATCGAAAATGCCAATTGTGTTCTGTCCTTGCATGTTACTTATAAGGCTAAAGAAAACTACTGAAAATATTAAGTGTCTCATGATATTTTGATTGATGATAGCGTTAATCAGAAAGGATTTTTTCAATGCGTTCGGCCTCATCAGAAGATAACTCCACATGGTTGAGTATCTCGAGATTGGCATAGAGTTGCTCAAGCTTACTTACACCAATTAAAACCGAGGTAACCGTTCCTCTAAGTACCCAGATCAATGCTAATTGGGCCAAAGTTTGTCCGCGATTGAGAGCGATGTCATTTAATTGCTTAACCTTTTCTCTCCGTTTCGGGGACACCTCCTCCTCCTGTAAAAACCCATGAGATTTAGCAGCCCGGGAATCCTCCGGTATTCCTTTTAGATATCGGTCAGTTAGCAATCCCTGGGCAAGAGGGGAGAAGGCAATAGAACCCATTCCCTCATCATCGAGCACATCAAATAGTTTTTCCTCTTCGGTCCATCTGGCAAACATAGAGTATTTGGGTTGGTGAATTAAGCACCTTACACCCATGCCTTTTAAAATGCTTGTCGCCTCTTTCGTCTCTGCAGCACTGTAATTGGAGAGCCCAACATACAACGCTTTACCCTGGTTAATGGCCTGGTAAAGTGCTTCCATGGTTTCTTCCATGGGTGTATCCGGATCTGGTCGGTGAGAGTAGAAAATGTCGACATAGTCGAGACCCATTCGCCTGAGACTTTGGTCTAAACTGGCCATCAGGTATTTTTTTGATCCCCACTCGCCATACGGACCGGGCCACATCAGATAACCTGCTTTGGTAGATATGATCAATTCATCGCGATATGCTTTTAAGTCTTTAGCCAACACCTGACCGAAGAATTCCTCAGCAGAACCGGGAGGAGGCCCATAATTATTGGCTAAATCAAAGTGTGTTATTCCTGCATCAAAAGCTTTGTGTATGATTTCCCGGCCTGTTTCATAGACATCAACTCCTCCGAAATTATGCCATAATCCAAGCGAAATTATTGGAAGCCTAATACCACTTCTTCCACACCTGCGGCAGATCATTTTGTCATATCGATTTTCTTCAGCTAAATAACTCATGAAGTTTATTGTTTTATGTTTTTGACAACGAATGTAATACAGCGAATAAGAATCGCTACTGTTCTATTCAAATATGGGACTTATTGCTCTTTAGGGTGGCCATTAATGTCCCAAAGAAGAAAGGGATTTATTGCATTGAGTAAAATGGCGGTTTAGAAAGTAGGAAGGGCGACAATAAATAATTTAACGATAACTAGAGATTAGTGCAATGTGTACCTTTGGGTTCCAATGGATAAAGAAGCATTTGGGCTTTTGTTATCCAGGCAAAGGCAAATCAGGCGACTTGCCCCTCGACCAGAGTGTGTGCCTAAATGGCATAGCCAGTTGTTAGTGCCGGTGCCGGGGATTGAACTCACCGTCCTTATCGGTCAATATGCGCAAGCTTATTATTTAAAAGACCAAATGAAGAGCAGTTTAACCGAAACGGTACGGGCGTATAAGGAATTTGGTTATCCAAAACACCTGATCCTAATTTAAAAGGGGAAAATTCATTGGCGTTTACAATACCGGATTGATAGCGGCTGTGTGTTCCTGACGAACTCAAGGTCAATGCATCAGTGAGGGCTGGGCTAAAGCGAATTACGCGGGCAATATTTTGCCATTTGTTCGTAGTATCTCCGGCAAATTGAAAGGTGCTTGTTGCTTCTAAAATTTCATTTCATAGCTAATCGAGGGGAACGGTGCACCGACTACCGATACCTTAAATGCCTGTGGTGGGGCTCCTTGTGTGTCTTTGAAGAAAACCGAGAAGGCATTTTCCCTTCCATAAATGTTATATACCGATAGTGTCCAGTCGCCGGCCAACCACTTCTTTCTTGACGGCCAGCTGAATTGGAGTGATAAATCCAGCCTATGATAGTCAGGTATCCTGCCACCATTACGCTCATCGAAATAACCCAATATGGTGCTTTGGTACCTAAATTTACCACTCGGCAGCGTGACTGGTCGTCCCGTGCTGTATGTGAAGATTGAGGAGAAAGTTGCGTATGCGCCTAATCGGAATCTAGTGACAAAAGTGAAATTACTGGGCTTATCAAAGTTGGAAGGGTACCAATCGCCGTTGTTAATTGTTTCTACCTCAAAATCACCCACAACTTTTCTCAAGCTCCTGGAGTAAGTATAACTGAGCCAACCATTAAATCTTCCTATGTTCTTCTTTACGAATACCTCTAAACCATAAGACTTACCTTTTCCTGAAATCAACTCAGTTTCAAGGTTACTATTTAGAAATAGATCGGCACCATCCTTGTATTCTACAACATTTTCCCAGTCCTTGTAGAAACCCTCAATTGAAGCCTCAAACCTTCCATGCTGGAGATTTCTAAAAAAACCAACAGAGTATTGAGTAACAATTTCAGGCTCCAGGAAGGGGTCACTGAGTTTCCAGACATCTATCGGAGAGATGGAGGTTGTATTAGTAATCAGGTGAATGTATTGGAACATTCAATTATAACCCAACTTGATAGAGTTTTCCTCATTAATCTTAAAATTCAAGCCCGCTCTGGGCTCAATTCCATTGTATTGTTTGATGATCTCATTATCTCCAAATTGAGTTTGACCGGAGATGTTTTCAATGCTTTTAGTTAATACTGGATCATAAGTGTTTATGGTACGTGCACCGAGTAACCTGAAGTTACTCCATCTGACACCATATGACAGTTCTATATGCTTGTTGATGTTAAAATTGTGATGAGCAAATACACCTGATTCAATGGCTTTCTCTGATGGAATATCTTCGGGTTCAATAGCTGAATCTTTTCCGGGTTTCAAAGTTCCGAGATCGACCGAAATTCTTTTTACCTGACCACCCAGCTGAATGGTGTGTTTTTCGGAAGGAATAAATGTTAGAGATGAACTGGCGTTGTAATCTTTGATGCCGGTTTCCTGATCAAATGAACCAAAGGGCACATCACTTAAGATGGTCGATTGATATATACTTTGGACCGCCGAAATCCTGAAGGAAAGTTTCTCGCTCAAAATGGACGTCCATTTGATAACCTGGGCTGTATTTTGCCATTGATTGGTGGTGTCTCCCGCAAAACTGAAAGAATCGCGGCTGCGATAAAGGGAGTATTCTAGATCATTATTCGGATTAATCGCATAACTCAGGATAATATTGCCGTCGTAGAACGAGGCTTTGCTATTGTTTACATCTGCATCTTTTGCCTGTCTTAATAGCCAGTTAGTGTATGATCCCCGACCACCAATGTTTATCGATAATTTTCCAGGAACCAGTGGTCCGCCCGCGGAAAATTTAGATGAAAGTACTCCCAATGTGGCGTCGCCTGTCCAGTAGGAGAGATTGCCCTTTTGATAGGTTATATCCACTACCGAAGAGCCACGTCCTCCATAGTTAGCGGGAATTGCACCTTTATACAAAGTCACATCTCTAATCATATTGGGGTTAAATGCCGAGAAAAAACCGAATAAGTGAGATGGGTTATAAAGTGGTGCACCATCCATTAGTATGAGGTTTTGGTCGAATCCACCTCCTCTCACATTAAATCCACTAGAAGCTTCACCCGGAGTACTGACCCCGGGGAGCAGTGTTAACGACTTAAGAATATCCGCTTCTCCACCAAGTGGAGGAAGCGTCTTGATTGATGAGATGGTTAGCACTTCAACTCCGACATCTTTACTGATGACGTCTCTTTTCTCCGCACCTCCCTTAATTACGACTTCTTCTAATTCAGTTACCTGAACGTTTAAAATGAAATTAACTTTGCCCTCACCTATAACATTTACTCGTTTGGCACCAGGGACATAACCTGTAGAACTTGCTTGAATTAAATAAAGTCCTTCATAAAGTTTGAGGCTGTAATTGCCATTGATATCTGCGCTGGTTCCTATATTTTGTCTTTCAATGAAGATATTTGCACCTGATATTGGCTCTCCAGTATCAGAATCAAAAACATTTCCAATAATAGTATAGGGGGGTTCTGATTTGTCATTTGGTGTGCCGACCGTTAGAATACGCTGAGCAACAACCGCGTGTATATAAAACACCAAGCTTATGCAGAGTGCTATTCGTAGCATCAAGGGGTAATTAAAGGTTGTTGTTCTATTATTATCCGTAGAAGTGTACAATCTCATTGTACCATTCCCTACAAATCTTATTGTATCCTGCCGGACATTGTCCCAAACCCAATTGTTAGTCTTTGAACTTTTCACATACAATCTATTGGCGGCCAAAAATCGCTTTTATCAATGATAACATGAACTCTTTTAGGTTAATGGGTGAAATCCGGTTCTATCGGTTAATTATAACTGAAGCATGAGAGTCATCTTTGAGTATAAAAGATGAGCGTTGGTCAAATCTTAGTGGAAATAATTTTTTTATAAATATTATAGTGTCTCGCACAGCAAATATCTAATCAAATTAAATTTCGTATTTGTTGTCAAGTATAGAAAAAACTTCTATTTGGTCACATTGAACATAACATCAAACTCCTGATAATGGACATTTGTGCAAAAATACCACCTGAAACAATTAATAGTTTCACTGCCAATGAATTAGTATCCTTAATAATCAATGAAGAAACACTGGTTGTGGTCACAATCACCGTCACGGTTAAAAGCCTGATCAGGTCAGTATTAAACAACAAATCAATAGTGATGTAGAATCAAGTTGCGCTGCTAAAACACCAAAAAAACACCAAAAAAAATTTGGTACCGCTGATCCGTTGCGAGAAAAACAACCAAAGCTACTAACTTCATTAGCAAAATTCCATTGTATTATTCCAAGTGTTAACACCTTTAGTCCGGATCTTCAGCAGTAACACAAAACTGATATCACAGTTGTGAGCATTGCAACCAAAGAGGATTTAGCACTTCTCAAAGGAGATTTAACTGCAACAATTGTCAATTTAAAGTCAGAGTTGGTCAAGTGGATGTTCATATTTTGGGCTGGCACAATCGCTTTAAGCGGATACATCACTTGGTTCAAATCGGGCGTGGAAAGAAGGGCAAGAATTTCCAGGGTTTACACCGGACTATAAATTTGATAATCTGTCAGCTAAAATGGTCGATCACAATCCATGCCCTTATAATGTAATCTGTATTTATTAAGTACCTACTTCAATAGATTTAATTGCGGCGTTAAGGAATGGAGAGATTTGGGGTGCTGGTTTGGATGTAACCAATCCTGAGCCCATGGCCTCAGACAACCCTCTTTTATCAATGGAAAATGTAGCGATTACGTCGCATATTGGGTCCGCTACGGTTGAGGCGAGAGACGAAATGTCTCGTTGGGCAGCCGAAAATATTGTTGAATTCCATAAGTCAGGAAGAGTTCCTTATTTAGTTACCAACTAAATTTAATAGTTAGTTGGATTAAGTTTTGCAATCCTAAAAGTTGAATTAAATTTGCGCTCGCAAAATCGGGTAAGGTTTAGATAACATTGGGCTTCAAACCCTCACTGACACCCAGACTCACACACGATTGGCCTCCGTAGCTCAGTTGGCCAGAGCAGCTGACTTGTAATCAGCGGGTCGGCGGTTCGAATCCGTCCGGGGGCTCTTCCCGATAACTGTCGGGATCAGGCAGTTAACAAATCGTTGACTGCCGTTTTCATGAGGAGTGGTAGCAGGTGTATGGGGTAGATTAGGCATACGATAGTCTAGTTTTCATCCATTCCTTGCCTGGCTTGAATACAATTGTCTTCAGCGTTGAGATTCCCCTTAGCTCCTTCAGTACCCTCTAAACCCCCTTGTTGGAAGATTTCAGAAGCTTCAGCATGACCAAAGTCACCCCTATCTCCAAAAATTCATCTTCAGCAAGAATTTTTTGAAAAATAACGGTGTTCAATTGGCCCATTTATTAATAGCTCTCTAACTGATCTTCATCAAATGTCCACTTTTGCCCACTTTGGATTTATAAGTGAAGAGAAATAATAGAATCTTTGACCAAATCACAATTAAACAGTACAACTCTGTGCAATTAATTAAGAAATCTATTGGAGAATAAATCCATTGAATTAGGCACATAATAAATAAATATTTTGAGCGATAACATTGCTTAAAATACTTTATTAACCCATTGACAATGCAGGGACTAAGCAGTTAAGACCTTTCTTCCAAGACCATATATCTTGTCAGGATGCAATCAAAACCGATAAGTGGAAGGGCTACATGGCTTTAAAAAGCGGATACACCACTTGGTTCAAATCGGGCGTGGAAAGAAGGGCAAGAATTTCCAGGATTTACACCGGACTATAATGATGTTCAAAGCCTGGCTTAGGGGAATTTACCATTCAGTTGATGACCTGTTATTAAGGTAGTGTAAATTAAACCCTGTCTTTTGAATCATCCCTTTTGGAGGGGCATGCCCCTCCAAAAGGGATGATTTCTCAATCCAAAGGTAATCGCTCTCCAAATTTAATGGCGAGTTGCTGGACGGTCAACCCCCGGTTTTGCAATGGGCCCGTCCATTTTTTCTCAATGTTTCTGGTCGCCAAATAGACCAGCTTTAACAGTGCCACATCTGAGGTGAAGGCTCCCCTGGTTTTTGTCACTTTCCGAATGTGTCGATGCTAACCTTCTACCGCATTGGTGGTATAAATCAGCTTGCGTATTGGGGCGGTGTACTGAAAACAGGTGGTCAGTTTCTCCCGGCTGTTTCTCCAGGATTGAATCACAACAGGATATTTACTTTCCCACACGCTGAAGATGTGACAGGTAGTTCACTCAACATGGACCCAAGCATCACCAAACCCTTTTCTTCGAAGTTCATTTTTCAATTTTTCTGCATCTTTCTTCACCAATGTCCTAAGTGTATATACATAATACAGGTTTTTGTCCAAACCCCGGCCAACTTTCACAAACCAGCCATCTGCGTTCAACCTTCTGGTATAGTTTAATGCATTATTTTTATAGTCAAACGTACCAACAACCACATAGAATTTTCCCCTTTCCAAAAAAGGAAATTCACTAAGTCCCTTCTCAATCTCCGGGTTCTCAATCTCCGGGTTTTCAATAAGCAACCCTTCATTTAGTGGCTCTTTTACGTCCTCTGTGGTCTCCGGTTCTCTTTCTACCTGTCTATCCACTGTATTATCTGAATTTTGCAATGTTGCATCCGGCTTGCCTGCATCAGGTTCAACCGGCGACGGAGTATCTTCTTCAGGTTTAGCCTCTTCCTCTGATAGTTGTCTTTTATCGCGTCTGATCCTTTTTGTTGAAAAATCCTTCTTCTTCAATGACAGTCGATACCTCAGACTGAACTCATTACTATTTTGATTGATAGCATTCCCATTGGCAGGAAACTCATACCCATACGATAAAATTACCCTGTCCAGTATTTCAAGCCCCAAATAACCGATCCAGCTATTGTTCGTACTATACCCTAAACCTAGCCTTACCCGCTTTTTATAATCCCCAATAAATCCTCCCTTAACAATATCTGGAAAAATCTGGCGGTGTCTATAAAAAGCAAAAGGGGTCAGTCCTGCTGACCCGGCACCAAAACTGACCCGGTAGCTGCCACGAGCGACAAACTCCTTTAAATTATCAAAATTTGCAGGCTGAAATCTATCCGCAGTGAGTACTCTGGGTCGAAAAATTTGTGGAAAGGAAACACCAACTTCTAAATCCCGCTGCTGAAAAGAAAACCCAAACTGCCCCACTGCAAAAGACGATTGTCTCGAGGCTCCTGCTATCACCGGGTCGTTCTGATCTTGCTGTGACAAATCAAGGACGTTAGAGCCATAGCCGATAGAAAGCCCGAACCTGACCAAACTGGCTTCCGATAAAAACAGTTTATAGGCAGCTCCTATCATAACCGTTGATTTATTTAACAAGATACTCCTGTCGCTCATCGCCATTAATCCATAATCGATACTTGAATTAGTTGAGTACTGAAAGCTGAAGACAGAAACATCAGGGGCATTCACTACATCTAGCAATTCTTTTCTATACGTCACTCCTAATTCGGTATATCCTTGAGAACCAATGGTTGCCGGATTGTACAAATGGGGGTTAAAATAAGCCTGGTTAAAATTGGGATACTGCTGACCAGTTACTTTATTTCCTAAAGAATATAATAACGTGAAAAATAACAACAATACTCCCCATTTTATGCTTGCGGGTTTCATATCCGGTTTTTGAAACTATTAATAATTTGAACGTGGTATTCTAAAACCATCAACGTAGTATTCTAAAACCATCACTAAACTGATCGCCATCATCACATTTGATAGTAAAGTAATAAGCGTCCTCTGGCAGGAAAGATCCGTTTAAGGTCCCATTCCAATCATTTTTATAGTTTGATGCTTTAAAAACCTCCTGACCAAATCGGTTATATATCACTAGCTGACATCCCTCTACCCTGTCCAGAGCTTCTATGGTCCAATAATCGTTTATTCCATCTCCATTGGGGGTAAACACCACACTGGAATTAATTTGAGAAAGAGCTATTTGTACCGTAACCGTTCTGGTCACTGGCACAGCCCTGTTTCCAGCGGCATCAGCAACAGCATAAGCAATGGTGTAGACACCAGGCATGGACGTGTCAACGGACGGAACCGAATTACCATTACCATCAGTGATCGTAGTGGTAATATTGCCGGAAATATCGCCATCAACATTATCGGTGGCCATCGCTCCCGCATCGGTATAAGAAGCTCCCTGGTTAATGGTTTCCTGAGCATTGCCATTCAATGTAATGACCGGAGGGGTGGTGTCTTCCACTACCGTGACGGTTCTGGTCACTGGCACAGCCATGTTTCCAGCATCATCAGCAACAGCATAAGCAATGGTGTAGACACCAGGCATGGACGTGTCAATGGCGGGGGTGGGATTGCCGTTGGCATCTGTGATCGTAGTGGTAATATTGCCGGAAATATCGCCATCAACATTATCGGTGGCCATCGCTCCCGCATCGGTATAAGAAGCTCCCTGGTTAATGGTTTCCTGAGCATTGCCATTCAATGTAATGACCGGAGGGCTGGTGTCTGCCACTACCGTGACGGTTCTGGTCACTGGCACAGCCATGTTTCCAGCGGCATCAGCAACAGCATAAGCAATGGTGTAGACACCAGGCATGGACGTGTCAATGGCGGGGGTGGGATTGCCGTTGGCATCTGTGATCGTAGTGGTAATATTGCCGGAAATATCGCCATCAACATTATCGGTGGCCATCGCTCCCGCATCGGTATAAGAAGCTCCCTGGTTAATGGTTTCCTGAGCATTGCCATTCAATGTAATGACCGGAGGGCTGGTGTCTGCCACTACCGTGACGGTTCTGGTCACTGGCACAGCCATGTTTCCAGCGGCATCAGCAACAGCATAAGCAATGGTGTAGACATCAGGAATGGACGTGTCAATGGACGGAACCGAATTACCATTACCATCTGTGATCGTAGTGGTAATATTGCCGGAAATATCGCCATCAACATTATCGGTGGCCATCGCTCCCGCATCGGTATAAGAAGCTCCCTGGTTAATGGTTTCCTGAGCATTGCCATTCAATGTAATGACCGGAGGGGTGGTGTCTGCTGGTGCTATGGGTGCTGATGTCGTAAAACTTTGTTCTCCTGCGTAAGTTGTTCCCACACTACTTATTGCGTAGGCTTTGTAATAATAGGTTGTGCCTGCTGTTAGACCCGTAATGTTTTCTGTAAAAACACCCAAGTCTGTACCGCTTACAACAACATCCGTAACACCGGCAATACCAATTGTCAAATCTGCGTTTGAAGTAGCATATACAAAGCCCCTTGCTGTAATGGTTGCTCCTCCGTCAGAAGTTATATTGCCGTTTAAAGTGGCCGTTGTGGAAGTAATAGTGGTTGCTGCTGTTGTGTTTACTTCGACTATAATATCACTAACGGAGATGGTAAATCGTTTCTCAATACTCGTACCCTCTACTGCTATACGTATTGCGTAGCGGCTTTTTGTTTCGTAGTCGGCAGGGGCTATAAGTTGTAGTTCTGTTCCTGAAATATTAAACCTCCCATTATCTGTATCTCCGCTTCCTGCTGTGAATGTATAGGTATAAGAAGCAGTTCCTCCGTCGGTGGACAGGATGCCTACCGTGGTATTTTCCGGCCCGTTTTCTAAAATATTTGTAGAAGAAAGAAAAATACGTGTAGGTTGATCGTTGGCATCAATTAACCCACCGTCAGTAATAGTCCAGTTATGGCCATTTACAGCATCATCCATATTGTCTCTGGCAGTTTGTGCTGCTGCTGTATATTTAGAAGTCCCTGCATGAAAATTCACTCCTGTTTTAAGGGTTAGTTTATTCCAGCTTATTAAAAGTGCATCGTAGTTGCCCGGTGAAAGCACAGCTGATCTGAACATCTCAAACATATCTGTTACCTGAGAAACATCCCAACTTCCTATATCCTGATTAAAAGGTACCCTTCTTTCATTGTTAAAACCTACGAAACCATTAAACATACGTTTCATATTTGTTACCATAGAAACATCCCAGTCTCCTATATCCTGGTTGAAAGAAGTAGCAAATTCGAACATACTTTCCATATTTGTTACTGTAGAAACATCCCAACTGCCTATATCCTGGTTGAAAGAACCGGCATTACGGAACATATTAGTCATATTTGCTACCCTGGAAACATCCCAACTGCCTATATCCTGGTTGAAAGAACCGGCACCAGCGAACATACTCTCCATAGTTGTTACCTGAGAAACATCCCAGTCTCCTATATCCTGGTTGAAAGAACCGGCACCTCGGAACATCTCACTCATATCTGTTACTCTGGGAAAATCCCAGTCTCTTATATCCTGGTTGAAAGAACCGGCAAGTGAAAACATACCCTTCATATCTGTTACCATAGAAACATCCCAACTTCCTATATCCTGGTTGAAAGAACGGGCACCAGAGAACATAAGACTCATATCTGTTACTCTGGGAAAATCCCAGTTTCTTATATCCTGGTTGAAAGAACTGGCAGTTAAGAACATCTCAGACATATCTGTTACCTGAGAAACATCCCAATTTCCTATATCCTGGTTGAAAGAAGTGGCCAATTCGAACATACCTTTCATATTTGTTACTTTAGAAACATCCCAGTCTCCTATATCCTGGTTGAAAGAAGAAGCAGCATAGAACATACGTTCCATATTTGTTACGGCACTCATGTCAGGAGTGCCCGCAGTATTGCTGGCAGTTAAGTTACTTGCTGCACCAAAAGCATTCGACATATCGGCATTCCATGTAGCAGTGCCCCATTGTTCAATAGCGGTGTATTTTTGTCTACCAGTTCCTATATTTATGTAAATATCGTTCAGGTTTTTAAACCTTATGGTATATTCTCCTGGTGCGGCAAAGGTATGGGTAGTATTTCCTGTTGCTATTTGCTCAAAACCTGAGCCTTCTCCCCAATCGACTTCATACTCCATATCCCGGGTGTGAAAAGTAAAGTCTGCGTCCTGAGCGTTAGAGCCGGCGGTGGTGTTTATTTTTAGTACAAAATGGTCTGACAGTCCCTGTGCCGAAACAAGGGTAGAGAGAAAAAGAAAAGCAAATAGGGCAATTAAGGTCTTGACTCTAACATTTTTTTTAAGGGGGCGCGAGGGTGCGGACATAATGTTAGTAATAAATTAGGATTAACTATAATAGCACCTAAAGGTACAAAAAATTTGCATATCCATAAAAATTCTAAATTAATCCAATTCTAAATTAATCCGTTGTGCCAATTAAGTTATAGCCACTTTCAAAGTTATTGACAGGTCGGTTAAAATCAAATTTATTGATGAATTGGATTAATGTCAAAGCAGTAATTTTAGCCAATATTCTTGATTTAAACCCTTCAAAAGACTTAGCGTAATTTCTTCTTATCATAAACTGATCGCAAAGTTGAGAGAAAAGAGTTTCCAGTTTTTCCAGCTTGTCTGAAGATCCAATTCTGTTTTTTATAATTCTTTTGATTACTTCTCATCGGTGTTTCCAGCCGGGTATTGGCTGAATGGAATAAATCTAATTGTAAAGATGAGAATAGGTACCCTTTATCTCCAATTAGCACACAATCAGATGGTTGTGTATGGCTTTCTTTCAGAAATGTCACATCATGCACACTTGCTTTGGATAATTCGACAGAATGAAAAACACCATTGACTGAACAAACTCCTACCAATTTTCGCTATCCAGGGACATATATTCGGCTGTCAATACAAGGCTAATAACTTCTATATCAGAGAATTGCGGGGTTGCCCCTGGTCTGTTGATATTTCCATCCTGGTTGAAAAAATCGAGATTAAGGGATTTGATTGTTTGATAAATCTTGTCGAAATTACTTTTAATGTTGTGCATAAGTCTGGTTTAAATAAATTGGTTTGTGGTAACTCCAATTTACTGATAATAAGACTTTTACACGCATTTTTCTTCCTGAATTTTATTAAATATTAATTAGCACAACGGGTTCTATCCGTCACTACCTGCCCATTTATAGTTTCACTCACTTCCAAATCGATCTGTATTCTGGTATTCGGGGAAGAAGTCCCGCCGGGGACAACAAAAGTAAGTGTGGACA
Source organism: Cyclobacteriaceae bacterium (assembly GCA_965206015.1). Lineage (GTDB taxonomy): Bacteria > Bacteroidota > Bacteroidia > Cytophagales > Cyclobacteriaceae > JAJCYL01. The sequence goes on along the minus strand of CBDBIW010000004.1, from coordinate 92,468 downwards.
TATTCAGTGCCGCTCCAGCATGGAATGTACGCCCGCGCCCGCTCCAATCATAGCTCAGACCTGTAGTAGTTCTCATTGCATGTCACGTCCTGAAATACGGCTACAGGTTAAAAGTTAAATTTATGCTACTATTCTGTACACTTCTTCAGGTGTTTTAAGTCCTAAAGATAGGTGTAATCTTTTATTGTTATAGATGTCAATTGCATTTTTAGTTGCCCTTTTGGCATGGCTTGTGCCGATGAAACATTGATCGAGATAGAACTCATCTTTGAGTATTCCATTGACTCTTTCTGCGACTGCGTTTTCATAACAATGATTCTCTTCGGTCATGCTGATTTTCATGTTTCGTTTCGTTAGTTCAGCTACGTATTGTTTGCTACAGTACTGAATTCCTCTGTCCGAATGATGAATCAAATTCGATCCTGGTTTCGCCTTCCTGAAAGCAGACTTCAATGCGCTAAGGCAGCCTGCGAGTTCCAACGAATCACTGACATCATAACCCCCTATTTTCCTTGAATATAAGGTCTGTGATTAGAGCCGGATAGCAGAAACCTTTGACGGTTCTTATATAGGTGATGTCTGAGACCCAAACCTGATTAGGAGCTGAGATGGTCAAATCCTTTATCAGGTTGTTATACTTATAAAAATGATTGGTATTGCTAATTATATATAGTTTTCTTATTTTTACAGAAAAAAGCCATGAATTGTCCTTAAGTGTTCAAACCGTGCTGTCATTAAATCCGGCAAGATAAAAGGAAAACAAAGGTAATAAGTGTAAAAAATGCGGCTACCACTATACGGTACAACAAAAATCTACGGCCAAACCAAAAGAGTTGAAAAAATACGCCCTGCAATTATATCTTGAAGGGTTGGGTTTTCGGTCAATCGGTAGAATACTCAACGTGAGCAATGTATCTGTGTTAAACTGGATAAGGGGTTTTGGCCAAGAAGTGCAGTCCTTGTCCAATAGCGGTTCCGAAGTGGATTTCGTAGAGCTTGACCAGATGCACAGCTACATTGGAAACAAAAAACTATTGCTGGATTTGGATGGCTGTTGATCGATAGGGGAAAAAGTTCATCAATTTGGTTATTGGCGACAGAAGTACTGAGACAGCAAAAAAGCTCTGGGGGCTAATAGGCAATAACCAGATGAATACCATAGCAAGTGATTACCGGAAGTCATACGAGCACATGGTCCCTAAAGACAAACACATTCAATCAAAAGCAGAAACTTTTACCGTAGAAGGCTATAATAGCTTGTTCAGGCATTTTTTGGCAAGAATGAGAAGAAAATCAAAGGGCTGTTCAAAAAGTATTGAGATGCTTACTTTATCCGTTTTGCTTTTGATGCATCATCGAAATGACATATTAACTATATTTAATTAGCAATGCCCTTTTTTCTTAAAACTTCTAAAATTTTATCGTAATTTGCTTGAAAGTTGTGCATCATTATTGTTTTGTAGTTATTACAATAAGATACTGATTATCAGTTGGTTGAACAACTTTTACTCCTTATTATTAGTAATGCACCACGGGTTAAAACAAAAAAGGGGCGTACATTCCTAAGAATATTCGCCCCTAATATCGAAACAGTTTCGGTAGGTTCTGCAACAAGCCAAGTTATTGTCAAACTTATGGTCGCCAGAGTGCAAGCCGAACCCTGTTCTTCACTTCCAATGTTTCCTCAAACTTTGATTCAACTGGATATGTCCCGCTGTATCTTCCCTTCTTAGAGACCACTCTTGCGAGTAGTTTTATCTCTCACTTTGTGATACCACATCTAGGCGACAACACAAAGTCCAGCAAGAATTCCACCCTTTATGTTATGCACTACTTTTAAACACTCAATTACCATGGTTATCCACAACGTTATCAATACTCATTAGATTAATTCAGTAATTCATTAAAATTATTTTATTTTGGGTATATTGAGACGTTTTAATAACCTTGTGAATCTTAAATTCATACCTTGTAAATTTAAAATATGAGTAATTAGAATATGAGTAATTAGAAATTATTTTGAGGTGAAAAGGTTACAATTCCGTGATTTGTTGTATTAAATCAAAAGTTTATGTTGTTTTTGGTAGATGAAAGACCATGAGGTTCTTGCAAAGATTAGCAAGGGGGATGAGGGGGCACTAGATTATTTGTATAAAAGATACTATCGCATGATGACAAAGATAGTATTGAATAATAGTGGCTCTGAAGACGAGGCGAAAGACATCTACCAAGATGCGCTCATTGTTTTTTGGCAAAAAGCAGTAAAAGGTGATCTGGTCCTAACATCAAAGATCAGTACCTTTCTTTATAGTATTTGCCTCAAACTGTGGCGGAAAGAATTAGACCGCAAGAACAGATTGAGCCATGAAGAGAAAGACACCGACGTACATATGGATTTCGATGCCGAGGAAAGATCTCTTCTGATCAGGAATTGCATCGATGAGCTTGGGGATACATGCAAGAAAATACTTACTTATTACTATTTCGATGGCATGAACATGGTGGAGATTGCAGAAAAACTGAACTTTGCTAATACTGACACTGCGAAAACCAAAAAATATAAATGCAAGAAAAGATTGGATCAGTTAGTTAAGGCCAAATATTCATCTAATGACTTTCTTGATTAGTTATGGCAAATAGCAATTACTCAAAATTAGTAGAAAGATTTCTCGATGGAGAGATGTCAAAAACTGAAGTGGCAGACTTTGATCATTTGCGCTCTCAGGACCCATTGCTTTCCAACGAGTATAATTCTCAACAGGAAATAATTAATGGAGTCAAAAATTTCAGAAAAGCTGAACTAAAAACCAGATTTAACAGCATTGATGTGACACCCGGTTTATTCCAAGCCGCCGCTGGAAGTACCGCTGCACAAGTCACCTCTGTAGTTTTACTAACAAGTGTTGTTTTTGTGGGTAGTTATTTGTGGGTAAAGTGGCCAAAAAGAATTGAATCGATTGATTTATCCGTAGCTTCTAAAACGACTGATCTCTCCGAAAGCTCTTTCAATCAAAATATCAAAAACGAACTCCCTCTAATTGAGCTACCAAATTATGACGCTTCTAACAAAACAGATGAAATAGAAACAATTGAGATAGAGGAGGAAATGGAAGAGACCGAAACAGTCACTCCAATTGGACCCGACATTATCTCACCGGAATTGGCCGATTCTGGATTTGATGAGAAGATATTGCCAGAAGTTGAAGAAGGTGTTGTCCTTGACTCAGACGTCAAGAGTAAAGCAAGCCAGGTTGAAATTGAAAACATCTCCACCTCAAAGAAGAATTTCCAATACAAATTCTATAACAACAAACTTTTCCTTTATGGCGATTTCAATGGTATACCCTATGAAGTTTTAGAGATAAATAGCCGATTTGGAAAGAAATTATTCCTTTATCACAATAGTTCCTTCTACAGAATCGATGACAATGTGACCAAGTCATCTCCATTGAGAGTGGTCTCAAATCCTGACTTGATAAAGGAACTCATGATTCTCAAAGAAAACAAATCCGAGTAATCACTTTTAACTGCGACATCTTGCTAAATTTGTGACATGTCGTCCGGTGAAAAGAAGTTTCGAAAAAAAAAACTTGGAAGCTACCCCTTCATAAGTGTTATTTTGAGCATTACACTGTCCCTTTTGGTCATTGGCTTATTTGGGCTGATCCTCATTTATAGCACGGCACTGACTAAGGTCATCCAAGAGAATATAGAGATACAGGTTTATCTGGATAAGCATATCACTGAAAACGAACGCATAAAAATTAACAAAACAATTTCGTCTCAAGACTATGTTTTGTTGAAAGATAATGTGCCACAGATAACCGAAATCACTAAAGAAGAAGCAGCAAAAATTTTCATCCAGGAAACCGGAGAGGACTTTGTTGAATTTATAGGAGACAATCCTCTTAGGGACGCCATGATAATTAAAATAGGGCCAGACTTCCAGTCGCCGGATCAAATGGCTGAAATTAGGCAAGAAATTGAGACTATTCGTGGTGTTTATGAAGTTAGTTATGTTGAAAATTTAATTGAGAGCATCAATGGAAACCTCTCCAAGATTGCTTTGACGCTTGGAGGAATCGCTACACTTCTCATTTTAGTAGTCATCATACTGATCAACAATACAATTAAGCTTGCATTGTTTTCTCAAAGGTTTCTAATCAGAAGTATGCAACTTGTTGGTGCAACGGCCAGTTTCATTAAAAGCCCATTTCTTCAAAGAGCCCTTAATTATGGTTTGATGGCAGGTCTCATCGCATCGGTCTTCTTATTTGGATTCGTTCATTACGCCAACTCTCGCATTGAAGAACTTGCTGTAATTCAAACAGATCAACACGTTTACATTTTAATGGCCTCCTTGATATTAACAGGAATAATTGTGGGATATGCCAGTACTTGGCGGGCGGTCAACCGGTATTTAAAAATGTCATTAGACGAACTTTATTAATTATGAGTAAAGACAACAGATTACCTTTTGAGAAAACTAATTATGTAATAATGATTAGTGGAATTCTCGTACTTGTTCTCGGTTTTATCGTCATGTCAATTGATAAGGAAGAATATGGCTTTGGTTTCCTGGGCCTGACCCTTGGACCAATAATAGTGGTTATCGGTTTCATCGTAGAATTCTTCGCCATTTTATATCGGCCTAAACAGGATAAATGAGTTTGTTTGAGGCAATAATTCTTGGTATCGTCCAGGGGTTAACTGAATTCTTACCTGTCAGTAGTAGTGGTCACATTGAACTTGGGTCAGTTCTGCTTCAATTAGAATCAAATGAGAACCTCTTATTCTCACTAGCAGTACATACAGCCACGGCACTCAGCACAATAGTCATTTTCAGGAAAAATCTAATATCATTGATAACTAATGTACTGAAATTTCAGTGGAATGCCGAAACAGAATGGAGTTTGAAAATATTACTCTCAATGATTCCAGCAGGAATTGTTGGTGCAATGTTTGAAGAGGAGATTACTCAATTGTTTTCCGGGAGGGTGATGCTTGTCGGTTCCATGTTGATTATTACTGGTAGTCTGTTGTCTTTCACCTACTTTAACAAGGATCATAGCAAAGGCATTAGTTATATCGCCGCATTTATCATTGGAGTAGCCCAAGCCATTGCTATAATGCCTGGAATTTCACGTTCGGGGGCAACAATCGCCACCGCACTACTACTAAAGATCAGAAGAGATGAAGCTGCAAAATTTTCATTCATTATGGTGTTAATCCCAATTTTAGGGGCCTCGCTTCTAAAGATTAAGGACTTTGCAGAAGCCCCTCAACTCAGCAGTGACATACCTATATTAAGTCTTGTGGGTGGCTTCATAGCCGCCTTCATTTCCGGTCTAATAGCCTGCAAATGGATGATCAATATTGTCAAAGGTGGTAAGCTGATCTATTTTGCCATTTACTGTTTTCTAATCGGTTCCATGGCCATAATTAGTCAGTTCCTGTGATCATCGCCACTTCCAACTCAACTCTTTCAAATATTGACTTCACAGAAGGTTGTGTAATTCTTATAGACAAAGATCCTGATTGGACGTCTTTTGATGTGGTCAACAAAATTAGAAATACGCTTCCAGTTAGAAAAGTAGGTCATGCTGGGACATTGGATCCATTAGCCACTGGTTTAGTCATAGTTTGCAGTGGTAAGTACACGAAACGTCTCAATGACTTTATGGGTCAAGAAAAGGAGTATACAGGAACCATTTCATTAGGCACTACCACTCCCTCATTTGATCTTGAAACTCCGTTGGAAGTCTTTGCAGATCCCTCAAACCTTAGCGATTCAGAAATAATCGAAGCAACGAAGCAATTTTGTGGAATTATTCAACAAGTTCCTCCTATTTATTCTGGAGTCAAGGTCGACGGTGAGAGAGCTTATAAAAAAGCCAGAAAAAAGGAAACCACAATCCTGAGCCCAAGACAAGTAGAAGTCAAGCAATTTGAAATCACTCAAATTGAATTACCACTCATTCATTTTGAGCTTGTATGCTCAAAAGGGACTTACGTAAGGAGTATTGCCCATGATTTGGGACAAGTATTGAAGGTGGGCGGACACTTATCAAGCCTCAGGCGTACAAGAATTGGAGAGTTTAATGTAGAATCAGCCTGGAATGTCCAAAATTTCGTATCATCATACTGTAATTCGCAGGGATGAAATAGACTGCTGTAAAAGAAACCTGGCCGCAACAAATCAATTATTCACAAATGAATGTAATTGAAGGGATTAAAGGCTTTGACCATAAAGACATTATGGTGGTCACTAGTGGCACCTTTGACGGCGTTCATTATGGACATCGAAAGATTTTACGTCGAGTGGTTGAGATTGCCCAACTCCATGGTGGCAAGAGCGTAGTATTAACCTTTTGGCCACATCCTCGCTTCGTTCTCGGAAAGAATAATTTGCAATTATTGACTACCATGGACGAGAAAATTCAACTAGTTGCAGAAGAAGGAATCGATTATTACGTTATGATTCCTTTTACAAAAGAGTTCTCCCAATACAGCTCCTCAAGGTTTATTAAAGAAATATTAGTGGCTGGACTTGGTACCAAGAAATTGGTGATTGGATATGATCATCGATTCGGAAAGAATAGAGAAGGAAGTTTTGACTATCTGGTCAAACATGCCGGAAACTTTGGTTTCAGTGTTGAGGAAATCCCAGAACAAGACATTGACAATATTGCCGTGAGTTCTTCAAAAATCAGGAATGCCTTATTGGAAGGACAAATCGATATAGGAAATGAATATCTTGGAAGACCATATAGTATTACCGGACTGGTTGTAACTGGTGAAAAAGTAGGGAGGTCATTAGGGTTCCCTACTGCCAATGTTGCAGTAAAGGAAGAATATAAGCTTATTCCTGCCGATGGCATTTATGCAGTGGAGGTGATATGCCAGCAGGAAAGATTCAAAGGAATGCTCTATATCGGCCCTAGACCTACCCTGAATGGAAAGAACAGATCCATTGAGGTGAATATTTTTGAATTTGATCGTGACCTCTATGGCAAAACGATTACGATCAGTTTCATCAAACAGATTCGTCAAGATGCCCGATTCGAATCTCTGGAAGAATTGAAAGATCAATTGTTTCTCGACAAGGAGGAGGCACTTAAAATTTTGGCTGGTTAACCCTCGTAAGACACTCTATAAATAACACCAGCTTTATCATCCGAGATTAACATAGATCCATCTTTCATTACAATAACATCTACTGGTCGCCCCCAGGCTTCCTGCCCTACTTCATCAAGCCAACCGTCAATGAATGTATCATAAGCCACTGCCTTATTGTTTTCGATGGTAACCATGGAGATTTTATATCCCACTTTGGATGAACGATTCCAGGAACCATGTTCCGCAAAGAAAACATGACCTCTATATTGTTCGGGAAACATATCTCCAGTATAAAACTTAATACCAAGCGGTGCCACATGTGCACCAAGAGTTATCTCAGGTTTGACGAAGTCTGAACAGGGGTATTTATCTCCAAATTCGGGATCAGAAATTGTTCCTCCATGACAATACGGATAACCAAAATGCTGACCAGCACTGGTTATTCGATTTAATTCACAAGGAGGAATATCATCCCCCAATAGATCACGTCCATTGTCAGTAAACCATATCTCATTTGTTTCGGGATGCCAGGTGAAACCGACTGTATTTCTTACGCCCTTCGCATATACAACTCTATTGCTCCCATCTGGATTCATTTGTGTAATTGATGCATAGATATCATTGTTACTCTCACAATTGTTACATGGTGCTCCTACCGGAACATACAATTTTCCGTCAGGTCCAAATGCGATGTATTTCCAACCATGATGATAATCTTTTGGATAGTCATCATATATAATTTCGGGATTGGCCGGATTGGCAAGATTGCCCTCAATGTCCGAATACTTTCGTAATTCATTAATCGTGGCTACATACAAATCACCATCCTTAAAAGCAACACCATTTGGTGCTCGTAAGCCCGTATCTAAAACATGAATTTTATCTACTTTAAAATCACCGTCATTATCTTGAAGGGCATATACGCTTCCCTCTTCCTTAGTTCCAACAAATAATGTCCCATCAGGACTCAATGCCATTGATCTTGCATTGGTCACTCCCTCAGCGTAAATTGCTAGTTTAAATCCTTCAGGGAGATTTATTTTCCCTAATTGTATCACAGGATCATCTGCGTCATCCTCCGCAGAACCCTTATTTTCACCCGGGCTACTACATGCTGATAGCATTGCTATAGCAAGGAAACTGAAATAATTGTACAGCGGATATTTATAGTTAAGATCAATCATGATGAAATAAGTATTTTATACGTTCACACATTCAATCCACTAAAGTATAAATTTGTCCTCATGATATCGATCAGCGATCTGACATATTACATTGGTGGCAGGGCAATTTTTTACAAGGCTTCGTTACATATTAAGCCAAAAGATAAAATTGGTTTAATTGGTTTAAATGGAACTGGCAAAACCACATTACTCAAAATTATCAATAAGGAATTAGCCCAGGACAGTGGTGAAGTTTCAAAGAGTAATAATTGCACAATTGGTTTTTTGAACCAGGACCTTCCAAGCTATCAATCCGATGATTCAATATTGGAAGTGGCCATGCAAGCCTTTAGGGGTGTGATAGCCCTACAACACAAAATTGAAAAAGTGCTTCATGACATGGAGCATAATTATACAGACAAGCTGGTGGACAAGCTCAACAAGCTACAGCAGCAATTTGAAGTCATGGAAGGGTATACCGTCCAGTCCAGGGCAGAAGAAATCCTGGAAGGAATTGGTTTTAAAACAGAAGACTTAACCAAGCCATTAAAGGAATTTTCCGGAGGGTGGCAAATGAGAGTCATGTTGGCTAAGCTGCTTTTAGAGAAGCCTTCACTTCTAATGCTGGACGAGCCTACCAACCACCTTGATTTACCATCAATTGAATGGATAGAGAATTATCTTCGAACTTATGAAGGAGCTGTGCTTGTGGTAAGTCATGATCAGCAATTTCTGAATAATACCAGTGATTCAATTGCTGAAGTTACCAGCCTCAAAATTAATTATTACGCTGGCAATTATGATTTCTATCTTAAGGAAAAGTCATTACGGAATGAAATTCAGCAAAATGCTTTCGAAAATCAACAGCAAAAAATAAAGCAGACCGAAAGATTTATTGAACGTTTTAGGGCCAAATCAACAAAAGCAAGGCAAGTTCAATCCCGGGTGAAAGGTCTGGAGAGAATGGAGAAAGTTGATGAAGTAATCGACGATAACATTAAAGTCAATTTCAAATTTAACTTTGGGCAGAAATCAGGTCGTCATGTCACTCAAATAGAAAACCTTTCCAAATCATATGGTGATCTGGAAATTCTAAAAAATGCTACAGGCACAATAGAAAGAGGAGATAAGATTGCCTTGATTGGCACCAATGGCAAAGGTAAGTCTACGTTATTGAGAATTATAGCCGGCACTGAGTCGCATGATGGCAAATGTGATGAAGGTTACAATGTGAGGCCAGTATTCTATGCTCAACATCAATTAGAGGCCTTAACGCTCAAAAATCAAATTTTAGATGAGCTCAAGCAATCGGGCTCTAATAAAACTGAATTACAGCTAAGGACTATTCTTGGCTGCTTTCTCTTTACTGGTGATGACGTATTCAAAAAAATTAAAGTATTATCTGGTGGGGAAAAATCCAGAGTTGCCCTTTCCAAGACCTTGTTGTCTGAGGCCAACTTTCTCCTACTCGATGAACCCACTAACCACCTGGATATTCAGTCAGTCAACATTCTCATACAAGCTTTACAGCAGTATGAGGGTACGTTTATTATTATTTCTCACAATCGTCATTTTATTACTCAGGCAGCCAATAAAATATGGTGGATTGAAGATCAGCAAATTAAGGAATATCCAGGGCCCTATGAGGAATATGAGTGGTGGTCAAGTAAGAACCCAGAAAGCGTGTCATCTAAAGTGACAAGTAATCAAGAAAGTCCTCAAAAAATAAAGAACCAATCTGTTGGTCATAATCATATCGACAAGGATCTCTCCAGGTTAAAAAATGAAATGCGTACGCTTGAGGGCGAAGTTGAAAGTTTAGAGAAAAACAAAGGAGAGTTGGAAAGGGAGATGGCCAAGCCAGAAATTTACGGGGATCCAAACATACTATCAGGAGTTAACCAGAAGTTTGAAAAAGTGTCCGAACAACTAGAAAATTTGACCATTCAATGGCAAGAAACCGGGGATCAAATTGAACAACTTGAAACTTCAACGGCCTCATGAGTTTGGCCTTCAGTAGTATTCGCGTAGGCAAGAGATACAGACTTACAAATTTCGGGGAGGTTTCCGATTTTGAAGTGCTTGAAATAAAAGGTAGAACAGATTTTAAATTAAAAGATATCCATACACTTGAATCTTATCAAATAAGCGACCTGATAAAATTTGGTAAGGGAAATGATTACTCCCTCTGGGAAATATAATGCAATACAAAACCCGCAGTTTCATAAATAGATAAATTTCTCTAAAATTAAAATTCCTGACTGACAGAAGCAGGAAGTCTGAAGCAAGCAGAATATTGACGATCCTTTCTTCAATCTGTGAACTTCCGACTTCTTGGCAATTCATTTTTTGATAAAATCTAATAATCTGATAATCTGATAATCAGGAAGCAGGGTTTTATTTAATTAGCAGAATGTTCTTTATCATATCTCAAGTTTTTTCGTGGATTATCCTTCCACTCAATCAAATTCTGGTCACATTAGGATTCTCTATCTTTTCAAGAGCTCCCAAGTTTAAAAGGTATAGCCGATACGCCTTTCTATTCCTGTTGTTTTGGTATACCAGTCCCATTACCAGCTGGATAGTGACGAAATCCTGGGAAATACCGGCAACACCTTTTCAATCCGTTGGTTCTTATGAGATCGCGGTTGTTCTAACCGGAATGTCCAATATGAGAGCTTTACCGACTGATAGGCCGCATTTTGGAGAGGGTGCAGATCGGATAACAGATGCGGTTACTCTTTATAAAATGGGTAAAATAAAGAAGTTACTCATCTCAGGCGGTTCAGGTAGTTTCTATTTCCCAGAACTAAAAGAGTCGATACGATTGAGAGATTTTGCAGTAACAATGGGTGTTCGGCAGGAAGATATTTTTGTGGAAGACAACTCCGTTAACACACGTCAAAATGCCGTCCATTCGATGACAATACTTAAAAACAACTGGTCAGATGAGAATTTCTTGTTAATTACGTCAGCAACCCACATGAGGCGGGCATTAGGATGTTTTAAAAAAGCCGGAGGAAACCCCACCGTTTTTAGTGCGGATATTAAAACCAGTCCGTTTAGCTGGGACTTCAGACTATTAGTTCCGAGTGCAGGATCACTCATCCAGTGGACTACTCTCACCCGAGAAATCGTGGGGTGCATAGCCTATTGGCTTGCAGGATATATTTAGGGCTCATTTCTTAATAAAACTGTCTGATCTTCCACCATCAAAATAAATAATATACTGGCCGGGCCTGACAGTTCTAAGAGGGATTTCCCGCCCCTCCCCACTTAGTATGACATTTCCCTTTTCATTTTCAATCTCGTAATCGGTCACTTGACTGAAGATCAACCGGTTTGATGCGATATTAAATGTGACAGGTTCTTTATAATAGACAAATTCAAGCTCATCGGAATACAAATATCTGCCATTTAACAGCTCATACTTAATTCGATACTTATTCGACCCAATCACGTGGTAAGGTGTGTACTCGTAAGATGTCCCTTCAAAAACACCTTTAGACTCATATTCTTCCAGCTCCGACCAATAATCGCCATTTAATTGTTCAATCTTATATCTACCTTCCGGCCGGTCACCTTTGGCTTCCCAGTACAAGACAGTATCATTCAATAGAAGCTTGGTATACTTAAAATTACTGTGATAAGAAATGGCCAAAGGGTTTACAATTTTAGGCGCACAGTGAGCAATGTGGTTTACGTCAATATAAACAGGTGAATTTTTGCTGACACCTTCGAAATCAAGTCTTAAGGCAGATAGCTTGTAATTGAGGCCGACTTTCTTCTTATTTACTCTGACTTCCCTTACACAAAACTCTCCAATAGCAGAGTAATACGGATTCTGAACATATAAGCTTTGTCCCTGATAAACTCCAGTCATCTTCAGGTCAACATAATAAATGGAATCTTGAACCTGTCCTTTGGCCGGATTCAGATTGACTAAGAGCACTATAATGAGATACGTTATTTTAAACTTCATGCCCTTCAAACTGTTTTCAAAATTTAGGGTTTGTTCATTGAATTCTGAACCATTCCAAAGTACAAATATTATTCCAAAATAAGACTACTCATACCTTAGGGAGTCAATTGGGTCCAGCCTTGACGCCTTGTAGGCAGGTATATAACCTGACGCCACACCTACCACTAAGCCGACTGCCAATCCAAGCAGTATCCAGAGCCATGGGATAATAAAACCGCCAGAGCTTAAGAGCCTGGAAATTAAATTTCCAATACCTATTCCTAAAATTACACCGCCCAATCCACCCAGCTGGGTTATAACGATCGCTTCGATCAGGAATTGCTGTCTTATGTTTTTTGGAGTTGCTCCCAAAGCTTTGCGAATGCCAATTTCTCGAGTCCGCTCAGTAACAGAAACCAGCATGATGTTCATCAATCCAATGGAAGCTCCAAGCAGGGTGATAAACCCTATAGAAAATCCACCAATTCTCAAATAACCGGTTACCTCTTCAAGCTTTTCAGCCAAAGACTGACTTTTAGCTATATTAAAAGACTCAGGATCACCTAATCGATCTTTTCTTATACTTCTCATTAAACCGGTTGCTTCACCAATTGCGATATCAATTTTTGTCGGATCTTTCATTAAAACTGTTATTTCATACCGCAATTCTCTTGACCTTGCGAATTTACGAGCCGTTTCCAATGGAATCATTACTATTCTATCGGCACCGTGTGCCCCTCCTACACCACCTTGTTCTGTCAAAACACCAACTACCCTGAACTTGCCTCCCAATAAAGCTATATCTTTATTGATGGGTGATTCTCTTCCAAAAAGGGTCTCATAAATTTCATATCCTATAATAGCTACATTAGCACCTCCCTGCTCTTCTACCGGACTAAAATTCCTTCCACCCTCAAGGTCAAATCCTTCAACTATCAAGAAATTTCTATCCACTCCTTTTACATTAGAATTAGGATTGGTCACCTTGGAACGAAATTTGACTTCCGCAATGCCTGAGACAGATGTTATGATACTTGACGTTGAAGGGAAATGATAATTAGCCTGAAAATATCTGGCTTCTTTATATTTTATTGGTGGATAACTTTTCTCTATAACACCGCGATCTCTCCTATTTCGATTTGAGATCGATCTTATATCAAATGTATTGGCACCAAGGTTACTGAAACTATCATCGACTGACGCTTGAATTCCGTCAATAGCAGTAAGAATCCCAACTAATGATGTGATTCCTATAGCAATAATCATCGCTGTTAAAACAGTTCGCAATTTATTTGCGTTAATTGACTTTAGCCCTTCTCGTATATTCTCTGCGTAGTTCATAAAAGGAAGGCGTAAAAAGGATTAAAATGTTTCATTCATCATCATATAGGATCGTCTGCAAATTACAGGTCTCTATTCAAAGATAATAACCTTATCTTTCAACCAGGAGATAACTTGATATGGAATTAGTGAAGAGGAAATTAGTAATCATTGGCCTATTGGTAGTGATTTCGTTTGCGTCCAGAGGATCTTATATTCTGATCAACATGGATGAGTCACAAGCTAATCACCTAAAAGCTTATGGGATAGCATACTGGATACTCACCCAGGATGTTGAAGTTGATTGGCTACTGAATTATAATGGTGGTAGTTTTATGGTCAAGTATTACCAACAATTTGAAAACGAGTGCATAATACGTGGAGTAAGCTATGATGTGATCTCCGATGCACATGCCAATTCAATATTAGAACTGATTGCCAGCCCTTCTTCCAATATGGATGTGATGAAATTGGAGAAATACCCCAAGGTTGCCGTGTATTCACCTAAAAGTAAGCAACCCTGGGATGATGCAGTAACGCTGGTATTGTCGTATGCAGAAATACCTTATGATGTAGTTTTTGACGATGAAGTGATGTTTGATGAATTGCCCAAATATGATTGGCTGCACCTTCATCATGAAGATTTTACAGGTCAGTATGGCAAGTTTTATCGGATGTATCAAAATATGCCCTGGTACATTGAGCAGCAACGTGAATATGAAGAATCAGCTCATAAACATAAATTTAATAAAGTATCTCAGCTAAAGTTATCTGTAGCCAACCGTATAAAAGCCTACGTTGTGAGTGGTGGATTTTTATTTGCGATGTGCTCAGCAACTGACACCTATGATATTGCTTTAGCGGGTGAAGGAATTGATATGGTTGATCGTATGTATGACGGCGACCCTCAGGACCCAAGGGCGCAACAAAAACTAAATTATGAGAATTCGTTCGCATTTGAAAATTTCATAATCGAACGAAATCCGGACATATACGAGTTTTCCAATATAGATACCCAGCCACAGGAGCGAGGTCTCACGGAGAAAAATGATTATTTCAATCTATTTGAGTTCTCTGCGAAATGGGATCCAATTCCTACCATGCTTACTCAAAATCACACCCACATTGTAAAGGGGTTCATGGGTCAAACGACCTCATTCAAAAAGAGTCTGATAAAAAGTGATGTAGTGCTGATGGGTGAAAACAGGTCTATCAATGAATCCAAATACATCCATGGTGTAATAGGAAAGGGGTTTTTTACATTTTATGGTGGTCATGATCCAGAGGATTATCAACACTTGGTCGGTGAAGAACCCACAGATTTGAATTTATTTCCCAACAGCCCCGGGTACAGACTGATTCTAAACAATATCCTTTTCCCTGCCGCCAAGAAAAAAAAACAGAAGACTTAGTAGCTATATTAATAAGTCTAAAAGTTAAAGTTCAAATAAAGCGAAGGAGTGAATGCTAACAATTTGAGCCTTCTCTCATTTCTCACAAGCTCACGAGTCTCAAGGTTGACATCGAAATCGTATCTAATATCTCTGATGTTAGTTCGGTTGTAGAGGTTAAAGAAGTTAATACCAATCTTTCCGTCGGCGGTGTGTTGTTTGCCAAACTCCGTTGAATACGCCATTCCCAAATCAAGTCGATGGTACGCAGGTATTCGTTTGTTATTGGTATTCACCCCACCTAGTATCAACTGGTCAACGATGTCCTCCCCAACCACTGTTTCTCCTATCTCAAACGGGAACCCGGTATAGGGCCGGCCCGAACCATATACAAAAGTGCTTGAAAATTCCCACTTTCCAACCTCAATTGTGTTTACCCATTTGGCCTCATGTCTTTGGTCTTGATTGGCATGATATTGAAATCCGTTGTTAACGTTTTGAAATTTGTTGGTAGCATAGCTTAGAGAATAAGATACCCAGGAAGATAACTTGCCTAAATCTTTGGAGATCATTACATCCATTCCTTTGATACTACCGCTTCCTCGGTATAATGCACTTTTTTGCTGGTCATTCATTAAATCCTGAAAACCAGAATCCAAAGCGTAAGTTGTCAAACCGTCCAGTGTTTTATAATAACCTTCAATGTCAAGAGTGATTATATTATTTTCAAATGTGACACCCCCCATGAAATGATTTGAACCTACTGTAGCCACGTTTACACCATCTGAAACCAGCCAGAATGACTGCTGTGTTGCAAACGGATTGTTCGAAGTCACTTGACTTACGAATTGATAGTATCGACCAACTGCGCCTTTAAAATTGAGAGAAGGGGTTAATTTATAATTCAATGATGCTCTAGGTTCGAGATAGGTATTGTCATTACCCGAATGGTAGGTACCTCTCAAACCACCAGTCACGGTCAGTTTTGGAATGGGGCTATATGTCTGCTGAACATATACTCCAATTTGATGCGCATTTTCTCTTAGAGATTGTCCGTTAGAATTGAGGTTAAATGAATTGTGATATTCTATGTTATTTCGAATACTGAAAAGCCCGAAGTTGAGTGCACTATTTCTGTCAATCTGATATTTGTTGTCCAACCTAAAAGAAGTTTCGCCAATGAAGTTTTTATCCTTGACATTTATATCCTCGTAGTAAGAAAATCCTTCACCATAGAAATCAAGGAAATAATCCAATTCATGGAATCTAAAAGAACTTGATTGTGCCAAAGTCATTTTACTAGATAGCAGTGGGCTCCATTCACGCTCATAGTTGAGACTGGCTCCAGTGTTGCCCCATGCTGTCACTTCCTTGTATCGCTGTTCATAAAAGACGTCAGTAGAGGCATTGTCTAGGAAATCATGATCTATCACCTGAAGCTCATCTCCGCTATTATAAAAACTAATGCCCAACTTCTGACCTTCTCCCAGGCTAACATTCACTTTCGCATTAACATCATAATATCCGAACTCTGGATTAACATTTTCTATGAAACTTTCCTGACCAAAACTTGAAACTTCACTTGGCCTGCCCTTTATAACATTATTCGTAATACTGCTAAATACATTGGTTTTTATAAGATCAGTGTAGGAACGTCTGCCAGCAATTAAAAAAGATACTTTGTCAGATACTGCGCTTTCAACCATCATATTGACACTCATCAGGTCGAGACTAAAATTGCCCCTTGTGCGTCCTTTGAACTCAGATTCCTTACTTTGAATATCCAGCACTCCACTTACGCGAGTACCATATTCAACTCCAAATCCACCTTTGAAAACATCAACGTTGTTGATGACATTGGCGTTAAATGCGCTCAACGTGCCAAAAAAATGACCAAGGTTAAAAACAGAAAACCCATCGAATAAAACCAGATTTTGGTCGGTGCTACCGCCCCTGATTGACAGTCCCGATGAACTTTCACTACTTCCGTCCACACCGGGTAGCAATTGAATTGACCTGATAATATCAGGTTGTCCAAAACTGGAGAGCAACTGTACATTACCTGGATTCATGCTAATTGCGCCTGCATCTGAATGAATAGAAAAAGTCCTGGATTGATCTTTAACCACAATTGGGTCAAGGACCTCAGGTTTTGACATCATACGAATCTGTGCTAACCCCTTTCTGAACTGGTTGGGTTTAATAACAGCACTCTGATACCCAAGATGCTTGATTTCAATGCTGGACGTATCATAGGGTACGTTCTTTAGGAGGAAGTATCCTTGGGCATTGGTAGTTCCATACAAGCGGGTTGCTATAATATGTAACGTTGCATGTTGCAACGGCTCACCAGTGGTTTCATCCTTTATAAATCCTGAAAGTTGAATTCTGTCTTTTGGTTCAATTCTGGTGGAGCTAAATACTGCAGACCTAGGCTTTATGATAATTACCCTATTGCCTGATTGATAGGTTAAGTTGCTCTCTGAAAAAGTGCTTTTTAAAACCTCATTAAGGGGAAGTGTGTAATCAGGTAAGATGGCAGTTGCATTTGTAACCAAATGGTAGTCATAAGCAAATCTTACCTGAAATCTATCCTCTATATCTCGAAGCACTTCCGTAAGTGGTGCTTCCTTTTCCTGAGCTAGTAGGGAAAAAGCTATAAACAGGGCTGATATAGTAAATAGTTTTCTCAAATCACTTTATAAACACTTTACTTCCTTCATGACGATAATCATAACCCATAGGCTTAAAAACCAAATCCAATGCTTCATTAAGATTATTCTTATAAAAATATTCTTATAAAAATATCCCTTGTAAAGCCTTGTATCAATTGGCAATTCCACTATATCCAGACCAAATTGTCTGCTAAGCTTATCAACAACGATGTCCGAAATGACTGTTGTCAAAATAAAACTCTCCTGCTATCCATTTCTGGCTCGCATCAACGTCAAATTCGGCTTCACCATTTTCAACTAAGACACGCTCACCGCTTGTTAACGTCTTACTTTGATTACCATGCGTATCTCAACCGACCCTGAATAGCAGCTAACTTCTATCGCCTTATCCATTATATGACACATCAAATGATGTGCCTAATACAGTAGTGACATAGTCATCTGTTATAACTTCAAAGGTTGCTCCTTTTGTCATGTTGAATAGAGCCTTGCCTGATAATTGTACCTTTCTCTCTTCTTTCCAATCCCCCTCATATGATATTGATGACATTGCATTCAGAATTACAGAGCTCCCGTCCGGAAGGTTCACTTCTCTAATCTCTCCAACCCCACTTTGAACCGTAATGCTACTATCATATGAAAAGATGAAATAACCCGCCATGAGGATAATGGACACGGCCGCAGCCATTCGCTGCCACATAAATTTTCTTTGTATGGCCTTCTTCGGCTGAGTTCTTTTGATAATTTTATCCCAACTTTTTGTAAAATCCTCCTCTTCAAAAGGAGTTTGCCATTGCCCAGTAGTAGACAAAATTCGGTTTATGTCGCTCCATTCAGCTTCGCTTTCAAAAAGATTCTTCTTTCCTTTCAATTGGTCCAAACTGACAGTTCCTTCAGGAGCTTTTCTTATCGCCGCTTTTTTTGATTCCATTTAACCTAGTTAATCAACCCCAATTTAAGGAAAATAAGTCAATTGAAACGGCCTTTAATCACCCAAATTGTGGGCAATAAGTTGTCTTGTCTTCAAGACAGCAATTCTAACAATTGCCTAAATCTTTTGTGTAATGGTAGATCGCAGTGTAAAAAGTGCACCTGTCATCCGTTTTTCAACAGCCTTAACAGAGATTTCCAGGCGCACTGCAATTTCTGCATAGGTGAGACTGTCTATTCTATTCATAAGAAACACCGTCCGCTGTTTTTCAGACAAACTGGCGATTGCATTCTGTAAGTGCTCGCTAAACTCGTCCACTTCCATCTGGAATTGTGGGTTCTCGTTGTGCTCCAATTTTGATTTCCGACTTAGGAATTTGTAGATAACCTTCTGTCTTTTTAATTGATTAATTGTGAGGTTGTTAGCTATTGTATAAAGATAACTTTTAGCTGATTCGGGTTTTACCTTTGCTCTATTTTCCCAGACTTTAACAAAGCATTCTTGCGTTATATCTTCAGCGGCATCAACATCACCCAATTTGTAGTAAATAAAATTTTTGACTTGCTTAAAATATTGATTGAATAATTGCTTAAAAGCACTCAAATCAAATTCACCACCCGATAAGTCCTTAAGATCTGACAACTATGAAAACAGATTTATATTATGGTTTACAATTATAATGAATTACTCCCCCATATTGACAACGTGAATTAAATCCTACCTCATGGAGTATTGTGGATAAGTTGTTCAACTTATCCTTTGAAGGCCCTGACCTCCGATCTATTTTTAAGTCTCAATTCGCTACGTACATGTACCTCATTTTTGACACAGAAACTACAGGCCTCCCTCATAACTATAGAGCTCCAGTGGAAGATCTGGAAAACTGGCCCAGGCTGGTTCAGTTAGCCTGGCAATGCCATGGTTCAAAAGGAGAATTAAAATCATCCGGGAATTACATCATCAAACCGGAAGGTTTTACCATACCTTTTAATGCTCAAAAAATTCATGGTGTTTCGACAGCCAGAGCCATCAAAGAGGGACATGATCTGAAGGAAGTTCTCGAGATCTTTAAAATCGACTTGGAGCAAGCAAGCGAGATTGTTGGACACAACATTGAATTTGACAATAAGATTATTGGTGCCGAATTTCTCAGAAAAAATATTACCTCCATTTTACTTGAATTACCAGCCATAGACACTTCTCGTGTGTCAATAGAATACTGCCAGTTGCAAGGCGGCCTTGGCGGAAAATTAAAACCACCGAAATTGATAGAGCTCTACCAAAAATTGTTTGGTGAGTCTTTTGAAGATGCCCACGATGCATCTTGTGATGTCCATGCCACTGCTACATGTTTTTTTGGGCTGATCAAAGAGGGGGTGGTCAAACCAGTGAATGGTGTCGCATTAGCAGAAATTGAATACGAAATTCCTGAATTAGATGAGGCCAATTTTGCACAAAAAACCCAAAAGGCAAGTGGTAATTTGGGTGAATCAAAGATTGACATTAGTGAGATTAAAGGTACTTTTTCACACTTACACGTACATTCTCAATATTCTGTATTACAAGCCACTCCCAATATTTCTGCTCTAATCACTAAAACCAAGGAAGCGGGAATGCCCGCCATTGCATTAACGGATTTGGGGAATATGTTTGGTGCATTTCAATTCGTAAGAGATGCCCATCGTGAAGGGATAAAACCAATTGTCGGTTGTGAATTTTATTTATCAAATGATCGTAAAACAACACGTTTCACCAAGGACAATCCTGACCGCAGGTATACCCAAGCACTCCTTGCCAAAAACAAAGAGGGATATCACAACCTGTCCAAATTGAGTTCACTAGGCTTTATTGAGGGCCTTTATGGTCTGTTCCCTAGAATCGACAAGGAATTAGTTAAGGAATATCGACCCAATCTCATCGCATTGTCCGGCAGCCTCACGGCTGAAATTCCTTCTTTGATTTTGAATGTGGGTGAAACACAGGCCGAAAAAGCATTCCAATGGTGGTTAGACCTCTTCGAGGATGACTTTTATGTGGAATTAATTCGTCACAATCTGGAAGAAGAAAATCATCTCAATGAAGTGCTTTATTCCTTCGCTCAAAAGTATGGAGTGAAAGTCCTTGCTTCCAATGACGTATACTATATCGAAAAAAATGATGCAACGGCTCACGATGTTTTGCTTTGCATCAAAGAAAATGAACGGGTGAGTAATCCTGTTGGAAGAGGTCGTGGATTTAGAAAAGGATTTCCTAATCATGAGTTTTACTTCAAATCACAAGAAGAAATGAAGGGGCTCTTTTCAGATGTACCTGAAGCTATTGAAAACATCGCAGGTCTTGTGGATAAGATTGAAGATTATGTACTTGAACGTAATGTTCTTTTACCCAAATATGATATTCCACAGGAATTTGTAGACACGGAAGACCAGAAGGACAATGGTAATCGAGGTGAAAACTCTTATCTCAAATACCTGACATTTGAAGGTGCCAAAAAGAGGTATCCGGAGATGACTACCGAAATAGAAGAAAGGCTGCTCTTTGAACTGGAAACCATTGAGAAGACAGGCTACCCTGGCTACTTCCTGATTGTACAAGATTTCACGTCCAAAGCGAGAGAGATGGGAGTTTCAGTGGGACCAGGGCGTGGATCTGCCCCAGGGTCGGCAGTTGCTTACTGCACTGCAATTACCAACGTTGACCCGATTGCCTACGATCTCCTGTTTGAGAGATTTCTCAATCCCGATCGGGTCTCACTTCCTGATATTGATATTGATTTTGACGATGAAGGAAGGGACAAAGTACTGAAGTATGTCATCGACAAATATGGTTTTAATCAGGTGGCGCAAATTATAACCTATGGAACCATGGCGGCCAAATCATCCATTCGCGATGCGGGCAGGGTAATGGAACTGTCTTTGCCGGAAACTGATACCATTGCCAAACTGATACCTGAAAGACCCGGCATAACACTCTCAAAAGCTTTTGATGAAATTCCAGAACTGGCTCAGCTAAGAAAAGGTGATGATTTGCGATCAAATGTTATCAAACAGGCAGAGGTAATTGAGGGGTCAGTTAGAAGTACGGGCACTCACGCGTGTGGAGTTATTATCACCCCCGATGACATTACCAACTACGTGCCGGTAGCAACGGCTAAAGAATCAGAACTGCTGATCACCCAGTTTGACAACAGCGTTGTTGAGAGTGCTGGCATATTAAAGATCGATTTTCTAGGTCTTAAAACACTGTCAATTATTAAAACTGCTATTAACAATGTAGAAAAGAGGCATGGTATTAAGATTGAAGAAGATACCATTCCTTTAGACGATCAAAAGACTTACGAGCTCTACCAGCGAGGAGAGACCAATGGCACTTTCCAGTTCGAGTCGGCTGGCATGCAAAAATATCTTCGAGGTCTAAAACCAGATAGGTTTCAAGATTTAATCGCCATGAATGCTTTGTACCGACCAGGCCCGATGGAGTACATTCCCAATTTTATCAATCGAAAGCATGGCCATGAGGAAATCAGTTACGACGCTCCTGAAATGGAGGAGCATTTAGCGGAGACCTACGGCATTACAGTCTATCAGGAACAGGTGATGCTTCTCTCACAAAAGTTGGCTGGTTTTACAAAAGGAGAAGCCGATTCACTTCGTAAGGGAATGGGCAAAAAGAAGAAAGAAATCATTGACGCTCTCAAACCGAAATTTCTTGAAGGGTGTGATAAAAATGGTGTTTCAGTGAAGAAAGCCGAGAAAATATGGGGCGACTGGGAAGCATTTGCCGCATATGCATTTAATAAATCACATTCTACTTGTTATTCAATTATAGCATATCATACTGCATACCTTAAAGCCAATTATTCCGCAGAATACCTGGCGGCAGTGCTGACACACAACCAAAGCAACATTGACAAGGTGGGGTTTTTTATGGAAGAGTGTCGTAGTTATGGACTTGAAGTATTCGGGCCACATATTAATGAGTCCTTCACTGACTTTCAGGTAAATAAAAATGGCGAAATCCGCTTCGGATTGGGAGCAATCAAAGGAACCGGAGAAGCAGCAGTTGCCGCAATTATTGAAGAAAGAGAGGAGAATGGACCATATACCGACATATTCGATTTTTCAGAAAGGATTTATCAAAAATCCGTAAACAAAAAGACCTTTGAATGCCTGGCTATGTCCGGTGCTTTTGACTGTTTCAAGGAATATCATCGTAGGCAGTATCTGGTCGCACAGAATGACAATGAGTCTTCACTCATCGGAATGGCCATTAAATATGCAGAGAAGGCTGTGGCTGAGAAAAACAGTTCGCAGGTTTCACTCTTTGGCGGCACTTCAAGTGAAGAAATAATGAAGCCGCGTGTGCAGCCGGTAGCACCATATGATGAAGTCGAAAAATTAAATATCGAACGAGAAGTGGTTGGCCTTTATATTACCGGCCATCCGCTTGACCAATTCAAAGTGGAGTTGGATTATTTCTGCAATACAAAAGTTTCCGAGCTAAAAGAAATCGACTCTTTGGCCGGAAAGAAAGTCGTTCGAATAGGCGGAATCGTCACAGCCGTTGCCCATCGTACAACAAAAACTGGGAAGCCATTTGGAACAATAACCATAGAAGATTATCGGGATTCACATACATTTTTCCTCTTTTCTAGTGATTATTTAAATTTTAAAGAATATTTGGTTCAAGGATGGTTTTTATTCATTCAAGCCTCTCTTGTTCCTGCACCATCCTGGAAAAAAAGTGATGAAGAGGAGTTGAAAATCCTGAATATCATGCACCTGTCAGAGGTGCGAGATAAAATGACCAAAGGGTTACAGCTAGATATTGACCTGGATGGCTTAAATGAACAATTGATAGATGATCTGGAGAATATCTCAAAGGAGTTTCATGGAAAAATGCCCTTGAAAATTAATGTTATGGATAAGCAAAAGAATATGCAGGTTGAAATGCTTTCCCGGAAATTTAATGTCAACCCTAGCAATGAATTCTTGGAGAAAATGAACAGAATTGCTGAGGTAGACTGCAAATTGCTTGCGTAATAATTAGTGATAACTTTAGCAGCATGCCTTAGTTATTACAGAATTGGATTCTCAATTTTAATTCTATGAATGCAACGATAGACGATTTCATTAAACTAGACATTCGGGTAGACAAAATTATAGAAGTAAAACCGTTGCAAAAGGTTGCAGAAAGAGCGTAAATCTTGAATTTCACAAGTTCCGGGACTCGATTTTTGTGTTATGCCTCCAGATGGGTCAAAACGAGCTTATTTCTTGTGATTTTCTCTCATTATTTACTGTTTTTAATTGAACTGGACATAATGATCCCTGGTGACCGGTATAAATTGTAACCAATGGCTTCCACCAATGTTTTGCGTGTGCATCTTTTGTATGCCCCTATAGCGTGTGACCGCTCCGCGAAACCATCTGCAAATACTCCCAAATGTCCGCTCTGCTTTATACCTTGTCTGGCCTATCATTTTATGGAATACTTCCTCCCAGTGGGTTAATGGTTGGTTCTTTTTGGCTTTTTCAAGATATGGTTCTTGAGCTTTTGTTGAGCCAATATTGCTGCGTTTTTCTTTGACTGATAGCCTTTATCAGCTTTCAATGCGATATGTTCGGGTCAATCAGCACTTGCCAGTACCTCTTCCAAATTACTAATTACTATCGGCCAGTGTAAGGGTAGTTGCGCTTATTCATGACTCCAGGATAAAAAGCATCTCTTGAATATCCACCTCACTGGCAGGCTAAAAAAACACCAATACAGTGCAACGGTCTTAAATACTTGTTATTGACAATGAAGCTAATGGAATAGGAATTAATTTGTACCCAATTTTAACCATGAAGTTGTGTATACCCAGTTTCGGAAAGGCTGAATTGCTCAATGCAGCCATGGCTACTGCTATTTTTTGTGATAACTTTGTCCGCCACAACTCTTCCGGCTCGACCACTTGACTACCATAGACATTTTTGTACTTTAGAAGTTAGATTCAGATAAAATTAGTAATTAAGAATATGGTACTGTAGAAAGTTTAAAATAGTGCTTGAAAAACACGATTTGATTTTATTTGATGCATTGGTCACCAAGAGGCAGCTAAGAAAATTGGTCAAGAAATCAGACCAACTGTGTTAGTGATCTTTGAAAACCCTGAAATTGGTACCCGTTGGACAAAGTGTGAACAGACTGTTCTTTAAAGTCCTGGTTTGGGAAGATGAGGGAGGCGATACTTATCTCAGTTATACCAACCCAAAATTAATTGCGAAAAGACACAGTGTAAAAGATAGCCCTGATTTAACAGATCAGATAAATAGGATTTTAGTGCGGGTGATTAACGAAACAATAAAGGAAGGCTAATTATTCTCCAGCCGCTGAGGAGAAATTCAAGCTGAAGGAAACTTTTTCCCATGCAAAATCAACCTTCCCTTCAGGAGAAACATTGAAACTCAATCTCTCGGTAACTTCATCAGATATAGTTGGCTTCACTACTACGCGCAACGCATCTTGAGCTTCATTATAATTGAAAGCACCCCATTGATTAGGTTCCTCATTAAATATCACGGTCCACTCCTTTTCACCAGGAATGGTGAACAATGCGTATTGTCCCTTGTTAAGGATTTCGTCATTGACTTTTATTGCTCCATCTGTGGTAATAACTGTTGCCTCATTTGCTCCGGTCCTCCACACTTTACCATAAGGTTCAAGTTTACCGAAAATCTCACGACCTTTTACAGTGGGTGAACTGTAGTCAATCGTGACATTTACACCTGAAATATTTGCTGTGGTTGTTCTAGGTGGACTTGGTCTTTGAGATCGATCATCCTCATCCGTTTCTTCTTCGGTTTCCTCAGTATATTCATCCGATTCAGTTGATATATTTGAGTTAGTAGTACTAGGTCCACATGAACCAATAATCAACAAAAGACAAATAAAAAAAAGATAAGGGTGCTTCATATTTTTGGGATTTAAAAATTGACAACCACAAATATATCACAATTCCAATTTCTACCAAAGTGATGTGCCAACAATTGCCAAAAAATTAAAATAGATCATTGGAATTTATACTCTGTTAAATGATATAAAGTTTATTCTTTTGATCGAAGTTGAACGTATCATAGTTCGTTTTCGGCCATAAAAGTGATTGATATGTGTTTTATATATCTGATTATAGGCAAGTTACAAGATGGGTATATTTTTTGTTATAGAATTAAACGGCTTATTGATAATTAACTTAAAACCATTTATAATGAGCGTTATTGGCATCGAAATTCCAAAATTAGATGGAGAGCAGGAAATTGAAGTGGAAGTAAAAATTAACGGTATAAAAAAACAGTACTACTACAGAGTTGAAATCTTCTTTTGGGAAGAATGCCCGTTTCCAACAGAAGATAGAGTTGAGTGCATACGAAACTTAATTTCAAGTTATGACTCACAATGGGATTTGGCTCATATCGGAATGCCAAATGACGATTATATCCCAATTACTTTTAAGAAAAAGAGAAATTTGGCTTGACCTGAAAGCCATAGCTTGTGAAATCTGAGTTTGAGAAATTTGCTCATTCTTATTTGTTAAACATTCTTATTTATTAAACATTTTATCAACCACTTTTGGTTCTTTACTTTTACGCCTTTATTGTACACCAAAATCTTTGTGAAGAACATGAAAGGAATATTGGCAATAGCCGGATTGGTTGTCATATCAATAATTTCCGTATTCGCTCAATGTGAGAAGTGTGGAATGCTTGAAAGTGAAGAATATGATTACTGCTTTGTTGACGAGCAATTCGATAATATATGTGCTCAATTTGGTATTAACCAATCAAATTTTCTAATAAAGTCAGCTAAAAAGCCCAGGCCAATTCCTATTGAGGGTGAGTATGGCCTAAATTACCTTTTACAAATTTCAAACGACAATAAATTGAAAGTGTCGGCCTATGAGATACTCTTTATTGAAAGGGCATTAAAAGGATGGGAAATTGAGCAGCGCAAATTTGGATATAGCTACACTGAGAGTGGTCTGGGATATAGAATTACAACCGAAGGGGCCGGAGAAATTCCACAAAATGAAGAGAAGGTGAGTGTTCATTATACGGGCTTTCTTGAAGATGGAACGAAGTTTGACAGTTCACATGACCGGAACAAACCTTTCAGTTTTAGTTTAGGATCTGGCCAGGTGATCGGTGGCTGGGAGGAAGGTATTGCACTTCTAAAGAGAGGGTCTAAAGCCCTGCTTCGGATTCCACCCAACTTAGGCTATGGTTCTAGAAAAATTGGGGCAATACCAGCAAACTCAATACTCTATTTCGAAATCGAACTTCTTAAGGAATAGACAGTCGGATTCTCTCCTGAAAATTCATCTCGGGATTGCATTACTTTTAGCGATGGCCAATTCTGAAGTTGTTGGACAACAACATCAAATAAAGGATTACATTCCTTTTAAGAACGAGGGAGTTATAGATAGCTTCAGACAACAACATCCGTAACAAGTGACTCCACAGGGCCATTCGCATGAGTTGACAGCTCTATTAGCACTTGGCCACTACCCAGAATTGTTTGGCAATCCTATCAAAATCAAGTACAAAAAAATGTTCGATATCCAATTACGGCAAGTTATGCTTTTGACAATATTATTAAATTCAAAAAAATCATAAAGTATGTGACTTTGATTAAGCCTGGGTCATTTGTAGACAGAATAGACCTCAACCAACAAATGGCTTGGATTGGCCATGAAATGGCCCACTTTGTTTATTATAGGAAAAGGCCAGCCATTGGCATGGTACCATGGGCATTCAGTTATATTTTTTCCAAAAATTTTAGAAACAAATTTGAACGGGACGCCGATTTTGTTGCGATTGATTATGGATTGGGATCGCAGTACCTTCAGATGTCCGTATACTTATCGGAAAATGAAGCCCTCGACTATATAAACGAAACAGGTCTATATACCCGTTAAAATGTTTGTAAGGATTGCCCAATTATCCCTTTTTTTCAATGCAATTTCCCTATCTTTGCAATCCCATTCAATTGAGTGGATCTCAATCTAATTGAGATATGTTTAACGAAAACATACAACCTCCTTTGACTCAATGGGTTGACATGTATGAAGAGCCAATAGTATCATAATGGAAAATCAAGAAGAAAAAGAAATTGAGCAGGTAGAAGGCGAAACTCAAGAAACTCTCGAACAAATTCCAACCGACAAAGTTGAGGAAACACCCGAAATTGTGGCAGAAGCAACAGTACCAGAAGCAGAGATTGAAGTTACGGTCGAAGAAACACCTGAGACTTCTGAACCTTCGGCAGAAGAAGTGACAGAATCACCAGATGAAACTCCTGTCAAAGTATCCAGTGAAACAGACCTAGAAACGCCTGTAGAAGAAGTAGCTGAAATCACCGAAAAATCAGAGGAAGTAAATAAAGAAGAGGAAGAGGTCGCGGCATTACTTGAAGAAACTGAAAAGGAAAGCAAGCCTCCAAAAGAGAAGAAGCCCAAAGCCATTAAACCAGCAACTTCAGACGATAACGAAAGTGGCGATTTTGATTGGGATAGCGTTGGAACCAAGGGATTTGGCAAGCAGTACAGTGGCGAAGAAAAGGAGAAAATGGCTTCTCTTTATGAAAGTACTCTAAATGAAGTTACAGAAAAAGAAGTTATCAAAGGAACAGTCGTTGGCATTAGTGCCCGTGACGTCATTCTAAACATTGGCTTCAAATCAGACGGATTAGTATCCGCTTCAGAATTTAGAGATATACCTGATCTCAAGATAGGTGACCAAGTTGAGGTATACGTTGAAGAGCAAGAAAACCTTAGTGGCCAGTTAGTACTTTCAAGAAGAAAAGCTAAGATTGTAAAGGCTTGGGAAAATATCCAAAGCTCCCACGATGATGATCTTATTATTGACGGTTTTGTTAAGCGAAGAACCAAAGGTGGTTTGATTGTTGACATATTTGGTATTGAGGCCTTTCTGCCAGGTTCACAGATCGATGTGAAACCCATCAGAGACTTTGATGTTTTCGTCAACAAGAAAATGGAAGTTAAAGTTGTCAAGATCAACTATGCCAATGACAACGTTGTTGTCTCGCACAAGGTCTTGATTGAAAAGGATCTTGA
Organism: Cyclobacteriaceae bacterium; assembly: GCA_965206015.1. Taxonomy (GTDB): domain Bacteria; phylum Bacteroidota; class Bacteroidia; order Cytophagales; family Cyclobacteriaceae; genus JAJCYL01. The sequence continues at coordinate 63,794 of CBDBIW010000004.1, read as the reverse complement.
GCACCAGAAAGCAGAAATACTTAATAACCTTGAAAAAGGACAAGTACTTGAAGGGCTAATTAAGAATATGACCAATTTTGGTGTATTCATTGACCTCGGTGGTGTTGACGGATTACTCCACATTACTGATATCTCATGGGGCCGTATTAATCATCCGGAGGAAGTACTTAACCTTGATGAGAAGGTAAATATTGTAGTTCTTGACTTTGACGACGACAAGAAGAGGATTTCACTTGGTATGAAGCAGTTAATTGCCCACCCCTGGGATTCTCTTGATGCCAAGATCGATGTAGGATCGAAGGTCAAAGGAAAAATTGTTAACGTTGCTGATTACGGCGCATTCCTGGAAATTAATCCTGGTGTTGAAGGTCTAATCCACGTATCTGAAATGTCGTGGTCTCAGCACCTAAGAAATCCAGCCGATTTTGTAAATATTGGTAACGAATGTGAAGCAGTTGTTCTCACTATTGATCGCGAAGAGCGTAAAATGTCACTTGGTATAAAGCAATTGACAGAAGATCCTTGGACTAAGCAAGACTTACTAACCAAATATGCGGTTGGAACAGAACACAAAGGAGTGGTGAGGAACCTTACCAATTTCGGATTGTTCCTTGAGCTTGAAGAAGGCATTGACGGTCTGGTACACGTTTCAGACTTATCATGGACTATAAAGATCAAACACCCGTCAGAATTTGTTAAAGCAGGTGATGAGTTGGAGGTTAAGGTCCTTGAATTAGATATCAAAAACAGAAGATTAGCTCTCGGCCATAAGCAGTTAGAAGAAAATCCTTGGGATACTTTTGAATCTGTATTCAATAAAGGTTCAGTCCACAAGTGTACCATCATTAACCTTACGGACAAGAGTGCATTCTTAGAATTGCCATACGGCATTGAAGGAACTTCGTCTTTGAAGAATCTCGCCAGGGAGGATGGCTCAAATACCGAAATTGGTGAAACGCTAGATTTTAAAGTTTTGGAGTTTTCCAAAGAGGACAAACGAATTGTTCTATCCCATAGCCATGTGTATTCTACACCTGCTGAGCCAGCACCGAGGAAAAAGGTTGCGACCACAACCAGATCATCTAAAACAACCATCAATAAAATCAATAAGGATAGTGAAAGGTCTACTTTAGGAGATTTGGAAGCACTATCAACCTTGAAGCAACAGATGGAGGACGGTGACAGCAAGACGCCCCAGAAACCAAAGGCAGCAAAAGCTGATACACCTAAAAATGAAGTAAAGGCAGCCGGACCTGATAAGGAGGAAGTGGCCTCTGAAAAAAAGGAGAAGGCAGTTAAAAAGACGGCAAAGTCAAAAGAAACGGTTGAGGAAGTTAAGGAAGACCCAAAAGCCAAGAATAAAGCCGTTGCAAAGAAGAAGGCAAATGAAGTAGAAGAGGAGCCCAGGGCAAAAAAGAAAGCTGCTCCAAAGAAAAAAGCAGAAAAGCTGATGAGCCAGCCAGAGGCCAAAACCGAATCCGCTGAATAATCATAAAATACAAAAGGGAGAGCAATGCTCTCCCTTTTAATTGAGCTTTGATTTTGTGTGAATTTTAAAGTTTAGATAAGTTTGTTTTAACAATAAAAGGTCGTGTGGCCGAGTGGCTAGGCAGAGCTCTGCAAAAGCTCGTACAGCGGTTCGAATCCGCTCGCGACCTCAGTTTTGCCCTTGTAACAAAATTTGTAAAGGCATTTCTTATAACATACAAATAGTATAATATGAATATCCTGCACAAGGCACTTGAAATTATTGAACTTCCAAAGTTGGTATTAATTAAAGACCTGAGTTTTCACGAAGGTTGTAGAGAGGATCCCTCATTTAAGAGCGGGAAGTTTATTGCTTATTCAGAAGATTTATTTGAACTGAGACATCAGATACCCAAGCCTGAATATCCCACAGATGAGAGACAATTAGAGCTTTATCAATTTAAATTTGGCGACTTAGAGAAAGAGTCAGCCTGTTTCACCGACCTCCCTGCCGATCTCCATGATGATATGGCGGACCACAAAATATTCAATACATCATACACCATCATTTGGCTTGCACCAGCTGACATTGACAAAACAGTATCCCGTCTTCTGTTAGATATCTCTCAAGGATATACGCGGGAAGAGACTGAGGAATCTTTTCTGGACAGAATAGTAGTCTACCCGCCTGAAAGTATCAAAGACATCAAGGATTCAAGGATAGATCTGGGTTTTTCTTTTGCGGTGCAGCAAACGTTCAGTCAAAAAATTGACGACGGATCTAATTAATTCCTAACTCAGGATTGGCTCCTGTAATTCCAGTAAAATAGTTCCAAATGAATTTCATATCCTCCTCTGTATTCTGGGTAGGATAGAATGGTTCACAGATATCAACGAGCTTTCTCTTAAAATCGAATCCCACAATTACTACGGGTATGCCGGCCTTCTTTGCAATGTGGTAAAATCCACTCCTTAATTTCTTCACTCTTTTTCGAGTGCCCTCAGGTGCCAAGGCTATGGAAAATCTATCCTTGCTTTTGAAAATCTCTACTACGTTATCGACAAGGTTATTATTCTTACTGCGATCTACTGGATAGCCGCCAAGTGCACGAATAAAGATCCCTAGGGGAAACTTAAAAAGTTCAACTTTCCCAAGAAATTTTACATACTCCAAATGACACACGGATCTGGCAGCTATTCCAATATAAAAATCTTTTGAGCTTGTATGAGGAGCAACAATCATAACAAATTTTTCCAAGTGATGTGGTGGCCGACCTTGCACTTTCCAGTTGGTTACTTTAAATGCAATTCCACAAAACCAACGCAATAATAAATTCAACATAAAGCAAATCTAATCAATGACCCCTGGTGAGCAAGCGACTTTTTAATTTCGGATCGTCTGCGAATAATGACAGGGTAAATTGATAACCCAGGTTAAAAATATCTTTGATTCTCTTAACATCAAATCCTGTAAATTCCGCTAAATCGGGAGGGTCAATGAACAAATCACATTTAGCCTGTTTTGGGTAAACATTTCCACTAATTGCAATTAACATCGTACGTTCCAAAAGGGATTTCATATTGAAATCATGAAAATTATCTCCAATGAAATTTGTGTGAGAACCAATAATTACATCACAGCTATCTTCAAGCGGTTCAATGGGGAAATTGTTGGTTATACCTCCATCAACATATTCAACACCATCAATCTCGATTGGATTAAAGATCACCGGGATACAGGACGACGCTAAGACAGGTCTTACCAATTTTCCTGAACTGAAATATTGAGTTCTCCCTTCAACAATATTTGTGGCAGCAATTGTTAATGGAATTTTTAAGTCATCAAAGCTGTCTCCTGGCAGATAATCTAGTAAAACTTGAGCTATCCTATCCATTTTTATAAGGCCTGTAAAATTTAAGGCTGGCCTCAAATGCCTGAGCACGTTTGCATCCTGAGTTATCTTAAGAATTTCAACAGGTGAGTATCCATAGCCGTAAAGAGCACCAACAATCGACCCAGCACTCGTTCCAGACAAAAAGTCTATGGGTATTTCATTTTCTTCAAGTGCTTTTAACACGCCCAGGTGTGCAACTCCTCTCGCACCCCCGCCTGAGAGTACAAGTCCAATTTTTGTCACGCCATAATTTTACTATCTGAATTTTCGTTGAACACACCCATGGAGGAGAATTTTTCAATGCGGGTTTCGATTCGTTTTTCAGGGCTCAGTTTTGACAATTCAGACAATGTAAATAAGATTGTGTTTTTTAATTCACCCGCAGCTTTTTTTACATCTCTATGAGCTCCTCCAACTGGTTCCTTTATAACTCCATCAATTAGCCCGTTTTCAAGCATATCCCTGGCAGTAAGCTTCAGTGCTTCAGCAGCTTGCTCTTTGTAATCCCAACTTCTCCACAAAATGGATGAACATGATTCAGGAGAAATCACAGAATACCAAGTGTTCTCCATCATTAGAACCCTGTCACCAACAGCTATACCTAACGCGCCGCCAGAGGCACCCTCCCCTATTACTATACAAATTACAGGAACTTTGAGCATAAACATTTCTTTTAAATTCTTTGCTATTGCTTCTCCCTGCCCCCTCTCTTCAGCTTCCAATCCCGGATATGCCCCAGGGGTATCAATCAGTGTAATAATGGGCTTGTTGAATTTTTCGGCCAATTTCATGAGACGTAATGCCTTCCTATATCCATCTGGATTAGCCATACCAAAATTTCTCATTTGCCGTTGCTTGGTGTTACGGCCCTTTTGCTGGCCGATAATCATAACACCATGATTATCTATAGTAGCAAATCCTCCAACCATTGCTTTATCATCCTTTACCGCCCTGTCGCCATGAAGTTCGACAAATTCATCAGTGATCTCATAGATCATATCCAGTGTGTAAGGACGGTCAGGGTGACGAGATAACTGCACTCTTTGCCATCTGGTAAGGTTGCCAAAAATATCTTTTTTTAGATCATCGAGTCTTTTCTCAAGAGACTTCGCTGCTGAACTAACGTCTACCCCACTCTCATCAGCAATATTTTTCATATCCGCCAATTTAGCTTCAAGTTCAGCAATGGGTTTTTCAAAGTCTAAAAGCATCTTTTGAATTTTACACTTGCAGTAAATTTAGGAAGAATAGCTGAACTGGTTTCCAATCTTCTTGCAAACTTTTATACTATGCTTACTATTTCTTTAACTTTAATTTAACCCATGACAAAATTTGAATGGTCCCATTTCCTTATATAAACATGAGTTCGGCGTAAGAGAGATCATAAAGGCAGGAAAAACTGTTTAGAATCTGTACAGTTGAGTTTGGTTGAAGGTTTTTTTCAGTGAAGTTGTAAGCCATTAATGCTGAGAAAATATTGTTAAGGGAATTGGAAACCTGAGTTCGATTTTAAAATACAGGTAATTATTGAGCTTTTGACAGGTTGGTATTTGATGGTTGGTTTTTTCGGAAAGAATGAATAAGCAATCAGTCCGGAGATAAGGTTTGTAATGAAGTTTGCCCATCATCCATGTCCTGAATGTCAATTCTTGAGAAATGTAGGCTTTATCAGCGTATAGCTTTCCCTTGAGGGCCTTGATGAACGATTTGTTTTTGAGTGGTTCCCTTGTCCCCTACATTCTCCTGAATAATGGCGAAACGGAGTATCTCTCCTTTGTCATTCATGACAATATGAAGCTTGAAGCCAAAAAAAACAGCTCATCTCAGGCTTTCTCCCGGGCTCATTGCAATAAGGTGTTTTTTGCTGGATTGGTCCAATTGAATGCAAAAATCGTCCACCAGGTAGAAAATTTCAGTAATTTTATTTTCAGATGGAGTCATGTATTTCGTAATTAAGTATTTGAAATTCAACATTTTAAATTAATCACAACTACAGGCTTTATTGAGTCCTCACGGGTTTCTCTCAGAAAATTCATTCCAGTATTCATCGAACTCAGGTTAAGAATATTTAAAGTATAGGCATCTCTATCTCTACCACTTGGTCCGGCCAAAGAACTTATGCTAATTGATAGCAGTAACAAAGAGAGTAATTGAAATTTCATTCTGTTTGATGATGATTTGAATGCCTGATTCTGAACATTACCAATTGATTACCATTACGGGCAGAATAATGTTCGGTTTGTGATTTTCGTTCAGAGGTGCCAAGCCACAGGATAAACGGTAAAAACCGAAGATTGCATTTCCTATTCGGGGCTCAACTAGCTACCTTGCGTCCCATTTTATATCACTGGATGAAACTCAACGAACTAACAGCAATAGGACCGATAGATGGTAGGTATAGACATCAGGTTTCTGAATTTGCAGAATACTACTCTGAATATGCATTAATACGGTACCGGCTTAAAGTAGAAATTGAGTATTTCATTGCATTATGTCAACTGCCTCTACCCCAATTAGTCGGGATGGATAGTGAAAAGTTTCAGTTACTACAGTTTATGGAGAGAAATTTCAATGAAGAGGATGCCCAAAGTATTAAGAATTTTGAAAAAATTACCCATCATGATGTCAAGGCGGTTGAATATTTCCTGAAGCAGAAGTTTGATGAAATGGGTATGGGAGGTGCAAAAGAATTTATTCATTTTGGATTAACCTCTCAGGATATTAATAATACTGCCATACCTCTATCAGTCAAAGATTCAATAGAAAAAACACTTTTGCCTGAAATTAAGAAGTTAATTAAATCACTGCAAGACTTAGCGGACGAATGGAGTGGGATTGCCATGTTAGCCAAAACACATGGACAGCCAGCATCACCCACGCGATTAGGGAAAGAAATCAAGGTTTTCACTGAACGACTTCATAAACAACTATCCCTATTGTCTACTGTTCCGCATTCAGCAAAATTTGGGGGTGCAACCGGTAATTTTAATGCTCACCATGTTGCTTACCCTGAGATTGACTGGTCCGAATTTGGAGATCGATTTGTCCACAAATCACTAGGGCTGGACCGAAGTAATCCAACAACCCAAATTGAGCATTATGATAACCTTGCCGCTTTATTTGATAATCTAAAAAGAATCAACATCATTTTGATAGATTTCAGCCGTGACATTTGGCAATACATCGCTATGGGGTATTTCAAGCAAAAGATAACAGAAGGTGAAGTTGGATCTTCTGCCATGCCGCATAAGGTTAACCCCATTGATTTCGAGAATGCTGAAGGTAATCTTGGTATTGCAAATGCGCTCTTTGAGCATCTTTCTGCAAAATTGCCTATTTCCAGACTGCAACGTGACTTGACTGATTCTACAGTACTTAGAAACGCTGGACTGCCCCTGTCACATAGTTTCCTTGCTTTAAAATCATTAGCCAAAGGGATAGGAAAACTTGAGTTAAATCAAAAAGCAATCAACGCAGATCTCGAACAAAACTGGGCAGTTGTGGCAGAGGGAATTCAGACAATTCTCAGACGTGAAGGTTACCCAAATCCATATGAAACTTTAAAAGATTTAACCCGTAAAAACAGCAAGATCACAGAGTCCGCCTTACAAGAATTCGTGGTCGGTCTGGAAGTTTCAGAAGAGGTCAAAAAGGAACTAAGTGCAATTACTCCTTTTAATTACACCGGAATATAATAACAAATTAAAAGCTGAATATCAGTGCTTTGTGTCATTTGTTGAATAGTATCATAAAATAGATTGGCACCAACATCAATCAGCTCATCTGGAAAATCGTAATCCGGATTGTGAAGAGCGGGGCAGCTTTCACCACTTCCAAGTCCAAACATGGCACCCGGATAAGTTGCAGTAATTAATTCAAAATCTTCTCCCCACTTAAATGCTTCGTTTCTTTCAATAATTTTGGCACTATATGTTAGTTAATAGATATAAATCGTTGCTTTGTAAGCTCATCTGTTACTTTTGCCAACCTATTTGCACTGCCACAAATCAAGCGGCGAATGAAGCCACACGGTCTTCCTGTTAAGTTTCTTATATGGCGTCTTAAGCACATAAGCGATAAAAATTTTCTGCTGGTTGCAAGTGGGCTGATTGGACTTTTTGCTGGCCTTGCAGCCGTTATCCTAAAAACCACTGTCCATTATATTCAACGATTTCTTGAAGCGGGTATGGATATTGCGAATGTCAATTACCTGTATCTATTTCTACCATTAATCGGCATCTTAATCACGGCCTCAATCGCCCGATACTTCCTGAAAGAAAAGTTAGGGCATGGAATTACAAGTGTCTTATACAGAATATCCAAAAGATCCAGCATTATCGAGCCGGTCAAGATGTATTCCAGAATGATAACAAGTGCCATTACTGTTGGTTTGGGAGGCTCGGTGGGGCTCGAGGCACCTATCGTGGTAACAGGATCCGCCATTGGGTCCAACATTGGTCAGCTTGTCCATCTGGATTATAAAAAACGTACTGTATTAATTGGCTGCGGATCAGCTGCAGCAATATCAGCAATTTTTAACTCACCAATAGCTGGAGTTATTTTCGCCATTGAAGTGATGCTGACCGATGTTACCATTGCACAATTTATTCCTCTATTAATTGCATCAGTTACTGGATCGCTAATCTCGACAGTTTTATTAGGAGATGAAATTTTGTTCTCTTTTAAACTTACTGACTCTTTCACGGCAGCAGATGTTCCTTTCTATATTTTACTTGGTTTATTTTGTGGAATTATCTCTCTTTATGTAACAAGGGTCATATTATCACTGGAAAAAAAGATAGGTGAGGTTCAAAATGACTTCACACGAGCATTTATTGGCGGACTCGGATTAGCCATAGTCATTTTGACATTTCCGCCCATTTATGGTGAGGGATATGAGACCATAAAACTCTTGCTAAATGGTCAGGAGCAGGATGTCTTCCTAAGAAGTTTTTTTTATGGAATGAGTGATAATCTCTTGGTCCTAATGCTTTTTCTCTTTGCTGTACTTTTGATTAAACCAATTGCTACTGCTTTAACAATTGGTTCAGGCGGCAGCGGTGGAATTTTCGCACCATCACTTTTTATTGGAGGAGTGGCTGGATATTTTACATCAACCGTTCTCAACTTTGTTTTCCCAACTGCAAATGTCAGTGCTTCGAACTTTACATTAGTTGGAATGTGTGGAATTCTCAGCGGTGTTTTACATGCCCCACTGACCGCAATATTTTTAATTGCCGAAATTACCAGTGGCTATACACTCTTTGTTCCGTTAATGCTGGTTTCTGCCATCTCCTTTAGTACTATCTCCTACTTCGAAAAGTATTCCATTTATACCAAGCGCCTGATCGAAAAAGGAGATCTAATACCACACGATAAGGATAAACAAGTTCTAAGCCTGATTAACCTCCATAAAATCATTGAGAGGGATTTGTTAACCATTGAACCCGAGGCCACACTAAGTGATCTAGTAAAACTGGTGAGGAAGTCAAAAAGAAATATTTTTCCTGTTGTCAATGAAGAAGGAGGGTTGGCCGGAATTGTGACGCTGGACGACATCAGGGAAATAATGTTTGATGCCGATAAACAGGAGTTAATTCTAATTGAGACTATTATGCAACAGCCGCCAGTTAGTATTTCTACTCATGAAAAAATGCAATTAGTCATGAGTAAGTTCGAATTGACTCAAGCCTGGAACTTACCTGTGATTGATGATGGCAAATATCTTGGTTTTGTTTCCAAATCACGTATTTTCAATGCCTATCGGCAAAAATTAATTCGTCAAAATCGAGAGTAAATCATAAATTATATCATCCTAGATTGACAAAGGGAGGATCATAATCAAATATCGCTCTTAAGTAAATAGTATCAACGCCTTATCACTTATCCACAAATATTTCATTTAAATATACCATATTACATCTCTGATTAACAGTAAGTTATATCAATAAAATATATTTTTGTGGATAACCCGCTCATTTTGTGGATAAAACTGCCAAACTTCCTTTGATTTAAAAACTATTTATTTAGTGCCATTCTCAACGTCGTTTGTGCGATGACTCCGGCCCTGTCCCCTGACAAGTATGCGAGCTTCTTTGAGAGAAAAAATAGATATCTCATTGAAATTTAAAAATCTATAATATTTACACTCGGTTCAAATTTGGATTCGTTTTACCCAACAATCAATATCATTACTGATTTTATCCAATAATACAATTTGTTACGATTGATTATAACTGTGGATCACAGTCTCAAAAGCCATTATGTTGTTCCATTAAATGAAAAAACAATAGGGTCTGTTAATCTTGAAGTTTCTCCAAAACTTCTATAGCTGCTGAAGCAATAACAGTTCCTGGACCAAAAATACATCCGACCCCTTTGTCATATAGAAATTGGTAGTCCTGTTTAGGAATAACACCACCAACAACGACCATTATATCGTCTCTACCCGATTCTTTCAAATCCGTTATCAATTGGGGAACTAATGACTTATGACCTGCGGCCAAGCTTGAGATTCCAACAATATGGACATCATTTTCTATGGCTTGCTTTGCAACTTCCCTGGGTGTTTGAAAAAGTGGACCAATATCAACATCAAAGCCTAAGTCTGCAAAACTAGTGGCAATGATTTTTGATCCGCGATCATGGCCATCCTGACCCATCTTGGCAACTAATATCCGGGGGCGTCTACCATCCAATTCTTCAAAATTGTCTGCCATTCTCCTCGCTTTGATATATAATTCGTTGTCTTCCACTTCTCGTTGGTATACGCCACTTATTGATCGTGTTACCGCCTCATAACGCCCGAAAGCGTTCTCCATAGCCATGGAGATTTCACCCAAAGTAGCTCTTTTTCGAGCTGCGTCAACAGCCAGATCAAGTAAATTTCCTTCACCATTGTCTGCACATTGCTCAATTCTCCCCAATGCTGTGGTGACCTCCGTAGTGTCCCTTGACTCCTTTAAATCCTTCAACCTGTGAATCTGACTTTCACGAGCTGTAGTATTATCTATATCTAAAACTTCAATTTCAGTATTTTCCATTGACTTGAATTTATTTACGCCAACTATAATTTCCTTACCAGAATCAATTTTTGCCTGCTTTTTGGTGGCAGCCTCTTCAATTCTCATTTTTGGAAATCCTGAATCAATCGCTGACGCCATTCCTCCCATTTTTTCAATCTCCCGAATATGGCCCCAGGCCTTATTGATCAGTTGACTGGTCAAGTATTCAACATAATGAGAGCCACCCCATGGATCTACAACCTTGGTGATATTGGTTTCTTCCTGTAAAATAAGCTGAGTATTTCTGGCTATTCCAGCAGAAAAATCTGTGGGTAGAGTCATGGCTTCATCAAGTGCATTGGTGTGTAGAGATTGTGTACCACCCAAAACTGCCGACAGTGCTTCTATGGTTGTTCGGGCCACATTATTATAAGGATCTTGTTCAGTCAGACTCCAGCCAGAGGTTTGGCAATGGGTTCGCAAAGCCATGGACTTCGGATTTTCCGGGTCAAATTGCTTGACCATCGCCGCCCACAAAACACGTGCGGCTCTCATCTTAGCTATCTCCATGAAATGATTCATACCTATTCCCCAAAAAAAGGACAACCTGGGTGCAAAATCATCGATTTTGAGACCCGTATTCAAGCCAGATCGTACGTATTCCAACCCGTCAGCCAAAGTGTAAGCCAATTCCAAATCAGCAGGAGCTCCCGCCTCATGCATATGATATCCACTGATGCTAATGGAATTAAATTTCGGCATTTTCTCAGAGGTATATTTAAAAATATCTTCAACAATCCTCATGGATTGTTTCGGAGGATAAATGAAAGTATTCCTGACCATGAATTCTTTTAAAATATCATTCTGAATTGTTCCCAAGAGCATCTCTGGTTTTATTCCCTGCTCTTCGGCAGCTACAATGTAGAATGCCATGATTGGTATTACTGCTCCATTCATGGTCATAGAAACAGACATTTGATCCAATGGTATGCCATTAAACAATGTCTTCATATCAAGAATGGAATCTATCGCAACACCAGCTTTGCCCACATCTCCAACCACTCTTTCATGGTCCGAATCATAGCCACGGTGAGTTGGCAGGTCAAATGCAACAGATAAACCCTTTTGACCTCCCGCCAGATTTCTCCTATAAAAGGCATTAGATTCTTCTGCCGTTGAAAATCCTGCATATTGCCTGATTGTCCAGGGCCTTTGAGTGTACATTGTTGCATAAGGGCCTCGCAGAAATGGAGGATCACCAGCCCCAAAGCCAAGATGCAAGCTATCTTTTGTATCAATCTTTTCGTACAAAGATTTTATGCTGATATTTTCAGCTGTATTCCATGAGTGCTTACTTTTATTCCCATCTCCTCTTGCAGGATTATTGCTCCTCCATCCAATATTTCCAAAATCGGGCCTCATTTACTCTTCTTTTCTTGAGTTGTGGCTAAACGAAAAATTTCAGACTCAAAGAGATTAGAATCTTGACTATCCATTTCCTTTTTGTGCTTATTAACATTTACCAGTTTAATAGAGCTATCTTCTACACGTTCTATTAACCACTCGCGATTTAGCGAAATCTGTTCATCAATCCAGCCTTTAGACATGGCCTGCAGATATCCACCCTGCTTTTCAATGGCCTGGAAAAACAGCCACCCCTGTTCAGAAATTATCTCCGTTAACTTTTCGATATAATATGAACCCGCTGACGGGTCAACAACTCGGCCTAAAAAAGCTTCCTCCTTCAATAGATTCGAAACATTTAAAGCCGTCCTCCTAGTGCTTGATGTATCGTCAGTTGGATGGATGCACAAGCTATCACATCCACTAATTACGGCAGCCAATCCTTCCACTGTATTACGAATGAGATTATTGTTGGACTCAATACATGTCTTATACCTCAAGGAGGTAGAGGTGTTAATCCTGGTTCTAAATTGTTCAATCCCAAAGCTGTTCTGAATGGCAACTATTAAATTCCTGTAAGCTCTTAATTTGGCTATTTCATGAAAAAAATCCTGCCCGATTGAAGTTGACAGTTCAATTTCACTTGCAATAGCATCTTTAGCAACTCCGACAATTCCCAATAGTTCATAGTATTCAACGAACAGGGCCAGGGAAATCCCTATTTCCTGAGAGATGCTTGCTCCAAGGTCCACGAATTCGTTTCCCGGAATAATTATACTGGAGAACTTTTGAAAAAAAGTGTTTTTACTCTCCAGGACTTGAATCACATCACTCTTTGCGTCAGACAATGACGAACTCGCTTTGAGCGGATGCATACCTAAAGTCCCAAAATGATCAGCGGACATTATCGGGCCAATGTTCTTAAGGGTTTCGGGATTAAGGTTTTTGAAATGTGTCTGTTTCTTGCTTTCGAAAACAGCTCCCATATCCCTTGGTAATTGAAACTCATTTTTACAATCCAATTGAAAACCATCGCAAAAATTTGATACTGTAGTCACATTGTTCTTCAACTCACCTGAAAAGCAATCTATGGAAGAGAGGTTAGCCCAATCATTGTTGATCCCTTCCTTCAAATTCTGAAATGTGCTGATAGGGGAATCTTCTTCAAAATAGATAGGCTCAATCGGCATACCTTTTTCATGCTGCCATTTCAAAGAATCAGTCGAATTATCATCCTTCAATTCTGAAGTAACCTTTTTAGCCCACTCATCTTTCGAGTGCTTCTCAAAGGGACTTAAATCAAATGATTGATTCACACAATTTTATGTTAATAAAGCATTACCAAAGTTACCCGATTATTGGTCAAAAAGTGGTATTTTAATTACAAATTGTTATCCGAACACTTTCATTGAGGCTGGAATTTAAAATTGTATTTTTTAAAGAAAATTGAAATAATATGGCTCTTCAATTGGACTATACTGGAATTTAAAAATGTCAATAGTAAAGCCATTTTTTTCTTAATTTATTTTTAGGCAAATTTGATGTCCCTCTAATAAAAAAGGGTCTATTAACTGGTCAACTTTCCTAATTTTTATTGCCTATGCATCAGCAGGTCTGGGAGAATTGTTTGCAATTTATTAAGAAAAACGTCAATGAACAGAGTTTTAAGACGTGGTTTAGTCCTATTGTAGCGTTAAATCTTAATAATCAGGTACTTACTATTCAGGTACCAAGTCAGTTCTTTTATGAATGGCTGGAGGATAACTACGTCCATTTGCTCAAACAGGCATTAACACGTGAAATTGGCCCTTTGGCAAGATTGGAATATTCTGTGATCGTTGATAAGGGTAATGCTGCCAATCGGCCCTTATCAGTAAATATTCCGGCAAATCACTCTTCTAAACATAATGGTAACAGTATAAAGGATTTTAATCCCTTCTCTTTAAGAGGCATTGGTCTCCATGACCAAAGTAGCAACCTGAATTCCGGGTATGTATTTGACAACTATATAGAAGGAGATTGTAATCGATTGGCCCGTGCCGCTGGATATGCTGTCGCAAAGAAGCCTGGAGTAACTTCATTCAATCCATTGATGCTCTATGGCGGCGTTGGTCTGGGCAAGACTCACCTGGTTCAAGCTATCGGTAATTCAATTAAGGAAAATCATCCAGGAAAATTTGTGCTTTATGTTTCCTCGGAAAAGTTCATTAACCAGTTCATTGATGCCTTGAAGAACCACAACGCTCAGGAATTCTCCAATTACTACTTGAATGTCGACGTACTAATAATAGATGATGTCCAATTCTTTCGTGATAAGGAAAAGACACAAGAAATATTCTTCCACATATTCAATCATCTACATCAATCTGGCAAGCAAATTATGATGACATCTGATTGCCCTCCGATCGAATTAAAAGGGCTTCAGGAAAGATTGGTCTCTCGTTTCAAATGGGGTCTGACTGCTGATCTTCAGCATCCAGATTTCGAAACAAGAGTAGCTATCATTACCAGAAAAATGCAATCTGACGGACTTATTCTTCCAGAAGAAGTGGTGGAGTATGTAGCCTACTCAGTTGATACCAATATTCGCGAGTTGGAAGGTGTTCTTGTCTCCATGGTAGCTCATGCGTCATTAATGAAAAAAGAGGTAGACCTGGAGCTGGCCAAGCAGATTTTGAAGAATCTGGTTCGAGATATTGACAGTGAAGTAGGAATCGACTACATCCAAAAAACGGTTTCAGATTACTTTAAGATACCGGTGGAAGATTTAAAGGCTAAGACCAGAAAGAAAGAAGTGGTGATTGCCAGGCAAGTGGCCATGTATTTCGCAAAGGATTACACCAATCATTCGCTGAAATCAATAGGCTCTCACTTTGGCGGTAGAGACCACAGCACTGTCATTCATGCGGTTCAATCAGTAAATGATATGATTGATACCAATGCCAATTTCAGACACAAGATGGAGGATTTGAAAAAACGCATGAAAATGAGAGCGTTGGTCTGATCTTGGTTATCTGAAGTAGTAAGGATAATATACTCTCCTACCACCTTTACTAACACCTTCAATAATTACTCTTCCCCGTATTTTATCCAAGATTGTGGATAATTCTTTTGAATCTGATAGAACAGTCCCATTAATATGAGTTATGATAAACCCTTCAGGGATATCGAGCTGTGAAAATGCACCTCGATGAATCTTGGCCACTTTTATTCCTGATTCAATTCCCATCAAATCCCTTTCAACTTTAGGAACCACTTCGAATTCTACCCCTAACGCTTCAGACATATAGATATCTCTCTTAATCAGGGTTGTTGTCCCTTCGATATTGGTCAATTCAACTGTCTTGGTTAGTTCCTTATCTCCTCTTCTAACCCTAACACTCATTCTATCGCCAGGATAACTATTCGCCAAAAGTTCTTCAATGCGTGTGCTGCTATCAACAATCTCACCATTCACTTTGACCATGACATCACCTTCATCCAAACCTGCCTTATCCGCAGCACCACCACTTTGAACTCGTGTGAGAAGGACACCGTCCAGCGACTCAATATCAAGACTTTCAGCTATTTCACTATTCAAATCATGAAAATCCGCCCCAAAGAAAGCCTTTTGTACTTCTCCATATTCAATTAAGTCTTTAACAACTTTAGAAACTATGTTGACAGGTACAGCAAAACCATACCCAGCATAAGAGCCCGTTTTTGATAATATTGCCGTATTAATTCCAATCAGCTCCCCCTTCCTGTTGACAAGTGCACCTCCGCTATTTCCCGGGTTAATTGCTGCATCAGTTTGGATAAAAGATTCTATGGGAAATTTGTCTCTAAGGAGGTTGATATTACGTCCCTTGGCACTCACTATGCCTGCCGTTACTGTCGAATTAAGGTTGAAAGGATTACCAATAGCCAAAACCCATTCACCAATTCTAACCTCTTCAGAGCTCCCTCTTGAAATACTTGGAAGTCCTTCTGATTCAACCTTAATTACTGCCAGGTCAGTAGAGGGATCTGTCCCAATGAGAGTTGCCTTGTACGTACGTTTCCCATATATGACCTCAATGACATCAGCCTGGTCAATCACATGATTATTGGTAATAATGTATCCGTCTTGAGAATAGATCACACCAGAACCACCCCCAATTTGTTGTTGACTTGATCCTCCTTCGAAAAACCAATCGAGCCATCCACCGCGGCGATATTCTCTCTCATTGAGCGTTTTGATAAATACTACACTCGCCCTGCTCTCACTAGCAGCCACCACAAAATCATCTTCTAATAGAGCTTCTTTAGTTGGTTCAGGTGCCGCAATAATTGGGGTGTCCCTATAATAACCCGCCTGAGTCGGCACATTATAAGAAATGGAATCGTTTGTTTTCCCAGTCTGATAACTTTTGAATAAGTAGGCACCAAAAAAGCCAGAGACCATAGAGACAGCGACTATTAGTAATAAATTCTTCATAACAAACTATTTGTAATAGATATTTACAGGAAATAACCCATTATTGAACAATTAGGATGCTCAAACTTCATGCAGATTTCCATTATTTGACAATATTTAACGAGTACAATGCCAAATTGACACCTTGTTCCAACTTATAGGCTATGTAGGTTTTAGGAGTGTCTTTGGCTATTTTTGCGGGCTCAAATTCCATTTCATGAGCATCCGTTCTCTTCTTGGAAAGCCATTCGCAGCTTACATTGACCGCTCCACCAAAAAGTGGGCGGCAAATGCGGTGGCTGAACAAACTCAGACGTTAGAACGAATAGTTAGAAAAGCCGAAAACACTCAATTTGGTAATGATCACAGTTTTTCTCAGATCAATGACTACAATGATTTTAAATCACGGGTTCCAATTAGAGATTATGAGGAATTCAGCGGCTACGTAAAAAAGATTTTGGACGGCGACGTTGATGTACTCTGGCCCGGCAAACCAGAATATTTTGCCAAAACGTCAGGTACGACCTCGGGAACTAAGTACATACCTATTACTAAAGACTCAATACCTAATCATATCAACAGTGCCCGCAATGCCCTTTTTCAGTATGTACACCAAACTGGTAATGCTGAAATGCTTGACGGAAAGATGATTTTTCTCTCCGGAAGCCCGGTACTTGAAGAAAATGCTGGCATCAAAACAGGTAGACTCTCTGGTTTGGTAAATCACCATATTCCTCAATGGCTGAGGTCTAATCAACTGCCTTCCTACACGACCAATTGTATTGAGGATTGGGAGCAAAAAGTCGATACCGTGGTGGATGAAACGATAGACCAGGATATGCGTCTGATTTCAGGAATTCCACCGTGGGTACAGATGTATTTTGATCGACTTAGTAAAAAGTCAGGTAAAAAGATCAAAGAGTTGTTCCCTAATTTCTCACTTTTTATTTATGGAGGCGTCAACTTTGAACC
This sequence comes from Cyclobacteriaceae bacterium, assembly GCA_965206015.1. Classification (GTDB taxonomy): domain Bacteria; phylum Bacteroidota; class Bacteroidia; order Cytophagales; family Cyclobacteriaceae; genus JAJCYL01. The sequence continues at coordinate 46,614 of CBDBIW010000004.1, read as the reverse complement.
CTATCGGAATCAATTAATTGAAAGTATTGGATTCGCGATTGATTCCATCGAAACTTACCCGGCATCAGAGGGATTTATTGCTTATCAGGATACTCAAACAGAGGAAGGACTACTCATTCTTTTAAATAGCGGGATCTTCTTCGAATTCATTCCCGCTGAGGAGTATTACAATGAAAATCCGACAAGACTATCTATTGGAGAGGTGATGATTGGTGTTAATTATGCGCTTATAATTAATAGCAACGCAGGTCTATGGGGCTATTCTATTGGTGATACGGTCAAATTCGTTTCAACACACCCCTATCGCCTGATTGTAACAGGCCGAATCAAGCACTTTATTTCCGCATTTGGTGAACATGTCATAGGAGAGGAAGTGGAAAGAGCCATGCGTTTGACCTGCGAAGAGTTTCCTGAAGTTGAGTTAACTGAATTTACGGTAGCTCCTAATGTCAACCCCTCAGAAGGTTTACCTTTGCACGAATGGTTCATCGAATTTGCCACTTCTCCATCCAATTTGACGACCTTCACCGAGAAGTTGAATAAAAATCTACAATCCTTGAACAGCTATTATGACGACCTGATTACCGGGAATGTCCTGAGGAGCCTTGACATTATCTGCTTAAGAAAGAATGCGTTTATCGATTTCATGAAGACGAAAGGTAAACTTGGAGGTCAAAATAAAGCTCCTCGCCTTTCTAATGGCAGAGACATTGCCAATGATCTCTCACCCTATCAAATCATCTCTCACCCTATCAAATCAATATAAGGTGAACGATAGTACTAAAAAACGTATAGCAATACTGGGGTCAACAGGCTCGATTGGCACTCAAGCATTGGATGTTATTCAAAAAAACCATGAACGTTTTGAAGTAGAGGTGCTGACGGCCATGAACAATTTTGAGCTGTTGATTGAACAAGCACGGTATTACCATCCCAATGTGGTGGTGATTATGAATGATGACCATTATAACATCGTTAACGAGGCACTCTCTACGTTGGATATAAAAGTCTATGCTGGTGAGCAAGCATTAGAAGACGTAGTGCAAATGGACACCATAGACATTGTACTGACTGCTCTCGTAGGTTATGCAGGATTACTACCAACAATTAAAGCAATTGAGAGCGGGAAAAATATTGCACTGGCTAATAAGGAGACTCTTGTGGTAGCTGGTGAGCTCATAACTAGTTTAGCAAGAGACAAAGGAATTAACATTTACCCGGTAGACTCAGAGCACTCGGCTATATTCCAGTGCCTGGTTGGTGAATTTCATAATCCAGTCGAAAAAATCATCCTTACAGCCTCAGGTGGTCCATTCAGAGGAAAGGGTATAGAATTCCTTAAGGATGTGAAAAAGGAACAAGCCCTGAAACATCCCAATTGGGACATGGGCACCAAGATTACCATTGACTCGGCATCACTGATGAATAAGGGTCTGGAAGTAATTGAAGCCAAGTGGTTGTTTGGCCTTAGGATGGACCAGGTCGAAGTTGTGGTTCACCCGCAAGCAATTATCCATTCCTTGGTCCAATTCGAAGACAGCTCAATTAAAGCCCAAATGGGACTGCCGGATATGAGAGTGCCAATACAATTTGCCTTGTCATATCCAGGTCGGTTTAAGACAGATTATCCAAGATTCAACTTCACAGATTGTCCAGAATTAACATTTGAGCAACCCGATATGGAAACTTTTCGTAATCTTGGGTTGGCTTTCGAAGCACTTAGAAATGGTGGCAATAGTCCATGTGTACTTAATGCAGCCAATGAAGTGGTCGTTTCACAGTTTTTAAATGATAAAGTGAGCTTCCTGGGAATGTCTGAAGTGGTAGAAACTTGTTTGGCGAAAGTGCCATTTATTCCAACCCCAAATTTGGAGGATTACGTTAATACCGATAAAGAAACAAGAATTAAAGCATTTGAGATAATTAATTAATGGAAGGATTAATAATGACAGCCCAGTTGATGCTGGGTTTATCGATTTTAGTGGGTTTGCATGAAGGGGGTCACCTACTGGCTGCCAAATTTTTTGGAATGCGGGTAGAAAAATTTTCGATTGGATTCCCCCCTAAAATCTGGGGTTTTCAATATGGCGAAACAGAATATTCCATTGGAGCCATTCCACTCGGGGGATTTGTTAAAATCTCAGGAATGGTCGATGAATCTTTGGACACAGAAAGTCTCCCTGAAGAACCGCAACCTTGGGAATTCAGAGCAAAACCGGCTTGGCAGCGCCTCATTGTCATGTTGGGAGGGATAATTGTGAATGTCATCACTGGCATGTTCATCTACATCTCTCTGGCCTACTCCAATGGAGAATCTTACATTTCAAAAGAGGAATTCAACAAGCATGGCTTGGTTGCATTTGAATTGGCCGAACAAATTGGCCTAAAAACAGGAGACAGGATTTTGGAAATAAATGGTAAGGATTACCAAAAATATTCTGATTTGAGAAGTCCTGACGTTTTACTAGGTGATAATAGCTATTACACTGTAAATAGAGATGGGCAAACATTTGAAGTTAAAATCCCCGGAGACTTCATTGACCGAATGACCGACAAAAATCAGGCTGTTCCTTTTATCGAGCCCAGAACCCCATTTAAAGTTGGAAGAGTTGCCTTTGGCACCCCTGCAGAAGATGGTGGCCTGGAAACTGGGGACGAATTTAGCAGTGTGAATAACACTGAAATCAAATACTTCAATGAATTTAAATCATCGCTCAGTGATAATGCAGGTAAAGAAATAGAGGCCGTCGTTAAGAAAGAAAATGGAGAGGAGACTACCCTGAATTTTATGGTCTCTGAGGAGGGTACTATTGGCTTTGAAGCGGATATCTTGGTGGAGCTATCCTATAGAGAATTTTCGGTGACTGAGTCTATCTCACACGGAACTAACCAAGCCTTTGGTGTAGTCTTCACTTCTATCAGAGGCTTTGGAAAAATGTTCAGAGGTGAAATTAACCCAAGTAAATCATTAGCTGGTCCTATTGGCATTGCCCAAATGTTTGGAGGTATTTGGGATTGGTCGAGATTCTGGAAATTGACTGGTCTGCTATCAATGGTCCTTGCATTCATGAATTTACTCCCCATTCCAGCTTTGGACGGTGGCCATGTAATGTTCTTAACTTTTGAAATAGTCTCAGGAAGAAAACCTTCTGACAAGTTTCTTGAAGGTGCTCAAAAAGTAGGCATGGTTTTGTTACTGGGCCTGATGGTATTTGTAATATTTAATGACATTATCAAAATTTTCTAATTGCCTTGAATTATTTGGCACGGCCAAACCGTCTGATTAATTATACCGTCTGATTAATTATACTAAAAGACGAACATTGCAGTTTAGAGCAAAATCTTTTAACCTCATGCAACCTTTAATTAGTTAAGTGGGATAGATAAGACGAGGAATTGTTTGATAATTGCGTTGAAAAATTATTTTTGCACCCAATTTGAAAACTCCTTTTAATATTATATAAAAATGTATTGGACATTAGAACTTGCTTCTTATCTGGAAGATGCTCCCTGGCCAGCTACAAAAGACGAATTAATTGACTATTCAATTCGTTCGGGTGCCCCTTTGGAAGTAGTCGAAAATCTTCAGGAATTGGAAGATGATGGTCAACCTTATGAGAATATCGAGGAAATTTGGCCTGACTATCCAACTAAAGAAGATTTCTTCTTCAATGAGGATGAGTATTAGGTGCTAATACTGAAATTCTCAACGGTAATGGTCCGGGGTTAAAGCTTCGGATTTTTTATTTGCTTTTAAGCAAAGCTTCAGCAATCACCAAATCTTCCATTGTTGTAATTTTTATGTTACGATAACTGCCCTCGATGAGGTTTATCCTTTGACCTGCCAATTCAGCCACTGACGCATCATCAGTAATTGATTCCTGATATTCAATATTATAGGCTTTCTTTATTTCAGAAATTTTAAATGTTTGCGGAGTTTGGATAGCTCTATAGGCAATTCTGTCAATAGATTTGCTGAGTTGCCCTTTTAAGTGACGCAGGCTGTCCTTTAGCTCTATAGAGACCACAGCATTTCCTTCTTTGTTAGCCACCTCAAAGCCATTCTTTATAATGCTTAATTCAACCAATGGCCTGACACCGTCATGGATGGCAACTACACCATCGCCATTGATAGAATCCAACCCATTTTTGACTGAATGAAATCTGGTGGAGCCGCCACCTACCATGCGATGTGGAACATCGAAATCATGTATTAGTGAAAGTTCAGTCCATTGACTGAAATGAGAATGAGGTAATACCAGTATAATCTCCATGTTGTGGTCATACTGATAAAAAGTGGTAATAGTATGCATCAAAACAGGCTGGCCACCGATATTGAGAAACTGCTTTGGTGTCTCCGATTCCATCCGTCGACCAACACCACCAGCTACTATTAATGCATAATTTTTCATAGGTGTAGCTTATTCAACTACAGTACGCCACAGGTTCTTAGACAATTAACATGGCATCGCCATAACTGAAAAATCTATACTTTTCTTTGATTGCAATTTGATAAGCCTCTCGCACCAAATCATAACCTCCAAAGGCACAAGCCATCATCAACAAGGTGCTTTCCGGCATATGAAAATTAGTAATCAGTGCATTACAAATCTTGAATTCGTATTCAGGAAAAATAAACTTATCTGTCCACCCCTGATTCTCCTTGAGCCGGTTATTAGCTGAAACAGCTGATTCGAGTGACCGCATCACTGTAGTCCCAACAGAGCAGATGCGCTTCTTGCTATCAAGCCTTGCGTTGACCATTTCAACTGTTTCGGGATAAACTTTGAAGTTCTCTGAATCCATTTTATGCTTCGTGAGGTCTTCTACATCGACAGGGCGAAAAGTTCCAAGGCCAATGTGAAGTGTAATTGTGCCTACATCAATTCCTTTCAGTTCTAATCGCTTCATCAATTGTTTGGTGAAATGAAGTCCAGCCGTAGGAGCTGCAACAGCACCACTATGTTTTGCGAAAATGGTTTGGAATCGCTCTCTGTCTTCAGGCTCTGCTTTACGCTTGATGTACTTCGGAAGAGGCGTCTCTCCTAATGTATCAATTAGACCGTCGAACTCGTCATCTGGTCCTTCATAGAGGAATCGAATTGTTCTACCCCTTGAGGTTGTGTTATCAATTACTTCTGCTACTAATTCTCCCTCACCGAAATAAAGTTTGTTGCCAACTCTTATTTTTCGGGCAGGATCTACTAATACATCCCATAAATGCATTTCTTTGTTCAACTCGCGAAGTAGAAATACTTCTATTTTCGCACCAGTTTTTTCTTTATTTCCACGTAAACGAGCTGGAAAAACTTTAGTGTTGTTAACAATAAAGGTGTCTCCGTCGTCGAAGTAGTCAACGACGTCTTTAAAAACTTTATGCTCAATTTCTCCGGTATCCTTATGAATAACCATGAGACGTGATTCGTCTCTATTTTCTGCCGGATAAAGGGCTAATAAGCCAGATGGGAGGTCAAATTTAAATTCTGATAACTTCATGTTTAATATTACGGTATTAAATGAATGATTGGGGTGATAAAAAGAGGCGCAAAGATAAGTAATTTAAGGAATGGGCAAGTGTTATCATTTAAATTAGCGTAAGTATGATGCAGTGGGTCAAATTCATAAGGCAAATTTGGGAGAGTTTTGATTTCGCATGGACGGCACTTAGGGCGAATTTACTCCGAACAACACTTTCATTGTTAGGTGTTACCATAGGAATATTTGCCATAATAGCTGTTTTCACGGTAGTTGATTCATTGGAAAGAAATATTAAAGATAGTCTTGATTTTCTTGGCTCTGATAACATCAATGTTGACAAATGGCCTTATGGGTTTGGAGGTCCCTATCCCTGGTGGAAGTATATAAAACGACCGAATCCAGACTATGACGAATTTGAGTTTTTGGAGGAGAATGTGAAAAATATGAGGGGCATTACTATTGTTTCTGTGAGAGATAATGTTCCACTAAAACGAAATAGCAATAGCAGTTCGGGGAACAATCTTGTCGGGGTCAGCTATGGCTACAAGGATGTTTTTGAAACGCCAATCCTTGAAGGACGCTATTTTACAGACCAGGACACGGAGAGGGCTCGAAATGTGGCCATCATTGGGGACAAAGTAAAAGAGGAGTTGTTTTCATTTGAATCGGCTATTGGTAAAGAAATAAAAATTAAAGGACTCAATTACCATATAATTGGAGTTCTCGAGAGGGAGGGAGAAAGTATTTTTGGAGCCGGAAGTAATGATGAGGCGGTCTTTGTTCCCTATAAGTCTTTCCTGAAACAATATTATGCCGGGAAACGACGAGGAATTGGAAGTTCCATTTCAGTAAAAGGGCTTGAGAACGATGCTGGGTTATTGAATCTTGAAGGAGAATTGCGAGAATTGATGAGAAGAAAGAGAGGCCTCAAACCTAAGGAAATAGATGACTTTGCACTTAATCGGCCAGAAGCAGTTTCCAACTTTATTGGGTCTACTTTCAAGGCACTCTGGTGGGGAGGATGGGTTATTGGGGGGTTCTCTATCCTGGTCGGTGGGTTTGGTATTGCCAATATCATGTTCGTTTCGGTTAAAGAAAGGACCTCAATTATTGGCATTCAAAAGTCACTGGGTGCGAAAAATTATTTCATTCTATCACAATTCCTATTTGAGTCAATTTTCCTCAGCCTTATTGGCGGGTCACTGGGAATTTTTCTTGTCTATCTACTCAGCTACATTGAGTTAGGCACTCTTGACATCGTTTTAAGTCTCATCAACATTATGATTGGCCTGGGCGTTTCGGCGGTAGTGGGAACACTCTCAGGAATTATTCCAGCCGCTACTGCAGCCAGAATGGATCCTGTAGAGGCTATTCGGCAGCAGTAGTGTATGTCTACAGGATGTACTGACTTAAATCTTTGTCATTTACCAATTCAGACAAGTGCTCCTGAACCATCTTTTTTGTAATCGAAATTTTTGCATTCGGCACAATCTCATCTGGCATGTCGTACAGAAAGTCATTTAACAAATGACTTACAACAGTATGTAATCGCCTCGCACCTATGTTTTCCATTTCACTGTTGATGTTGAAGGCTATCTCAGCAATTTCTACTAAAGCTTCATCCTGAAACACAAGACTTACCTCTTCAGCCTCAAATAATGCCTCATACTGTTTGGTTAGAGCATTCTTTGGTTCTTTCAATATTCTGAGAAAATCATCTTTAGTCAGATTTTGTAATTCTACTCTGATCGGGAAGCGTCCCTGGAGTTCTGGAATCAAATCCGAAGGTTTTGCAAAGTGGAAGGCTCCCGCCGCAATAAATAGCACATGGTCCGTGTTTACTATGCCATATTTCGTATTGACGGCACTTCCTTCTACAATGGGAAGCATATCTCGTTGAACACCTTCCCGGCTTACATCAGGACCACTACCGGATCCTTTTCCACCGGCAATCTTGTCCACTTCATCAATAAATATTATTCCGGTACTTTCTGCTTTTAGGATGGCTTCTTCTTTCACTTCATCCATGTCTATCAATTTGGCGGATTCGTCTTCGAGCAATATTCTTCTGGCATCTCCAATGGTTACTTTTCTCTTCTTGTTTTTCTTTGGCAACATTCCACCAATCATCTCCTGAAGGTTCATCATCGAAACTTCATCGACCATGCCTCCACCAACCATGCCAACACCTCCGGCACTGGGCTGCTTCACGTTAACTTCAATTTTACGATCATCCAACTCCCCGCTTCTTAACTTCTCACGGAATCGCTCACGAGTCCTTTCATTTAACTCCTGATCAGATTTTGGCTCGCTATCACCATCAAGCACAGTCATTGGAGTCTTGTGATTTTCTTTAATCGGCGGTATGAGTGTATCAAGAATCAAGCTTTCAACAATTTCCATAGCCTTCTCCTTCACTTCCTCTTTCTTACTGGCTTTCACCAAACTCACTGCCTGTTCTACTAGATCGCGGACCATGCTTTCTACGTCCCTACCTACATAACCCACTTCTGTGAATTTACTCGCCTCTACCTTGGTAAAAGGAGCATCAGCTATTTTGGCTAATCTTCTCGCTATTTCAGTCTTACCTACACCTGTGGCTCCGATCATCAGGATATTATTGGGGATAATCTCATCTTTAATCTCTGAGGTCACGCTCATTCTGCGCCAGCGATTTCTTAATGCAATGGCCACATTACGCTTCGCATCATTTTGACCAATTATATATTTATCTAACTCGGCAACAATTTGCTTAGGAGTCATATATTTATTTGTTTCTATCATTTTCTAAACTTTACTTTTCTTCTTAATTATTGAATTCATGTTGGAGGCAATTGTAATATGATTGCCTCCTCCGGCTACATGGTAAATAGCTCTCGTATAAGCCAGTTCAAAGGTCTTTATTCGAACTAAAAATCCAAATGAGAAACCAGTGCCTCCCGATTTTGCATCTAATCTTAGCTCCTTTCTTATTAAATGATTATAGCCTGCTCTCAGGTGAACATTTCCGGAGAGAATAAATTCTGTTCCGACATTAAAATGTCTGAATAATTTATCAAAAGTCCCCGCTTCATCTTTCACTATGGAAATATCGCTGGCAGGATCGAAAAATGTGAGGTCGACCTGATATAAATTATATGAAGACAATGAGAATCTTACCGGCATATGCTCAGGCTTAAAAGTGATCCCTGCATGTATGTCGAATGGCAAATCTGAATTAGCTGTTGAGGTATAATCAGAAAGATAAAAACCAATATTCTTAAACGTCATGCCAACGGCAAGTTCCTTCTCCGGATGTCTAAAAAGGCCGCCTATGTCTAGTAGTAGTGCCGAAGCCCGGTAGCTTTCTATTCCAGAGTTGGCAAATTTGAGATTGGCACCAAGAGCAAATACACTCACCCGATGACTGTATCCAACCATCAGTGCAAATTCATTGGTATTAAAGGTTCCCTGTTCAACACCACTTGCATCAAAGCCCTCCATTTTACCAAAATTCATGTACTGTATGCCGAACCCAATGACTCCAACATTTTTGAAATTTTGGGCATAACTTAGATTATTCAGCCTGGTATCTGCCAGAAATCCCAGGTAGCTAAAAGCAGCATCTCCAGATTCTACCGAATCTAAAAGGGCCGGATTTGATAAAAAACTTTCTACATTATTTTCTGTGTGAGATACATTGATTCCACCCAAAGCAGCTGTTCGTGCATTTGAAGGAAGATTAATAAATTCAAATGATCTCTCACCACCAATTTGTCCTTGCGACAGCAGAGGCCATATAATCAAAGTTAGGATGGTGAAATGTCTCATAATACTGTGACGGATTAATTCTTAACTTCATTATCAATCACAAATTCGATCGAGTTCTTAACTTTCTTTTTCTCCAAAGCCAAATCTATCACATCGTCCACTGTTTGAACATAGTGAATCTTTAAAGATGAAATGTAGTTTGACGGTATATCATCCACATCCTTCTTATTCCGATGACACAAGATTAGTTCCTTAATGCCTGCTCTGCGGGCAGCAAGAATTTTTTCTCTAATACCTCCAACTGGCAGGACCTTGCCACGAAGTGTAATCTCTCCTGTCATAGCAATTTTCTTTCTCACCTTCTGCTGGGTAAAGATTGATGCTAAAGAGGTAAACATCGTTATGCCTGCTGACGGTCCATCTTTAGGCACTGCTCCCGCGGGTACATGAATGTGCAGATCATAATTATCAAATGCTTTGTAATGAATTCCTAACCGATCTGAGTATGATCTGAGATAGGAGAGGGCGGCCATAGCCGATTCCTTCATTACATCACCAAGCTGACCCGATAATGTGAGCTTCCCTTTTCCTCTGCTAAGGCTTGATTCGACGAATAAAATTTCTCCCCCTACCTGCGTCCAGGCTAAGCCGGTGACAACACCAGGCATTTCATCTTCCTGATAGAGTTCCTTATCAAATACCTCAGTTCCTAGAATTTTAACGATCTCATCCGCACTGATCTTCCTGGTGTATTTCTGTCCCATGGCAATCGACTTTGCCACATTTCGGATCACTGAAGCAATTTTTCGCTCTAAAGTTCTTACTCCAGACTCCCTGGTATATCCTTCAATTAGCTTGACAATTGCTTTTTGGTCTATTGTGAAATCGGCAGCCATTAAACCATGCTCCTTTCGCTGTTTAGGGATCAAATGTTTTTTGGCAATCTCGGTTTTCTCTTCCAGCGTATAACCATTGATTTCTATAATTTCCATCCTGTCTCTCAATGCCGGGTGGATGGTGTCCAGAGAATTAGCTGTTGCTATAAATAGTACCTTAGATAAGTCATAGTCAACTTCAAGGTAGTTGTCTTTGAAAGCATTATTCTGCTCTGGATCAAGTACTTCTAAAAGTGCAGATGATGGATCTCCCCGAAAGTCGGAGCTTACTTTATCAATTTCGTCCAATACAAATACCGGATTTGAGCTATCTGCCCTCTTGATGTTCTGAACTATTTTTCCGGGCATTGAACCGATATAGGTTTTTCGGTGACCACGAATCTCCGCCTCATCATTTACACCGCCAAGTGACATTCTGACATATTTACGGCCCAAAGCTCGGGCAATACTCTTTCCCAATGAGGTCTTACCAACCCCGGGAGGGCCATAAAGACAAAGAATTGGGCCTTTCAGGTCATTTTTCAATTTAAGAACAGCCAGGTATTCAATAATCCGGTCTTTTACCTTCTCCAGACCAGAATGATCCTTGTCCAAAATTTTCTTGGATCGATTTAGGTCAAAATTGTCCGCCGTATATTGTCCCCACGGCAAGTCAACCAACAGTTCTGCATAATTCATTGATACCGGGTATTCTGCGGATGCCGGGTTTATGCGCATCAACTTATCCAGCTCTTTATTAAAATGCTCAGCTACTTCTTCCGGCCATGATTTTTCATGACCCTTCATTCTCAAGTGCTCAACTTCTTTATCTGGTCCTTCATGGCCAAGTTCATCCTGCAGCACTTTCATTTGTTGCCGCAAATAATAGTCTCTTTGTTGCTGATCTATATCGGTGTGAACCTTGTCCTGTATCTCATACTTGAGCATAAGCATCTCGATGTCTTTCAGCATGTATTCCAAAAGCAACTGAGCCCTTTCGACGCCATCATTTATTTCGAGTAGTTTCTGCTTGTCACCTACTTCCACATTTACATTTGAGGAAAGGAAATGAGTCAAAAAGCTGGAACTTTCAATATTATCCAGTGCAATTTGTGCTTCCTGTGGAATGTCTGGATTTAACTTTAGTATCTTCTTGGCAGAATCTTTCAATGAGTTGACCAGTGCTTTGACTTCCTTCTTTTTAGAAGAAGGAAAATTCTCCTCTATCAGACTAACATTAACCGTTATATACGGGTCTTCCTGAATGAAATTATTAATCTCAAATCGCTTTTTCCCTTGAATAATAATCGTGGTATTACCATCAGGTAGCACTAACATTTTGAGAATTTTAGCAACAGTACCAATTTTGAAAATATCCTTGGAACCTGGATTCTCGACAGTGTTCTTTTGAGCAGTTACTCCTATAATCTTGTCCGTCTTATAGGCCTTTTTTACCAGTCTTATCGACTTTTGGCGCCCGACCGTAATTGGTATGACCACTCCCGGAAAGAGAACTGTATTTTTTACAGGTAAAATTAGAAGCTCTTTTGGTAATTGCTCTTTAGTGAAATCTTCCTCCGAATTGGGATTGATCATTGTCACTATATCTCCATCCTCTGCCGCAATCTCCACCGTCAAAAGCGGATTCATGTAATTTTCATTCTCTCTATCCATCTATATCTTATCTGCCATTATGGCACTATCAATCACCAAATAATGGTATTATTTGTACGGCTTGTATAAATTGCAATAGCTATGCCAAAAAAACCGTTTAATTTATTCAAAACTAAGCCTTAACAGCATTAAGATAGTCGTTGATGATTAAGAAGCGCGGGTATAGATTTGGTGCACGTTGGTTTGGCATTTTATGCCTTTCCCTTCTCATGTGTATTCTGAATTCCACTAAAAGCATGGCCCAAAAGAAGGAGGAGAATATTCTTTTGGACTCCGCACTAATCAATGAACAATTCAATTTATTCAGGTTTAAGAACATTAACAGACTGGCACTGTATGTTGACAACAGCAAACTCCAAAAGATAAGAAGCCTGGATAAGCAGGAAAAATGGGAAGAGCTTTATCACGCACTTCAGGACTATGTCAGCCGATTTGGTATTAAAAATTTCTACTATGACACTTACCTAATTTGGAAGTTGGCCAAACTTACTGAGCTATTTGGCGATCAGGAGGAAGCAAAATCTCTTTATCGACTGGTCCTCAAGCACCACCAGCAGGGTATTGAGATCAAGGAAATAGAATTGTATTATGATTCATTGAATACACAGGAGATGAACTTGTATGTTCCAATAGATTATTACTATGAATTGGTTGAGTACAGAAAGGCGATTGATACACTACAACCTCCCCGTGGTGTACTTTTAAATATGGGCGGAAATGTCAATTCCAGACTGGCTGACTATGGCCCCTCTCTCAATGTAAATGATAACGTTCTAATTTATACATCCAAGCGAAATGAAATACGGGTACAATTAGAATTTTACCGAAATGAGGATTTGTTTTATAGTAAAAGAGATGGGAGGTTTTGGACAGTTAGCAAACCAATGAAAGGTGTAAATACCCAGTACAATGAGGGTTCAGCAACTTTGAGTCGGGATGGGAAGACCCTCTATTTCTCTCGGTGCGACTCCCCTGGTTCTTATGGGGACTGCGATATATTCATGGCAGAAATGCAGGCTGATAGTTCTTGGAGCAATGTGACCAACTTAGGCGTTAATATCAATAGCCTTGCCTGGGACTCACATCCATCACTGTCCCATACTGAGGATACCCTATACTTTGCCTCCGATCGAATAGGTGGTTTTGGTCTGTCTGATATTTATTATTCCTACAAAAAGAACAATGGTGAATGGGCTGAATCGGAGAATATGGGTCCAGTAATTAATACCAGGCATAATGAAGTTAGCCCGTTCTTTCATCCGTCACACAATGTGCTCTTTTTTAGTTCAAATGGGCAGTTATATGTTTTTGGCGAGTACGATATCTATAAGACTTATAACTATAAAGGCAGCTGGACAGAGCCCAAAAATATTGGGCCGTTGGTCAACGGAATTGGAAGTGAATTTTATTTCACCATCGACCTCAAATCGGAGTCGCTGTTTTATGCGCGGACTGCCACTCGTGATTTAGATAAAATGGACCTTTATTCATTTCCACTACCTATGGAAGCCAAACCCGGAGCCCTAACCAGGGTAAGCGGATCACTAAAGGATTCTCTGTCCGGTAATCCATTCAGCGGTATCGTTTCCATCATAGATATGGATGATGGGGTGGAGGTAGCTCCAAAATATCTTAGACAGGACGGGAGTTTTGAATTTGACCTAATTAATAACAAGAATTATTTATTGGTAATTCAGGGTGATGATTTCTTCAGGATTGAGGAAATGTTCTACCTGCAGGGACCTACAGAGTTCAATAAATTGACAGAGCCTATCTCCAGCCGGGTGAAGTTTGAGTCTATCACTTTTGCCAATGGCAAAGCAAATCTCACTACCGAAATGTTTGGGGACATGAATAAACTTGTGAATTTCATGTATGACAATCCTGATTTCTTACTCCAAATATCCGGGCACACGGATTCCTCTGGCAATGAGGATTTTAACCTGAGGCTTTCTAAGAAAAGAGCTAAGAATATCCGTGATTATATCGTCTTATTTGGTGATGTGGAAGCCCAGCGTGTGCAAGCAGACGGGTTTGGTAGCTCCAAACCTTTGATTGAAGAACTCACCGAAGACGATCGGGGGCTCAATCGTAGGGTTGAGTTTGAAATCTATCGTCCAGCAATTGAGGTGGTTGAGAGTAATTAACCTGGAATAAAAAGCAAAGATTCAAGCATCAAGACAATTCATCTTTATCCTGAATTGTTTGTCTATATTCTACCTTCCCTCCATGATACTCTCGGAAATCAATTGATACAATTCCTGGTAGCGGGGACGGAAATCTAACTGTTCCAAATGCATTTGTATAGTCTCGGTGTCCTCCCTTATAACCGGACCAGTCTGAGCCTCTGATGGATTTTTATCGAGTGCCTTTTCTATGGTTTCCCGAATGAGAGGTTTTAGTATCTCAAAATCCAGGTCGTTATTGTCCATCAACCGACTGGCAATGTCAATCATGTGATTGGTAAAGTTATTGGCAAAGACTGCGGCCAAATGTATCCGCAAACGGTCTTCAGAATTAACCACGCTAACTTTTGAACTCAAAGTGGAGGCAATTTCCTGCAATTGCGCTTGGCCCTCCTCGCTGTTAGATTCTACCAACAAAGGGACTTCTGAAAATTTCATTCTACTTTCCTTACTAAAAGTCTGGAGGGGATACAGAACACCGATATGGTCCAGGGCCGTAAGTTCCAGGGTTGACATTGAAACGGATCCGGATGTGTGTACCGCCATTGTTTCATCTGGTAAAACTATTTCTGAAGCGATGGACTCAATGGCATTGTCAGTCACAGCAATGATGAATAGAGAGGAGGCACTTCGCGAAAAATCCAGGCTTTCGGTAATGGTGGGATTATAGAGGTGCTTACTGATTTGAAGTGCCTTATCTTCTGATCGACCATAAATCTCATTGATTACATGTCCTGCACCCTCTAACCCGGGCGCAAGATGCCACGCTACATTTCCGGTTCCTATGATGGTAATTTTAAGAGACATGAGCTTTGTTTATTGGGCATGGTGACTCCGCGATTGAATCACAAAGGCACTAAATCACCAGGATATTAATTTCCATAAATGAAACTATCGTTAATAATCTGTATCTAACCCTAGCCGATCTTTTAATTGCTGAAGCACGGGATTGCGTTTGGCCATGTCATTAAACTTATCTTGACCGGTATAAAGATTCTCACCCTCTTCTACTTCTTTAATAACATGACTTATGGAGATTCCTGTGTTGTTGAGCGTATTCCGTAAATATCCCAGCAGATTTTTCTCCATTTTCTTGAGGATATTGATCTCAACTCCGTTGTTGATGGTTAATTCCAGTACATGATTCTCCCTAAGAACTGGCTTGTTCTTCAAAATCATTGTCTCAATCCCTGCTAAAGAATCCTTCTCTTTTTCGAAAAAATCATCCCAGGCTTTAAGAAGATCTGCTTCTTCAAAAGGGGTGTCTTCAACAACCTCTTCCCTGACTTCTTCCTCATCATCCGGCATATTGAGACTAGGTGTTTGCTTAACACCATTTGTGGTATTCTTTTTTGGAATAATTGTGGCAAGAGGTACTGGTTCCTTTGCAATTTCAGATATTACCTGATCTGCTGCTTCGAGCTCAGAAGATTCCGCTGGAGTCATGGCTTCCTCTTCTACTTTACCAGGGACGGTTGGAACTTCAGGTTCTACGGCCTCCGCAGGAAAAGCCTCTTCCGAGCTAAGATCCGGCGTATTCTTTTCGGAAGACTCCGGCTTCTTTTCTTTCTTTAATTCAATTTTTTTTTTTGCTTCTGCGGTTTGCGCAGAGACACTAGCCAAGCTAACTGCGGCATTGAGATGAGCCAGCTTCATCAATGCCAATTCGACATGGAGTCGGTGATTTTTACTGGTCTTATAGTTGATGTCACACTGATTGAGAATATTCAAACCTGACAACAGAAAGGACATTGACACCTGCTGCGACTGTTGTCGGTATCTTTCTTTCACAGAATTGGCTACCTGTAGCAGGGGAATGGTGATTTCATCTTTGCAAACCATCAAATCCCGAAAGTGCTCACTTAATCCAACAATGAAATTGTGCCCATCAAAACCTTCTTTTAAAATCTCATCAAATACTAAAATAACTTCAGGTAATTTTTCAGCCAGGCAGTAATCGGTCACCTTGAAATAATAATCGTGATCAAGGATGTGAAGGTTGTCAATAGTGGACTTGTAAGTGATCTCGTTACCTGAAGAAAAGGTAACAATCAAGTCAAAGATGGACAAAGCATCACGAAGGGCACCATCTGCTTTTTGAGCGATTAAATGAAGTGCCTCTTCTTCATATTTAATTCCTTCCTTCTCAGCAATGCTCCGTAATTGCCCACTGATGTCGGAAATTTCGATTCGATTAAAATCATAAATCTGACACCTCGAAAGGATGGTGGGAATCACTTTGTGCTTTTCAGTAGTAGCCAGTATAAAAATGGCATAACTGGGAGGTTCCTCCAGGGTCTTTAAAAAAGCATTAAAGGCCTGATTGGACAACATGTGCACCTCATCAATGATGTAGACTTTGTATTTCCCTTGCTGAGGTGGATAACGAACTTGATCTATCAGATTACGAATGTCCTCAACAGAATTATTGGAAGCCGCATCCAATTCATAGATGTTAAGGGTATTGAGATTTTCTAATGGCCCCTTTGATTCAAACTCATTGACCAGTCTGGCCAGAATGCGGGCACAGGTGGTTTTTCCTACTCCACGAGGACCACAGAAGAGCAGTGCCTGGGCTAATTGATTGTTGTCGATGGCGTTTTTCAGCGTAGTGGTGATGTGCCCCTGGCCCGCCACTTCTTCAAAACCCCGGGGCCGGTACTTTCTTGCTGAAACAACAAAATTATCCACACCCGAAAGTTATATAAAGTTGAAATGGTTTGGAAGTTTTCTGGTGGGAATGTTCATAAAACCTTAACGTCTTTCCACTCATTTTTCATAACTCAATTATTTCCCTGTTTTGATTACCTTTTACGTCTGTATACTGTCTCTCCGTCATCTCGAAATCCCACCTCCCCGGCTCTGTTTTTGCTCCAAGAAGTAAGTCGTTAAAATCCTTGGATTGATCTTGTGGAAATTCAATTTTGCAGCCTTTTCCCGGGACTTGAGAAAACTCGGAGGTAAGCTGTTTTCCTGCTGCGTCATTGTCGCCTAAAATAATCTTGTTTCGATCAACATTTCGAAGGGATTCCAAAGCCTTCATTTGCTCTTGGGATGGTCGGCCACAACTCGCCATGACCGTGTAATCTTTCAGGCCTTTCAATTCGGCATAGCTTAGACCGTCGACGGGCGATTCACAAACGATCATTGTTCGTTTGCCTTACTCACCTGCTGCAAGCATTGTCAAGCCTTTGGGCAAACCTTTGGCAAAGCGTTTGGTACTGAGATTGCTCCCTGTGTAACGGATCGACCCAGTGTGCAGCCACTTGCCAGCATCATCAGGAAGGAATGTTTTGAACCCCGCTCATGCAGGAGTTGTTTTAAGCGTCTCCAGGAGACTTTTAACCATAGAGAGTCTTGCCTGTATCGGGTGAGATATTGGATTTTAATAGCCTTGGAAGGGCTTTGACGATCATTCATAGTGAATCGTTGTGTTTCTTTCTAGCCCGACTATCGTCGGGGGACGGGAGCACAAATGAGCAAAAATGTCAATAGGGAGAAAAAAAGCATGAATCATTTTTTCCCATTTGGGATATTTTTTACCAACCCTTTTTCGGGGTTGGTTACGGTGCAGAGGTACGCTGCCTCATACCAATTTTTTTCAAATTGGTATAGTAAGTTATACCAATGCTATACCAATGTTACTGAAATTGGTTTTAATCTTGATCAAAATATGTCTGAAGGACGCCTTGATTTTTGTTTTTTTTAGTGCTTTTTCCGCTCTTTTTCTCCTAACTCTTTCTGTAGGAGCTTCATCTCTAACTCGTGCCTGGCATGTTCTTCCGCTCTTCTGGCATGTTCTTCCGCTCGCCTCTCTTTTTCTCTTTCTTCATTCCCATGATGATTCTAAAGACGATGAATATAACGGTGATGGCCCCAACGATGACTGCCATCCGTCCCTGCATCAATTCTATTCCGATCAGCCCCAGGAAGGCTACCAGAAGTGTTCCTGTTGTATCTCTCATTTCACTGCTAAAATTAAGTATAGTTGTAGTTGTTTTGATACTTCAGCATTTATACTACCTTGGCTGCGGTAAAATTTATTTGAAAATCATACAAACAAAATATATCATGCAGACAAAATATATATTCTTCACGATTCTGATCCTGGCAAAGACTGTACTGTTTGCCCAGGATGTCCCCACGATCACCTCCTTTAGCCCCGCAAGTGGCCCTGTAGGCACTACGGTAACCATCACAGGGACTCATTTTGATGCGACACCGGCAAACAATACCGTTTTCTTCGGGGCCACACAGGCCAGTGTATCTGCCGCCACTACGACAACACTCACCGTAACGGTTCCTTTGGGGGCCAGCTACCAGCCTGTATCCGTACTCGTTGATGGCTTACAGGCTTATTCATTCGCACCTTTTGTGGTGACTTTTTCAGGCCCTGCCGTTATTGATGACAAGTCATTCGCTCCCGGAGAAGACTTTTCCACAGGAGTCTTGCCAACATTCGCAGCAATCGGTGATCTGGACGGTGACGGGCAGACGGATCTGGCCGTGACGAATCAGATCAGCGGTTCCGTCTCGGTACTAAGGAATACCAGTACCGCCGGTGTTATCAGTTACGCCACCAAAATGGACTTTTCCACAGGATCATTTCCACAATCCGTAGCGATCGGCGATCTGGACGGTGACGGCAAGGCGGATTTGGCCGTGGCGA
This sequence comes from Cyclobacteriaceae bacterium, assembly GCA_965206015.1. Classification (GTDB taxonomy): domain Bacteria; phylum Bacteroidota; class Bacteroidia; order Cytophagales; family Cyclobacteriaceae; genus JAJCYL01. The sequence goes on along the minus strand of CBDBIW010000004.1, from coordinate 27,982 downwards.
ATAGTACCAGCAATACCGTCTCGGTCTTCAGGAATACCAGTACCGTTGGTGCCATCAGTTATGCCGCCAAAATGGACTTTGGCACAGGCACAGGTCCATTTTCAGTAGCGATCGGCGATCTGGACGGTGATGGCAGGGCGGATCTGGTCGTGACGAATAGTAACAGCAATAACGTCTCGGTCTTCAGGAATACCAGTACCGCCGCTGGAGTCATCAGTTACGCCGCCAAAGTGGACTTTGCCACGGGATCGAAACCACAATCCGTAGCGATCGGTGATCTGGACGGTGACGGCAAGGTGGATCTGGCAGTGGCGAACCGAGGTGACAATACCGTCTCGGTCCTAAGGAATACCAGTACCGGTGTCATCAGTTATGCCGACAAAGTGGACTTTACCACAGGAACAAATCCACAATCCGTAGCGATCGGCGATCTGGACGACGACGGCAAGACGGATCTGGCAGTGGCGAATTTTGGCAGCAGTACCGTCTCGGTCTTCAGGAATACCAGTACCGGCCTCGGTGATATCAGTTATGACACCAAAGTGGACTTTGACACAGGGTCAGGTTCACGATCCGTAGTGATCGGCGATCTGAACGGTGACGGCAGGGCGGATTTGGCCGTGGCGAATGATTTGGGCCAAACCGTCTCTATACTAAGGAACACCAGTACCGGCCTCGGTGATATCAGTTATGCCGCCAAAGCGGACTTTGCCACGGGATCGAGGCCACAATCCGTAGTGATCGGCAATCTGAACAGTGACGGGCAGGCGGATCTGGCCGTGGCGAATTATATTAGTAGTAACGTCTCGGTGCTGCTGAGAAATACCAGCTCTGAAACGGACATAACTGCTTTTTCTTTTGCGGCACAAACAGGCATTGCGACAATTGATTCTGCCAATCATACAGTGGACATGGAAGTGGTTTATGGCACGGACGTGTCCGCCCTTGTTGCGGATTTCACCCTTTCAGCGGGTGCCACTGCCAGGGTAGGCACTGTTTCGCAACAGAATGGGGTCACCGCCAATGATTTTTCCAGTGCGGTGATCTACACGGTCACCGCACAAGATGGCATCACCACCCAGAACTGGACGGTGACTGTGGATGTGTTTACTCGGAATGTTCCTACTATCACCTCCTTTAGCCCCGCAAGTGGTCCTGTAGGTACTTCCGTAACCATCACAGGGACTAATTTTGATGCGACACCGGCTGTTTTCTTCGGGGCGACACCGGCGAGCGTATCCACTGGCACAACAACAATACTCACGGTAACCGTTCCCCCGGGAGCGAGCTACCAGCCTATAACGGTGCTCACTGGCGGATTATTGGCTTATTCATCAGCACCTTTTGTGGTGACTTTTTCAGGACCTTCCATTATTGATGACAAGTCATTTGCTCTCAATGTGGACTTTGACACAGGAGGAGATCCATTTTCAGTAGCGATCGGTGATCTGGATGGTGACGGTAAGGCGGATCTGGCCGTGGCGAATTTTAGTAGTAATTCCGTTTCGGTGTTCAGGAATACCAGTACCGGCACCGGTGTAGGGGGTGTCACACGAGATGTAAATATGCTTGTCGTATGAAATGCCGTCTGATACCATGCAAAAGGCGATTTTTGAAAATGATTCTCATACAAAGGGGAAAAAATGAGAATAAATGAGTAGTGAATGACTATCGAATGACGGGGTTTCTCTCCTGAATGAGCCGCATATCTTACCGAATGGGAGCGAATGACCCTAATATGCTACAACATGCCGTCTGATACCCTGCAAAGGGCGATCTTCTAAAGCATCCATCCAACCTTCTAAAGCACCCATCCAGCGCAAATATACCGCCCGTCTGCTGTAAATACCCCCGAACATCCTGCGACACTCCATACAGAATGTAACGAAATATCCCGTGCTTGTCGTATGGTTGTCGTATGGTTGTCGTGTGGTTGTCGTGTGGTTGTCGTGTATGGTTTTCGTATGCGAATATTGGAAAAGTGCAATTTTATAGAAGAGAAGGATTGCTAATTAATTGTATTATTCCATGTTTTTAAGGGTGTACTGCGCTCCTTGTAGATATTCAGTGAAAAGTACCCCCCCCCTAAAACAAATAGTACATAAAAAGGGCAAAGCCAAAAAGGGCTAAAAACGCAATTTAAACACCAATAAAGGGCGATTTTGACGCAAATAAGGTGACCCCCCAATAAAAAAACGACATACAAAAATTCCCGTTTTTTGGATTGGTTGTTCTTATTGGTTGTTCAAATGGTTGTTCACTTTCATGAGAAAATCACGTGATAAAGGAACAACCATTGCCCTTTTTTGGACTTAAAACGCCAAAAAACGGAGATAAAACGCCCGAACTTCCCCCTTTTGAATGGTATTCCTCCGATAACTTCCCCTGAGTATTGAATGAGTATTTAATTTAAAATACTGATTACCAGATAGTTAAATTAAAACTATCTAAAATAGACTCAGGAGAAACCTGTACAATTTGTTTTATTTTTTGCCTTTGAGCTGCTGAATGTCGGTTTTTAGCTGCTGGATATCTGCCCGTACGTCATCGTGGTAGTTTCTAAAATCATACGACCAGCGGCAGAAGGCCTTGAAAATACCCAGGATACGGTTTTTTGCCCGGTTGTACGGGGGGTAGACGGGGTTATCGGAGACGATCTGCCAGTCTTCACCCAGGCGATAGAGCCGCTTGCAAAGCACCCCGTCTGTGTCTTCTACAATAATATAAGTATACCCGTCTTTCACATCATTTACATCATTGATCTGATTGCCTGCCACGAAATCTAAGTGGCGGATGGTGGGGTGCATGCTGTCTCCATTGATCTGGAAGGCCACATTTAGCCCCCCAGGAGCATTGGGCAGGTGGATAGCGGGGAGCTGCTCCAGGGCTTTGGTGCTTTCCATCAGGCTGCCGAAGCCTGCCGAGGCGTGTACATCGGCTATCAGTGTATTGGTTTTGGCCGCTTGCGGATTGATCTCGATGATGTTTACCGACGCTGCGGGCACTCCTTTATATACAGGTGCAGGATCTGACACAGCCGAAGGCTTTTCTTCCTCTTCCAGTCGCATAGGTTCCCTGCCCATGAGCAGCCAGGCAGGGTTTATCTCTGGATAATAGGATAAAATTTTACACGCCCTATCAGTACCCATGTTCTCACTACTTTCTAAAAAACGATTAGAGAATTTTAATTTTTTATAAAAACTATACCTGCTAATTCCTTTATTTTCAAGGAATTGAATCATTCTTTTACTTGCACCACCATACTTAGTGTGTTTTTTTTCGCTAATTTCTTGCATAGTATAAAATAACTCGCTAAAATTGTAAATATGTTAACGCAACACAACAAAGTAAAAGGAAAATCAACAGAAAAAGGAAAGCCCCAGACGGTATTGCCTCAAATACATGTTTCCCGTCCGGTATTGCAGGAGCTTAAAGCGGCTTTTCCAGACTGCACCCGGGAAAACATCTATCTGGCACTGCGCTTTCACCGCAATTCGGAACTGGCTCAGGAGATACGCGCCACGGCCATTGAATTTAAAGAAATGGAACTAAAGCGAGATAAGAGTTATGAACACTGAACTATTCCAACACGAAGATTTTGGCGATATCCGTATGCAGCAGGTAGACGGTGAGCCGTGGTTTGTGGCCAAAGACCTGTGCCATGCCCTTGATATGAGTAATGTACACGATGCAACAAAAGAATTAAATCCTTCAGAAAAGGGGTTCGATTCAATAGATATCGCTGGAAGCGGAGGCAGGGAAGCAGTGCTGATAGTGAGTGAGTCAGGCTTATACCAGATCATTTTAAAGAAGTTGAATGACGAGGTGAGTAAAAGCCGGAAGGCCATCCTCAAGATCAATGAGAGGCTTGAAAAGATAGACAGGCTGGCGGCACACCTGGTCATGAGGAGGCCGGACTACCCCGATTTTTTAACCCCGGCACCCTGATCAATGAAAAAACGGATGAAGCTGGGCACCAGGCTTGCCATGTCAGGAAACCCGGTAAAGGTTCCTGACAAGCTGGTAGACAAGATGCTCTGGTATGAGCGGGAGTTAACTGAAGCTCACAAGATCCTTTTGTGGGTTTCCGATTCAAACGATGCTGCGCTGATCAGGGCGAGGTATTCAAAAAAGACAGAGCGTTTAACGCATGAGTTAGGACTTGTGTACAAGCAGATAAACGCCTGTCTGCCTGTACAACCGGGGTATGAGGATTTTGTAGAGAGTAGTGTAGATAATGCATGAAAAAGCCGGGGACCATATCGCGGAGCAGGCTACTGAAATTTCTTGGCATCAGGCACAACAGCCTTTCGGGTCGCATCAAACGCGGCTGGGGGAAGCAGGTGCCCAACCCGGACTATAACGGGAGGAACGACAGGTATCTGGTGCTGATAGAGAGCATCCGTGATGAGGCGGTACGGGAACGGCTAAAGGGCATGTTTTCGGAGACGGACAAGACGCAGTCCCTGTCGCTGGAAGAGGCAAAACAAGCGGGTGGATCGGTACTGGAGCGGACCGTACTGGAGGGTACGGTCAGGCACCTGGCTACGAACTCAGGCTACCTTTGCGAGCATTTTTTGCAGGAAATGGAGAAGACCTTTCAAAGCTATGCGGGCTATTATATAGGCTACAAGCTGTCGCCTGCCCGGCTTAAAATGTACGCCCGTACAGCGGCGTTTGCGGTGATTGTCCAGCGGATGTACACTATGCTGGAAGCCGAAGTGAAGGGGAAAGACTTCAAGGCGTATGAGAATGCTTTTTACGCAAATCTTTTCGCAGTGGTCCTGACTTATAAAGAGCCGTTGCAAATTATCTGTCCGGGTTCTTATGTGCGTTTTACACAGTGGGTGAGGGACAAGCTCTCTGCCGACTTTGCCCACACGCCTGCCGATGAGCTTGTGCGGGTAAAAAACGCTAAAAACAAGGCACGTCAAAAGACACAGGAGACGCAAAAAGAGGTGATCAACCAGTGGTATGGCCAGGGGCTTACCGGGCGGCAGATTCATGAAAAGCTGAAGGTAGTGTCTGAAAAAGAGGGTTGGCCGGAGCTTTCGCAAGGGACGGTGTACCGGCACATTAACGCGAGTGAAAACGACACGTCGCTCAGGCGTCACGGGAAGCTGGATTTTATCAATAACAGGGTTCCGGCCATCAGCCGGAGCCTGCCGGTTAAAAAGAATGAGATTTGGGGTGTAGATGCTACCGCCCATGATGAGTTGGTGAACTGGAAGGGGAAAGTACAGAAGCAACTCTGGGTGTGCCGTGTGTTCGATTACGGGACGATGCGGCTGCTGGGTTCCAGCACTTCTTATCGCTCCGAAGACGGTAAAATGACTACCGGAGCGATAGCCCGGGCGGTCCGGTTCTGCGGACATGCGCCCGAGTTCATCAATATGGACCGGGGCCCGGCTTATCATTATACAGCGGAGTGGTGTGAGAAGCGTCATATCCGTGTGATGGCCTCGGAGGCAGGCAGGGCAAGATCCAAGCTGATTGAGCAGCTGCTTGGCCAGCTGAGGTATTATAACATGACGCTGGACGGCTATGTGGGCCAGAACCGGACCGCCCGGATGCTGGACAGCAAAGTATCGGGGGACCGCTACGATGAAGCTAAAAGATCGGCTCCGGGCTATACGGAGGCAGTACGCCACGCCGTAGAGGATACGCAGGCGGCCTGGAACAGTCATGTGATTAAAAAATCAGGTAAAACGCCCGATGAGCTATGGGCAGAAAAAGAAAGCCATACGGGTGTGTTAGCACCGGTCGTTCTGGCAGGCTACTACGGTCACCAGCATCAGGTGAAGCCGGGCCTTGGCGGGCTGACGGTTCACCGGGACCTGGAGGAGATGACTTTTTTCCCGGCGGTGGATACGGGGAAGGCCCGTACGGCGGCAGTTTATTTTTTCAAGAAACATTTCAAAAGGGAGCGTGGGAGAAAGCGGCTGACGGTGTGCTGTCCGGACGGTTATACTGTGGCTTATGTGTTTGACAAGCCGCTGGCAGAAGGTGGATGTCACCTGATGACGATGCCCAGGAAGCCTGAAGTGGCCCTGGTGGCCGGGACGAAGGCGGAACGTGAATTATTGTCACAATTCCAGGCCTTTCAGAAAGCGTATTCAACCCGTGCAGAAGAGACCCTTGAACAAGCGGCAGCAGTGTACGGAGGGCACGTGGATCATGCGTTTTTCGAGGCGGTAAAAGCCGAAAAATACACGGGTCAGAGCCGACAATTACACCCGGAGAGCAAGGCATTCTTACGACTGGAGGATAGCGGCCTTGTGGACGGGGACGGGGTGATCCATGAGGAAAGCCCGGCCTTTGAATATGAAGACAAAACAGACCCGGATACCGGGGAGGTTGTTACCATCAGAAAGTTAAAAATGAAAAATGCCCAATGACCCTGCCTGCGGCAGGAATGGAAACCGTATCATGAAAATCGGGAATACTATGGAAGAAGTAACTATGAAAGAAGAAACCGCACACCAGCCCGGGGCTGTGAATGGATTACAACACAGGGCGAAAACAATGCTTGACCAGGTGAGTCATAGCAAGCATTTGAATAATGAGGTGTTGTCCTCGATAGTGGGACGCGGACGCTCGACGGTGAGCGAGATCAGAAACGGAAAGAAGGCGTATAGCGAGGGGGTGTTGAACCAGATCATTAATCGCTTGTCGGCTTACCTGCCCGATGAAATCCGTCCGACTTCCCAGTCCTCCATGTTGCAAAAGATATGCGAGGGGTGCCTGGCAGAGGTGGACCTTAGAATGGTCACCGGGGACACCGGACTGGGCAAGACGATGGTATTAAAAGATTTTTCGGCAAATACGGTGCAAGCCTGGTACCTGAAAATTGGCCAGTCGATGACCCAGACGATGTTTTTAAAACGAGTGGCACTCGCCATAGGCTGCAAGGTACTGCACTACCGGCGGGATCATATTTTCGGGCAAATTGGAAATCGTTTGGACGAAAAGGGCAGAATGGTGCTCCTGATAGACGAGTGCGAGGTGTTATCGATGGCGACGCTGAAGGTGGTCAAACACCTTCATAATGCTTTTGAAGGCAGCCTGGGCATTGTGGTGGCGGGCGTACCGTCGCTCAAACTGCGCCTGATGCGCATGGGCGGGATTGATGCAAAAGATTACCAGTTGATCAGGCCGTCCAATGAGTACACGACGCTGTTCCGACGGTGCAAATTCTTTCAACTTGGCCAGATACAGCCTTCGGATGTGAGATGTTTTACCGGCGGTTACGGGTCAGTGCCCAAAAAGGTGGTGAACTATTTATTCAAGCGATGCTGGAACTACGACTACCTGGTGAAGCTGCTGGAGAAAGCCCGCCGGATGCAGGTGGACTTCTCTACGGTGATGGTAGAGGATCTGGACAAGATAACGATTTATTGAAGTTGAACAAGCAGGAGATCATATCGGAGAGAAACAAGAGCATTTGTGAAGACTTCAAAAGGATTCACGACAAAAGAGGTTTGCGATTGAACCTTACCCTGAAAAAACTGGCCAGAAAATACGGACTGATGCCTAATTATATCTGGCGGATTGTTTCGGGCAAGATAGACGCCCGCTATAAAGTAAAAACATCACCGGACAAAATAAAGGATGTCTGATGCATGCAAAATGAAGAATGTATAAAGAGATCAGCTATAGGGTAGAAGTGAATGGATCGGGCTTAAAGCAAATCGAATCGGTGCGTGTGGTGAAAAGCATTGATGCATTGACCGACACGGCCGAGGTACGGATGCCGGGACAGCACTACGGATACCAGACGGGGATAGAAAAGAAGATCAAACGCCATGACCCGGTGACCATCCATCTGGGCTACGATGGGAATATGGAGCAGGAATTTACCGGCTATGTGAAGTCGGTGAGCACGGACAATTCGGTAATCATCGCCTGTGAGGACAGTATGACGCTGCTGAAAAAAGAAGTGAAGCCCAGGGCATTTAAAAACGTGACGGTGGAAGAGTTGGTCAACTACGTGGTCCGGGAAACAAAAGCACCGCTTTCGGTGAAGTCGTTGCACGATGCAGGCTCGGTGAAATTCACTGCGTTTCAAACCGGTCATGCCGATGGCTTTGGGGTACTGGAAAAATTACAACAATCTACCGGGTTGCAGTTCTATGTGCGCAGCAGTGATTTGTTTATTGCCATTGCCTATCTGGGCGAACTCGGTAAAGAGGTGAAGTACGATTTTACGCGTCAAAAAAATGCAGTCATCCGGAGTTTGCTCAAGTATCGCCGCCGCGGCGAACGTTCCGTGCAGGTGGAAGTCACAGGAGTTTCAAAAACCGGGCAGCGCAAGAAGGTGAAAGCCGGAGCGGACGGTGGTGACAAATTCACCATTTATAAGTATGACGTGGACTTTGACTCTTTGGACAAGATAGCGGAGTCGGAAGTGTCCAGGTATCAAACCGAGGGTTACGAGGGGGATCTGGAGGTTCTTTTAGTGCCTTATTGTACGTATGGTTACGGGGTGTCTTTGTACGACCCACAGTACCCGGAGCGTACCATGCACAGCTATTTTATAGAGTCGGTGGAGTCCGGCATCCATGCGAATAAAGGGGGTTATCGCCGTATCAGTTTAGGCAAAAGAATAAGCTGATGGACGGTAGAAGGCAGTTGATAGAGCTATTAAGTCAGGTGCGGGGAGATTATCCTTACTCCCGTCTGGCCACGGTAGAGGAAGTAGCAGGCACGACCTGCCGGGTGAAGCTGCTGGAGAGTGAAGAGGAACTGGAGCCGGTCCGGCTGATAGCACTGGAAGACGACGGGATAACGGACTACTGGGTGGTTTACCCCCGTGTGGGCAGTATCGTGCGGGTGTCGCCGCTATACGAGGGTCATGTGTATTTCGTGAGCGGCTTTACAGAAGTGGAGCGGTTTGAGCATATAAATGGTGACACCTCGGTGACGATCACGGCTAAAGCTATTGCGCTGATCACCGGAGACAAGTTGTCTATCGGGAATGGCAGGGTGTCTTTGAAGCAGCTGTTGGAAGATATTGTGGAGGCTATCCAGACACTGAAACTGGCTACGAATATGGGAGCTACGAATGCTCCTTTGCCTCCGAGCATTGAAAAATGCAATGCGTTACTGGAGCATATTAACGAACTATTCAAATAAGAACATGGCACTGGATAAAACGACCTTGAAGAACGACTTGAAAAAGATTTTAGAGGGCATGAGAGACGAGACAGCAAACGTCGATGATGCCCTGGCCGGGAAGCTGGCTTCGGCTATTGACAAATACATTAAAACGGCGGATATTCCTTCGGGGATAGCGGTATCGACCGCCGGGAGTGCGGCGGCACAGACCGGAGCTACCGTCGCCACGGCGAAACTGGTTTAGCGAATGAAAAATGAGAAAGCAAAAAACAACCCATATCGCAAGGATCAGAAAGGCTTACGCCTGGAATCAACAGCATATCCGTGCCGCTTTCGGCTGGAGCGAAGACACCTGCAACAACCAGTGGCTGGACATGGGGCATGCCTTTTTGGAAGGGCACTACCCCGTGAAGGATGCGAAATATGCAGGTTATCATCGGATGATCGCCGCTGACTGGAAGTTTTGGAACTGGTGGCTGGCCGAATGGAAGCAGCAGGAGGCGTACTGCCTGCGCCTCTCCGGTAAAGCAAATGTTGTACTTACGCCGAAATACTACCGGGTCGTAATGTCCTGTCTGCTGGATGACGGGCGGGTGGAAACGAGTTTTTTTAATCATTATATCTACAAATTAAAATCAATAAAAAATGGAAGCAATTCAGACAGAAAGCAAACAGAAGAGCGATCGAAACATCGCCAGGGAACTGCTCGGGCAGTACAAGTCGTATGATCAGACACAGAAAGAAAGCAGCCACGAAAAGAAGGCCATTGAACTGGCCCTGCTGGAAATAGCCGAACGTCATCCGGAATGGTTTGACGGAAAGACGGCCCACTTCGAGGGTGGCAGACTCAAATGGGTGGCCAGCAGCAAGATCGAGTTGCCGGAGGACTTCGACATGAAAACGTTCAAAAAGAAGTTCCCCAACCTTGTCCGTGTCATTGAGCAGGTACAACTCGGCAAAGCCAGGGCCTACGTGGGAGACCCGAACTATGAGAAGTTCGGCATTGAAATCATGACCTACGATACTTTTAAAGTAGAGGTATGAGCCGCTATCGCCACTATTTCGCACTGGAGAAACGGCTTCAACATGCAGGCTGCCTCATTGATCGCAGTGAGGTAGTCCTGGAAATAACCGAAGGCCGTACCCACAGCCTTCGGGAACTGACCCACCCGGAGTACACCAGGCTGATTGACAAAATGGGACAGGTGGCAGGCAGGGTTCATGACGGCGCAGACAACCGGATGCGGCGCAAGGTGATCGCCCTGTTTCGCAAGATGGGCTATGAAAACGAAGCAGGAACAAAAGCCGACATGCGTGCTATTTATACCTGGGTGAAAAAGTACGGAAAATTCCACAAGTCCCTGAACCAGCACAGCCGGGCGGAACTGGCGGGGCTGGTCACGCAGGCCGAACTGATGTACCAAAGTCATTTGAAGGAGGTACACCGATGAAAAAAGAAGCACACATGACAAAGGATGAAATCGCAGCAGACAAAATGATAAAGGAAATGCAGGATGCAGGCATGACCCCCGATGATATGTTACGGATAATCCGCATGGCTCGCAGGAAGTACCTGGCTCAAAAAGCAATGAAACCATGACCGGCCCTGAAAAGATATTGAACCGCAAATCGGCCTCAAAAGCCGAGCTGCGACAGGCACTGGCCCATGCGCTGGGAGTGGCCTGTCCTGAATGGGGCAAAACCAGTGTTACGGTTCATTCCAGATGCAGGGAGGTATTTTTAAAAGCCTTTGAAAAACATACCGGTATAGCCTACCCGTGGCAGGCAAAGGATGCACAATGTTTGAACCGTATTATTAAAAAGCTCTACGGGGTTGCTAAAGTGGAACACCCCGGCGATGAGGATATCGTTCATTGGTTCGATTCTGTGATCAGACACCTTCCCCAGTGGTACATTGACCGCCTGAGCGTGTGTAAAATAGACGGGAGTTTTCCCGAAATCATAGCAGAAATAAGCAAGCATGGAACTGATAAAAAAGGAAACATCTCAGCTCAGTACAAGCAGCGAATACTTGACGATCTATGCACCTGAAGCCCTGACCAGGCATTATCGGGAAGTACGTACGGTAGCCCAGGCACTGGATGCCCCCAGCCACAGTCTGGGAAAGCTCGAACATGCGCTGGGTACCGAAAAGGTGCAAGCCCTGATCAAGTTGCAACTGGTGTACCTGAATGAAATGCTGGATTTGAAGCGTCCTTTAGGCGAGTTGCAGATCGATGAGACAGCCGCAGAGGTAGCAGCCATCCATCGTCACCTGACCATGGCCGATGTGCATGTGATCATGCGAAGGGCAGGGTCGGGGCATTATGGGGAGTTTTATGAGAGTCTGACCATGCCCAAGGTACTTGGCTGGTTCGCCGACTACTTTGAAGAGCGATGCGATGTGGCAGCCCAACGCTCTCTGGATCACCATGCACAGGTAAAAGAATGGAACGACACCTCCCGCAAGAGCAATGAAGAGAAAGAACGGGAAACCTTTGCCATGGCCAGGACACACTATATGATGGAAAAAGCCCGGCGTGGAACCCATCAGCAGGGCAATACTGAGAAAAAAAAGCAGACAGATGGAGGAAAAAAGCATTGAAGGGCGATTAAAACGACTAAAAAAGCGTGATGAGCTGGTCATAGAGCGTTTTCCGGCATTAGGTGCCGAGCAGTACAAAGGGAAAAAGAAGTTCACCAACGAGGCCATTCTGGCCATGCTGTCCGATGAGTTTCCGCCCCTGAGCGAGGCCTGCATCGGGAAGATTGTCTTTGGCAGGGTGGAGTACAGATCGGGGGGGAAATGAACCATGGCAGTTTATTCAGCGGCATTGGACTACCTTTTGCCATGAGTGAGTTTGATCACCCTTTTATTTTGGAAAATGGCTCAAAAACTTTAGATGAAATTATTTTAGTCAACACTTTTTAATCAAATTATGAAATATTCAGAAAAGGTTCAGCAGGCAAGATTCAGCAAGTTAGAGGAGGCTCGCAAGAATCTCCGGGAAGCGTACAACCTAATAGAAAAAGCGGTAGGAGATACCCGCATATATTCCTACGTCGAGCCTGGCATTCTCGAAAGCATTTCAAAATTAATTTCAGAAGGTCACGGTTTCCTTTGTGAAGATCAGAACATTGATACAATCATTCAAATGCTCAGGGAAGGCCCCCCTAAACCAGATACCCTGAATTTTCATACCATGAATTTTAAAACAGCAGAAGAAAGAGCAGAAGAAGAAGAATTTGATGATGAATAGCTGGTAGCTGGAAGGGGGGGGGGGGGGGGGGTACAGCTTATGACAAGGCCTGCCCTTTTTTTTTGTGGGAAGAGCACAATCAGAAGAGCCCGGGATTCGTATCTTTCAGATCAAATCCGTATCTTTACCTCAAGTGCGGTCGGGAGGCCGTGCCCGGCGTAAGAAACCGGTTAAGTCTCGGGCCCTGTCGTTTAACAGGGTACCCGGGCTTATCCAATTTCCTTCATGTAGTACATGGTATATTCGTCGGCATCTTTTCTAATGCCAAACTGAAATACCAGATTGTCAATCCTCATGGAATAAAACTCATTGAATTTTTCTTTTCCACGCTCCCCTCTTGTACCCCTGACCACTTCTTTTATAAAAGTAGATTTCTTCATTTCAGGAAACTGATGCCAGTTTAAGGCAAGAAGCTGCTGGCTGATATCCAGGAGTCGTATTTTGTTGATAAACGTACCGGTGGCCGTAATTTCTATTTCCTTTTTGAGTACAGGATTCCCCGGAACGGTGGTATCTGTATAGGCGATTTGTTTTTTTACGGTCCGGTCTCTCAGTTTTGATTGCTTTAAAAAAGAAGAAACGGCATTTTTAGCGATAGTCCCTACTTCCTTTTCCATGCCTCTGGTATGCCTGGTCAGGTAAGGATGGTTTTTAAAGAGTTGTCCGGACTTCCCGGCGTTGTTCTGGAACAGGGGTTTGATGCGGGCGTTTTCAATTTTTTCATTAACGAGCGGTTCGGGGGAGGATTTACCCCGTGCCTGTCTTACATCGCACCGGCATCCATAGTCGTTTGGAGGATAGTGGGTATCCCAGAAGGGGTGGGTCAGGGGCAGGGTGATGTTGTTTAGCAGGCGGTGTCCGGGTCGTGTGCGTGCGTCCATCACCGCATCATAAGTCAAGTTAGGATATAGCGGGGCGTCTTCTTCGTATTCGGTCCATTTGCGAGCCTGCTGGGCCTGCCGGTGGATGGTGATGGTTTCGGCTTTGTGCCAGTGTCCGGCGTGTCGTTCCATCACTGACGCTTTTTGTATAAGATCACTTTGATCGAGGTATTGCTTCGTGAAAGTGTGGAGTTTGGCAGCGGAAAAACGGGCCATGTTTTCGTAGAGTCTGGCGGCTACCCGGTATTGCCCGCTGCCATATTGTAGCTGGTCAAGGGAAAAGCCCAGGCCGCTTTCCAGTGTCTTGCAGTGGAGGGGGAACAAGGCACGGGCAGCCCTGTTGACGGCGGTTTTCGCCGTTTGGCCGGGTTCAGGCAACTCAAGGTCTCTGGCCAGGTTTTTCAGGATGTTTTTAATTTCCGGTTTCAAGGGCTTTTCTGATCTGACTAATGAGGTGAGGGCTTTTGCCAATCATTTTTCGGGGCGGGAGGTGTCCGGTGCCTTCATTGTGATATATGGCATAATCCCTGGCAAAGAAGTTGAGTTTATTCCCTTCACGTACAGATCGAAAGCTGTCGCGCATTTTGTTTTCCGAGTCGTGCCCGATGAGGATGGCCCTGCCTTCGTGTTTGCGTCCGAATCTGGTGAGTTTTCCTTTTCTTTTGCCTCTTTTGTAATAGCGCAGGTCCCGCCCTCTGGTGTCGGTGGTCTTTCGGGGTTTCCATTCTTGAAAGCCGGCAGACTGGAATCCCTGCTGCTGGAAGTTTTCTTTGACGAAGTTTTTCGTTTCTACTTTCATGATCCTGAAAACGGTTTTTTCTGCTTTCTGCATTTTGTCACGGACGATCTTGTCGAGGCCGGTAAGTTTTTTCATTTTTATTAATCGTTAGGTTAATTAGTTCGTATGAATTTTCTAGGCAGCATACTGAGCGTGCCTATGATGAAAATATTTTTTCACTTGAGGTTTATCCTTTTTTCTTTTGCTCATAAAATTATTGATGTTTTTTTTGAGCTGTTCTTTGTTTATAGCCCTTTTCTTTCCTATGATATTTGTTTTCAAATCTTGGTTTAGGTATTCTTGTGGGTTCAGTTCAGGTGAATAAGCAGGGATGAACAATACCTCAATCTTTTTTTTATTGTCTTCCAGCCATTGGTTTAGCTTTTTAGCTTTATGGGCGGGATGATTGTCTGTTATAAAGAACACTTTTTGTTTACTGTATTTTATCATTTGCTCTAAAAAGGTTTGAAACACTTCGCTATTAAATCCTGCATCCATCAACATGAATTGTAAATGACCTCTATTGCTAATAGCAGAAATCATATGGACTGTAAAGCGTTTTCCTGTTGCCATAATCATCGGTGTTTTTCCTTTTGGTGCATAACTCCTCCCTGCTTGATGGGTACTTCTACAGCCTGTTTCATCTCCAAAGTAAATAACAGCCTTCTCTCGGACAGCTCGCCTTTTTATAGATGGATACTCTTGCTCCAACCACTTTTGAACCTTTTCAGGTTTTTGTTCAAAAGCTTTTTTTATAGGCTTCTGAGGTGTATATCCCCATTTCTTTAAATAACGACCCACTTGCCAACGGGATAATTCTACGCCATACTTTATAGCAATGAGTTGTTGTACTGCTTCTCGGGTCCATAAACCAAAAGGGAGCTTCAACTGATCTGGTAATTTGTCCTTGATTAACTGACGCACTTGATAAGCTTGGTCTTTCTTTAACTTATTACCTCCTTGAATACCTCGTTTTTTACTCCTTAAAGCTCTTTTTCCTCCTTGCTTATAGATAGCCCAAATCTTGTTCACCCCTGGCTCTGTTATTCCAAAAACAATACTGGCTTGCTTTTGTGTCCCTAACTTCTTTGGCAAATATTCTGCTACTCTAAACCGTGTCTCCTCTTGTGCTTGTTTGTTTTTGCGCTTCTTTACCTTTGTTTTCATACTGTAAAGATACAATAAATAAAAATAATAAGAACTAAATAATGCTCTTATTAATAAAAGTGTGTGTCGTGTGGTGCTTTGCCGGAAGCAAATACCTGGCTGCTCTCTGTGTTATTGGCCAGCGGGAGTCCTTCGGGGTGAATAATGCCTGTAGCGATCTCTTTGAGCTGCTTCATGGCGTATTCGTAGCGGTGTATGGCGGCTTCATTGACGGCGTCGCGTGAGCGTCGGGTGTAGAGGTGGTAAATAGCCACTTCCTTCAGCAGCTTCATAATGAGCGGATGCCTGTTGTCAGCGGTGGCGGCGAATATTGCCGCCGTATCATACCGGTGATGCAGATAAGAACGTATGGTTTGCTCCGCTTCCAGGATAATTTGCCCTGCGATGGTGTCATCTCCGTCAATAATAGAGGTGACGATCTCGCCGGGGGCTACGGTTTTAAGTTCATGGATTGTGATCATTTCAGTTTTGTTTAGCCCTGTTGATGCTTCACTTTTTCGATATTTAATTTCCTTACCCTCCCGTAAGTGACCGGTGGACAATAGTGCAAAATGGCTTCAAACTGTATGGAGTATCCGAAGAGATTGCCCACCTGGGCGATGGTGCTTTCAGCGGTTCTTTTGAAAGGGGAGATGGACACCGTGTCGATATATGAGTTGTGCATGGTGTTGCCTATGCTTTCGACCAATCCGAATAAATCGCTGATCTCCTTTTGTCCCCGGGGGTTAAAATGGTCAGTGTACCGGTACTGCCAAACGTTGAGAGAAACCTTTGCACTGACTTCCTGCCCTCCGTGTGTGCCCTGCTGATAAAAGAAATCATTGAAAAGCACGAGGACGGCAGGAAAAGGGACCGGGTAGTTTTCTTTTGGCTCGTCCACCTGCCGGGTGTCGAGGTCTACCCACCTGATCTGCCCAATGGTTTCAAGGCGTGTTTTAATATGGTTGAACAGGGCGGCTCTCATTTTTTATCCGTTTTCAATTAAGTTGTAGTAATGGTCTATTTCCCTGATGGCATCCATGTTGGCGGTGGGGACTGTGTTCCCCGGCTGGTGAATCGCTGTCGGCCCGGCTATTTTTACGCCGTAGGTTTCCTCCAGGTATTTTGTATCGAGCTGTACTCCTGACTGTAAAAGGACGCTGTCGATGCTGATTTTGTCGTCGGCGGTCTGTGTAGCGGGAACGATGCGGACTTCAGCGGTGACCGGTACAGGATAGCCGTATTGCCGCAAGACGGGAAGAAAGGCATTGATGTGTGCGAGCAGCCGCAGGGTGTCTTCTTTCAAGATGGCAGACTGCACTTTATAGTGGGTTTCGCTCTGGCTCTTGCTGGAACCTTCGTCGGTGGTCATGGTCTGCCCCAGGACGAGTTTGGACATTTCTTTGTTGACTACTTCTATTTTCTTTGCAAAAACCTGGAAGGCATCGGACTGCCCGCCGGGGATAACCTGGATTTCGGTATTGTGTCCGGTAGCCAGGACTTGTGATTTTACAGAGTTGATCATTGTATTCAATACGTTTTGCTTCTCCTGGTCAGATCCCCTGACCCTGGCCACCCGCAGGGGAATACCGAATATTTGCTCAAACTCGTCCCACGATGACCAGCTGTGCCGTTTCAGGATGGTCAGTGCGGCGGCGGTTTCAAGGAGCCCGAAGGGGTCATCACCGAGTTGGGCGAGCCAGAGATATTTTTCCAGCCCTTTCAGGGGCAGTCCTTCGTTGTGGTAGGGGTTTTGCAGGATTTTCCCTCTCTGGGGGACAAAATGCCCCCGGTCAACGGGTCTGACATCGACTACATGCCCGCCTTCGAGTACAGGATACATGAGGGTATAGCCATAAAAAATACTTTCCATATCGAGGCGCATTTTTTTACGGAACCAGACGGATTTCAAAAGGTCAGAGTCCAGCTTCCTGTCTTTGACATACAGGGCAAAATCATTGGCCAGTACAAGATGTATTCTGGTATTGATCACAGACCGCAGGTGCGCATCATTTTTCACGGCTTCCCGGTAGATCTCCTGCATGTCCCGTGTGGTGGGCATCCAGGGGTCATACCATGCTTCCCGCGCCTCCCGGAATTCGTTTAATTCCTGCCGGTACAGCGAGCGGTGATTTTTGAGCAGTTCAATCTCAAGGCGGCGGTTTTTTATGGCTTCTCTGATGCTTTGTAAAAAGTTCATTGTTCAGTTGAATATCAAAAGTGGAAAGTGGAAAGTATTTTCACCCGGGTCATGCGGTTTACTTTTAATCGCCGGCTTTTCACTATGGGCTGAAAAACAGGTGTCGCAAGGCGTGTCGCAAGCGTCGCAACGGCTTTTCCCGGGTTCAATGCCCTGGTGTCCATTTTCATGATAAAATCCTTTAAAACACGGTTTCTCTAAATGGGGCAGCCATGACTCCGGCTCCTTCCCCTTCCGGGCTTCCGGAGTAAAAAAGTTGTGCTTGCCGGACGGCGATCTCCAGGGCATCGGGAAAATCGTCATGTGCGGTGCTTCCCTTCTCAAAAGCCAGTAGCTGGTCTTTTGCCGCCTCAAAGTCCGGTGTGCCGGCCAGCTTTTTGGAGAAGACTATTTTTTTATAGAAAAAGGCTTGTCCCAGGGTGGCTTCGATGCGGGCGTGTTTGTCCATGGTGATGCGATACGGCATGGGCAGGTTCATCATGCCTTTTTGTTGGCCTGTTGCCTCGAATATGGGCAGGAATACCGCTTCCTGGCTGGCCGTGGCATCATAAGTGATGGATGGATAAATGCCCCGGGCATACCACCGCTTCAACCCTTCATAATGCCATTCGGTGGCATCGGCGATTTCGCACTGTCGGCAAAAGAGGTCTTCGATGTAAACTCTGTCTCCACGCACTACGGCAAGGGCAAAAGCTTTATAATCGCCTTGCGTGACGTAGCTTAAATCCCAATGCCCGACCGCACCGTGTACCTGTCCTCCGGGTGTGGCGGTGAGTATCTGTTCTTCTTTGAAGATTTTTCCCCTTACGATCGGAGTGTTGTAGTACTCCCTTTTCAGGGTGAAGCTGTCAAAGCCCTGATGTATTTTTTCAATGTCTTTGTCCGAGTAGCGTTCCGGCCACGACGGTGTGCCGTCGGCGTTGGTCAGGTTAATGGTCTGCTTTTTTACCCAGCTGCCCCTGAAGGCTTTTTTTAGTCCGTCCACGATGCCGTCCCTGACAAAGTAGTTGTTGTCGATGACAATGCGGCGGCTGTTTTTTCCGAAGGCAGCCCCTACGTCTCCGGTGATTTTTTCGACCCGTTCCGCCACGATGCGGCGGTTGGCGGTGGTTTTTCTGTCTTCACAATCCGACACGACACAATAGTCCAGGCGATTGGCCCCGCGTCTCAGGCCTCTTACTTTTTCGTTGATGCCCAGGGCAATGAAATAAGCGTTACCGGACGTTTCAAAAGCTCCTTCCGTCCAACTGCCGTATTTGATTTGAGTACCAAAGTCTTTAATGATACGTTCGTTGAATTGCAGTTGCATCTGCAGATCGGACAATAGCATGATGGCACGGTCAGCATTGATGCCCATGACCAGTGAGAACCTGATCTTGCCGAGTTGCTTGAGGGCAAAAGAATTGATAATGACCGCATGGGTGGATTTGGCAGCACCTCTGAACCATTGGCGGAACTGCACGATATATTCCATGTCATGCAGTTCCCGATAAGAGCTGATATGAAAGGAAGCACAGGGAGATCCGCAGAGTTCGGGGAAGTAGTAAAGGCAAAACTCCCCATAGTTTTGGGGTTTGAGCAGTTTTTTGATGCGCGCCTCCTGCGCTTCAGGCGTTTCCTTTTTGAGGGAAACCAGAGAGGTCTTCTGCAATTCCCTGCTTGCTCTCTGGAATTGTTCCCGGTATTTTTTCAAGTCGCTTCTATTCATCGAAAGCTGCTTTAATCATTTTGTTGATGACCGTATCCATCGCTTGCCTGGTGATTTTCGCCGCCTTTAAAATGTCTTCTTTGTCCTGCTTTTTTTTCGCTTTTTCAATTCCGTCAAGCATCTCCAGGGTAAGTGCCTCAAAGGCTTCAAAGGTGTAGCCGGCGAGCTTCTTTGTGTCCGAGAGCTTTTCAAAGGAGGACGCATATTTGACAGCCTGGTCGGCGGTGATCCTGGGCTGTTCCCCTTCAAGTATGGACTGGAAACTCTCTACTATCGCCGAGAGGATTTGCGGACGTTGCATCAGGTAGGCTTTACGTGCTTTTTTGAAGTCATGGGCTTTTGCCCATGATTGCAGCGTAGAGAGTGACACCCCAAGGTATTGGGCACAGACAGGCAGTCCCGTACCTGCCGCATAGAGCTTACGCGCTTCCTCGATGATGTTTTTTTTCTGCGCTTGTGAATATTTAGGCACCTTGTTTCAATCAGGAATTAAGATCCCTGCCGCAGGCAGGGGCAAGTGCGAAGGTGGGCGGTTTTGAAAAAAATGCGAAAATCCGAATCACCCGGCTATGCTGTGGGCGCAGCCGGTTATACTGTGCCCACACTGGGTGATCCGGGATTTGCACCCCCGGCCACGCCCTTATTATTATTGCGGCATGAACCGTTTCGTTCTTATTGATTTTTCGAAGGAAAACCGGCACGGCTACAAAGTAGACCAGGGGACTTTTAACATGGATGCGTTCAGGAAAAACCCCGTACTTCTGTTCATGCACGAGCGTGGTCAGGTGATGGGCCGGTGGACGGATTTCAAACAGGACAATCAAACCATCACTGCTGTTCCGGTCTTTGACGGGAAAGATCCTGCGGCGATGGTACTGAAAGGAAAAGTAGAACGCGGATTCATCAAAGCAGCCAGCGTAAGGTTTGACTACCGTTCGGCGGAGATAAAAAAAGATGTACTGTATCACGGAGAAGTTATAGAGGTGTCGCTGGTGGACATTCCCTCTTATCGGGAGACGCTGACACTGGAGAACTGCTGCTATTATAACTCAATTAACGGACTGATCATGGATATGAAAGAAGAAGAGAAAAAAGACAGGGAGCCGGAAAACAGCCCGCCTGGCCACAACGAACTTGAAAAAGAGAACGCCGCATTGAAAAATGCGATGGTGAACCGTATTCTCCGGGCCGGAGGGCAGCCCGGCGACGAGGTACGCAAAAAGGCGTATATGTCGCTTTCGGTGGAGGATCTTTTGAAACTGGATGCGGAAAACAAAACGGCGCAAGAGCAGGATACGGCGAATGCCGCTGTACCGCCTGCCAATGCGAAAGATACGGCAGTTCTGGAAGGGATCAACCATCTGGTGAATGCCCTGGGAAAAGGCCGGACAGTACCCGAAAAGGGTTATCACGACTACACGGCGGAAGAACTGGAGGAGCTTCAATTGAACGCACCCGGCCAGTTTGAAAAATTAATTAACGGTTACACCACTAAAAAATCCTGACATCATGCCAACAGCAAATCATATAAATCAGCTATTTTCCAGGGACCTGGAGCCTTTATTGTTTCCGGACAACTCCTATATGCTCCAGAGCAAGAACGACACGGCATTTCTGAAAGGCGGTCAGGTGAATATCCCGCAAGTCACCGGGAATGTGCCGGTTACCGAAATTTCCGACTACGGGAAGGATACGAGAGTCTCGGCACAAAGGACAGACGAGTCCATTGCCTACAACATCAGGCAGCTCAAAACGCAGGCAACTTTTTTGCAGGATTCTGAAGACCTGGTCGTGAACTATGCCAAGCGGGCCAGCCTGGTAGAACAGCATGCCGAGGAGTTGACCGAATACGCCGCAGACTTTGTGCAGCACGAGTGGGCATCGAATACCAGTGCTAAAATGCTCAGGACCGGGGGCGATGCGAGAGTTGGCACCACGGGGACGGGCAACCGGAAAGCGATCAGGTTTGAAGACCTGCTGGAGGTCCGTAAAGCGTTTAGAAAAGACAATGTGTCGATGGACAATCTGTGTGCTTTGATCAGCCCGGAGATGGAAATGGACCTGCTTAAAATGACCGAAGTAACCAGTACCGACTACCAGGGTAAGGGCACCGGCACCGGAGTGCTCAGGATGGGTGATGTGGATCGCATTTTAAGGATTCAGTTCTACGTCCGGAGTACGATCAACTCGTTTACGAATGCGGCTACGCCGGTGTTGAAAGACCAGGGGACGAATGCGGCGAATGCTGACAATGCCGGGGCTTTGTTCTGGTCATCCAAATACGTAAGCCTCGCCAGAGGAGCGGTAAAAGTCCTTTATGAAGCCGGACAGCCTAAAATTGGCGGTGATGAGATCAGTTCTCTTATGAGACTGGGAGCCTTGTACCGCAGGAAAGACGGCAAAGGCGTGGTGAATCTGGTGGAATCGGCAGCGTGATCCCGGTTGAAAGTTGAACATTAAAAAAAGTTGAAAGTTGATTGACAGGGAAAACGACAAGATTGATTTGAACCAGCTATCACAAAAGGAGCTGCTGGTCCGTTTGGTGGATCAGGTGAGTATCATTCGCAAGGAGTTGGACGAGTATGGACATGACTTTGTCAAATTCAAAGTCAGACTGGCGGTACTGGAAACGAAAGCAGCTATCTACGGCGGCATCTCGGGAGCAGTGATAGGTATCATGATCAGGTTATTGAGTTAAAAACAAGTTAAAAACCCCTTCGGGGAATGATATGGGAAAACCTTTGAAATATCTGGTGATTCATTGCACGGCGACGCCGGAAGGCCGGGAGGTGACGGCAGCCGATATTGAACGCTGGCATCTCGGGGGGCGGGGCTGGTCACGCGTGGGCTATTCGGATCTGATTGACCTGCACGGCAGGCTAATCAACCTGGTTCCCTTCAACAGCGATGGCCAGATAGACGTTTGGGAGATCAGCAACGGTGCCAGAGGAATAAACGGCGTGAGCCGTCATGTGGTTTACGCGGGCGGATGCGACCGGGCCATGAAACCGGAAGACACCCGCACACCGGAGCAAAAAACCGCTCTGGCAGACTATGTTCGCTATATGGTGCGGCGACACCCCGGCATACAGGTGGCCGGGCATTATCATTTTTCCAGCAAGGCCTGTCCGTCTTTTAAGGTGGAAGACTGGTGTGAGGAGATTTTTATCCCTGAAAAAAACATTTTCCGGTCATGAACTTTTTAGCAAAAATATTTGGTGGGGTAAGCCCGTTCAGGGAGGTGGCAGACGTGGTCGACCGCTTTGTGGAGACCAAAGAAGAAAAGCGGGAGTTTTTCAAAGAGATCTATCAAATGGAATCCACCGGGCGGGAAAATGCCCGCAATC
This sequence comes from Cyclobacteriaceae bacterium, assembly GCA_965206015.1. Lineage (GTDB taxonomy): Bacteria > Bacteroidota > Bacteroidia > Cytophagales > Cyclobacteriaceae > JAJCYL01. The sequence goes on along the minus strand of CBDBIW010000004.1, from coordinate 5,545 downwards.
TGTACGGTCAGGACAGCAACGTGCAAAAAGTGTTTGCACTGGTGTTTTTGACCGCTTATGTGGTACTAACCGGGTTTATGCTCTACTGGGCTTTTCATGGCGAAGGGATGGACCTGACCGACTTTCAAATCACCATGATAAGCACCACCTTCGGTGCGATGAGTGCCAAAGTGAGTACGATCACCGACTTCTTTTTTGGAAGTGCGCAGCACAATGAAAAATTAAAAATCAAATAAAATAATGGCATTACCGGGCGTAAATATAGAGATCAATACCGATGGACGGCAATCATTGCCCAGACTGGCCGATGGCACTTTTGGCATGCTTTGCACCGCCACCAACGTGACAGGAAGCGGAAATTTTTCCCTCAACAAGAGTTACTTGTTGCCGGATCTGGAAGATTTGAAAAACCTGGGGGTCACCCCAGAAAACAATGCTTTTTTATATGGGCAGGTATCAGACTACTTTGCCAACACCAGCAACCGGCTATGGTTGCGGTGTGTGACGGCAACCGTCACGATGCCGCAACTGGTTGACGCAAGCCTGACACATGGCAGGCGATTGATTGACGACAGCAACGAAGCCATCCGGGTGTTGCTGGTTTGCAAGCAAACGGGCAGCGGCCCGGTGACCCGTTCCGGAGGACTGGATCCGCAAGTGCATACGGCAGTACCGAAAGCACAGCAGTTAGCCGGTGGGTATAAAAATATTCACCTGGGTGTGGTGCTGGATGGACAAAGTTTTAGCGGCACGGCCGCTGACCTGACCGAATACCAGTCGTCTTCTTATGAAAATGTGGCCATATCCATAGCGGCGAACGACAACACCGGTAATGCGTCTGTCGGCTTTCTGGGAGGGCTGTTGAGCACCCTGAGCGTAGAGACCCGGCTATCGAGAAAGCGCAACGGAGCGGTACCGGTGAGTACAGGCTATCTGACCAGTAAAAGCAAACTGGAGGACATGCTCACTTCTCTGGGCGTGATCCATGACAGGCATTATATTACGTACCGCCATTTTCCGGGAGAAGCCGGCGTGTACTTTGCCAATGACTTTACCCTGTCAGGCAGTTTTGTGAACCGGCTTTCCCGTGTGCGGGTCATCGACAAGATCAAGCGCATTGCGTACCGCACGGGCATTCGCGAGGTGGACGAAAAAGTACCCCTGAATGCAGACGGCACTATCCGGGAGGACGTTGCCCGCAGGATAGAGGCAGATATTGAGCAGGCACTGGCGGTGCAAATGCTCGGGAACACAGAGATCTCCTCGGTGGAAGCTCAGGTCAGAGGCAGCAATATACTGCAAACCGAACAGTTGGGCGTGGAGTTGCGCATCACTCCGGTGGGCTATTCCAATTCTATTAACTACCTGATTTATTTATAGGCATGGCACAGACAGACAGCAGGGAATATCAATACAGCCACATTACGGTCAATGCTTCCGGCATTGACATTACCTCCTTGCAGCATGTGGCTTACAAGACCTCTTTGGAGAAGGAATTTATCTACGGGAAGGGCAGCAAACCCAGAGCCATACAGGAAGGCAACTTTTCATTCGAGGGCAGTATTGGCCTCTTGCAGGGAGATCTGGCAAAACTCGAATCGCTGCGGGCCGACCGTGAATTGCAACTGCTGCGGGGTACCAGTATCGTAGTGGTCTACAAGACGGATAATCACATTCTGGGCGAGACCCCGAAATTGAGAACCGACGTCCTGCAGGGGGTCCGTTACGGGGAGATAGAACAACGCTTTAATCAAGGCGATACGAAAATGGTGATCGAAATCCCGATCATGTTCCTGGACATTAAAAGACTTTAATATTAAAATAAAAGATTGTAATAATGGCATTGGTATTAAAAGAGAACGGGGCTTTCAAGCCGGTGGAAAAAATCCACGAAAAGGCACTCGAAGAGCAATGGGGGAAGCTTGAAAAGATGGTCATTCCTCTCAAAGGGAAAGCAGACAAAACAATATGGCTGCGTCAGCCGGTACGCGGGGAGGTGAAAGCAGCCCTGCTTCACGAGACCACTGCCGACGGCAAAACAGACCGCATCACGCCCGGAGAAATGATTTTGGAGACGTGCATGGTGGCCGGTGACCAGGAGGTACTCAAAGAGGACAGCTATTTTTTCAGAGCCGCCCTGATGAGCTACTACTGGCTCCAGAAACGCCTGGGGTTTATATAAACAAGGTGAACACAGCCGACGGCAGGGCGAAGGCCAGTCCGTTGCTTTATGTAGATACGCAGTTGCGTTACCACCTTGGGGTCAACCCCGACCAGCTCACTGACCAGGAATGGGCATTGAGCTTTGCCCAGCTTGTAGCAATAAGAAAAAGGGAAAGTCATGGCTGAAACGCTCACATTTACGCTTGAATTAAAAAGCCGGATTGACAAAGAACTCAGTAAAATAAGCCGTAGCACAAAAGCCATGAGCGATGCGGCGGGTGAGGACGTGCGCCGGTTTCAAAAAAAACTGGGCGGTACCAAAACCACTATTGACGGGCTAAACAATGTTCTGGAACGGCTTCGCAAACGGAAAAACAGGGCTTTTGATACTAAAAAAATTGAGCGACTCAACAAGGTGATCACAGAGACCGAACGAAAGGTTGACAAACTCCGAAGTACAGGTCTGCGCAACAAAGGCATGCCCGGCGGCGGCCTGGCGGGTGGCCTGGTGGGGCGATTTGCCGGCCCCGCAGCACTAGGGTATGCCGGCTTTTCACTGGCTAAAAAAGCCATCACCGGAGGGGTGGAATTAGAGCAAAACCGCATCGCTTTCCAGACCATGACCGGCAGTGAAGAACAGGGCAGTGCCCTGGTCGACAGCGTAAACAGCCTGGCCAACAAAACGCCCTTTGCCAATAGCGCATTACTCGATGCGACCAGAACCCTGCTCAACTTCGGATTTGCCGGTCAGGACGTCCTCCCGACGCTCTCCCGTCTGGGCGATGTCTCGGGAGGGAACGCCGGGCGGCTGAGTTCGCTGGCACTGGTCATGGGACAGGTGCGCTCGTCCGGCAAACTCATGGGGCAGGACCTGCTCCAGTTCATTAACGCCGGTTTCAACCCCTTGCAGGAGATGGCCGGGATGACCGGCAAAAGTATGGGCGAACTCAGAGAGGAAATGAGCAAGGGCAAGATCTCCTACGAACAGGTTGCCGAAGCGTTTGGCTCGGTCACTTCCCGGGGCGGGAAGTTTTACCAGATGATGGAGAAGCAGAGTGAGAGCATGGGCGGGAAATGGAGTACCCTTACTGGCACTTTCTCCGCTAAACTGGCAGAACTGGGCTTATTATTCAAACCGGTGGTGGATGGTGTGTTAGACCTGGGCATTGCCATGATGAATGGCCCTGAAGCAAATCAAAAAACTTACGCCATCAATGCGATTGACCACTACCTGGAACAAATGAAAACAGCCGGTCTTTCCATCCGGGAGCGGCAAAAGCTCATCGGGCAGTTCAATGCCCAATTCGGGGAGGATGTACTGGGTAAAAAGCTTGACATCGAACTGGCTCTGGATAGTGAAGGTTTTTTAAAAGCGTTTGAGGAACTGAAAAAATACCTGGAGAATGAAAAACGATCAGAGGTCAAAATAGAGCAGAAAGAGGCATTATTTAAGCAAAAAAGACAGATAGAAAGCAGGATCAGACAGGCCGGTGACAGAATCTTTGACATAGCAAAGGGTACAGAACAACAATATACCAGCACCTACGCAGGAAGAGGAGTATATGTCAAACCGACAGATAACCTGGCACAAGCTGAAGCACAACGCAAAAAAGCCCGGGACCAACTCAGTGGGATCAATCAGGAACTGACCCCACTTATCCTGGCCGCGGGAATCTCTGACACGCAGGAAGAAAAAATATTGAAAGCGCGTCTGAATGCCCTGACCCTTCATCGTGAAAAAGCTGCCCTTTTACCCGGTGTGCACGATCTTTCCGGTCATCCAGGCAACAGGGAGGCTGAAAAGATCAAAAAGGCACTGGCAGCGTTTGAAAAAGCAACAAAAAAGGAGGGCACAACTGAAAAAGCAACAAAAAAGGAGGGCACAAATGGAGATCATCCAGACAGGAAAACACTAGGGGAGTTGACCGACCAGGTGAACACCGGAGGCAGGACGCAGCGGATCATCAACCTCCATATCAATAACCTGAATGGCGTGGGTGAAATGAATAATCATTTTGAGGGCTTTGAACAAGAATATGAAGAGAAACTGGCAGCTAGTGCCGAGGATCATATGAAAGCCCTGTTAAAAGTATTGAATGGCGTATCAAGAATGGGTGAAGCATGATAGAAGTACCTCCCGGCGGCGATATATTCAAGCTGAAGATCACAGCAGTAGCAGGTGGTGAACCCTTCACTTTTCCTGTCGAACCCCGTGTGTGGGTAAGGCGGCGCAACCGCATCATTCGCAAGTACCCGCAGAAAGGACTCAAAGGCTCCATCAAAGAACGATGGATGGTCGATGACTTCGATGTGACGATCCGGGCAAATTTCATTGGTGAAGCAGGCTACCTGGAGGAATTAAGGCAGCAGATCCCGGAGCAAACCCCGACGCAGGGAATCGCTCCGGGCAATAGTCTGAAAGATGCGGTGAACCAGCGTCTGGAAGGAGAAGCGAAGCGTCTGGGCGAGTTGGGCACAGGCATCCTGCCTGCACAAGCGGCAGGAGCTCCGGGGAGGTTCAAAAAAAGGGAAAAGCCGGTACAGCCGGTTAATACGCTGGTGCCTTCCTATCCCCGGGACACGATTCAGGAGCTTCTTGAACTCTGCCGGAAGGTGTACTGGCAGGTCAGCGGAAATGAGCAACTGAATGCGCTTGATATTACACACCTGGTGGTGTACGATGTGGAGCTGCCTTTCACTGCGGGGGAATTGAATCAGGAAGTAGTCATCAGGGGATTTAGTGACGACGCGGACCAATGAATGATTTTTTGATGAAAAACGGAAAACCGGCCATTGGAGACGGGCTGGAAAACGAGGTCCGGGATATTTTGACCGCCCGGAAAGGGGATTTCAAATTCTTTCCGGACATAGGCGTGGGGATAGCCGGTTTTGTGGACGGGAAGATAGCCGACCAGGAGCTTTTCAGCATTGTGGCCGCGGAATTGAAAAAAGATAATAAACGGCTCGTGCAGGCGAGGACCGCAGGGGATATTTATGTGACCCGCGTGGAAAGAAATTGAGGACCGGGAAGGGATGGAAAAAATTAAAGTCAGGAAAGGACAGAGTTTGATGGACATTGCCGTCTGCTACTATGGCAGCGCGGAAGGGGTCTTTGACCTGGTCAGAAGGAATAAACTGAACGGCATCACCGCTAATGTTTACCACGGACAAGAGTTGGAAACAGGCGAACCGCTGAATGTTCGTCTTTCCCATATTTTGCCCAAAAACATAGCCACCGTAACAGGAAGCAGAGCCAGTGGCATAGGCTTTTGGCGGATCAACAAGGAATTTATCCTGCCGCAGACAGAAAATTAAAAGTTAAAACAATATGGCAAGAACAATAGAAGAGATCCTGAAAGTAATGAACCAGAAGGCAAAGGAA
>CBDBIW010000003.1:0-5218 GCA_965206015.1 Cyclobacteriaceae bacterium | reverse complement strand
TCTGGAATTGAAATGGAACTTCATTATAGTGAAAGAACTGGCCAAACCTATGTTTTCCTTCCATCTTATGATGGAGTGCTAATTGCTGATAGCGTTTATGGTGTTGCTCCATATACTTTGGATCTGGTATATCTTAAATTCTTGTTTGAAGAATAACTTTGGTCATAATGCCGACAGTAATTTATACTTGACCTGTTTAATGTAGGTCGACCTAGATATGATGAGTCAAAATATGCTTGATTCCGAAACATATGAGCGTGAACGTATTGTTTTTGAGATGATCAAGGTAAATCCTGATTTACACCATAATGCATTGATCAAACTGATTGTTCCACAATACATGGCAAAAACAACCTTTGAAAAAACAAGAGATTCGCTATTGGAAAAAGAAATTATTACTGTCGAAATCAAAGGTAACAAAAAATTCTATTCTTCAACTATTAATTATGAGGAAAAACTGCAACACCGCATTGAGCATAGTACAAACAACTTGTTTCATGATTTAAAATTACAAATTAAAAGACTTGATACTGATTATCTCCATAAAGACATTGATGAAAAGATTACACTCGCTAATTCTATATTAAAAAATTTAATTTGTACTGATACTGGTTTTACAATTTTAGATTCATATAAAAATCCAAAAAAAACATTATATCGAGATGAACATTTAGAAATTCAGCAGTTAATTCACCATGTTTTTCAGATAATACAAAAAGATAAGGATTCTGAGATAATTTTTCCAACCATTGCAAGTAATTTGGGATTTTATCTCCCTAGAATTTTGTAAACTAAATGGGTTCTCATCTAGTTATTTATTCGGGGTCATTCTATGCTAAACAATGGGATTATTGTATACAAAATTTTATATGGATTTTGATGAAAGCGAATGGAGGCAAACCTCAAACAGTCCTATAATTTTTGAGACCACTAAAAATGATGTTAGTCTGGAGATTGAAGATACCTCTCATAAATCCTACAAGGTAAATTTTAAAGAAGGTGGAAAACTTCACATGTTTAGAGTTACTGGGAAATTTAGATTAACGTGGGATGATGATGATGTTATTTAATTATACAATTATTGTGGAGATTGAAATTATAAAATGTCTTTAGAAGACCAAATCAAAGTCATCTTAAATGATTTTGAACATACATCGTCAAAAAATATTGTAGATGTATTGGAACAGATAAAACCTCATTTTAAAAATGCATTAATTTCTGAATACCTAAAAGGGAAAATCCAAAAAATTCTTGATTCTCAAGATGAATCAGAAAAAAAAATCTATGTAAAGCATTAATTCCTTATTTTGATTGGTATTTGCAAGGTTTGTAGTGTTATTGTGAATACTTGAGACTTGGGCATAATTATTTACAAAAATAACTCTCAGTCATTTCCTAACAGCAAAGCATTCTCTTTACAGTTCTTGGATTTTCTGCTCCAATTATACAGTTGTAATACACTGTCAACTGATACACAAGAACACAAACCAATACAAATGATTTCACGTTGTCAAATCCTTTCACATGTACAGTTCTAATGTTGAACGTATCTTTGAATATTTCAAATAAAGGTTCAATTGAGACTTTTCTTTGTGAGTACAACTCTTGACCTTGTACAGAATTATAAAAATCTGCAAGTTTGATTCGCTCTGGTGGTGTTGATGGATATATTTTGATAGGACAAATCAATCTCAAATGTCTCTGATCACTAAACTGATATAATGATTTATCATCATATGCTGGATCACATAAAATATTCCCAACCAGTCCTGAAAGCGATTCAACTATTGTATAATACATTTTACCATCAGAAACATTTGCAGTTGAGACATCCGCAGACAATGGAACTATCAGTTTTCCAGTACTACAACTCATGTGCAGTTTGTATCCAAATATCCAACCCTTTGATTTTGAAAAACCCCATTTTGCATCTGTGTCAATTCCTGAGATTGGAATTCTATTCTTTTTCATATCTGACTTGTGCCATACTGGACCATCTGCTTTTAGCATGGAACTATCCACTGATGCAGATATGTCATCGACTAGTTTCTCTGATACAAACAGACTTCCCATATTACTGATTATATCACCAATTGGCAGAACTTGGAATCGTCTGTCAATGGTTCTTCTGTTTGGGATTTGAGTTAGTCTGCAAACCTTGAGCAATTTATCATTGGTACCTTTAGTCAAAAGGAAATAATGTAATGTATTGTTACTAGGAATTCTCATCCATGACTTTATGATGAACAGTTGCACCATTAGAATTGTAGAGTATACGTACGGTCTACCGGGTTTTCAGTATCTCTTCATACAAAGACAACATTCCCACCAAATGTAACACGCCAATAAGAAATGATTCCGATAGAATCTTGCCAGGGATTTTCATTTGTTTTGACATTCCAATGAACGAAACATGATAAGATCCTTAGCTTTTTCTATTTGAATAATTTGAGAATTGACTCAAAAATTAGAATTAGTTATGCCCATGTTTCGAATACTTATTCAATTTTTCTTGAGCAATTTTTATAATCTCTAAATCTTTTCTTCCTTGAATCATATCTCCAACCAATTTTACAAAATACTCGTATCCTGTGTCTTCAGCTTTATGTATGTCTGATTCATAACATGCCAATGCTTTTTCTAAAAGTGGAATGTCTTCTTGTAAATTATTGACATTTTCAATATTATCTAAATTATTGTAAATTTTTTCAATAACTTGATCAATCTCTGGAACTATTTTTCTTGCTTGTTGGTTTAGTACAGATGCAAACATTGCAGCTGAATCTTTCAGTTCGGGACTGTTGTTTAGTGTTTTTAATCTATTTTTATAATGATTCAAAGATTTTAAAATTATTTCATATCCTCCTTCTTCTTTAAAATAAATTCTACCTAACCATATCTTTTCAGCCATTTTTAATGATAAATTTATTGCGTTATTATAATTTAGTTGTAAATTGCCCTACTCTGAAATACTAATTTAAAATATTGTGGAGTGTTTTTTACTGATGTTCTTTCCAAAAATTATTTCGTGTCACTTTCATGAGTAATTCCTCCATAGAATGCTTGGGTCTATGAGTATTTCGTTTGTTATCATCTTGGAGTGATACGCATCAGATGGTGTCTCCATGTTATCCAAGTCTAGTGCGCCATGAACTCTAATGTGATTGTACCAATGCATAAACTGCTCCACTGACTCAAAGTATTCTATTTTACACTCAAAGATATCCCAGAACTTTTCTAGCTTACCATTTGTTTGTGGATGTCTCACTCTTGTACGAGAGTGCTTTACGTGATGTCTCATTAGTTGCTGCTCAAAGTCTACTGGCTTGTTATGATCAAGAGTATTGACATTTGATGTGAACTGTTTTCCATTATCAGATAGTACGGATGCTGGTCTACCGTGATTCTTTATTGCATCAGATAGTACTGCAGAAGAATTCACAGATGTTGCCTCATCATACCCTCCGAAACCCGTGATAAATCGTGAGGCATCATCCTCAAATGCAATTAGTTGTTTTCCTGCCCAGCGTGAATCATGTATTGTGTGCCAGTCAGTATGCCACAGTGAATTTGAATATTCACGTTCATACCTGATCCACTTTCTTCTCATCTTTTTCCGTGGTTGCTCAACTGATAATCCTTCATCTAGCATAATCTTGTGGATGCGATTGTGGTTTATCTTGGTATTGTACAATTTTGATATGATTTTCTCAAGGTATAGTGCGTTTGTATGAAATTTTTCTTGAACTTGTTTGACTAGCTCTATCTCGTGTACAGTGACTGGCTTTTTTGGACGCCCTGGCCTTTTGAGTGTGGGAATCTTTTTGGTTTTTTTGTACTGAGAGTAGACTTGTTGTACTCTTCTAGGCGTTATCTTGAGGATTACTGAAATATCTAAATTCTTGACTTTTTCATTTTTAGATTGTATAATCCACCTGATCTTATTCTCATCTAACTTTACCATAGGCATGCCACGATACCCACGCATACGATAGTATGGGAATGATGCTCTCCTAGTTAAGGGGTGAAATAATTTCCGGAAAAGATAAGTGTTTTTTACTAAAATCACATTTTTAACAAATAAAGCATTATTTTGTAAATATTGTAAGTTTGTTATGGGTCTGGTCAATGTCGGGAATTATTATATCAAAATTAAACATCAAACTGTTCTTGCATTGGGGCTTCATTCCGATTAATGAGATAAAGGATAATCCCTGCTAAAGTAACTCCAATTCCACTAAGACCAGTAAATGTGCCTGAATTTTTGATTAATCTAAGAAATGAATCTGTTTGACCTAATTCAATTGAATAGTACATTATCAATCCCGAAATAAACATAATTCCGCCCGTCATTATCAATCCGATTCCCATTTTCATGATTGCTTTGATTTTTTATAATTAATAAATATCAAGAACAAAACTGTGTGTCCTTTTGAACAGAGTAAACCCTTTTAATTAAATTAAAACAAAAATTGATATGAATCCATTTTTGATTTTCTTGGCTTTTTCATTTTTAATCACAGTTCCCTATTCGATTGATGTATTTGCCCAGTCCACTTATGACATTAACATTCCTACTGGAGCTGCAAGTCCTGAATCTCCCTTTTTCTGGCAAAGTGAAAAAGATGGTTCTACTACAGGCATTGTGGAGATTTCAGTAGATGATACCATATTTTGGAAGAATGCTGACTCTGCTGCACATACTGTTACTTCTGGAACTGCATCTGATGGTCCTGATGATCTCTTTGATAGTAACTTGTTTGGTCCTGGGAAATCTTTTTCACATAAATTTAAAGAAATCGGGTTTTACCCATATTATTGTCTAGTTCATCCTTGGATGGAGGGCGCAGTTATTGTCACTGCCGGATATTCAATTATTCCTGATGTTGGAAAATTAGTTGGTGATGGGAATATCGTCTTTGATGTGGAGTATGATTTTTCTCGTCTACTTGACAATCCGGTAATTGATGAAGATCAAAAATCAATCACATTTGAACTCATTGGAGATACTCAATCAGACGATTATAATTTAGAATTAAGATTACCGACTGAATTGATTGATGGAAATTTTGTCATTTGGGTAGATGGTGAAAAGATTTCTGATTTTGAACAAGTAAAAGAAGATGATCTTAATGTGTTGTATTTGGAATTATCTCCTGATTCTAGTCTTCTAACAATTATGGGAACATCTATTGTCCCAGAATTTGGTTCAATGGCT
>CBDBIW010000002.1:0-422372 GCA_965206015.1 Cyclobacteriaceae bacterium | reverse complement strand
GCGTCCTTTTACAGTCAGGAGTACAGCTCGATACAAAATACCTGGAGGAAACCTACGGCGTAAAAATAGCCGGGCCGACAGCGATTCACCAGCCGGGGAACACAGTCCCCACCGGTTTCTCTCAACGTTTGGCAGTACCGGTACACTGACCATTTTAACCCCCGGGGACAAAAGGAGATCAGCGATTTATTCGGATTGGTCGAAAGCATAGGCAACACCATGCACAACTCATATATCGACACGGTGTCCATCTCCCCTTTCAAAAGAACCGCTGAAAGCACCATCGCCCAGGTGGGCAATCTCTTCGGATACTCCATACAGTTTGAAGCCATTTTGCACTATTGTCCACCGGTCACTTACGGGAGGGTAAGGAAATTAAATATCGAAAAAGTGAAGCATCAACAGGGCTAAACAAAACTGAAATGATCACAATCCATGAACTTAAAACCGTAGCCCCCGGCGAGATCGTCACCTCTATTATTGACGGAGATGACACCATCGCAGGGCAAATTATCCTGGAAGCGGAGCAAACCATACGTTCTTATCTGCATCACCGGTATGATACGGCGGCAATATTCGCCGCCACCGCTGACAACAGGCATCCGCTCATTATGAAGCTGCTGAAGGAAGTGGCTATTTACCACCTCTACACCCGACGCTCACGCGACGCCGTCAATGAAGCCGCCATACACCGCTACGAATACGCCATGAAGCAGCTCAAAGAGATCGCTACAGGCATTATTCACCCCGAAGGACTCCCGCTGGCCAATAACACAGAGAGCAGCCAGGTATTTGCTTCCGGCAAAGCACCACACGACACACACTTTTAAAAATGAAAAAACTTACCGGCCTCGACAAGATCGTCCGTGACAAAATGCAGAAAGCAGAAAAAACCGTTTTCAGGATCATGAAAGTAGAAACGAAAAACTTCGTCAAAGAAAACTTCCAGCAGCAGGGATTCCAGTCTGCCGGCTTTCAAGAATGGAAACCCCGAAAGACCACCGACACCAGAGGGCGGGACCTGCGCTATTACAAAAGAGGCAAAAGAAAAGGAAAACTCACCAGATTCGGACGCAAACACGAAGGCAGGGCCATCCTCATCGGGCACGACTCGGAAAACAAAATGCGCGACAGCTTTCGATCTGTACGTGAAGGGAATAAACTCAACTTCTTTGCCAGGGATTATGCCATATATCACAATGAAGGCACCGGACACCTCCCGCCCCGAAAAATGATTGGCAAAAGCCCTCACCTCATTAGTCAGATCAGAAAAGCCCTTGAAACCGGAAATTAAAAACATCCTGAAAAACCTGGCCAGAGACCTTGAGTTGCCTGAACCCGGCCAAACGGCGAAAACCGCCGTCAACAGGGCTGCCCGTGCCTTGTTCCCCCTCCACTGCAAGACACTGGAAAGCGGCCTGGGCTTTTCCCTTGACCAGCTACAATATGGCAGCGGGCAATACCGGGTAGCCGCCAGACTCTACGAAAACATGGCCCGTTTTTCCGCTGCCAAACTCCACACTTTCACGAAGCAATACCTCGATCAAAGTGATCTTATACAAAAAGCGTCAGTGATGGAACGACACGCCGGACACTGGCACAAAGCCGAAACCATCACCATCCACCGGCAGGCCCAGCAGGCTCGCAAATGGACCGAATACGAAGAAGACGCCCCGCTATATCCTAACTTGACTTATGATGCGGTGATGGACGCACGCACACGACCCGGACACCGCCTGCTAAACAACATCACCCTGCCCCTGACCCACCCCTTCTGGGATACCCACTATCCTCCAAACGACTATGGATGCCGGTGCGATGTAAGACAGGCACGGGGTAAATCCTCCCCCGAACCGCTCGTTAATGAAAAAATTGAAAACGCCCGCATCAAACCCCTGTTCCAGAACAACGCCGGGAAGTCCGGACAACTCTTTAAAAACCATCCTTACCTGACCAGGCATACCAGAGGCATGGAAAAGGAAGTAGGGACTATCGCTAAAAATGCCGTTTCTTCTTTTTTAAAGCAATCAAAACTGAGAGACCGGACCGTAAAAAAACAAATCGCCTATACAGATACCACCGTTCCGGGGAATCCTGTACTCAAAAAGGAAATAGAAATTACGGCCACCGGTACGTTTATCAACAAAATACGACTCCTGGATATCAGCCAGCAGCTTCTTGCCTTAAACTGGCATCAGTTTCCTGAAATGAAGAAATCTACTTTTATAAAAGAAGTGGTCAGGGGTACAAGAGGGGAGCGTGGAAAAGAAAAATTCAATGAGTTTTATTCCATGAGGATTGACAATCTGGTATTTCAGTTTGGCATTAGAAAAGATGCCGACGAATATACCATGTACTACATGAAGGAAATTGGATAAGCCCGGGTACCCTGTTAAACGACAGGGCCCGAGACTTAACCGGTTTCTTACGCCGGGCACGGCCTCCCGACCGCACTTGAGGTAAAGATACGGATTTGATCTGAAAGATACGAATCCCGGGCTCTTCTGATTGTGCTCTTCCCACAAAAAAAAAGGGCAGGCCTTGTCATAAGCTGTACCCCCCCCCCCCCCCTTCCAGCTACCAGCTATTCATCATCAAATTCTTCTTCTTCTGCTCTTTCTTCTGCTGTTTTAAAATTCATGGTATGAAAATTCAGGGTATCTGGTTTAGGGGGGCCTTCCCTGAGCATTTGAATGATTGTATCAATGTTCTGATCTTCACAAAGGAAACCGTGACCTTCTGAAATTAATTTTGAAATGCTTTCGAGAATGCCAGGCTCGACGTAGGAATATATGCGGGTATCTCCTACCGCTTTTTCTATTAGGTTGTACGCTTCCCGGAGATTCTTGCGAGCCTCCTCTAACTTGCTGAATCTTGCCTGCTGAACCTTTTCTGAATATTTCATAATTTGATTAAAAAGTGTTGACTAAAATAATTTCATCTAAAGTTTTTGAGCCATTTTCCAAAATAAAAGGGTGATCAAACTCACTCATGGCAAAAGGTAGTCCAATGCCGCTGAATAAACTGCCATGGTTCATTTCCCCCCCGATCTGTACTCCACCCTGCCAAAGACAATCTTCCCGATGCAGGCCTCGCTCAGGGGCGGAAACTCATCGGACAGCATGGCCAGAATGGCCTCGTTGGTGAACTTCTTTTTCCCTTTGTACTGCTCGGCACCTAATGCCGGAAAACGCTCTATGACCAGCTCATCACGCTTTTTTAGTCGTTTTAATCGCCCTTCAATGCTTTTTTCCTCCATCTGTCTGCTTTTTTTTCTCAGTATTGCCCTGCTGATGGGTTCCACGCCGGGCTTTTTCCATCATATAGTGTGTCCTGGCCATGGCAAAGGTTTCCCGTTCTTTCTCTTCATTGCTCTTGCGGGAGGTGTCGTTCCATTCTTTTACCTGTGCATGGTGATCCAGAGAGCGTTGGGCTGCCACATCGCATCGCTCTTCAAAGTAGTCGGCGAACCAGCCAAGTACCTTGGGCATGGTCAGACTCTCATAAAACTCCCCATAATGCCCCGACCCTGCCCTTCGCATGATCACATGCACATCGGCCATGGTCAGGTGACGATGGATGGCTGCTACCTCTGCGGCTGTCTCATCGATCTGCAACTCGCCTAAAGGACGCTTCAAATCCAGCATTTCATTCAGGTACACCAGTTGCAACTTGATCAGGGCTTGCACCTTTTCGGTACCCAGCGCATGTTCGAGCTTTCCCAGACTGTGGCTGGGGGCATCCAGTGCCTGGGCTACCGTACGTACTTCCCGATAATGCCTGGTCAGGGCTTCAGGTGCATAGATCGTCAAGTATTCGCTGCTTGTACTGAGCTGAGATGTTTCCTTTTTTATCAGTTCCATGCTTGCTTATTTCTGCTATGATTTCGGGAAAACTCCCGTCTATTTTACACACGCTCAGGCGGTCAATGTACCACTGGGGAAGGTGTCTGATCACAGAATCGAACCAATGAACGATATCCTCATCGCCGGGGTGTTCCACTTTAGCAACCCCGTAGAGCTTTTTAATAATACGGTTCAAACATTGTGCATCCTTTGCCTGCCACGGGTAGGCTATACCGGTATGTTTTTCAAAGGCTTTTAAAAATACCTCCCTGCATCTGGAATGAACCGTAACACTGGTTTTGCCCCATTCAGGACAGGCCACTCCCAGCGCATGGGCCAGTGCCTGTCGCAGCTCGGCTTTTGAGGCCGATTTGCGGTTCAATATCTTTTCAGGGCCGGTCATGGTTTCATTGCTTTTTGAGCCAGGTACTTCCTGCGAGCCATGCGGATTATCCGTAACATATCATCGGGGGTCATGCCTGCATCCTGCATTTCCTTTATCATTTTGTCTGCTGCGATTTCATCCTTTGTCATGTGTGCTTCTTTTTTCATCGGTGTACCTCCTTCAAATGACTTTGGTACATCAGTTCGGCCTGCGTGACCAGCCCCGCCAGTTCCGCCCGGCTGTGCTGGTTCAGGGACTTGTGGAATTTTCCGTACTTTTTCACCCAGGTATAAATAGCACGCATGTCGGCTTTTGTTCCTGCTTCGTTTTCATAGCCCATCTTGCGAAACAGGGCGATCACCTTGCGCCGCATCCGGTTGTCTGCGCCGTCATGAACCCTGCCTGCCACCTGTCCCATTTTGTCAATCAGCCTGGTGTACTCCGGGTGGGTCAGTTCCCGAAGGCTGTGGGTACGGCCTTCGGTTATTTCCAGGACTACCTCACTGCGATCAATGAGGCAGCCTGCATGTTGAAGCCGTTTCTCCAGTGCGAAATAGTGGCGATAGCGGCTCATACCTCTACTTTAAAAGTATCGTAGGTCATGATTTCAATGCCGAACTTCTCATAGTTCGGGTCTCCCACGTAGGCCCTGGCTTTGCCGAGTTGTACCTGCTCAATGACACGGACAAGGTTGGGGAACTTCTTTTTGAACGTTTTCATGTCGAAGTCCTCCGGCAACTCGATCTTGCTGCTGGCCACCCATTTGAGTCTGCCACCCTCGAAGTGGGCCGTCTTTCCGTCAAACCATTCCGGATGACGTTCGGCTATTTCCAGCAGGGCCAGTTCAATGGCCTTCTTTTCGTGGCTGCTTTCTTTCTGTGTCTGATCATACGACTTGTACTGCCCGAGCAGTTCCCTGGCGATGTTTCGATCGCTCTTCTGTTTGCTTTCTGTCTGAATTGCTTCCATTTTTTATTGATTTTAATTTGTAGATATAATGATTAAAAAAACTCGTTTCCACCCGCCCGTCATCCAGCAGACAGGACATTACGACCCGGTAGTATTTCGGCGTAAGTACAACATTTGCTTTACCGGAGAGGCGCAGGCAGTACGCCTCCTGCTGCTTCCATTCGGCCAGCCACCAGTTCCAAAACTTCCAGTCAGCGGCGATCATCCGATGATAACCTGCATATTTCGCATCCTTCACGGGGTAGTGCCCTTCCAAAAAGGCATGCCCCATGTCCAGCCACTGGTTGTTGCAGGTGTCTTCGCTCCAGCCGAAAGCGGCACGGATATGCTGTTGATTCCAGGCGTAAGCCTTTCTGATCCTTGCGATATGGGTTGTTTTTTGCTTTCTCATTTTTCATTCGCTAAACCAGTTTCGCCGTGGCGACGGTAGCTCCGGTCTGTGCCGCCGCACTCCCGGCGGTCGATACCGCTATCCCCGAAGGAATATCCGCCGTTTTAATGTATTTGTCAATAGCCGAAGCCAGCTTCCCGGCCAGGGCATCATCGACGTTTGCTGTCTCGTCTCTCATGCCCTCTAAAATCTTTTTCAAGTCGTTCTTCAAGGTCGTTTTATCCAGTGCCATGTTCTTATTTGAATAGTTCGTTAATATGCTCCAGTAACGCATTGCATTTTTCAATGCTCGGAGGCAAAGGAGCATTCGTAGCTCCCATATTCGTAGCCAGTTTCAGTGTCTGGATAGCCTCCACAATATCTTCCAACAGCTGCTTCAAAGACACCCTGCCATTCCCGATAGACAACTTGTCTCCGGTGATCAGCGCAATAGCTTTAGCCGTGATCGTCACCGAGGTGTCACCATTTATATGCTCAAACCGCTCCACTTCTGTAAAGCCGCTCACGAAATACACATGACCCTCGTATAGCGGCGACACCCGCACGATACTGCCCACACGGGGGTAAACCACCCAGTAGTCCGTTATCCCGTCGTCTTCCAGTGCTATCAGCCGGACCGGCTCCAGTTCCTCTTCACTCTCCAGCAGCTTCACCCGGCAGGTCGTGCCTGCTACTTCCTCTACCGTGGCCAGACGGGAGTAAGGATAATCTCCCCGCACCTGACTTAATAGCTCTATCAACTGCCTTCTACCGTCCATCAGCTTATTCTTTTGCCTAAACTGATACGGCGATAACCCCCTTTATTCGCATGGATGCCGGACTCCACCGACTCTATAAAATAGCTGTGCATGGTACGCTCCGGGTACTGTGGGTCGTACAAAGACACCCCGTAACCATACGTACAATAAGGCACTAAAAGAACCTCCAGATCCCCCTCGTAACCCTCGGTTTGATACCTGGACACTTCCGACTCCGCTATCTTGTCCAAAGAGTCAAAGTCCACGTCATACTTATAAATGGTGAATTTGTCACCACCGTCCGCTCCGGCTTTCACCTTCTTGCGCTGCCCGGTTTTTGAAACTCCTGTGACTTCCACCTGCACGGAACGTTCGCCGCGGCGGCGATACTTGAGCAAACTCCGGATGACTGCATTTTTTTGACGCGTAAAATCGTACTTCACCTCTTTACCGAGTTCGCCCAGATAGGCAATGGCAATAAACAAATCACTGCTGCGCACATAGAACTGCAACCCGGTAGATTGTTGTAATTTTTCCAGTACCCCAAAGCCATCGGCATGACCGGTTTGAAACGCAGTGAATTTCACCGAGCCTGCATCGTGCAACGACTTCACCGAAAGCGGTGCTTTTGTTTCCCGGACCACGTAGTTGACCAACTCTTCCACCGTCACGTTTTTAAATGCCCTGGGCTTCACTTCTTTTTTCAGCAGCGTCATACTGTCCTCACAGGCGATGATTACCGAATTGTCCGTGCTCACCGACTTCACATAGCCGGTAAATTCCTGCTCCATATTCCCATCGTAGCCCAGATGGATGGTCACCGGGTCATGGCGTTTGATCTTCTTTTCTATCCCCGTCTGGTATCCGTAGTGCTGTCCCGGCATCCGTACCTCGGCCGTGTCGGTCAATGCATCAATGCTTTTCACCACACGCACCGATTCGATTTGCTTTAAGCCCGATCCATTCACTTCTACCCTATAGCTGATCTCTTTATACATTCTTCATTTTGCATGCATCAGACATCCTTTATTTTGTCCGGTGATGTTTTTACTTTATAGCGGGCGTCTATCTTGCCCGAAACAATCCGCCAGATATAATTAGGCATCAGTCCGTATTTTCTGGCCAGTTTTTTCAGGGTAAGGTTCAATCGCAAACCTCTTTTGTCGTGAATCCTTTTGAAGTCTTCACAAATGCTCTTGTTTCTCTCCGATATGATCTCCTGCTTGTTCAACTTCAATAAATCGTTATCTTGTCCAGATCCTCTACCATCACCGTAGAGAAGTCCACCTGCATCCGGCGGGCTTTCTCCAGCAGCTTCACCAGGTAGTCGTAGTTCCAGCATCGCTTGAATAAATAGTTCACCACCTTTTTGGGCACTGACCCGTAACCGCCGGTAAAACATCTCACATCCGAAGGCTGTATCTGGCCAAGTTGAAAGAATTTGCACCGTCGGAACAGCGTCGTGTACTCATTGGACGGCCTGATCAACTGGTAATCTTTTGCATCAATCCCGCCCATGCGCATCAGGCGCAGTTTGAGCGACGGTACGCCCGCCACCACAATGCCCAGGCTGCCTTCAAAAGCATTATGAAGGTGTTTGACCACCTTCAGCGTCGCCATCGATAACACCTCGCACTCGTCTATCAGGAGCACCATTCTGCCCTTTTCGTCCAAACGATTTCCAATTTGCCCGAAAATATGATCCCGCCGGTAGTGCAGTACCTTGCAGCCTATGGCGAGTGCCACTCGTTTTAAAAACATCGTCTGGGTCATCGACTGGCCAATTTTCAGGTACCAGGCTTGCACCGTATTTGCCGAAAAATCTTTTAATACCATCGTCTTGCCCAGTCCGGTGTCCCCGGTGACCATTCTAAGGTCCACCTCTGCCAGGCACCCCTCGCATATCTTTTGCAACATGGAGGACTGGGAAGTCGGACGGATTTCATCGGGCAGGTAAGCCGACAAGCGATTAATGATCTGGTTCAACACCCCCTCGCTATACGCCTTCTTTCCGTTTCTGATCTCGCTCACCGTCGAGCGTCCGCGT
Source organism: Cyclobacteriaceae bacterium (assembly GCA_965206015.1). Classification (GTDB taxonomy): domain Bacteria; phylum Bacteroidota; class Bacteroidia; order Cytophagales; family Cyclobacteriaceae; genus JAJCYL01. The sequence goes on along the minus strand of CBDBIW010000002.1, from coordinate 413,998 downwards.
CCCACTATCGAGGACAACACCTCATTATTCAAATGCTTGCTATGACTCACCTGGTCAAGCATTGTTTTCGCCCTGTGTTGTAATCCATTCACAGCCCCGGGCTGGTGTGCGGTTTCTTCTTTCATAGTTACTTCTTCCATAGTATTCCCGATTTTCATGATACGGTTTCCATTCCTGCCGCAGGCAGGGTCATTGGGCATTTTTCATTTTTAACTTTCTGATGGTAACAACCTCCCCGGTATCCGGGTCTGTTTTGTCTTCATATTCAAAGGCCGGGCTTTCCTCATGGATCACCCCGTCCCCGTCCACAAGGCCGCTATCCTCCAGTCGTAAGAATGCCTTGCTCTCCGGGTGTAATTGTCGGCTCTGACCCGTGTATTTTTCGGCTTTTACCGCCTCGAAAAACGCATGATCCACGTGCCCTCCGTACACTGCTGCCGCTTGTTCAAGGGTCTCTTCTGCACGGGTTGAATACGCTTTCTGAAAGGCCTGGAATTGTGACAATAATTCACGTTCCGCCTTCGTCCCGGCCACCAGGGCCACTTCAGGCTTCCTGGGCATCGTCATCAGGTGACATCCACCTTCTGCCAGCGGCTTGTCAAACACATAAGCCACAGTATAACCGTCCGGACAGCACACCGTCAGCCGCTTTCTCCCACGCTCCCTTTTGAAATGTTTCTTGAAAAAATAAACTGCCGCCGTACGGGCCTTCCCCGTATCCACCGCCGGGAAAAAAGTCATCTCCTCCAGGTCCCGGTGAACCGTCAGCCCGCCAAGGCCCGGCTTCACCTGATGCTGGTGACCGTAGTAGCCTGCCAGAACGACCGGTGCTAACACACCCGTATGGCTTTCTTTTTCTGCCCATAGCTCATCGGGCGTTTTACCTGATTTTTTAATCACATGACTGTTCCAGGCCGCCTGCGTATCCTCTACGGCGTGGCGTACTGCCTCCGTATAGCCCGGAGCCGATCTTTTAGCTTCATCGTAGCGGTCCCCCGATACTTTGCTGTCCAGCATCCGGGCGGTCCGGTTCTGGCCCACATAGCCGTCCAGCGTCATGTTATAATACCTCAGCTGGCCAAGCAGCTGCTCAATCAGCTTGGATCTTGCCCTGCCTGCCTCCGAGGCCATCACACGGATATGACGCTTCTCACACCACTCCGCTGTATAATGATAAGCCGGGCCCCGGTCCATATTGATGAACTCGGGCGCATGTCCGCAGAACCGGACCGCCCGGGCTATCGCTCCGGTAGTCATTTTACCGTCTTCGGAGCGATAAGAAGTGCTGGAACCCAGCAGCCGCATCGTCCCGTAATCGAACACACGGCACACCCAGAGTTGCTTCTGTACTTTCCCCTTCCAGTTCACCAACTCATCATGGGCGGTAGCATCTACACCCCAAATCTCATTCTTTTTAACCGGCAGGCTCCGGCTGATGGCCGGAACCCTGTTATTGATAAAATCCAGCTTCCCGTGACGCCTGAGCGACGTGTCGTTTTCACTCGCGTTAATGTGCCGGTACACCGTCCCTTGCGAAAGCTCCGGCCAACCCTCTTTTTCAGACACTACCTTCAGCTTTTCATGAATCTGCCGCCCGGTAAGCCCCTGGCCATACCACTGGTTGATCACCTCTTTTTGCGTCTCCTGTGTCTTTTGACGTGCCTTGTTTTTAGCGTTTTTTACCCGCACAAGCTCATCGGCAGGCGTGTGGGCAAAGTCGGCAGAGAGCTTGTCCCTCACCCACTGTGTAAAACGCACATAAGAACCCGGACAGATAATTTGCAACGGCTCTTTATAAGTCAGGACCACTGCGAAAAGATTTGCGTAAAAAGCATTCTCATACGCCTTGAAGTCTTTCCCCTTCACTTCGGCTTCCAGCATAGTGTACATCCGCTGGACAATCACCGCAAACGCCGCTGTACGGGCGTACATTTTAAGCCGGGCAGGCGACAGCTTGTAGCCTATATAATAGCCCGCATAGCTTTGAAAGGTCTTCTCCATTTCCTGCAAAAAATGCTCGCAAAGGTAGCCTGAGTTCGTAGCCAGGTGCCTGACCGTACCCTCCAGTACGGTCCGCTCCAGTACCGATCCACCCGCTTGTTTTGCCTCTTCCAGCGACAGGGACTGCGTCTTGTCCGTCTCCGAAAACATGCCCTTTAGCCGTTCCCGTACCGCCTCATCACGGATGCTCTCTATCAGCACCAGATACCTGTCGTTCCTCCCGTTATAGTCCGGGTTGGGCACCTGCTTCCCCCAGCCGCGTTTGATGCGACCCGAAAGGCTGTTGTGCCTGATGCCAAGAAATTTCAGTAGCCTGCTCCGCGATATGGTCCCCGGCTTTTTCATGCATTATCTACACTACTCTCTACAAAATCCTCATACCCCGGTTGTACAGGCAGACAGGCGTTTATCTGCTTGTACACAAGTCCTAACTCATGCGTTAAACGCTCTGTCTTTTTTGAATACCTCGCCCTGATCAGCGCAGCATCGTTTGAATCGGAAACCCACAAAAGGATCTTGTGAGCTTCAGTTAACTCCCGCTCATACCAGAGCATCTTGTCTACCAGCTTGTCAGGAACCTTTACCGGGTTTCCTGACATGGCAAGCCTGGTGCCCAGCTTCATCCGTTTTTTCATTGATCAGGGTGCCGGGGTTAAAAAATCGGGGTAGTCCGGCCTCCTCATGACCAGGTGTGCCGCCAGCCTGTCTATCTTTTCAAGCCTCTCATTGATCTTGAGGATGGCCTTCCGGCTTTTACTCACCTCGTCATTCAACTTCTTTAAAATGATCTGGTATAAGCCTGACTCACTCACTATCAGCACTGCTTCCCTGCCTCCGCTTCCAGCGATATCTATTGAATCGAACCCCTTTTCTGAAGGATTTAATTCTTTTGTTGCATCGTGTACATTACTCATATCAAGGGCATGGCACAGGTCTTTGGCCACAAACCACGGCTCACCGTCTACCTGCTGCATACGGATATCGCCAAAATCTTCGTGTTGGAATAGTTCAGTGTTCATCGTGCTTCCTGTTTGATTAATTCATCTACCCTCTTCACCTCTTCCCTGAGTAGGTCCAATGCCCGTTTGCGAATGGCTTGTGCCGTCTCAGAATTGTTGTGGTACTTCAGCGCATCGTTTACCGTCTGACGGCTCACCGGAAATTCCTGATAGATCACCACCCGGTGAGGGTCTGAAAGGTTGATCCTGGGGTATCTGTTTGCTGGGTGTTCCTTTTTTATTATCATTAGCTTTACGATTGTAAGTACAGGGCAATATTAAACACATATTGTGAATATAAGCAAATAATAAATACACATTTTGTGAAAAAATATCGTAGAGCATTGATTCTCAATAGAATAAAAGAAAAAGAGAAAATTAGATCCAACGCAGATTTAGCAAAACTATTGGGTGTCAAACCAAATACTTTATCCAATTGGTATCATAGAGGGAGCTTAGATTACGACCTAATATTCACAAAATGTGAAGGAGTGAATCTTAATTGGCTTATTAATGGGCGGGAACCTATGCGACTGGAAGAGGAAGAAAAGCCTTCGGCTGTGTCAGATCCTGCACCTGTATATAAAGGAGTGCCCGCAGCGTCGGTAAACATCATCGAGATCAATCCGCAAGCGGCCAAAACCAATACACTGATAGCCGATGTACACGCCTCGGCAGGCTTCGGCAGCCTGATGGAAAGCACCAAAGCCCTGGAGCAGCTCCCCGCTATCCACCTGCCCAATGCTCCTGGGGGGCTAAATGTGGCCTTCCAGATCAATGGAGACAGCATGCACCCCACCATCCGCCACTTAGATTTCGTGGCAGGCAATCAGATCAATGATGTAAATGATGTGAAAGACGGGTATACTTATATTATTGTAGAAGACACAGACGGGGTGCTTTGCAAGCGGCTCTATCGCCTGGGTGAAGACTGGCAGATCGTCTCCGATAACCCCGTCTACCCCCCGTACAACCGGGCAAAAAACCGTATCCTGGGTATTTTCAAGGCCTTCTGCCGCTGGTCGTATGATTTTAGAAACTACCACGATGACGTACGGGCAGATATCCAGCAGCTAAAAACCGACATTCAGCAGCTCAAAGGCAAAAAATAAAACAAATTGTACAGGTTTCTCCTGAGTCTATTTTAGATAGTTTTAATTTAACTATCTGGTAATCAGTATTTTAAATTAAATACTCATTCAATACTCAGGGGAAGTTATCGGAGGAATACCATTCAAAAGGGGGAAGTTCGGGCGTTTTATCTCCGTTTTTTGGCGTTTTAAGTCCAAAAAAGGGCAATGGTTGTTCCTTTATCACGTGATTTTCTCATGAAAGTGAACAACCATTTGAACAACCAATAAGAACAACCAATCCAAAAAACGGGAATTTTTGTATGTCGTTTTTTTATTGGGGGGTCACCTTATTTGCGTCAAAATCGCCCTTTATTGGTGTTTAAATTGCGTTTTTAGCCCTTTTTGGCTTTGCCCTTTTTATGTACTATTTGTTTTAGGGGGGGGGGTACTTTTCACTGAATATCTACAAGGAGCGCAGTACACCCTTAAAAACATGGAATAATACAATTAATTAGCAATCCTTCTCTTCTATAAAATTGCACTTTTCCAATATTCGCATACGAAAACCATACACGACAACCACACGACAACCACACGACAACCATACGACAACCATACGACAAGCACGGGATATTTCGTTACATTCTGTATGGAGTGTCGCAGGATGTTCGGGGGTATTTACAGCAGACGGGCGGTATATTTGCGCTGGATGGGTGCTTTAGAAGGTTGGATGGATGCTTTAGAAGATCGCCCTTTGCAGGGTATCAGACGGCATGTTGTAGCATATTAGGGTCATTCGCTCCCATTCGGTAAGATATGCGGCTCATTCAGGAGAGAAACCCCGTCATTCGATAGTCATTCACTACTCATTTATTCTCATTTTTTCCCCTTTGTATGAGAATCATTTTCAAAAATCGCCTTTTGCATGGTATCAGACGGCATTTCATACGACAAGCATATTTACATCTCGTGTGACACCCCCTAGTATGCTGCCTAGAAAATTCATACGAACTAATTAACCTAACGATTAATAACAGCCTTCCGAGCGATGATCTCCCTTTTATGGGTATTTTACCTCCCTATTGCTAAAAGTTCCCTATAGGCTCTGTGTGTGCTCCCTGGTATGGCTCTACAGAGTATCATATGTTTTCCCTGTATCAATTGTAATGTAGAAGCGGGTGGATGACTGCAGATGATAGTTGATTCTGTCTATGCTGGTAGCTCTCCATACTTGTCTCACACTTTAATACAAAGATTTCCGACGAATAAAAAAAATAAAAGACTGACCGCAAAAGCCTTCTGAGCGACGATCTCCCTTTCACGGGGTATTTTACCTCCCTGTTGCTAAAAGTTCCCCAGAGGCTTTGTTTGTGCTATCCCTGGTATGCTGCGGAGTATCATATGCTGAGGCTTTGACCGGGGCATGAAGGTCGACCCCCTTCAAGAACCCATCAAATTAAGCGGCGTCCTTCGGACTTTTTGAAAAACCTCAATATTTTGTTTGTTAGTGCTTTTTCCGTTCTTTTTCTTCCAGCTCTTTCTGTAGGAGCTTCATCTCTAACTTGTGTTTGGCATGTTCTTCCGCTCTTCTGGCATGTTCTTCTTCTCTTCTGGCATGTTCTTCCGCTCGCCTCTCTTTTTCTCTTTTGTCTTTCTTCATTCCCATGATGATTCTAAAGACGATGAACATAACGGTGACGGCTCCAACGATGACTGCCGTCCATCCCTGAATCAATTCTATTCCGATCAGCCCCAGGAAGGCTACCAGAAGTGTTCCTGTTGTATCTCTCATTTCACTGTTAAAAGTCCTTTTTGTTTGCTAGTGCTTTTTCCGTTCTTTTTCTTCCAGCTCTTTCTGTAGGAGCTTCATTTTCAATTCGTGTTGTTCATGCTCTTCTATTCGTTTTTCTTTCGCTCGCCTTTCTTCATTTTTTCCCTGATTCCAGTTTCTTAATGCCTGAATAATGCGGATGATAGTAAAAACCAGCAGACCAAAAGCAACACCTACACCTAACCAGGAATTAAGAAATTCCAGTGTAAACACGCTGGCAATGGTGAGTAACGGTATTTCTAAATCATTTGTCTTCATGATCTAACTGTTTGTCTGTTTCCTGAAAGAATTAACGGCATATCCGACCGGGTTGTTTGCCTCCCGGGCTTTTCTGATTATCTTCTTTATTTCGTTATAATCAATGTTTTGAGCTTTCCTGAGCAGTTCCCGGTGTGGCTTCCAGTTCTTGTCTCCGGTATCCAGGGAGTTGTTCAACAGGGTTAGGAACTCTTTGTTTACGTCCCACCGGATAGAGGTCTGTTGAGGGATTTTTATATCATGTTGCGGGCGATAGTGTATCTGGAATCTGATATACTTGAACGCTCGGCCTTCTTTGATTTTCTCATAATCAAACCAGTAGGCGGATTTACTTTCTTTGAGTTCCTTCTGGGCAGGCAAAATGACTTTTGCTATAAATCTATTTGTGTCTTGATAACAGTCTTCAAGCAGGAACATTTCCCGCAGTTTGTCAATCGAATAGGTGAGGAAAGGGCGATTGCTGCGGCTGACCAGCTCATAGAACCGCATAGTGTATTGACTGCGGAAGTTGAACGCTACCTGTAGCTCATATTGGGTGTAGCCTTTGGCAAAATCCAGTAAATCCCTATATAAATGCTTACTTAATTCAAATCGGACAGATTCACAATTTTTGAGTATTTCCGGTTTTTCAATAATTCCGTAGACAGCCCATATACCTTCATTATTCACTTCATTTGTTGTGTTTCTCAATCTATAAAGTGCTTTTTTGATTCTGTAATGGTTCTTGTCATTTTCAACCGTTAGAAATTTAGATATAGGCATCGTTATCGTTCGATCTCCGCGCTTCTCATAAACATTGAAATCGTATCGAGCACTCGTAACAAGATAGGACTGTATGATTTCCTTCGGTTTCTCTGAATCTTTCCTTGCCATGATGCAAATATATCACAAAATCATACATTTAATCTATAAAAAAGTAGGAGTTGGTATTCAAAAAGTAGGAGTTAAAGGAAAAAAAAGGTATTCAAAAAGTCGTACTTAGCTTATGTGCAATATTTTAAAAGTGTCCTTTAAGCAGGTTTAAAGGCTGTTTTTACGTTCATTTTTGGACAGTCAAATTTGAGTGATAAACATATAATGTCTTATATAACTACTCCCACTAAAACTAAATCTTAAGTTGGACGGTGTTATTTGTACTCTGTTAATGGTAGTATAATTTGTTGTAGCATAAATGCCGCAGCCAATTGCTAATCCTGTTGCAATATATCCAGCATGTCCACTTAAAAATCCGATAGTAATTACTGCACCCCGGGTATGATTTGATTTTATTGTATTTATTGTTGTGGAAAGACAAGCGTCAAACTTGTAGCACCATGCACAACCATCGCAATTTGGGTCATATGGGTCTTTTTAAGAATCAACTAAATTCTGCCATTTGCAGGACCAGAAGCTGGCGGATCGTACGTTTTAATAACTGTAAAAGTTTCGCCAGACCTCTATGAAATTAATCTCGTTAGATGCAATTATGTTATTTCATGGTTTCTGCCTTCTCAATAGAGGTCAATATTTTTTCCCTGACCTCCCTAACCTTCTCTAACTCCTCAGCATAAAACTTTAGCACCTCATCATGTTGAGTCTCTTCTGCGGGTTCAGAAAAAGCCCTCATCCAGACCATCATTGATTCATTTGCAGCTTCTAACTCTTTTATTGCACCTAAAATTTTCTGCGCCTCTATAGATAGTGAATCAAAGTTACTCAATGATTCTGCCTTTGCCCGGAGTTCACCTTTTAACTTTCTAATCGTTCCCGTCTTTGGCATGACTTCATCATGTATAGCCATCACTTCATCATACCTGGCTTTTTGAACGGATTTTTCATTGGGCCCACAAGCGTAGAATGCAAATGTGATTAAAGTGCGAATTATTAATGTTCTCATATAGAATCCCGAGTTAATTTATTCAATCCTTCCAGCAAATACATCAATCAAATTAAACAGCCTGGCCGTTTCGAATGGTGGTGAAGCAGCCTGTAAAGAACTATTGCTATTAACAATTCTCAGGAATTGCAACCCTGCCCCCGGACCGCGATACTGAACCAGTAAAGAAAGTTAGTGTTTTGTCACCAACATCTTTTCCAGTGTTTATCCCAAATATATCAAATTCTTTCACTTCAATATTGTGATCTTCCCCTCTCTTTTCATGCATTACCCAAACGCTCTCAACATTAGCTAAAATTAAGGCATTGCTAATTAAATATAGTTAATATTTCATTTCGATGATGCATCAAAAGCAAAACGGATAAAGTAAGCATCTCAATACTTTTTGAATAGCACTTTGATTTTCTTCTCATTCTTGCCAAAAAATGCCTGAACAAGCTATTATAGCCTTCTACGGTAAAAGTTTCTGCTTTTGATTGAATGTGTGTGTCTTTAGGGACAATGTGCTCGTATGACTTCCAGTAATCACTTGCTATGGTATTCATCTGGTTGGTGCCTATTAGCCCCCAGAGCTTTTTTGCTGTCTCAGTACTTCTGTCGCCAATAACCAAATTGATGAACTTTTTCCCCTATCGATCAACAGCCATCCAAATCCAGCAATAGTTTTTTTGTTTCCAATGTAGCTGTGCATCTGGTCAAGCTCTACGAAATCCACTTCGGAACCGCTATTGGACAAGGACTGCACTTGTTGGCCAAAACCCCTTATCCAGTTTAACACAGATACATTGCTCACGTTGAGTATTCTACCGATTGACCGAAAACCCAACCCTTCAAGATATAATTGCAAGGCGTATTTTTTCAACTCTTTTGGTTTGGCCGTAGATTTTTGTTGTACCGTATAGTGGTAGCCGCATTTTTTACACTTATTACCTTTGTTTTCCTTTTATCTTGCCGGATTTAATGACAGCACGGTTTGAACACTTAAGGACAATTCATGGCTTTTTTCTGTAAAAATAAGAAAACTATATATAATTAGCAATACCGAATTTTAATTGATTTCCTTCCAGGGAATCTACTTTACTCCTGGCCACAATGTAGGACTTGTGAATCCTGATGAATTCGTCGGAATCAAGATTCTCCTCGACCTTCTTCATTGAAACCAAAACGATTAGTTTTTCGGTATTTCGGTAAATAATCGTATAGTCCTTCATGCCCTCTAAAAACAGAATCTCATTCAAGTAAACACGAACAAATTTCCCGTCACATTTTACAAAAAAGAATTCTTCCCGGGTTCCCAGGGCCAGATTAATTGCTTTTTTTGCCAAAATGTGCTCATAGACTTTGTTAGCACCTTGTAAAAATCTTTCGAAAGAGATCGGTTTTACTAAATAATCGACCGCGTTGAGGTCAAAGCCGTCGGCGGCATAGTCACGATAGGCAGTAGTAAAAACAACCACTGGAGGATCTTTTACCGTCTTGATTAATTGAAGCCCAGACATTCCCGGCATATGAATGTCGAGAAAAATCAGATCCACGGATGCTTCCTTGAGTTTGTCGGCTGCATCGATGGCGTTTTTGCAGGTTGCTACCAATTCTAAGTATGGAACTTTACTACAATAGCCTGCAATCCCCTCACGTGCCAGAGGTTCATCATCAACTACAAGACACCTGATTTTCATTGAACGCAATAGTCAAATCTACCTCAAAGGAACTGTTAGTTTTTTGGATATGCAATTGATGTCGATTGGGATACAGTAGTTCCAACCGTCTTTTGGTATTCTCCAAACCAACTCCTTTATCACCGCCCGCAGAAGTATTTGTTTCAACACTATCATTTTTCAACTCAAACTGCACCTGATCTCCCGTTATTTCCATCTTTCCCGAAATATTATAAGACGATTCTGAAGTTAATTGCCCATGTTTAAAGGCATTTTCCAAGAAAGTTATAAATATCATTGGAGCTATTTGTTGACCGTTGACCTGCCCATTTACTGACCACTCTACATTTACCCTATCCCCTTGTCGGACTTTTTCCAATTCCATATAATCTTCCAAATGCTTTATCTCGTTTTCCAGTTGAATAAAATCTTTGTTGCCTTCATACAATTGGTGACTCAGCATATCCGAAAACTTACGGAGCATTTCTGCTGCTTGCTTAGGGTTTTTAGGGATCAGGAAATAAATGCTGTTTAAGGAATTGAAGAGGAAGTGAGGATTTATTTGATGTTTTAAGAAGTTCAACTCTGACTGCAGGTTTTTTTTGACCAACTCCTGTGTATCATTGTCTTTAATGAAATAGATTTTAGCCAGAATTATAGATAGTGTAATTATGGAAATAAAGAAGGCTTCGAAATGAAGGACCATGATTCCCCTGGCTGATTTGAAAAAAACTGCTGGCTCCGGAAAATCATAAATGCCAAACAGATAATACGCTACAACTTGTGAGTTTATAAAGGCTGTCATGCTCAAGGCAGCCAGTAACGCCAACACATAGACCAAGTGCTTTCTCTTTAAGAGTAACGCTGGTATTAACACATAACAATTAAAATAGGCGAGCCCGGCATGAAATGTTCCACTGATGAGATTTAATTGAATGTTATCGACAATGTCGTCGTGATGAATTAAATCCCGAACACTCCAAAACAATACATACGCTGTCCAAAAAATAGTGTGCTGGGACCAGCGAAATCGTATTTGATCAGTATACTTCATCCAAAAATCAAATGTATTCAATCATTTAGTTCAATTCAGACACCGATAGACCAATTACTCCATAAAATAGACCACTTACTCAGGCAATGACCTTCGCAGAGAATATTTTTGACCTTCTGCCAGGTGTTACTAAATTTTAGCAATTATGAGATTACATTCACTAAATAACCTGAATTCGGGTTAATACTGCAATTAAACAGGGGTATGAGGCCATAATCATTACCAAAACAGATGAGTCTGTGATCAGTAGAACCCTGAACAGAAGAACAAATCAAGGGGCTCGAATATGCAATGCATCTGGTTACATGCTTTTAATTCCAAGCAGTGAAATTGAAAATTTCGAAGTCACTCCAATTTCCCTCATGCCATCAGGACTTACAGGTCAACCAAGCAATGATGAGTTGGTTGATTTGGTGGCTTTTCTGACCATTTTAGGCAAAAAGGAAGATTAGGAGGAATCTGTACATTCCACAACCGAACTGTTAATCAATAAAATCGACCAGTTAAAAAATGAGTTATACTTCTCCTTACCCTTTGTCCGACTACAGACATTAAAGAGCCATGTGCTGATTACTTTTGCACACTTAAGGGAAACGGAATCTTGTCAAAACCGATTGTTAGGGTAATCATACCAGCTTTTAATGAGCAAAATGCTGTCGGTTTGGTGATCGGCGAAATTCCCAAAGAGTTGGTTGATGAAATCATTGTAGTGGATAATGGCTCTACGGATGATACTTTTAGAATAGCGAAGGAGAATGGGGCGACGGCCTTGAAAGAAGGGGTGAAGGGTTATGGAAAGGCGTGCTTGCGAGGAATGGCTCATGTGGAGGAATCAAACCAAAAGCCGGATGTTATTGTTTTCTTAGACGGAGACCACAGTGACTACCCGGAAGAGATGGAAATGTTGGTTGCACCCATTTTAAATGATGAAGTCGACTTTGTAGTTGGTTCAAGGGCGTTAGGAGACAGAGAATCGGGGTCCATGACAATTCCACAGGTATTTGGCAATTGGCTGGCTACTTCACTCATCAAGTTGTTTTATGGCGCAAAGTTTACAGACCTTGGACCATTTAGGGCAATTCGTTACCAAAAGTTAGTTGACCTTCAAATGGAGGATACCGCTTACGGGTGGACGGTGGAAATGCAGTTGAAGGCTGCCAAATATAATTTGAGATCGATGGAAATTCCAGTTCGATATCGTAGAAGAATCGGATTTTCAAAAATTTCAGGCACAGTAAGTGGCACAATAAAGGCAGGTTATAAAATAATCTGGACTATTTTTAAGTATTTGTAGGGAATGGAAATTTTTGTAGTAATCGTTTACAGCTTATCGTTGATCCTGATCTTCTTTTTTAGTTTGGGTCAGCTCAACCTTGCGCTACACTATAGAAAGAAAAAGAAGAAAAGCACACCAGTTGACCCCAAAGAATGGCCTGCAGTCACGGTACAATTACCCATTTACAATGAACAATACGTTGCCCAAAGATTGATTGAGTCAGTTGCCAAGCTAAAATATAGCAACCTGGAAATACAGGTCCTCGATGATTCCACAGATGAAACATCAAAAATCATTGCTGAACTAGTCCTTAAGCATCAAAAACTTGGTTTAGACATTCATCACATTCAAAGAGAAGGGCGAGAGGGTTTCAAAGCCGGAGCTTTAAAGTATGGCAATGAAACTGCCAAAGGAAAATTCATTGCGGTATTTGACGCAGACTTCTTACCAACAGAAGACTTCCTGCTTCAGACTATACCAGGTTTTGACAGCCCGATAATCGGCATGGTACAGACACGTTGGGGACATATAAATAAGGGTTATTCTTTACTCACCCAAATGCAGGCCTTTGGCTTGGACGCTCACTTCACTGTTGAACAGGCCGGACGACATACCGCAGGAAGCTTGATTAGTTTTAATGGAACTGCTGGCGTTTGGCGAAAAGAATGCATCAACGATGCCGGGGGATGGTCTGCGGAAACATTGACAGAAGACCTCGACTTAAGTTATAGGGCACAATTGAAAGGCTGGCAATTTAAATACCTGGAGGATGTCATTGCTCCAGCCGAGTTACCAGTATTACTCCCTGCAGTAAAATCGCAGCAATATCGGTGGAATAAAGGCTCGGCCGAGACTGCTAAGAAGCATATGGGACAAATCATGAAATCAGGTTTGAAACCCATGCAAAAAATTCATGCTACTTTTCATTTACTGAATAGTTCCATCTTCCTATTACTACTGACGGCTGGCTTGTTAAGCATCCCAATGCTTTTCATAAAGGAGGCAAACCCCCAAATGAAGATTTACTTCGATATTGGCAGTATCTTCCTGCTTGGCTTTTTTGCCATCGCTTATTTCTATTGGATAGCATCCAAAAAAGTGAGTCCCTTAAAAACCATAAAGTACTATCTCTGGAATTTCCCTTTGTTTCTTGCCTTTTCAATGGGATTGTCTTTTCACAATGCAATTGCAGTTAGCGAAGGTTTGATTGGGATTAAAACGCCCTTCGTCAGGACTCCAAAATTCAATATCATCTCATCTAAGGACAGTTGGAGAAGCAATTGCTACATCAACTTTAAACTTACTCCTTCAGTAGCTGTTGAAGCCCTTCTTTGTCTTTACTTCATCGCAGGCATAGGCATAGGCATTTACCTACTTGACTTTGGGTTGATCATCTTCCATTTTATGTTAGCCCTTGGGTTTGGTGCTGTATCCTTTATGTCGCTCAAGCCTTTGAGCTATGTTCAGTCTTAACACTTTAAAGAATTCTGTATTTTATCCTCTTGTACTAGTAAGTCTGGCAGGTTATATCTTTCTTTCCTATTTCATAGAGCGGACAGATTCTGTGCCATTAATCAGCACTTTTACTGTCCTTTTTGCTATTTATCTTTTACTGATTAGTGATTTACCCAATACAGATAAAGTCACAGATAGTGAAATTGATCGGAAGTATAATGGGGTAGCTATCATATTGCGAGTGGTATTACTATTGGCCATTCCAAACCTAAGTGATGACTTTTATAGATTTATTTGGGACGGTCGATTGCTAAATGCCGGCATTAATCCATTTGCTCAATTACCAACTTTCTACATTAATAGCCCTGGCCAGTCTGTCCCGGGCATTACGGAAGATCTCTACAATCAGCTTAATTCTCCGGAATACTTTACGATCTATCCACCCGTCAATCAGTTCATATTTTGGTTTTCTACGCTTATATCTGGTGATAACCTTTCTGGCGCAGTAGTTTCGATGAGAATATTTCTATTAGCTGCAGAAATTGGTAATATCTGGCTGTTACCAAAAGTTCTCGATCAGTTTAATTTACCGAAGCGATATACTTTAATATATGCACTGAACCCGTTGGTAATCATCGAAGGGGTGGGGAATCTTCACTTTGAAGTGATGATGGTCTTTTTCATTCTCCTGGCCCTCTGGTGGTTAAAGAAAAATCAACTGATCTTATCTGCAACTGCAATTGCATTTGCAGTTGGCACCAAACTCATTCCACTCATACTCCTGCCCTTCCTTCCTCGTCCGCTTACACTGAAGCGTATGTTGATCTATTATGCTATTTCAGGTGCCATCATAATCATCTTGTTTTTACCATTGTTAAGCCCCGAACTTATCGGTGGATTGGAAAGCAGTCTCTCTCTCTATTATCAAAAATTCGAATTCAACGCCAGTATTTATTATTGGCTGAGGGAAAAAGGATTCCAGAAATTTGGCTACAACCGTATCGAGTTTATTGGGAAGGACTTGGTGAAGTGGATTTTTTGGTCCATTATAATCCTCGCCTTCTGGCCATTTAGTAAAAAACCCTCGCTACCGACCCTCTTTATGATGGCACTGGGAATCTATTTTTTGCTTTCCACTACCGTTCATCCCTGGTATATCGTCACCGTTTTGGCATTAAGTGTTTTTACCGGATATAAGAGTCCTATACTCTGGAGTTATATGATCTTTTTGACCTACCTGGGTTATTCACCAACTGGCTTCGATCTCCCCAATTGGGTCCTGTTTTTGGAATATGGCTCAGTAATTGGCTTGTTCCTTTTTGAATTGAGCTGGAGAGCTGGCTTAATTGAATGGGTGAAATCAAAAACGCTATGAAGCAGCTACTAATCATTTTTGTCAAAAATCCAGTACTTGGAAAAGTAAAAACCAGGTTGGCAGCGGATGTTGGAGATGATCGGGCATTAGAAATCTATAAACGCCTGCTTTCAAAAACTCATCAAGTGACCAAACCTGGAGCGTTTAGTAAATGGATCTTTTATTCTGACTTGCAGGATGAAAATGATATTTGGCAAGATGGTTACGAAAAGAATCTCCAAAAGGGCGGTGATTTGGGAGAAAGAATCTCCAATGCTTTTCAGTCCGGCTTCGATAGCGGTTACAACTGTATCTGCATCATAGGAAGTGACTGCTATGAGCTGGAAGGTGAGACATTGTCGAATGCTTTTGATAATCTTAATAGCCATGACTTTGCCATTGGCCCTGCCAATGATGGCGGTTATTACTTGTTAGGCACGAACAGCCATCATGCAGAACTCTTTCTAAATAAAGACTGGAGTACTGACAAGGTTTTAGAACAAACCATAATAGATATCAAAAAGGCAGGGAAAACCTTCCATTTACTCGCTGAACTAACCGACATCGACACACTCCAGGACCTCCAACAATTCCCTGAGTTAAATTTTTAGCAAGTAGTACTGCAACCTTTTGGCATAAAGGGAGTCTTAGTAATAGTTGATGCGTAAATCAAAGAGATTCGCACACCCATTGGAACCCTCGCCAATTGAGGGAGGGCAAAGTTTCACCCTCAGGGGCCAGGAGTAAGGATGTTTATGGACCACTTAAACAAAACAACTCAAAATAAACCACACAATGAAACTCCTGACACTAATCACTCTCCTATTGGCCTTCACAGATCATGTGTTTGCCCAAACCGTAGATGCGGATGAAATCATCAGAAAAGCCAAAAATGGTGAAAATGTTCGCTATGAAAATGTAACCATCAAAGGTGTGGTCGACTTAACAGCCTATTACGATGAAAAAGGTGATCTGCCTCGTAAAAGTTGGTTCAATGGAAATGATAACAAAATTGAAAACACATTGAGAGGTGAAATCACATTCATCAATTGTGAGTTCACGGACGATTTCATTGCCTATTACCGCGACGACAGGTCCGAATACACTTTCATCTCTCATTTTGATAGCGACGTAACTTTTAGAGATTGTACCTTCAGGCGTGATGCTGCTTTCAAGTATTCTGAATTTCGGGAAGGAGCTGCTTTCAGCAACACTACATTTGGTGACAACTCAAATTTCAAATATGCCGAATTTAAGGAAAAAAGCACTTTTGAAAAGTCAGTATTTGAAGATGATTCCGATTTCAAATATGCCGAATTTGATGATATGGTAAATTTTGCGAATTCCGTATTTAAAGAAGAGGCCAATTTTAAATATGCGGAAATGGAAGATGGAGTGAAGTTCACCAACACCATTTTCGACGGATTTTGGAATATTAAGTATGCGGAAATGGATAAAGATGTTGATTTGAAAGGAATCCAAGTGAATGATGACCTGGATGCGAAGTACACCAAAATCAACGGCCGTAGCTTTAATAGGTACTTATTAAGTGACAATTAGTGTGAGTGCCATCATAAGCTAGCTTATCGAAGGACGGTCAACTACTATTGTCACTTCGAAAACTCGTCAGAAATCCCATTAATCAAATCTGAACTTCGGGTTCGTGTTCGATGTGAGCAACAAACAAGGTAGACACTGGGAATTAAACCACTGGGAATTAAACTTCAGAAGTGAGCAAAACGAAGTGAAGAAGCTTACATATCCTCTTCTTTATTCTCCTTAATCGACTTGAGGATCTTCAGGAAAGTACTGTCCGGCTTAATTCTTACTGAATCAGAAAAGGCCTTTTGATCTTCAGCGGAAATACCGACCAGGTTGTTTTCAGCAGAAAATGAAGAAGGATTGATATCCGCCAACTCCGGTAGCGTCTTTTTGCGTCTGCCCTTTCGCATGGCATTTCTTAGCTTATCAAAAACAACATTGAAATAAACAGGCTGAGGTCCATTTAGATATTGACGAGCATTCTCTGTAGCGTCCATCTTGTCCTTGTCATAATTCACGACCTGAAGTTGTCGTTTAAGTAATGATATGTTGCGAAGTGCATACTTGTATTCTATGTCATCCAATTTCAGGTCAATGATGGCTTGCTTAAATTCTTCTTCATTTTCCGGTAGGAAAAAAATCTGGGCCTCCTCAAGATAAATGGTGTCTCTTTCCATGATGATATTAGCAGTTATCTCATCATTTTCAAAGCCCTCCGGAATGGTGTACCTGTATTCCTTGAAACCAACAAAGGACACTTTGATGGTATCGTCCCTTTCCAGGGGTGCTTTAAACAAACCTCTCACATTCGAAGTAGTTGCCCATTTTGAACTCAATACGTGGGCATATGGAAGTGTTGTCCCACCCGTTTCGTCATAAATCACACCAGTTACCTGAACTGTTCCCCCTTGGGCCAGAACATGATTACTAGCAACCACACAGATAGTTAGTAAGGAGAGAAATAAGAAGTTTCTGCGTGTCATAACTCCACTTGTGGAATCAAATTGCAAAGGTACGCTGGTCGGTAATAATCAACAACGTGCGCGTCGGATTATCCCAAGGCAAGTGTAATGCCAGGATACACTTTCTTAAAATCTTTAGTAAACATCACTTCAGGTCCAATCTTCAGTCGACCGTAGATGCTATGGTTATAAAACACTTTGAGGGTGTTGCCTGGAAGAGAATCGTCATCAGAATGAATGAGGTATTCGGCTCCTGTACTCCATGACTTCCTTTTCCCATTTACAATGCGCTCATTCTCATAAGCTGTTTTGATGAAATAGCCTTTGGAAAGTCCTTTAGTTGATCCTTGTTCAAGGTTAATATTCTGAAGAAAGTGAATGGAGCTTCCAACAAATAAACTCTTCTTAACATCCGACATTCTTGAGAGATTGATCTTGACCCCAAGGTCCAACTTTGGAGAAATCAATCGACTGTTGGTACTTAGGCCACCAGCTATATGAAATTTTAATGCTGGAGTGAACTTGCTTTTAGCAAGGTCTTCGGCCGTAAGTCGTGTAAAACTCTGAAACTTGTTCCTTTTTTCCGGAAGCCTGTCAACTACTGAAAAACTGGCCTCCTCTTCCAACGACAGTACCTGACGTGATCTAACCGGAATGGTCATTGAATCAGCAGGCAACGATGTATAATAAACAGCGGCTTTTGTTACAGGTGCATCCAGGTTAAGTGGCTCAATTACCAATTCAGCCACAGTTGGTTCTGTAGCATTGAGGAAGTCGACATCATAATTTACAAGGTTGACTGCAGAAGCTACCAGCAACGAAATATTTGCGGCCATTACTGTATACCAGGCAATCATCTTAGGACCACTAGTACTATCCTCAAGGGCTTTTTGGATTCTTTTCCAAACACCTTCTTTGTCCCAGAACACATTTATCCCGTTGTGCTTCTGCACATGATCCACCTTCTTTTGGAAGGCCTGGTCTAATTGCTTGTCATTCATTTTCGATGCCATGCTTTTTCAACATTTTTCTTAAGTGACCTCTCGCTTTACTTAATTGCGATTTCGAGGTGTTTTCACTTACGTTCAGGTGATTGGCTATCTCCTTGTGAGTATAACCATCAATAACATACATATTAAACACCGTTCGATATCCGGTTGGTAATTGCTTAACCATCTGGTAAATGTCCTGAGAAAGGAGGTTCTGGTCTGCCTGTAAATTGCACTTTATTTGAACTTCACTGGCGTCCAGTGCCTGGTTCAGTGGATTCTTCTTCCTTAAGTGCATCAATGATTCATTGATCATTATGCGTTTTATCCAACTGCCCAAACTTCCCTTGTCGCGGTATTCGAAGCGTTCGATATTCTTGAACACTTTTACAAACCCTATGGCTAATACATCCTCTGTCTCAAATTCTTTCTTGACGTAGCGAAAGCATACACGGAACATTGGGTCCGAATAACGTTCGTACAAAAGACGCTGGGCTTTTGAATCGCCCTGCTGACAAAGCATTGTTAGCCGCTCTTCGCTCAATTTAATACCGGTATCTAGTGTCTTTACCATAAATGTTTTCAACCTGAAAAAGGTTGCCCCCCACATTGCATCTAATCAAAAGTACTTCCATTAGAATGGTCTTTAACTTAAAGGCCAGTTAAAAGATGTTAAGTAATGTGAAACGCCAATTGTTGTAGACAATTGGCGTTTCTTGTCTTATTGGTTAAGCGTGTGGGAATAAAACAAGATGCAGTGGAAGATGCCCTGATGCTCTTTTTACTTAAAAACAGATTTACACTATCAATCGGGAATAACCGTACCTATTTCTTAGCAGCACTGAAGTCTTCAAAATCAGTGAGCTATGACGAATGGATATAAATTTGTGATTTTTGTACTTCTTCCTTTGGCACTTTTGCTTTCAGGCTCAATTCTTTATGCCGATGGTGCCCATGAGATATTCTTGGCGGTGGTGGGCCTTGCAATCCTAATCAATGGGTTGAGCTATGTCTGGATACATCTGCGTAAAAAGAATTTGCACGGGTAAAGTACGGGATTAAAACTTTAAGGTGTTTTTCTAATCGCCTTACCATATTTGGCCTCGGTTACAAGTGTACCGTCATCCACCACTACCTTGCCGGCAATCAGTACAAAAGCAATGCCTTATCATAGTCAGCGGGCTGCTCAATGCCGCCACTGTCATATCCTCGGTTCTGTCATGAATCATGACACCTCCCCCTTGAGATCGGTATTTTGACAAAGTCTCTCGTGTAAGACGCTCACCGGTTTGAGTCCATTGCTGGATGCCTGTTTTTTTCATCATCCCAATTCTTCCAGTCGTCCAATAGGCTGGGCTCAATCATAATCATCCCTGCTTCATATAGTCATCCCTGCTTCATAAGGATAGGCCTCGGTCGTAACGTAATTACCGGCATCAACAGCCGACCCAATGCGCTCCATAAAATCAGCACTCTTGGCACCCCCGCCAGAGTTCACATGCACAATATGAAGTGCAGCCCCAGTTTCCACCGCAGTAAAAGTAGCCTCTTCAACACCCTCAATTCCTGGCCTCAAGTGAATATGTGAAGAAACTCCTCGTTCAGCGGCAACTTCCATCATCGTCTTAAATTCAGCCGTATTAGCTGCAGGTATTTAGGCCAAACCAAATCCAACCGCAATGGCCGCTCATCCAAGCTCCGGCTGATCAATTGCTTCATTTTAGCAATGTCCTGTTCGCTAGCGGAGTTGTCTTTACAGCGCACCAAAAGGAGAGAATGAGCAAAATCTCACCTTGATGAAATTACTCGATAAGCACCATCTGGACCATCCTGTGTAAAAGGGGTATTACAAAGGCAGGAATTTTCGGTAGTGTAAATTAAACGCTGTCTGTTGAGTCATCCCTTTGGAGGGGCAATGCCCCTCCAAAGGGATGTGTTCTAAATCCAAAGGTAAGCGATCTCCAAATTTAATAGCGAGTTGTTGGACGGTCAACCCCCGGTTTTGCAATGGGCTCGTCCATTTTTTCTCCATGTTTCTGGTGGCCAGATAGACCCGCTTTAACAGTGCCATATCTGAGGTAAGTGCTCCTTTGGTTTTTGTAACCTTCCGAATTTGTCGATGATAACCTTCTACCGCATTGGTGGTGTAGATCAGCTTTCGTATTGGAGCTGTGTACTGAAAGCAGGTGGTCAGTTTCTCCCAGTTGTTTCGCCAGGATTGGATCACAATGGGGTACTTATTCCCCCATTTTTCAGCCAGGGATTCAAGTTCCATTTCTGCCAGCTCTTTGGTGTCTGCACGATATACCAATTTGAGGTCGCACATGAATCCCTTCCGGTCTTTGTCGGCTACATACTTGAGCGAATTGCGGATCTGATGGACGACACAGCTCTGTACTTCAGCTTTTGGATAAACACTCACTATGGCCTCTGAAAAGCCCTTGAGATGTCTGTACAAGCAATCAGAATATCTTTCAAGCCACGGTTATGCAGATCACTGAGTACCTGTAGCCAGAAGTTGGCTCCTTCGCTTTCCGACAGGTACATGCCCAACACCTCTTTCATACCAGAGGCATTGATGCCCGGGATATTGTATAAGGCCTTATGCTCAACCTTACCTTCTGAACGAACCTTGTAGTGCATCGCACCTAACCACACAATGCAATAGACAGGCTCCAATGGTCAGTTTTGCCAGGCTTTCACTTCCGGGATGATACGGTCGGTGATTTGACTCAACACGGTATGGGATATCTCCGTATCGTACATCTCTTTGATATGCTCGCTGATGTCACGAAGGCTCATTCCAAGACCATACAAGCCAATGATCTTGCCCTCTAAACTGTCTGCAAGAACAGTCTCCCGTTTCCTGATGATCCGGGGGCGCGAAAGTGCTCTGCCTATCCCGGGGTGTCTCTATCTCGACTGGACCGGTACTGCTTTTGATTGTCTTCCTGCCTTTGCCATTGCGCTTGTTGCCTTCCAAACGTTCGGCTTCATCAGGGTGAACATCCATTTCTGCCTCAGGTGCTGATTCCAAAGACTGCTTTAGCATCGGAGCAAATGCTCCATCTTTTCCAAATAGTGATTTGCCTGTTTTGAATTGTTCCAGGGCCTTGCTCTGTAATTGATCTTCTTCTTGTGTCATTTTGTCTAAGTTATAATGTTCTTAATTTTTATCTTAGACAGAGTTCAGTTTACAGTCTCATCTATGAAGATAACATTAGGACTTTATTAAGCTATGGCTATAGACTGACGACTGACCGTCAGTTAGTGGAAGACTGTCTACAAGATATGTTTATTCAGTTATGGGACGGTCGACATAAGATTCAAATCAGTAAGTCAATCAGGTCCTATCTATTAATTTCATTTCGCAGAAGAATCTTTAAGCAATTAAGTCAGGAACATAAGTTAAATTATTGGGTATTGCTAATTATATATAGTTTTCTTATTTTTACAGAAAAAAGCCATGAATTGTCCTTAAGTGTTCAAACCGTGCTGTCATTAAATCCGGCAAGATAAAAGGAAAACAAAGGTATAAGTGTAAAAAATGCGGCTACCACTATACGGTACAACAAAAATCTACGGCCAAACCAAAAGAGTTGAAAAAATACGCCCTGCAATTATATCTTGAAGGGTTGGGTTTTCGGTCAATCGGTAGAATACTCAACGTGAGCAATGTATCTGTGTTAAACTGGACAAGGGGTTTTGGCCAACAAGTGCAGTCCTTTGTCCAATAGCGGTTCCGAAGTGGATTTCGTAGAGCTTGACCAGATGCACAGCTACATTGGAAACAAAAAACTATTGCTGGATTTGGATGGCTGTTGATCGATAGGGGAAAAAGTTCATCAATTTGGTTATTGGCCACAGAAGTACTGAGACAGCAAAAAAGCTCTGGAGGCTAATAGGCACTAACCAGATGAATACTATAGCAAGTGATTACTGGAAGTCATACGAGCACATGGTCCCTAAAGACAAACACATTCAATCAAAAGCAGAAACTTTTACCGTAGAAGGCTATAATAGCTTGTTCAGGCATTTTTTGGCAAGGATGAGAAGAAAATCAAAGTGCTGTTCAAAAAGTATTGAGATGCTTACTTTATCAGTTGTGCTTTTGATGCATCATCGAAATGAAATATTAACTATATTTAATTAGCAATGCCGTATTTTCAATCAACCCATCAAACATTTTAATATCTCAATATATCACCCAAAGTCGATTTAATCCCTTCCAATTCCTCGTCTGTAATCTCGCCGATTCTTTTTTGCAGTCTTTTTTTGGAAATGGATCGAACATGGAAAGTGAGTATTTCAGACGGGAGCTCTAAGTTGTTCGCTGGATTAGGAGAAAGAATTACATTCCCCTTATAATTTTTAATTTTTGTTGTTAGTGGGCAAACAATGACTACTTCCAGGTATTTGTTCAATAAATCGCCGCTAATAATTACCGCCGGACGTCTGCCGGATTGCTCACTTTCCTTTACAGGATCAAGATAAATTTCCCAAATCTCCTTTTGTCTCATCGGATTCAGATAGGTTGCTTAGATACTCGGCCATCCCTTCTTCTGCGATTGACATAATATCCTCATCCTGACCAGCTTTCTTATAAGAAGTCACATACTCGGAGCGATTAACTTGGTCAAGGTATACACGTAGCGCGCTCTCAATGAGTTTGTTTTTAGGAACGTCAAGTTCTTTGGCAATTTTATCCAATCGCCTAAGAAGTCGGTCCGGAAGAGAAGAGGTAAATGTGATCATATATTTATAAAACGTAAATATATAAACTTTTTTTATTCTTTCAATGAGGATTTTCTTTGATTTTTGAGATTTAATAACTCTCAAATCTTGGATTTTAAACCTTACTTCTACTCTGGTCTCTTCAAAAGCTCCTCCAGGTCATAAACCTCACCGTTCTTGATAACCGTCCTCATTTGCCTGGCATTTTTAATGTTCTCAAGAGGATTTGCTTCAACAATTACTAAGTCAGCAATTTTTCCGACTTCGATCGTGCCCAGATCGCTTTGTGCATTCAACATAGTTGCATTGTTGATTGTGGCAATCTGTAAAATATCAAAAGGAGATAACCCCGCATCCTGATATGTCTCCAGTTCCATATGAAGTGCAAAGCCATACGGGATGATCGGACTGTCAGTTCCTGCGACAACAAATCCTCCCTTATCGTGAACCTCTCTAACCATTTTAATAAGATTCTGATAGAGTTCCTCGGTACTTTCCTGTTCCATGAACTCGGACCCCATTAAACCGGGAATTCCATTTCTACCCATATTTTGGAATGTTTTAATCCTAATATCCTCGAGAGCTGAAGGATCTCGTTCAACAAGGTATTTATAAGAAATAATAGCGGTGGTAGGGGTAAAACTCATCCCGGACTTGGCCAGGATGTCAGTCATGTCACCATAGGACCTCCATAAACGGGAAATCTTGGATGAATAACCAATTCGACTGGTTCCACTGACGTGCTCCGTACCATCAGTTGAGTACGAAACAGCAGGGTATATTTCATGCGAGGTGACGGGTATGCCTATCGCATGTGCAGCCGCAACAACTTTTTGCTGTAAAGGATCGGCTAAGCGTACATATGTTTTGATAAGGTCATAGTCTAATAGTTTGGCACGATTGAGTTCCATATCAATTTGATCTTCTGATTGCAGCGCAATTGCTCCTCCATAATAGATTCTGCTTCCATCAATAGCACTTCCTGTAAAATACATCCTTGGACCTATTGTCCTACCCGATTGAGTCGCTTCTCTTATGTTAAGCGCATCATATGCATTGCTGGTGGGATTACGCATTGTCGTAACTCCCCATGACAACCAGGTTCTTCCTAATCGTTCTCCGAATGTACTCCCCTCATGAGCGTGAACATCAATTAAACCAGGCATAAGGAAACCATCAGAAGCATCAATTTTTACATCGGCTTCTCGCGTATCATCATGAGGACTGATGTCTGTAATTCGGTGCCCTTCAATGGTGACATCCATATTCTCTCGTACGCTATTGGCCGTGCCGTCAATTAGACCCCCAACATGAATTACTTTCGATCCGGCGGGATGGTTCCGTGTCCAGGTTAAATTTAGGGGTATTTCTTGCGTGGACTTATCTTCGATATTTACGATTTTTAATTTATCAGTTGCTGTGAAAAGAATCCGTCTGGAATCAGTACTCCAACTTGGATTATCCGATAATTCCTCGGTTATTTTAACAGGGAAATCAGTAGCATCCCCATTTTGGTCTACAGGGACGATCCAAATGTTGCCTCTTGTCGCCGCAGCCATATATTTCCCGTCAGGAGACCAAACAGGTCCATTATTCCCTCGAACTCCAAAGGACCAATGCTCCTCTGCTTTCATCGGTCTTGACTTGCCATCCATGGTAAAAAGTACCACGCGATTTACTCCTTCACGATAGAGCGTAGAGTATGGATCGAGAACTGATAACGCAATTATTTTACCATCATTAGACCAGGCGGGCGTTCCGACACTACTTGGTAGACGCTCTCCAAGCGGTGTGTTCTTACCTGAATTTACGTCGACGGTAAAGAGTTGACCTCCGCGTGGTCCAAAACTGATAGTATATGCAATAGTATTTCCATCTGGGGCCCAGCCAATACCACTGGCCGAATTACCAGTCTCCAACAATTTGGTTTCAATACCGTCTTTCATATTCCTTATCCAAATGGCGAAGGGTCCATTTTTGTCAGAACTGTATGCTAATGAACTGCCATCTGGTGACCAGTTTGGTAATGCCTGAACATAAGGATCATCCGTGAGTTGTTCTAATGAGCCATCTCCTTTTCGCAGCCAAAGGTCTTGCAAGGCTACAAAAACGATCTCTTCTCCATTTGGAGACAGGGTAGGAGAGACAATGCCTTTTGCCTTTTGTGGATCTGTATTATCAAAATCCCGGACTTTGCGCTTATACGGGGTTCGGTCCATAAACACTTTTGCCGCAAAAGGAATCTCTTTTGATTCAGCCCCAATTACGCTGCTCTTAACCAATCCGTTGGCAGTGTAGATGATGCTACTATCTGAACTCCACGAAGCCCTGAATGGGAAGGCCTCCTCCCCATCTGGTGTGAGTGTAGTGGCCTCACCACTTCCCGTAACTTCGACGGACTTTAGTTGTGAAGTTGCTTTACTTAATTCATTAAAAACTATTCCTTCTCCGGTGGGAGACCAGGATGCAGCAGACAACTTTTCGGAAGATTGGTAAACACTTTTGGTTGTGCCATTTTGCATAGAACGTACTATAAGTCTTCCTGATTTTAGATCGTCAGAAATAAAAGCTATTTGTGATCCGTCTGGTGACCATGCTGGTCCGTACTCACTGGCCTCATTATTGGTGATTGGAATCATTTGCTCACCAACAATATCCTTGGTCCAGATATCGTAATTCCCACTTCTATCTGAAGAGAAGGCTAACGTTGTGCCATCTGGCGACCAGTGTGGTTCGCGATGGTCAAACTCTCCGTTCGTCATCTTTTTCAAGGAGGAACCATCTTTGTTTACCACATAGATATGCCAGTTACCATCCCAATAGGCTTGAAAGGTCAATTGTGTTCCGTCCGGTGACCAGGAAGGCTGACGGGCATTACCTAATGAATCTGTGATTGCTACCGTCTCACCTCCTTCTGCTGGCATCAACCAAATTCTTCCCAAAACATCAAAAGCTAGCGTCTTTCCGTCAGGAGACAAAGCCGCAGCCATATTTGTTCCTTCGTTAATCTCAAGTTCCAGGATATTCTGGGAATCCTCTTTTTCGGAAATTGGTGACTGGCAACTTATTGTTGCCATGTACAAGACGATAGGTAATAATGATAGTTGGTTTCTCATCTGGATATTTTTATAGTTGAATGGAGGATATAAACATAGGGTTTTTACTTTATTTCCCGCTGATGATATTCCACCTCCGGTTTGATTAAAAAAAATGATTTCATTTGTGCCCAGGTTCTATTCCTGTTTTATCGTTAAAATTCCTTTAAACAACAATTCCCACATCATGCGACTATTCCTCGGATGCAGGGATTCACACAAAAGGTTGGACCCGTGGACAGGCCATTCAATTTTCTTTAGATAATGAGGCAGAATCTGAAGACAGTATTATAGCGGAAATTGAAAGGTGTATGGCGGTCCTGGTCAGGTGCTGTCCTATAAAATAAAATTGGTCAACTGAAAATTAGAGAACTTAGATCGCCCCCTTAGAATTAAAAGTGCTACACCAAAAAATGCAAATGATTCCGGGTGATTCGGGTTCCAAGAATAAAATGCGAAAAAGAAGGGTTAGGGCAGGATTGAAGCTAAATTATTAGGGCGGCATTTAAACCACTGGTATAGGTTAAACCAAGGAAAAAGAAATAATTGAACGCAAAAAGCCCAATTAAACCGATCAGTAGAAGTGGAAAAATCTGACTCTTGATGGGGTTCCAATTGGGCAGATTACCAATTGTAAATAAAAAAAAGGTAAGAACCCCGAAAGTATATCTCCAAAAACCCCCTTCTATCGGGGAGCAATATTTGAGCATTTCACCAGCAAGATGAAAATTAAGACCCCGCGCTGCGGCAGCGAATGTAAGAAAGAAAGCATGTTGCATTTAATTCAAACAGAAGGACATTAGTAGTTGGATGAAATGAGTCTGTCCAATTATTATTATCTCCCAAGAACACGAAGGTAATACGGACCATTTTGAATGCTGCGATTAGCAGCGGATTTATCTCCAATATATAATTTCAGGTTTGAGCATTCTAAGTATCTTGGTTCTTATGGCCTTTGTGAATTGTTTATGCCTTAGCATCCTTACAGTGCTACTAAGTGCTTTTTCCTATCAGGAAAATGTCTCAAAAAAAAACTGTATGAATTTGTGGATTCATTGCTAGCAGCAGATGATTATAAAGAAGCCC
The DNA here is from genome assembly GCA_965206015.1 of Cyclobacteriaceae bacterium. GTDB lineage: Bacteria > Bacteroidota > Bacteroidia > Cytophagales > Cyclobacteriaceae > JAJCYL01. The sequence continues at coordinate 386,756 of CBDBIW010000002.1, read as the reverse complement.
GTGATTATTTAAAGCTGCATTTTATGAATGAACCTGACGATAGTTCAATTAGATCAGAGGTTTGCAAGATTTCCAGAGAGCTACGAACTAAAATTTGTAAGGAAAAGTTTGACAATGCTCCGGACAAAGGATTTTGTGCTTCACAGGATCTTTACTTCTACGGGTATAAGGTGCAGGGAGCCTGTTCTGTAAATGGTGTTTTTCATGCTGGTGAAATGAAAAAAGCAAGTCTGCATGGATTCTTTTTGGCTCTTTTCAAGATATGGTTCCTGCGCTTTCGTTGAGCCAGTATTGCTGCATTTTTCTTTCAATGACAGCCTTTGTCTGCTTTCAATGCGATATGTTCGGGTCAATCAGCACGGTCTAAAACTTCTTCCAAATTACTAATCTCGTTCAAATGGGCAGTTGTATTTGTTTTTCCACTTCTTTTGATGCCGCTTCCTTAGAGCGTTCTTCTGACAGGCGTTCTTCCTCTTCTCTATCTTGGGCGATCTGATATTTTGGCTTCCCTTTGGTGCAGTATTGGCTAATCACCCCATCTATTGTAACCCCATCCAAAAGAGAATTTATTTGAGTGAAAAAGATCTTTTTTATCTTTCTGCTACGAAGATCACATACTACTATCGGCCAGTGTAAGGGTAGTGCGCTTATTCATGACTCCAGGATAAAAAGCATCTCTTGAATATCCACCTCACTGGCAGGCTGAAAAAACACAAATAACATACAACGGTATTGAATGTGCCTAATGAAAATGAGGGAAAACATACCGACCAGTATTCTGAATGTTGACCAAATGGGTTGGAATAACGCACTTTTGATCCTCGCTTTACCAATATAGACTATGCCCCGCCTTAACGACTAATTTTTCTCCATCCACTTTGATCATCATTTTACCTTTCATCACCATTATGAACTCATCGAATTCAGGTCTTTGTACTGGCTCTTTCCAATCAGGTGGAGCTTCCGTCCTGGCGATGCTACAACCATCATATTTCATGCTGGCATTGCCAAAATGCCCCTCAATCAGTTTGTCATAGTTGGAATAATAGTTGGATTGGTTTGTTCATAATAGTTCTTCAAGCTTCAATGGATAGGATGTGAATCTAGCCATTAATTCAAAGATCAGTCCATGAAAGGTTCAATTTTACATTGTTCAGCGGATAATTTTCCTGACAAATTCCCAGAGTGTGATACCAATAGAGACTGAGATATTCAAAGAATGTTTGGTGCCAGACTGGAGAATTTCAATGCAAGCATCCACTTCTTGTATGACCTCTTCATTAACGCCAAAAACCTCATTGCCAAATACAAATACATACTTCCTATTTACATCCATTTCAAAATGATGGAGCATTTGGGCATTTTCGACTTGCTCGATTGCTATTGTTAAGTATCCCTGCCTTTTAAGTTCCTTTATTAGATCAACAACATTTTCGTAATATTCCCAGGCGACTGAATCAGTTGCTCCCAAAGCTGTTTTGTTGATATCCCTGTGGGGAGGTCTTCCAGTAATTCCGGTCAGATAAAGTTTCTTAACAAGGAAGGCATCACATGTCCGAAAAGCTGAACCTACATTATGAAGGCTGCGAACATTATCCAATACCACCGTAATTGGATTTTTTGTTACCTGCTTAAACTCCTCAGTTGAGAGCCTGTTGAGGTCTTCATTTTTAGTCTTTCTTCTGGCCACTAATTGTTCACTTGACTTGATGGTCAAAATTAATGAATATAGAAACTTACTTTGTAGGTTCGCATAATGGCTAAAACCAAAGTAAAAGATGGAGTTGCCGAGATGCCTTTAATGAAGCAGTACAATGCCATTAAAGCCAAACATCCGGGTGCGCTCTTGCTTTTTAGAGTTGGTGATTTTTATGAGACTTTTGGTGAGGACGCCATACGTGCCAGCAAGATTTTGGATATTGTACTGACCAGGCGGGCTAATGGCGCAGCTTCGCATATTGAACTGGCTGGGTTTCCGCATCATTCCCTGGATACTTATTTACCTAAGCTGGTACGTTCGGGAGAAAGGGTAGCAATTTGTGATCAGTTGGAAGATTCCAAATCTGTAAAAGGAATTGTCAAACGGGGTGTCACCGAGTTAGTCACTCCCGGACTAACGCTTAATGACAACGTACTCGAAAAGACACAAAATAATTTTTTGGCGGCAATTCATTTTGGAGATGAAGTGCATGGCCTGGCATTATTGGATCTTTCAACCGGGGAATTTTTGGTGGCTGAAGGGTCTATGGAATATGTGGAAAAGCTAATTCAAGGTTTTGGACCAGCAGAAATAATTTTTTGTAAAAAACACAGAGATCGGTTCGAGAAAGCCTTCAAGGATGATCGTGCTTCATTCTCGTTAGGGGAATGGATTTTTACTATTGATTATGGCTATGAAAAACTGATTAATCATTTTAGAACTAAATCACTGAAGGGATTCGGAATTGAGCAATTGGATCATGCCATAACCGCCGCAGGAGCCGTGCTCTTTTATTTGGAGGAAACCGAACACAAGGAAATTAGCCATGTCTCAGCCGTTGGACGGATTGAGGAAAACAAGTACGTTTGGTTGGATAAGTTCACTATTAGAAATCTTGAACTAGTCCATCCTCAGCAGCCAGACGGCATCTCCTTGTTGCAGGTAATTGATCGTACCATCACTCCCATGGGAGCGAGGATGATTAAAAAGTGGATGGTTCTTCCACTGAAAGAAAAGAGCCAAATTGAAGATAGGCATGCCGTGGTAGAAGCACTTATTGGCAATAATGATTTAAGAGATGAGCTGACTCAGTTATTAAAGCCAATAGGCGACCTCGAACGTTTGATTTCTAAAGTGGCAGTTGGCCGCATCAACCCGAGGGAGATGAATCATTTGAAAAGAGCACTTGGGCAATTAGGACCTCTGAGAGAAGCTTTATTAGCAACTGATATCGGGGCATTAAACTTACTGGGAGATCAAATCAATCCTTGCGAATTGCTTTTCAATGAAATTGACCAAAAACTCAAAGAAGACACGCCGCTTATTTCGAACCAGGGAGGACTCATTAACGACGGTCTGCATACCGCACTGGATGATTTGAGAAAAATATCATATTCCGGAAAAGACTATTTATTGCAAATTCAAAAAAGAGAAGCAGAGAAGACAGGAATACAGTCACTAAAGATTGCTTACAATAGAGTGTTTGGCTACTATTTGGAAGTAACAAATTTGCACAAGGACAAAGTACCTCAGGAGTGGATACGAAAACAAACACTGGTCAATGCTGAGAGATACATCACAGAAGAGCTGAAAACTTATGAGGAAAAAATTCTGAACGCAGAGGAAAAGATCATTGCCATTGAGCAGCGTTTATATATTGAAATAGTTGCCAAGGCCTCTGAATATATTTCTCAAATTCAGCAAAATGCAAGAATATTAGCTCGTATGGATTGCCTTCTTTCATTTGGTGAGCTGGCAATAAAGAATGACTACGTCCGACCGTCCATCAGTGATGAGAGCATTATAGATATTAAGACCGGTCGTCATCCGGTGATCGAAAGTCAACTTCCGGTTGGTGACTCATATGTACCTAATGATGTGAACCTGAATAATGAGGGACAGCAAATAATGATCATTACTGGTCCTAATATGGCAGGTAAATCTGCACTACTTAGACAAACAGCATTAATAGTTTTATTAGCCCAGATGGGATCTTATGTCCCGGCTAGTTATGCTAAGATTGGAATTATTGATAAGGTATTCACTCGAGTCGGGGCCTCAGACAACCTGTCAAAAGGAGAATCCACATTTATGGTGGAAATGACTGAAACGGCAAGCATCTTAAATAATCTTTCCGATAATAGCCTCATCTTAATGGATGAAATTGGAAGAGGAACAAGTACTTATGACGGAATCTCTATAGCCTGGTCGATCGTTGAGCATTTACATAATCACCCAAAATTCAGAGCTAAAACCCTATTCGCGACTCATTACCATGAACTCAGTCAACTGACAACTGATCTCCCCAGAGTTAAGAATTTCAATGTCTCTGTAAAAGAACTCAACAATAAAGTGATCTTTTTGCGCAAATTAAAGGAAGGGGGAAGTGAGCATAGTTTTGGCATACACGTGGCTCAGATGGCGGGTATGCCCAATCCAGTGGTGATTCGGGCCAATGAGATAATGAAACACCTGGAAAAAGATAAGGTCAGTCAGCATAATAAAGAGGCTTTAGAGGACTTACCCTCTTCGAATTTCCAATTAAGTATGTTTGAAGCAGATCCAAAGTTCGAAAACATTCAAAAGATGTTGAAGGAGATTGATATCAATACGATCTCACCGGTCGAAGCATTATTGAAATTGAATGAGGTTTTGGGTGTGCTGAAAGGTAAATAGCAACTTATCTATATTTGGCAAATATGGATACATTTGCTAAAAATGAATGCTATGAACGTAAGCTTCACAAATAAGCAGGCAAGTATATTTCTTCACAAGTGGCATCCGGAGATTATCAGAACGCAAGTGAGGTAGTATGTGAAGCACTGATGAGACTCCATGAGCAATATAGAATTAGGGTCATAGAGGAACTTTGACTGGAAATTGCTAAAGGTTTGGACAGGGGCCAACCAGCAAACGGAACGTCCTTGATATACTTGCCGGGAAAAGAGCAGGTAAGGCCAATAATGGAGAAAGGGACATTTTACGAGCTTTCGGAGGACCGGACCAGGACACTGGTGAAATATTTGACTATACAGCGGATGAATTCGGTTTTGACCAGGCCGTGAGCTACGTTTCCGAATTTCACGATTTATTTAATTTACTGCTTGAGAATCTCGAAATTGGGAGAAGCAGGAATGAAATAAAAACCGGATTGGAAAGCATAAAAAATCAAATCATATTGTTTTTATCGTAACCTGAAAGATCGAATCCGAATTGTCAGAATTCTACATGGCAGCAGTGATATTCAAAATTTTTCTGAATAGATAGGTAGTTATGGAGAATGAATGATCCCAATAAATCAGAGTAAACTATTGTTAATTGAAGCCGCCTAAGTATTTTTGCAATCCGTTAAAAGCGAGAGTAGCTCAGCTGGTAGAGCACGACCTTGCCAAGGTCGGGGTCGCGAGTTCGAATCTCGTCTCCCGCTCAATAACTAAGAATGTGGGCAAATGACTCACATTTCTTTTTTGTGGTCATGTGGTTTCAAAGAGCCAGTGGTTCACATCCACACCACCAGCCCACACCCTGCCGCCGGAGTGGTGGAATTGGTAGACACGCAAGACTTAAAATCTTGTGAGGGCAACCTCGTGCGGGTTCAAGTCCCGCCTCTGGTACACTAACCCCTGTTAATCAACAGATTTTCAGGGGTTTATTTTTTTAAGATGGCGAAATAGGTGGTAATAAAAATCGATATTTCTTCAAAACAAGACCCGAGCATGATGAACTTTTCTGGGCTTATTATGCACAGATAACAGTAAATAATCAAAAGGAAAAAGTTAGGGTTGTAAAAGCTTTTCAGCATGCGGTACGATTATGTCAAGCCAGAAAAAATCCATTGGATAATTAAATATGCGAGATTACCCTTCAAAATGCGAGATTACCCTTCAAACTACGCTAGAGCAGCAAACCTGCCAGCCGTCTCATTGTAAAATCTTTTAATGTGCATTATTACCCTAAAAACCCCTTATTTCAACCACCACCAACTACATTTCTAAACACCATAGGGTCAACTCTACACAATACAGGGTAATTATACACCCAAATCGGGTAATTATACATTCTAAAACTATATAATTAATTATATATCAGATAGTTACGAACCTATCGAACTTAATAAAACTCACAAATTTGTGATTGCCTTTGCCCTAAAGTACATATATCCCCGAAACGGACCCCCCAGGAAAAATTATCCGGGTCATTTTCCAATAAATTTTTATCAAATTCCTCTGTATTGAGTTGGGGTATACCGGTGCCGAACTCATCTTTCAATTCAAAGGATCCGTACAAATTAATATTAATCCAGGCCGCCGGTGAGTTATGTTTTAATATCGCTATTAGACGAGGACGCCACCATGTGCTGTGCTGCATCAGAAAGATTGGTACATCGAGGTTGAAAATCATAGCTCCACCATTTTGACCCCTCCTTCAGGAACATCGGCCATAACAAATTTGTTCTCGGGAAATAATGGAACTAATGAATCTAAATCTGAAAGATCGAAGAGGCTACCCAACAAATCGGCGGTGCTCAAGTCGGGGCAGTTGTTATTACTAACTTCTTGCCACATCTGGTCAATGTGGTGCCTCAGGAAGTACGTCTTACTGTGGACTTAAAAAATACGGACAAGAAAAAGTTAGTAAGGACACCGAAGACTCTTCATTACTTTTGTAACTCAAGTGGCCGACGAAGAATCAATTAAATTCGAATTTAGAGACTTAGTAAGATTTGATCCGGTTGATTTTGATCCGGGCATGATAAATACAGTTGCTGAAGTGGCCAAATCATTGGGACATTCTTTTATAAAGGTAGTGTCAAGTGGAGCAGGCCACAATGCACAAATGATGTCTTCAATATGCCCTGCAACCATGATCTTTATCCCAGGTAAGGACGGAATTAGTCACAACATCAATGAGTTCTCTTCGGATGCTGGTATGGAAAAGGGAACCAATGTCTTACTTCGGGCGATAATGAACAGACTACAAAGTTAATGGGGAAGTATTGGGATATCATGACAAGTGCCTACCAGGGTTACGCTAATTACTTCTTTAATGAAATAACTTTTAGTTATTCCTACAAGCCTTGGTGGGAAAATTACTTCTGGATGTTAGTGGGAGTATCAATGTTTTTTTTGGCACTGGAATGGTTGAAACCATGGCGCAAAAATCAGGCTAAATTCCGCAAGGACTTTTGGTTAGATGCTTTCTACATGTTTTTTAATTTTTTTCTTTTCTCACTGATTTTCTACAATGCCTTGTCGGATGTATTCGTAAACCTTTTTAAAGATTTCCTGGTTTTATCTGGTTGGAAAAACCTCATTGCCCTGCATATTGAGTCATGGGCAAAATGGGTTCAGTTATTTGCACTCTTTGTCGTTCGGGACTTTATTCACTGGAATGTTCACCGACTACTGCATCGAATTCCATTGTTATGGGAATTTCATAAAGTTCATCATTCAGTAGAACAGATGGGATTTGCTGCTCACCTAAGATATCACTGGATGGAGAATGTAGTGTACAAATCCCTTGAGTACATTCCACTGGCTATGATAGGTTTTGGTATCGATGATTTTTTTGTGGTCCATGTTGCAGCCACGATCATTGGCCATTGGAACCACGCCAATTTCACAGTAGCTATTGGGCCGCTAAAATACCTTTTCAATAATCCTCGCATGCACATTTGGCACCATGCACATGACCTGCCAGCAGAGAGGCGTTATGGAGTGAATTTCGGGATTTCGTTGAGTATTTGGGATTATCTATTTAGCACCAATTACATACCCCGGAGTGGGAAAGATATTAGATTGGGTTTTCCCGGGGTAGAAAAATTTCCAACAAAGTTTATTGAGCAAAGCACTTTCGGGTTTGGCCAAAAGGATTGAACAATAGCCTCAATCAGCAGTTTTCAAATCAATTGAATCTACTTCAATCCTCATCTGGCACTTTTCAGAGAATAAAAGGGCATGTGGCCTACTTCCAGTAGCTGGAGTTAAGCAAATGACAATAAACGGTGGTGAGTAGGTGATTGTCCATGACTACGGTGACGGCAGATGTGATAACCTTGTAACTGTGACTACAGATGGTGTAACTGAAGGGGTTGAGATCAATCCGAGACGATTTTAAGATTCGAAGTTTGGGCTGAGATAGAAGCCCGGTTGCCAATGACGCCGGGTTGTTTGATGACATTTTTTAAAATGTTTTATTAGCGGTCGTGAAATTCAAAGTTAAATGTAAGGATTCTAAATCCAGTGCAAGAGTGGGTGAAATGATTACGGATCATGGGAGTATTAAAACACCCATTTTTATGCCAGTGGGTACAGCCGGAACTGTAAAAGCCGTACACCAACGGGAACTTGAGCATGACATAAAAGCACATATTATATTAGGAAATACTTACCACCTCTATCTTCGTCCCGGTTTGGATATTTTGGAAAAAGCTGGAGGGCTGCACCAATTCAATGGCTGGTCAAACCCAATATTAACAGATAGTGGAGGATATCAGGTTTACTCTTTGGCTCATCGCCGGAAAATAACGGAAGAGGGAGTGATTTTTCAATCTCACATTGATGGCTCCAAACATCAATTCACTCCGGAGGGGGTAATGGACATTCAAAGGAGTATCGGTGGTGATATCATAATGGCTTTTGATGAATGTCCACCAGCTGACAAGGACTTTCAATATGTGAAGAAATCGATGCATCTGACTCATAGATGGCTAAAAAGATGCATCGAAAGATTTGATACTACGAATGGAAAGTACGGTTACCCACAGGCTCTTTTCCCCATTGTACAAGGAGGGATTTTTCCGGATTTGCGTAAGGCTTCATGCGAGGAAATTGCTAAATGTGCTCGTGACGGGAATGCTATCGGAGGACTGTCAGTTGGAGAAGGAGTAGAGGATATGTACACAATGACTTCTTTGTGCTGTGATACTTTACCAGATGACAAACCGCGTTATTTGATGGGGGTTGGTACACCTGAAAATATTCTGGAATGCATTGCTTTGGGCGTTGATATGTTTGATTGTGTCATGCCGACCCGGAATGCCAGACACGGACTTTTATTCACTTCTGAAGGAATAATCAACATTAAAAATGAAAAGTGGAAGAAAGATTTCAGTGCGATCGACGCCACGCTGAATAATTTTGCCAGTTCCAGTTATTCAAAAGCCTATTTGAGGCATTTAATTCAAAGTAATGAAATGTTAGGTGCTCAAATTGCTACACTCCATAATTTATCATTTTACCTCTGGCTGGTAACTGAGAGTAGAAATCGAATAAAAGAAGGTACGTTTGCTACCTGGAAGGGGTTGATGACTGAGAAAGTATCTTGTAGACTTTAATTAACCCGTTGTGCTAATTAGACAGGAGTAAGGAAAAGTGTTCATAAACTTGATTATCAGTAAATTAGAGTAACAACAAACCCATTTATTGAACGGACCGGTGCACACCATTAAAAGTAATTCCGATAAGATTCTTCAACCAGTCAAATCACTTAAAAATTGCTATCGCCTAATTAGCACAGCGGGTGTATCAAATATCTTCACTTGGCCTCCAGATCACTCTTCATTCTTAAAAGCGAGGAGGTGTCCGGGATCTATTGCTAATGCTTCCTTGATGTGTTGCAATGCAAGTTTCGAATCACCTTTTTCGCTGTATATTTTTGCGTAAAGCATATTTACATAAGGTGCTTTTTTACCCACCATTCGCCTTTTTAATTGATCAGCGATGATAATTGCTTCATCGAATAGCTTGAGCTCTGATTTAAGTTGTGCAGCATATCCAAACAGAAAAGGAGAAGCATCCCCGAACAAACTTCTAAGAGAATCAAGTGCTGTTTGAGGACCTTCATTGGCATGGAGAAACTCTATATACTCTGATTTGAGATAGATATTATCGGGATATTTTGAAGCTGTCATTCCTGATGTATTTTGCCCCTCTTTGATCGTGGCCGGTGCATGGATAGCTTTTTTTTCTGATTGGCCCTTTTCTCTGTAGATGTACAAGCGTGTAAGATTAAGAAACAAATCAAGCACCAGCTTTTCATCTCCTGAAACATTCGAAGATTTCAGTTCTAAATCGTTCAGTATTTGTTGTCTTTCCTTTGGGTCAGGTTGGGTCAGGGGTAATTCTGGCCAGAAGACTTGCACCAACTAGAAACTCAGGATTATGTTTATACATAGCCCGATAAGCTTTTTCTGAATCGGAGAAATGACCGTAATCCAATACTTGTTCCCAGGCCTGATAGTAGTAATAAAGAGCTGAATCAGAATTGGTTGATAATCTTAATTTCTGAGCGTACCCATTGAATGAAAGAATGAATACAATAATACATATCAATGAGAGGTGGTGGTCTGGCTTGATCACCTGGTTAAATTACAACGGGTCGATTGTCTGACCAACTTCTCTTATAACCTTGATCAGGAAATTGACATTTTTCTGTTCTAAACGATGATTGATCAGGCATGCTCTAATTACAGGTCGGTTATTGAGTATGGTGCCAGTGATAAATACCCTGCCATCTTTTTCTAATGCAGGAATTATCTTTCGATTTAAGTGATCAATTGTACTATAATCTGTCCCAATACCACCAACGCCTAAATAGCGAAAACAAACGATTCCCAGGTCAGGTAAGTTGCATAAATCAAAGTCTTTTGATTGGTCTATTAATGTCCCTAAGTATTTGGTTAATTGAATGTCTTTTTCAATCATTTGAGTCAGTTTGTTCCTTCCATATGTCTTAAAGGACATCCAAATTTTCAGCACTTTTGCGTTTCGGGATAATTGGAAATGGTGATCATTAAAGTCAAAACGGCCATCATTTGCACCTTCCCTAAATAGGTAGGAAGCTCTCTTATAATAGGTCTCATTGAGCATTGACCAATCTCTTACCAGCGTACATCCCGCCTCAAATGGTTGGTAAAGCCACTTGTGAAAATCGATCGCAACAGAATCTGCTTTCCCTATTCCTTTAAAGAGGTTCTTGACTTTTGTTCCAGCTGCGAGGGCACCGTAAGCTCCATCTACGTGGTACCACATATTGTACTGATCAGCAATTGATGCGAGTTCATCCAGTGGATCGATGGCTCCTGTGTTCACCGTTCCGGCATTACCAATTAAACAGAAAGGCTTTAATCCGCCTTTTAAATCTCTTTCAATTTGAGTTCTAAGGGCATAGATATCGATAGTGAAATCCTTCCGGGCAGGAATCTTACGGTAGTTGTCAGTTCCAATGCCCAGGTTTTCTACGCTTTTGTCTACACAATTGTGGACCTCTTCTGAGGCATAAAGGACGAAAGGTGTAAATCCGAATAAACCCTTTTGTTTAATATTCTCTTTTTCAAAATAGACATTTCTGGCTACTGTTAATCCCGTTAGGTTGGCTGCAGAACCTCCACTGACCAACACGCCACCAGCATTTTTATCGTATCCAATAAACTCGGCTCCCCAGCTCACGACCCTTTTTTCTAACTCACTAATAGCAGGTGCCAGGTGCCATTTACCAACATTCTGATTAATCGTAGCCGAGAGCATTTCGGCAATAATTGAAATTTGGGTGCCTCCGGCCATAACATAAGCGTACATGTTAGGCCCCATATTCAAAGTGGCTGTGTCAATTATTTTGTTCTTAACAACATCAAGAACGTCATGAGGCTTCATGCCCTCTTCAGGGATAGGCTCATCAAACCAATTCCTGACCTCTTCAGGTTTAAGCCCGCAAAATGCTCTGGCCTCTTGTAAGCCTTCAAATCTGTCTATTATTAAATCACTTCCGCGGTGGAGTAACTCTTTAAATTCAGTTAGATCGTAATCAAGTGAACTCATAAAATGTAAAATAAAAGTTATAGCAAATTATAATGGGCGGCCTAAATGTTATCATAAATCCGGATAATCTCACCGGTGTGTTTTCCTTCAATGCTCCTAACAAAGCCATTGATGACCTTGGTCCAGGAGATTGGATTATGTCCGGGGAAATAATCGGCGTATTTGTCAACTGAGCCCTCAACTAAACCAGGAGAGACCACGTTGATTCGTTGGCCTTGTGATAGCTCCAACGCAACAGCTTTTACGAAACCATGAATGGCACCGTTGACCATGGCTGCACTCGTGGTCATCATCACGGGATCATCGGCTAAAATTCCTGTTATTAGGGTGAAAGATCCGCCGTCATTGAGATGGGCTGTTCCTAGTCTAACGAGGTTCACTTGTCCCATTAACTTGCTCTTCAGCCCAATGTAAAAGTCCTCCTCGGTGAGTTCTTCAAACAACGCCCATTTTGCCTCGCCGGAAACATTCACAATCGCGTCAACAAACCCTGTGTTGTCATACATTGATTTTATTGACTGACTGTCAGATATGTCAACCAAAACGTCACCCCTGGTTCTTCCAGCTACTACAACTTCATGTTTTTTCTTTAAATGGCTGACTATTTGCTGGCCAATTGTACCGTAACCACCGACAACAATTATTTTCATAGGTTTTTATATTATAGATCTTGTTTCAGTTGCTTAATGTAAGCTTTGATCGTTTTTTCATTTCTCTTGTAATAAGTCCATTTCCCGTGTCTAGTGGGGGTTACTAAAGCCGCATTATGCAATACAGACATGAAATGCGAGATAGTCGATTGCGATAATCCGGCTTTCTCCTGAATGAATTGAACGCAAACTCCGAAATCGAAATGGCCAAGTTCAGTATGTGGAGGAAAATTAACCTCTGGGTCTTTCAGCCATTGCACAATGTTCAGACGAGTTTCATTGGATAATGCCTTATTGATTTCTATCGTCTCCATTTAAGTCCAAATTTATAATTAAATATCTAAATATATCGATATATTATGAATTGATTAAATTCACAGTTGGAAAATTTGATGTCATGGTGAACAATATTTTGGAGAAGTTTGGGCAGTTTGACGAATTATGGACACCCAAAATAGTTGGAGAGCTCAATGGTCAGTATGTAAAACTGGCTAAGATTAAAAATGAATTCGTATGGCACAGCCATGAAAATGAGGACGAACTTTTTATGGTTTTCAAAGGAACCTTGATTATTGAGTTCAGAGATCACATAGAGAGCATAAAAGAAGGGGAAATGATTGTAGTGCCGAAAGGGGTTGAGCATTTTCCACGTACTGAAAATGGTGAACTAGTGTGGGTACTTCTTTTTGAACCGAAGGAAACAAAACACACCGGTACGGTTGAAAATGAAAAGAGCGTTAATGACCAACAATGGCTTTAAAGGATAAGAAGCGAATTTGTGTCAAGGAAGTAATTTTATATCGGGGGTTATTTACCATTAAGTAAGAACACCAACTTTGTTAATAGAATTTGACCCAAAGAAATGATGAGTAGAATTTTCCTTTTAAGGTTTGTTGTTTTGGTATTGCTAATTATATATAGTTTTCTTATTTTTACAGAAAAAAGCCATGAATTGTCCTTAAGTGTTCAAACCGTGCTGTCATTAAATCCGGCAAGATAAAAGGAAAACAAAGGTATAAGTGTAAAAAATGCGGCTACCACTATACGGTACAACAAAAATCTACGGCCAAACCAAAAGAGTTGAAAAAATACGCCCTGCAATTATATCTTGAAGGGTTGGGTTTTCGGTCAATCGGTAGAATACTCAACGTGAGCAATGTATCTGTGTTAAACTGGATAAGGGGTTTTGGCCAAGAAGTGCAGTCCTTGTCCAATAGCGGTTCCGAAGTGGATTTCGTAGAGCTTGACCAGATGCACAGCTACATTGGAAACACTATTGCTGGATTTGGATTGCTGTTGATCGATAGGGGAAAAAGTTCATCAATTTCGTTATTGGCGACAGAAGTACTGAGACAGCAAAAAAGCTCTGGGGGCTAATAGGCACTAACCGGATGAATACTCTAGCAAGTGATTACCGGAAGTCATACGAGCACATGGTCCCTAAAGACAAACACATTCAATCAAAAGCAGAAACTTTTACCGTAGAAGGCTATAATAGCTTGTTCAGGCATTTTTTGGCAAGCATGAGAAGAAAATCAAAGGGCTGTTCAAACAGTATTGAGATGCTTACTTTATCCGTTTTGCTTTTGATGCATCATCGAAATCACACATTAACTATATTTAATTAGCAAAAATATTTATTATACAACAGCTATTTCAGATTTCCTCCGGCTGCGGGAGATTGGTCCATAATACTTTTTCATGGCCAATAGGCTCCGGGGATTATGATGGTAAGCACCTAAACCAAAACAATGCTTTACACCTCACCGACTGTTATAAGTCCTTAATTCCCGGCCCAAATATCACCAACATCCCGGCAGGGAACAGCATTATTCATAGAGAAGATTGCAATTGCACAATGAAAACAAGAGGTTACACAACCTGGTATGATGCGGTCAATGCTTAGCTATATTGAAAAAAATGTATACTTTTATACTGGATTGACACAAAGCATGGCAAAACCACATTACGATGCAAAACCACATTACGATCATTTTTGGCCCCACAGACCCTGAAGGATCGGGTTTCAAATGCAACCGGCATCCAGGCAAATTATTTACTTTTACTGATCATTTACCCTTACTGAACCTGTTATGAAGCGCAACCTGTCCTGTCTGAATAATTTCCCCGAAACTTTTTACAAAAAGAACAAAAAGGCTTCCACTGGCAAGTCAAAACCCGGAGTTGTGTGCAGGCACTTCAACAAGTGTGCGTTAGCTGTTTTTTTATTCTTTATCGGCCCCATGGACGTACTGTCTGCTGCCGGTGAAAGGAACAGCCCGGCCATCCGCCCGGCCTCAGTTAACTCCGTCCATTAGCATCACCAGGGCCACCAACGGTGCAGAACCGGCCACACCGGCGACCTTTACGGTGACTTTGTCGGAGACCAACAACACGGGATCGGCTATCACTGTGACCTACCAGTTCGGGGGTACAGCCACCGGCGGAGCAGATTATGACAATACAACCAACATGGTAACCATTCCTGCTGGCAGCAGTACAGCGACCATTACCGTACTGGTGAACGACGATACAGCCCTGGAAGGGGATGAGACTATTGAAGTGATGTTGATTTCAGTGGCAGATACAGGTATTACAATAGATCCGAACCAAAATACAGGTACGGCGACCATTACCGATGACGAGTTTGACAGCAAAGTTGGTGATTCATTAGCCCTGGTGGCGATCTACAATGCCACCAATGGACCCAATTGGATTACCAATACCAATTGGCTTCAGTCTGGTCAAAACGTTGCTACCTGGCATGGGGTAACCGTGACTGAAGGAAGGGTGACAGAACTTGATTTGAGGAACAACCAGTTGGAGGGGCCAATCCCTGCCCTGATTGAAAATTTGACGGAACTTACGGATTTGTATCTTTCGTTCAATCAGCTTACCGGAAATATACCCATGGAATTGGGAAACTTGACGGAACTTACGCGTTTGGATCTTAGGGTCAACCAGCTTACCGGAAATATACCCATGGAACTGGGAAACTTGACGGAACTTACGCGTTTGGATCTTTGGTCAAATCAGCTTACCGGAAATATACCCATGGAACTGGGAAACTTGACGGAACTTACGCGTTTGGATCTTTCGTTCAATCAGCTTACCGGAAATATACCCATTGAATTGGGAAATTTGACGGAACTTACGCGTTTGGATCTTGATAGAAATCAGCTTACCGGAAATATACCCATGGAATTGGAAAATTTGACGGAACTTACGTTTTTGGATCTTTCGGTCAATCAGCTTACCGGAAATATACCCATGGAACTGGGAGGCCTCACCCGGTTGAGAGAGCTTTATTTGTGGTCCAACCAGTTGGACGGGCCAATCCCTGCCCTGATGGGAAATTTGACGGAACTTACGATTTTGGGTCTTGGGGACAATCAGCTTACCGGAAATATACCCATGGAATTGGGAAACTTGACGGAACTTACGGATTTGTCTCTTGCCGGAAATCGGCTTACCGGAAATATACCCATGGAACTGGGAGGCCTCACCCGGTTGAGAGAACTTCGTTTGTCATTCAACCAGTTGGCCGGGCCAATCCCTGCCTCATGGGCGACTCTCACTAATCTTGGTATATTTCATATTTTAGGGAATCAGTTTGATGATATTCCCGATATGAGTGCCCTGAATTTTTTAGATTTTGATATTAGCAACAACAATTTTGAATTCGGGGACATTATTCCCAACGTAACCGCAGGTCGTTATTCCCCTCAAAATCCTTTCGGACCAGAGCAGCAGTTAAATCCTATCGCAGGTGCCAATGTCGATCTATCCATTTCAACTGAAGATGACGGGAACAATGTCTATCAGTGGTTCAAAGACGGTGTGGCCATACCGTCCGCCAATGCAACATCCTATACCGTGTCGGCTGACGATGGCATTTATTTCGTAGAAGTTACCAACCCCAACGCTCCTGCCCTGACACTGCAAAGTTCAGATATTGCAGTGATGGTAGCCTTAAACCAGTCAGATTCATTAGCCCTGGTGGCGATCTACAATGCCACCAATGGACCCGGTTGGCGTAATAATACCAATTGGCTTCAGTCTGGTCAAAACGCTGATACCTGGCATGGGGTAACCGTGACTGAAGGAAGGGTGACAGGACTTCGTTTGTCAGCCAACCAGTTGGACGGGCCAATCCCTGCCCTGATTGGAAATTTGACGGAACTTACGCGTTTGGTGCTTAGTGACAATCGGCTTACCGGAAATATACCCATGGAACTGGGAAATTTGACGGAACTTACGGATTTGTCTCTTTCGTTCAATCAGCTTACCGGAAATATACCCATGGAATTGGGAAACTTGACGGAGCTTACGATTTTGTCTCTTAGTGACAATCAGCTTACCGGAAATATACCCATGGAACTGGGAAACTTGACAGCACTTACGTTTTTGTATCTTAGGAACAACCAGTTGGCCGGGCCAATCCCTGCCTCATGGGCGACTTTCACTAATCTTGATATATTTGATATTTCAGGGAATCAGTTTGATGATATTCCCGATATGAGTGCCCTGAATTTTGATCGATTTGATTTTAATATTAGCAACAACAATTTTGAATTCGGGGACATTATTCCCAACGTAACCGCAGGTCGTTATTCCCCTCAAAATCCTTTCGGACCAGAGCAGCAGTTAAATCCTGCCGCAGGTGCCAATGTCGATCTATCCATTTCAACTGAAGATGACGGGAACAATGCCTATCAGTGGTTCAAAGACGGTGTGGCCATACCGTCCGCCAATGCAACATCCTATACCGTGCCGGCTGACGAGGGCATTTATTTCGTACAAGTTACCAACCCCAACGCTCCTGCCCTGACACTGCAAAGTTCAGATATTGCAGTGATGGTAGCCTTAAACCAGTCAGATTCATTAGCCCTGGTGGCGATCTACAATGCCACCAATGGACCCGGTTGGCGTAATAATACCAATTGGCTTCAGTCTGGTCAAAACGCTGATACCTGGCATGGGGTAACCGTGACTGGAGGAAGGGTGACAGAACTTGATTTGAGGGACAACCAGTTGGAGGGGCCAATCCCTGCCCTGATTGGAAATTTGACGGAACTTACGATTTTGGATCTTGGTGACAATCAGCTTACCGGAAATATACCCATGGAATTGGGAAACTTGACGGAACTTACGGCTTTGGATCTTAGGAACAATCAGCTTACCGGAAATATACCCATGGAACTGGGAGGCCTCACCCAATTGACAGGTCTTGGTTTGTCGTCCAACCAGTTGGACGGGCCAATCCCTGCCTCATGGGCGACTCTCACTAATCTTTTTATATTTTATATTTCAGAGAATCAGTTTGATGATATTCCCGATATGAGTGCCCTGAATTCTGTAGTATATGATTTTGATATTAGGAACAACAATTTTGAATTCGGGGACATTATTCCCAACGTAACCGCAGGTCGTTATTCCCCTCAAAATCCTTTCGGACCAGAGCAGCAGTTAAATCCTGCCGCAGGTGCCGATATCGATCTATCCATTTCAACTGAAGATGACGGGAACAATGCCTATCAGTGGTTCAAAGACGGTGTGGCCATACCGTCCGCCAATGCAACATCCTATACCATACCTTCCTATACCGTGCCGGCTGACGATGGCATTTATTTCGTACAAGTTACCCACCCCAACGCTCCTGCCCTGACACTGCAAAGTTCAGATATTGCAGTGATGGGCGTATCTGAATCCTTAAACCAGTCAGATTCATTAGCCCTGGTGGCTTTATTCAATGCAACCGATGGTTTCAATTGGGACAATAAGGATAACTGGCTGGCAGGTCCGGTGTCTGACTGGTCTGGCATTACCGTAGCCAGTAATCGGGTAACCGGCATTAGTTTGCCTGACAATAATCTGGAGGGCGGGGTACCGGTAGAGATCAACGACATGGCTGAGCTTGCTGTGGTTGACCTGTCGGGGAATGACCTCCACACTGTACCTGCAATGAACCTATCCGGAACGGTCACTTCCCTGAACCTGTCGGGGAACCTGTTAGACTTTAACAGCCTGATACCCAATCAGGCTGTTCCCGGGGTAGTTTTAGCACCCCAGCAGGAACTGCTGAAGTTAACCAGCATTCTGGCTGAGGTGGATGAATCGCAGACCCCGGACCGCACCATCCCCGGGACTAATAATGTATACAGCTGGCTAAAAGACAGTGTGGCATTTCCTGCGGGGGGAGCATCGGGAACCTTCACACTGGAGAACATCCGGTTTGAAAGTGAAGGATCCTATGTGGCGCAAGTCACCAATCCGGAGCTTGAAAATGTTACATTAAGGACTAAACCATTTTTGGTCAGGGTCTCCTCAATAAGAAGGGATAGCCTGGCTCTGGTCGCCGTTTTCGAATCGGCCAAAGGGGCTAATTGGGTGAAAAGTACAAACTGGCTGACAGGACCACTGGCCACGTGGTCTGGCATTACCGTAGAGAATAATCGGGTAACCGGCATTAGTTTGCCTGACAATAATCTGCAAGACACCTTGGCCATTGACCTGCAGGATATTGGTGCGTTGGTTTCTGTTGATTTATCTCAAAATGAGCTGAGGGGAATTCCAGACATGACCGGACTGAAGCATCTGATGTCACTGGATGTTTCTGGAAACCGGCTTGGATTTGAAGATCTGGAAATAAATGTTGCCCAGGCGCAATTTGAATTCCTGTTCACCCCTCAACGCAGGTATGGGGTGACCACGACCGAGCTGGTCCGGGTCAATGAACGGGCAGTTGTATCGATTGACATTTCGGGAACCCGGAATACTTATCAATGGTACAAAAAACCAAGACGGACTATTGAAGGGTTTGCTACGCCCGAAGAAACCCCCGGAACGGCCATTGAGGGAGGGACAGCACGTGGTTTGGTGATTGATAGCATCAAATTCGAAACCATGGGAATCTTCTACGTTGAGGTTTCCAATCCGCTACTGCCGGGATTGATCATCAGAAACAGAAACCAAAATGTATTCGCAGTAACAGACGTTTCTGGTACCGCCGGAATTGATCCGGATGTCGGATCCGTTTTGACAGAAGGAGATTTGATTGTCTACGAGATTGAGGCCCCCGGCCGACCATTTACTGCTCTGGACACTGTGACCTTTGATGCGAATGGGGCCTATTTTCTGGATGGCCTTATCCCGGGTGATTACATATTGAAGGCCAGACCAGGAAAATCATTCATGGATAGTGTGTTGCAGACCTATTATGGTAAAACCGGTGACTGGGTGTTTGCTGATACGCTACAGTTAAGGACATCGACAACGGGCATAAATATTGACATGATCTTTATCCCGCCACCCTTTGACCCGGAAGTAAATGATGCATTGATCGTAGGTAGTATTGAATCAGATTTGCCAGACTCTGTGGTGGATTCTGAGGCAGGTTTAAGGGTCAGGGCAAGAAGGCGGGTGCGCCGTGCCGGTGTATCCTTGAATAAACTGGTCACCCGACGCCGTCAACTCCAGCAGGAGATTGCACTGGTGGCTTATACAGAGACGGACGACGAGGGCCGGTTTGGATTCCCTAACGTGCCACCGGGCGACTATTTATTGAATGTCCAGTTCCCGGGAATCCCAATGGATACCACAACCCTGATAGAATTCAAGATTGATCCGCTCATGGAAGAGCAGTTTTTTAACGTAGCTGCCTTGGTTACAGAACTTGGCATTTCATTGGAACTGATTGAGGAAACCGGTTTTTACAGGAAGTACTTCAAGGATTTAACCATCTATCCTAATCCGGCGAAGGATTACGTTACCATCGATTATGAAAAGCTGAATTCAGAAAACATTGGGGTTTACCTGACCGATCTTACCGGCCATCAGTTGCTGACGGCTAAAATTGAAAACGGTCGCTACAGAAAGATAGATTTTGATACATCTAAACTACCGGAAGGAATTTATATGTTAGTCTTTGTAGACATGGCCGAGGCATCATTGCCAGTTGCCTCTTATAAAGTGATTATAGACAGATAAGTATTATCCTCAAGCCAACAAAATACCCTCAGCAGTAAGCTGAGGTGTTGTTGGTTTATTTTCATCTTATTTAAGACCGTTGCAAAAGGTTAATATTATTGTTGGTATTAACAGTCGTGAAGCAGGGAATCTCCATAGTGCTAAATCTGGTTGTCCCACAAATTAGAAAAAAGACCTTTCATCTGGATTATTGTTGAACATAACGCAAAACAGTCAATTAATAAATCAATTACAACCAGGGAATACACTCCCTGGGTATTAAAATAATTCAATAGAACTTCAGTCGCTTTGATATCGAATAGAGACTTATTCTTAAGGAACCTGGCTCAAACCTCAGATTTTCCACTTGTAATTGAAGTAGAAAGTGCCGACGGCGTGTGGCTCCATGGGCCTAATAAAAAATATATCGATTTAATTAGTGGCATTGGCGTCAGTTCTGTCGGGCACAGACATCCACAAGTAATTGCTGCAATAAAGGACCAAATTGACAAGCACCTGCACCTTATGGTATTCGGAGAGTTGGTCCAGACCCCTCAAGTTAAACTTGCGGAAGCTCTGGTTAGCACTTTACCAGATCATTTAGACAACGTGTACTTAGTTAACTCTGGTTCTGAGGCGATAGAAGGTGCCATTAAACTTGCTAAGCGCTTTACCAGAAAATATGAAATTATCTCCTGTTTCAATGCATACCATGGCTCCTCCCATGGAGCACTTTCAATTAGTGGTTCAGAAGATTTCAAGAGAGCATTTAGACCACTCGTTCCAGGATCGAGACAAATACGGTTTGGTTACCTGGAGGATTTAAATCTGGTCACCAAAAACACAGCAGCTGTAGTAATTGAAACCATACAAGGTGAGGCTGGCATGAGAACGGCTAATACTGAATACTTTCAAACCCTGCGGGAATGTTGTAATAAGCATCAGGCCCTGCTAGTCTTAGATGAAATCCAGTGCGGTTTTGGTCGAACTGGCAAATTTTGGGCATTCGAACATTACGATATTCTGCCTGATATTATCACTAGTGCTAAAGGCATGGGTGGTGGGATGCCAATTGGTGCTTTTATCAGCACTCATGAAATAATGGGGGTCTTAAAGAATGATCCCGTCCTCGGACATATAACCACCTTTGGAGGTCATCCTGTGTCAGCTGCGGCAGCACTTGCCACCATTAATATTTTGACAAAAACATCCGTAATCGAATCAGTTGATCTAAAGGCAAATATTTTCAAAGAAAATCTCAAGCACCCCATCATCAAAGAGATTAGAAATGAAGGGCTCATGATGGCAGTAGAATTTGAATCCTTTGACAAGCTCAGGTTGATCATTGATAAAGCCATTAATAAAGGAGTACTCACAGACTGGTTTCTCTTTTGTGACAATAGTATGCGTATAGCTCCACCGCTTACAATATCTGAAGATGAGATTGCCCTGGCCTCCAACATCATTCTAGAAGCCATCAATGAATCATGATCACAATTACCTATTAGGGGTAGGGGCTTGACAGTTAGAACACTTCTGTTACATTTGCAGCCATAATGAAGTTTCTCATTCATATCGTCTGGGTCACAGCACCCTCTACCTCTTAGAGGGCACCTCGCACACAATCAATATTCCTTTTAGTATTTTTATAATTAATAAAGAATGAGAAATCTATTACTTCATAATGTAAAATCAATTATTGCCAATTTCAGTCAGGCCGTTAGAGGTGGTGAGCAGGACTTTACCGCCGGGAGCATTAATAAAGCCATTTTTATGCTTTCCGTTCCTATGATCCTTGAAATGGTGATGGAATCCCTTTTCGCAGTGGTTGATGTATTTTTTGTCAGCAAAGTCAGTGTCAATGCTGTAGCCACTGTAGGTCTTACCGAATCTGTCTTGATGATTGTTTATTCAATCGCAATTGGTCTCAGTATGGCCACTACTGCTATGGTTGCCAGAAGGGTTGGTGAAAAGAAACCCAAAGAAGCGGCAGTAGTTGCTGTTCAAGCCATTTTTCTTGCACTCAGTCTGGCAGTTATTATTGGTATTGCTGGAGGAATCTTTGCTCCGGATATCTTGAGACTAATGGGTGGCGAAGAATCCCTGATTAGTGAAGGTTATGGCTATACCCGAATAATTTTTCTCGGGAATGCTACTATTATGTTAATCTTCTTGATCAATGCAATATTCAGAGGTGCAGGCAATGCGTCAATTGCAATGAGAGCATTGTGGATTTCGAATATATTGAATATGATTCTGGACCCAATTTTTATTTTTGGTCCTGGCCCAATCCCAGCACTTGGCGTTGAAGGTGCAGCTATTGCTACAACCATTGGGCGAGGTACAGGAGTACTTTACCAAATTAAACAAACAATAATATACTCGACAGAACGGTTTTCTGGATTGCCTTCACAGGTTCTTTAATAGTAGTTTGTGTATGTCTGCTGATTATAATTATTTAGAGAATTCGCTTCCCGCATTGTTTGCGCCTTCTGTGGATATAAGTGCTCCATCTTTCTTTCCTTTTTCTTTGGAACTTTTGGGAGTTTTCTGGCTTTAAACAGTAATTCTCTAAATTGGTCAAAGCTTCTGATGTATTGAATGCTGAATCCAGCGGTAGTATTGTTCTTGTCCCCTAATGCTTGATTGACAGCACTGTAGTTAGTTTTATTATACATTTTTGCAGACAATTTCCCATCCGGGGTAATTAAATATTCTACTGTCCAATCACCAACAATGGCGGAGGCATCAGCTTCGTCATCATTATTAGTAAAACTTCCATCTCTGGATATTTTCAATCTTCCATTGAGCAAGGTGTATGCCAATCTTAATTGAAATGTATCGAAGGCATCCTGGTCCAGCGTAGTTAGATCAACGTCAATTTCCAGATTTTCGTCCACTTGAGATATCCAATAGCTAAGCTGGTTCGAAATAAACTCACTTATACTATTTCCTAATGCCTGTCCACCACCAACATTGAAGCTATTCACAGGGGAGAAGCGTCTCAGGATAATCAGGCTAAATACCTGACGCTTCAGCTCTTGTTCATCTGAACTAATTTTTGAGCTAAATGCGTTAACCAATGGCCCTACGGAGTAGCCAGAGATATTTTCCGGATAATCTTGAATTCTGATATCAAAATCGATTTCGGGTGTCAGTAGAGGGCCTTCCAAATTCAACACCACAATAGCAGGATATTTCCTTTGGGCATCCGGGGATTCCAATTCCGCTTTACTGGGGTTCTGAGTAATTATGGGCAAAAGAGATGTTAATTGACTGTATTCTGCAGTGATGTCCATTACGCCTCCGTATGGATCTCCAAACCATGATATTTTACTTCCCTCTATTAGATCGAATTCTTTATTGATAATGTTTTTCAGGGTAAAGTTGTATCCTCCATTGGCAATCACAAAATCACCAAACATTAGAAAGTCCTCGTCGGTATTTATTTGCAGATTGATTTTTCCATTGCCTCGACCTCTGATAATGTCTCCGGATTTTATGTCGAAGATTAACTCCGTATAGGCATCAGGGGTGATGTCCAGGTCGAAATCAAGTTTTACTCCTTTCGGATTGGCAACTGGATTAACCGCAATGACAGGATCATCCTCTTTTGACAGATCAGTTGTTTCTGATAAGGAAATAAATTTGATAAAATTCTCCTGAACATCATCAGACGTGTTGCTAAGGGGTATGAAAATTCTGGTCCCTCTATTTGTTGTGGCCTTTGCTGAGATTTGAAGGTTTGATAAAGTGCCTGAGAAGTTGACATTACCAGTTAGATGAGCTGTTCCATAATACAGTTCATTGTCAGTAGCGGAGGTATTTAAAACCTGGAAGTTTTTAAGCTTTGCCGAGATGTCGAGGATGAAACTGCTGAATCCGTCATGAAAAATATCACCATTTGCAGTGGAAAGATTGTTATTTTCATCAGTAATATTGAGATTTCGGACACCAATTTCGTTCTCTCCAAAGATTACATTTCCATTAAATGAATAATCTG
The DNA here is from genome assembly GCA_965206015.1 of Cyclobacteriaceae bacterium. Classification (GTDB taxonomy): domain Bacteria; phylum Bacteroidota; class Bacteroidia; order Cytophagales; family Cyclobacteriaceae; genus JAJCYL01. The sequence continues at coordinate 362,618 of CBDBIW010000002.1, read as the reverse complement.
TATTTAGATAATTGACAGTTACTTTTCCATTATCAACTAGACCAGTTCCTTTTAAGACGGGGTGACCCAGAGGTCCGCCAATTGTGAGTTGACCAGTTAATGAACCGTCAACGCTGCTAAAGTTTTTACTAATAAACGGCTCCGCAACCTTGAGACTTGTTTCATCAAAATTGGCGACAATATCCAATTGCTGTTCTTCCTTAGGATAAAAGTAGCCACCTAATTGAATGACTTTCCGGCCCAAGCGGTCTACCTCAAAACCGAGTCTTAGTCTTTCATCAGCATTTTCCCAGTTTGAGGTCCCAATGACATCGCCAACTAAGAATTTATTTAACTCGAGTTCTGATATTTTAAGATTGCTTTGTACCAAGAAATCTTCACCTCTACCAATAATATCTGCTTCAGCATTTAGAATCCCGTTTAATTTGGAATTGATTATTGGATTGAGGTTATCGAGTTTAAAATTATTAACAGATAAAGACAATATTTTCTCTGAATCCTGTGAGGAAATTCCGGATAATTGTATGACTTGATCTTCGTGGTTTAATTTAAAATCATTAAAAATTATGTCGCCATTATCGAAGATTATCTCATTATCCGAGGAGAAATCCCATTGGTGGCCAATTGCAATTAACTCTGAAGGTTTAAAGCTAAGGCGATATTTATCAGTCAGAAATATGAAATCTCCGTATAATCGCACTTTGTTTTCAGCATCGGTCTGCTGAATATTGCTACTGAATTCAATTTTAGTTCCTTGCCAGATCGCTTCCCAATATAAATTGTCGAAGGATGCTGATTGTTTCAATACTTGACGTTCTGACGATAGAAACATCATGGCAAGAATCGCGGTACTATTCGACAATTTGGAGGTATTTAGATCAAATTGGTTATTATAGAATTCATTATCGTTAATAATTAAGGTGTCCAGATGGCTGGTCAGTTGTAAAATAGTCGTTTCTCCATGAGAAAATGCACCTTTAATTTGTGTGTCTTTTCCAACACTTATATTGTCTGTAAAAAGAGTTAAATAGGGATCAGCATCTGCAACTGTAAGGGACAGATCTATTTTATATTGATTGGTGTTGTTATGGTCTGCTGAGGCGAAATAGTGCTGAATACTGTCAGGATTATTGTTGAATATCAATCGATATTCTTTCCAAATTTTTCCGGTATCATTATATAATGTGGAGTAGTTAAAATTGCCCGATGCGTTGAGTCTGGCAAGTTCAGTTTTAATAGTTAAATCCCTGTTGTCAAAATTTCTTACTGAGATGATAGAAATAGTATCGATCAAAATGTCTCGATTCTCATAACGAAGATAGAAGCTATTCAGGTCAGCAAATCCAATAATACTGTCCAAATCAAGCCCATTAAAGTCTAAATCCACCTGAGTGCTTAGAAAAATATCCCGATTACTAATGTTGAGAGCCCTCAAGTTTAAAGTATCGAGATCACCGTTAATATTGACTTTGTTGAGGCCATTTCTGAGATCAACAGTGCCGTTTACATTAAATTTGAGGTTGGGGTCATTGATTTCAAGTTTTCCTTCAAAGAATTGAGCGACAAACTCTGCATCTGTTTGGATGTTCGTATACTGGTAATTGTTATATCCAATTTTATCCAAAGTTGCGTTTAAGAAAAAATTTGCATTGTGGCGGTCAAACCCGTTTCCATTAATAGAACCTTCCATACTAACGGCGTCTATGCCTGCCTCTTTAATAAATCTTCCAAGTTTAAAATCATCAAGACTTAATTTGCCGGAATAGCACCCGATGAACCCTTCATGTGGAAGCTTTAAATTTAAATTAGAACTGATATTGCCCAGTTCAGTTGCAAAAGACCCATTGGCGACAAAGTCACTATAAAAGCCGAGAAATGATGCTTTTGCATGAATTGATTTTAATGAATCTAAATAGGGATGTATTTCCAGCGGTGTAAAGCTTTTCAAATCATCACTTAATAATGTTGAATTATTCAGTTTTATGTCCATGAATGTCTCTTTGATATCTGGCAAGCCATTCATGCTTACATAGCCTGATAATTGACTTGATTTGCCCAGTCGAAGCTGTAATTCCTTTAACTCAAATCGCCCAACTTTGCCATCCAGTGTGGCATTAAGTTGAATCGACTCTCTGAAAGGAATTTTTGAAGAAGAAAATAATTGAAGATCATTTGGGTGAATAACCGCCTTGTCAAAATTCAATGACATCCCTACACTATCGACAAAGTAGCTCAAGCTGGCGGGCTCTGAATAAGAGAATTCTACGGAATTACTCAGGTAGCTGAAGTCCGTTTTTAAATTCAGTTCATCGAAACGCAGATATTGATTTGTGAATTGAAACAGACTTGACATTGACCGAATGTTAAGTTTGCCCTTGTCATCAAGAGCCGTTAATTGATCAATTTTCAAGTTGACTGTATCCCCTGATATAAGTAGGTCACTCATACTACAATTAACATTTCTATAAAGTATGTGATTGTAGTCCCATTGAGTTGAGGCTGGAGATTTCCTGAAATCATTTACTGCAAAAGTTGCATTTTCAATCTTAATTTTACCTACTCTAAATGTGACAATGGGAGATTCTTCATTGCCGGTTTTACGACTTCTTAACTTTCTTAAAAAGTAGGTAATATTTAATGCAGTACTATCATTTACTTTCTGCAAAAACAGAGTACTCCCTTCCAATCGAACAGCATCGAGCTGAATATCATCTCCTGAAATTATATCCAGCAGACTAAAATCAATAAGGACACTTTTTGTTTCGAGCATAGTTGAGTCGACAGTGTCAGCGATCTTAAAGTCATTAAAAACCATGCTATCAAACCATGAAATATTAACAGAACCAATTAGAATGGTATGTTCGGTCCTTGTGCTTAAATACTTTGTTAGACTATTGACAATTTTAGTTTGGATATAAGGTATTTGAATGGCAAAGAAAGTAATCACAAATAGAGCACCCAGACTAGTGCCTATCCAAAGAAATGTGCCCAGCACACCTTTTTTAATAACTTGCAGTGTATTTAAACTCTTTTTCAAAACCCTAAATGGCTAACATTCTGGCTATTGAATCGTCTTGTGACGAAACCTCAGCAGCAATCATAATTAAAGGCAATATTCATTCTAATATTATTGCCACGCAATCGATACACAAAGGTTATGGTGGTGTCGTTCCAGAATTGGCTTCCAGGGCCCATCAGCAGTATATTGTTACAGTTGTAAGAAAAGCCCTTAATGATTCAAAGATAGCTAAAAATCAACTCAATGCGGTAGCTTTCACGCAAGGTCCGGGGCTGTTGGGATCTTTATTAGTGGGTGGATCTTTTGCTAAATCATTAGCCCTATCTCTAGGAATACCACTAATTGGTGTACACCACATGCAGGCTCATGTGCTCTCCCATTTTATAGAAGACCCTAAGCCGAAGTTTCCTTTTCTCTGCCTGACAATGAGCGGTGGGCATACTCAATTGATTTTAGCTAAAGATTATTTGAAAATGGAAATCCTGGGACAAACAAAAGACGATGCCGTTGGGGAAGCATTCGACAAATCTGCCAAACTTCTTGGCTTTCCATATCCTGGAGGACCGGAAATAGATAAATTGGCTCAAACTGGAGACCCACATAAGTACGTCTTTCCAATTACTGAAATGCCCAAATTGGATTACTCCTTTAGTGGAATAAAAACTGCTTTTTTATACTTTCTAAGAGACCAATTAAAATCAAACGAAGATTTTGTCAAGGAAAATTTAAATGATCTTTGTGCCAGTTTGCAGCATACACTGGTGGAGATGCTAATGGTCAAATTAATAAAGGCCACAAAACAAACAAATGTGGAACATGTTGCAATAGCTGGAGGTGTATCAGCAAATTCAGGGTTGCAGCATAGGATTCATACTCTTGGGTTGGCGCATGGTTGGCAATCGTATGTTCCAAAGCTTGAATATTGTACTGATAATGCTGCCATGATAGGCATAACAGCTCATTACAAGTACCTTCAGAAGGATTTTTTGGAAATGGATACTTCTCCCATGCCCCGGATGGCATTTCCACAATAATTCAAACTCAAAAAATCCGGGATGCCAATTATTAAAAACCGCCTACTAAATTTGTCCGATGTCATTTGAGGAAGCACTTCTGGAAGTTCAGGAATTAACAAAGAAGATAAATCATCATAACGATCAATACTACGGCGAAAACGATCCGGAAATTTCAGATTACGAATTTGATCGACTCTTAGATAGGTTAATTCAGCTTGAGAAGGAATACCCTGAGCTGAAACTACCTGATTCACCAACGCTAAGAGTGGGGGGAAATATAACTAAAAATTTTGAAACAGTTATTCATAAGTATTCAATGCTGTCTCTCGGCAACACCTATTCTAAGGAGGAACTATCAGACTTTCATGAACGTGTGGTAAAAGGTCTTGGACATAGTGATTTTAAATATTTCTGTGAACTTAAATTTGACGGAGTTGCACTTAGTGTTACTTATAAGAACGGTCTCTTAGACAAAGGGGTCACAAGAGGTGACGGAACTCGCGGAGATAATATCACTACTAATGCCAGGACGATTAGGTCACTTCCATTGCGTCTGATGCCCGGAGACTATCCGGATGAATTTGAAGTACGTGGTGAGGTTTTTATGCCTCGAAAAGAGTTTGTCAGAATTAATGAAGAGCGAGTTGATATTGGTGAGGAACCATTAGCAAACCCACGAAATTCAACCTCAGGGACCCTGAAAATGCAGGATTCAGCGGTGGTTGCATCGCGAAACCTTGACTGCTATTTGTATTCGCTTATTGGAGATCAGGTAAATTACCAGAGTCATTCCCAATCAATTAGCGCACTGGAGAGATGGGGGTTTAATGTTTCGCCCACTTATAGACGTTGTAATACATTTGAGGAAGTGCTTATTTACATTGAAGAGTGGGAGCAAAAGCGATTGGAACTTCCACTTGATACGGACGGGATTGTGATTAAAGTAGATGATCTCAGGTATCAGCAAATTTTAGGCTTTACTGCCAAGAGTCATAGGTGGGCAATTGCTTACAAGTATAAATCTGAGAGTGCTTCTACAATTTTAAGAGGTATAACTTATCAAGTTGGAAGAACGGGTGCCATTACTCCAGTGGCAGAACTGTCTCCCGTGCTGTTGGCTGGAACCACAGTAAAAAGGGCTTCGCTTCATAATGCGAATGAAATCGAGCGTTTGGGAGTACGGTTAGGCGATACGGTTTATGTAGAAAAAGGTGGTGAAATTATACCAAAAATTACCGGAGTTGATACAACAAAAAGATCACCTACAAGTGAGGTAGTTAAATATATAAATGTTTGCCCGGAGTGTAGTACTGAGTTGATCAGGACATCAGGTGAGGCATCACATTATTGCCCGAATTTTGAGGGATGTCCACCTCAAATAACAGGCCGGTTTGAGCATTTTATCCAGCGGAAAGCAATGAATATCGAATCTTTAGGGAAAGAAACAATTAAAGGTCTGGTGGACACTGGATTAATTAGAGACCCCGGTGATCTATACAAGTTGGATTTTGAGACACTTAATGGATTAGAATTCAGGGTAAGTTCAGGTAAAAAGGGGGAAGACACTGTCCGTAGCCTAAGAGAAAAGTCAGCACACAACATAATTGATGCCATAGAATCTTCAAAACAAGTCGCCTTCGACAATGTCCTTTTTGCTTTAGGGATTCGTTATGTTGGACAAACGGTAGCTGAGAAATTGGCCAATCACTTTATGACTATAGACAATATCGCTAACGCTTCTTTCGAAGAACTCATCGAGGCTCCGGCAATTGGAGAAAAGATTGCAGTTAGCCTTGAGGAATACTTCAATAATGCCAAGCATATTGACCTTATTCAAAGACTGAAGAATGCTGGTATAAAGACAGAATTATCAGATGAAGCGGTAGTTCAAAGTGATATTTTGAGAGGATCGACTTTTGTTATATCAGGGGTGTTTGAAAATTTCGGCCGTGATGAGTTAAAGACATTGATCAAAATAAACGGGGGTAAAATTGTATCCGCAGTATCTGGTAGCCTCGACTATTTGGTGGCAGGTAATAATATGGGTCCTTCCAAATTAGAGAAGGCTAATAAATTTGGAGTGAAAATCATTTCCGGAAAAGAACTGGAATCTTTGCTAAATTCATGATAGGTAACCATTTTATTTCCTTCCATTCCAAGCGACAACTTCAAAAGAAAGTAAGGCGATTTAGCTCTTCCTGTAATGATGCTTCCTCAATAGGGGTAATATGTTCACATAAGTCATTAATTGGACAAGACAATGCCATCGAGGAGTTCGTTGAAGAATTAAAGAATAGAGGGAAAAAAGTTACTTTGTTAGTTTTTCATGAGAACTCATCCAATATTGACGGGATTGCTAGTAACTCATTTTCAAAAAGAGACTTGAATTTTTTTGGTATTTGGAAAAAAGAACGAGTCAGGGTTTTTATCGAAAAGGAATTTGATTTCTTAATTAATCTTGACTTAGATTACAATGTGTTTGTAAGCAATATTGTTGCTAGAAGTAAAGCCAGATGCAGGATTGGGATTTATAACGATGAGACGAAACCTTTCCTGGAATTAATGATTAAGCCAGATATTCGCTCTATTGAGATGTTCATCTCAGAGTTGCATGTAATGCTGGAAAGGATAAAAAATGACAAATAATAAATTTGCAGGTACTGGAGTAGCTCTCGTTACACCTTTCAATAGCGATAATAAAATCGATTTTGATGCTTTTACAAAGTTGATGGATCATGTAATATCCGGGGGTGTAGATTATTTGGTTGCGTTGGGAACAACCAGCGAATCATCAACTTTGAATGAACTTGAGAAAAGAAAAGTTGTTCAATTCATTATTGATTACAATGCTTCTCGTCTGCCAGTCATCCTTGGACTTGGTGGTAATAATACCCGACAATTGGCAGATAAAATCAGGGATAGCAGTTTAGACGGAATAGACGCAATACTTTCAGTTGTTCCGTACTATAACAAACCAACTCAGAATGGCCTCATACTACATTTCAAGAAGTTAGCAGATGAGAGCCCCGTACCATTAATTCTTTATAATGTCCCTGGTCGGACTTCATCTAATATAACCGCAAATACAACATTAAAATTGGCTGAACACAGTAACATCGTTGCTATTAAAGAAGCATCTGGAGATTTGGAGCAGTGTGCAATAATTGCGGCCAATTCCCCATCTGACTTCTCACTGATTTCTGGAGATGATTTGTCAACACTGCCTATATTAAGTATTGGGGGAGTGGGAGTGATTTCGGTAATTGCGAATGCACTACCAGTTCAATTTTGTGAAATGGTAAATTGCTATTTGAATGGAAATACGTCCGATGCAGTTACATCTTTTCATCAAATGGTAGAGATTACCCGCTTAATCTTTGAAGAAGGAAATCCGGCGGGAGTTAAAGAGTTGTTAAACCAGCTAGAGGTCTGCGAAAATGGTGTAAGATTACCTCTGGTCTCCGCTTCAAAAGAGCTAATAAATAGAATTAGGAAAGAATTATTAAAAAAATAAGGCATAAAAAAAGGTGGCCCAGGCCACCTGATATTACTAATCTTTTAATCTTAAGGTTAGATTCCTTCTTAGCTGTTCTTTTGGTTTTGAACTTCAACCCGAATTTCTTGACCAAGGTTCTTAAGCTCTTGCATTCCTTTTCTTACTCTTGTTCCGGCTGCTTGATTCTTCTTGTCATAAAACTTCTCGAAATCACCTTCCAATGATGCAACCAAGTCTCTAATTTGCTCAAATCTTTTCATTATTATTTTTTTAAGGTTGTTATAAATGTTTCTAAAAAGGTGGTGCAATATAGTCAAAATGTCTTAAAAAGGATAAATAATGCGTCTATTTTCACATTGAAACTACTTTTTTGATCTCGCCCCAGCCAGCTCTTTTATAAGTACCATCAGACAACTTAATTTTTACAGCTTCGAAAGCTGCTATGGTTTCGTCTACATCATCCAACGTGTGTGCTGCTGTTGGGATTATCCTGAGCATCATGATATCCTTAGGAACTACCGGATAAACCACAACTGAACAAAAAATATTAAAGTTATTCCGTAAATCTACCACAAGATTACATGCTTCAACAGGGTCTCCACTCAAAATAACGGGAGTTACAGGTGATTTGGTAGTGCCTAAATCGAAACCCTTGTCTCTTAAGCCAGATTGTATTCTCCGCACTATCTTCCACAGATTTTCTCGTAATTCAGGCTTATTCTTCAATAATTCCAATCTTTTCATTCCACCAATAACAAAAGGCATTGGAAGTGATTTGGCGAAAATTTGCGATCTGGTATTATACCTGAGATGATCAATAACATCTTTATCTCCAGCTATAAAAGCTCCAATACCAGCCATTGCCTTAGCAAAAGTGGAAAAATATAAATCTATACCGTCTTGTACCCCCTGTTCTTCACCTGCTCCAGCACCAGTCGCTCCCATAGTACCGAAACCGTGCGCATCGTCTATCAATAACTTAAAATTGTATTTCTCCTTAAGCACTACTATTTCCTTCAGATTGCCCATGTTTCCAGACATGCCAAAAACGCCCTCAGTAATCACCAGAATTCCCCCTCCAGACTCCTTTGTTAGCCTTTCGGCCCTGATAAGTTGCTTTTCGAGGTTGCTAATGTCATTATGCGGAAAGACCAGTCTTTTACCCATATGCATTCTGACTCCGTCGATTATGCACGCATGACTTTCAGCATCATACACAATAAGGTCTCTGCGGTCAGCCAAGGCATCAATGATTGACATAATACCCTGATAACCGTAATTAAGTAGCATGGCATCTTCCTTCATCACAAACTCCGCCAGTTGTCGCTCAAATGCTTCGTGATGCAGGGTATTACCTGTCATCATTCGGGCACCCATCGGATACGCTAAACCCCACTCTGCGGTGGCTTCAGCATCCGCCTTTCGCACTTCTTCATGATTGGCGAGGCCGATGTAATTGTTCAAACTCCAGGTCAGAACTTCATTTCCTTTGAATATCATCCTGGACGCTATCGGGCCCTCCAGTTTGGGAAACATGTAGAAATTATTGTCAATAAACTTATGCTGTCCCAGGGGACCGGAATTGCTTAATAATTTTTCGAATAAATCCATGAATCGCTTTTTAGTGTGGAAACTTAAAAATATGTAATGGTGGTTTGAAAAACAATTTTAGAATTAATGCGCATGCGAATTTGGCCGCAAGTTTAACCTGAATTGATAGAAATTCCATATCAATAGGTGGTGATTAGTGAATTTATCTACTGCGAGATCTTTGAAATTGCTAAAACTCCGATTTATTCATAGCATTGCGACCAATTGAACGGATACTTCGTTGAAAATTAAAAAAATATTGGTGGCCAATCGAGGTGAGATTGCATTAAGAATTATGCGATCAGCATCAGAAATGGGAATAACTACTGTCGCAATCTACAGTGAGGCAGATAGGGTAGCACCTTTTGTAAGCTTTGGGGATGAAGCGGTTTTGATTGGCCCTCCGCCCTCCAATGAATCTTACTTACAAATTAACACCATAATCGAAAAGGCAAAAGAATTGAATGTAGATGCCATTCACCCTGGCTATGGCTTTTTATCTGAGAACGCTCATTTTGCGAAGGAGGTTGAACGGGCTGGGATGATCTTTATTGGCCCTTCACCTGAGTCAATTGAAGTTATGGGGGACAAATTGGCTGCAAAAAAAGCTGTTTCTGTTTCTGACATCCCATTAGTTCCTGGCACGGACGGAGCAGTCACCAGTAAGGAAGAAGCGAAGAGGATAGCAAAAAGTATTGGTTTCCCAATCTTAATCAAAGCAAGTGCTGGCGGTGGAGGTAAGGGGATGAGAATCGTAGACAATGTTGACCAGTTGGACGAACAGATGGAAAGAGCCGTAAGTGAAGCTCAATCGGCATTTGGTGATGGTTCTGTTTTTATTGAGAAATATATCGCATCTCCAAAGCATATTGAAATACAAATTATAGGAGATCAACATGGCAATACAGTCCATCTATTTGAGCGGGATTGTTCTGTTCAAAGGAGACATCAAAAGGTAATAGAGGAGGCTCCATCTTCGATTTTAGATGATGCTTGCAGATCAGAAATGGGGGAGGCAGCTGTTAATGTTGCCAAAGCCTGTGGTTATTACGGAGCTGGAACTGTCGAATTTATTGTTGATGAAAAGTTGAATCATTACTTCCTTGAAATGAATACCAGATTACAGGTTGAACATCCGGTGACCGAAATGATTACTGGGATTGACTTGGTTAAGGAACAAATTCATATTGCAGAGAATAAGAAACTATCATTCAGTCAAGATGATATTAAAATCAACGGACATGCGATAGAGGTTCGGGTCTACGCAGAAGACCCTTCAAATAATTTTTTGCCTGATGTTGGGAAGTTAAATACTTATCAACGCCCAATGGGACCGGGAATAAGAGTAGATGACGGATACGAAGAGGGAATGGAAATTCCTATTTATTACGATCCGATGATATCCAAATTAATCGCTTATGGGAAGGATCGAAACGAAGCGATTGATAGAATGAAAAGAGCAATTAAAGAATATGTGATTACAGGGGTGCAGACTACTCTTTCATTTTGTGAATTTGCCTTGACTCATAAGGATTTTATTACAGGCAAATTCAGCACGAGGTTTATTGAACAATACTTCAAACCTGAAAAAATCAAACCAGACCTGAGTAGTGATGAAATGCGAATTGCCGCATTGATAGGTCACCATCATTATGAAAATAATACTGAAGACTTAGCGGACCAGGTGAACCAACTGCCAGGAAATAAACGTTGGAAAAATCGTTTAAATGAATAATTATATATGGCTCAGATAAGGCCGCTGAAAGCTTGGCGTTTTAACGCCAACCTTACTTCAAACATCGAAGAACTAACTTCACCACTTTTTGACGTAGTATCCGACCGTCAAAGGCAAGCACTTTACGCAAACGAGATTAACAGCATTCACCTTTCGGTGCCAAAGGGTCCCGATCCCATTGAAAATGCAGTTGCCACATTAAATAAGTGGAAAGAGGAAAAGACCATTATTCAGGACAGTATACCTGGAATTTATATTTATTATCAATATTTCAATCTACCCGGGAGTGGTAAAGAATATTGCAGAAAGGGCTTTATTGCTAATATTAGAGCATATGATTGGAAGGAAGACGTCATACTCAGACATGAGAACACTATGCCTCATTCAGTAAGTGATAGAGTTGACTTACTCAGGGAAACAGAATTGAATGTGAGTCCCACACATGGACTTTATACTGATTCAGAACATTCTCTTGACCTCTATATGGATGAGAGTATGCGGAATCCGATCTATGAAACCGAGGATTATCAGGGAGTTCATGATGTATTAAGTGTGATCCATGATGCTGATGTTATTGGTAAGTTCGTTGATGTCTTAAAGGATAGACAAGTTATTTTGGCAGACGGACATCACCGATATGAAGGATCTTTAGCGCACAAGCATGAAAGCATCTCTAATAACCCCGGGCATACTGGAAACGAAGGATACAATTTTCACCTTATGTTTTTCACAAATACGGAATCTGATGATCTCAGGGTGCTACCTACTCACAGGTTGGTGAGTGATTGGAAAGATTTTAGTGAAGGAATTCTAATGGATAAGTTATCCGAATATTTCTTTATTAAACCTGTGGACAACGCTTCAGATGTCAATGAAATAATTCTGGGAAAGCAATGGTCATTTGGCTTATTGACTGGTGAAAATGCGTATAAGATTAGACTAAAGCCAGAGTGCATTGAAATGATTACCTGGAATTTTCCACAGGAAATAAAAAACTTGGATTTGACGGTGATGCATTTTTTCATTTTTGAAAAAATAATGGATATCCCCGGCCCCAAACAGAGTACTTCGAAAAACATTGTTTTTCAACGCAACTTTACGGAGTGTCACTCTCAAGTGCTTAGAGGAGAGTCTCAGTTTGCGGTCATCACCAAAGAGTTGTCCATGGAAAAAATTAAGGAGGTTTGTTATTCAGGATATACCATGCCTCCAAAGACCACCTATTTTTATCCGAAAGTGATTTGTGGATTTTTGTTTAGTAGTATAAAAGAAAATGAGTTCAAATTACCAGTTGATATTAGCCTCTAATTCCCCCCGTAGAAAAGAGCTTATGAACAGTATGGGCTTTGAATTTGAGACTTTCACTCTGGAGATTGAAGAAACGTACCCCTCTGCAATTGAAATTAAAGAAGTGGCAAAGTACCTGGCTGAAAAGAAAAACAAGGTTTACCGGAATCATTTTAAAGATGAAGTTGTCGTCACTGCTGATACGACAGTAATATTTGATGGTCATATACTTGAGAAACCGATTAATGCATCTCATGCCTACGAAATGATTAACTCTTTATCTGCTCAGTCACATTCAGTGTTAACAGGCGTTTCGATTTCCAGTGGCCAGAAAACCTTAAGTTTTGAAGAGGAGACTATTGTTACATTTAAGAATCTTTCAGATAATGAAATTACCCGTTATGTGGAAAAATACAGACCTTTTGACAAAGCAGGGGCTTATGGTATTCAGGAATGGATTGGACTAATTGGAGTGGACCAAATAGAAGGATCATTCTTCAACGTTATGGGTTTGCCCACTCATTTAGCTTATCAATCATTAACAGAGCAGTTTGGAGTCTGGCCCAAATAGTGTTTATTTTCTGTCCTTACTGTCGATTATTACTGTAACCGGCCCGTCATTGATTAGCTCAACTTTCATATCTGCCCCAAACTCGCCTGTCTCAATTTTATGATCGAGTAAAATCTCCAAATCAGCAATAAACTGGTTGTAAAGTGGTATTGAAATTTCAGGTTTTGCAGCTTTCAGATAAGAAGGGCGATTACCTTTTTTTGTGCTTGCATGCAGGGTGAATTGACTGACCAAAAGGACATTTCCGTCAACTTCGAGCAAACTTTTATTCATCACTTCATTTTGGTCATTAAATATTCTGAGGTTGACAATTTTCCCGGATAACCATTCAATATCCTGCCGGCTGTCCGTTTCCTCTATACCGAGTAAAACCATAACCCCAAGACCAATTTGGCCCTTTAATGTTTGGTTGATTTGTACCGACGCTTTGGAGACGCGTTGAATAACGGCAATCATTTTTGAAATTCTTCCGGAATCAAGTTCGATTTGGCCACTTCACGACCTTCTATTGCTCCAAACGTGATTTGCCCCAATGTGAGAAAAACTAAAATGGGCATTATGATTTTTGATAATTCCTCAAAAAGTCTGAAATCCGGCCGGAACCCCATTAGGCGTGAAGGTTGAAAAATGTGTAAGGACTTTAATGTCAGAGCTTTCAATGCCTCTTCTATTTCACCTTTACCACGGTTATAATAAAATCTGGAATCGGTTGAGGCACTGTATGCTGTAACAATGAGGAGCTTTTCGAAGTTTGAATCCTTTTTTGCGATTTCACCGAGAACATGAGGGTAGGTGAAGTCCACTTTATAAAAATTGTCTTTTGGCCCCGCTTTTCTCAAAACAAATTGGGTTACAGAATCCATTAATGCTTAAAATCCTACAAATGAGATGCCTATAGTGGACATTTTGGACGCTGCTGCAGATGGGCCTTTATCCTTTTGGAACCACTCTGTGATACCGAATTTGTAAAAGCAGTTGAACCCTCTATAACCAGCCCGGATTATTCCTCGAGCACGAAAAAGACTAAATTCAAAATCGGAATTATTTTTTATTTTGTTGTTAATACCATCTTCTTTGAATTTCAATTTGGTGTGTGATTGGTAAAGCAAACCAGCTGAAGCTCCTATTGCGAAAAACATGCCTTTCTCTCTCTCCTTCTGATTGGTGTAAACTCTTATTTCAAAAGGAATTTCGACATAGTTTGTTGCTATTTTGGATTTTTTGGCATTGAATTCTAAAGTATCCACAACGGCTATTCTTCCTGAATTATCGTCCACCTCTGTTGACAAGATAAGATTATCTTTTAGGGCATATTTTTCCAAACCAATGCTGAGACCGGTGTTGAGACTGAAAAAAGTATTTGGAGGATTGATGTTAAACGTATACGAAAGTGCTACTGATTTGGAACCCCAGAATTTTCTCCTCATTTCTGGTGCTTTAAGAGTAAGCAGATTGAAACCTAAATCAACAATGAAATTTCCCGGTATATCGGGAGTTGCCATCTTCTTTTTTTGCTCTCGAAGTGCCTGTGCACCATTTTCTGTATCAGAATTGATTGTGGAGAATGCAAGAAAGGGGCTGATAATAAGGATTAATAGTAACGTTCGCTTCATGTTTCAATAAATGCACTGCAACACCTAAAAATGTTAAAGCTGCAAAGATAGTCTAATTTTGAGAAGTATAATAAGTGGTTTAGTAATGTTAAAACAATCAATGTTGTTGCCTCACCACCCTGAAAAATTACTTTTTAAATATCAGGTGTTTTGTACGTAAAGGGATTGATTAACTTTGCAGACTTATTTAAAATCTGGACCCGTAGCATAACTGGATAGTGTACCTGACTACGGATCAGGAGGTTGGGGGTTCGAATCCCTCCGGGTTCACATTTATAGTAATTACAATCATAAAATTTCTGATTATTAACTTAAAAACACCGCATCATTGCGGGCGTTCCTATTTGGATTATAAACCCATAGAGGGTTTTTTAACTTTTTATGTTTCTGATGTAAATCATGGAGGAAATGACTGATTGAATTTCATTAGCCTAAATGATATTGGTATTTTTGAACTGTATTTATTCTTGATGATTTTGATCAGTATCGAATCCTTGACCAAAACTTTAATTGAAAGCTATTATGCTACAAATTGTGAGGAAAAGGCTGGTTTTGGGTCTTTTTACTATTCTCTTGACTAGTATTTATTCGAGCCAGGCTGCCGCTCAGCAATCTGTAGCCCGACAATGGAATGAAGTGCTTCTGGAGGCCATTAGAAACGATTTCGCAAGACCAACAGTACATGCCCGTAATCTATTCCATATTTCCATAGCATTGTATGATTCCTGGGCTGTTTATGACCAAACGTCCACTACATTTTTATTAGGAAAAACAGTAAAGGGATATAATTGTGAATTTAATGGTTTTGAGTTACCTGATGACATTGTGGCAGCCAGGAAAGAAACAATGAGCTATGCCGCTTATCGACTGTTACGCTTTCGATTCAGATTTTCTCCTGGTGCGAATCAGTCATTACCTGCGTTTAATCAACTTATGGAAAATCTGGGTTATGATATCTCTACAACCACGGAAGATTATTCGACTGGGTCTCCTGCAGCACTGGGCAATTATATAGCAAGTTGTTTGATTGCTTTCGGTCGTCAGGATAATTCAAATGAGTTTCTAGACTATAGAAACGAATTTTATACGCCGGTAAACCCTTCGATGGATCCATCTTCACCTGGAAATCAAGGGGTGACAAATCCCAATCGGTGGCAACCTTTGTCATTTGAATTTTTTATTGACCAGGCAGGCTTTCTTGTTCCTGGCAACACACCCAATTTCCTGGGCCCTGAGTGGGGTTTAGTCATTCCATTTGCGCTCAAAAATTCAGATTTAACTATTTATGAAAGAGATGGGAATGACTACTGGGTTTATCACGATCCCGGGATGCCTGCATACCTCGAGGAAGATGGAGGCGGTCTTTCTTCGGAATATCAGTGGGGCAATAGTCTTGTTGCTGTTTGGTCGAGCCATCTCGACCCTGCTGACGGTGTTATGGTGGATATATCTCCGGCGTCGATTGGAAATATACCAGAGTTACCAGCTACGATTGAAGGACTTCGGGAGTTTTATGACCTTTTCGATGGCGGAGATATAAGTATGGGTTGGGATGTTAACCCAAAAACAGGCGAACCGTATCCATCCCAAATGGTTCCCAGGGGTGACTATACGAGGGTATTGGCGGAGTTTTGGGCTGACGGACCAGATTCGGAAACTCCTCCCGGCCATTGGTTTACGATTCTTAATTACGTCAGTGACCATCCACGGCTGGAAAAACGATTTAAGGGAGAGGGTGATGTACTTGATGAGTTGGAATGGGACGTTAAGAGTTACTTTGCCTTGGCTGGTGCCGTTCACGATGCTGCCGTTACTGCCTGGGGGATTAAAGGTTGGTATGACTACATCAGGCCAATTTCAGCGATTAGATACATGGCTGATGCAGGCCAATCCTCAGATCCCAATTTGGCTAATTATTCCGCCGACGGTCTTCCTCTTTATAAAGGATTTATAGAATTGGTAGAAGCAGGCGACCCACTAGCAGGCATACAAAATGAAAATGTTGGAAAGATTAAGCTATACGCATGGAAAGGTCATCAGTTTATAAGTGATCCGGCTGTGGAAGTAGCTGGTGTAGGTTGGGTTTTGGCTGAAGGTTGGTGGCCTTATCAGAGACCAACATTTGTCACACCACCTTTCGCCGGATATATCTCAGGTCACTCAACTTTTTCCCGGGCGGCCGCTGAGGTGATGACGCTATTCACCGGGGACGAGTATTTTCCCGGTGGTGTAGGTGAATTTGTAGCCAAGAAAAATGAATTCCTTGTGTTTGAAGAAGGGCCAAGTGTAGATGTAGTGCTCCAGTGGGCCACTTATCAGGATGCTTCTGACCAAACAAGTTTGTCTAGAATATGGGGAGGCATTCATCCTCCAGTGGATGACATTCCAGGAAGGCGTATAGGTATAGAAATCGGCCTGGATGCGTTTTCATTAGCTGAAAGATATTTTAGTGGTAGTGTGGTAACAGCTTTTGAGGAATTGCCTGAATCTACATTGAAAACGGAAGTGTACCCTAATCCCTCACATAGTGAATTTTTAACGATTAAATCACATTTTGGGTTAGGAAACAATGTCAGGGTAAAGTTAATGACGATTGACGGGAAGAGTATATTGGACAAATCCTTTCAGCCGGCCGAAACATTAAATTTGGATGTTCGAAGTGTACTGCCTGGCAATTACATAGTAACAATTTCAGGAAGTCATGGCTCAGATTCCAAACGAATAATCATAGAGTAGGCACGATAGATTAAGCAATCCACGGCTACTAACAGTCTGCCAACATCCGAATAATATTTCGCCATGAAAGGAACTTTGTAAAATATATAACATACTGTTGCTACAAATGACTAATTTTTCACGTTAACATTGAAAGACAATAAGCGTCAATTTGATGATTATGATATTTGACTGCAAGAATGAGGGAATTAGTTAGTACTGTCGAAAAAGAATTCTTAAAACATTTCCAGGGAAATCCGCTAATTATTACTTCTCCTGGAAGAATTAACTTAATTGGAGAACATACCGATTACAATGGTGGTCATGTTTTGCCTGCAGCAATAGATAAAGGTATTGTCATGGCTATTGCTCCGAATGGGAATAATCACCTTAATCTGTATGCCATTGATTATGAAGAAACCAGAATAATTGCTTTGGATAATCCTGCGCCGAAAGGTGATTGGAGTGATTATATAACAGGTGTGGTTTTAGAAATGAGGAATAGGAATGTGTTGATTGATGGCTTTGATATGGCATTTCTTGGCAATGTCCCAATAGGTTCTGGCTTGTCATCGTCTGCGGCGTTGGAATGTGGTGTTGCAATTGGGTTAGACAAGTTGTACCACTCAACTCTTCCAAAGTTTGACCTGTCTCTCGTTTCACAATTGGCAGAGAATAACTTTGTGGGCGTTCAATGTGGGTTGATGGACCAGTATGCCAGTTTGTTTGGCAAGGAAAATAATATTTTGTGCCTTGATTGCAAAACTAATACGCATGAATATCTCAACCCTGATTTTGAGGGATTCGAATTGATTTTATGTAACAGCGGGGTCAATCACTCGTTGGCTTCTTCAGATTACAATTTACGTAGAGATCAATGCAAGGAGGGTTTGGATGTCATTAATAAGAAAGCTGGACCTGTAGAGTTTCTATGTGATGTTGATATTGACACTTTTAATGAACATGAAAATGAGATATGTAGCACGGTTTTTAAGAAGTGTAAATATGTCATTAATGAAAATCTGCGGGTAAAAAAGGCATGCCAGTTAATTAAGGAAAAGGATATTCAAGGCGTAGGGGAATTGATGTATGAATCACATCGGGGATTATCAGAAGAATTTGAAGTAAGCTGTCCGGAACTTGATTATCTCGTAAATTGTACAAAGGACGTTAAAGGTATATTGGGATCAAGAATGATGGGTGGAGGATTTGGAGGTTGCACTATTAACCTGCTGAAAACTAGGGATAAGGACTTTTTTGATCAAGAACTTGTTAAGGAATACGGCAATAAATTTGGAAAAAATCTTGCGTACTTATCCGTTAAATTGTCTGACGGAGGTAAAATAATTTAGTGTGTCCATCCTCGATGAGATCAATAAAAGTAAATTTTACGATTAACATGAAGGTTTAAAGCCTTTTTTGCCAAACCAAACGCACTATCAACCTACATTGCTCATCAGGAAAACTTTCCGTGAACGTGAATGAAAATAAAGAAATGGTTTGACAATCATCATTGACAATAATCATATTATTACCTACTTTTCATGAACTATCTAGTTTCCCCTAAGCAATTGCGCATTTAGTTGATTAGGTTAAGTATGTATCGATTTGATTAGGAAAAAAAGGGATAAAAAAGACAAGGTTTATGTATCTTAAGGGTATAAACCTTGTCAAATGAAGTCAAAAAACAAACGAATAAATCAATCAGGGTTTTATCTCCGTGCCTGGAAGAACAACTCAACCCTGAGCAGGAACCATTTCTATTGAGTAATACGGTCAACCGGGCGTATTTCGAGGAAGAGTTTTCATCTTTCTACTCAACTTCGGGCCGTCCGGCACATCCTGTTCGTTTGATGGTCTCCCTGCTGATATTAAAGTCTCTGTACAACTTATCTGATGAGCAGTTAGTAGAACAGCGATGGGAGATGAACGCCTGCTTTCAGTACTTTTCAGGCTTTACTATCGTTCAATGGGGTCAGCCTTGTGCGGCAGATGATTTGGTACATTTCAGGAAAAGCAGGGGTAGCAAAGATACTGAGACACTCTGTTGATCTACATGGTAAGGATGGCACAGATAAACATGTGAGTGTTGATACAACTGTTCAAGAGAAGAACATCACTTATCCTACTGATGCGAAGCAACATAAAAAGAGAGCAGACAAGTGTGTGGGTATCGCCAAAAAGGAAGGCATTGATCTGAGAAGGAGTTATGTTCGAACAACCCAACAGTTCCTTCGGGATACTTAACAATGGCAATCACCCTTCTCGCAGAAAGAAAGCTAATGCAGCAGGCAGAAAGTTAAAAACGATTGCAGGAAGATTGGTCAGGGAGCCTGAGCGCAAATTACCCACCTCTGCCTGCCATGATACTTTGGTGATTTTCAATCAGGTACTTTCTCAGAGTAGAACAGGCAAAAACAAAATCTACAGTCTACATGAGCCTGATGTGTATTGCATAGCGAAAGGCAAAGCGCATAAGCAATATGGTTGTAAGGGATCAATCCCCTTAACTCAACATACAGGTATCATCGTAGGGGCAATGACTTTTGAAAATAATCCTTCGTTTTATGATACTAATTGACTTGAATATACTTGCTTAACCACTCCTTCTGGATTAAACTTTTCCTTTGCATGATATAAGTCAAAACTTCGTTGCATTCCCAGCCACAGATCCGGCGTAGTGTCGAATGCTTTAGAAAGCCTAATCGCCATTTCAGGACTAACTGATGATCTGCCATTAATTATTGCAGAAAGCATCGGTCTTGTTACTCCTAAAGAATTAGCCAAATCGCCTATTGTAAGATCGAGAGGCTCTAAATAATCATGTCTTATAATTTCACCCGGATGTACCGGTCTCATTTTCATTTCCATATCAGTGATAATCTAAATAGTCAACATCAAATGCTTTTCCATCTTCAAGTCTAAAAGCTATCCTCCAATTCTTTTTCACCGTTACTCCCCAATGACCTTTTAAGTCAGCCTTCAAAGGATGCAAATCGAGACCAGGAGCATTCATATCCTTAATCTCAACGGCTCTATGTAATCTTGATAAAATTCGTCTCACCTTTTCAACATGATCCGCTTTTATCTTGGAAGGATCGTCTTTTTCAAAGAATAACCTTAAAGGCTTACTTCGAAAACTTACAATCATATATAGTTTAAGTTATTGTATATCGTAAAGTTACGCTATACGTTTCAATTATCCAATAATCAGAAACTCTAGCTAGCTTTCATAAATTAAACCTTCCAAAAGTCAGGCTGAGACCTACCAACATTTGTTTGATTACTATAATGAAAAGCCTTTCAATGGAAAGCTTCCCCAGGTGTATTTGAACTTTACCAGGAAGAAAGGAACACTTGGGTTTTTTGCTCCTGACCGCTGGCAAACGAACAAGGACAATCACAGGACAAATACTCATTCATTGACTTCTGTAATTGCAGGCACTCGTAGGAGGGAGCCGCTTCATGAAATTATAAGAAAACAAAATATTTTTTTGTATTTGATATATTGTAATGTACATTACAATATATGAGTACAGGAAAACCTTACGATGGCCATATGCTCAAACAAGTACTCCGCCAAACAGATGGGCTAACAGGTCAATATCCTAAAACAGCTCCTGTAGACAGCGGGTACAAAGGAGTTCAACACATAGCAGGCACTACCATCATAAAACCTTCCAGGCCTCTAAAACGAGAGAATCATTACCAGAGGAACAGGAAAAGGAAACACTGTAGAAGACGAGCTGTCACAGAACCTGTCATTGGACCTATCAAAGATGATCACCGGGCTGCCAGAAACTACCTCAAAGGTACTCTCCTGGTGATCAAATTAACTTCATCATGGCTGCCAGTGCCTTCAATTACAGCTGCCAGTGCCTTCAATTACAAAAAACGAATGAAAAAGCTAAGGGCTAAGGCTCTTTGGTTCAGTTGGCAAACCAATACAATAAACCAATATTGGATACTAAATTTTTCCAGGAAAACTAAAAGTAGCTTTTTAAGGGACAACTAAATATGTTTATAAAAGAAACACCTTGTTTTTGAAAACAATAATTTCACTTAAATCCTGACAGCTTATGAAAAAACTGCTACTACTATTTAACACAATGTTATTTGTAGCTGGTGTCGTATTGGCGCAGTCTACGGTAACCGGCGTTGTAACGGACCCAGATGATGGCTCTCCGCTACCAGGGGTTTCCATAATTATAAGGGGAACTTCTAATGGTACATTAACGGGTGTCAATGGGGAATATACATTATCTGTTGCGCCTGATGACGTACTCCAGTTTAGCTATGTTGGCTATGAAACTACTGATGTAACAGTTGGTAACCAGTCAGTTATTAATATGAGAATGAGTACTGATATAGCGCAATTGGAAGAAATAGTCATTGTGGGGTATGGCGAACAAAAGAAAGTCACTGTAACTGGTGCTGTGTCTGCCATAAAGGGTAAAGAACTAACGAAGTCCCCTTCAATGAATCTTGGAACTTCTCTATCAGGGCGGTTACCTGGTTTATTTGTAATTCAGAGTAGCGGAGAGCCTGGAAATGAGGACGTAAGCATAAGAATTCGTGGACAGAACACACTTGAAAGCTCTGATCCTCTGGTGGTCATAGATGGTATCCCCGATAGAGATGGTGGCATAACCAGAGTGAGTCCCAGTGATATTGAATCAATATCTGTTTTAAAGGACGCTGCTGCTGCCATTTATGGAGCAAGGGCTGCAAATGGTGTTATTCTGGTTACAACAAAAAGAGGTGAGAAGGGGGGGGGTAAGCCAAAAATCACTTTAGATTATAATCAAGGTTGGCAACAGCCCACTGCTGTGCCCGAAATGTCCAACGCTGTAGAATATGCTAATATCATTAATCAAATTCCCATTTACCAGTCGATACCAGCCGAAGAGTGGGGTAGTGCCTGGCAAGGGATTCAGAGCTCAGGAACATTTAAAAGTACCGTAAATCCTGATGCAGCTCAATTGGTAGCCACTTTTTCACCAGAGGCAGTAATAGGTCATGGCGACGGATCAGAACCATATCTTTATCCGGACAGTGATTGGTTTGGAGCAACATTCAGGAACTGGACACCGCAAAGTCGATATAACGTGTCAATTTCGGGTGGTACAGATGATGTAGATTATTTGGCATCAATTGGTTATGTCCACCAGGACGGTATTTATAAGAATTCTGCTACTAAGTACGATCAATATAATTTGAGACTTAATATTGGTGCTACTGTTAATCAATACCTGAAGGCTAGACTTGGTCTTATGGCCAGACGCGAAGATCGAAACACAACAACGGTGTCTACGGAATCTATATTTAGAATGCTGATGAGGGGTAGACCTACAGAACCCGCAGTTTGGCCTAATGGCTTACCAGGACCTGACATTGAGAACGGTTGGCAACCTGTTGTTGTGGCTACCAATGCTACCGGGTTTAACAGGATCCCTGCCGATTTTTTACAAACTAATGGTTCTTTGGAAATTTCTCAACCATGGATTGAAGGGTTAAAATTGACTCTTGTAGGAGCAATTGACCATCGCAGCACCAACACGAAATTGTGGGAGACCCCATGGACATTATACTTCTTGAACCGTGCTGCATATGATGCGGACGGTACTATCGACCTGGAAGGAGCAGTGAGATCTTCTTTTTCCAGTCCACGCCTGACACAAGCGCACCAGTCACTATTGAATATTAATATGACCAGTATGCTTAATTATGATCGCACTTTTGGCGACCACACCATTGGAGTGTTGGCAGGTGTAACGCGGGAAACATTTAAGGGAGATTTCTTCAGTGCTTTTAGGAGAGATTTTCTTTCACCCGCAGTGGACCAGCTAGACGTAGGAGGAACTGCTAATCAGCAAACATCGGGTAATGGATTTGACCGTGCCCGTTTAGGTTACTATGGAAGAATTCAATATAACTACCAGGAGAAATACCTTGCTGAATTCTTATGGAGGCGGGATGGCTCATATATTTTCCCTGAAAATGACCGATTTGGATTCTTTCCGGGATTTTTGGTGGGTTGGAATGTTACTCAGGAAGACTGGTTCAATTTCGCCCCTGTTGATTATATGAAAATCAGAGCTTCTTATGGCCAAATGGGTAATGATCAGGTTCTTTTCGATATTGATGAAGATGGTAATCCGGAACTTCAGGAGTTTGCCTTCCTTTCACTCAATGACTTTGGGGAATTTCCAATCAATGGACAAGTGGCTACTACTCTGGAGGAAAGTATATTGGCTAATCCTAATTTCACCTGGGAAAGGGCGAAGAATTTCAACTTAGGCATAGATGCCACCATATTTGACGGTTTACTTGATTTTACTTTTGAATACTTTAAGAACAGAAGAGATCGGATTCTTATTCCCCTCGTGGGGTCAACACCTCAATCTAGCGGAATTCCATCACGACTACCACCAGTAAATGCTGGTGAAGTTGATAACTCTGGTTTTGAATTTAACCTGATGCATAATGGAATAGCTGGAGAAGTAAACTATAGAATTGGTTTTAATGGGGGCTATGCAAACAACAAAGTAATTTTTGCAGATGAAGTTCCTGGAATACCCGGCTATCAAAAACAAGAGGGAAAACCAATTGGTGCCCATTTTGTTTATCGATGGGATGGTGCTTTCGAAGACCAGGCAGCTGTGGAGGCAGAAACTTTGGACTACAGTGCAGTGACAGCTCAACTGTTACCTGGTGACCTGAAAATTAAGGACATAAATGGTGACGGCGTTATTAATGGTGATGACCAGGAGCGACTAAATGAAAGTAATGTACCAAAATTCCAATTCGGGACCACCTTCGATGTAAACTGGAAGAATTTTGACTTGTCCATTCTCTTCCAGGGTGCTACTGGTGCATCAACTCGAATTTTCACTGAATCCGGGGATATCGGAAATTACCTCAAATTTCATCATGACAACCGATGGTCGATTGAAAATCCAAGTGATAAGTACCCTCGCCTGGCTAGCAGAGGAGACACTTATTATACTGGAGGAAATTTTGGTGCCAATACATATCAGCTTTTCAATTCAAATTATCTCAGGTTAAAAAATATAGAAATTGGTTATACTATTCCTAATACAAGTGGTTACTTCCAGAGTTTCAGGGTTTACATCAACGCCTTGAATGTATTTACACTTGATAGCATGAATGGAACACTGGACCCGGAGGCCACTTCAGAAGCTGGTCGGTTCTATCCGTTATCTCGTGTAATTAATACTGGACTTAGTTTAACCTTTTAAACAAAATTGAGCTAATTTGAACATTTCATAAAGTCTGAAGTTGAACATATAAGAGTTTGATTTTTAACGAATTAAAAATTAATAAAATGAAAAAGACTGGAATTTATATTACGCTATTACTGGTCTCCTCTTTTTCTTGGATATCCTGTGATAAAGATGTCTTGAACAAGAATCCATTAAGTAAATTTTCCGCAGATGCCACGTGGGCAGACGGAGCACTTTCAGAAGCTTTTGTATTTGGGGTATACTCTTTTCTCGGATATGGGGGTTTTGAAGAGCAAGCATTGGCAGCTTATACTGATGAAGCCATGTTTACTCATGCAGGAAGAAACATTTCTACCTGGACGGAAGGAACAGAAAACGCTTCTTCAATTGCATGGGTGAGCCCGACTTACGAATGGAGTGCCATGTATGAAGCAATTAGAGCTGCAAATATTGCGTTGGAGCAGTTGGCTACCTCGACATTTGAGAATGATGAATTGAGAGAACGCTTAACAGGAGAAGCTCATTTTTTAAGGGCCTACTATTATCAGCAATTGTTGAGATACTATGGTGGAGTACCTTTAATAGATTTGCCTGCGGCACTGGATGACGACTTTGAGGTGGCAAGAAATACCTACGAAGAAAATGTAAACTTCATTGTAGCAGATTTGGAGCAGGCAATCGATTTACTGGACGGCAAGGAGGACACTCCGGGGCGTGCTTCAATGCTAGCCGCAATGGCGTTGAAATCCAGAGTACTTCTTTATGCAGCAAGTGATATCCATGATGGGCCTACAGCTTCTTCGGTCGGTGCGATTGGAGAATATAATAATCTGGAACTGGTTGCTTATACATCCGGAGATCAGCAAGCCCGTTGGCAAGCGGCCAGAACTGCGGCAAAAGATGTTGTTGATGCTGGAGCTGGACAGGGTTATAAATTTGGGTTATCAGATCCTGTATCACCAGAAAAGGGCCGGGCCAACTATATTGCAATTGCCATGGGAGGAGGCAGCGGAGTTGCTGACGCAGGTGCTGCTTCGGAACTTATTTTCCAGAGAACTGCTACTGCTCTGTTCAGTCAAGAAGATGACTGGCCTTTGGGTCCCATACACTATGGCGTGAACAATGGCCCTAATGGCTATCATAACTGGGCAGGAAATACTCCTATTCAGCAGTTGGTTGATGATTATGAGTTAATGGACGGTTCTAAGTTTGACTGGAATAATCCAGCGCACACCGCTGACCCATATGCTAATAGAGACCCTCGTTTTTATGCTACCATACTTTATGACGGGGCTGATTGGAAACCACGTCCAGCAGATGTGACCAAGAAAGATCCTTCCAATCAGATTCAGACCGGAGCTTATGATGATGGCAGCGACGGACTGATCCCAGGTATTGACACGCGTGAATCTCCTATTGAAAACTGGAATGGCAGCAGAACACATTATTACACAAGGAAGTTCATTGACCCGGACCCAGGAATTGAGGATGTCACTACTGAAGCCCAAGTAGTCCCCTGGCCTTTCATTCGCTATACTGAAATGGTCCTTAACTATGTCGAAGCAAGCCTTGAACTTGGAGATGAGGGAGAAGCAAGAAACTGGCTGAATCAAATTCGATTCAGAGCAGGAATGCCGGCAACAACAGCCACAGGTAGTGACCTGGTTGACCTTTATCGCAACGAGAGAAGGGTTGAATTGGCTTATGAAGAACACCGATTTCATGACGTACGTCGCTGGATGATTCCTGAGGAGACCGTTGGCAGAGGGATTAAAATCATTGATGTCAAGGCAAAGTTAAAGTCGGGTGCAACCGCTTTGAATCCTTATCACCATGATAAGAGTGTTTATGACTACACTTACACAGTTGTTGATAACACTGAAATTGAAACCCGCCAGTGGGTTGATGCGATGTATTATCGTGCTCTGACTAGGGATGAGTTAAATAAGAATACCTTATTAGTTCAAAATCCGGGATATCAGTAAAATAAGTGTTTCATATAAAAAGAGCTATCCCCATATTATGTGGTGGATAGCTTTTTTGTTTAATCGGAATTTACCGATTATTTATTGCATAATCGGTGCTTTGAATAACGATTCAATTAAGCCTATTGATCATTGACATAAAAGATAGAGCTTTGGTTCTCAAAGACTAAATAGAATATTACAAGAACGCTATCCTTTTCAAATGACATCAATCCGCAACATACCGAACGGTGATCTTTGGTTAATATTAACCTTGATTTTTTCTGGATGTAGCAATATTGATACTAAACGAGGAATTGAGAAACCTAAACCTTTATTTACTCTTTTAATGCCAGATAGTACTGGAGTTCGTTTTGAAAATACGCTGACAGAAGGGCCAAATACCAATATTTTAGTATATGAGTATTTTTATAATGGTGGCGGTGTAGCTGCTGGCGATCTTAATAATGATGGACTGATTGATCTCTATTTTACTTCCAATATGGCCGCCAACGCTCTTTACATTAATATGGGCGATATGCTCTTCGAGGATGTATCGGAATATTCAAAGACGTTAGGCCGACCGGGACCCTGGAAGACTGGAACTACTATGGTGGATATCAATGGGGATGAGAAATTGGATATTTATCTGTGCTACTCAGGTGCCTTACCTGATGAAAAACGCAAAAATCAATTATTTATTAATCAGGGAAATGATAAAAACGGCTTCCCCGTTTTTATAGATCAAGCTGAAAAATATGGTTTAGCGAGTGCTGCTTTTAGTAATCAGGCCTACTTTTTGGATTATGATCGTGATGGAGACCTTGATGTTTTACTTCTAAATCACAATCCTAAATCACTCCCGATTCTCAACGAGATTCAGACAGCAGAATTACTCCTGGAAGATGCCCCACATCGGGGCCTCAGAATTTACCGACAATCAAACGGTCATTTTACAGACGTTACCCAACTTGCCAATATTAATGGGTCACCGCTTTCGTATGGTCTGGGACTTGGTATCTCTGATTTTAATAATGATGGATGGCCAGATTTTTATGTCTCCAACGACTATGCAGTAAATGACTATTTATACATCAATAACCAAGACGGGACCTTCACAAATAAATTGACCGAAAGTATGGGTCATACTAGTCAGTTTTCAATGGGCAACGACGTAGCAGATGTCAATAATGATGGATTACAGGATATCGTCTCTTTAGATATGTTGCCTGAGGATAACGTCAGACAAAAATTATTACTTTCTCCGGATAACTATGACAAATTTGACCACAATGTACGAAGTGGATTTTATTACCAGTATATGAGGAACATGCTTCAATTAAATAATGGGGATGGATCTTTTAGTGAAGTGGGTCAATTATCCGGGATATCAAATACTGATTGGAGTTGGGCTGCATTATTGGCTGATTATAATAATGATGGTTGGAAGGACCTGTTTGTTACTAATGGTTACTATCGAGATTATACCAACCTGGATTTCATTAAATATATGGATAGCTACGTGCAGTCCAAGGGGAGGCTAGTTCGTCAGGAGGTACTGGGAATTATCGAAAAAATGCCTGCGTCAGACGTTACCAGTTATATGTTTTCTAATGAAATGGGGAAGTCGTTTTCCAACCAAACTAAAAATTGGGGTTTACAGCATCCTGCTAGTAGCAATGGGGGAGTATATGCTGACTTGGACAATGACGGTGATCTTGATTTGATTGTAAACAACATCAATGATCCAGCCTTTATTTATAGAAATGAGTCTCGCGAGCTCATTGCAAACAACTATTTACAGTTGAAATTGGTAGGCAAAGAGCCTAATACCCAAGGTATTGGTACTAAGGTTAAGCTTTGGAGTAACGGAAAAACACAAAGCCTGGAACAATACCTGTCAAGGGGATATTTATCAGCAATTTCCCCGCGACTTCATTTCGGAATTGGTGAACAAACAGTAGTTGATTCCCTATGGATTTCATGGCCTAATGGTGACCAACAGTCACTTGACAATATAGCGGCAAATCAAATAGTTAATATTGACCAGCGAGAAGCTTCAGACGTTTTAGCAAAGCAAATTGATGAGAAATCATTGTTCAACCCTATCAAATCGCCAATTTCTCATTTGGATATGAAGCCTCAAATCAATGACTTCAAACGCCAGCCTTTATTGATAAGTGCCCTGTCATTTTCAGGGCCTTGCATGGTCAAGGGTGACCTAAATAATGACGGGCTGGACGATGTGTTTATAGGAGGATCGAAAGGTCAAAAATCAGAGCTGTATTTTCAAAGTCCAGACGGTAAGTTGATGCCGGTAATTGTACCAGCATTTGAACAAGATAAAGACAGAACAGACACTGATGCTGTAATTTTTGATGCTAACGCAGATGGGTTTAATGACATTTATGTGGCCAGTGGAGGCTATCATACTTACTCACCTAATGACCCATTACTTCAAGACAGGTTATATCTCAACGATGGAATTAATTCATTTTCTTCTCAGGCAGCCGCTTTACCCAATATGTTAGTAAGTACTGGTAGTGTGGCAATAAGTGACGTTAATGGGGATGATTTTGTTGATATATACGTAGGTGGCAGAGTCGTTCCTGGAAGGTATCCGGAATCGCCATTAAGCTATGTACTTATTAATGATGGCAATGGGCATTTTTTGGATATGACGAGCTCAATGGGCGGGGAACTCGTCCAATACGGGATGATTACTGATGCCGAATGGGTAGATCTGAATTTGGACGAAGTGCCAGAATTAGTAGTTGTTGGCGAATGGTTGCCACCATCTGTTTTTAAAATTGAAAAAGGAACATTGGTCAATAGGACGAATCACTATTTTGATCAATCATATTCCGGTTGGTGGAATCGGATTCAAGTAGCTGACTTTAACAGAGACGGGAAACCGGATCTGCTACTAGGAAATATGGGCATGAATACCCAATTCAAGGTCTCTAATAGTGAACCAGTCGAAATGTACTATAAGGACTATGATGAGAATGGTACCGTCGACCCTCTGTTTACATTTTATATTCAGGGGACTAGTTACCCGTATCTGACAAGAGACGAATTACTTTCTCAATTGACTGTACTTCGTTCCAGATTCACTACGTATGACAGCTATGCGAATGTGACACTTTCTGAAATATTCTCGAATAATGAATTGAAGGATTTCGGTCATTTAACCGCAAACCATATGGAGACGTCTCTTTTCTTGAGTAATACTAATGGAAAGTTTGAAAAAAGGAAATTGCCCCTTGAAGTTCAATACGCTCCAATCTACACTATATCCATACTTGACTATGATGGAGACCAGAATATTGATGTTTTATTATGTGGAAACAACTCTAATGCAAAGCTACGTCTTGGTAAATATGATGCTAATTACGGAGTGCTGTTGAAGGGTGACGGTGAAGGAAATTTTAAATATATAAAACAAGCTAAGTCAGGATTCGCTTTGAAGGGGGACGTTCGAAGTGCATTGCAGATTAACAATTTGTGGCTTTTTGGTATTAACTCAGAACCAATAGTGGCATATGACTTGGCTCGTTAGTCAGACGTAGTTCAAAGACTCAAATAATGAGAAAGAACTCATTGAAACTCTTACAACCAACAGAAATCTTGCTTATTCCTAAAAGCCTGATAATTATACTCTTGTCAATGATCTTTGGCGGCTGCACAAAAAAAGAATTAGATATATCCGGGCAGGATGTGGTTGTGTCCTGGTCTGAGATGGCTTTGTATATTACGCAGCACACCCCATCTAATTCTCCCACATTTGCTTCTCGTGGGGTAGGATATATCGGCCTGACCATGTATGAATCAATTGTTCAAGGTTTTCCTTCTCATCAGTCGTTAGCTGCTCAGTTAAATGGTCTGGACCAATTACCAGTACCTGCTGTAGGAGTTAATTATGACTGGATTTTGTCTTACAATGCAGGGCAAGCATCTATTTTAAAGAATATTTACAATCAAACGTCAGATAGGAACAAGCTTGAAATTGATTCTCTTGAACAAGTCTATAATGAACATTTTGGATCAAAAGTTGACAGGGAAGTGAAAGAGCGATCTGTCAATTATGGTAAATCAGTAGCGGAGGCTATTTTCGAATGGTCCAAAATAGATGGGGGACACAGAGGGTATTTGAAAAACTTTGATAAAGACTTTATCCGTCCAAATGGACCAGGTTCCTGGAAACCTCCCTTATACGCTCAATCGATCAGTCACTATCCTTTACATCCTCATTGGGGTAATAATCGGACATTTTTGAAACAAAATACAGATCTGCAGATACCCGAAATGATTCCTTATGATACCAGTCAAAATTCGCAGTATTACAAGCAGTTTTTGAGTGTTTATAAAAAGGACCTGATACTCACTCAAGAAGAAAAGGAAGCTGCCATCTGGTGGAGTGACGACCCTGATGTCACATTTACCCCTCCCGGCCATTCATTCTATCTGGCAAATCTCGCAGTTAAAGAAAAAAACCCTGCATTTATTCAATGTGCAGAAACTTACGCCAGGGTTGGTTTGGCAGTTGCCGATGCATTTATCAATTGCTGGAAATGGAAATATCATTTTTTTTCCGAACGGCCGAACACTTTCATTCCTCAATTTATTGATGATAAATGGGAGTCATTCTGGCCAGATCCGCCATTCCCGTCATTTCCTTCGGGACATGCTATACAGGCTGCTGCGTTTGCGACAAGTATTGCCGATATATACGGAGATTCCTTTTCCTTTACCGATAGCTCTCATGTGGGTCGCAAACGTGATGAGTTACGAGAAGTGGATTTCAAAGCAAGATCATTTGATTCATTTTGGGAAATGGCACAGGAGACTGCTGATTCCCGATTCTATGGAGGAATACATACAGTTCAGGACAACGAGGCAGGGTTGGTTGAAGGAGCTAGGATTGCCAGAAATGTCAATAATTTGGCTTGGCGATCTGAAAAATTGAAATAGCGGCATGGTGCCTCCTCTAAATAGAATCATAACAGCATTTTTCACCCTCAGTCTAAATATTGTTCTCAATGCCCAAACTTCATTTGTTGATGTAACTGAGGAAGCAGGGATCGATCATCAATTCGTAGTTTTCGAAGGAATGTTTGGAGGAGGAGCTTGTGTTTTTGACCTCAACAACGATGGTTTTGAAGATGTTTTTATCACTAGCGGGATGAATGATGACGTGCTGTATCTCAATAATGGGGATGGTACATTTCGAAATATCTATCAAAACTCTGGGTTGGAAGTGACAAAACATTATGTCACTCAGGGTGTTTCAGGCGCAGATGTGAATAGGGATGGTTGGGTAGATTTATTTATTACGACAATTACTTCCAAGGACAGTGTAAAACTTATACCGCGTGAGAAAAACTTGCTGTTGCTGAATAATGGTGATCTGACCTTTCGAGATGCTACAACTGACTACCAGCTTGACCAATTCAACTCATTCAGTACTGGAGTCAGTTTTGGTGACATCAATGCCGATGGATATCCTGATGCATATGTTGGTAACTATTTTCTCGCCTATGATGGTGAATTGAGTACAATTAATGATGCAACAATAGTTGGAGCCAGTCAGACTAGTCAGGACTATTTACTCCTAAATAAGGGAGGAGAGTATTTCTCCAATGTCTATAAGGATTATGGACTTGATCAGGAAGGGTTTGGTTTTGGAGGATTGTTTACTGATTTTGATAACGATGGTGATCAAGACCTATTTATTAATAATGATTTTGGATACAAGGCCACACCTGATTTCCTAATGCAGAATGAGTACCCAAGGAACGCTCTTAAAGATGTAAGTAAAACCACGGCCATGGATTTAAAAATTAATTCTATGGGAACTGCTGTTGGAGACTACAACGGAGATGGTCTTCTCGACTATTTTATTCCGAATATTAAGTTCAACTGGTTTATGGAGAATCAGGGTAAAGGACAGCTTTTCAT
Source organism: Cyclobacteriaceae bacterium (assembly GCA_965206015.1). Taxonomy (GTDB): domain Bacteria; phylum Bacteroidota; class Bacteroidia; order Cytophagales; family Cyclobacteriaceae; genus JAJCYL01. The sequence continues at coordinate 330,404 of CBDBIW010000002.1, read as the reverse complement.
TAATAAGATTAAAGAAGCTGGTTTGAGTGCCTTCACGACCAATATTAGTTGGGGTGCTAATTTCGCTGATTTTGATTTAGATGGAGACGTAGATTTATTCGTTGCCAATGGCGATTTAAACCCGAATTGCAGACCAATGGCGAATTACTACTTCGAAAATGAAGCAGGCCGTTTTAAAAATAATGCTCATATCGTTGGACTGAACCATTACGGGATAGGTCGCGGATCAGTAGTTTTTGATATGGAAAATGATGGTGATCTTGATCTTTTGGTAGTCAACCAGAAAGCAGTACTCGATTACCCGGTAAACTCCACAACCCGGTTATTTAGAAACGATATTTCAGGTAAGAATTGGTTGAAAGTGATACTAAAAGGTCAATGGGCTGAAAGCCATGGATTAGGTTCCCGGGTGGAAGTTATAAGCACGGGCAAAAGGATGATGAGAGAAATCGACGGTGGAGGTTCAAGTCACATTTCACAAAATTCAACTATAGCTCATTTTGGGTTGGGAAAGGCGACGGTGGTTGATTCAATCATTGTGACCTGGACCGGGGGTAATAAGCAGATTTTAACAAATCAAAGGATCAACACGCTTATTACAATGGAAGAGATTAAGAGCGAACAAATCAATCCGGCATTCATATTTGGACTGATAGTGGTATTCCTTGGAATAGTCCATTTTTTCTTCAAACGCGGCAGAAAATCGTGAATTCTCGCATGACGAACAAAATGACAAACAGGAGCAAACTATTGATTCTTCAACTGTTTATAGGACTGTTTTTGAGCAGTTGCCAAAATGATTCCCACAATGAGATTATTAATCGAAAGGAATTCGGATTTAACGAGAATTGGAATTTCAGAAAGGACGGTCAGCAGAACTGGGAAAAAGTAGTAATTCCTCATACTGTTAACGTAGAACCCCTGATCGTAAATGACCAATGGCAGGATGTTTCCCGGTATGAAAAAGAGTTTACCATTGACCAAGACCCGAAGGATAAAAGAGCATTCTTGGAATTTGAAGGAATTATGCAGGAAGCTGGTGTATGGCTGAATGACCAATTCATTATAAAGCATGAAGGAGGGTACTTGCCTTTTTCTACTGATCTTACATCCCCCCAATTCACAAGGAGTACACACTGGAGCAATCTGAAATTACACTCAGAGAAATAATGGATAGAAAAGTTATGGATAAGATTGTGATAGATTTAGCACATGTTTGAAAATACTCATTTTAAGACAGGAGTAGACTATTACCATAGACTGAATCTGGTATTCAACCTGATGATCGCAGTTCCACTACTACCTTTCTCAGTTATCTATCTGGGCAGTTTGAAAGGGTTGGTGACCGTACTGGAAATTTCACCTCAGCTAAATTGGATTATCGATGTCACTACAACGGTTTCTATAATGGGCCTGAGCTCTTTTTCATTTCATCGATACAAAATTCAAAGAGCCGCTATTTATAAAGTAAAGGGCCTTCGAAGCAAAATGACTTTTTTTTATAGCTGCCTTCTAAGAACATACTTATATTTAGTTATAAGCAGTTGTGTTGCTGTCGTTGCATTTTCAATAACTTATAGCAAGGTACACATTATCACTTTCGTGGCCTTATTGGTTTTATTTTCACTAAAAAGGCCAAGCTTAAAATTGATCATTGAGGAACTTCAATTAGTAGGTAGGGACTTGGAGATCCTGAGAAATAGGGAAATCATAGAAACTGTTTAATAGGCAAAAAAAGCCCGGAATTACCCCGGCTCAAGCTAACTACTAACCTAACTTCACTAGCCAACTTTATATGCCCACACCGGCTTGGTTGTACGATTTGCTACGTCTTCAGCTACACTACCGAGCAGTAAGTAATCCAATCCTTTTCTTCCACGGGTTGCTAATGCGAAATTTCTAATTTCTACCTCTTCTTGTTCATCATTGTAAATATTCACAACAGTATTAATCAGTTCGTATCTTTTTATAAATCTGTCAATCTTATTTTTGTCATATTTCGTGCATGCGAAATATGCCGGAATGTTGACTTTCAATAAATGAAATTTCGCATCGAAGAATTCTTGAAGGGTTGACAAATGATTGACCAATTCTGGGTCTTCTTCAAAATCAGAAGCAAATGTGATGTTTATGATACTATTAATATTGGTTTCAGAATGAAGTATGATGACTGGAACTTTGCTATCACGAATTATTTTCTCTGCATTTGACCCAAGTATGACCTCTTTTGTCCCAGTAGCCCCTCCAGAATCCATGACAACTATACTCGCAGGGTTCTTGACCATCTCATCTTCAATTTGGTAGTAAGGATTTCCAAGAGTTATCTTATCATCGGCAGTGACCTCACTAAAGTCCTTAGTAGTAATCGGATCGCCCATTTTGGAAGTTGTGGCCTCCATTAATTCCATGATATTATTCCATTGGATAGTGACCGGAAGCAATACCCATGGAATTGAAAGATGATCCCGTCGGATATTCAATGACATTGATCAGGGAAAAGCTTACATTTGATTTTTTGGCCATTTGATATGCCAATTCATACGCAAACCCTGCTTCTTCAGAAAAATTAGTTGGAATTGGTATTTTTTCATTTTTACTTATTTAGCTCCCTTTTGTTTCTTCACTAATAACTCAGTTTTCACCCCGATAGATTATGACGCATGTCAGAAATCCGAATGATCTTCATTACTTTTCCTGATCTGAAACTTGAAAATTACAAACTAGCTCCAGCCAGCATAAAGATTAATTACTTTGGTAGTAAGAGTTGTTAATAGTAAACAAGACTTAAAAGAGTTCGTAATGTTCCCCTTTGATCTCTATAGGGAAAATTCCTATTGGGTTCCTCCTATGATCAAAAATGAATACGCCACACTTTCTGAGTCTGAGAACCCTGCTTTTGAGCATTGTCAATCAAGGCAATGGCTTGCAGAAAAAGAAGGAAGAATTGTTGGCAGGATTGCAGCAATCATTCATGGTGCTGAAGCTGAAGAAAAGAAATTGGGCAGGTTCGGATGGTTAGATTTTATAGACGAAGAAGAGGTTAGCCATGCTTTGATACTTGAGGTCGAAAAGTGGTTCAAATCGAAGGATTTAGATGGTATGCATGGGCCTCTTGGTTTTTCAGATCTGGACTTTGAAGGATTGCTGATTGATGGTTTTGATGAAATTGGAACTATTGCGACAATTTATAACTATCCCTACTATGGAAAGCATCTCGATAATTTGGGATTTAGAAAAGCAACTGATTGGGTTGAAATCGAAGCTACAATCCCTCAGGAAGTTCCCTATCGTATAAAGAGAAAGGCAGAAATAATTGAGAACCGTTTTAAGGTAAAAAGCCGTTCATTTAAGCGTACCAAGGATATGCTGCCATATGGCAGGGCTATATTTGAAGTAATTAATGCATCATATAAAGACCTCTATGGGTACTACGCACTGACAGATAAACAAATTGATAAATACATAAAACAATATTTGTCATTCATTAAGCCAGAGTTTTCAAGTGTGGTTGTCAATGAGAAAGAAGAGGTAGTGGGTTTCGGAATAACAATGCCCTCCTTATCCAGAGCTTTCCAGAAAGCCAGAGGCAGGTTATTTCCTTTCGGATTTATTCACCTCCTCAAGGCATTAAGAAAAAATAATATAGCTGATTTTTATTTGATAGGAGTTTTGCCCAAATACCACAAGTTTGGCATTCCTGTTCTGATCATGAAGGATATCTGGCCTCAGTTGATAAAATTAGGCATTAAGAAAGCATACATGAATCCTGCCTTAGAGGATAATAATGGGATTCTTAACCATTGGTTAGAATTTCAGGAATTCCATCGCATACGCAAGCGAAGACGATGCTACATAAAGCAAATTGCTTAAAGGCTACCCTTCTGCTTGAATAAAGATGTAAACAGAATAATGTAAATAGAATAAAACATTCACATTGCTAATAGACAATTTCATCAATCAAATATATATTTGCACACTAATTCAGTGGTGAGTGTCAAGAAGAGTTGTGATAACTGGCTTAGGGGTTGTTTCACCAAATGGGGTCGGGATCGAACAATTTGAAACGGCACTGAAATCTTGCCTGTCAGGAGTACGACACAATGCACATCTTGAAGAATTGAAGTTTGCCTGTCAAATTAGTGGAATTCCTGAAGTGACGCCCGAATTAAAAGCGCAATATTTCAATCCCTTATTCTTAAAATTCATTGAAAACACAGCAATTATTTTCGGAGGTATTGCAGGTATTGATGCGTGGAGAGACGCTCAACTCATTCCTCGCAAAGAACCAGATTGGGACAGTGGTGTGATTTTTGGTTGTGGATCGATGGCCATGGATGAGTTTATTAGTGAAAAACTCCAAATGGTAAATGAGGGCAAGACTCGTCATCTAGGTTCTAGAGTGATTGAGCAGACAATGAATAGCGGCACCAGTGCATTTTTGGGAGGTTACCTTGGTTTAGGCAATTTGATTGGTTCTAACTCATCAGCCTGTAGTACGGGCACTGAAGCAGTTTATCAAGGATTTGAGCGAATACGCCGTGGCAAGGCGAATCTTATGCTTTGTGGTAGTTGTGAAAGTCACGGTGCCTATAATTGGGCGGCATTCGACTCAATGAGAATATTATGCCGTGATGCTAATGACGAGCCAGAAAAAGGTAGTAGACCGATGAGCAACAATGCTCTTGGTTTTGTACCAGGAACTGGTGCTGGGGCATTAGTTTTAGAAGAATTAGAGCAAGCACAGGAGCGAGGAGTAAAAATTTATGCAGAAATTTTAGGGGGTGAAGTCAATTCTGGTGGCCAAAGGAGTGGGGGAACAATGACTGCTCCAAGCCCGGAAGGTGTGAAAAGGTGTATTGCCAGTGCGTTAGCAGATAGCGGAATTGGTAAAAATGACATCGATGGAATTTGCGGTCACCTCACATCAACAATGGCAGATTCATTGGAAATAAAGAATTGGTCCGAAGCCTTAAATCGTGAGGGTAAGGACTTTCCTTATATCAATGCCTTGAAATCCATGATAGGACACTGTTTAGGAGCGGCAGGGTCAATTGAGTTAGTGGCTACAGCCCTACAGCTTCACAATAGTTATTTTCATGGATCGCTAAATACCGGTGAATTACATTCGGAAATTGAAAAATATGCACATAGGTCTAAAATTCCCGAGCAATACATTAATTTCGACGGTGAAATCATTGCAAAGGCAAGTTTTGGATTTGGTGACATCAATGCATGTCTGATGTTGAAAAAGTGGAGAGACTAATAACGAACGATAGTGAAATCCTTGATAAGTTAAAGGAGATCATTAAGCCTTATCTTGGAGTAAAGATGGAATTAGAAAATCTGACGGGTAAAGAGTCTTTAGTCGAGGATTTGAGAATAAATTCTGCCCATATTGTTGACATCATTATCGATATAGAGTCCGCATTTGATATCCTGATCGAAGACGAATCTATCAATAATATGAATTCGGTTAACGATTCCATTGGGGTCATTAAAAAGCAAATTGGCCATTAAGGCACTACCACACTTATGATTTTGCCTGACCTCATTATCGGGTTGGGAGTTGGCTACTTCCTTTTTTTTGCAGTAATATCCATAGGTATGATTCGCTTGTCCAGATCAAGACCTACAGATAAGAGGGTTAAGATATCCATATTGGTTGCATGTCGGAATGAGGAAAAGGACTTGCCAAGGTGTATAGAGGCATTAGTCGCTCAGGATTACCCCACTAAATTGATAGAAATACTTCTAATCGATGACAATTCGCATGATCGCACTGCTGATATTATTGCAGATTATGCCTCCAAATATCCTCACATTAAACTTCTGAGCACACAAGGTGCACCTGGTAATCATCTTCAAGCAAAAGCCAGGGTTATTGCTTTCGGGACCAGACACGCAAAAGGGGAATGGCTATTTATAGTCGATGCAGATACAAGAATGCACCCTTCTTGGTTATCTCACATGCTATTTGATATCAGTGAAGATATTGGCCTGATTGGGGGTTTGATAATGACTGAGGAAGAGGGGTATTTCTCCGTGTCAGCATTAGAAAAAGTTTCACTGGCATATACCCAGCCAATTACTGCTGGTATGTCTGGCTGGGGATTGCCGGCAATTTGCTCAGGTCCAAATATGGCAATTCGAAGATCAATATACGAGACCTTCGGAGGATTAGAAAAGGTTAATTTCAATATTGCAGAAGACCTGGCCTTAATTCATATCGTTCTTGATTCTGGCTCTAAAATAAAATTTCACGGCTCAGCGGAAACAGTTGGTTATTTAATCTCTGTTCCGGCACTTAAACATCTTTTCAGCCAACAAAGAAGGTGGGTGCGGGGAGGATATGAGCAGGGATGGCAATTATGGCTGGGTTTGACTTTTGTATTCATGTATCATTTTGTGTATTCATCGATATTGTTACTAGGCTGGTTAGCAGCTCCAGGAGCGACATATATGGCTTTGCTGACCAAGCTGGTTACTGATTTAGTTGTGCTTTTGGTTCTCAAATACAAAATGAAAATCCCAAGATTATTGAGGTACTGGCCGCTCATGGTCTTATATTCTACGTTAGCATTCATATGGATTCCGATAAGCCTTCTTCTTTCAAAGAAAATCCATTGGCAAGGTGAAGGTTATGAAGTAAAATACTGATGAAGCATGAGAGTCTTTTGTTTAGAAAAGGGCTATACGTGACATTATCCCTTGTGGTAGGTCTTTGGGTAATCGAAGGAGTAGAATATGCCCTAAATGTTGATTTTGGCATTTTGGGTATCTACCCGAGAACCTTGAAAGGATCAATTGGAATTATTACTAGCCCTTTAATCCACGATGACTTAGCTCACCTATTATCGAACAGTTTTCCACTTTTATTTTTAGGGGTTGCAATTACTTTTTTTTATCATCGGATAGCTAATAGACTAATTGTGACATTATATCTGGGTACTGGTACATTAGTTTGGCTTTTTGGTAGGGAAGCCTTTCATATTGGGGCCAGCGGGTTAGTTTACGGTATGATTGGTTTCTTGTTATTCAGTGGGATTTTCAGAAAGGAACCACAATCAATGGCCATATCACTGGCTTTTTTATTCTTGTATGGAGGAGTTCTTCAAGGGGTTTTTCCCGGAGCTGTGAAAGGAAATGTTTCCTGGGAATCTCATCTTATGGGAATTGTGGTGGGAGCCGTGTGCGCTTTTTATTTTCGCAATCAAATGGGTCCAAAAAATCTATCAAAAGAGGACGAAAACGATGATAATGATGGGTTTGTGAATTTTTCAGGTGATGCCGACTATAGTTATTTCTATAAGAACAAGGCCTATACGCCTACAATGTCACCACTTTTTCTTCTACAGTCCGTGATTTGTTTCTTAATTCTTATTCTCCACCAAGGGCCTCTTCTAACTACCAGACCTAATTTTACCCACATGTTATGCCAATTGCGTCCACCTTCCCAGCGATACCCGGGCTGACTTTTAACAACCGGTGCATATATAAATCCCATCTTCTGGGTGGCCTCTTCGATACATGGATTCCCATAGCCTATCTTCCAGCTTCTTTTTTTGTAAATCTCTCTAACGCTATTATTTGATCTGTTTTTTCTTTTGTTGGAGTCTTTTTTTCTGTCGACTTTTTCTGTCGGTAATTGCTTCTGCACATTTTCTTGATCCTGCGCTTCTAAGGATAAAGAGGTGAGAAATAAAATCAATACTATGTAATATCTCCTTTGCAAAAGGGCACCTGTTTAATTGCTAATATAGGCAGGGATTTATGAGAAAGTGTAATTAATTGTGCGCTAAACGATCATTAACAGAGTCGATTGTTAATTTTGCCAGCGGCAAGAGTAAAAATGAAATATCTCATCAGTTTTCTCCTCAAGAATGTTCCCAGAAGATACCTTCAACTATTCAGTCACTTTTTCCTCAAAATAATCTCATTATTTTACTTGGGAAATAAGGTAGAATGCCCTGTCTGCTCCAAACGGTTCAGAAAATTCCTTCCATATGGTCGGAATTCCAGAGAGAATGCGTTATGCCCAAATTGCCTGGCTCTTGAAAGGCATCGATTAATGTGGTTATTCCTGAAAAAGAAGACTGAATATTTTAGTGCTGATCTGGAAGTTTTACATGTTGCGCCAGAGTTGTGCTTTATAGACCGCTTTGAATCACTACCAAACATTAGGTACACTTCAGCAGATTTCGAATCTCCACTGGCTAAAGTAAAAATGGATATTCATGAAATGCCTTTTGCTGAGCAGACATTTGATGTAGTATTTTGCAATCATGTTATGGAACATGTTATTGATGACCGCAAGGCTATGAAGGAGATTTTCAGGGTACTAAAACCGGGAGGATGGTCAATTATTCAAATACCTGTTTTCAACCCCCGACCCGAGGTTACAACAGAAGATCCCGCTATTACAAATCTTAAAGAACGAGAACGATTATTTGGTCAGGACGATCATGTGAGGCTCTATGGTTTTGATTATCCAGATAGATTGAAGGAAGCAGGCTTTGAAGTTTCTTTGGAAGACTTCTCGGCCGAATTAGGAAAAGAACTTGCTGAAATGTATGCGTTACCAGTAGACGACCCTATTCACTTTTGCCGGAAACCCACTTCGAGTATTGTTCGATAACTTCTCGATAGATTGCCACAATCTTAGGCGTAATATGTAACAGTTAAGACTTTATCTGACAATCATTAATTTTTAATTATAAATATTTTAAGATTTCAGATTATGAGTAATGAACAAAATTATGAGTAATGAACAAAAGATCATCAATTCGAAACTTGGCATATTGGAGTTCGCCAAGCAACCAGGCAACGTATCACAGGCCTGTAAAGTTATGGGTTACAGCCGGGATTCCTTCTACAGATTTAAAAACCTCTATGAGAACGGTGGTGAAATGGTCTTGCGCAGAATTAGCCGAAAAAAGCCGATCCATCAAAATAGGGTTGCAAAAGAAATTGAAGAGGCCGTAGTATCCTTTGCCACAGATAAGCTCGCCCATGGTCAGTTGCGTGTAAGTAACGAACTCAGGAAAGAAGGCCTGTTTATTTCACCGGCAGGTGTTCGCTCCGTATGGCTGCGCCACGACCTGGAAACCTTTAAGAAGCGGTTTAAGGTAGCTCAGGACGGTCTTATACTGACTGAGTGTAGCCTTACCAAAAAATGTAGCCTTACCAGTTATCGAACCACTCTAAATTCAACTTTTTAGTTGGTTTTTTAGCTATCAGGGAGCTGTTAATTGTGGTAAAGTCCTGAACAGGCTTGCGGGGAGGCACTTTTCCACTGTTCACAGCTTGTACATAGTAGTCCATCGGTGATATTCCACCAGGTGAACTATGGGGATGATGCCGGTTATAATCTTGTCTCCAACGCTCAGCAAGGATACGTAGCTGCTCCAGATCCTCGAACCAACAGGCGTCCGGAACGTCTTCTCTGAAGAGCCGATTGAACCTTTCAATGTAAGCGTTTTGGGTAGGCATACCTGGTTGGATAAACTTTAACCTGATGTTCTTGGCCTTACACCAATCACCCAATCGGTGAGAGATGAACTCTGGCCCATTATCTACTCTTATGTGCTTTGGCAATCCATGCTCTTCTTCCATGATTTCAAGGATTCTAACTACCCGATCTGCTGGAAAACTAAGCCCCACTTCGATGGCAGGAGCTTCTCGATTATAATCATCTGTTAGATTGAACACGCTGATCTTTTGCCCATCTGTAAGTGCATCGCTCATAAAGTCCATGCTCCAGGTATGATTAGGTTTTGTAGCAACGTACAAAGGTTCTTTGATACATTTAAGGTTACTAATTTGTTCATTTTTAAACTGTCCGATTTTTTGATAAGGCTACACTAATTTATTGAAACGCTTCTCCCAATGGGTCAGGGGCTTGTTCTTTTTGGCTTTCTTCAAAATGTGATTCTTGAGTTTTTTGCTTTTGAGAAGTTGCTCATTCTTCTCTGATTGGTACCCTTTATCAGCTTTCAGGGCAATACCCTCAGGTAAATCGACTGTGCCCGACACCTCAGATAGATTTCCTGTTTCATTCACACTTGCTTTGGTGCTCACAACACCCGGCACCAGTCCCTCTTCATCGGTGGGGCAATGTTTCTTATGGCCATAATGATATTTACCTCCCTTCTTTAACCATGATGCCTCCTGATCTACACTTGAAGGGCAGGTTTTATGGACACCCGCCTCTTGCTCATCTTCTCTGTCCGTAGTGACTTCATGATTGGTTTTTCCTTTAGGCCTCAAAGGAGTTTCTATCACACCGGCATCGACTATGACTCCTGTTTTAACGATGATTTTATGCCTGCTCAACTGCGAATTGACCTCCTTCAAAAGCAGCTCAAAACCACCTGATTTGGACATGGCACTACGAAAGCGGCTTAAAGTACTATGGATCCGGAGCTGCCTGGTCTATTGTTGATCCACAGAAATAGCCAAAAGAAATACGATCATTGACACGATCTTCTACTTCATAATCGCTCAATCCGTACCCTGTTTGAAGTAAACACCTCTTAAATAGCAACAGCCCGTCATAACCGGGTTTACCTGTCGCACTCTTGCCCTTTTTATAAAAGGCAGAGATGACTGATTCAATCGATCCCCGGTCCAAAGCAGTATTTATCTGAGTGAAAAAAGTCTTTTTTATTTTGCGGGTTCGTAGATCACAAATGCTGTCTGCCAGGCTGAGAATGGATTGTTTTTGCATACGTAACTATAATACATAACGAGTGATATTTCAGAATGCCTTGCAACGATCTTATATCTTGTTTAGATTTTTTCAGACTTAAATAAGGACAATGCAGATTTACAAGGTCAATCTTTACCTGAAAAATTTGCTGTAATAGTAAATTCTATAAATGAAGCCGCTTATGGTGGAATGGGAAGCGTAATAACACTCGACAAGAGAAGTTTTAATTTGTATCAAGATGGATTAAATCAAATTATTAATTTCCAATACGGAACAGGTCATTAACGATAACTTGGAAATATAAATACTTTCAAAAGGAAATGGTTCACGAAAAACAATATAACAATGTGAGAAAATTAAGCCTTTTTGAACAACATAAAATTGCAGATAATATGATTTCTGAAATGGAACAGGTTGTCGAAAATCATAAAAACAATGTAATTGGTGGTGCATTATAAAACAAAATATAAATGGGTACAGTAATTTTAATTATTTCAGCAGTATTGTTTATTTCAACTTTTGGTATTCATTCGTTTATATCAAATGGAAGTGAATTTGACAAACAAATGTATACAAGCAACCCTCTAATGTCTTCAATTCCTTGGATTAGCGGATTTATTATTCCTGTAGTTATTTGGACTCAGATTACAGAATTTCATTGGATAGCATTATTTTTCATAAACCTCGCAGTTGTTTGGTTATTAGGACCAATGCTTACGAAAGGGTTTTTAGTGAGATTTGCAAGTGGGAAAGGATTAGGGAAAGATATGCTTACTGCTTTTATTGCAGGGATTGTTACTTTAATTATAGGATTATTGATAAAATGAAAAATCAAATAGCAATAACTAAAATTGTTTTATCCGTTTTATTCGCTATTTGTTTAGCAGATATGCCTTATGGATATTATCAATTTGTTAGGTTTTTAGGTATGGTTGGTTTTGCTTTCTTAGCATTCAACGAATATGAAAAAGAAAATAAAGGTTGGATGGTATTTTATGTTGTTTCTGTAATTCTAATTAATCCTATTTTCAAAATCTCACTTGGAAGAGAATTATGGAATATAATTGATATAGTTTGGGCAATAATACTTGTAGGAACTATCATTTTTGACAGAAACAAGCAAACAGAGAATTAAAAAAAGCCCATAACAATGTGTATAAAATCATAGTTTTTGCCGCAGGTGCAACACAAAAAACTACGCTTCATACATGAACACGTTAGGTTTCATACCATGACGTAGACCCACCGCATATTTTAGCACATTTGGTTTTTGCCACCGCAATGCCCAGCCCTCAAAAAAACCAAAAGAGCTAAAACCTTCCCCTTTTACTTCGAATTGAATTTGCTTTGCATAATATTTTTTGACAAATTTGTCAAGAATGAAAATTCCAGACAATTATGGAAAGTTTTGGAGAGTATATTCGGCAAATTCGTGAAAGTGCAAAAATGCCACTTAGAAAACTTGCTGCTCATTTAGATATTGACCAGTCTACTTTAAGCAAAATTGAGCGGAATGAAAGGCAACCATCAAGAGATATGGTTCCAATCTTAGCCAATGTTTTCAATTTGGATTCTCAAGAACTTCAAATTAGATTTTTGAGCTATAAAATTACCTATGAACTATCTGACGAAGAATTGGGACTGGAAGCACTGAAAGTAGCTGAACAACAAATGGAGTACAAAAGGAAAAATATGCTAAGTAATTGTTACGAAACAGATTGACTATTGTATATTTTTCATCGAACTTCACAGAATGGAAGACGAAAAATTACTGAAGAAGATCAATCTGGTACTGCCTTGTTTAAATGAGGGTCAGAAACGTATTTACCTTGCCTCAGAAGCTGAGTTTTTAGGCCGTGGGGGTAAAAGGAAGATAGAAAAATTGACTGGGGTTTCGCATAATACAATCAACAAAGGTATAAGCGAATTGGGGGCAAAAGACCACCTATTGGTAAACCGACCTTTGAGGAAAGTCGGGGCAGGGAGAAAGAAAAAAGTAACTGGTCTGGTATGGGAAAAGATAAAGCAATTCATAGAGCCCCATACACGTGGGGAGCCCCAATCAGCCTTACAATGGGTCAGTAAAAGCCTGAGGAATATTGAGTCCGCCCTTAAGGGCTCGGGTGTACACATAAGCCACAGGGTGATTGGAGAGGCATTGAAAACCCATGGCTTTAGTTTACAAGCTAACCGAAAGACTTATGAAGGTAAGGGGCATAAAGACAGGGATGCTCAATTTGAACACATAAATAACAAGGTCAATCAATACTTAAAGAGAAACCAGCCTGTTGTTTCGGTAGACGCAAAAAAGCGAGAGTTGATTGGCAATTACAAAAACAATGGGTCAGAATGGAACCCAAAGGGATCACCTTCAAAAGTAAACGCTTATGATTTTCTTACAGATGCCGAAGGGGTGGCCATACCTTATGGGGTTTATGACCTGAAAGAGAACAAAGGTTGGGTCAATGTTGGCATCACAAAGGATACAGCCGAATTTGCCGTCCAAAGTATCAGGAATTGGTGGTATGAGATGGGTATTTATTATCATAACAATGCTGATTCACTACTTATTACCGCAGATGGGGGTGGCAGTAACGGTTCCAGGAACAGGCTATGGAAATATGAGCTGCAAAAATTGGCCAATGAAGCAGGGTTGACCATAGAGGTTGTTCATTTCCCACCAGGCACAAGCAAATGGAATAAAATAGAACACCGCTTGTTTTCTTATATTTCCAAGAACTGGAGAGGAAGGCCTTTGGTCAGTTATGAGGTAATGATCAAATTAATAGGGGCCACAAAAACAAACAAAGGACTTGAAGTTGATTGCCAAATAGATAAGGGTTCTTACAAAACAGGTATCAAAATAAGTGATGAAAAAATGGAAAACATCAGTATCTCCCCAAGTGCTTTTCATGGGGAATGGAATTATTCTATTAGCCCTCAGTAATGGTCATATTATTTAGTAACAATTCCTAAAGACATGAACTTAATCCAAGAAAAATTAGACGTTCGAGAGAAGAAAAGATCCAATATATTTAATTGGAGAGGACAGTTCACTCCAGAATTTGTTGAATACATTCTTGATTCTTCGAACCTTCACTCTGATGCTTTAATTGCTGATCCATTTGCCGGTAGTGGTACAGTTCTCATAGAATCCGGAATTAAGGGTTATTCGAGTGTAGGATTTGAGATAAACCCTGCTGCCTATCAAATGGCCTGTTTTTATAAATACTCAATTCTAAACCTGGTTCAGCGCCATGAATTACTTTTTGAAATTGAGAAGGAACTTGCTCCCGTAGTTTCCAAACTAAATGGTCAGGCGATTTATGAGGACGCCAAAGACTACCGAACTGCCTATAGAGGTTTAATAGATGTATCGAAGGAGGTTCAAAACATCAATAATCATGAATTCCTTCCATTTTTAATGAATCTACTCTTCCTATCAGAAAAGGATAAAAAATTGACGGTAAAAGATTCATTGCGCAATTCTTTTAACTCCTTGAAGAAATCCCTCCTTAATCTACCTTTTTGTGATGCTGAGATTAACCTTTTTAACTCAGACGCAAGAGCCATTTCAAGACATTTTCAAGGAGACATAGACCTGATTTTAACTAGTCCCCCGTATATAAATGTTTTTAACTATCACCAAAACTATCGTGCTGTTACGGAAGCCTTTAAATACGACATCCTTGACGTTGCTCATTCAGAATTTGGATCAAACAGAAAGAATAGAGGAAATAGATTATTGACAGTCGTACAATACTGTCTTGATATGGAAGCCTCAATCAATAATTTTTGGTATTCTTTAAAAGATGGGGGAAGGTTGGTCATGGTAGTAGGCAGGGAATCAAACGTTCGGAAAACCCCCTTTTACAATGGAGAAATTGTTTTTGATCTCATATCTGAAATGGGAGGATATGAAATAAAGGGGCGTGAGGAACGGTCTTTTTCAAACAAATTTGGCCAACGTATTTTTGAAGATATTCTAATCTTTGAAAAAATAGGGAATACGGCACTTAACCCGGAAAACGCTATTACGATTGCAGAAAAACATTTGAAAAAGGCAGAGACAGTCGCCCCTTTGGATGTAAAATGTGATTTCAAGGATTCATATCTAAAATTAAATAATATCAAACCGTCACCAATATTTGAATAAATGGGTCTAACTCCACACAAAGAAAAACTGGTTGCTGCATTAAACAATCCAAAAGCGAAAGCTGATAAATCGCTGCTTGAGGAAGCGTCCAGGCAATATGAACAATGGTCAGATAAACTCACTAAACTTTCAAGTAAGGGAAATAAAAGAGTTGAGGAAATGACAGATTTGCTCAACGGATATAAAGATTTCTTAGAAGTGGACCTAATTGCCAAAAAAGGAAGTCCCTTCTTAAAAAGGCAAAAGGGACAATTGAAATTAGACAATAGTATTATCGAGGAGTTTTTAATTTACCTGATACACGATGATGTTTTAACAGGTCTTCCAAAGGGTATAGAAACTGGAAGCCAAACAGCCTTCATGTCTTTAGCGTTTAGACCAGGTAACATGGAATCCTTGACCGAACAACCTGAGATCGTGCTGAAACAAAAAGATCAAGATTTTACCATTGGGAAAAGTATATTCTACCAATTCTCGCCTGATAAAAAATTTAAAAAGAAAGTAACTGCTAATGGCAAGTTATTCTTAGCCGTACTCGCAACTGAAGTTAAAGTTAACTACGATAAAACGATGTTTCAGGAATGTGCTGGAACAGCTTCAAGGCTGAAACAAGGCTGCCCGCTTTCAAAATATTACGCTCTTGTGGAATACCTTGACATGAAACCCGAAGATGTTAGATTGACAGACATTGATAATGTATTTCTACTTCGGAAAGCAAAAAGGTTGCCTTTTGAAAAAAGAAGCATTTTTGAAGAAGTAAGAGATCAGCATAAGGATTTTCCCATCAGTTCCGATGTAATGAAAAGGTTTGTCAAGGAAATGCAGGAATTTATTTCAGCAACTTGGTATGATGCAGATCAAGCATTAAAAAGAGGTTCCTTTTCATGATAGCCTTCCCTAACATCCATACACATTGTCAGGTCGCTCATATCAGCCCACAACCTAAACCTGCCAAAGAATATGGCTGCTCCTGTAGCCTTACCAGTTATCGGACCACTCTAAATTCAACTTTTTAGTTGATTTTTTAGCTATCAGGGAGCTGTTAATTGTGGTAAAGTTCTGAACAGGCTTGCGGGGAGGCACTTTTCCACTGTTCACAGCTTGTACATAGTAGTCCATCGGTGATATTCCACCAGGTGAACTATGGGGATGATGCCGGTTATAATCTTGTCTCCATCTCTCAGCTATTATTCTCACCTGCTCCGGATCTTCAAGCCAGTAAGCGTCCAGTACATCTTCTCTAAACACCAATCACCCAATCGGTGAGAGATGAACTCTGGCCCATTATCTACTCTGATATGTTCCGGTAACCCATACTCTTCTTCCATGACTTCAAGGATTTTAACTACCCGATCTGCTGGAAAACTAAGCCCCACTTCGATGGCAGGAGCTTCTCGATTATAATCATCTGTGAGATTCAATACTCTGATCTTTTGCCCATCAGTAAGTGCATCGCTCATAAAGTCCATGTTCCAGGTATGATTAGGTTTTGTAGCAACGTACAAAGGTTCTTTGATACATTTAAGGTTACTAATTTGTTCATTTTTAAACTGTCCGATTTTTTGATAAGGCTACACTAATTTATTGAAACGCTTCTCCCAATGGGTCAGGGACTTGTTCTTTTTGGCTTTCTTCAAAATGTGATTCTTGAGTTTTTTGCTTTTGAGAAGTTGCTCATTCTTCTCTGATGGGTGCCCTTTATCAGCTTTCAGGGCAATACCCTCGGGTAAATCGACTGTGCCCGACACCTCAGATAGATTTCCTGTTTCATTCACACTTGCTTTGGTGGTCACAACACCCGGCACCAGTCCTTCTTCATCGGTGAGGTAATGTTTCTTATAGCCACAATGATATTTACCACTCTTCTTTAACCATGATGCCTCCTGATCTACCCTTGAAGGGCAGGTTTTATGGACACCCGCCTCTTGCTCATCTTCTCTGTCCGTAGTGACTTCATGATTGGTTTTTCCTTTAGGCCTCAAAGGAGTTTCTATCACACCGGCATCGACTATGACTCCTGTTTTAACGATGATTTTATGCCTGCTCAACTGCGAATTGATCTCCTTAAAAAGCAGCTCAAAACCACCTGATTTGGACATGGCACTACGAAAGCGGCTTAAAGTACTATGGATCCGGAGCTGCCTGGTCTGTTGTTAATCCACAGAAATAGCCAAAAGAAATACTATCATTGACACGATCTTCTACTTCATAATCGCTCAATCCGTACCCTGTTTGAAGTAAACACCTCTTAAATAGCAACAGCCCGTCATAACCAGGTTTACCTGTCGCACTCTTGCCCTTTTTATAATAGGCAGAGATGACTGATTCAATCGATCCCCGGTCCAAAGCAGTATTTATCTGAGTGAAAAAAGTCTTTTTTATTTTGCGGGTTCGTAGATCACAAATGCTGTCTGCCAGGCTGAGAATGGATTGTTTTTGCATACGTAACTATAATACATAACGAGTGATATTTCAGAATGCCTTGCAACGATCTTGGGTTATAGCTTGGCCTTCCTGACCACCCTCCCGGTAAAATTCCCCTTACTGGTTTTTATGTTTAAAAAGTAAACCCCATCCACTAAATGCGAGATATTGACGGAGTTATCGTTCCCGGTCGTCAAGGTACCATTCTTGAGAATTTGGCCTTTGGCATCTATCAGTACATAATCTATGTTTTCAATAATATTACCAATATATATCATGCCGCTTGTCGGATTTGGTGAAATGTAAATACCTGTGCCTTCAATTCCTTCAATAGATAAAGGCGTGAGAATCGTTACCATTCGGCTGACCTGCCCGGCTTCATTTCCTGCTGCATCCGATACATTATAGGTTACCGTGTAATCTCCAACTGTATTCATATCCACAGGGTTTACCGTGGTAATTTGGTCAGTAAGGATACCATCAATATTATCGGTTGCTGTTGCCCCTTCATCGGTATAAGGTGTTCCGAGTTCAATGGAAACGGCTGGCTCACCAAGTAATGTGATGACAGGAGGTGTGATGTCAGGGGTAACTGTTACCGTTCGGCTGACCTGCCCGGCTTCATTTCCTGCTGCATCCGATACATTATAGGTTACCGTATAGATGTCCGCCACATCAGTGTCCACAGGGTTTACAGTGGTAATGTCATTAGTAAGGTCACCATCAATATTATCGGTTGCTGTTGCCCCTTCATCGGTATAAGCTGTTCCGAGTTCAATGGAAACTACCGGGTCACCAAGTAATGTGATGTCAGGAGGTGTGATGTCAGGGGCAACTGTTACCATTCGGCTGACCTCCGCTCTATTTCCTGCTGCATCCGATACATCATAGGTTACCGTGTAGATGTCCGCCACATCAGTGTCCACAGGGTTTACAGTGGTAATGTTATTAGTAAGGTCACCATCAATATTATCGGTTGCTGCGGCACCAAGTTCAATGTATGATGTGCCAACTTCTATTATTTGTGGATTGTCACCAAGTAATGTGATGACAGGAGGTGTGATGTCAGGGGTAACTGTTACCGTTCGGCTGACTGGCCCGGCTCTATTTCCTGCTGCATCCGATACATTATAGGTTACTATGTAGATGTCTTCCACACCAGTATCCACAGGGTTTACAGTGGTAATTTGACCAGTAAGGATACCATCAATATTATCGGTTGCTGTTGCCCCTTCATCGATATAAGCTGTTCCGAGTTCAATGGAAACTTCCGGGTCACCAAGTAATGTGATGACAGGGGGTGTAGTGTCGGAGGTAAGCTCATGGATATTTGACGGAGAATTGCCATTTCCGGAATCACCTGTCGCAACATCACCACCGACTCTTACACTCACTGTACCTTCAGAATCGGCAGTAATATCAAAGGTGTATGTAGTACCGCCAGGCACAGCCTCAAAGTTTGACGGGTTGGGATTGCCCCCATTGGCCGTGCCACTTACTGTAATATCAGTTATGTCAAAGCCGGTTACCGGTTTGCTAAAGGTCGCTGTGTAGCTAAGTCTGTTGGAAGATACTGAAGTACCGGTAGTACCGGTAGCTCCGGATGACGAGGTGATGGTTACAGTTACAGGAGGCACTACATGTATTGTAACTGTCCTGGTATTGGTAAGTGTTTTGCCAAGGTTGCCCGTGGCCTTAATTTCAATATCATAAGATGACTTTGTAGCGTGTGCAGGTGGCTCATTAATGGTAAGTACACCGTCAGGGGTTATAGAAAACTTACCACTATCTGCACCTCCGGAGGTGGTATACGTATGTACCTGATCATCAGGTAAAGTAGCTTGTGGGGTTATCGTTCCAACTTCAGAGCCTGAAGCAGCTTCGTCAAAAACAGTCAACTCACTTTGTGCAATAAACCACTTACCCAGATTCTGCATGAAGCCATCGGCATCTTGAAACATATCTTTCATTGAAGTTGCACCAGATACATTCCAGTTACTGATATCTCCATTAAAGGGAGAAAATGCAAACATATACTGAAATGCTTGTACATTGGACACATCCCAGTTGCTGATATCACCACTAAAGGAAGAAGATCGGAACATGCCACTCAGACTGGTTACATTAGCAAGATCAGGTGCATCTGTTGCATTATATGTCATATTTGTTGCTCCTCTAAAGGCTACGGCCAGATTGGTCCATTGGGCAGTTCCCCACTGCTGAATGGATTTGAATTTTTGTCGATTGGCAGGATCATACTCCATAGGTCAAATCGTGTGATTCCGTTTGATACAGTTACCCTGTAAGTACCAGCATTGGCATAAGTGTGAGAGATATTTCCCGTAGCTGGTTCAGAATGTCCATCTCCCCAGTCTATGGTGTAATTACCGATTATGGTGGAATTATTACTACCTGGAAAAGTTATATTCTTGTCAGCCTCCATTACTGTCCATGTGGTAATGAAATTATCAGAACTATCTATTGTGAAATCATCAGGATTATAAGTTGTCGGATTAAAAAAATTGTCTAAAAAATTAAGCCAATTATCTAACCATTCGTACGTATATTCAAGATTTGAAAGATCAACTGACCCTTGTCCCCATTTTAATGACTCCCTTTCATAATTGCCATTTGACAAAAGAAAGTTATATAATTCAGAGAAGTGCTCTTTTAATTTACTCTTTTCTAATACATTGCTACGAAGTTCAATCCAACGATTTAAGGCTTTTTTATTAAATAAATCATTGTTTGCATCTAACATTGTTTGCATCTAATAACCTGGTGTACAACCTATTCCTAAGAACACCATTGGGAGTAGTTAACCGAATACTATTACTATATAATCTACCAAAAGTTGCGTCAAGATCCCACGGAACAATAAAATAAGGCTCATCTTCTTTATACTTTGCAATGTACATGTTTTTATTTAAGTTGTCTCTCGCACCAAGTAAGTTTGAAAAAATAAAATAATCAATGGAATTTTCTAAAACTAATTTGGATTCAATATTTTGTTCAAAATCACTATCTGTAGCATTAATTACAAAATCTACGAAGTTATAAAGGTTTTCCCGATCAGTAGTCTCATCCTCTGTTGGATATTTAAACTCAAATCCACCCCATATTCGTTGATTATTATTTATAATATCTACACTACTAAATCTTGTAGCGTTACCAGAATTACTTTTGTATAATTCTCCTCTAATTGATGATTTATATTTTTTAATTTAAGCTGTTTTCTATCTACTCTTTCGCCAAGTGCATAAACACCCATATATTCATTATTTACCGCTAATTCAATATATTTAGTTCTAATTCCAGACATTGCATCTTCTTCGTTATCAATGTAATACGGAGTATGAATTTCTCTCCAAAGCTCATAACTTATAACGCTACGAATACGTAAAGGCTCATTATACATTGCAATAAGTACCCAATCATCATCATCTCTCATATTCAGAAGGGATATTTTATTATCATCATCACCTGTTTCATCTTTCCATAATTCAATACCGTAAGATTTTTTAGGTAAATACCGTGTATAAGCTCCACGAATCTCAATACCGCAATATGATGTTATTGCCTCTGCATCTGTGGTATCAGTTAATATAAAATTCGCCGATACTTTTGGTTCATCTACTATTTGATTTGATGTATTTATATTTATTAGCGGAAGATTAGAAAAATATAACTTATAATTTTGTGAACTAAAAGTTACACGGTATTGCTCTCCATATTCTAATTCATTTGGGATATTACTGAATTCATATATGCCCCCATCTAAATTAATAGATAATGAATTAACATCAACTAAATCATTAAACTCTGCAATATTTTTATTACATACGATTAATTTTAAATTATTGTCTATGATAAATTTACCGTTTCCTGCATTAATTCTAATATCCTGACCAGGGGATATTTTTGAAATAAGCAATAATATCAACACTATTAAACTCTTTTTCATAATTTTTTATTCTTACCTTAATGTTTTAGTTCCACTATCTTAATCCGTTGTACATTATGATTTAAGAGAATTATGATTTAAAAGAAAAAAATTATCCATCTTACTGATAATCAGTAAATTGTTTTAGCAATAAAACATTAAATATGAACAACTTAAATGCAAATTTCGAAAGAATATTCAGAAATTTCCCATACCGTGTTAAGTCAAATCACCGACCGGATCATCCCGGAAGTGCAAGCCTGGCAAAACAGGCCATTAGAACATGTCTATTGCATTGTGTGGTTAGATGCGATGCATGACAAGGTTCGTTCAGAAGGTAAAGTTGAGCATAAGGCCTTGTACAATATCCCGGGCATCAATGAAAGCCAATCAAAAGAATTACAAAAAGCAGGATTCAGAAAAACCAGAAAAAGACTAGAAACACTTTTCTCTCAACTCTGTGATCAATTCATGATCCGACGAAATTACGCCAAGTCATTTCAAGGATTTAAGACCAGAATACTCGCCAAAATAACTACTCTCACTTTGATTCAATTCATCAATAAATTTGATTGCAATAGACCTATCCATAACTTGAAAGTGGATATCAATTAATTAGCACAACGGGTTTGCTATAGTATTCATCTGGTTAGTGCCTATTAGCCCCCAGAGCTTTTTTGCTGTCTCAGTACTTCTGTCGCCAATAACGAAATTGATGAACTTTTTCCCCTATCGATCAACAGCAATCCAAATCCAGCAATAGTTTTTTTGTTTCCAATGTAGCTGTGCATCTGGTCAAGCTCTACGAAATCCACTTCGGAACCGCTATTGGACAAGGACTGCACTTCTTGGCCAAAACCCCTTATCCAGTTTAACACAGATACATTGCTCACGTTGAGTATTCTACCGATTGACCGAAAACCCAACCCTTCAAGATATAATTGCAGGGCGTATTTTTTCAACTCTTTTGGTTTGGCCGTAGATTTTTGTTGTACCGTATAGTGGTAGCCGCATTTTTTACACTTATACCTTTGTTTTCCTTTTATCTTGCCGGATTTAATGACAGCACGGTTTGAACACTTAAGGACAATTCATGGTTTTTTTCTGTAAAAATAAGAAAACTATATATAATTAGCAATACCAGAATTTGTAATACCTGGTGGTTTAGGTCGGTCTCGAATGATCTCCTCCAACGTTGATGGTGAACTGGAAGAAAAGAAAATGAAGAACTTCTTTAGTTTGACGGGTATCAATTTCAAGAATATTAAAGAGAATGATCGGGACATCTCTCAAAAGATATCTCAGATGCACGAGGAGGACTGGGAAATGGTCAATGTCACTTCAGGTGTATACAGTTCCGGAGTAACAGATGGTCCTGGAGCCGGTGGAACCGGAATCTTCATTATCGGGTATTTATTTAGAAGGGATTTATAGTATAATCTTCTTCTCTCACAGAGTTGTCTTTGAATTTTTCGTTTATTTTTGATTTCTTATTCGTCTAAAACAGAAATCAAAAATATTATGGATACACAAGAAGTCGCAAACAAGTTAGTACAGTATTGTAGAATGGGTCAATACACAGAAGCCCAGGAAGAGTTGTACGCCGATAATGCGGTCAGTATTGAACCAGAAGGAAGCCCTAACCCAAATGTTTCTGGCATAGACGCCATTCGTGAAAAAGCCAAACAATGGGCTGAGATGGTAGAAGAAGTGCATGGTGGGGAAATTTCGGACCCAATTGTGGCCGGTAATTTCTTTTCTTTGGTAATGAAGAATGACGTCACTTTCAAAGGAATGGGCAGAGCGACCATTGAAGAAATCAGTGTCTACGAAGTCCAGAATGGGAAAATTGTGAAAGAACAATTCTTCTATCAGCCAATGGGCTAAGGATTAAATTATGGGCTAAGGATTAAATTACAAGAAACATTCCCTAGCCCCCTCAAAGGTAGAGTTGATGTCGTAAAATTAACTTTATCAACTCTTCCTTGTGGAGGGTGTTACCTTAAGAAAAGTAGCTCCCGATACTTCACCAAAGGCCAATCTTCGTCGTCAACATACAGCTCCAATTTATCAACCGCATAACGGATTTTTTCGAAATATTTCTCTTTCACTTCATCGCAATAGGCAATGGCCTGCTCTCTTGAACCTTCAATTTGATTCACTTTCTTTCTTTCTTCAATCATATCAAGAGTGAAGACTTTTACGTTGTTTAAATGCTCTGATATTTTCTTGACTGTTTTAACCGTTTCAGAATTGTCCACACCAAGTTCCTTTAAACCCTGGGCATTTTGAATTAATTTATTTTGATAGACAATGGCCGTAGGAACGATATGATTCAGTGCCAGATCCCCTATTACTCGAGACTCTATTTGAACCTTCATTATATAATTCTCCAATAGGGTCTCGTGCCTTGCTTCAATCTCTTTCTCGTTCAGAACATTGTGCTTGCCAAACAGTTTCTTGAAGGCAGAGCTGACCAGGGCGTCCAAAGCTCGCGGAGTGTCTTTAACATTTGGCAACCCCCTTTTCTGTGCCTCCTTAATCCACGCCTCAGAATAACCATCCCCTTCGAATCTCACTTTTTTAGATGATTTAATGTGTTTTCTTAATACATCAATTACTGCCAGTCGCTTGTCCTCACCTCCATCTGCCAACTTGATCACATCCTTGTGAAATTCAGTCAACTGCTGGGCGACGATGGTATTTAAAACAGTCATTGGATTGGCTACATTTTGATCTGAACCAACCGCCCTGAATTCAAACTTGTTACCCGTAAAAGCAAATGGAGAAGTTCTATTTCTGTCGGTATTATCCAGGATAATCTCAGGGATTTTATCGATTCCCAACTTCATATAGAGATTATCCCCTTTTTCGATTTTGATATTTCCATTATGCTCCAATTCATCCAATACTGCACTGAGTTGGGCCCCAATAAATATAGAGATAATAGCTGGTGGTGCCTCATTTGCTCCTAATCTAAAGTCATTACCTGCTGATGCAATACTCGCTCTCAATATGTCAGCATAATTATACACCGCCTTTATAGTATTTACAAAAAAGGTCAGGAATTGCAAATTATCCCTTGCGCTGCTACTTGGCTGGAAAAGGTTAATTCCCGTATTTGTGATTAATGACCAGTTATTGTGCTTACCATTTCCATTTAGTCCTGCGAAGGGCTTTTCGTGAAATAAGACCTTCAGGTTATGTCGAAGCGACACTTTATCCATAACATCTTTTAATAGCTGGTTGTGGTCAGTAGCAATGTTCAGTTCCTCAAATAAAGGAGCCACTTCAAATTGACTTGGGGCTACCTCATTATGTCTTGTACTAACTGGTATTCCCAATTTCCATGCTTCGATTTCAAAATCTCTCATGAAGTTGTAAATCCTTGGCGGAATTGAACCGAAATAATGATCATCCAGTTGCTGCCCTCTAGCTGGGTTGTGTCCAAATACGGTCCTTCCAGCCATCACCAAATCCGGCCTGGCATTGAATAATGCCCTATCAACCACAAAATATTCCTGCTCAACACCCAAGGAGGAAGTAACCTTGTTCACATTTCTATCAAAAAGCTGACACACTTTAGTTGCTGCTTTATCAACCGCTTCCATTGCCTTTAATAGTGGTGCTTTGTTGTCAAGTGCTTCTCCGGTATAGGAAACAAAAATGGTTGGAATGCAAAGCGTCTTTTCTATAATAAAAATTGGTGAACTGGGATCCCAAGCGGTGTATCCGCGTGCTTCAAATGTGCTTCTGATCCCTCCACTGGGAAAGCTACTTGCATCAGGTTCTTGTTGAACCAGGGCACTTCCTCTAAACTTCTCCATCCCATCCTCTGCGTCATAAAATGAATCATGCTTTTCAGCAGTTGCGCCAGTTAATGGTTGAAACCAGTGTGTATAGTGATTACAGCCCTTGGAAATTGCCCAAATTTTAACAGCTGCAGCCACCGCATCAGCTGTCTCGGCATCTATTTTCTTCCCTCTTTTGATGGCATAGTCCACTTTTTTGAATACTTCCGGAGAAAGGTTTTCTCTCATTTTATTAGGACCAAAAGCTTTTTCACCGAAATAGTCCGATGCCTTGACCGAAGGGGCATTAACCTTAATCAGTGGATGCTTAGGAATCTGCCCAAGTGCCTGGAAACGTAAAAGTGCCATGTGTTGTTATGTATTATGGTGATTAATGAGGTTCAAAGTAAACCAAATATAAATTGAAATACAGGATTTGAATTTAATCCTGGTGATTAGTTATCCACATTTAATCAGATTGGGGTTAATTTGCGTCATGCAATTGTTTTATCACCCTGATATTGGATCTAAGATCACTTTAGATGAAACAGAATCTCAGCATTGTATTAAGGCTCTTCGTCATCAAACAGGGGATGAAATCAATATTATCGATGGAAGAGGCAAGCTCTATAAAGGAATTATTTATAGTCAAAATCACAAAAAATGTGTGCTTAAAAATTTACTTAAGATAAAATCCGAACCCCAATTTTCCAATCTGCATGTAGCTATTGCAGCAACCAAAAATGCAGATAGAATGGAGTGGTTCGTCGAAAAAGCCACAGAAATAGGTGTAGCCAAAATCACTTTTCTCTTATGCCAAAACTCTGAGCACCCAAGGATTAATATTGGGAGGTTGAGAAAGAAGTCGATAAGTGCAATTAAACAAAATCAAAGTTTGTGGCTTCCTGAGATTAATGGACTAACTGCTTTCAAAGATTTCATCCGTCTCGACAGAGATTGCAATAAACTCATCGCATTTGTCGATGAGAAAGACAACTCTCCACTCCTTTCCGATTTGGACCTTAGTCAGCATAGCTATACAACTATAGTCATTGGCCCTGAAGGAGACTTTAGTAAGGAAGAAGTTGCGCTGGCTCTGAAATTCGACTTTCAGATGGTGGGTCTTGGCAGGAATGTTTTAAGAACCGAAACGGCGGGAATAATGGCTTGTGTATTGCTGTCTTCCTAAATTCTCTTCAATTGTCCGTTGTTTTAATAGTGCAAATCTCTTCAAACAGAAGTGCTGCTGCAGATTGTGCTCTCTGCCGGTCGATGCTGTAAATCCCCATATAATTTGAGAATTGCCATCAAAAATATCGTTGACCAAATCTCTCCTTCCTGAATAAACTTCCTGACCGTCAAGGAACACCTTGATTTCAAAAGTTTCCGGGTTCCGGCGAAAATAAAAACTGTGAAGATACCCGTCCTCCAAATTGAAGGCATCATTTTTGTTATTCCAATACACCGCATGCATACTGGCTCTATTTTCAAGGTATTTGATGTGACCAGACATTGGACCATTTTGTCGATAATTTTGGTAAGTGTCAAATTTGATCTGGAAATATTGAGATAGATCCAAACGGCCCTAATGGTACGCTAGTCCTTCCCTGTACGGAAAATCTGGAGTAAGCATAATACAAGCCATCCGGCATTCGTTCAGAATCGCCAATCATGTGGAATTGACTAACAGCCAGACCAAGGCAGAATATGATGACCAAAATCAGTATCTTCAGTATCAACAATTCGTATATTTAAACGGAACACTCAAAATGGAGATAATTTATTCAAAATGAAAAACGACAGCACAAAAGGTCAGGTAGAAAATATCTTCGCTGAACTTGGTAAAAAAATACACCAACTTATTGAAGATGCTAAAGGAGCTAAGGACACCATTAGAGACGACCTGGAAATAAGGATTGATGAACTTAAAGGGAAAAAATCCAAAATAGAAGAGGAGTTCAAGGGATACCAGGAAAAGAGTGAAGGAAAATGGGATGATGTAAAAGAACACTTGGAAAGTGCTCTCGAAGAAATTAAGATGGCCGCAGCAGCCGCATTCAAGAAGAAAGAAGAATAGGTATAAACCCTAAGTAAGACAATACCATTTTACAGAACATTAATTTGACTTAAGTACGATTAATTAGTCATTTCCTGCACCGATGATTCTGGAATTATCTCACCGGAAGAATTGAACGTTTGGTAAAATCTGTGAACCAATGAAGCGTTGTTGTTCAATCAAGTGTTTTCACTATTCGAATCCAGTGATTCAAGCCTTTGGGTTGGAACGAATGAGGGTATAATGCGCTATGAGGATGGCTCATTTATCTGCTTTTCCAGAAATCAATCAACAAATAGGGCAATTAATGTTTTAGTTCTGCTTTTAATTCACACGTCGGTCACGGCGCAGGTGGGTCAGGATTCCATCTTGGCAAGTGAAAGATCTAATGACAGACCTATCATTCTTCATGATAAGCAATTTCGGGTCACCAGTGGTTATTACTTTGCCACAATTACCAACAGATTTAACAGGGATGGGGACAAAATCAAACTTGCTGATTTTGGTACAGCAAACTTCTTGCAGAACTTGGTTTTCGATTTCAAATATGGTTTATTAGACCTTTTTGAATTCAACCTGGCACTGAATTGCTTTTCAAGCCAGGCTCAAAATAAGCTTATAGTTTTATTTACTGTTTTAGCACAAAAACAGTAAATAAAAAAGTCATTTCAGTATCAGGTTGATTTGATTGTTCGGACAGGTATGAGCTAAAATCAGTTTGTTCTCAGGTCGTTAATTTCCTAATCCATTGGCAAAAATGAATTCTTCATAGATTGATTGAAAATCATCTACTTTTGGTGAAAGTTTAACAGCGTCTTCATATTGAGTCAAAGCATCCAGGTACAAACCATTTTCTTCAAACAATGAGGCATAAACTACTTTATTAAGTGAAGTTTCTTCACCCAAATTCATTTTTCAAATCAGTTAGTTGAGTAGTAATCTCTTTGGCTTCTGTAGGTGACATGTGTTGAATACCATAATCACGAGACTTTAACTCCTCAGTATCCTTTGATTTGACCGCTTCGATGAACAAGACCAATAGAGGCACCAACTGATGCAACTATCTGGTCACCACTAACCAACTTAGAACCAGTTTTCAATGGCACTTCCACACCGCCTTTTTTAACTTTATTGCTACCCTTGTTGGCTAACAAACGAAGTACGTAATCCTGACCGTATGCACTCTGAGAGAGCATGAGAAGGATAGTAAAAGAAAGCGGGAGAAAAGTTTTCATAATGTTCCAAATATTTATATAGCTAATTTACAACTTATTCATTTTAGAGAGTTCCCGACGTCCTTTCCTAGTGAAAATATTCTTCACAACGCCATAATAAACTTCTAGAATATCCCCAGATAAGGCAATAACAATCAGGGTGAATGACATGTCCATTTTATAGTTATATGTGTCGAAAATATACAGCACTAGGATACCTACAATGAGTAATTGAATTAATTGGATCAGTTTAGTTACACCATCATACCAACGGGGTATTCTTTTATATATTAAAGAGAAAAAGGCTACGTTAAGATATCCTGCTATGATTGCTAATATCCAAGCTGTTCTCTCACTCATGGCATTGATGTTGTCGCTATTAAGTATTTGAGAAATGATATTGGCATGGATAACTCCTCCATACATGTCCAATACCGCCTTCCCTGCATATTTAGCATTTAGCGGTGTAAAATACTTATCTTCTGTGGCGTTGCGATCTCCAAGGTATTCGCCGAGAAAACAGAAAATCACTATTTTTCCCTCAATCATTTCTGGCACATAATTTTCCCCCAATACATCTTCAACATCTAAAGCCGCGTACCTAGTTCCGTATTTTGTAAGCCCATAGTCCAAAACGTTACCTCTGTAATTAACATACTCGATATCATTATTTCGGGCCAGAAATTCATTTGTCTTATCAAAATCTTTGTAGGAGGCAAGCTTAACGGCAAAGGCCAATTGCAACTCCCCGTTAACTGTTTCTTTGGGCGGAAAACTTCGGCAAACTTTCAGATCCTCTTGTGTCTCCGCCGCCGTAATCAGATTGGCAAATCCATACTCAGCGTTTTCCCGAAAAGGAGCATAGGGTAGCGCAATTGAATCAAAGGATTCCGTCTCCTCTGAATAAAATAATTTTGAAGCCACCACTAAATTATCAACAGCGTTTAAAGCATCGGCCAAAAAGACATCATCTAAAGAGTCCTTGGGTGAATAGAAAAATGAATCCAAACCGATAACCAATGGTTTGTGACGGCTGATAATATTGATCATTTCAGCAATCCCAGCTCTTGGCATTGTACCAATATTTACCAATACTACGTCTTCCTCTGCATCAGGACGCGCTCTCATTTGAGAAAAGACTATATCGGTAGTCTCCATATCAGCAAATGCTTCGCCAATTGGGTCGAATAAGTCAAAAACCTTAAAACTGCTAATGTTGGCCACGAGACCCATGAACGCAAATATGAATATGGTCCCAAAAATTGTATCGAGCCAGAATTTCCTGAACATGTTTTATTGGGGTATTGGTTGAGTGCTTTAATTTATATTTATCCAAGTTATAAATTAATAAGTAACCCAGAGAAGCGAATTTAATAAATGATAGTCATATTAATAATGATCTATTTATTATCAGAAAAAGATGATTTTAATAAACTTTAAATATTAAATGTAGTAAGAAAATATTAAATATAGTAAGAGCAAAAGATACAATATGGTGAATAAACGGTTGACTATCAGCGAATATGTTGCGGGAATAAAGAATGCTGACATCCGCATTCTTAGTCAGGCAATAACACTGATTGAGAGTAAAAATCCAGAAGACATTCAACGCTCCATTTCTATTTTAGATAATCTAATGCCTCAAACAGGGAAGTCTCTAAGATTGGGCATCACTGGTGCTCCGGGAGTTGGGAAAAGTACCTTTATAAGTCAGTTCGGGAAATTAATTAACACCAAAAAACAAAAACTATCAGTATTGGCAATTGACCCGACAAGTAGTAAAAGTCAAGGAAGTATAATGGGAGACAAGACCAGAATGACAGAGCTACTTCAGTTACCTAATGTATTTGTACGGCCGTCTCCGACTGGAGATAATTTGGGGGGGGTTGCAAGAAAAACCCGAGAAGTGATGCTGCTTTGTGAGGCGGCCGGTTATGATTACCTGATTGTTGAAACTGTCGGTACTGGTCAATCTGAAATAGCCGTTAAAAATATGGTGGACTACCTCTTACTGCTATTACCCCCAATAGGAGGTGACGAACTTCAGGGAATAAAAAAAGGAGTGGTCGAAGTTGCCGACGGAATTGCGATTACCAAAACAGACGGTAAGAACATTCAGGCGGCAAAAGCGACAGCCGAAGAATACAAGTCTGCAATTAGGATTCCAAACTCAACCGGCAGCGAGACTATCTCTATTAAAACATGTAGTGCTCAAGAAAACTTTGGCTTAGAAAATATATATAAGCACATACAGGATTTCATTACTAAACAGAAAAAGACAGGCCAATTTGACCTAATCAGAAGTAATCAACTAATAAGCTGGATGCATGAAGAATTGAAACATCAATTAACTCATTCATTTTATTCAGATATAGAGAAAAAGAAAATGATGAGTGCCATTGAAAAAGAAATTATAAATAAAAGCATCTCTCCGCATGGAGCAGTTAGTAAGCTCATGAACCATTAATACACCTGAAGAAAATTATCTGGATAAAATACCGGATATAGCATATCTACCAGAAGGAATAGCCATAAAAGCAGACAAAAGGTATCAATGGGCAAGGTATCAATGGGCAAAGAACACAGATATTAGGGCCAGCAGAAAGTTGAAAAATCATATCATGAAAAAGGCGGAGAGGAATCACCCACTAACCCCGTGGGAGAAGAAGTTTAACAAAATAATTGGCAGAAACCACTTCAAGGCAGAACGAAGCTTTGGAAGTATCAAAAGGTGCCCAAACAGATCAATTAGAGCTAATGGGGCAGACAAAAAAACAGGTACTATAACCGTCTAAATCCAAAAATTACAGATTTCGACTCTTAAAATTCAATCAGTGACTTTTGCAACGGTCCTGGTTTATTGCAATTTAACATGAAAATTATACCAGTCGGTTGCGGTACGTGGTATTGGTCGTGGCAAAGATTTTTGATCCTATAAATCGAAGTCATTAAATGAATGTAGACTGATTATAAACAATAAGATGAAAATAAACCAACAACACCTCAGCTTACCGCTGAGGGTATTTTGTTGGCTTGAGGATAATACTTATCTGTCTATAATCACTTTATAAGAGGCAACTGGCAATGATGCCCCGGCCATGTCTACAAAGACTAACATATAAATTCCTTCCGGTAGTTTAGATGTATCAAAATCTATCTTTCTGTAGCGACCGTTTTCAATTTTAGCCGTCAGCAACTGATGGCCGGTAAGATCGGTCAGGTAAACCCCAATGTTTTCTGAATTCAGCTTTTCATAATCGATGGTAACGTAATCCTTCGCCGGATTAGGATAGATGGTTAAATCCTTGAAGTACTTCCTGTAAAAACCGGTTTCCTCAATCAGTTCCAATGAAATACCAAGTTCTGTAACCAGGGCAGCTACGTTAAAAAACTGCTCTTCCATGAGCGGATCAATCTTGAATTCTATCAGGGTTGTGGTATCCATTGGGATTCCCGGGAACTGGACATTCAATAAATAGTCACCCGGTGGCACGTTAGGGAATCCAAACCGCCCCTCGTCATCCGTCTCTGTATAAGCCACCAGTGTAATCTCCTGCTGGAGTTGACGGCGTCGGGTGACCAGTTTATTCAAGGATACACCGGCACGGCGCACCCGCCTTCTTGCCCTGACCCTTAAACCTGCCTCAGAATCCACCACAGAGTCTGGCAAATCTGATTCAATACTACCTACGATCAATGCATCATTTACTTCCGGGTCAAAGGGTGGCGGGATAAAGATCATGTCAATATTTATGCCCGTTGTCGATGTCCTTAACTGTAGCGTATCAGCAAACACCCAGTCACCGGTTTTACCATAATAGGTCTGCAACACACTATCCATGAATGATTTTCCTGGTCTGGCCTTCAATATGTAATCACCCGGGATAAGGCCATCCAGGAAATAGGCCCCATTCGCATCAAAGGTCACAGTGTCCAGAGCAGTAAATGGTCGGCCGGGGGCCTCAATCTCGTAGACAATCAAATCTCCTTCTGTCAAAACGGATCCGACATCCGGATCAATTCCGGCGGTACCAGAAACGTCTGTTACTGCGAATACATTTTGGTTTCTGTTTCTGATGGTCAATCCCGGCAGTAGCGGATTGGAAACCTCAACGTAGAAGATTCCCATGGTTTCGAATTTGATGCTATCAATCACCAAACCACGTGCTGTCCCTCCCTCAATGGCCGTTCCGGGGGTTTCTTCGGGCGTAGCAAACCCTTCAATAGTCCGTCTTGGTTTTTTGTACCATTGATAAGTATTCCGGGTTCCCGAAATGTCAATCGATACAACTGCCCGTTCATTGACCCGGACCAGCTCGGTCGTGGTCACCCCATACCTGCGTTGAGGGGTGAACAGGAATTCAAATTGCGCCTGGGCAACATTTATTTCCAGATCTTCAAATCCAAGCCGGTTTCCAGAAACATCCAGTGACATCAGATGCTTCAGTCCGGTCATGTCTGGAATTCCCCTCAGCTCATTTTGAGATAAATCAACAGAAACCAACGCACCAATATCCTGCAGGTCAATGGCCAAGGTGTCTTGCAGATTATTGTCAGGCAAACTAATGCCGGTTACCCGATTATTGTCTACGGTAATGCCAGACCACGTGGCCAGTGGTCCTGTCAGCCAGTTTGTACTTTTCACCCAATTAGCCCCTTTGGCCGATTCGAAAACGGCGACCAGAGCCAGGCTATCCCTTCTTATTGAGGAGACCCTGACCAAAAATGGTTTAGTCCTTAATGTAACATTTTCAAGCTCCGGATTGGTGACTTGCGCCACATAGGATCCTTCACTTTCAAACCGGATGTTCTCCAGTGTGAAGGTTCCCGATGCTCCCCCCGCAGGAAATGCCTCACTGTCTTTTAGCCAACTGTATACATTATTAGTCCCGGGGATGGTGCGGTCCGGGGTCTGCGATTCATCCACCTCAGCCAGAATGCTGGTTAACTTCAGCAGTTCCTGCTGGGGTGCTAAAACTACCCCGGGAATAGCCTGATTGGGTATCAGGCTGTTAAAGTCTAACAGGTTCCCCGACAGGTTCAGGGAAGTGACCGTTCCGGATAGGTTCATTGCAGGTACAGTGTGGAGGTCATTCCCCGACAGGTCAACCACAGCAAGCTCAGCCATGTCGTTGATCTCTACCGGTACCCCGCCCTCCAGATTATTGTCAGGCAAACTAATGCCGGTTACCCGATTACTGGCTACGGTAATGCCAGACCAGTCAGACACCGGACCTGCCAGCCAGTTATCCTTAT
Source organism: Cyclobacteriaceae bacterium (assembly GCA_965206015.1). Taxonomy (GTDB): domain Bacteria; phylum Bacteroidota; class Bacteroidia; order Cytophagales; family Cyclobacteriaceae; genus JAJCYL01. The sequence continues at coordinate 296,856 of CBDBIW010000002.1, read as the reverse complement.
TGTCCCAATTGAAACCATCGGTTGCATTGAATAAAGCCACCAGGGCTAATGAATCTGACTGGTTTAAGGATTCAGATACGCCCATCACTGCAATATCTGAACTTTGCAGTGTCAGGGCAGGAGCGTTGGGGTTGGTAACTTGTACGAAATAAATGCCATCGTCAGCCGGCACGGTATAGGAAGGTATGGTATAGGATGTTGCATTGGCGGACGGTATGGCCACACCGTCTTTGAACCACTGATAGACATTGTTCCCGTCATCTTCAGTTGAAATGGATAGATCGATATCGGCACCTGCGGCAGGATTTAACTGCTGCTCTGGTCCGAAAGGATTTTGAGGGAAATAACGGCCTGCGGTTACGTTGGGAATAATGTCCCCGAATTCAAAATTGTTGTTGCTAATATTAAAACCAAATACTACAAAATTCAGGGCACTCATATCGGGAATATCATCAAACTGATTCCCTGAAATATCAAATTCAACAAGATTAGTGAAAGTCGCCCATGAGGCAGGGATTGGCCCGTCCAACTGGTTGGATTCTAAATAAAGCTCTCTCAACCGGGTGAGGCCTCCCAGTTCCATGGGTATATTTCCGGTAAGCTGATTTGACCCAAGATTCAAAATCGTAAGTTCCGTCAAATTTCCCAGTTCCATGGGTATATTTCCGGTAAGCTGATTTGAAGCAAGATCCAAATCCGTAAGTTCCGTCAAATTTTCCAATTCCATGGGTATATTTCCGGTAAGCTGATTGTCACTAAGATTCAAATCCGTAAGTTCCGTCAAATTTCCAATCAGGGCAGGGATTGGCCCGTCCAACTGGTTGAATGACAAATAAAGATCTGTCAACCGGGTGAGGCCTCCCAGTTCCGTGGGTATATTTCCGGTAAGCTGATTTGAAACAAGATTCAAAAACGTAAGTTCCGTCAAATTTCCCAGTTCTATGGGTATATTTCCGGTAAGCTGGTTGAATGGCAAACGAAGATCTGTCACCCTTCCTTCAGTCACGGTTACCCCATGCCAGGTATCAGCGTTTTGACCAGACTGAAGCCAATTGGTATTGGTAGTCCAATTGGGTCCATTGGTGGCATTGTAGATCGCCACCAGGGCTAATGAATCACCAACTTTGCTGTCAAACTCGTCATCGGTAATGGTCGCCGTACCTGTATTTTGGTTCGAATCTATTGTAATACCTGTATCTGCCACTGAAATCAACATCACTTCAATAGTCTCATCCCCTTCCAGGGCTGTATCGTCGTTCACCGGTACGGTAATGGTCGCTGTACTGCTGCCAGCAGGAATGGTTACCATGTTGGTTGTATTGTCATAATCTGCTCCGCCGGTGGCTGTACCCCCGAACTGGTAGGTCACAGTGATAGCCGATCCGGTGTTGTTGGTCTCCGACAAAGTCACCGTAAAGGTCGCAGGTGTGGCCGGTTCTGCACCGTTGGTGGCCCTGGTGATGCTAATGGACGGAGTTAACTGAGGCCGGGCGATGGCCGGGCTGTTCCTTTCACCGGCAGCAGACAGTACGTCCATGGGGCCGATAAAGAATAAAAAAACAGCTAACGCACACTTGTTGAAGTGCCTGCACACAACTCCGGGTTTTGACCCGGAAGTGGAAGCCTTTTTGTTCTTTTTGTAAAAAGTTTCGGGGAAATTATTCAGACAGGACAGGTTGCGCTTCATAACAGGTTCAGTAAGGGTAAATGATCAGTAAAAGTAAATAATTTGCCTGGATGCCGGTTGCATTTGAAACCCGATCCTTCAGGGTCTGTGGGGCCAAAAATGATCGTAATGTGGTTTTGCATCGTAATGTGGTTTTGCCATGCTTTGTGTCAATCCAGTATAAAAGTATACATTTTTTTCAATATAGCTAAGCATTGACCGCATCATACCAGGTTGTGTAACCTCTTGTTTTCATTGTGCAATTGCAATCTTCTCTATGAATAATGCTGTTCCCTGCCGGGATGTTGGTGATATTTGGGCCGGGAATTAAGGACTTTATAACATTTTCTCAAGAACCAGACAAACTCTATTGGGAATATAGACACTCAAAAAGTGCTCCCCGAACAATTTTGCCGATGAGTATTCAATAGAATTATCTACCCGGCCAAAACCTCCAAATTGATGGTCATCTGAGTTGAGAACAATCTTATAAGTCCCCTCACCGGGCACTTTAAATCTATAATCAGGAATACTATTAGCCCAATGAAAATTAAACAGGAAGATGAGGTTATTTCGCTCAAATATTAGTGTTAAGTTCTCCTGGTCTGCATTGAGTTGTTGACCGGGTGCCGAATTTAGAATATTATGCGCTTCTGCCAGATGTATGATGGCCTTATCGAAATTATTGAGGTATTGATATCTAAGCTGCGGGTTATCAACAACAGACCACTGTCTTCGGGCATATTTAAAGCTCCAGTCATTACCCTCTCGCGGAAAGTCTATCCACTCGGGATGGCCAAACTCATTACCAATGAAGTTCAGGTAGCCGTCACCTCCTGAAGCCAGTGTAAAAAACCGGATTAACTTATGCATCGCAATGCCCCGGTCAATTACCAAACTCTCCTGATCCTTATGCATGTGGGTATACATCTCCTTATCCATAAGCCAAAAGGCAATAGTTTTATCTCCAACAATAGCCTGGTCATGTGATTCTGCGTAAGCTATTGTTCGTTCCCCATAACGACGATTGGTCATTGTTCCCCACAGTTCATCTACATTCCAGTCTTCGTCCCTTTTCTCCTTCAATACTTTTATCCAATAATCAGGAATTCCCATTGCAAGACGAAAATCAAAGCCTATACCTCCCTCCTTTTGGGGCCGACAAAGACCGGGCATCCCACTCATGTCTTCTGCTATGGTTATAAATCCCGGTTTTAGAGAATGTGCCAACTCGTTTGCCATCTGAAGGTACAATAGATTGTCCCAGTCAACACCGGAAGCAAAATACTTGTCATAATTGTTAAATGATACGCCGTCGCCGTGGTGATGATACATCATAGAAGTAACTCCGTCGAAACGGAAACCATCGACATGATATTCCTCAATCCAATACCTGACATTGGATAGTAAATATTGCTTTACTTCCCACTTGCCATAGTTAAATAGCTTACTGTCCCATGCCTTGTGATAACCTTTACCTCCATGATGAAAATATTGGTCATCTGTACCATCAAATTCATTCAATCCTTCAGCTACATTTTTTACTGCATGGGAATGAACCAGATCCATGATGACTGCCATACCCAACTCATGTGCCTTATTAACCAGGTACTTGAAATCATCTGGTGTACCAAACCTGCTTGCTACTGCAAAAAAACTACTGACATGATATCCAAAAGAGCCATAATACGGATGTTCCTGGATTGCCATCGTCTGGATGGCATTGTACCCCAAATCTTTTATCCTTGGAAGAACTTTGTCTGTAAATTCACGGAATGTTCCAACTCTTTCTTCTTCCTGAGCCATTCCAATATGACACTCATAAATAAGGGGCATTTCACATGATTTTTCGGGGGAATATTCTTTATCCGTCCATTGGAAAGGTTTTGCAGGATTCCAGAACTTCCCGACAAAATCGATTTCCCCTTCAGGCTGAACTGTTCTTTCAATGTAAGCAGGCATGCGGTCCAGTGCTCCATTTGCTGCCACTATATGAACTTTCACGCCAGAATCATGTAATAACTTTTCCTTATATTTTTCATCAGGTAAAAAGATTTCCCAACTGCCACCCGCTATTTTTTTGAGCGGGTTTGAGGTTCTATCCCAATTGTTAAAATCACCAACAAGGTTTAGTTTTTGTGCTTTAGGAGCCCATTCGCGGTACCACCATCCATGCTTCTTTTTGTCGTAGTTAAATCCTGAAAAATGGTGACCGCCGGCAAATTCCCTGAGCCCTCCACTTACTTTTTTATAATTATTCAATTCATCTTCAAAACTGTCAATCCTTCTTTGAATTTCTTCAGAATAAGGTTCCAGCCAACCGTCGTTTTGAACGAGTGTTGGCGTTTTTTTCTTTTGGGATTTGAGGCGAGTGGTTTTAGCCGTCATCCTGGTTTTTTTGATTGGTTTACTTATATAAAGAAATCTGGCATTAAGTCATTGCCCGGCACAACATTATAATGACTGAGGTTCTTTATTCCTTCTTCATTTAAGACCTCCTCATCAATAAAGTAATTTCCGGTAGTTTCAGAGCTTTTGCGCTTCAGTATGTAATAAGCTGCATCACTCATCACTTCAGGTTTTCTCGACGATCTGACCATTGCATCGCCCCCAAGAAGGTTTTGAACAGCAGCTGTGGCTACAGTAGTTTTAGGCCACAATGCATTTACACCTATATTATGTTCATGGAGTTCCCCAGCCATGCCAAGAACACACATACTCATTCCAAATTTCGCCATGGTATAAGCTAGATGAGGTGCAAACCATTTAGTTTCCATATTTAATGGGGGTGAAATATTGAGAATATGCGCATTGTCCGATTTCATTAAATGTGGAATACAAATTTTTGAAGTGAGGAAAGTTCCTCTGGTATTTACCTGGTGCATTAAATCATAACGCTTCATGTTTGTTTGCAATGTTGGAGTCAAGCTAATAGCACTTGCATTATTGATGCAGATGTCAATTCCCCCAAACATCTTAACAGCCTTGTCCACCGCATCCCGGATTTGCTCCTCCAATCGAATGTCAACAACAAGAGGCAATGCCTTTCCTCTTGCCTCTTCAATTTCTTCAGCAGCCGAATAAATGGTGCCAGGCAATTCAGGATGGGCTTCAGCGGTTTTTGCGGCAATCACAATATTGGCTCCTTCCCGGGCGAGTCTTTTGCCAATAGCCAATCCAATACCCCGACTAGCCCCCGTAATAAAAACAGTTTTATTTTCGAATTCCTTCATGGCAATCAATATAACCAAACAAGGCGTATATGTCTCATATTCTCTACGAGAAATTCTATTAATTAGTAGTTACCCCATTTGATATAGGTTTCTAAATCTTTATCTCCCCGTCCTGAAAGATTCAATACAACATTGTCGTTCAAATTAAATTGTAGCTGCTCCAATGCTGCCAGTGCATGTGCGGATTCTATGGCAGGGATTATTCCTTCCAGTCTGCTTAGTTGAATGCCGGCTTTCATGGCCTCTTCATCAGTTACGTTAAGAAACTGTGCTCTTTTGCTCTGAAACAGGTGGGCATGGATTGGGCCTATACCTGGGTAATCAAGGCCTGCTGAAATGCTATGTGGCTCAATCACCTGACCATCTTCCGTTTGCATAACCAGTGATCGGCTGCCATGTAAAATACCCTCTTTGCCCAATTGAGTTGTGGCAGCTGACTTACCTGAATTTACGCCTTTACCTGCGGCTTCCACTGCTATTAATTTGACACCCCTCTCGTCCAAATAATGGTAAAAAGCTCCCATGGCGTTGCTACCTCCTCCCACACAGGCCATAACAAAATCGGGATTTTCCCTACCTGTATGTTCTATCAATTGCCATTTAATCTCTTTGCTGATGACAGACTGAAATCGGGCTACCATATCGGGATAAGGGTGTGGACCTACTACGGAACCAATAATATAATGGGTATCCCATGGATCATTGATCCAGTGGCGTAATGCCTCATTTGTGGCATCTTTCAAGGTCTGGCTTCCGGATGTAGCTGGTCTTACTTCTGCTCCTGAAATTCTCATCCGCTCTACATTAGGACGCTGACGCTCCATGTCAACTTTGCCCATGTAAACAATACATTTTATTCCTGCCAGAGCGCATACAGTTGCTGTGGCCACACCGTGTTGGCCCGCTCCCGTTTCCGCTATAATTTTTGTTTTCTTCAGTCTTTTGGCCAAAATAATCTGACCAATGGTATTGTTAATCTTATGGGCACCAGTGTGACAAAGATCCTCGCGCTTCAAATAAATATTAGCATCATATTTCTCTGAAAGTCTTTCAGCTAAATAAAGCGGTGTCGGTCGGCCTACATAGTCTTTCAATAATTTGTGAAATTCATTCTGGAAAGCCTGTTCAGTAATTATTTTGAGGTATTCGGTCTGCAGTTCTTCCATGTTGGGCTGGAGCATCTCAGGGATATAAGCACCCCCGAAGTTTCCGTAATAACCTCTTTCGTCTACGGTGTATTTTGAATGTTCATTCATTTTTGAAACCTTTTTTATCACCTCAGTAATCAATTTCACTTTTTTCAAATCCTTAATTCCTGGTCCAATTTCGACTCCACTGTTCACGTCGATGGCGAACAAACCCGGCAGATTCTTTTTGATAATATCATGTATATCTTTTGCATTTATTCCTCCACTCAAAAAATACGGAGTTTCAAAAGAGTAGTCGTTTAGTAAATCCCAATTGAACTTTACACCTGAGCCCCCGTATTTTGATGTTTTTGTATCAAAGAGAAAGAAATTCACAACAGGTTCGTATTGACTAATTAGATTTTCAGGTAGCTCTCCACTGACTGAAAATACCTTGATCACTCCTATTCCTTTCTCCTTCAGAGATTTACAAAAATCAAACGATTCCTCACCGTGCAATTGGGCGTAGTCAAGCCCAAATTGATTCACTTTTTCAAGAATATAGTCTATACCAGCGTTTACAAAAACGCCAACTTTCTTAATTGAATATGGTAAATTAAGGGGATTAAGCTCTTCCTCATTAGCTACAAATCGCTGTGACTTCTCATAGAATATTAATCCAATGAAATCTATCTCAAGTTGACCCAGGCCCTGAATATTCGCCCTGTCCCTCATACCGCAGATTTTCAGTTTCATACCGGCGATTTGGTTTGGACATTTTCCAAATCACGCAATTGTGTAATGAAATCCCGGCAGACCAATTCCGGTTTATCATGCTTCATGAAATTTTCACCTATCAGAAACCCTTCAAATCCAACTTTTTTGAGATCGATCAAAGTTTCAGGGAACTGAAGACCACTTTCAGATATTTTCAAGATTTCATCAGGTATCTTGTCTACAAGTTCATAAGAAGTTTCGACAGATTTCTTAAAGGTTTTTAAGTCGCGGTTATTTACGCCTACCATATCAAGGTGCTCATTAAGATTTTTATCCAGTTCTTGTTGATTGTGAACTTCCATCAAGACCTCCAACCCTAAAGATTTGGCAAAAGCAGCGAAATTTTTCAATTCATCTGATGGCAGACAGGCAGCAATGAGCAATATAATATCGGCTCCCATGGATTTTGCCTCAATAATCTGGTATTCGTCAATGATAAAGTCTTTCCTGAGAATTGGGCATGAGTTTATTTTTCGGGCAGTTAGAAGGTCTTCATTCGATCCTCCAAAAAAAACATGATCAGTCAATATCGATAACCCCGAGGCCCCAGCAGTGACATAGCCTGCCGATACTTGTTCAACAGAAAAATCATCATTTATTATCCCCTTAGAGGGCGATTTTCTTTTAATCTCAGTTATAATGCCACTCAAATCAGGTTTTCTAATGAAGTCTTTCATTGATAGGCATTTTCTTTTGAAAAAGTCTGTGTTTTCCAATGAGTTGGAAGGGAATCTCTTCTTATTGGCATTTACTTCTTTCTTCTTCCCGGCAACTATTTTATCTAATATTGTTCCCATTCTTCAATTAGTCATGTAGAGAGATCATCTTTTTCGGGTCGATCATTAATTTAAACGTCTTCAATGCGCTTCCACTTTTCAATGAATTAGTTGCTTCCTCAATACCATCTTCAATGCTTACTTTTTTCCCACAGCTAATAGCCATTCCAGCATTGGCAATTACCACTTCGTTTTGTGCTTGTGTGCCCTTACCTCGAAGAATATCCTCAAAGATTTTCGCCGAATCTTCAATCGTAACCCCACCAGAGAGTTCGGAAGGTATATGATTGGAAAAACCCAAATCACGTCCATCCATGAGTTTTTCGCCTTCCTGGCTAATCATTTTAAAGGGACCTGTCAGAGATATCTCATCGTATCCATCAAGAGAGTATAATACCGAAAACCGACAATCTGTCTTTTGATAGAGGTAACCATACAATCTGGCTAACTCAAGACTGAATACTCCAACCAGTTGACGGTCAGGAAAGGATGGATTCACCATGGGACCTAACATGTTAAAAAATGTTTTAACACCAAGCTCCTTTCTTATGGGAGCCACATTTTTCATGGCAGGATGAAACAATGGAGCGTGTAAAAAGCATATGCCTGACTGATCAAGGCTTTGCTTCAACTTACCCATGTCACTGGTAAACTGATATCCAAAATGATTTAATAAATTGCTTGAACCACAAACTGAGGAAACACCATTATTGCCATGCTTTGCTACATTTTGTCCCGCACCCGCTACAACAAAAGAAGCTAACGTAGACACATTAAAAGTGTCCTTGCCATCTCCACCGGTACCACATAAATCTGTTGCCTCGTATTCTTCTATTTCAACAGGAATACATAATCCCAGCATGGCCTCTCTGAAACCTTCCAATTCCTCCACAGTGATTGATCTCATCAAATAGACCGTAAGAAAGGCGGCCATCTGGCTATTGTTAAATTCTCCTTTAGCCAATTTCACCAAAACCTCTCTGGCCTCTTCTCTGGTAAGAGATTTGTATCTAAACAATCGATTTAGTACGTCTTTCATTTTATTGTTTTAACCAGTTACCCATAATTTCCTTTCCATATTCGGTGATCACGGACTCCGGATGGAATTGCAATCCATTAACATTATAATCAATATGTCGTAGCCCCATCACATTTTGATTTGCATCAACAGCAGTGACCTGCAAAGATCCATTCAGAGATTCTGGAATAACAGTCCACGAATGATATCGGCATACCGAAAACTCTCTGGGTAGTCCTTCAAACAGGTTATGATCTCCGGTTAACTCTACCTGATCTGCAATTCCATGTAAGACTACTGGCATGTTGTACAGCTTTGCATCAAAAGCTTCGGCGATTGCCTGATGCCCCAGGCAAATCCCTAAGATGTTCTTTGATGAAGCGTATTTTTTAATCAAAGCAGGCATAATTCCAGCATCTTTTGGAAGACCTGGCCCTGGTGATAATAGAATCTTATCAAACCTTTCCACTTCATCCAGCCCGATCTTGTCATTGCGGAAAATCTCCATTTCATCTGCGTCCCCTAATTCTCTAACCAAATGAACCAGGTTATAAGTAAAAGAGTCGTAATTATCGAGGACTAGTATTTTCATCTTCTTAATTATTCAATTCTGTAGCCATAGAAATTGCCGACTCAAGGGCGGCAACTTTGTTATAAACCTCTTGAAGCTCGTTTTCAGGAACTGACTTAGCAACCACTCCAGCACCCGCTTGGTAGAAGAGCTTATTCTTCTGACTCAAAAAGGAGCGGATGGCTATGGCATGATTAAAATCACCATTAAACCCCATAAAACCAATAGCCCCTCCATAATAGCCCCTTTTGACAGTTTCGTATTGATCTATCAATTGCATTGCTCGATGTTTGGGGGTACCAGAAAGTGTACCAGCAGGGAATGTACTGGCTACGACCTCAAAGGGATGTTTTCCCCCGGCAAGTGTGCCAGTCACTTTGGATACCAAATGAATCACATGGGAATAGTATTGAACTTCCTTGTAGGTCTCTACCTTAACATCATTGCAACTTTTGCTCAGATCGTTTCTGGCCAAATCAACCAGCATCACATGTTCTGAGTTTTCTTTTGGGTCATCATAGAGTTTCTTAGCCCATTCCGCATCTGCCTGATCATTACCTGTTCTCTTAAAAGTACCGGCAATTGGATAAATAGTAGCTTGATCCCCTTTAATCACAATTTGTGCTTCCGGGGAGGATCCGAAAATTTTATAACTGCCATAATCAAAATAAAACAGATACGGAGAAGGGTTAATGGACCGAAGTGCCCTGTAAACCTGGAATTCATCTCCATGGAAATCCCTCGAGAATCGTCGGGAAAGTACAACCTGAAATACATCTCCCAGATTGCAATGATTCATGCCCTCCTTTACAATATTCAAATACTCCTCATCGGTGAAGTTAGATATTGAATCCTGGGAGGTACCGAAATCATAAGATGGGACGTTTTTACTCATTATGAGTGAAACCAACTCATCTAAACCATTTTTCTGTTCACTATCAGGATTATGTTCCATTACATACAACTCATTTCTGAAATGATCTAGGGCTATGACGTACCGAAATACCTGGTATCGAACTACTGGAATGTCAAATTCTGAGTATTTCTCATCATTGAACTCTATTTCTTCAAAGTGCTGAACCGCATCAAAAGCCATGTATCCAAACAATCCATTGGTAATGAATTTAAATGGCTCCGTATCTGATGCGAATGAGCCGATAAAAGATGTCAGGAGCTCTTTAAGTTCTGAAGGATAATTCAGTTTTTTTGCGATGGTCTCACTATCCGGCTTCTCTATCCTCACTGATTTTCCATCTGAGGAGAATTCGGAAATTGTATCGCAACAGATAAATGAAAAGCTGTTTTCTTGTCCATGATAGTCGGAGCTTTCAAGTAGCACAGAATTGGCAAATCGATCCCTTAGCCTTAAGTAAATACTCACCGGGGTTACAGTATCTGCTAAAAGTTTTCTGTGATTTGTTTTAAGTATTGTCTTTTTCATTAATTCAGGGCATAAAAAAAGCCCACTGAACAGCGGGCTTTTTTGTTTATGATTTAATCAACAACCTGTTCATGCATGGAATTCTTCCTTGTACCACCACCAATTGTTCATGTTTGATTTTCTTTTCATTGAAGGCACTAAAGTAGAAACAGTTTTTTTAAAAACAATACACTCCTGATAATTTAAATGTACTCTGTAGGGCAAAATGTTTCAATCACTTCATAATGGTCGTTCTAAGATCGCTTTTCTTAATAAGTCCTTTAGCTGTTTCTTCCACGATCTTCGCATATGAGCGGAGAGGCCCAAAATCCTTCCTATATAGCGCATCATATTTTGGTTTTAACTCCGGGTAATACTTTTCAATTGCATGGAGCATCAATGGCTTGCTGTCCGAAGCTCCCTTCACCGGGGAGTGTAAGAGATGCTGGTATAATATACTTTGCACCACTTTCTCTCAAGGCCTCTATCATCATCATTATTTCATCCTCGGTGTCAGTTATAATATGGCAGAAGAGACATCATACTAACGCCCGTGAGCAAATCCGGATGTTGAAATGATTTTTAGTGCCTTTAGCCTATTCACTGGTTTGGTTGCCCGGTTCAAATATTTGACTTACATCACTTTTAATTGTGGAGAAGGGAAAAGTCACAAAAACACCATTATCAAGTTTGTTCTGCAAATCTGTAGGTAGGATTGTCTGGGCATCAATTTCTTTTTAAAGCTCCAAATTTCTGCAAATTAAGTCTGATCGGGTAATGACATGTACAGGAAACTTGTGCTTTAATATAATCTCGATAATTCTTCTGGTTAACTTAAGATCGCTCTCTATTTGTAAATAGGGATCAGTAGCGGAGCTTAAAACTACTGGCATTGCTAATTAAATATAGTTAATATTTCATTTCGATGATGCATCAAAAGCAAAACGGATAAAGTAAGCATCTCAATACTTTTTGAACAGCACTTTGATTTTCTTCTCATTCTTGCCAAAAAATGCCTGAACAAGCTATTATAGCCTTCTACGGTGAAAGTTTCTGCTTTTGATTGAATGTGTGTGTCTTTAGGGACAATGTGCTCGTATGACTTCCGGTAATCACTTGCTATGGTATTCATCTGGTTAGTGCCTATTAGCCCCCAGAGCTTTTTTGCTCTCTCAGTACTTCTGTGGCCAATAACGAAATTGATGAACTTTTTCCCCTATCGATCAACAGCCATCCAAATCCAGCAATAGTGTTTCCAATGTAGCTGTGCATCTGGTCAAGCTCTACGAAATCCACTTCGGAACCGCTATTGGACAAGGACTGCACTTCCTGGCCAAAACCCCTTATCCAGTTTAACACAGATACATTGCTCACGTTGAGTATTCTACCGATTGACCGAAAACCCAACCCTTCAAGATATAATTGCAGGGCGTATTTTTTCAACTCTTTTGGTTTGGCCGTAGATTTTTGTTGTACCGTATAGTGGTAGCCGCATTTTTTACACTTATACCTTTGTTTTCCTTTTATCTTGCCGGATTTAATAACAGCACTGTTTGAACACTTAGGACAATTCATGGCTTTTTTCTGTAAAAATAAGAAAACTATATATAATTAGCAATACCGAACATTTTATACAGATTTGGTGAGTCTCGCTAACTGAAATACTTTGAGGGTTTTTTTAATGCAAAGTGGCATAAAAAAGCCCAGCCAGTGGCTGGGCAAAAAAATATGTGGGACCTATAGGATTCGAACCTATGACCCCTTGGGTGTAAACCAAGTGCTCTGAACCAGCTGAGCTAAGATCCCATATCTCCTCAAAAGAGGAGTGTAAATGTAAAACTGTTTTGAATTTCAGCAAACAAATCAAACAGTTCCAATTAATCTTTTAATAAACCAATTTTGGGATACCTTTTAAAGACTTCTTCGGCGTGAGGAGCATCGGCCAATTCATCAGTTAAATCCTGACCTGCCCAATGTTCATAGTGGATGCCATTCTTCCAATGTCGGGAGGGAGTGATGTCATAAATTGATCCCAGGTAAGCAATCCAAATCTCCTCTCTGTCTTGCCCATTTCGTAGGGCAAGTTGAGATTTATAAAATTGAGGTAATGGTGGGTCATCTTCCAGGATTCAGAAAAATACGGTGGTTTTGGTTGATTCTGAAATGCTGACAGGAGTAATCTTAAAATGGGGTTCCTACAGCAATTCTATCTTTTAAAATTCTGACATTTCCAGCGGCATCGTAAACCTCAAAATGGATGATATAATACCCAATTCTGACCTTTTGTAATCGATCGTTTGTACCGTCCCAGGTAATGAAACCAGTAGCAGGTATACTGGCATTCTCTATAAGTCGTTTGACTGGTCTGCCGAAAGCATCAAAGATGGAGACTGAGGCTATATTATTGCCATTCTGGAAGGTGTAGTGGATAGTAGCGAAGTCTGCAATACCATTGTTATCAGGAATGATAACTTGTGGTGATACTGAAAGCGTTTTTGAATTAGTTACAGATTCCAGTAACTGTGAATTCCTTCTCCCGGGAGTAGCAAAACCTACTGTACTGGCCGCAGATTTCCAATTGTCGGGATTTTGGTTGGGTAATTCTTTAGACACCCTTTCGAGACTGACTCCTTCGAAATCATCTAATAATGACAAATGGAGAGCCTCATCATAGTCGAATGAATCAATCAAATTGTCCAATTGATCTATCAAAGTAACGTTGCCTTGATCGTTTGGAAATGCTGGTAGATCCATGCCAATGAATTTTGATCCGTCACCCATGGAATAATCAGCTTTGAGAATTACAGGATCTTCGGTTAGTACTACATAGGAGGCCGGAGACAAAAGTAAATTATCTTCAGTTATAGTCATTTGATTATTCAAGCTGTCTACCCCTTTGTTTCCCACTGACCAATTTTTGAGATTAATATATTTATCGCTCCGATTGAATATCTCTACAAAATCAACCCCGCCAGGTCTTGGATTGAATAAGATTTCATTAATGACCACATCGAATGGGTCACCATTTTCAGGCTGTGTGAATGTGGCACTGGAATGATCCGCCTGAATCAGATTTCCTAAACAATCCGTGATGTTGCCGACTTGAATTTCATAAATTGTTTTTGGCTCGATTTCTTCTTGTGTGGAGATAACGATCATAACATCCGAAGGTCTTGATAAAGAGGATGTTTCCACAACCAGTGGCGGCTCAATACTTAAATCTATTGAATTGAGATCCGGACGAAGTTTTTCGCTAAAACGGAGGCTAACCTGATTACCTTCTACGAAGCTATCGACTAGTTTTGGACCAAAATTGTCAGGATTAGCAGTTAATATGGAATTTACAGAGCCAGGCGAACCGCCAGTAACATTGCCGGATGATGACCAATTCTCAATTCTACCACATGGATTAGTGATATCGATCATTTCCAATGACCAACCACCTTCTTCCTTATCTGAATCTTTGTACCATGTTTCTTTATAGGAAATTGAAAAAACGATATCGTTATTAATAGAGAGACTAATTACATCAGCTGCATTATTTAAGGAGGGCCAGTTTGAAACTCCCACTACATCACCATACACACTTAACTCTTCAGCACTAGAGTTTGGTGTGAGTATGAGGTACTGGTCTGGAGCAATTAATGAAGCTGGCAAGTTCGTAGAGGTTGAAATATCTGAAAGCTCAATACCTTCAAGACTAATTGTCTTTTTTGTTGGGTTAAAAATCTCGAGGTATTCGGCTTCCGGAAGACCACCTTCCTCATTGGGGTTGGCCATAATCTCTGTTATCAAGAGGTCATTGTACCCAGGTGTTGCACCTTCCCCAAAGGTAATTGCAAAATCGTCAAGCACGGCACCGTCACATTTTGTAAGACGACTAATTGTCAGGTTATAAAAAGTTCCATCCGTCATCTTCTCAGAAAACTGGATGGTTATAGAATTTGATTCGGCAGTATGCTGAATACTTTCAACATTCAGACCAGGTACGGAGATATCATTGGACTGGACAACATTTGTTGGTGCTATGCTAAACTCAATTTGAAGAGATTGATTGTTGATGGTTTGAAACATCGTGATCGAAACCTCGGGCGTTTCAATAGTACTACCAGCAACAGAATTGACTAAGCCCGGGGTTCCCCCGAGCTGATTTTGAGAGGCTTTCCAGCTAAAATTTTCTCCACATGGAGTAATTGGACCTACACGCTCCAGTGAATAGCCGCCATCATTTTTGTCTGAATCACCATACCAGGATGTATCATAGGTTAGAGTGTCAATATCCAATGAACTATCTTCATCTCGCAATACTAATTTTTCCCCCGAATTAGTTAGAGCACCCATCGTTGGCATTTCTATCACATCTCCAGTGAATAATCCAGCATTGGAGTCATCAGTAAGAACAACATGCTCACCAGGGAGTAGAATGTGCTCAGATGTGAGGATAACGTCGTCATTAAGTGTGTAATTTTTTAAATCTATCTTTTTAGTGCTGGCATTGAACAATTCAACGTATTCAGCATCAACAAGTCCTACTACAGGAGTAGGATCGGCCATGATTTCATTGATAACAATGTCCTTGAAATTGGCTTTTGAGATAAGGTTGAATATAAAGTCTTCAGATGAGCCGGTTGAATTATTTCCGGCTAAGTCTTTAATGTTTGAGGCTACCAAATTGTTTAAAATTCCATCTGCAAATTCATCGGTGAAAATCAGCGTGACTTGAGAGATGACAATCTGCCTTGACGCACTGACGGGGTTAATATTTTCATTTAGAATATAATTAGAGACATTCTCACTTGAGGATTGGTCAACTCCCTCATTGAAATCAATTTTTATACTATTGGAGCTAAGAACTTCTATCAGAGTAACTCCAGGAGGTTCAGTGTCAGGAGCGGCAATTACTCCAAATAGCTTAATATTATCAACCCACCAGGTGCCGGAAGCACTTTCCGCACTATAACCATAGATTCTGAATTCTACAGATTCTGAATTTGATAAGTTAGAAAATGTTCCATCAAGATTAACTGTCTGATTCCGTATATTGGTATTATCAGGTACATTAATGGTGACTAAGTCAACTTCAAATTCATCAAGGCTTGAACGTACGGAGATATTTCGTATTCCTGAACCAGATCTTCTTTCATCAAAAACTATTGAAGTGAGCGTAAGCTCGAATCCCGAATTGGAAGAAATGATAAATGTATAATAGTCATCAGGATCAAGGACATCAGTAGACCAGCTTTTTGAGCTGAATTTATCTGCCCGAGGAGTGGGGCTAACACCCGTGCCTCGGCTAACATCACTTAGATTTCCATTGATAGGTTGGTCGTCTGGTGGTAAGCTCATTTTGTTGCTGGTGGATTTATCAAATGAATACTGAGCAATTTGGCCAATACCATTCAGACTGGTAATTAGAAAATATATTAAAAAGGTAAAATGCTTCATTGCGGTGATGCCAGTCAAATATATTAATTTTGCATTGAATTTATTGTAACGGAACAGTGTTGAAGAAATTAATCTCTTACTTGGCCCAAAATGATTCTCATATTTGTACTTGTAAAATGAAATCGGCGGTAAAGTCATCTTTTTAATTACCACAATGAAGATTTAATCAAAGATTTCATGTCACCATTGAAAATAAAATTAAGATATGAAAATTGCGATAGTCGGTGCGACCGGATTAGTAGGGCAAGAAATCCTTGAAGTAATCAGGGCAAGAAATGTAGCTTTTGATAAATTGTTGCTTGTAGCTTCTCCTAAATCCATGGGGAAAGTTGTGAAGTTTATGAGTAAGAACTACTCCGTGATTGGGATGGATGATGCGATCAGTGAAGAGCCTGATATAGCAATTTTTTCAGCCGGGAGAACTACATCCCTGGAATGGGCACCACAATTTGAGGAAGCGGGGGCTGTGGTTATTGACAACTCGTCTGCATGGCGAATGAGCCCACGTCACAAATTGATAGTGCCTGAAATCAATGCCGGAATATTAAGGATTGACGACCGGATAATAGCCAACCCCAACTGCTCTACCATTCAAATGGTATTGGTCCTGGCACCACTCCATAGGAGATTTGGCATCAAACGAATTGTTGTTTCTACTTATCAATCTGTTTCAGGGACTGGAAAAGAAGCTGTAGAGCAGATGATGGATGAGCGGGCAGGCAGAACCGGTAAAAAGGTTTATCCGCATCAAATTGATATGAATGCGCTTCCTCACATCGATGTTTTTCAGGAAGATGGCTACACTAAAGAGGAGATAAAAATGGTCAACGAAACCAAGAAGATTCTAGACGATAATGATGTGCAAGTGACTGCCACTTGTGTGAGAATACCTACTGTAGGGGGGCATTCGGAAGCGGTTAATGTAGAGTTCAAAGAAGATTACACATTGGATGAAATTAGAGAGATACTGAATGGCACAGAAGGTGTTATCATCCAGGACGATCCTCAAAATAATGTGTACCCGATGCCCATTACATCACATAAAAAGGATGACGTTTTTGTTGGTCGAATTCGGAGAGATGAAACTCAGCCCGGTACGGTTAATATGTGGATCGTCGCTGATAATTTAAGAAAAGGTGCTGCGGCCAACGCTGTTCAGATTGCCGAATATTTAATGGAGCACCATCTTGCCCATTCTGTGAGATAAAAACCCTGGCAGGGTAGCCTTACCAATTATCAGACCACTCTAAATGGAACTTTTTTCAATATGCTTTGTTTTGCCATGTCTTATTTTCCTTTCGCTACTTCTTCTGAATAGTAGCGTACCGGAGATTGACCCTTAAGTGAGCTATATCACTATGCGGGTGATGATGGTTATAATCCCATCTCCGTTTTTCAATAATTAATCGCAATTGTTCCAAGTCACCAAACCAGCAGGCATCAGGGATATCTTCCCGGAATGTCAGGCAAGTCCTTCATGATCAGGCACCAAGATTTTTTATCCTGGGTGAAGGCAAAGCCAAAAATGAAAAAAGAAGCAAGTAATAGGAAGGCTGTTTTCATGGGATCGTTTTGTTTTAGTTGTTGTTATTACTAACAAGTTCCACAAATCACCCCTTCAATGCAACCAAATTGATCCTTATCCCCGATGGCAAATTCCTTTGTATGGGCACCAGCGACACTTCTTCACATCTTCAGTTTGACCAAAATCTTCAGTTTGATCAAAAATTTCCCGAAGCAACCCAGACAATTCACTTTCAAATTCCTGAAGCAATGGCCTGGCATCCCAAATCTGGGAATAGCCTCCTTTATCATTGGCCATTTTTATTTTGACATCGAACTCGTCACTAAAAAGTTCGCGGCTATTGAAGATGCCCGGCATAATGGCGTAGTCCATTTCAGGGTATCTGTGGTAAAATATTAATGCATAATAGAGCACCTGCATGGCTGCCTTATTGCGTTTTTTATCGTCACGATCAAACAAAGAAGCCAGGTCCCCTGCCTTTTTCTCATCCTTCCCTGTTTTATAGTCGATCACCCTAATGACATTGTCTTTCAAGTCTACACGATCAATAGTGCCCTTGAGAGCCACCGTGGTATTCAGGCCAACTGGCAATTCAAGGACAAATCCTTCCCGCTCACCAACTTCCAACCCAATCACATCAAAAGGCGCATAAACGGTGTCTTTATCCAGGATAGCGTTGGCAAATTTCAGGATGATTGATCGGGCAATAATATTCCTTCCCTCAAATTTGAAATCCTGATCAGAAATCAAACCATAATGTTTCCTGAAGGCATGGGCCACAATATCAGGTAATTGTTTTCTAAGCTCGGTGATGTCCTCCTCCTTTATGTGGTTATGGCCTTTTTCCTCAGTGAAGTTCTTATATAGGAGTTCCATTGTCAAGTGAAGGATATTACCAAATGAGCCCGGATCAATCTCTTCCTTAACTTCTTCAGGTTTGTAAAGTTTCGTGATGTACCTGAAATAAAATTTTAAGCGACAATCGAGATAAATGTTCAGCGCAGAAGGAGTTATTAGCCTTTTGGGGTTCTCTGCAGAAGTGGTGTATTGTTTCAACTCCTCCATTACAGTGCTATTCTTCTTAATGGTAATGGGCTGAGGCGGAACAATATTAACCGGAAGTGTCAATAATTGATGTTGAACCTCATAACCTGATTCTAATTCCAGTTGCCTGACGTACCTGCTTATTTCTCCCTTCAGGTTAAAATCCTCTTCCGTATTGTACATAAACCATACCCTCTTTGCTCGCTGCATCAGTCTATAAAAAAGGTAGGCATAAATGGATTCCTGCTGGTCAAATGTTGGAAGTTCAAAGGCCTTTCTAATATTGTAAGGGATAAAACTCGAGGAGCGATTCTCGTGTGGCCAGGAACCTTCATTCATCGACAGGATAATCACATTTTCGAAATCAAGGTTCCTTGTCTCCAGGATTCCCATAATCTGCAAACCTTTCAAAGGTTCGCCACTAAATGGCAGTTTCAGGTTTTGCATGATCTGTCGAAAGAGCTTCAAAAAAATACTCATCTTCAGCTTCACCTTTCTGTCAGCTACCAGATCACTTAGCCGCCTGAGTTGCTGTAAGAAATGATGGATATACTCCTTCTCCAGACTATCAGTGTCCTGGTCAACAATTTTGACCAGTATTGTCTCCACATAAGAAGGCAAAGTCTTTTCGTCTATGGCAATAAAGATCTCTCCAAAAAACGGATGATGATCTTTTAACCACTCGGAACCAACATGGACCTTATTGAATGTCTCTATCTTATCCCCTATCTCCTTTACTTCTTCGCTATAAGCCTCAATAATGTAGGGATGCCGAAGTAATGACAGTACGTGTCGATAGTAAAAGTATGTTGTATCGTCCTTACCAGGTCGTAGATTTTGCTGCAACTCCAGCAGTGCCTGTAACAGGCTGTATAGAGGTGTATGCTTCAATGGGAAGCCCATAGTGACGTTGATGTCTGCAACGGACGGTGGGACACTGTTTAAAACAGGAAAGAGCATTCCCTCATCGGCCAGAACGACAACTGTTTTTTCATCGTTCAGCCCTTCCTCCCCGGCCAATAATTTGCCAGTTACTTTTGCCTGACCAATCCTCAACGGAACACCTACGGATTTGAATTCTTTGGTTGTTTTTAGAAAATAATCTCTTGGTTGGTCGCCAAACGATTTAGCACAACTACTATCTGCCTTGTATGTCCGTAAGAATTCACCTGCTTCCTGAAGATTATCATTCAAATAATAATCGTCATAATCCCAGTATAAACTTGCTTGTTCCTGGTTAACAAAGTATTTGATAATCTCCTTTTCAACCTTGGTCAAGGCGTTGAATCCGGCAAATACAAGTTTACCCTTATTCCATGTTTTTACTTTCAAGTCCAGGAATGAAAGCACCTCTCGATAGAGCATCCCTTTATAGCCTTCATTCCTTTCCTTCAACTTCTCTTTGAATTCGCTGTACACTTGATACAGTACTTCCCACAGCCTCAGAAATTGGATTTGCTGGTCAGATGTTTTAGGCAAAAAACTGGACCAAAAAGATTGGATTACCTTAATATGCCCGGAATCCAAAAACCGGAAATTCTCTTCGAGTTCCTTCTGATCTTTTACTCCCCTAAAAATCTGGCGGGGATCAACCAAATGCTGGTCGATGTCTTCGAAATCCCTGAGCAGCATTTCACCCCAATAATAAAAGCGGTCAAAACTCTCGGCCCCCGGGTTTATTTTTCTATAAACTTCAAATAAATCAAATACCAGGCCTAACTGACCGGATAAAACAGAATCCGAGAAATGAAGAACAAATTCTTCGAGGCTGTCAATCTTTGGAGACAATGAGGGTTCCTTCAAATGTTCAGAGAGATACTTTCTGAAAAACAGACCAGCTCTTTTATTTGGAAAAACAAGGGTAGTATGCTTCCAATCAACCTTCTTTTTATTAAGGTCTATGATGATGTCGTCAAGAAAAGTGCTGGAATCAGCCATTACTTCGGATCAATTATTTCATTGGTTAAAAGGTTTAGAACCTGGCCATTAACCTCTCTGTCTCCCGTTTTGAAAAAATCTATTGTTTTCTTAAAAGATTCTACCTCTTCCACCGTCATATCACCAATGGCGTATTGAATCAGATCAATTTTGTCCTCATTATAAACTATTCTATCAACGTTGAACTCTCCCTGGCCGGGAACAATAATAGTTGCACTCATAGCAACTTCAACGGATGGTTTAAACCACGATCCTATCTCAGAGATGGACATCAATTTATGGAGTTCTTTCCCAATTAGCTCTCTCTGATTTTGATGAGCAATGCTTTCATTCAGTTTTGTAGCAATGGTTTTGCCCAACGTATTAACAGATTCCAAAACAAGCAAAATCTGTTTGATAATATTGGGGTCAATGTGGTCTTTATCAACTTGATTAACAGCTGTGAATTCTCTCTTAATAGTTAGTCTGTCAGACCAGTCATAACTGGGAAAGTGATCGAAAAAGACTGGATTAATTGTTTTTTTATTGATCTCCTCGACTCCTAATGATGGATAATTGCCACAAGACAATTCGACACAATCTTCATCTGACTTTGTCTTGAACCGGTCCAGTTTATATTCTGAATCAAAATACTGATCTAATATGCCTGAACTTGATTTGATTTCTCCCCGGCTACGATGCTGTGGTAAAAAGGCCATTAATACTTCCTCTGCTCTTGTAAAAGCCACATACAGAATATTTAAGCTGTCAAGGTAGGATTTCACCAGTTCCTGGTAAAAGGCTCGATAAAAAACTGTCGACTTTAACTTTGTGCTATAATTCAATGGCAGATAAGGTGCCTGGTTGAAGGGTGGGGTCTCATTATGACTCCATAATATATTATCAAACCCCTGGAGACCGTCCAGATTCCATTCACAAAAGGGAACCAGTACAGCTTTGAACTGAAGCCCCTTGGCCATATGTATGGTCATCACCCTGATAGCATCCTGATCCTCCGAAACCATTACCGTCCTCTCTCTTCCAATTTGTTTCCACCAGGACAAAAAAGATAGAATGTCATCGTTTTCTGTTTTAGTGAAATCAATGACTGCATCGAGAAACCCCTGAAGGTATGCCCTTTCGGCTTCAAAGTGGTCCAACTCGAATATTCGTATGACTTTTTCCATCAATTGATAAATCGAATTTTTTCGGAGATCCGGTATTGACTCAAAAAAACTATTTGAAAATTGCTCTCTGAATTTTTGGTCATCCCTCTGATTGGCAGAATCGAAAAACAGATCATTGAGTTCTTTCCCATTTGGTTTTATATACACCTGGTATTCATAAGCCATGTGAACTCTTTGAATCGCATCATCAGGCTTGTAGATATAATTCAAACTGGCAATGAGGAATCGGGTGACCGACGAATTTTCAAGGTAAAGTGATTCTGATGATATGACATCGTATTTATAACCTGCTTTCAGGGAGGAGGAATGATAGTGCAAAAAATGATCTACTACTGCCCTACCTTCCGCTCTTGTTCTAACCAGAATAGCAATATCTCTTAATGAATATTTTTGATCCTGAAGTTCTTCCACCATTTCAGGAAGTTGTATTAAGGCGTTGTCTTTCCATTCTAATCCATTTAATCCGGTAAAAGGGAAAAATCTGAATCTCAAAAATCCACTATCCTCTGCATCAAACTCCTTTGCACATTCCTGTACAACTTCACCATAAGCTATTCTGATCTTGTTTGCCTCATCAATAAGAAGTGCTTTAGCCGCTTCATCCGCTACTTCTTCCAGCTTCAATCTGGCCTGACTAGTTAATACCTCATGCGCAAAATGAAAAAGTGAGTTGTTAAAGTCGACTATATTCTGGCGGCTTCGCCAATTCTGAGTCAGGTCCTTAAACTCCGTTCTTCCCTCACCAATATCTTTCTGAACACCTTCAAGCAACAAATCCAGGTCACCGCCTCTCCAACGATAGATGGACTGCTTAACATCTCCAACTACCAAATTGAAATTATTTTCGGCCAGGCCATTTTCAACTAAAGGCCTGAAATTGTCCCACTGAAATCCCGAAGTATCCTGGAACTCATCAATGAGATAATGACGGAAACGCATTCCTGCTTTTTCATAAATAAAAGGTGTTTCAGTGTCTGATATTATCTGTTTCAAAAAAACGGCAGCATCAGATATGAACATCAGTTCATTTTCGTCTCTGTACTCATCCAGTTTTCCGGTCAAATCGGCCAAAATTCCGTAGGTATAGAGGTATTTTAAAACTTCACGCGATGATTCATACAGTACCTGGTGTTTTTTATAGTGATGAATTGCCTGTTGCAAAACATCAATCAGCCCGTCTTCAGTGGCCAGTTTGATTGCCCCTTTGGTAGGGTTTGACTTTGCATACCAGGCAGAAACATCGAGGGATGAGCTTACAATCCTAATTCCCGGTGCATTAATCTTGCCTATGGACAATTTTTCCATGTACCCGGCAGGACCTCCTTCCTTATGAGCAAAATCTGTAACATCAAGATTATGTTTCTTAATGATTCCCATTCCTTCCTTGCCCAATTGCCGCAATTTGTCCTCAAATTCCTGTTTTACTTTATTGAGTTCCGACAGGAATTTCGGAATGAATTCAGGGTCTTTTGCCACGGCAAGAACCTCAGGCTCAAACTGCTTGAATTGTTCCTTAAAAATCTCTTTAGCCAGATTCCCTATTTCCCTATGCATATCCCAGGTCTTGCCATCATCAATCCGCGTTTCAGCAAATTTTATTAGCCAGTTGGTTAGATTTTCATTCTGACCCACTTCCAATAAGACTTTATCAATCACTTCGGACAAAACTTGTTTTTCATCTAACTCAATTCGAAAACCTCCTTGCAACCCCGTCTCTCTAGCAAACGCCCGAATTACTTTCTGAAAGAAGCTGTCAATGGTAGATATTGAAAAGTAGGAATAGTTATGAAGGATTTCACTTAGAATATCCCGGGCTCGTTGCTGAAGTTGAATGTCGCCCAATCCGGAGGATTCCTTCAATTCATATGTCAGAGGGTGAGGCCCTTTAGACAGGTCAGTCAAAACGGCCAAAATTCTGACCTTCATTTCTTTAGTAGCTTTGTTGGTAAAAGTTACCGCTAGAATATGCTTAAAGTAGTCCGGTCTTTGAAACGCAAGCTTTAGATATTCCTTTGTAAGTGTGTAGGTCTTGCCAGAGCCTGCAGACGAACGATAGATTACAAAAGGTTTTGACATTAAAGTGGAGAAGGAGAATGCTATAAATAACGTCATCCTGAGAAAAGCGAAGAATCGGATTCTAACAGAATCCCTCGACAGGCTCAGGATGACTAATTATTAACCGAGATTATCCAATACCTGCATAACCTCTCTGACATGGCTTTGGGATGTTTTGACCAACGCCATTTCCTCGTCATTTAATTTTAGCTCAATTACTTTTTCTATTCCGTTCTTACCTAAAACAACCGGTACGCCCAAGTAACAATTTTCGATACCATACTCACCTTCCAGATTGACGCATACAGGGAAAACCCTCTTCTGGTCTCTAACTATGGCTTCTATCATCTGAGCTGCTGCTGCACCAGGTGCATACCATGCAGACGTTCCCATCAATTTCACTAATTCGCCACCACCACTTTTAGTTCTATCTACAATCGCGTGGAGCTTGTCCCCATCTATTAGCTCAGTAACAGGTATTCCACCAACGGTGGTATATCGTGGTAATGGTACCATTGTGTCACCATGACCACCCATAAGTACAGCCTGAATATCTTTTGGGGAAACATTCAATGCTTCAGCTAAGAATGCACGATACCTGGCAGTATCAAGAATACCAGCCATACCCATTACTTTGTTTCTTGATTTTCCGGAAGTCAAATGCGCCTGGTAGGTCATGACATCCAGCGGATTTGATACGATGATGATAATCGCATCTGGCGAATGCTGAATTACATTTTCGGTAACAGATTTTACAATACCAGCATTGGTACTAATGAGATCGTCACGCGACATCCCGGGCTTTCGAGGAAGGCCGGAGGTAATTACGACAACTTCTGAATTAGCAGATTTGGAATAATCCCCTGTAAATCCTATAGTTCTTGTGTCATAAAGATTTATGGGAGCTTTCTGCCAAATATCAAGTGCTTTTCCTTCGGCCAGCCCTTCTTTAATGTCTACAATTACTACCTCGTTGGCTATTTCACGGTAGGCAAGAACGTCGGCACAAGTGGCTCCGACATTACCTGCTCCTACTACTGTAACTTTCATGTGAATCGATATTTATTGTTGATAATTGATTAATAATGATGGTTAACAAATGTAGCTCAAAGTATTGAAGAAGGAAAGGTGAAGTACTTCCCAATCGTCAGACCACTTTTCAGGGTTTCTTAGTTGAAATCCAACTGTTCTTTTTCTTTTCTCCGGATACCTTTTGAAGAGAAAAAATCATGCTGCCATTGGTTTTTGATACAACCCGGCAGGAACCTTTCGGCCAATACCCTGCTGTGTACGCTCCCATTGTAATAGTCAAAATATACCTTCAAACCTTTGCACAAATCCTGGCCGTTTTCTTCCGGATTCAAATATACATATCCCTGTTTTACACTGCGCCCAAGCCGTTCAATAAAGGCATTATCAAGTAGCCCTTCCTTTACCGTCCATGCTGATTTTGATGCCATGCCCCTCCAGCCAGGTTGTCCAGCCTACGTTTGTGTTGCTGCTTCTGTAAGAACTCTAATTTGTTTTAGCATTTTCCATGCGGTTTTATAGGTTACTCCTAATTGCCTTTGTATTTCATAACCTGATTTTTCTTTTTTAGCTAAGTAGACCGTATATATTGCTTCTACCATTTTTACTCTTTACAGTTATATTACCTGTTCTCTCCTTGCTATGAGAGGAAGTAATTAATGTAACCGTTTGGTGTATAGTGTCTCTATTTACTGAATCATCATGCTCTAAAATATAGTTAGCAATTTCTTTTGCTGTACTTTCCCCAATTTGTGAGAGGGTAAACTCTATTTTATGAGCAATGGTTTTGCCTTTAGGGAATGTTAATTCCTTATCAGTTATTAATTGGTCTTCAGTAGGTAAGAGAGTATTGATAGCATCTACCTTTGCTTGTAGTTCAGCTATCTTAGTTGAGAGAACTTTTCTCTCATTTTTTAGACTATTTATTATATCTTCTTTCATTTTATATCACTTTGAAAGAGAAAATATAATAAATATATTTTAAAGTACAGAGCCAAAATTTTTACTTCACTGATTACACTTTTCCCACTCAACTTTACGCGATAACCATCAATAGACCTGATATATATATATATATATATATATATATCTACTCCAAACAGATGTTTTCCAAATGCGTTGTATATATCCTTAATTAAGCCATCTTTCGCCAAGGTTAATATCAATCAACTCCATCGGTAAATAAGTCGGTTTTACCCTGTCCAGATGTTGTTTATGATTATCCAGATGAATTATTAACTCACCGGGTAAACTATTCTGATTGGCGGACGACAAAAGGCTGATTTTTTCACTTGACACATCCTTTATTCCACTAATCGGTTCAAAATAGCTTTCATCACCCTGCCGGATCAGGTAACCAACCCGCCCTTTATGGATCATTAAATTATGGTCCTGATAATAATCGGGAACCTTGGAAGATTCATCAGGTTGTTCCCATTCTTTGGGTGTGTCTGCAGTTTTAACTTTACTGACTGTTGAATCCTTATTCACTAGCCCTATATCCTCGGAAAGGATTTCAGTAATTTGAGTGTTGATTTGTTCCAGATCCTCATCTGATTTAACTGCTATCCCATCACTCCCATATTGGGAATCGTTCACCAACTCACCCAATACATGATCACGTCTATTATTGAAATACTCATTAAGACTCAGTTGCGCTTCACCAATTTCAATTTTCCCTGATTCTACAAATAACTTTTTGCCCTCACTTAATTCAACTTTGTTACTATTCTGGCTTAATCAAAAATGTCCGAAGGACGCCTTATTTTTGTTTTTTTAGTGTTTTTCCCGTTCTTTTTCTTCTAACTCTTTCTGTAGGAGCTTCGTCTCTAACTCGTGCCTGGCATGTTCTTCCGCTCGCCTCTCTTTTTCCCTTTTGTCTTTCTTCATTCCCATGATGATTCTAAAGACGATGAATGTAAATGGATACTCTGTGCAACAAATAGCTAAAGAGTGCAATACAAGCTCTCAAAATGTCTCTCAGCAGCTATACGAAGTAAGAAGGAGGTTAAGACCACAATACAATTTGGCTGCTTAAGATTTCACATCTTCATCCCTCTACTCTGGTTATTATCCTTTTTCTGGCTGAATAAGCACTTTCTCTTTGAGAGCTTTTGTAAAGCCTTTAAACTCTTCTATTACGATCTCCGGATTAAGGTCAAATTTGGGTTTGAGATGGGCAATTTTATCATTCTCATATATTCTATTAAGGAGAGCCTTATCTTCAAGCTTTTCCATTGTTACGAAAAACAACTTATCTACACTGCCTTTAGAGCCTGCATAGGCAGTACTCATTATACTACAATAGCCATCATAGAAATCCATAGAGCTATGATCTTGTTTTAACGCATATAAATCATACACATCTCTCCAGGCGCTTCTCAGATGGAGCGATATAATTTTCATCCCTAATAGACTTTTTTCATCCGGAAGCCTTATTCTTCCTATTCGATCGTATTCTCTACTGCGATGGAAATTATTATCTGAATTCAATTCTACTTTAACTCCATCCAAATCCATTTTCGCATAGTATTTTTTGTCACTATCGAGAAATTGAATTGATGAAAAATCTTTGTTAAGCTTTTGAATAATTTCTTAGAGTTTTGGAAGAGGCTGTCTTTTCCCTGGATAGATACTATAATAGAATAGGTCTATATCTTCACTTAACCTTGCATTATTTCTAATAGCCAAAGCTGTACCACCGATAAGGAAGTATTGATCTAACTCAGGATAGGATTTGAGTTTATTGAGGACTTTAAGAGTATCTTCAGTTACACTCTGCAATGGATCTTTCAATATGAGCTTTTCTTAGTTTCTTAAGATATTCAGCAGGCCTTCTAATATTAAAAAATGATCTTGCAATACTTCTCTGTTTGGCCTCATAAAGACCGCAATACACAAGATTATTAATCCAAACTTCTTTTATAAAGTCAAGATCAAAAGCCGAATTAAGCAATGACCATTCCCTTTTGTTTCCAAATTGAAGATATTTTTCAACTATAATTTTGTCTGGCACTTCGAGATCTCCTTTGCTTAGATCATAGGACCACATTAATACTTTCTTCTCATTTAAGAGAGCATTTTTCAAATTCGATCGTATGTCTAATTTAGCTTTCATTTCCGCTAATGGTAGCTAATCAAAGATACGTATTTTAGGGTTATTAACACTATAATCCCTTTGTAGGTTCATCCACATTTCCGCCTCTGTATTAAAAGCTTTTCCCAGGCGTAGAGCCATTTCAAGGTTGACATTTTGATGCTGATTGACCAGCTTAGACAATGTGGTGCGCGTAACACCAATAGCCACAGCTACGGCGTTGATCGTCAAGTCGTGACCATCAATATAGATTTCTTTTAAAATCTCTCCTGGATGTGTTGGGTCAAATATCTTCATAACTCTTGACACTCCCCTGGTCTAAAGAGATAGGGGATTCCCCACCTGCTCCGGCTACTGCCGGCTCATATCTGTAGGGCGTAGATTTGGGCATGTCCTGCCCTATTTTATCATGAATAGGCATTACCTATCAATTTTGACAACTCCGACCCTTTCATCCCACGACTAAAGCTCCAAGTACAATCAAATCCTAAGATCTTCGGTGACCTTTGCATAGGCCACCTCTTTAGCTCTCATGTAGTCCTGGCCACTATCCATGCCTTGATTCAACTGTATAAAAAAATCATCAACTTTTCTACCTACCAGATTCTCCATGGAGTCATCCTTCAGAAGATCTTTTTTATTGACTGCTTGATTAATTGCTATTACCAGATCCTTACCTACCGGAGTTTCCATAGGATCTACATCAATGATCTGTCCCATGTCAAAAATAATTTTCTACTATTTTTTCTACTACTAAAAAATAATTTAATCATAGAATTCTACTTTCTCTAAAGCATTCAACCATTCATAGAGAGAATCCCCGCTCGTTGGGCTTTTTTTTCCAACTACGTATTCTAATTTCTTTTCAAGGGATTGATTGGCAATTGATAAACTATATTCAAGTAATATGTCAGGATCTTTTTGATTTCGTGTATCCCTGATGGCCTGAATATAATTTTCACGATCCTTTACAAGATATTGTAATTGTGAATGACCCCTGCTGATCAAAGCATAATTATGTAACAATCGAGAAGTCCTGCCATTGTCATCCAGGAAAGGATGAATCATTAGTGTATTCAAATGAAGTTCACCACCGGCAATCATTGGATGCTTTGTTTTTATATCCTTCAGAAAACTCTCAATAGCCTGTGGAAACATAATCTTTGCTTTGGCCGGGCAAGGGGTAGAGAACCCATCGACACGATTTGATGTATTTTTATACTGGCCAGCTTTTTCAGGCTCTACATACTCCATTACTTTCTTATGAATAAACAAAGCCATCTTCTCACTAACCGGTTTTTTATCTGAGGCCAGATTGAAAACAATATTAAAAGCCTTCTGAGCCCCTTTGATTTCATTATGCTCCTTTAATGAATGACCTTTGATCACCTGGCCGGAACGTAAAAAAGTTTCAGTTTCACCAAGTGAAAAAGTATTTCCCTCGATGCCACAAGTATTGTATGCATATGACGCCTCCGAATTCTTCAAGTCATTCCTGTCAAACTCAAAGCCATCCAAAGCGTCATACTTCTTATGCAATTGATTATATCGTCTTAATTCTTGTTCCATCAATCTTAGAAAATTACAAAAGCTATCTTTTTCTAATATTCAGTAAAGAAATAGGCGTAACCGTTGTATAAAAAAAGACCCTACAAGGTCAAACTATTCTTTTCGGCCTGCGGTGCTCCCCCAATAAAGTGAAAAAATGGAAGGAAAATCGAAAGAACATTGAATGTGGGAGACAACATCAACATCCATGATTCCCTCACTGTACGTGAATTAAACAGCTTCTCAGAAGCTTTTTGGAAACGAATGACGGAACTACTCGAAAAGGAGAAAGTCGCTCAGATCGCATCTAAATGGCTTGAGGGATTCCTTCTTGACCAGGCAAGGGATGGAAAAAAACAGTTTTTAGTAGAATCGAATTAAGGTTGTACTTCTTATATTATTCCAATTTCCAGAAGAAATTCGACTTACCGTTAGAGTAGAAGGTGTTATTCTTTTAATTACTGAAAATGGTAATCCAATTGCTGATAAATTGCGGAAATCATCATTTGAATTATATAAACGAATACTACCATCTTTACAAGCATGTGCACAACCTCCTTCATCAAAACAGTTTTTAGTTAGTTTTCCACAACCCCACGAACTACTGCATTTCTTTGTCCAAAGTGTTTTATCTCCTTTTGTACACCAAACGGTATATGAATTACCAAGAGTACGTGAATTAAACTCATCCTCTATGCTTTCATCGAATCCTACTATAGGAAAAAAACCATCAAGTTCAAAATTGATCATTGCGACTTCTCCGGTCACGGAATCAACTATAATCTCAAATGAAGCTAATTGGGGCTCTGAAGTCTTAGTTATTCCTTCCTTGAGGGCTTCTTGATGATTTAATAAATCAAATATGGTATCTATTGTCTGTAACAATTGATCAATTCCATTTTCTTCTAAGAAGAATGATATATCATCATTGGTAGATTCTAGTATTACAGAATCTTGATCAGGTTCAAAATTTTGGCAAGATAATATTCCTATGATAGATATGGCATAAAGAACAAAATCACTCCTAAATGAATTTATAAGTGGTATTTTCATAATTTTTTAGTTTTTTAGAAGAGGGTGTCAATAAAAAAATTTTTATATAACATAAAATATAATAAAAAAAACGTCTTTTCCCCACCAAGAACTGACTTAATTTATTCAAGGAATAAAGTCACAGGAAAAAAGATTTCTCAGGCAACTACTATCAACATAGACAGAACCCGTGTTGCATTAGTAAAATAAGGAGTAAAAGTTGTACAACAAACTGATAATAAGTATCTTATTATAATAACTACAAAACAATACTGATGCACAACTTTCAAGCAAATTACGATAAAATTTTAGAGGTTTTAAGAAAAAACATATACCCGGCTACTTTTACACATCAAAACAGGAAGCCTAAACTATCTGATATAGAGCTTGTTGCCATTGATTTAACAGCCCGGTATATGAGTATTGACAGCGAACATCAACTTTTTAGGGTTTTGAGCTCAATTGGTTTTGAGAATCTAATCGACAGGACTCTTTACAATAGAAGAAAAAGAAGGCTGGTCAATTATATAGAACAAATTAGAGTAGTCCTTTCTGAAAAATTTAATGAGTTTGAAGACTATTTCATTATTGATTCTACGCCACTGAAAGCCTGTAAGTAATTGTTACGAAACAGATTGACTATTGTATATTTTTCA
The DNA here is from genome assembly GCA_965206015.1 of Cyclobacteriaceae bacterium. Classification (GTDB taxonomy): domain Bacteria; phylum Bacteroidota; class Bacteroidia; order Cytophagales; family Cyclobacteriaceae; genus JAJCYL01. The sequence goes on along the minus strand of CBDBIW010000002.1, from coordinate 265,733 downwards.
TCGAACTTCACAGAATGGAAGACGAAAAATTACTGAAGAAGATCAATCTGGTACTGCCTTGTTTAAATGAGGGTCAGAAACGTATTTACCTTGCCTCAGAAGCTGAGTTTTTAGGCCGTGGGGGTAAAAGGAAGATAGAAAAATTGACTGGGGTTTCGCATAATACAATCAACAAAGGTATAAGCGAATTGGGGGCAAAAGACCACCTATTGGTAAACCGACCTTTGAGGAAAGTCGGGGCAGGGAGAAAGAAAAAAGTAACTGGTCTGGTATGGGAAAAGATAAAGCAATTCATAGAGCCCCATACACGTGGGGAGCCCCAATCAGCCTTACAATGGGTCAGTAAAAGCCTGAGGAATATTGAGTCCGCCCTTAAGGGCTCGGGTGTACACATAAGCCACAGGGTGATTGGAGAGGCATTGAAAACCCATGGCTTTAGTTTACAAGCTAACCGAAAGACTTATGAAGGTAAGGGGCATAAAGACAGGGATGCTCAATTTGAACACATAAATAACAAGGTCAATCAATACTTAAAGAGAAACCAGCCTGTTGTTTCGGTAGACGCAAAAAAGCGAGAGTTGATTGGCAATTACAAAAACAATGGGTCAGAATGGAACCCAAAGGGATCACCTTCAAAAGTAAACGCTTATGATTTTCTTACAGATGCCGAAGGGGTGGCCATACCTTATGGGGTTTATGACCTGAAAGAGAACAAAGGTTGGGTCAATGTTGGCATCACAAAGGATACAGCCGAATTTGCCGTCCAAAGTATCAGGAATTGGTGGTATGAGATGGGTATTTATTATCATAACAATGCTGATTCACTACTTATTACCGCAGATGGGGGTGGCAGTAACGGTTCCAGGAACAGGCTATGGAAATATGAGCTGCAAAAATTGGCCAATGAAGCAGGGTTGACCATAGAGGTTGTTCATTTCCCACCAGGCACAAGCAAATGGAATAAAATAGAACACCGCTTGTTTTCTTATATTTCCAAGAACTGGAGAGGAAGGCCTTTGGTCAGTTATGAGGTAATGATCAAATTAATAGGGGCCACAAAAACAAACAAAGGACTTGAAGTTGATTGCCAAATAGATAAGGGTTCTTACAAAACAGGTATCAAAATAAGTGATGAAAAAATGGAAAACATCAGTATCTCCCCAAGTGCTTTTCATGGGGAATGGAATTATTCTATTAGCCCTCAGTAATGGTCATATTATTTAGTAACAATTCCTAAGGAACATTATGTCCTTATTTCTTTTATAGCTACATGAATATAATAGATTTTTTATAGCATTCATAGATGTATTGGCAATATGTGTGTATATCTCTGTAGTCTTGCCGGAACTGTGCCCTGGTAATATTTGAATTTCTTGCCCTTGTTGGTGAGAACACCATAGTCGTTAACTTAAGCATTGTTGAATTACTTGATAATGAGTGATTTTACCTTTAGGAGCTTGACATGCCGTATTATAAATAGCGGGTAAGAACACATTTTCAATCCATAAGTTCATTGATTTAGGATCTATAAGGACTTTTCTTAGAGTTGGAGAAAGACTTCTACATCTTTTGAAAAATTTCAAAACACTAAGCCCTTGGTCAGGTTGATATGTTTGGATGTATTTGTTACAAGTCATGAATAGTTTCCAATTAACTAATATCCAGAGCAACTGAGTTAACAGTTGACACTCAAAACGCTCCTTTCTTACTTTCTTTACTTGGTCAATTTCAAAAAATGACTTCCAGGATTTAAAGACCAACTCGATTTGCCATCTTAAATAATAGGCTTTTCTTATGTTCTCTACAGGTAAATATTGTTGTTCAACATTTGTAATGAAGGTATTGTAACGGCATCTGATCTTGTGAACCTCAGAGATATTCACTTTCCTGCTTTTTGCTGATTGACGAGCTTTCTTAAGTCTTTTTTCATATTCTCGGTCATTAAGTCGCTCGACAACTAACCTACAGGGAATTTTATGTTTTTCATAGATAAATACATCTAGTGCAGAAGTACTTATACCTAATCGATTAAATCTTCTATCAATTTCTTTCCAAGACACTTCTTTATTTTCTGAGGTATAAATATTTGCTTGAGGTGGTAGCCGGTTTAAGAAGTAAGCGGACTTATCTATGATTGCTTTCAGATAGGTAGGAGTAATGTAGCCTAAGTCACGAATGTGCAACCCTCCCTCGGTAATTGATTCTATTGTTTCATTCGAATCTTTTTGATCATTTCTACTTCGATTAGTTAACATCAAGTCCTTCCATTGGCCACTTAATAGATCATATTCGTACTGGATTTGCATTAATCCATTGGTCTTGCTGAAGTTTCCAAAACCTGGATAATCTCCATTGTAATCATCTGGTAATGATAATCTAGTTGAATCCTTAATCTTTATGCACGTAAAATGACTAGATAATTGTTCTTTAATCAGTTCTTGCAAAAACGTAACTCCTTGTTGAGTAAATCGTTTGTGCACGGCTTCTTTACTGATATCAATGGCAAAGTTTAAATGCAAATCTGCTGCAATATCTTCCAGACTAGTTTGAGCTTGATTACAAGTTGAAAACATAAGAGTATTCAACAGATCAGAAGCAACCAGTTTTCGTTTTCGCTTTACAAACCCTGTTTCCTTGGCTAGTTGATCTATTTTTTCTTTTGACAGAGTATTCTCAATGCTATACTTAAGTTCATCAGCATACTTCTGAATAAAGATTTTCCTGCTAATTTGAAGTGTGTTTCTCCCTTAGTTTGATGATATTAGTAATGTCATTGCGGGGGCAAAATCAAAGAAAAATAACCCGCTATTTAAAGTACCAAAAATGGGGAGAAAACTAACAAAATCTACCCGAGAAGGGTATGCTCACTTTAAAAAGAAAACCATCTGCACCCTTAAGTTAACGACTATGGTGTTCTCACCAGCAAGCTCTAAAAACCTCCTCCAATCCTAATTCTTGATAATTCTCCTGGTAAAACTCCCTTTACCGGTGTTTAGAATGAAGAGATAAATCCCTGTGGACAAAGGCGAAATATCAATGCTGTGCGCTCCTGTGGCGAAAGTTCCCTGTTGAAGCAGGTGGCCTCCGGTATCCAGCAATTTGTAACCTGTCTTTTCTGACACGGTGATGTTTACAATACCGGTGGCCGGGTTTGGCGAAATAGCAACAGCCGATTGCTCAAAATCCTCAATAGACAAAACTGCTTCCGTAGTAAAACTTTGTTCTCCTCCATAAGTTGTACCCACGCTATTGGTTGCATAGGCTCTGTAATAATATTTTGTGCCTGCTGTCAGACCTGTAATGTCTTTTTCAAAAACACCTGTTGTACCGCCTACAACAACATCCGTAACACCCGTAACACCAATTGTCAAATTTGCGTTTGATGTAGCATATACAAAGCCTCTTGCTGTAATGGCGGCTCCTCCGTCGGAAGTTATATTGCCGTTTAAAGTGGCCGTTGTAGAAGTAATAGCACTTGCCGCTGCTGTGCTGGCTGTGGGTGCTACGGCGGCCAATGTTGTAAAACTTTGTTCGCCTCCGTAAGTTGTTCCCAAACTATTGCTTGCATAAGCTGTGTAATAATACATTGTGCCCGCTGTTAAACCTGCAATGTCTTTTTCCAAAACACCTGTTGTACCGCTTACAATAACAGTATCTGCTGCTCTATTGTCAATTGTCAAATCTGTGTTTGATGTAGCATATACAAAGCCCCTTGCTGAAATGGTTGCTCCTCCGTCAGAAGTTATATGGCCGTTTAAAGTGGCTGTTGTAGAAGTTATATCGCTGGCTGCTGTTGTGCTTGCTGTGGGTGCGACTGCCCCTACCACTGCCTCCGTAGTGAAACTTTGTACCTCTCCGTAAGTTGTATCGACGCTATTGATTGCATAAGCTGTGTAATAATAGGTTGTGCCTGCTGTCAAACCTGTAATGTTTTCTGTAAAAACACCTGTTGTACCGCTTACAATAACAGTATCTGCTGCTGTATTCTCAATTGTCAAACCTGCGTTTGAAGTAGCATATACAAATCCCCTTGCTGTAATGGTTGCTCCTCCGTCAGAAGTTATATTGCCGTTTAAAGTGGCCGTTGTGGAAGTAATAGTGCTTGCCGCTGTTGTGTTTAGTAGAGGAGCTTCTTGTACATCAATAACGGAGATGGTAAATCGTTGCTCAATACTCGTACCATCTACTGCTATACGTATTGTATAGCTGCTCTTTGTTTCGTAGTCGGCAGGGGCTATAAGTTGTAGTTTTGTTCCTGAAATATTAAAACTCCCATTATCTGTATCTCCGTCTCCTGCTGTGAATGTATAGCCATAAGAGGCCGCTCCTCCGTTTGTAGATAGTGTCCCTACCGTGGTATTTTCCGGTTCGTTTTCTAAAATATTTGTGGAAGAAAGAAAAATACGTGTAGGTTGATCGCTGGCTTCAATTAACCCACCGTCAGTAATCGTCCAACCATGACCATTTGTAGCATCTACTATATTGTCTCTGGCAGTTTGTGCTGATGATGTATATTTAGAACTGCCTGCATGGAAATTCAATCCTGTTTGAAGGGTTTGTGCATTCCAGCCAATTAAAAGTGCATCGTAGTTTGTTGGCGAAAGTGCAGTGACATTGAACATGCTGGACATAGTTGTTACCTTAGAAACATCCCAGTCTCCTATATCTTGGTTAAAAGCATCGGCACCACTGAACATAAAAGTCATACGTGTTACCTTAGAAACATCCCAGTCTCCTATATCCTGGTTAAAAGCATCGGCACCACTGAACATAGTAGACATACTTGTTACCTGAGAAACATCCCAGCCTCCTATATCCTGGTTAAAAGCATCGGCTAAAAAGAACATAAAAGCCATAGTTGTTACCTGAGAAACATCCCAGTCTCCTATATCCTGGTTAAAAGCATCGGCACCACTGAACATAGCAGCCATAGTTGTTACCTGAGAAACATCCCAGTCTCCTATATCCTGGTTAAAAGCATTGGCATCATCGAACATACTCTCCATATTTGTTACCTTGGAAACATCCCAGCCTCCTATATCCTGGTTGAAAGCATCGGCATTAAAGAACATACCGCTCATATTTGTTACCTGAGAAACATCCCAACTGCCTATATCCTGGTTGAAAGAAGCGGCACCATTGAACATCTGACCCATATCTGTTACCTGAGAAACGTCCCAACTTTCTATATCCTGGTTGAAAACAGTGGCATCATTGAACATACCAGACATATTTGTTACCGAACTCATATCAGGAGTGCCTGCAGTATCACTCGCAGTTAAGTTAGTTGCCCCATCAAAAGCATTCGACATATCGGCATTCCATTCAGCAGTACCCCATTGTTCAATAGAGCTGTACTTTTCTTTACCACTGCTGTTATTTATATAAATATCATTTAGGTTTAAAAACCTTATGGTATGCTCTCCTGCTGTGCTAAAGGTATGGCTGGTATTTCCTGTTGTTATTGGCTCAAAACTGCTGCCTTCTCCCCAATCAACCTCATACTCCATGTCCCGGGTGTGAAACTCAAAGGTGTCGTCTTGAGCGTTAGTGCCAGCGGTGGTGTTTATTTTTAGTACAAAATGTTCGAGCTGTTGTTCGAGTTCTTCTGATAATGATAATGTTGTAAAACTTTGCTCTTCTCCATAAGTTGTTCCTACCGTATTGGTGGCGTAGGCTCTGTAATAATACTCTGTGCCTGCTGTTAAACCTGTAATGCCTTTATAAAAAGTTCCTGTTGTACCGCTTACAGTAACATTTGTAGCACCCATAATTGTTAAATCTGTGTTTGATGTAGCATATACAAAACCTCTTGCTGTAATCTCTGCTCCTCCGTCTTGGGTTATATCACCGTTTAGAGTTGCGGCTGTAGAAATAATGGTACTTGCTGCTGTTGTGCTTACTGTGGGTGCTGTCTTAGCAACAACAGAGATGGTAAATTGTTGCTCAATACTCGTACCATCTTCTTTTATACGTATTGAATAGCTTCTTTTTGTTTCGTAATCGGCAGGGGCTGTAAGTTGTAGTGCTGTTCTTGAAATAGTAAAACCCGTATTATCTGTATCTCCGTCTCCTGATGTGAATGTATAGGTATAAGAAGTCGCTCCTCCGTCGGTGGATAGGATGCCGACTGTGGTGTTTGCCGGCTCGTTTTCTAAAATATTTGTAGAAGAAAGAAAAATACGTGTAGGTTGATCGTTGGCATCAATTAACCCACCGTCAGTAATCCTCCAGTTATGGACATTTTCTATACTATCTCTGGCAGTTTGTGCTGCTGATGTATATTTAGAATTTCCTCCATGAAAAGTCACCCCTGTTTGAAGGGTTTGTGCATTCCAGCCAATTAAAAGTGCATCGTAGTTTTCTGGTGAAAGTGCAGTGCCTTCGAACATACGAGCCATATCTGTTACCTTAGAAACATTCCAACCTCCTATATCCTGGTTGAAAACAGTGGCATCATTGAACATAAAAGTCATACGTGTTACCTTAGAAACATCCCAACTTCCTATATCCTGGTTGAAGGAAATGGCACCTTCGAACATGTTCCCCATATTTGTTACCTGAGAAACATTCCAACCTCCTATATCCTGGTTGAAAGCTTCGGCACCATGGAACACACTATTCATATCTGTTACCTGAGAAACATCCCAACTTCCTATATCTTGGTTGAAAGAACTGGCATGTTGGAACATAAAATTCATACTTGTTGCCTTAGAGACATTCCAACTTCCTATATCTTGGTTAAAAGCATCGGCACCAGCGAACATAACAGACATATCTGTTACCTGAGAAACATCCCAACTTCCTATATCCTGGTTGAAAGCATCGGCATCACTGAACATAGCAAACATATCTGTTACCTTAGAAACATCCCAACTTCCTATATCCTGGTTGAAAGAACCGGCACCATTGAACATACCAACCATATTTGCTACCTGAGAAACGTCCCAACTTTCTATATCCCGGTTGAAAGCATCGGCACCATTGAACATACTACTCATATCTGTTACCTGAGAAACATCCCAACTGCCTATATCCTGGTTGAAAGAAGTGGCATCATTGAACATAAGACTCATATTTGTTACCGAACTCATATCAGGAGTGCCAGCATCACTACGGGCAGTTAAGTTACCTGCCCCACGAAAAGCCCTCGACATATGGGCATTCCATTCAGCAGTGCCCCATTGTTCAATGGAGGTGTACTTTTCTTTACCACTGCTGTTATTTATATAAATATCGTTCAGGTTTTTAAACCTTATGGTATGCTCTCCTGCTGTGCTAAAGGTATGGCTGGTAGTTCCTGTTGTTATTGGCTCAAAACCGTTGTTTTCTCCCCAATCGACCATATAATCCATGTCCTGGGTATGAAACTCAAAGGTGTCGTCTTGAGCGTTAGTGCCAGCGGTGGTGTTTATTTTTAGTACAAAATAGTCTGACGGATTATTCTGTGCCAAAGCAAGGGAAGAGAGAAAGAGAAGAGCAAGTAAGGTAATTAAGGTCTTGACTTTGGCCAATGGCTTTTTTGTGTGTTGTGTCATTGTGTTTTTCATGGTGCTTATGTGTTAGATGTTAATTTTTCAACGGGTCGTTCTCCATCAGGGATAAAGGTATTAAAAAAGGTTGATCAGCTCATCCGTATTTGATAATTAAACCGATTATTGCCAATCCGATGCCTGTTACTCCTACTGTCCATTTAAAATTGGTCGCCAGGTCAATAATTTATTGCCAATTAAAACCTGATCAGGCTGGAGAGAAACCGGCAGCTCATCACACAGGTAAAAACAAGTTGCGTTTATAATAACCCGTTGTGCCAGTTGGACAATAGCCACTTTCAAGTTATTGACTGATCCGTTGCAATCAGATTTGTTGGCACAACGGATTTTACTTCTATGGATTATATGGCTATACTCCATAGAATAAAGATAGCTGACTTTCTATGCGCAACCCCCCATGCAAAGCATCGGGGGATTCTTTCGATTAAATCTGGAGAGCGGTTACCTTTGGATTCAGAACACATTCCTTTGGGGGGCATGCCCCCCAAAGGAATGATTCAGCAGACAGCGTTTAATTCACACTACATTATAGAACGGTAGTGAGTCTATTGATACTGGAACAGGAACAGGAGTAAATCAATTGATACATGGATGAATGCGCATTAACTTTCCTATCAGGGGCTGCTCTTCAAAACCTCTTTTTCCTGATTGTTGCCTTTACCTTTTTCGTTTTTACGGGCAGAGTGTTGAGGAATCATTTCCACTTGCGTTCGTAATCAAAGGACTTGATGATTGAATACTTCTCCCGGATTAAATGGAAATCAATAAAAACTTGTGAATTTCGTTAACTTGCCAGATTCTTAGTCAAGCAGGCCCGTCGATTGAAGCTTTCCCATAAAGGTATAACCCGTTTAAGCGTCGTATTTGCGATCATTTTTTGGACGTTGCTCCTGGTGGTTGATCTATTGATGCTGTTCGGGCAGTCTCACAACCTCAATTTTGACATCCCTGCTGTATTACCTCGAGCAATGCTCATCCTGTTCATTTTCAACCTCCTTATTTACTTCCAGTATACTATTATAAAGGCTGAGAGTGTCAATTTCCTCGATATGCTTTGGAAGGTTTTTGCTGCGGGTCTGCTCACCACAATTCTTTCTCTATCAATACGATTTGTATTTAACATTCTTGGATCCAGTGCACTTGCAAAGAATATTTTAATGGTCAATTTTTTCTACCATTTAAATGCAGGACTGGTTTTGGCCTTTCTTATATCAACTTTTGTTGCCTGGAAAAGACTCATTCTATATCAAAAATCCAAGTGGCTCACATCGGCCTGGAAAATATATGAGTATGCCCTGACCGGAGGTTTATTATTCAACCTTCTTGGTTATGGGATGTTTGAGATACCATTCAATATTGTCTTTACCATTTTAGTGTTGATGGCTTTCATCCTTTCATTTAATCTTAAATGGGTTGCATATCTCAATTTTAGGCAGAAATGGAAAAGCATTCTTTTCATTATTCTGGTGTTGATTTACCTCGGTTACTTCTTCCGTAATCTGGTGCGATACTCTGAGGAGAACCAACTCGCCATCGACCTCATTAATGATGTCTACGTTCTCGCATTATTTACATTTATTTTCATCTACTCGGTGATTGCAGTTCTTGTGATCATATTTAACCTGCCAACCTCATCAGTTTTCGAAAAGAAATTAGAGGAGGTAGTCAGTTTCCAAAGACTCAGCCAGTCAATCCCTTCCGAAAAAAATGAAGATCAGGTATATGAAATTCTTTTAGATAGTTCAGTGAGTGCCGTTTTTGCTGATGCCGCCTGGATAGAACTAATCGATAGTAAGGGTAATATGTTCAATGCTCATGCCAGGAACCTTGAGGAGGATAAGATTCCTGAGATAAAAGGCCGGGTTCGTGAAAAAGAAATCAAACAAATTTTTAGTTCAGACTTTGACCCGAACAGTATTAAAGTATCAAAATTTACAGGTTCGTTGAAAGGAAGTAACTACAAATCCATTCTTGCATGCCCTGTTCTGGCAAAAACCCAACACGTTGCTACAATAGTCTTGCTTAAGGAAGTATCTGATGGTTTTGATAAAGAAATGGCTGGCATCATTGAAACATTTGTAAATCAGACCAGTATTTCGATTGAAAATTTCCGGCTATTAAATGAAGCGATTAAAAACGAACGATATAAAGAAGAACTAAAAATTGCCAACCGGGTTCAAAAAAGTTTGTTGCCAGAGAAGTTAATTTGTAATGATGAAGTTGAAATTCTGGCATTTTCAAAAGCAGCCGATGAAGTTGGGGGTGACTACTATGACATTTTCAGTTACAATGAAAATAGAATCGCATTAGTTATTGGCGATGTCTCGGGAAAAGGGACTTCAGCTGCTTTCAATACGTCTCAGATGAAGGGAATCTTTCATAGCCTCGTCCAGCTCAATTTATCTCCAAAGGAGTTTATGATTAATGCCAATAGTGCGTTAAGCCGATGCCTTGAAAGGTCCTCCTTTATTACGCTCGCTTTTTATATTGTGGATTTTGAAAAAAAAACGATAGAATTTTCAAGAGCAGGTCACAGTCCTACCCTTTACTATCGTTCAAAAAGTAAAAGGGCCGACTTCTTCCAAACAAAAGGAATGGGTTTGGGTATTTTAAGAAACAACGAATTCCATAAATACGTAGAAATCAACGAATTCCAATACAACCCGGGCGATATTATTGTGTTGTATACTGATGGAATTACTGAGGCTGCAAATGCTCAAAGAGATGAATATGGCTATTCGAGGTTAAAAAAATCTCTTGAGCAGCATGCTGAAAACCCACCTGAACTGATAAAAAAGGGTCTGGTTGAAGATTTGTACAAATTTTCGGATGAAAAGACTATGGGAGATGATCATTCTATTATGATTGTAAAATTTAAATAAGTGCGAATGGTTGAAATACAAGAAAAAACAAAAGATGACATGCTGCAGTTAATTGTAGTTGGCGAGGTTGATGCCAGTTCATCAATTCATTTGGATAATGCCATTCGCAATGCAATGGAGTCCGGGAATGTGAAGATTCTGGTCGATTGTTCTGAACTTAATTACATTTCCTCGGCTGGACTTGGGGTGTTCATGTCATACCTGGAGGATTTTGAAGATAGAGGGGTGAGGTTCGTGGTTTGCGGACTTCAGGAAAAAGTCAATCACGTATTTGAACTGCTAGGCCTGGAAAATTTGTTGAAAATTGTTGCTTCCGTTCAGGAAGCTGAGACATATTTACATGATACACAAGCTTAAAGCAAATTGTAGTAAAAAGCAGTTGCGGGAGATAAGGGCATTTGTAGAAAAAGTGCTCAAGTCTCATGCTATGTCTGATATTGAAGCTTACCAAATTGTATTGGCCGTTGATGAAATCTGTGCCAATCTTATCATCCATTCCCATCAGTGTAATGCTGATGAAAGTTTTGAGGTTTGTATCGATTATAAGGACAACAAGGAAATTATATTTGAAATCATCGATGATGGCATGGCGTTCGCCCTGAATCAATATTCGGAACCTGACCTTAAGGAAATAATTCACAAAAAAAAGAAAGGGGGGCTGGGTTTGATGTTAGTGCAACGAATTATGGATAAAATTGAATTCCATAAAAGAAATAATAAAAATATCTGTATGCTTTGTAAGAAAATTGATGAAGACTGAAGTCTTCTCTTTCACTTCCACAAACGAATCATTTAGTTTAACTTTGCGCCTCGATTCAAATAATTTGAAATCTCCCCTGATTATACTGTTTTTCGTGATTTCATCTTGTGACTATCTAAAACTTAGCGGTTCACAAGAAGAAAACATCACTGACATTCCTATTGCCAGAGTAAAAGAGACCTTCCTTTATAAGAACGATTTGGCGGGTGTAGTCCCGGACGGCATTTCACGCAGAGATAGCATTGATATAGTTAATCAATACGTCGATAGTTGGATAAAGAAACAGTTAATGATTGACAGGGCATCGACCAGCATTCAATTTGATGAAGCTGATATTGAAAGAAAGGTCTTGGATTATCGTTATGCCCTTATGGTTCATGAATACGAGAAATTGGTAGTTCAGCAACAATTGCCCAGGGAAGTTTCAGACGAAGAGATTAACCAGTATTATGAGGGAAAAAAGGACAATTTTGTATTGAAACAGAATATTATTCGATGCCTTTTTGTCAAACTTCCCAATGAGGCTCCAAGGATTAGGAGAATTAGAAATGGTGTCAGGTCCTACCCGGATGCCAATATGGAAGAAATCCAGACATATTGCTATCAGTTTGCAAACCGTTCTCATTTGGAAGATTCACTATGGGTGAATTTCAATGAAGTAATCAAAAACACTCCACTGGCATCCATTCCAAATAAGGTTCAATTCCTGAGAAGCAATAACTTTGTCGAAACTTCGGATGACAATTTCGTTTACTTATTAAAAATTATAGAATATAAGATATCTGATCAGGTTTCGCCTTTAGATTATGTAAGGGATGATATTACTAACATCATTGTTAATAAAAGGAAGATCCAACTAACAAGAGCTTTGGAAAACAATACCTTTAAAGAGGCTGAGGACAAAAATTATTTTGAAAAGTATGAAGTTCATTAAATTCCTTTTTATCATTTTAATTTCGAATCACCCGGCACAGGGTCAGCCCAAAAAGCTCGTTATTGATAAAATCGCAGGAAAAGTTGATAATTACATCGTTTTAAAGTCTGATGTAGAGAAAGCCCACATAAATGCCTTGTCACAAGGCAGACCAACCGACAAGTGCCTGGTGCTTGAAAGCTTAATGATTTCGAAAATGTTAGTGGCCAAAGCAGAAATTGATTCGGTTGAGGTTTCTGACGAGGAGGTTGACAATAATCTTGACCGCAGATTACAGTTCTTCATCAGCCAGGTAGGTTCTGAGGAAGCAATTGAAGAATATTATGGTAAAACAATAGAGCAGTTCAAAGTAGAATTGGCGGAGACAATCAAGGAACAGCTAACTGCACAAAAAATGGAAGGTGAACTTACTGAAGACATGACGGTTTCTCCAGCTGAAGTTCGCAAATTCTTTAAGAAAATACCCAGTGACAGTTTGCCCTATTTTTCGACTGAAGTTAAAGTGGGCCAAATCGTTAAGATTCCTGATGTAAGTAGATCTCAAAAAGATTTGGTAAGAAAAAGACTTAACAATATCAGGAGACAAATTTTGGATGGTGCCGATTTTAATGAGCTGGCCAAAGACAATAGTATGGACCCCAGTGTGGTTCAAAATGGTGGAGAATTAGGTTTTCAGAGACGTGGTGTATTGGCCCCCGAATTTGAAGCCACAGCATTCAAATTAAAGCCAGGCGAAATTTCTGAGCCTTTTGAAACTGATTTTGGAATTCATATACTCCAATTAATTGAGAGAAGAGGAAACACCTTTAATACCCGGCACATCCTTCTTTCCCCACAACCTCTTGAATCAGATATTCAAAGCGCAGTAAATTATTTGGATCGTCTGAGATCTGGAATTATGACGGACACAATCACCTTTGCAAAAGCGGCAAAGGAATATTCAGATGACCAGCAGACCTCTTCTAATGGAGGATTCTTTTCAGATGCAGACGGTGCAATTAGAGTTTCTGTTGAAGAGCTCGACCCTGTTATCTTTTTTACGCTCGATACTATGGCTTTGAACACTATAACTAAACCTATACAGTACCGGCTTGATGATGGAACCGAAGCGGTCAGAATTCTCTTTTATGAGGAAAGAATGCCACCTCATCAGGCAAATTTACGAGACGATTATCAAAAAATAAGTAAAGCGGCCTTGGCCAAAAAAAGGGGACGCACCATGGAGACCTGGTTCCTTGAAGCAAGGAATGATGTCTTTATAGAAGTCGACGAAGAATACGAATATTGCAAAATCATGAATCGTATTAATTGATTTCCCGTCACAACACTCATTGTTTCATTAAAAGAACCAACCTGCATGAAAAAATTTGAAACTGAAGTTCAGGCTGCCGATGCACTGAAGCAAGTATTTAAAGATCTCAAAAATGAGATAAGCAAGGTGATCATTGGTCAGGACGAAGTGGTTAAATTGGTTCTTACTTCCATTTTTTGCCAGGGACACTCCTTATTAATAGGTGTGCCCGGATTGGCAAAAACTCTCCTGGTCCAGACAATATCATCTGCGCTGAATTTAAAATTCAACCGAATCCAGTTCACTCCTGACTTAATGCCCTCTGATATACTGGGAGCAGAGACTTTGGACAAGGACAGAAATTTCAAATTCATTTTGGGTCCTGTTTTTTCTAATATCATTTTAGCTGATGAGATTAATCGAACGCCACCGAAAACGCAAGCCGCACTATTGGAAGCCATGCAGGAATACGCAATTACCGTGACCGGGAAAAGATACGAATTGGACAAACCATTTTTTGTTTTAGCTACTCAAAATCCGATTGAGCAAGAAGGAACGTACCCTCTTCCTGAAGCCCAGCTTGACAGGTTCATGTTCAACATCTGGTTAGACTATCCAAGTTATGAATCGGAACTGGATATTGTGAAAACTACAACCACCGATGAAGCAGTGAAAATTAACCACGTTTTAAATGCCGAAGAGATTATTCAATATCAGCATCTGGTTCGTAAAGTGCCTATCACTGATAATGTAGTCGAATATGCGGTCGACCTGGTTCAAAAAACCAGACCAAATACTGAAAAGGCCTCCGATCTAGCCAATGACTATTTGGAGTGGGGAGCAGGGCCAAGGGCTTCTCAGTTTCTTGTAATAGGGGCCAAATGCAATGCATTAATTTCGGGTAAATATTCTCCTGACATTGAAGATATTAAGGCTGTCGCCAAGCCGATTCTGAGACACAGGATAGTTAGAAATTTTAAAGCTGAGGCAGAAGGTATAACTGTCAATAACATGATTGACCAGTTGCCCTGACCCCCAACTTACTCAACCTAAATCGGCATATAGAAAATCACCGGACTATTTAGAATAGAAACTCAGAGTCCGCCCCAAGAATCCCGTCTATCAAGAATCCCGCCTATCAAGCATGGGCTTGTTTGCCAAACTAGGATAACTTTGCTCCTTTATTTTTTATTGGTACAATAACGGGCGATGAAGATTTCATACAATTGGCTTAATCAATTTATTGACTTAAATAGGAGTGTGTCAGAGACATCTGATATTCTGACTGCAACAGGTTTAGAAGTTGAAAGCATTGATAAATTCGAGTCAATTAAGGGGGGACTGGCAGGGCTGGTATTAGGGGAAGTTCTTACTTGCGAAAAACATCCAAATGCGGATAAACTGAACCTCACTACAGTGGATATTGGGAATGATAACCCTTCAAAGATTGTTTGTGGAGCACCAAATGTTGCTAAGGGTCAAAAAGTAATTGTTGCTCCGGTGGGCAGTACAATTTATCCGCCTGACAAAGAAAAAGGATTCACGCTTTCCAAGGCTAAAATACGAGGAGAAATTTCTGAAGGAATGATTTGCTCTGCCTATGAGACTGGCATGAGTGACGACCATACAGGAATAATGGTATTAGACACTACTGAAAAAAATGGATCACCAGCAATTAATTTATTTGATGTTGAATCAGATGATATATTTGAGATAGGCTTGACGCCAAACCGTGCAGATGCTACTTCACACATCGGTGTGTGTCGAGACTTGAAGGCGGTAATAGCACAAGAAATGAATTGGCCATCAATCGATTCTTTCAAGGTTGATAACAATGATCTGCCAATAGAAGTTATTGTTGAAGACTCAAATGGTGCTCCTCGATATTCTGGCCTGACCATTTCAAATATAGAAATCAAAGAAAGTCCAGAATGGTTAAAGAACCGGCTCACCTCAATTGGCCTGACTCCGATAAATAATGTAGTAGATATCACCAACTATGTTCTGCATTCCGTGGGCCAACCTTTACACGCCTTTGATTATGATGAAATCATTGGTAAAAAGGTTGTAGTAAAGACCTTGTCAAAGGGTTCAAAATTCACCACCCTCGATGAGAAAGTTAGGGAGCTGACTTCTGAAGATCTCATGATTTGTAATGAGAAGGAGGGTATGTGCATAGCCGGAGTTTTTGGTGGCATTAAATCGGGGATTAAAGATTCTACAAAGAATATTTTCTTGGAAAGTGCGCACTTTTCACCAGACCATATTAGAAAATCATCCCTTCATCATGGCTTGAAAACGGATGCGTCTTTTCGATTTGAACGCGGGACTGACCCAAACTTGACAGTGACAGCCTTAAAATGGGCTTCGCTTTTAACCAAAGAACTTGCCAATGGGACTATAAGTTCAGATGTGATTGATATCTATCCCAATCCGGTTAAAGACTTTAATGTGCCTGTAAATTTCAAAAATATTGACAGGTTGATTGGCAAACCTCTTGGTGAGAAACGGATCATTGAAATATTAGAAAGCTTAGATATTAAAATTTCAGGTAAAACAGAGATCGGATTTACGGCTATAGTTCCGCCTTATAGAGTTGATGTACAGAGAGAAGCCGACGTTATAGAAGAAATTTTGAGGATATATGGCTATGATAACGTTGAACTTACAGAAATATTAAGATCAGATTTTCTGTCAGATTTCCCACAGCAAAACAAATATGATCTTCAGATTCGAATTGGTGAGCTCATGGTTTCAAATGGCTATTATGAAATAATCACCAACTCTCTAACCAAACCGAAATATTCGGAAAGGCTACAAACAATCGACCAGTCCGAAGATGCCGAAATTCTCAATAAGCTTAGTGAAGATCTTGGTGTCATGAGGCAGAGCATTCTTCCCAATGGGCTGGAGGTCATTGCCCATAATGTCAATAGAAGGCAAAAGAATTTGAAGCTATTTGAATTTGGTAAAACATACAAAAACCATAAAGGTAAATACAAAGAAGATGAGATTCTGGCAATATTCTTAACAGGAAATAAACGTGCTGAAAACTGGTTGGAAGAGGAGAAAAAGGTGGAGTTTCATGATCTTGCAAATGCTGTCTATTCTTGTCTGGATCGCCTTGGTATTATTGGATATGATTCATCGGTGATTGAAGACGGTATTTGGTCTTCTGCTATTCAACTTACTTATAATGAACAAGTTATCGGTACGTTTGGATGGGTGGGCCCTCAGGTAATTAAAATGAGTGAAGTGTCACAAGAAGTACTTTACGCGGAATTATTCTGGGACAGACTTCTAAAAAAATCGTTTCAAAATGTAGTGTATAAAGAAGTACCGAAGTTCCCTGAGGTTCGTCGCGATCTCTCTCTTGTTATAGACAGGAAAGTACGCTTTGAAGAGATAAAGCGGCTGACTGAAAAAACAGAACGCAAGCTCATCAAACAAGTAAATGTCCTGAGTGTTTATGAAGGAGAAAATATCGGAAAGGATAAGAAAGCTTACGCAATTAGTTTTATATTACAAGACGAAAATCAGACACTAAAGGACAAGCAGATAGACAATGTCATGAATCGCTTGATAAGTACTTTTGAAATTGATTTAAGTGCCTTGATTCGAAAGTAATATGCAAAAAAACCAACTTAACGCCGAGCTTCAGACTCTCGAACGAAAGTTGATTCTCCTACTGAATGACCATAAAAGTCTGAAGGGAGAAAATGAGCTTTTGAAAACACAGAATAGTGAGATGAAGCAATTTTTGCAGACAAAGGAAGAGCAAATTGATAATTTTAAAAATAAGGATAAAATAACTAAACTTGTCGATGGTGTGGTAGTGAGCGGAGGCGACACTACAGAACTGAAACAGGTAATTAACGAGTATATAAAGGAAATAGATCAGTGTATTGCTCATTTGAGCGAATGAGTTAACACATGGATGAACTTTCAATTAAAATAAAAATAGGGAACAGAGAGTATCCCATGAAGGTGAAGACAGAGGATGAGGAACGAGTGAGGAATGCGGGCAAATTGATCAATGAGAAGATCAAATTATATGCGGACCAATTCGGTATAGATGACCTTCAAGATCTCCTGGCGATGGTGGCATTTGACTCTATGACGGACAATTTAAGATCCGCAGAAGATGTTGATAATGATAATTCAGTAGCCATTAATAAAATCAGTCAATTAAATAGTCTTGTAGCACAAGCCATCTGATTTTAAATATCCCCGCACTTTTTAATTACCCATCTGTAATGTGCGCACAGCACTACCAGTTTATTTTTAATTAAAACTGGTATAACATGGAAAATGTACTAATGCTGATAATTGTCGGCCTTTTGAGCTTGGCTGCTGGCATCTTTATTGGCCGGAAATTCCTGAAAAAGTATTATAGTAAACTTGAAAAGGAAGCAGAGGAGAAAGGTAGGATTCTCATCAAAGAAGCTGAAATCACAGCTGAGAATATCAAAAAAGATAAAATACTTGAAGCAAAGGAGAAGTTTCTAAAACTCAAATCTGAATTTGATGAAAACTCGAATAAGAAGAAAAATATCATTATTTCTAATGAAAATAAAGTTCGACAACGGGAAAGTCAGGTCTCCAAACTTTTAGCACAGAATAGGAGAAAGGGGGGTGAAATTGATTCCATGAAAGAAAACCTGGCAGCTCAAATGGAGATTGTCCGGGGCCGAAAGGAGGAATTGGAAAAAGAGAGATTTCAGCAGGTGAGCTTGTTGGAGAAGATATCCAGTTTGACTGCTGATGAAGCACGAAAACAGTTGGTCGAAACCCTGAAAGATGAAGCTCGCACTAAAGCATCGTCTTATATTAAAGACATCGTTGAGGAGGCCAGGCTCGGTGCCAATAAAGAAGCCAGGAAAATTCTAATACAGACTATTCAACGAACCGCGGCTGAGCATGCCATCGAGAACTGTGTTTCAGTTTTTAACATTGAGAGCGATGATATAAAGGGAAAAATTATTGGTCGCGAAGGGCGAAATATAAGGGCACTTGAAGCTGCAACTGGCATAGAGATCATTATCGATGATACTCCAGAAGCAATCATTATTTCGGGATTTGACCCTGTTAGAAGAGAAGTTGCAAGGTTGTCCTTACATAGGTTAGTTGCCGACGGCAGAATCCATCCTGCCCGTATTGAAGAAATAGTAAAGAAAACTCGAAAGAACATCGAAGAAGAAATTGTTGAGACTGGAGAGCGGACTGTGATTGATTTGGGAATTCATGGATTACACCCGGAGTTGATAAAGATGGCAGGTCGTATGAGATTTAGGTCATCGTACGGTCAGAATTTATTGCAACACTCCAGAGAAGTAGCTAAGCTTTGTACCAATCTGGCTGCAGAACTTGGGCTTAATCCAAAATTGGCTAAAAGGGCTGGACTGCTACATGATATTGGTAAAGTCTATCCTGAAGAATCAGAGTCACCGCATGCAATACTTGGGATGGAGTTGGCTAAGAAATACAAGGAAAATGCAGAAGTTTGCAATGCCATAGGTGCTCACCACGATGAAATTGAAATGACCTCTATTATCTCACCAATTATCCAGGCTTGTGATGCCATTTCTGGCTCTCGTCCGGGAGTTCGACGTGAGATAATGGAACAGTATATCAAGAGGCTGAAAGATTTGGAGTCTCTGGCTTTAGAATTCGACGGAGTAAATAAATGTTACGCCATTCAGGCAGGTCGTGAATTGCGAATACTGGTGGATGCTGACAATGTTGATGACAAAACTGCAGGTGATTTGTCTTTCCAAATTTCACAAAAAATAGAGACCGGGATGCAATACCCTGGTCAAATCAAAGTAACCGTGATTAGAGAGACAAGAGCCATTGCATTCGCAAAGTAAGTCATCTATTGAGCGCGAGGTATTGAATTGAAGAACTCATGTTTGACAAAGTAGAAGAACTCAAAATGGAATTAATAGATATTGTTGCTAACTCTGATGAAGAGTTGGAGGCATATCGTTTAAGATTCATCAGTAAAAAAGGAGTCATTACCGATCTATTCAATGATTTCAAAAATGTGCCGAATGAAAAGAAAAAAGAATTTGGTGCAGCTCTTAATGAACTAAAGACTCAGGCTCAGGAGAAGTATCAGGAGTTGGCTGATAACCTAAGTGGTGGACAAAACAAGGGAAATGCAGATAGTGTTGATTTGACATTGCCACCAATTCCCGGATCACTCGGTTCATTACATCCATTGACAAAGGTGAAAACCAGAATCATTAAAATCTTTGAAAGAATTGGTTTCAATGTTTCTGACGGCCCAGAAATCGAAGATGACTGGCACAACTTCACTGCACTCAACTTTCCTCCTAACCACCCTGCCAGAGAAATGCAGGATACCTTTTTTGTAAAAAAGGCCGATGAGAAAGATGTTGGTCAGGACATATTGTTAAGAACCCATACTTCAAACGTGCAAATACGCTTGATGGAACATACCAGGCCTCCAATCAGATCAATAATGCCTGGAAGAGTATTCCGGAACGAAGCTATTTCCGCAAGAGCGCATTGTGTATTTCATCAGGTTGAGGGGTTATATATTGATGAAAACGTGGGTTTTACAGATCTAAAACAGACGCTCTATCATTTTGCCAGGGAGATGTTTGGTAAGGACATTAAAGTCAGATATCGACCTTCCTATTTTCCTTTTACCGAACCAAGTGCTGAAATAGACATCTCATGCCTCATTTGTAAGGGAGATGGTTGCAACATATGTAAATACAGCGGTTGGGTTGAAATTGCCGGTTCGGGAATGGTAGATCCCAACGTTTTAGAAAATTGTGGAATAGACTCCCGGAAGTATACTGGATTTGCTTTCGGCATGGGCATTGAGAGAATTGCCATGTTGAAATATGAAATCAATAATCTTCGATTGTATACTGAAAACGACATACGTTTCCTCAAACAATTCACAGGAGTAACTTGAAAGTCGATACCATCATTTTTGATCTCGGCGGAGTCCTCATTGATTGGAACCCCAAATATTTATATCACAAACTTTTCGAGGATGAGGAAGAGATGGAGTGGTTTCTTGAAAATGTATGCAACTCTGACTGGAATGCTCAACAAGATGCCGGTCGTTCATTTGAGGAGGCAATAGATGGAGTGGTCGCTGATCATCCAAATTATAAGGATCAAATTGAAGCTTTTTACAGCAGGTGGAGTGAAATGCTTGGTGGACCAATCTCAGATACAGTTCAATTACTTGAAGGACTAAAGGCGGATAATAGCTGTCGTTTACTTGCTCTTACTAATTGGTCCCGTCAAACTTTCCCAATAGCCTTAGAGTGCTATGATTTTCTTGGGCATTTTGAAGGCATTCTTGTTTCGGGTGATGAGAAAATGAAAAAACCGGATCGTGAGATATATGATCTTCTCATTGATAGATATAATGTTGTGCCCTCACAGGCTGTTTTTATTGATGATTCCGGGCCCAATATCATTGCTGCGAGAGAAGTGGGAATGCATGTTATTCACTTTAATGGCGGAGATCAACTGAGAAAGGAACTCAATTCTTTAATTTGATCATTCATCAGTTCGTTTTTTACATTCAGTCGTCTTAGTAAACGATTATCTGGAGGAAATATGCTAAGATGAAGAACCACTCGTTTACTTCAAAGTAGATAAAAGGATGGTGAAAATTCGGCTGAATGATATTTTAATAATTGAAAGTATCAAGGACTATGTCAAAGTAAAGACATCAGAAAAGGAAATAGTCACCCACCAACACATTAGTTATCTCGAACATAAATTACCCGGGGATAAGTTTCTCAGAGTTCATAGATCCTTCATTGTAGCCAAAGACAAAATAGACGCCTTCTCAGCTACTGAAGTTGAAATCGATAAGAAATACGTCCCTATTGGGAGGAACTATAAGAACGATGTGATTGGTCAATTGAGCCAGAATACCCTATAGCCCGTTGATTCGGCCAGACTTCCTGTAGAAAGAATTATTTTAGTTTTGTTAAACCCTTGAGAACCTTTCAGTGGCAAAGACCAAAACCGTATTCGCATGTCAAAATTGTGGCACCCAGTCAGCAAAATGGGTTGGTAAATGTTCTTCATGTGGAAAATGGAATACCATTGTGGAAGAGGTTATTGACAAGGCTCCTAAAACTGAATGGGATAGGACAATAAGCAAACTTTGTGTGCAAAAGAGGGCACTACCTCTGGAGCAGATTGAATATGATGAAGAAGAAAGACTAATTACCACAGATCAGGAATTCAATCGAGTTTTAGGTGGAGGAATTGTGAGAGGATCTCTTGTGCTCCTTGGTGGTGAACCGGGTATTGGAAAATCTACGTTAATGCTTCAAATAGCACTCAGTATGAACTCAAAGATACTCTATGTATCGGGTGAGGAAAGTGAGAAGCAGATCAAGAGAAGGGCAGATAGAGTTGGCGAGGTTAAAGGTAATTGTTACATCCTGACTGAAACATTTCTAAGCCATATTTTTAAAGAAACTAGAGAGATAGTGCCCGATATTGTTGTTATTGACTCTATCCAAACGCTGCATTCTGACCAAATTGAATCCACTATTGGCAGTGTTTCACAAGTGAAGCAATGTACCACAGAGCTACAAAGATTTTCTAAAGAATCTGGTGTGCCGGTATTTCTCATCGGTCATATAACTAAAGATGGTATGATAGCTGGTCCGAAAGTATTGGAGCACATGGTTGACACGGTGCTCCAGTTCGAAGGAGATCGTCATATGACTTACAGAATTGTCCGAACCATAAAGAACCGGTTCGGATCAACTGCTGAGTTAGGAATATATGAAATGCTTGCTGATGGATTGAGAGAGGTACATAACCCATCTGAAGTCTTACTTTCTCATCGAGATTCAATCCAAAGTGGAGTGGCAATTGGTGCGACACTTGAAGGTAGTAGACCTCTACTTATTGAGACTCAAAGCCTGGTGAGTCCTGCTACTTTTGGCACACCACAGCGCACATCAACAGGGCACGATTCGAAAAGATTAAGTATGCTGCTGGCTGTCTTGGAAAAGCGGATTGGTTTACGTTTCAGTACTCAGGATGTCTTCCTGAATATTGCTGGTGGCCTAAAAGTGGAGGACCCTGCCTTGGACCTGGCTGTGGCCTGCGCATTACTCTCCTCCTTTCAGGACATTTCAATTCATGGATCTAAATGCTTCGCTGGTGAGATAGGCCTTGGCGGTGAGATTCGCGGTATCCCAAAGATTGAAAACAGAATAGGTGAGGCGGCGAAACTTGGCTTTAAAGAAATCTTTATCTCGAAGTATAACCTAAAAGGCCTTGATACAAATAAGTACCAGATCAAGATAAGATCATTTGATAAGCTTACGGATGTGTTCAGTGAATTGTTTGGATAACCTTATAGCATGAAACAATATAGTCTGTTATTTTTATTCCAGGCCTCATGTATCCTTGTGAATGGCCAGGTAAAAATTGAATATATAGCTCACGCCAGTTTTATTCTGGAATCTCCTGAGGGAACGCGGTTGGCTATTGATCCTTATAACGGTAAACATTCACCGGGCTACTATTTTCCTGATAACATGGCTGCTAATGCCGTTGCGATTACCCATCCCCATTTTGCTCATGATGCCAGTTATTATTTCGGCCCTCAAACTCCGGTATTGGCTAATCCAGGAACATATGAAGTGAATGATATTAATATTCCTGGTATTAAGGCCGAGCATGCCAGTGCCTCGAGATTTAGAAAAAGAGGTGCTGTTCCATACAACACAATTTGGATCATTGAAATTGATGGCATCAAATTGATTCACCTGGGAGATAACGGATTACTTGACGATCAGATGTTTAAGGAAATAGGAGATATCGACGTCCTCATGGCCCAAAATTTTGAGGACCATCATTTTTATAATGAGGAAGAATTCGATAGAATGGTCAGTGCATTGACTCCTTCAATAATTATTCCCATGCACTACCGATTGACTGCAATCTCAAGCATTCCATCCTGGACGGGCGATGTAGACCCCTGGTTAAAGGAAAAAAATGGCATAGCGCATGATAGAAATGAACTGGTGGTCAATAAGAGTGACCTCAGCAGTGGCGATACTCAGATCGTCAAACTGCACAT
The DNA here is from genome assembly GCA_965206015.1 of Cyclobacteriaceae bacterium. GTDB lineage: Bacteria > Bacteroidota > Bacteroidia > Cytophagales > Cyclobacteriaceae > JAJCYL01. The sequence continues at coordinate 242,202 of CBDBIW010000002.1, read as the reverse complement.
TCACCTCTGGTGAAACCCTGGGACAATGAGATGAAAACCTCTTGGGAAGAGTTTACTCAAGTCAGGAGCAAATTGAATAGCGGAGACAAAGATTTCAAATCATTAAATGATAAAGCAACCAGTTTTGTGAAAAGATCTCCTCCGGTTCTGACCTTTAACAATTTGAAGGTTCAGCTTTTGGATTCACTGGGGAAGTACGATGAAATGATACAGTTGTTAACCAATGGACTTGCTGTCTCAGGGCTGGACGATTGGGAACAGCAACTAATAGCACATCGTAGGATGGCTAGATATTACGTGGAAAATGGATTGGACAAATTAGCTGAAGAACATTATCGTTGGATTTTAGGGCAGAAACGGACCTATCAGCAGAAAACGGGAGACGAAGCTTTAAGGTACTTTGAGCAACAGAAATAATCCTGATCTGTTTAGTTTACCTGCCGCTTATACCACTAAATCTTATAGTTTTGCATAAATCATGGGGCCGACTGGCTTTGACAGTGGGTGCAAATGATGTGCTTGCATGTCGGGTGGTGAGTGTACATCCGTAATCAATGCGCTTATACTTTACTTGGCGAATCTAATTACGCCATGGCTGCCTAATTTTTATCCGGTAGGATGAGATTATGGGCTTAAAGGTGCTCTGGTTAGACCAGAACCCGGCCACATCTCACTTGTCTTGCCTTGAAGACGGGATTATGAGGTGTCGAAATTCAAGGCTGGCCGGAGGCGAAGTTGCTAACCAATGGCGAGATTTAAGTAACTGGATTTTCAAGTGGGTTGTCATTCGCCAGCTTCATTATCGAGATCAAAAGTGATGACTAAGCATGTAGAAAGCCCATTGTTTCCCTTTCTGGACGCGGGTTCGATTCCCGCCGGCTCCACCTTGGCCCGCCGAAGCTCCTAAAAAGAGCAAAGGCGGGCTTTGTATTGTTATTAGAATTATTAATTTATAACTGTTTGGTTATATTAGCTACATGTGGCACGTATACATACTTAAATGCTCCGATAATACCTTTTAGGTAGTTGCACAAATGATATAGATAGTAGATTGGGAAGACATCGAAATGGGGAAGTACATTATACAAAATCGAGCCTTCCTATCGAATTACAGGTCTACACAGTATTCCCGTATAAGTATAAGGCCTAACTTAAAATCAGGGTCAGGCCGTGCTTTTGCCAAACGGCATTACCTATAGCCTAATTCTCTCATTTCATCGGGCGGGGCAAGAACTTTATGCGGCCCCTCGCTAAAATGATCCTTGGGGTGTATTAGATTCTTATCAATGTAATTTCTGCTCAAGTCACTATCTCTATTCTCATGAATATAGGCAATACCAATTAATCCGATTATCCCTATGACTGCTTTTAGGTAATCCATTCAAATACTAATTAGAATTATTGACTTTATCGATTCTCCAAAGAACGGCTTTCTTATTCACACCACCCAGATACCTCATCCAGTCCGCCATCGGTTGTCCTATAATCTGATCCTTCGTACTGAATTTGGAAAAAGTTGGAGTGAATCTGTAAGGCCCCCAATCAAAACGTTCATTTTCTTTCATTTGAGGCCATAAGGAGAGAATAATTGAATAAGAAACTGGCGAAGATACCAAGTATCGAATGTTGAGGGTTTCGAATTTTTCGGTGAGGAATGTAATCTTGTTTTCGTCTGAGATATACCTATATTCCATTGGCATAATCTGGTCACTTGAATGAACCCGACCATAGTCAATGGCACTGAAATACAAGATATCGGGAAAATCTAACCACATATTCACATCAATAGGTACCTCCTTAGCAATCTGTTGACCAAGCACCATGTTGTAGGCGTAAATTTTGCGTTGGTGATAAAATACCACCATCATGAGTAGCAATACAACAAACGATACTGATGTGGATACACCAATGACCCATCGTTGATACTTTTTGTCAATCCTGAAAACAAATAAGCTAAAACAGCTGCAGGCTGCAGGCAAGCTGTATAGCCAATACCTTCCATTAGGAGCGGTGAAATATTCAGTTTGCATTACCAGTAAGAATAGCCAATGAAAAATTATGATGGAGGCCATGGCTAATGCCTCCTTTGATTTCCAAATGGGAGTATCAGTGATCGCTTTCTTAAATACTTTGGGGTAGGTTGTCACTGCAATTACTACTGGGAATACAGTGATAAAGATTGCAAGGTGGATGTACCAATCGTTGAAATAACTGCCCTGGGTGATCACGAAGTATCTGTCCCAGGAAGAGCCTCTGCTCCTTGATTCAATCCACCATGTTAACTCACCTCTTTTAATAACGTTCCACCACGCCCATAGGCCTAAACCAATCACTGACCCCACAAACAAAGTTCCTGCCGCTTTCCAATCCTTTTTTATCAGAAGAACCAATCCGAATACACCTAATAAAGTAGTGAGTTCATTTCGTGTGAGGACACTGGCAAAACCAATAGGGATCAACCACAATATTTGATTATTCGACCACGCCATCAAGGCCAAAGTGAGTAGCAGCAGTGCTGTAATCTCAGGCATGTTCATGTGACTGTAAGCCACATGCCAGGGGGATAAGGCTAAGATCAACCCCGCTAATATTCCTATTTTATTGTTGGTAAGCTTTTTCGTGAAAATGGCAACTAAACCGCAGGTTAAAGCACCCGATATCATGTTAAGAAAGTGGGGGATTATCAGGTCATGTTTCTGAAAGAGAAAAAGGAAAATAGTTGACAAGTAGCGATAAAATGGCAACCAGACTACTTCTCGCCCTTTGTAATCGGAATAAACCCAGTTGTTTTCAATCGTTGCCCAACTCATGTACATTGAGTGGTACGAATCGCCCCAGAAGTCCGGGATGTCCAAAAAGTGATAAATCACTCTGACTATTAGTGCCACTGAGAAAGGAATCAGGAATATGTAATAACGAGGTTTGTTCTCGAAATCTGAATCCAGCGAGATATATTTAATAAGTCTATTTAGCATAAAGGTCAAAAATCACCCAAAAGTATGAGCTTGACATGAAAGTTCAGGCCGAGATTGGAACTATAAAAACAATAAAAAATGAACCTATGAAAAGAGTAACTGGACTTGGAGGTGTATTTTTTAAAGTGAAAGACCCTCAGACTATGCGCACCTGGTATGAGAAACATCTGGGCATCCCTCACATGAGCGAATATGGTGGAAGCTTTGAATGGAGGGGGAGAGAGAATCCAGAGAATCTGGGTCACACTGCCTGGAGTGTAATGGACGAGAAAAGTGACTATTACAATCCGAGTACCTCAAAATTTATGATCAATTATCGGGTAGCCGACCTGGAAGGACTACTTAAGACATTGAAGGCAGAGGGGGTAGAGGTCGTTGGAGAAATTGAATCATTTGACTACAGAAAATTTGGTTGGATACTTGATCCCGAAGGGAATAAAATTGAATTCTGGGAGCCAAATGATGAAAAGTATAGGGAGATGTTGTAAGTCTGGCGGATATTCAACCATTAATGGAGAAACTGGAAGACCTTCTGTTAGAAGGCAAGTTTCGTCTGTACATTAGAATCCCACGTGTTTCAACCGTGGGAGTATGTCAATTAGCACTATTTTGTGCACGTTACTCAGAAAGGAGAGAGCCTTGAGGGCGATTTTTCAGATTTGCATACACCTGTTATATGGAATTTTCAGACTCTTCGGCCGACCTTTGGCCTCCCGCTGAATGTCCTTCAAGACCATTTGAAATTGATTTTTGAGAGCGACCTTTTCTCTTTATCTTGAGATCGACCAGATGGAAAGCACAGCGATTTACGACAACATCATAGATTATTTAAGCAAAGTGGGCGAGATATTTACACAGTCCTTGTTTAAACTGGGCGCAAGTGAAATTAGCTTAAGTACCATCCTATATTTCTTTCTGGCTTTTATCATCCTATTTTATGTAGCAGGAAAGATTAAGAAGTTTCTCATTACCAAGGTTTTGGCTAAAGCCGAAATCAATAGAGGGCTGAGTGAATCAATTGGGATGATTACGAAGTTTGCGATCATCCTCATTGGATCTATTGTCATTACCCAATCAGCTGGAATTGACCTAAGTGCATTGAGTTTGTTGGCTGGAGCATTGGGTGTGGGCATCGGTTTTGGCCTTCAGAATATCACTAACAACCTTGTTTCCGGTATTATTATTTTATTCGAGAACCCGATTAAAGTAGGGGATAGGATAGAAGTAGGTGATATTGGGGGAGATGTGATGAATATTTCAGTTAGGGCAACAACCATACTGACCAATGACAATATATCTATCATAGTGCCCAATTCAGAGTTTATTTCCGGTACTGTGATTAATTGGAGTCATAATGACCAGAATATCCGGTTTAATGTTCCAGTTGGTGTGAGTTATAATGAAGATCCAGCCAAGGTGAGGGAATTGTTGCTCGAGGTAGCCTCCGAGAATAGCAATGTACTAAAGAATCCTGGACCAACAGTTTTCTTCGAAGAATTTGGAGATAGCTCACTAAATTTCACCCTGCTGGTGTGGACTAAAACTTATACGGATAAACCGCGTCGTTTAATTAGTGAGTTAAATTTTTCGATTTTCGAGAAATTTAAGGAACACAATATTGAAATACCGTTCCCACAACGAGATTTACACATTAAGCCACAAACGGAGGGAGTGATAAGTAAGAAGTAATTCAATTGGTGTTAGTTGCCTTTTAACCAACTATCAAGAAGTTTCGGTTCCAGTGAGTGACTTCCTGGGTAGAATTTCACGTCCATAGTGCGATGGAAGGTTTTTTCCAGATATTCAACATTAATTTGGTAATTCTCTTTATTGTAGTACTCATCATTATCACCTACAGCAACTATGAGCTTGTAATCCTTTTTCATAAAGGAGGTATCGCTCCCCTGAAGTTCCGGAGGGAATCCACCTGCCCAGAGAACCAGATTGTCAAAGGGTAGTTGTAGGTAAAATAATAACCTTGCTATCGCCGAAACTCCTTGACTGAAGCCCAAGAGATTGACCTGAACCTTTGTAAGGTCGAAGTTGCCATAGACTTCATCCAACACCCTTCGGTAGTATGTATATTGATTTTCAAGATCTACCTCACGGTCGTGTTTGGTCATCCAGGAAGCACCTACTCGCTCTTGAGTAAAATAAAATTTGTGCAGTCCTTGTAGAACCACGCCAAAATGACCCTGATCTTCGAAAACACGAAATTTCCTAATGAAATATTCAGCCAGTTGTCCATAGCCATGACAAGCTATCCAAACGGGGGATGTGTTTTCATCAAGTTTCCCAAATGTATAATAAGGGGCCTTGAAATCAATTTGAAGATGTTTTAATGTTCCCATGATCGCCCCCAAGATAGTCAGGCTTTGATAATGTCAGGGTCTTTAGTACAAATTATCCTGTTGGCAAAAACAGCGAAAGCACTTTCAAAGTCTTCAATTGATTTAAGATTCAGGTCAAAAAAATGGTAATTGTGGGCTATTAGCGACTCTGCAATTGAAGTCGATGAATAAGCATATCGCTGAATCCATTCTCCATGAAGCTCTAAAAAAATGAGTGGGTCGTGGTTATTCAGAAAATTTTTCGCTCCAGCAATTACGGACCCTTCGTACCCGTCAACGTCTATCTTGATGATGTCTGGCCTGATCTTGCTCGATTCGACAAAATGATCCAAGGTGGTCATTTCAACTTGAAGTCTCGGCGTTTCTAAATTTTCATGGTTTGCTATTAGATGGACCCATTCATAATGCATGTCAAGTATTCCCTTTTCTGAGCCCAGGGCAATATTGGACAGATAGATAGGTTTGTCAGAATTAAGTTTGCTGTTATGGCCTAAAGTTTTATAACATTTTGGAGATGGCTCAATAGCGAAGGCTTTGCCGTTCTCATTTATGGCAGTGAAAGTGAGTGAAAAGATTCCAAAAAGGCTCCCAATATCAAGTAAGCATTTTTTCCCTTTGGAAAGCTGAATAAAGCACTCCATCTCTAGCCTCATATCGGGGTCATTGTCACTGAACATTCGAAATGCTCCTCTTGCAGCAATATCAATGGGGAAAGATAACTCACTGTTGAATTTGAATTCTTTGGAACCCATTCCAAGTTGACGCAACAGGTTCCGTCTTTGGTCCTGGATTGATGCAGCCACCTGATGCAAACCGGTCGTTTTAGAGAATTTTTTGAAAACTTTCCTCATATGCGAGATCGCATGACGGTTAATTTGAGCGAACCCATTTTACTCATGTCTCAAACTATCCACCGGATTACTCATTGATGCTTTTAATGACTGCCATGAAACTGTTATTAAGGTTAATAATGCAGTTATCAACGCTGCTGCCATAAAGCTAACCCAAGAGACATCAATTCTGTAGGCGAAATTTTCCAACCAATTGTCCGAAGCTATCCATGCTACGGGAAAAGCAACGACGAAAGAGATTACAATTATTTTGAAAAAATCAGAAGTTATCATTCTAAATATCTCAACCGTTGAAGCTCCTAATACCTTGCGGACTCCAATTTCTTTGATCCTCTTTTGAGCCGTAAAGGACGCTAAACCAAACAAACCCAGACAGGCTATCGTTATAGCTAACCCGCAAAAAAGATACAATAGTTGACTGAATTTTTGTTCCGACTCATAATATTCTGAAAACTGTTGATCAAGGAATTGATAGCTAAAAGGCCTGACGCTGCCCCAATGGTCCCACTTATCCTCAATTGCAGTAACCAGTTCTGAGAGATTCTTGGTATTTACTTTGACTAAGATTTTTGAATTTGTAGGGGATTGATGTAAAATGATGGGTTCTATGCTATTCTGCAAGGAACGAAAGTGGAAATCCTTGGCGACTCCGATTATTTTGCCTTTTTTGATCAATTGCCAATCGCCTGGATTGGTGGTGTAATATTCGATCGTTTTACCAATCGGATTAGACCATTCAGGCCCGTATTCATTCACGGCTCTTTTTACCGCTGCCTCGTTCAACACGAATGCATTGCTATCCGTTGGTATTTCCTCATTAAAAGCTCGTCCGATGGTCAATTCAATGTCGAGCTCCTGAATGAAGCCGGGGCCCACGTAATATCCGGCCCAGCCGTCTCCATATTTCTCCTCTGTCTGACCTTCGAACTTGTATCCCCAAAATGGCGCATTGTCACCGGGAACAGAACTTGTCGATGCTACACCATTTACTCCCTGCATAGACAGTAGTTCTTCTTTGATTATCGCCCACTTGGCATTGACAGTTGGTCTTCCGCCAAAATCTAAAACGAGCATCTGCTCTTTATTGAATCCAAGATCTTTATTACGAATAAAATTCATTTGATCTAATACTACAATAGTGCCGACAATCAGGATAATGGAAACAGTCAACTGTATGATAACTAACGTTTTACGGAAAAAACTCGATTTTCCCCTCAAGTCAATTCCTTTTAAACTGTTAGCTGCCTGAAATGACGAGAGGTAGAATGCAGGATAAGAACCAGCTATGACTCCTGTGACAAGGGCGATACCAAAAGCCCAAACAAAATGACCCCATAGATCAATAAATCCCGGGCGTAGGTCAATATTATATGCGCCATGCAAATAAGGAACAATAAGCCAGGTGAGTCCCATAGCCAGAATTAAGGCAATAATTGTTGTCATCACAGATTCTGTAATGAATTGAAAAATTAGTTGCGCTTTTACTGCACCCATAACTTTTCGCAAACCTACTTCCTTCATTCTTCTGGCTGATTTGGCGGTAGCCAAATTCATGAAATTGATACAGGCAATGGCCAAAACCAATATTGCTATTGCTCCAAAAATCTTCAGGTGATTTCCATTACCCTGTTCAATAAAATCTGATCTGAGATAGGTGGAGTTATGCCTGACATCTTTTAAGGGCATTAATCGAAAGGGATCAGTAAATTCAACTCCCGTATGTTCCTCAAAAAAAGCAGGATAACTCTCCTCAATTGCGCTGACGTTAGTTCCTTTTTCGAGTACAAAGTAGGTTACCACCCAATCATTTATCCAACTATCCATAATGTTAAAATCGGGTAAGTTCTTCATCAGATCAAAAGAGGCAATATGATCAAATTGAAGCTGAGAATTATATGGGACATCCTTAATAACACCGGTAATCTTGAATGAATGAGGAATACCGGAGAGAAAGCCTTTGAAGTTCAGGACCTCACCGATCACGTCAGTTTTTCCAAAATACTTGTTAGCGACAGTTTCCGTTATTACCATTCCATTGAGATTGCTTAAGGCCGTTGTAGGATTGCCATGGATGAAGTCGAAGGAGAAAACATCAAAGAAGTTGTCATCCGCTAAATAAACATCCTCATAGAATTTCCTAGAATCTGGAAAGTTGACTTCTTTATCTACTAACCAAGTTACAACTCTCACTGTTTCTTTTATGCCTGGGTATTCTTCAACCATTGCTGGTCCGATAGGAGCTCCAATGAAACTATAAACATGCTGGACCCGGTGAATCTGATCTGCTTTCTCATGAAATGCGTCAAAACTTAATTCCAGTTTGACGTGAACGAAAATCACAAATGCGCAAGCCATACCAATCGCTAGTCCAGAGATATTGATGAAGGCATAAACCTTGTCTCTTACTAAGTTGCGGTATGAGATTTTGATATAGTTCCTGATCATCAGATTGAATGAGTTTGTGTAGCGTTTGTTTTTTGTAAAGAGTTTTAAGGGTAGGAGACTTAGGCAATCAATAAAGAATCCAAGGCTGGCTCTAAATTTTCCTTTAGTCAGTTTGTTCTGTTCATGGAGTTCGAGAAAGTCACCCTGTAAGTCATCAAGCCTGTTTGCAAGGCAGCATTGCCGTAAACACCATAGAAGGAATTTGGGTGGTGGATGCTTCATTATTTAAAAGGGTGAAGTTGAAAAACTCCGTCAGGAATATTATCCCAAAGCTGCTTTCTGGTTTCCATCACTTGTTTTAGTGCTTTCTGGCCAGAAGCTGTAACATTAAAATACCGCTTGGGCTTACCTCCTCTGATTTTTGTAGCCTCACCTAATCGAGAATTTAGAAACCCCTTTTCCTCGAGACGATAAAGAGCAGTATGAAGGGCTCCCATGCTAACCGATCTTTTGAGTCGCTCTTCAATTTCTTGTTTAATGGCCAGCCCATAAGCGGAATCATTGAGGATGCCTATCGTTAGCATCACAATTTCCTCAAATTCACCAAGATTATTTCTTTGGAACATTATTTTCTATTTGTATGTAAAATACGGTGAAACTCAGAATAAGTTGTATTTAATATACAAATAGAAAATAATGAATTGATAGATTGAGAGTTGCTACTTCTTTTTTTTAAGACCGTCTTCGATTTGATCGAGTTGGGACTTCAGGTTATCCAACTGATCACCAAGCACTTTGTGCTCCTCTTTAATGAATGCTTTGATGCGGTCTTCTTCCTTCTGCAATTCATTTACCTGGAGTTCATTCATGGTATTCACAACAATCGCAATAAAGATATTGAGTGTGGTATATGTAGCAATTAAAATAAAGGGGATAAAGAATATATAGGCATAAGGTAACTCCTCCATCATTGGACGGGCTATGCCTGACGACCAACCTTCCAAAGTCATGATTTGAAATAGGGTGAACATGCTTTCTCCGATGGAGCCAAAGAATTGAGGGAAGGCAGCTCCGTAGAAATTGGTACCCAAAACTGCGAAGATGTAAAAGATAATAGCCAGTAAAACCATTATCCAACCGATACTCGGCACTGCATGGATGATAGCCTCAATAATAAAACGGAGTTTGGGAACATTGTTAAGGAGGCGTAAGGCTCGTAAGATTCGAAGTGTTCTAAAAACTGCCAAATGACCTCCCAATGGCACTGCGGCAATAGCCACGATTAAAAAATCAAAAATATTCCAGCCACTTTTGAAAAAATCTAACCGATAGACAAAGAGTTTAAGGGTAAGTTCGCCAATGAAAATATAAAGGATGATGTTGTCAAGCCACTCGAACCAATTCCCGATTTTATTTATTAATTCAGGAGACGTCTCCATACCGATGGTAATGGAGTTAAATATTATCAGGTATATTATAAAATTGTGGAAGCCGTCAGAATCAACAAATTGTTTTAGTTTCGAATCTTTTGGTTGCATTATCAGTCTTTTGGTGACTACTTCAATGAAGCACAAATTTGTCATAATTATTGAATAATCTTCAAGGGAATTTTCTAATTGTTATTCATTGATTCGATGTCGTAGCCTTACCAGTTATCGGACCATTCTAAATTCAACTTTTTTTTTCATTTAAATCCGCTACTCTGGGGTTAGTATTTTCTTTGTGAATTGCCTGGTGGTGGTAGTTTATTGGAGATATGCCTTTTAAAGAGCTGTGTGGGTAATCCATTCTCCATTGTTCAGCTATTAGTCTTACCTGTTCCGGGTCTTCAAACCAATAGGCATTGAGAATATCTTCCCTGAATATTCTGTTGAACCTTTCGATGTAGGCATTCTGTGCCGGCTTGCCCGGCTGGATAAACTTTAGCATGATCTTCTTCCAATACTTCCAGTGTTCGTATCAACCCGGTGTGCAGGAAAACTTAGTGCTGCTTCAATGGCCAGAGCTTCTCGGTTGTAACCATCGGTTACATTCAATACCCTGATCTTACGACCACCAGTTAATGCATCACTCATAAAATCCATACTCCAGGTGTGATTAGGTCTTGAAGGAACGCTCAATGTTTCCTTGAAACGGTTTGGAAGTCTTTTCTTGTACTTCCTTCCCATCTTCAAGCTCCATGAGTCTGTAAACCCTCAGCACTTTGTTCCTGCTCCATTCATAGCCCTGTTGACGTATTCTTCCATAGTAGGTATCAAATCCTCTGGTTGGCAATAGTTCAGCCAGTTCGGTGAGCTTATCAATCACAGGTCGACCATCCCGAACGCTTTGATAATACCACATCGACCGACAGAAGGACAATACAATGCAAACTCTTCTTACACTTTGATGATAGGTCGAAATCAGATGCTCACACATCTCACGTTTGACAACAGGGCCTGCCACTTTTTTGACAATACATCTTTGAGCATCACATTGTTCAAACTCAATTCTGCATATACCTTCTTCAAGCGGGTATTCTCATCTTCAAGCTCCTAATGTTACTGATTTGTTCATTTTTAAACTGTCCGATTTTTAGGTAAGGCTACCTGACCTGGGAATCAGCATTTAGCGAAGGCTAATGATCTCTTATTGAAATCAATGGATATCAAACCGTCAAATGAAACATGAACCAATTTGGGAATTGTCAATTCAATGGCTGGAAGATTTGATGTTGCTATGGAAAACTTTGGAAAGGCGAGTTCAGAATTCAATTCCAATGCTGCCTATAACGAATCTCGTGGAGTAGCTGAGATTAAGTGTGGGGATTACATCAGTGCCATCGAATCATTGAGTAAATCTAATAGTAACAGTAGCACCACGGCTTACAATCCTGGATTGGCTTATCTCCTAGCAAATAAGTGCTATTCATCCCTCGCTCTTTTGGATACGGCATTAATGAGAGGTGTTGATTCAGCTCAAACACTTTATACCAAGGCAATTAGCACCAATCGATTCAATAACCGAAACCTGACAGTTAAATGTTTGAGGGAAACTTTCCATTTGAGGGAAACTTTCCAATTGAATCCCGGGTACAATGATTTCTTTCATCAGGATCATGAATTCGATAATATTAACAAAGTGCCGTTTCCGAGATATGCCGATAGTTTAACGCGGCCAGTGAGGCGATTTAAAAAGTCATCCAGTTATCAATTGCCAGAAAATTGACATAAAAAAACCCCGACTTAAAAGCCGGGGTTTGCCACGTATTTTCTAACCTTAATTTGCTTTTTCTTGAATATGAATCTCAAGGTCAATTTCACCATCGGATCCATTGCCCTCAACAAGGTCGTTGACGAGAATCAAACCACGTTTACTTCCATCATCTTTGTCCGAATCTGTTTGAAAAGCAATTACATCACCCATAGCAAGACCTGAAATAGTACTTGGATCACTTGGTGCGGTTCCGCTTTCAAATGCTTCGTCAATATCTGCAAACGTAGTGATTAGCAAATCCTCTGATGTTAGAGTGGTCTCTCTGAATTCTGTCTCATTTAGAATTGACCAATTAAATCCTGCATCCGTAAGATCATAAATTGCATAGTCAACAGGAGATGCCAGGTTGGCTCCGCTGGAGGTACCAAAGAAATATCCGAAATCAATTGTTTTAGAAATTGCTTCAGGAACGTCTACCTCATCAATTGAATAGGTCTCTCCATCCTCTGATGAAAAGAAAGTCTCGGAAGTAGGATTTCCTCCACCAGTACCTTCTAATGGTGCTTCCAATAGGATAACAGAATAAACTCTCGCATCGGGAGATGCTGGTTCTTCTGTTACTACTGTAAGCGTAATACTGCCTGTGTTTGCATCGTCGGTGTCATCAACCGCTTGTACTGTGAACGTAACAGTTACTCCTTCTTCCTCTTCAACTAACGTGTATGTGAATGTAGTAGTGAATTGTGCTGGACCAGCTTCGCCAACCATTTTAGTTTCTACAATTTCATCAAATGGTTCACCACCGCTCTTTGTAATTCTCAGTGTGTTAAAACCACCTTCTGCATTAACTGTTAGAGAAGCAGTTACAACATCACCAGCTTCACCCGTCGCCTCATTATTGTCATCAAAATCACCCGCAGTTATTGAAATAGTGGGATTTGTAGTCGGCATTGGATCGTCCTCAATGCAACTGGCAAGAAATACGATGCTTCCCGTCGCCAGAAATCTTAATAAATAGTTGTTAAGTTTTGTCATTATTGCTTGCTTAAGATTTAAAAAAAACAAAGGTATGAAAACAAAGGTATGAATATTTGAATAATAATTTTCAGCTAATAAGGATTACTTAGTCTCAAATTGGAGAATGACTTTATAGATAAATCATGCCATCGTACAAAGCGGACTGAAAAAGTAAACGAAATTAGGCTGCAATAAGTATGTACTGGGATGTATTTATCGAATAATGACAGAATCTTTATTCTTTGGCAGAATAATAATTTACTTTCGATTTTCGATATGATTGTATAATTAGCTAAGGTTAGGTTATATTGAGGTAAAACAAATTAACATTTAAAGATTTATTGCTATGCAAAAAATTTCGCCAGAACTATTAGCAAGTTGGAACATGTATGGCAGAATGGCCGCATACGCAGCTATTGGTGTCGGGTTGTTAATCTTGGTAGGGCACTTGATTAAATTGATGACAACCAAGGACTACAAGACAAAGTACGACTACATCAATTTGAATGAGATTAACCTGCTCTGGTACAGTGCGCTTCTGGTTATTATTGGAGGAGCTATTTATTCAAATACTATAAAAGAGCAACAAACTGTAATTATTTTTATTATATGGATCGGATTAAGTGCAATGATGGCGGGTATAGTTGGTGTTGTAGTACAGCAGATACTCAAGTTTTATTACCCTTTTTACATAGAGAAAAGACTTAAGGGGTTACGCTATTCTGAAAGAGTTAATCCTGAAAACGGTAATAAGATGACCCTGTTGAGTGAGGAAGAAGAGGACGATTACCTGGACGAAGGTATGCAGGCTGAAGAGGACGCATTTTCAGTTGATTATGATGTATGGATAGATAAAGAAACCGGATTTACTCAAATCGAAAAATATAACGGAAGATTACATGCACTCAGATGTTCAGAATGTAACTATCAGACTTTGAGAATTGGTAAAGAAGAATTGATCAAAGAAGCTTCGCAAGAAGAGGAAGGGGAATTGATGAAATACTACACCTGCGGATATTGCAGTCACAAAGAACGAAAATCATTCAAGATTTCTAAGAAAGCACCAACAACGTAAAAACCTGAGTTCAATTTTAAAATACAGCTAATTGTTGAGTTTTTGACAGGTTGGTATTTGATGGTTGGTTTTTTCTGAAAGAATGAATAAGCAATCAGTCCGGAGATAAGGTTTGTAATGAAGTTTGCCAATGATCTGATCCGTCCTAAAATAAGTTGACATAAAATCGACTTATTTTATGCAAAAGGAAAAAGAAGAGAGGGAACTACAGAAAAAGCGGACGCAGCGTGACTATAAATATGGGCTTTAAATTGGCAGTAATATCTCAGGTTGAAAAGGGCGAGATGCCCTATAAGCAAGCCCGGAAACATTATGATATCCAAGGTTGTAGTACGGTGTTGATCTTGGTTGCGAAAACATGGTACTTTCAGTTGGCATAACCCTCAAACAGCCATGGACCTCAATCAAAAGAGACACCAGCACCAAAGTGGAAATACTCAGAATTTAGCTGGGTATTGCACTTGTATCTAATTCCATAGCTGGTTGAGAAAGCAATGCAAGCCTGTGGGCCGCATTACTTTTCTTTTTATCAATTGCCAGAAACCATTAATCTGCTCCTCTTTTAGCTCTAACTGATTCCCTATAATGTTTGTCAGCCAGAAATTCGTTTTTTAATGGGTCTTTTTCCCACTGGGAAAATCCATTAAAAAATCCCATTACCTCAAAAAACAGGATTTGATCATTCTGAATCTTGTACATGGCAAAATTCGGAACCACCAGTTTATTATGAGCCACTCCTGTAGCACACCAACCCCCATAAGCCGGCATATACCTTTTGGGTGATTCTAAGAACATCTCCAAGTTCTGTTTACTGGCAAAAGTCAATACAATGCCGTCATAAATAGTACTATGCTGCTTCTTACCCTTAACCGGGTTCTTATCAAAATAACTTACCAAATCATACCCGTCGAAAGCCACTGCTCCTGACTGACAGCTATATTTCACATCTCCAGAATCTCCAGATTGCCCAAATATGGTGCTTCCCTTTATTAACATCATCATCACTATAAAAAGTTTTCTTAGTTCCATAACTCTCATCCCGTAATTTTAAATTAATTGATAATAGCTGTTATAACGTTTCTATGGGGCAAACAGTTGCCACTAAAATCACTCTATACTCAAATGTTACTGGCCTGTGATTCTTTTGTTAGAACTGACCAACTCATCTACCAACTATCAAATTAGAACGCCACCTTGTAATAGTTAGAGTTTATCAATACCCCCTGTCAGATTTTGATTCTTTCTGTTAAACCACAGCCAAACTATTTTTATAGCAACTTCGGGTCTTTAACTTTGCACCTCTTTTTTTGACCGGGAAAATCACTTTGGAAAACAACTTAAAACAGGAAATATCAACGGCTTTCAAATTTTTGTTTAATCATGAAATTGATTCCAGATCCCTTAGTCTACAACCCACAAGAAAAGATTTTGATGGCTCTCACACTTTGGTAACTTTCCCCTTTTTGAAAGTCTCAAAAATGAGTCCCGAAGAAACGGGTAAAGTAATTGGAGAGTACCTTCAGGAAAACTCTAAGCTCATTTCCTCCTACAACGTAGTTAAGGGATTCCTCAATTTTACGCTTGACGATAGCGTCTGGCTTGATAGCCTCAAAGATATACAGGCAGACACCAGTTTCGGCTTTACTCCCTCAAATGGTCGGAAAGTCATGGTGGAGTACTCCTCACCAAATACCAACAAACCGCTTCACCTCGGGCATCTCCGCAATAATTTCATTGGTTACTCGGTGGCTGAAATTCTCAAGGCCAGTGGATATGAAGTACGCAAAGTCCAGATAATCAATGACCGAGGGATTCACATTTGTAAATCTATGGTAGCCTATGAGAAATTCGGTGAAGATGAAACACCAGAATCAGTTGATGTAAAGGGCGATCATCTAATTGGAAAGTATTATGTAAGATTTGATCAGGAGTATAAAAAAGAGATCGAATCAATGACCGCCAATGGCACCAATGTTGAAATTGCTAAGAAAGAAGCCCCTATCCTTATAGAGGCGCAGGCAACGCTCAAAAAATGGGAAAATGGAGATGCCGATACAGTTGCCCTTTGGAAGAAAATAAATGGATGGGTCTATGAGGGCTTCAATACTACGTATGAGAAAATGGGTGTCGATTTTGACAAATTCTATTATGAGTCTGACACCTATCTTCTAGGGAAAGACCTTATTGAAGAAGGTCTGAATTCTGGTATTTTTTACAAAAATGAGGACGGATCTGTGTGGGTAGATCTGGAGAGCGATGGCCTTGACAAAAAACTCTTGCTTCGTTCGGACGGCACCGCAGTCTATATGACCCAGGACCTGGGAACTGCGGACATGCGACATAATGATTATCCTTTCGAAAAAAGCATCTATGTTGTAGGGAACGAACAGGATTATCATTTCAAGGTGTTGTACTTAATTATAGGGAAATTAGGCCGGGAGTATGCCCCTGGACTTTATCACTTGTCATATGGCATGGTTGATTTACCGTCTGGTAAAATGAAATCAAGAGAAGGCACCGTAGTTGATGCAGATGAATTAATCGATGAAATGAGAGACAAGGCTGAGTCCAAAACCAAAGAGCTCGGGAAAATTGAAGGATTCGATGACGACCAGGCCGAAATGCTCTATCATACGCTGGGGTTAGGCGCATTAAAGTATTACCTGCTAAAAGTGGATCCCCAAAAACGCATGCTCTTCAATCCAGAAGAATCCATAGAATTTCAGGGGAATACCGGCCCATTCATACAGTATACTCACTCAAGGATATCCGCTATTATTAGAAGAGCCAAGGAAACTGGCATATCTACTAACATTGCAGATAATTTGAAACTGGAATCTCAGGAATTAGAATTGATACGATTGCTGGTACAGTATCCTGAAAAAATAAGCGAGGCAGCAGAAAATTACGCACCTTCAGTGATAGCGCAATATGTCTATGACTTGGCAAAAGAATACAACAGATTTTACACTGAATTATCAATTTTTGGGGAGGCAAATTCCGAAATCACTTCTTTAAGAGTAGTTTTATCTATTCAAGTTGCCGACGTATTAAAAAAGGGATTGGCTCTGCTTGGAGTGAAGGCTCCTGAAAGGATGTAATTTGTATGATATTAAAACCCTGGATTGAAGCTTCAAGGCCACGAACCTTACCACTCTCACTGGCTTGTATTGGTATGGGTGCTTTTCTGGCAGCATACCACGGGGCTTTCGATAGCGTGGTTTTTCTATTTTGTATTCTGACTACAACCTTCCTTCAAATATTATCAAACCTGTCTAATGACTATGGTGATTCCATACATGGGGTCGATTCTGCCAGTCGACAGGGTCCCTCTAGAGCGGTCCAATCAGGAACAATTACTCTTGAATCAATGCAGTCGGCTATTAAGCTTTTTGTGGTTCTATCATTGCTATCCGGGCTATGCCTTTTGTGGTTTGCATTTGGAGAAAATATTCGAATATTCGTCACTTTCCTTGTCCTGGGAGTTTTGGCCATTATTGCAGCCATCACCTACACTGCTGGTAAAAAACCATATGGTTATGTCGGATTAGGAGACTTCTCTGTATTAATTTTTTTCGGTTTAATTGGAGTCATGGGTACTTATTTTCTATTTACTCAGTCTATTGACTGGACAATTGTATTACCCTCCTTAAGTTGTGGATTTTTCTCGGTGGCCGTTCTCAACATAAATAATATTCGAGATATTGAATCGGACCAACAGGCTGGAAAAATGTCAATTCCGGTAAGAATTGGCAGGGCCAATGCAGTGATTTATCACTGGGTCTTACTGATGTGCGGACTGGCCACAGCCATCGCTTTCGTTATCATTAACTTTTCGGGGTATAACCAATTAATATTCTTACTCGGTTCCCCTCTATTATTAATAAATGGAATAGCTGTTACTAATAAGTCTAAACCTGCGGATTTAGACCCTTATTTGAAGCAAATGGCATTAACCACCCTTCTTTTTGTAATCACATTTGGAATTGGACTGTTATTAAAACAGGCTTGAGTTTGAGCTGTTTTTCCTGAAAAAAAGTCATTTTTGCATATAAGTAATTTCACCAATTAATTATAGTCGGAAATATCTTTATTTTCGTGACTGAAACGGTTAGCAAAACCAGTAAAATGATCCCAGAGTTAAAGAATCTTAGAGACGACGAAGTTCAAGCGTTATTAAAGGCACCTGTGCTGGTAAGTATTTTAATTGCTGGCGCAGATGATAATATTGATAAGAACGAAATAAAAGAGGCTGTAGCGACGGCCAAATCAAAAAAAACCCGAGCTCGGGAAGGATTAGCGGAATTTTATCAATTAGTGGCAGAGGATTTTGAAAGCAAGCTCCTCAAATTGATTAATGAATTACCAGCCTCGGCCGCTCAACGTTCTCCCATTCTTACTAAAGAATTAAGAAGACTGAATAGAATATTTGTCAAATTAGACAAGTCGTTCGCTATCAAACTGTATGGTAGCCTGAAAGATATGGCCAAACGAGTTGCAGAGGCATCAGGTGGTGTTTTAGGCTACATGTCTGTGAGCTACGAGGAGGCTAAACTTCTTGAACTAGAAATGATTAACGATCCGTCCGGATAAACAACCCTTTACCAACCAATCCAAAGGCCGGGTAAAACCGGCTTTTTTTATGCCCGTGTTCAGCTTACATTTACTCCTTTCGAACATCATAATCGCGTAATAATTCTCTAAAGTTGTCTTCAACAAACAACAGTATTGTTCCTCCACTAAGGTTGACTTTTTTAATGTGGCTGGTCTACACTTTTGAGATGCACATCACATTTGACTTCGGTATACTGGGAATCTATCCGCGTGAGATTACAGGACTTATTGGCGTTCTAACTGCGCCAATGGTCCATGCCGACGCCATTCATCTTGCCTCCAATACATTCCCACTGGTATTTTTAGGCTCAACACTTTACCTTTTTTATAATCAGATCGCCAGCTATGTATTTTTTCAGTGCTACATTTTTCCTGGAATCCTCGTCTGGATTTTCGGGAGGTCTTCCTACCATATTGGAGCCAGTGGATTAATCTATGGCCTGGCATTTTTTCTAATTTCTTTCGGCATATTTCGCAAAGACTTTAAATCACTCTTCATCTCCCTGATAATTATCATACTCTATGGAGGTCTATTTTATGGTATTCTGCCAGTAAAGTCAGGTGTCTCCTGGGAATATCATTTAATGGGGGCTATCGTAGGCGTGGCAACTGCATCAGTTTATAGCAAAACAGGAAGGGTAAGTAATTAGATTTCACAATCCAAATCCCAAAACAGATAAGCATGAAAATCTGCATCCTCACTATTTTTGCCATAACCATCCTTACCAGTTGCACCGAAAAGTCAGAAGAAACCACTAAAGCTCAATTAGCTGAAAATGCTGTTTCAATTGAGTATATAGCCCATGCTTGTTTTATTCTTAAGGCAGGTGATAGTGAGATAATGATTGATCCCTATGCTGACCAAGTTTGGTTGGGGTATGGCTTTCAAGGAAATATTTCTGTAGATGCTGTATTTATCACTCATCCTCATTACGACCACGATGGAGGTATTTTCAGAGGAATGCGACCATATTGGATGCTGGAAACCCCTTTTTATCAAAATCCGGAAGAATATAAAATTGGAGATTTTGAGATAAGCGGTGTAATCGGAAAACATGCCGATCCTTACGGAAAAGAATTTGGTCAAATGAATACGATATGGAAAATTGCCATAAATGGTATCGTATTTGCGCATTGGGGAGATAATGGACCACTTACGCAGGAAAATTTTGATGAATTGAATGATGTAGATGTGCTTATGATACCCATGGATGGTGATTATCACATTATTTCATCAGAAGCATATGCAGAAACTTTCAAGTTTCTTGAACCAAAAGTCATCATTCCAATGCACTACAGAATTCCTGAATTAGAAATTGACCCCAAATCACCTAGTAATTTGGGCGAGATAGGTCCATTCCTTGAGAAGAGACCTCATATATCGACTGATAGCCTGAACACTTATTTGCCAGATGTGCGATATATAGAGTCCAACAGCTTAATTATTTCAAACGATGAACTGCCTGCAAGAAGTACTTATTTCGTTTTTAATCATTCCACAACTGTTCACCCGTCCAAGACTCATTAAATCAATAGGTCCATAATTCCATCGGAAAAGCCTTTTAATCAACTAAATTTACTGGCTGCATCCAAACAACGAATTTCCATTCGGGAATAAGTTGTTCAGGTTGTTACTTACTATAGTTTCATGAGACCAACCATAACCCTTCTCTTAATCATCTTGAGTTCACTGGTTTTCGCCCAAGACTATTCTTCGCCGGAATATGACGAACCAGTTGATTATCAGGTCGGAGATGTGATACAACTCAACGAGCCATCAAATGAAGGGAATTATCGTTCTGTCTACTATACTTACGAGGCAGCTAAAAACATTCGACCTGATCTAAAACCCTATAGCACAGAAAAGATATACTTGTCCTCTCAATTTTACAAAGCACCTTTCACGGTTGTTGAGATCAACGAAAAGGAAGCCACACTTGCTTACGGGATTATGAAAAATTTTGCGATCCTGGATTTGGAAGTTGGAATTCGTAGCGGCGAGGTCGTGAACAAACAGAATATGACTCCCATATGGCTTGTTGATGAGATCAAAAAGGATGATCTGGTTCAATTAAAAAAGGCATCCGGTGCAGGTTTCTTTAAATCAGCCTATTTCACTCCAGAATTTACCAAAAAAGTTCTGAAAATTGAATCGCCAGAAAGGACTTATCTGTCAAACGAATACGAAGGGAATATCTTAAAAATAGCCAGGAGATGGGATCAGATAGCCCTGGTAGGGAATGATTCTGCAAAAGAGATTGCTTTTATTGACCTGAAAATGGCAATTGGGAATGAGGAAATGGAAATAAGAGAAAATCATTTTCTAACCAAATCAGCATTTGAGTCGGATACTGCAAACACGCAGAAGTCTTTTAAGCTAAGTGATAGTACTCTCTACGCACTGGAGGTGGATACCATTCCGAAAGTGACATTATTAGATAAGTGGGGAGTTGGCATTTACGTGGCTCCACTTGTTGAAACGTCAGCCAAAAGCTCTTCCTCAATCAACTATGGAGTTGCAATAGGAGTTATTATTAGAAACAAGTGGCAAGTCGGGGCTTATATTCAGAAATATGGAGGGAGCTTTGCTGAAAATCTTATTTTCCCGAATTCATTCAATCTGGATTATACCTACACTGGCCTTTTTGGAGCCTACCCACTTTTACAAAAAGGGAATTTTACTTTACTTGTCGAAACTAAGGTGGGGGTTGGAGAGGCGGCATGGAGCACCGAAGAGACAACAGAGGTATTGGATTCAGATAACTTTTTTGTCTTTAATCCCAAGTTGGGATTGGACTATAAACTACACCAAATAGGAATTCTGAACCTGTCAATAGGTTATAAATTAGTTCAGGGATTAAATATGACTAAATTAAGCAGTTCTGAGCTGAGCACTTTTAATCTATCTGCGATGCTTAAGATTGGACGGTTTAATAAATCAAAAGATGAATAAGCTTATAGTCTTTCTGTTTTTAACGACTGCGTTCGCCTGCGATTTTCAGGACGAACCAACAATTCCAGAATCTCCATGGGAGTTGGCTCAGCCAAGTGAAGTGGGTATGGATGAGTCAAGGCTCATATTGGGAGATAATAAAATTAAAGATGGCATTTATGGGTTCATTAAGAGTCTTATTATTGTAAAGGATGACAAACTCATTTTCGAAAATTATTACAGTAGCACAGATAGAAATTTCATGGTTGACATTTCCGGATCCACTGTTGCAATTTCTTCAATCGCTGCGGGAATCGCATTAGATCAAAATTTTATACCCGCCATAGATACGCCCATTAAGGATCTCTTAGATGACCAGACTCCTTTTGATGATCCATTGCGTGCTCAAATCACTTTCGAACATCTTATATCTATGCGAACGGGTATTGCCTGGAACGAGCTTCTGAGGCCATCTGGTGATCCCCAAAATTCAGCGAACAGAATGACCCAAGAGTTTGACTGGGCAAATTTTGCATTACAAGAAGTAATGGAAGCCGTTCCTGGCGGAAGGTTTGCTTACAGCAGCGGAGCTGCCATGATATTCTCCAGAATCATTAGAGAAAATACAGGAAAACCATTAGCTGAATTTGTTGAGGAGAACATATTTGCTCCAATGGATATTGAATCCAATTGGGGCACCAATCCTTCTGGGGCAGAAGATCCTTCTGGAACAACAATAGCTAGTGGAGGTCTCACCATAACGCCAAGGAGTATGGCCAAAATTGGCTATCTCGCTCTGCAAAGAGGCAATTGGTTTGGAAACCAAATTGTGACTGGAGAGTATGTTGACGAAATGGGTGCAGTACAATCGCAATTTACCTTTACCCATGACTTCGGTTACGGCTGGTGGAGATTCTCAGATTTTAGTGCTTTAGTGGTAAATCTGGAAGTGAATGATATTTTCTTTAGTTGGGGTACCGGAGGGCAATTTATTTTTGTGATTCCACATCAAAATATGGTAGTAGTCACTACAGCCACTAATTTTCCTCCTGATTCAAATGAACAAATTGCTTTCAACCTCCTATTTCAAGATATAATCCCTTCAATAAGGCAAGACCTTTAAGTTTTCTGAAATTTTTATCTGTAAATGTCATATTTGGCACTAGTTTGTACGAGCTATTGATAAAATGTTGTCCATCTTGCTTACCAAAAACAGCTTTTTATACTTTAGCCCTCGATCCGCCCTTAATTAATGACTACAACCCTTTCAAATAATGAAGAAAAGTACCTCCTCAGTCAACTTGCAAAAGGAGATCATGGCAGTTACGAGAAACTATTCTATTCCTATTACAAAGATTTGTGTAGATTCTGCATTCGGTACGTTCGCAGTAATGAAGTATCTGAAGAGATTGTCCAGGATGTCTTTATTTACTTATGGGAAAAACGAAAGGTTATCAATATTACAATCTCTTTTAAATCATATCTCTATACAGCTGTCAGAAACAAATCAATCAATTACCTCAAGCTGCAACTCCCAAAAGACCACGCTAAAGAAGACATCGATAACTTTGAGATTACCAGTACATATAATAATATCGAATCGGAGTTGACCTTTAAAGAGTTGAGTAAAAAGGTCAATAATGCGATTGATAGCTTGCCAAAAAAATGCAAGGCAATTTTTTTACTCAGCAGAGAAGATGGCCATACTTACAGAGAAATTGCAAAAGAATTAGGCATTTCCGTCAAGACTGTCGAAAATCAAATGGTGATAGCATTGCGAAAGTTGAGAGAACATCTTATCCCTTACTGGGACCACCTTTAGCATTCCCGGATTCACCAGAATCTAGGAACCCCAATTTCGGGGGTAACTATGTAAAGGAAGAAAACCCTGCCTTTGTAATACCCCTTTCCCACAGGATGGTCCAGATGGTGGCTTAGCGAGTAATTTCATCAAGGTGATATTTTGCTCATTCTCTCCTTTTGGTGCGCTGTAAAGACTGCTCCCACACAGACTTGATAACTCACTTTGTGCTCTGATACTTGCATTGAATTTTCACCTACTTCTTTTTACATTTCCTTTCTTCTTTTTAAAAATTAAACCTCTTTTCTAACTAATGTAGTGGTCTGACTTTTGGGGAAGTATTACGCACAAATCCAAAAAGTCTGCTGAGAAATTAATCGACAATAAAATGTAAGTCGAAATATTGGAGGAAAGTCATCCAACTTCCATTAAAAAGTGACGAATTGCTCTAACCTATTTCATCTCCTCTGGGAAATTCATCATATCTATTCCCCAAATTGCTGGGAGTAAGAAATAAATAACGAATACGATCACTATTATTGATAGGATATTTAGCATGAATCCGGCTCTGACCATATCTTTCATCCTAAGATAGCCGGAACCAAAAACCACAGCATTCGGAGCGGTGGCAACTGGTAACATAAAAGCACAAGAAGATGCAATGCATGTGGCTGCCATCAGTGGAAAAGGATGGACACCAATTACACCTGCAAGAGCAGCCATGATGGGCATCATCAAGGTGCACGTAGCCATATTTTGGGTAATCTCTGTTAAGAAATTAGCCACAGTTACAATGATTAGTAGTGCCAACCAAAACGGAATACTGCCAAGCAGTCCCAGTTGGTTACCAACCCAGGCGGTTAAACCAGATTCCGCAAATGCAGCAGCGACCGAAAAAGCCCCTCCAAATAGCAAAAGCACTCCCCATGGTAATTTAAGTGCTGTTTCCCAATTCATTAGTTTTTCTGCTCGATTGGACGAAGGAATAATGAATAACAGAGCTGAACCAACAAGGACAATTATAGTATCGTTAACTGCAGGAAAGAAAGGTGAAATGATATAGCTCCTGGCAATCCAACTAAATGCAACTGCACCGAAAACAGCCATTACCCATTTCTCCTCTTTTCTCATGGGTCCCAGTTGTACTAATTCTGATTCTATGATAGCCTTACTACCTGGTACAGTTTCATTGCTCAATTTGAAAGCAACTCCAGTTAAATGAAACCATGTAACAAACGACAGTACAACAGCGATAGGGAAGCCTACTGCCATCCACTCAGCAAATGGTATGGAAGTGTCGTAAATCCGCTCAACGCTATCAATGAAGATCAGATTGGTTGGAGTCCCCACAAGAGTAGCCATACCACCAATGGATGCTGCGTACGGTAGTGATAAGATTAAGGCCAACGGAAAAACATCGGCTCCAGGTATCTGTTTATCTGATTTCTCCTGGAAAGTTTTGAACTGTGTTGCGATCGATAACGCTATAGGGAGCATCATTACGGTCGTCGCTGTATTAGATATCCACATGGATAGAAATCCGGTCGCCAGGATAAAACCTAAAACCAACTGACGCATATTGGTCCCAACTAGGTTAATAATATTTAATGCAATTCGACGATGGAGATTCCACTTCTCCATAGCTAAAGCCAATATGAAGCCACCAATGAAAATGTAAATTAACGGGTTAGAATATGGCTCAGCACTCTCTTTGATGGTCATTACTCCTGTGAGGGGGTATAGAACCATCGGCAATAAAGAAGTGACTGGCACGGGAATGGCCTCAGTAACCCACCAAATCGCAATCCACACGGTTGAGGCCAGGGCGGCCTGAGCAGTATCGCTCATCCCTCCTAAGGACGGAATAAGCAATATGGCTACAAAAGCCAACGGGCCTAAGGCTATAACAATGTTTTTCTGCACCTAATAATTTATTTGCAGTAAACTATCATATCTCCTTCATATAACAAACGACAACGCTTTCAGAGGTATACCGACTAAAGTTTTTTGAAAACAAATTGAAAACTTAGTTCAATACTTTGATATAGATAATCTCTCAGACCATGTTGATAATCCAAAGACAGTTGATGATTACCAAGGTCTTTCTTTATCGACGTTTTAAGAACTATTGGTTTATCTCCAATTTCATGGTAACCTGAATAGCCCCTGAAGGTTTGGCTCAATTCCCACTTATTGGATGTGATATCGACTCCTACACCGTATAGCAGCGCATCGTTTTGTCGTAAACTTTCATCGTTAGTTTGCCAGGCAAAGAATCCCAACATTCCATAAGGGCGATACTTAATCTTCTCACTTGTAAAGGATTTACCTACCGATGCATCAAAATAGTAACCCGGGGAATCAATAAACCTCGCTGGATTATCCAAGCCAGAACTTGCAGTCTTTATTCCAGTCCTGGTAGCCATATCAATCTTATTCTGCGCTTCATTTAGAATTTGAATGTTTGTATTGATGTAGAGGTCCCCTATGGCAGTATTTTGATCAAAATTTTCGAAATAGACATTGCGTTCCACCTTTCTCGCATCTGACAGCTTGTAAAGCTCCAAAGGAACCATAAACACATCTATAGAAATCCTGTTCTTTAGAAAAGTGTGACCAGCATATAAAGTTAAGTTTCCTGTATGATCACCGGATCTTGTGTGATACTGGCCACCAATTCTTAAATACGATTGATAGTCAACATTTCCGTTTGAAACTTCCGGAACCGGCATGGCATTGGGCCCGGAGAATTTTGGGGAGAAAATCAAGTACTCGGACCAATGTGATATTCCATCCCAATTCACATTGTCGGCCCATTCCTGTTGGGTTTGCGCCTCAAGTCTAGATGCCCATAATAGGGCAAGCCACATTCCAATCCACTTCATTCAAAGTCAAAATTCAATGAAATAGAAAAAGCCTCTGGTAGCAGGAAGTAAGGAATTAGTATGAGATCCATATCAAAAACGAGTAACGAGATATACAACAGCAAAACCCAATAAGAACACTATTCCAGCATAGGATAAGACTCGCAGCCAGGGCCTCGGTTTGAACGCATCTGCTACCTGAGTGCCAATGACCACTTTGAAATTGATAATGGCTATTACTGGAGCTATAACAAAAGAAATAGCGGTTGCCAAATCAATCAACGTCGACAGGCTTTTCGCAAAATAAACGATTACACCCCAACCGATAATCATGATAAGAACCATTATTGGTCGATATAATTTGTACTGACGTCCACTCAATAAATTTACAGTCTCCTGAATGATCCTCGGATAGCCATCTAAAACCGTCAGAGTTGTACTGAACATGGCACTAAATGCTGATAAAGCGATGATAACAAACACCCAATCTCCAATGGTTGTAGTGTACATACCCGTCAATTGATTAGCGAAAGCAACGCTATTGTCAGATAGTTCCACACCTTTATCATCTAGCAACATCGCTCCCATTGTCAAAAAACAAAATGCCAAAACTGTTGTAATTAGGTACCCAAAATTAAAATCACCCATGTGATTCTTGAATGATAGTGCTGGATCAATTTTCATCTTTTCCACCGTCCATATGCTATTCCATGAGGCAAGATCCAAAGCGGAGGGCATCCATCCCATGAGGGCAATTATGAAAATGAAGCTCTTATTCTCGAAGAGTAAATCAAAATTGATTAAACTCACTTTGGGTGCAGGAAAATTAAATACTGCAAGAAAAAAAGCTGCCAATGTTGAAACAACCAATAAACCTGCGATGACTTTTATAATGACTTCAAGAGTAGCATATTGACCGCTAAATAAAGCTGCAAAACATAACAGCATGACAATTGCTGCCAATGCTGGAATTCCCAAATCAATTGAGAGTATGTTACCTAACATTCCGGCTGCGACTATTGTCACTCCGGCTGTAACAGTAAACATTGTCGCCACACTCAGTAGTAGATAAAGCATCAACATCCAACGAGCCTCTTTATAGTAGCCAACCAGAATACTCTTACCAGTGGCAGCTGCAAATCTGGTACCGTATTCAAAAAAAGGATATTTGAATAAATTGGCTAACACAACAAATAATACAAGCTCAAAACCAAATAAAGCTCCAGCTCGTGTTGATTGAACCAAATGTGATACACCGATACAGGTGCTGGCAAAAAGGATTCCGGGTCCTAATTGTTTTAAAAATTTCAGTATCAGTAGTTGTTGTACGATTTTGCATCTGAAGTTATTCAAATATGTAGTCATATGGACAATTCAATCTATATTATATATTTCTATGTAGCCGGGAAATTAATTTTGCCGTTTAATTTCAACTTATTGAAATCGAGCGATCAGGTACTAACTGAAAATAAATATAACATCATCGGAATGTCATGTGACCTCTAAAAATGTAATTTCATGCACATGAAAGCCTTAACCTTAATTCTCTTTCTATTTTCATGTTCAGCTCTCTCAGCTCAAAACAGCATGAGAACTGAACATTTCAATTTGGAAGAAGAATTCGCAATCCAGGGATATGATCCTGTGGCTTACTTCACGCAAAAAAAAGCGATTGAAGGTAAAAAAGAATACCAGTATGAATTTAAAGGTGTACCCTATCGATTTATGTCGACCAAAAACATGGAAACATTCAAGGCAAATCCGGGAATGTATGAACCAGCATATGGCGGCTGGTGCGCTTATGCGATGAGCGTGACTGGTGACAAGGTTAAGATCGATCCCGAAACTTTTAAGATTGTTGATGGAAAATTAAACCTGTTTTACAATTTCTTTTTTAATAACACGCTGAAAGAATGGAACAAGGATGAGGATAAATTGAAAGCCATAGCCATCACCAATTGGTCCAGGTACTATAAAGAATAAAAAATTCCGAACTTTTATTAGCGAACCACTCGTTAACGGTAATGACAAGCTTTTCAATTGTTTGTGGGCAATTAATAATTAATCTCAGTTACAAAAGTTGCAAAACCGAATTGTATTTAGTGTTATTTTTGCCGTTGATTTTAAAACCCTATGAATAATAATCTCATATCTGCCGCATTGACTTTGCTCGATCAGCTAGAAGATTCCATAAGGCAGACCAAAGCAGAAGATTTTAGTAAGTCATCTGGAATACTTAACAACTCGTCTGTTGGTCAGCATGTAAGGCATACATTGGAGTTCTTCTTATGCCTTATTGATGCGGTCCCCTCACGCTTACTTGATTACGATAAAAGAAACCATGACAAATTCATCGAGGAAGACAAGAAACTGGCTTTGAGTGTTTTAGTCAGCATTCGAGAATTTATAACTAAGAATACCCAGAATTTTGAAATTGACTTAATCGTCAACTACGATCTCGAACGTGAACTGAACACCTCAATTAGCAGTAACTTTTATCGGGAACTTGCCTATAATATTGAACATGCTATTCATCACATGGCACTTATTAAAATTGGTATTAAAGATATTTGCCCTTACGTGAAAATAGATAACAGTTTTGGAGTTGCTTCCTCAACAATAAGATATCAGAAGCAAGTTAATTAACTGCCCGCACATGAATGTGCTCGCTACACCCGGCAAACCGAACCAGAAACAAGTAGACCACCACCGGCAAACGAAAAAAAACATTCCAATATGGTGGATTAAACTTACTCATTGGGAATATTGGTCGTTTAGCGTGTTCTATTTCCCGATTTATTTCTATGCGGCATGGCTTATGCTAAAAGCCAGGTCCTTCTTCTTTTTCAGTGCGTCAAATCCGGGGATTGAAAATGGTGGGATGCTTGGCGAATCGAAAATGAAAATTTTTGATGTGATTCCGGATCGCTATAAACCTAAAACCAAGCTGTTAGATGCTAATATTAACCAGGCAGAATTTGACCAGTTGCTTGAGGAAATGACGCTTTCTTACCCATTTATACTTAAGCCGGACATTGGAGAACGTGGTTGGATGGTCAAGAAAATCACCAACCAGTCTCAGCTAAGATCCTATTTATCAGAAATTAAAGTACCGTTTCTAGTTCAAGAGTTCATTGATTGGCCAATCGAGATGGGCGTCTTTTATTACAGGTTACCTGATGAAGAAAGCGGAAAAGTCACCTCCATTGTTGTAAAGCAAATGCTCACAGTAATTGGGGATGGTCATTCTACGGTAAAAAAATTGCTGATCGCAAATCCACGTTCAGTTATCACATTCAAAGAAATCGAACGGACAAGTGGCGAAATTTTCGAATACGTTCCTGAGAACAGAGAAATGGTGGAGGTAGTACCGATTGGAAATCATTGCAGAGGAACAACCTTTCTCAATGGAAATCATCTGATAAACGATAAAATTCATCTGGCCTTCGACGTTGCCGCAAAGACTTATCCCGGGTTTTATTTCGGTCGTTTTGATATGAGGTGCGAGTCAATTGAGGAATTAGAAAAAGGTAATTTTCTAGTCTTGGAACTCAATGGCTGCGGAGCTGAGCCCGGTCATATTTACCAACCCGGCTATTCACTTTTACAAGCTTATAAAGACCTGATCTTTCATCTAGATTTGATGTATGTAATAGCAAGTCAGAATCACAAAAGAGGCACTCCTTATATGACTGTAAAAGAAGGGGTTCAACTGGTCAAATTTCTTCGACAGTACAATAAACTCAAAAGCTGATGCTTTCATTATCAACATTCCTTGTCGGAGTGTTTTTTAGCTACCTGGGTTCAATTCCCCCAGGCATGATCAATATTAGTGTGCTTCAGCTATCCATGCAAAACAAAAAAGCTACAGCACTGTCATTCACCCTTGCGTGTGTAATTGTGGAATTCTTATATGCAGCAATTGCCGTGCGATTTCAAATATTTCTCACTAACAATACCTCATTTACCGATTACTTTCAGTTGATTACTGCAGTAGTGCTAATCAGTCTGGGCATAGCCAATCTTATTAAAAAAAATAAATCTGTTGAACCCAAAAAAAATCAAAAGAGGAGTGCCTTTAAAAAAGGCGCACTGATTAGCCTGGCAAATCCATTAGCAATCCCTTTCTGGTTGGCAGTTACTATTTACCTCCAGTCAATGAACTGGGTATATCTGGAAGGTCCATCATTTTGGTGGTATATCACAGGAATTTCTACAGGGACTTTCCTGCTCTTGTTAACCATTATTGTACTTACATCCAAATACGCACTAGTATTGAATAACCATTTTGTTGTTTATAAGGTCCCAGGCCTCATCTTCATCGGAATGGGTCTTTGGTCAATTTATCAATGGACAATTTAGAGATTCTTACTCCACCACTTTTCTGGAGATACTCGCCGACCAAACTTTAATAGATCATTCAGCCATAACATAAATCTCCTCAAAGAACTATTGGTCAGTATAATCCCTGCCTTGTTCCACCCTTTAGAATAGTCCTTATTGTAAGGACAAACTCTTATACAAATAGCACAATCTGAATTACTGTTCATCCAAAATCTGAACACCTTTCGGCATTAACTGTCTGAATAGCCATTGGAATGCTTTGAGCAGTATCATTTAACGAAGCGGCAGCTTTATAACCAAGATTAATAATGAACTGAGCCAATAAATTTGCACATTCCAAGCTTGAAGAATAGCCCAAATCGGTGGTTGTTCCACTCCAAGGCTGCCGGAAATGTCTTGCCAATTGATAAGACATTGGCAAGATAATAAGGACGATTGCGTATTTCAAGCCTTCGGGCAACTTCAACTCTGGTGATTATGAAGTTTTCCGATTGGAATGATGTGAGTAAACCCAACGGTCATCAATCTCACAAATACCAACGTCACCAGCTCTGAAGATTTTGGCAGTTTTCTTAATCCGACTGGTTGTGCCCTAGTGGTGAATCAAGCTGGCATTCCTCAGTGCGACATCCCGATGATTGAACCCCTTGGGCTTCTTGGGAGCATAATTAGTACTATCATAACTGATGAAAAAGTTCTTGGGATCGGCATTATCATCCCAAGCCGAACGGTTGAAAATATCGTTACGTTGATTAAGCGGTTTAAATGACTCCTTTAGATCAAAGAGCCGATTGAAATATTTTTTGGGAGATTCCTTTATGAATTTTGTTCTGAACATGAGTCGTTACGATGCTTTGGTCCACCCTAAGCTAGGTTAGGGGTTTTTAAAAAGCTTTAGATTAATCCCCAGGAGTATTCTTCACAGGATTTTTCATGTATAAAATCAGGTGTTTTAAAGTTTAGACCAAGATGCGGCCTATGGTCATGGAAGGACCGATTTGCTGTCTATTGAGTTCGTTTTGATAGCCAGAGAAGAACAGTATTGTAATCCTCTATCTGAATGACGGATAAGTTCTTGACTGGTTTTTCCTTCCTTAACAGTCCTTTTCAAGGCTATCACCACATGTTCAGTACGCATGTCATCACTGAGATAAAGTTCCATGATCTTGCGACTGCAGGCATCAGTAACCAATGATAAATAGTGTACTTGTTGTCCACTCTTTATGTAAGTGATGTCACTGACAAAAGCCTGTTCTGGTCGCCCTGCTTTTATCTCTTTCATTAAATTGGGCTACTTTCTTGGCCAGTGCTTTGAGTTGGTTGTTTTGGTGTAATTTTTCTTTGGTTTTATACGCATATGCTCTGATCTTCAATAGTTTAAACATGGAATCCCTGCCTATCCTGATGCCATGTTTGGCAAAATCATAATGTTACCGGGCTTGCTTATAGGTCATCTCGCCCTTTTGAACCTGAGATATTGCTGCCAATTTAAAGCTCATATTATAGTTACGCTGCATCCGCTTTTTCTGTAGTTTCCTCTCTCCCCTTTCCTTTTGCATAAATAAGTCGATTTTATGTCAACTTATTTCAGGACGGATCAATTAGATAAAAAAAGCCCGGACTTTTAAGTCAGGGCTTTTTTTATGAAAACATTTTTTTAAATACTTAGGATTTCAACCAGTTTAAGCAATTCTGGGTTCAAAGGTTTGGATTTCGAGGTTGCAAGTTTGAAGTTGGTGTACTTCATTTCGTTGTTTATTATCCCTACCATGCAATTCTTCTGACCATTTAATAATCCTTCAACTGCGGCAATGCCCAAACGGCTGGCTAAGATTCGGTCAAACGCGGTTGGTGCTCCCCCTCTTTGGAGATGTCCAAGAGTAGAAACCCGAATATCTAAATCTGGCAATTGCTTAGCAACTTTTGCCGCAATGACGATGGCATTGCCCTGCTCGTCGCCTTCAGAGACGATAATAATAGACGAAGTTTTATCTCTATCACGACCTTCCTTTAAAGCATTTAAAACATCGTCTATTGTAGTGGACAATTCAGGTACCATTACTAGTTCAGCACCTCCCCCAATTCCAGTTTCAATAGCTATATATCCTGAATGTTTCCCCATCACTTCAACAAAGAACACCCTGTCATGTGAATTGGCAGTATCTCTGATTTTATCGATTGCTTCCAATGCAGTATTAACGGCAGTGTCAAATCCGATTGTGGAGTCCGAACCATACAAGTCATTATCAATTGTGCCGGGTATTCCAACTATTGGTACACCATATTCTTCTGTGAAGATATTGGCACCTGTGAATGTTCCGTCACCTCCGATGGCAACTATACCTTCAATTCCTTTCTTCTGAATTTGGTTGTATACTTTCTCACGGCCTTCTTTAGTAAAGAAATCTTTACTCCTGGCCGACTTTAGTATTGTACCTCCCCTTTGAAGAATATTACTTACTGAATATGATTTTAACTTGAATATATCACCTTCAATAAGTCCATTGTATCCATACCGAGCACCATAAACCTCAATACCGTGGTATATTGAACTTCTCACAACACTGCGAATGCATGCATTCATTCCAGGGGCGTCACCGCCCGATGTAAACACAGCAATTTTTTTCATTTACTTAACTTCCCAATATTTACAAATCCTTGATAAAAAACACTTCCTTTGGAAAAGTCGCAAACTTAATTCAAAGGTTAAACAAGTCAAATCATTTTTGGGATGCAGAAAGTGCTAATCATCACTTACTACTGGCCTCCAAGTGGAGGTGTTGGCGTACAAAGGTGGTTAAAATTTTCTAAATATCTTCCTTCAAATAATTGGACCCCAATTATCTATACACCTGCCAATCCTGAAGTTAACATAAAGGACGAATCTTTACTTAATGATACTTCTAAGGATATATTAGTTTTAAAGCAACCCATCTGGGAGCCATTTCAAATTTATAACAGGATTTTTGGGCGAAGTGGGGCATCCATACGACAAGGGATTGTATCGGAGAGCCAATCAGAATCATTCCTTGAAAGGCTAACGATCTGGGTCAGAGGCAACATGTTTATACCTGATGCAAGAAAGTACTGGGTCAAACCATCTGTAAAGTTCCTGACTAACTATCTCAAAAATAATCCGGTCGATGTAATAGTGACAACCGGACCCCCACATAGTATTCACTGGATTGGTTTGAACCTGAAAAATGATTTGGGAATAAAGTGGGTGGCTGACTTTCGTGATCCTTGGAGCCAATGGGATGTTTTGCCCAGATTAAGGACTTCTGATTATGCAATGAGTGTTCACAGAAAGCTGGAAAAAAAAGTTTGTGCTAATTGTGACCTGCTAATTACCGTGAGCCCACGACTTCAGAAAATGTACGCTCCTTTATGTAAAGAAGTTAGAACAGTCACTAATGGATTTGATTTCGACGATAAACTCACAACTTCAAAACCAGAGAAATTTAGAATTTGCCATGCCGGGCTTTTAAACCAAACTAAAAATGTTAAGACGTTTTGGAAGGTTCTTCAAGATCTTTGTGCTCAACATGAGGGGTTCAGGCAGGACCTTGAAATAACTCTCGCGGGTAATATTAGCAATTCAATATTAGAAGGCTTAGCCAATAGCTCTTTGCGTGATAATGTGGTCAATCTTGGTTACCTATCACACTCAGATATTTACAAACTTTACAGAGAATCGTTTGTCTTGCTTTTATTCTTAAATCAAACTCCAAGTGCTCCATTCCTACTGCCTGGCAAATTATTCGAATACCTACAGACCAGGAGATTAATTTTGACATTAGGTCCTCGGTTGAGTGACACAAATGATATTTTGGTTGAGCTTCAATACGATTCTTCAATAGATTACGACGACTTCGGGAAAATGAAACTGCGATTAATGGGTTATTATTCGAGATACAAGGATGGTGCTGTAATTAAAACAACAACCGATATCGGTAAGTACAGTAGACAATCTTTAACGAAGAAATTAGCTCAAATTCTCATCGAAGTAGTTAAAAGTTAAATAACTGATTTCGGGATTCAAAGGTAAATCAAAAATTAAGACCGGTAGTTTTTGCGATGACTCTATTTACTTCAGGGGAGATTTTAAGGAATAGGCATGGAGCCATAAACAAAACAGTAGTTATTAATGACCGCAGGATTAGATCAAACCAGGTATTCTTAAAAAAAGGAATCTGCATGACAATGTAGTAACTCGCAATTGCAATTGCCGCCAAAAGAACGTTCTTCCAACTGAATGGCCACAAACCCAACTTAAACTTGACAAATAGTAATTTTAGCACATTAAATATTATTAA
Organism: Cyclobacteriaceae bacterium; assembly: GCA_965206015.1. Taxonomy (GTDB): domain Bacteria; phylum Bacteroidota; class Bacteroidia; order Cytophagales; family Cyclobacteriaceae; genus JAJCYL01. Next base: position 207,482 of record CBDBIW010000002.1, on the reverse strand, counting down.
TGTTAAAGCAGTGGCCAATGCGGCTCCTTCCATTCCATATTCTTGAATGAGAATCCAGTTTGACAGAATCGCAATTACCGCAAGGACACTCGTGAATAATACATTGTACTTGAATTTTTTGGACATTAGAATGATCTCACCATTCATACCAAAAGCCATGTCCAATAATTTGGCCAGGCCAATGATGTATACCACATTGATACCGGCAAGGTAGACTTCATTGTTAGGGATAAGATTGTAAACATTTCTCAAACTGACCAGGATTCCAATAAGGAATAATGAACCTATCATCATTTGATTGACGGAAACCTGTTTATACAGTTTACCGATCTCATCTAACCTACCTTCATCAAATAATTTGCTTACAACCGGTGTGGCTATATTAGCAATGGCTCTGCGTGGCATCTCTATGACTACGGCGATATAAAACGCAGTTGTGTAAATACCACTTGCCCCTAGTCCGATTAAATTACTGATCATTACCTGATCAATATTAAGCATGACATACGTACCACTGGCACCCAATAGAGTGAAAAAGCTGTATTGACTGATTGCTGTCAATTCAGGTCGTCTTATCGACTTGAATTTAATCGTGAACCTTAATGAAGTTCTCTTCATAACATAATGCACAAGCAGGATCAAGCCCGATAGATAAATAATAATCAGGCTGTTAACCACCTCTGGAAAAGTTAGCCACTTGAGGAAATAAGCAACGACAACAAGCGTATATAATAACCTGATTACAACGTCTTTGACAATTCCTGGATATATGATTTTTAGGATAGATCTTGAGAATGACTCAAAAATGGTGTTGTAGGACAGTATCAATACCAGAATGGTGGCGACATGGATATAATCATTGGCTAATGCTGATTTTGATTCAAAAAACTGGATAATTTGAGGGTCAAAAACTTTCAGCAGCAGGAGTGTTGCTCCGAAACCTAGCAGGTTGGCAAAAAGCACGAAAGAAAAGAGTTCATTGTGACCATTTTCTTTTTTGCCATATTCCGGATAAAACTTCAAAACACTTTGAGACAGGCCCAATTGTGTAAATGGAAGTAACATAAAGGCGATACTGGGTAACAAGCGAATGAGACCAATTTGTTCAGCTGACAGAATTGCCGGGAAAAACCAAAGCACGTTTATATACCCAATGATTACTCCCAGGGAGGAAATTATGGTGGTTCGGGAGCTTTGGTTATAAACTATTCCCATTTATTACCGGGGGATAAATTTCTCTATTAAATCACTCTTTGATGGATGAACAAAGAAGCAATTTCTTATTCCATTGTCTTTTGTCCTGCATATCGAGTCTACTTTCTGAAGGCCAGTTGTTAGGTGATTGTAAAAATCATAACCATGATCCTTCATTATTCTTTCAAGCTTGTCCTCAATTTTTCCAAATAAGGTTTCACATATAATTATAGGTTTCATTTTTGAGACTACTCCTTTGGCATTTTCTAAAATGAGATCTTCAGTTCCTTCTGTGTCAAGTTTGATCAGCTCAATTGTTTTATCTTGTTTATTGGATGCATATTCGTCAAGGGTACATGTCTTTACAACTTCTTTGGAGAAATTTCGGCTAGTTCTTTTAGACCCCGTATTTCCTTCTCCGGCAAGGTTATATTTCAAATATTCATATTTATCGTTCTTGACCTCATAAAAATCAATCTCACCAGATTTATCTGACAGGGCAATGGACTCAATCCTGATATTGTTAAGTCGATTAATCCTGACGTTTTCTCTAAGGAAGAATAATGGACCGGCCGCCGGTTCAAAACATATTGCCTCTATTTTGCTGTTTTGGGCAGTTGCCAACAGCGAATAGTATCCTATATTGGCTCCTACGTCATAAAAACATTGGATATCTTTGATCAATTCGAGAAATATATCGGTGTATTCGAATTTTGATGGTCCTTTCCAATAAAGCAGTTGAGTCAAATAACTGGTTTGATTTGTATTTAGAAGAACTTTTCGGCCATTGAATTCAATAGTAAACGTTCCTGATGGTGGAATCTTTATATTTTCTGGTAACAATGGCAATAAAAACTTATTGATGTTTCGCAGAAAGTAATTTATGTGGCTATTATAGATCAGCTGATATATTGTCTGCATAAGGATGACTTTAATTGATCATTTTCGTTCTGCCTCAATGGCATAATAACGTGGTGTTATTAGTCTGAAATGGGTCTGATACCAGGAATAATAGATGGGCTGGTCCATTTTTTCCTTCTAAGAACCTTCCATCCAGATTTATCTAGCAACCTGTCAAATTGCCAATCTTCAAATTCGTGAAAATGGCTGCTCCAGGGATCAGCCTTACTTTTGAAAGCTGAACTGAACCACAGGTCAAGGGGAATTGTGGCGAAGAGTTTAGGGGCTTTGATTTCCATTAAAACTCCCATTGGGTTTATCAGATGTTCTAAAATCTCAAATGCCGTTACGGCATCAAACCCTTCCAATCCCGCCTCTTTTGGATAGAAATCGAAATCCTTTCCTCCCGTGTTATGAATTGTATAACCTTTTTGCTCAAGAAACTCCCCTAATTGATTTGGTGTGCCAAGGTCTAGAATATTTCCAGGGGCAGGAAAAGACTCTAACATAAAGTCCAAAGTCTTTTCGAAACGTCGTTTCACTGCTTTTTCCTGCTCATATTTTTTTAGCCAGTTGATCATACAGATCTTTAAAATGATATTCGCAAAAATAGATGTTGTGAAGAGTTATAACATGGTAGTATGAAAAAAGTCGGAATGTTTTTGGAAACAGGCTTTCCACCTGACCCTCGGGTGGAGAATGAGGCGATGTCTCTTATAAAAGAAGGGCATTCGGTTCACTTGTTTAGTTTAAGTCACAAAAAACCTAATGTGAGCGTTGAGATAATTAATGGAATTAACGTTTATCGATTTCCTATTAGTCTTCTGACTTACAAACTATCTGCTCTTGTATACACCATTCCTTTTTATCGATGGCTCATTACTCCCTTTGTTAAAAGATTCCTGGACCAAGTCAAACCGGAAGTTTTACATATTCATGATATGATTTTGGCCGAAACTGTGATAAAGGTTAATAACAATAGCAGGCCGTGCATTCTTGACTTGCATGAAAACAAACCTGCGATCATGGAATTTTATCATCATATCAATGTATTTCCGGGTAAGTATCTAATAAGTTTGAAGAGTTGGAATCTGAAGCAAAATGAGTTGATTAACAAAGCTGATTACACAATTACGGTTACAGAAGAAGCGATTGACAATTATACCGATCGAATGAAAATAAGTAGGAATAGATTCGTAGCCGTTCCCAATACGGTGAATCTGGCAGAATTCCTCAGATACCCCTTTGATAATGGAATTACGGAACGATTTAAGGGCAGTTTCAATATCTTATATTTAGGAGATACGGGACTAAGAAGAGGCCTGTTCACTGCCATTGAAGCGGTATTCCAACTAAAGAAAGATATACCAGCAGTGAAATTAATAATTGTTGGGAGGAGTTCCGCTGATGTGATTTTGATTAAAAGGGCATCTGAATTGGGTGTTTTAGAATCGGTTGCCTTTGAGGGATGGCAGGATGTTTCACTCTTTCCCAGTTATATCAAGGCTTCTGACATATGCATAAGCCCAATTCACAGGAACCTTCATCATGACACCACTTACGCCAACAAAATATTTCAGTATATGGCGATTGGGCGGGCAATGGTAGTAAGTGATTGCCCACCCCAGGCTAAGATCATTGAAGAATCAGAAATTGGATTAGTACATGGATCGGAGGATGTCTCCCATTTTGTTTCCTGCATTGAAGAACTTTATAAAAATGACTCTTTGAGATTGGATATGGGTCAAAGAGCAGTGATAGCTTGTAAGGAAAGTTGGAATTGGGAGACTACTGGACGAGATCTAGTTGCATTATACGATAAATTATAAGCTCTTGAGAGGTTACTGAGCATGTTCTTGAATTCGTATTGTGACGCCTCTTGACTCTAATATTGCGAAGCTTACAAGGGATAGTACCAGTAATATACCACACACCCACATCACCTTATTTCCAATCACATACGAATCAGGCTCAAACTTAAATTCAACCGTATGCTGCCCTTCAGGAATTTCCAATGCTCTCAAGATATAATTGACCTGAATAATTTCTGCGTCCTTTCCGTCAATTGTGGCAGACCAGCCTTCCGGATAATAGATTTCCGAGAATACCGCAAAAGCATTGCCGGCTGCGTTTACATCATAAATAAGATGATTTGGTTTTTTCTGCACCAGCTCAATGGTGCCACCGGTGAAATAACCTTCCTCATCGTGAACATTGAACCGGCTGGTATTTACAATGGCCACAATTTTCGTATTGGCATTACCAAGATCTCTAATTTCTTCATCTGGTGTTGACACCTTTTTCACTTGTTGGACAAACCAGGCTGGCCCATTGGCGGATTCATTTCCAACGACCTCTCCTTTGGCACTACCAGCCATGAAGTATCGGGTATCTAGCATGTTAATGACACCCAGGCTATTAAAATTGCCGTCTCTGTTTCTCAGTTTGACAATGGCCTCTTGTATCTCATCCTGTAAATGATTTTCCACTACATCCTGATAACGTCTCATTTTAGCACCATGATATCCACCAATTGACCGGTGGTGATAGGATGTTCTGGCATCATTGAATGGGTCCGGTAGATAGAGTACACGATAATGATTATCCTTATCTGTCTTAATAAGTTTGTCTGCTTCTGTTTCAATAAAGAAAGTTCTTTCAGGGGTTCGCTGGAAATTGTCAGCATTCAGATATCTTCTGCCTACAAAAAACATATCCAATAGAACCAGGGCGGCAATCCCAAGCAAAGCTACATTTTCATTCAATATTTTTTTTGCTATAACCCATATGAGCCCTGCTGACAGGAGGATAAATATCATGGAACGGAAAGCATCAGACCTTAGTAGTGCTTCGCGATCTTCCCGTACCGCTTGTAAGAACCAATCCGGATACCCTGCTGAGCTCAACTTATAGTCAATACCTCCGACATATGAACCAAGCCCTGCCAGTAACCCGGCAGCGAGGGAAAAGCCGGCCGTAACTCCAACTGCAATAAATAACTTTTTCTGATGTTGTTTTGTAAGCCCTTCCTGTAGTAGTTTCTCGATCGCTTGAAATCCAAGTGGGATCATACAGAATATCGGGATGATTATGGCAAATGTGACAGAACGAAATTTATTATAGCCTGGTAAATAATCGAACAAAAAATAATTGAAGCTGGCAAAATTGCTGCCCCAACTGAGCATAATCCCAAAAGCAACTAGGACTAACCACCACCATTTCTGCCTACCATCCATAATTAGCAACCCGAGAACGAATAGAAAAATAGTAATGGCTCCGGCATAATAAGGAGCCGATCCCGGCTGATCTCCCCAATAGGTGGGAATGCTCTTCGTTTGTTCAGCCACCTGCCCAGGAGGGACGCCCTGTCGCTTCAATGCATCGGCCAGGTTGGAATTAGTACCAAGATTTTGACTGGAGGAGCCTCCATAAAAATTTGGAATGAAAAGCACTAGGGGTTCTATAAGATCATTACTATACCGAAACGCATACTCTTTGTCCAGACCTGATTTCCCCGCAGTAACTTTACCTGAATTAAGTTCAGATTTACCTCTTATTGAATACTGACTATATTCATAAACGCCCCACAATTTACCTAGGTTGGTACCTACTGCGAGTGTTGCAGCCACGAGAAGAACCACAAGTGGTTTTATCAATGTTGTTATCGTACCAGATTTCAGCTTAATGATTACTTCATTTATTCCGAAGATCACACATATAATTAGCAGGTAGTAGGTAATCTGAAGGTGATTTATCCGGATTTGCATAGCCAATCCGCATGCAGTCAAAATAAATCCCAGGCCCGGTTTTCCACGAAAGGCGAGGATAATTCCGGATAGAATTAATGGCATCAGGGCAATTGCACCAATTTTCGCATTGTGACCAGCTCCAAAACTTATGATTTGAAAAGAGGTTAGACCAAAGGCTATTGCTCCCGCCATTGATAAATATGGCCTAACCTTAAGAGATAGAAACAGCAAGATGTACATTGAAAAAAAGCTCATTAAGAGCAGTCTCGTTGGATGCGGGAACCACAAGGAATAAGCCGATTGAAAATAGCTCACCAGATCACCGGAATAAATCAGATTAACGAGGTGAGCAGGCATGCCACTGAATACTGATTCCGCCCACAGACCTTCTTCGCCGGTCAACTCACGGTATTCTTTGAGTGACTGGGCCGTCCCTTGACCTTCAAGAATGTCACGTTGATAAATGGCTTTATTTTCAAAAAATACGGGGTGAAAAAAAGCAACTGTTGTCAGCAAAAAAATAACGACAGCTATTGTATGGGGGACAAACTGATTAAAATCTATTTTCTTCATTACTGTAATTATATGCTTGCAAATTAATGATTAAGATACAATTAGGCTCTACTCTGAAAGATTGATCTTGAACTTAAGGATTATTCAAATATTGTTAAAAAACTATTGAAACAGGCACATAATAAATGCAATTATTGTAAGTATCGTATACGTGTTAAGTAATTGAATATCAGTATATTCAACTATTAATTAAACGGTTAAAATTGATACTGGACAGGAAGAGAAAATTTCAAAGCCTGAGCTTATGCGAATTCCGGCAAAGATTCCCTGACGGTCAAACCTGCATGGAACATTTAGCTGACTTCAAGTGGCCAGATGGCTTGATTGGTGAGAAATGCAGCCATCAAAATAGTGCAGTGGGAAGCTCGAACAAACCAGACAATGTACCTCATCTGGTTATCAGCCTGCACCAACCAGTGGTACACGCTTCCTTAAGATGAAATTTCCACTACTGAAAGCCTTCTGCCTTATTTATTTCATGAGTACCCATAAGAAAGGAATCTTTTCTACCGGGTTGAGCCGTAACCTGAACCTGCGAGAGAAAATCTGGTGGTTAGAGCCGTCAGACAGCAGCCTCTCCCTCTGAAACAGCAGCCTCTCCCTCTGAAATTAATGATCATAGATTATGTGCCTGTTTCAATAATGCCCTTAAGATAAGGTATAATTACGTGATTATTAAAGTATTTCAGGGGTATAAAAAGAAACCCCGGAAATGGCTTTTGAGGGTTTCAAAACAAAACTTCTCTGTGAACTCAGGTTAACCATATCGGATGAAAGATTTATTGCCAGAAGTAGGCTTTTTGGCAATATATCTGATCAAAAAGTACCCCTCATCCAAAGTCAGTCCTGAGAGTCAGGCTCATGAAAAAGGTCAATGTCAAACGAGAGGTTCGGCTGTTTTAGTACTTCTTTTACAGATGCTCACACCTTAATATAGGTCAAAGGCGGTATTGAAAGATGGACCATTGAAGAGACCTGCAAACTGATCAAATCACGATTAGGAGTAGCTGATTTCTCTGGACTTGCCGCATGGGCTATCCAGCAGTATTTCCATGCCAAAACCCTGCTTATCACACTGTGTAATACCTGATTGCTTTGGCATTAAACCAAAACCATCCCAAAGACAAACCGTCAACAGCAGAAAGGAAAAACGGATCGCTATTATCAACCGAACCTATGCACTATACCACCTGAAAACAATCCTGACCAGGGCCCGCTCATACCATCGACAGATTACGGCATTATCTCAAATCCTTCTTTTGAAAAATCAGGCATCAGGCAGAGCACTCCCCAGTACGAAAAATCAAACCTTTCATCAAATACTCTGGTGCTTATAGATATCTATAAGTGCTTATCTTAATGGCATTGAATTAGGATTATTTTGTTTTCAAGATTAATGATTATATTTAAGTATTGTTGCGGATTAAGATTTGATTAATCCTTTTTATTTTGAGTTGTTGACCGTGGGGTTCAGCGAGTAGTTTCCTGAACCCTTTTTTCCCAGCCCATTTCACATTGGTCATTAACGAACATTTACTGTTCCATTCTGTACACAGAAATATCTTGGCATCATTAATTAATCACATAACTATCTGACAATCAGATTTATGAAAATAATGGCATCCTAATTGGAATATGCCAAAGACTGATATAAATCTGAATTGATGGATAAAGTAATTAAAAAGAAAAAATGGACGTTAAGTAAGATTCTGATGTATGGAGGAGTAACTGTTTTCGTCCTGTTTATTCTTTACAGTTTCATTTTTGCTGATAAAGGGTCCAAACTAAATGTCTCGGTTGATAAAATTAACATTGCAACTGTTCATAGTGGCGAGTTTAGAGAGTTTATCCCACAAGATGGCACAGTTCAGCCGATAAAGACCATCAGGCTTGACGCTATCGAAGGAGGTGTTGTTGAGAAAAAATTTACTGAAGGTGGTATCAATGTCCACAAAGGAGATACCATTATAAAACTGGCCAACAGCAACCTCGTTCAAAGCTTCATTAGAGAAGAAACCCAGGCCTTCATTTTAATTAATAGCCTGGAAAATACAAAATTGAGCCTTCAGCAAAATCAATTCAACCTAAAAAGGATTATAACAGAACTTGATTTTCAAATCGACCAAGCTAAAGACTTGTATGAAAGAAGCCAGGAACTTTATGAGGAGAAAGTAATCTCGGAGCAAGAGTTCCTTAATGCGAAAAGAGAGTATAATCGACTTCAAGCTTCTAGAGAAATTCAAATTGAATCCAACAAATTCGACTCCCTTAATGCTGTAATTCAAATAAGACAGGCAGAAGCAACGCTTGAAAGAACCGGCAATAATCTTGAAATGATTAAGGGAAGTCTGGATAACTTATATGTTCGGGCTCCTATTAATGGCAGACTTTCAAATATTAATGCTGAGGTTGGAGAATCCGTGGCACCCGGTCAAAACATAGGACAAATTGATGATTACGCCGCATTCAAGGTAAGAACGCCCATCGATGAACATTACATCACAAGAATCTATGAAGATCTTGGTGGGTCTTTTGATTTAGCCGGCACCACTTATAATTTAAAAATAGCTAAGATATACTCCGAGGTCAATAACGGAATGTTTAATGTAGACATGGCTTTTGAAGGCGAGATCCCCAGTGGAATACGAAGAGGGCAAACCTTACAGATTAAGCTACAGTTAAGTGAAAATGTACAAGCTATCCAGATACCCAGAGGAAGTTTCTATCAAACTACCGGGGGTAACTGGATATTTGTAGTCAATGAGTCGGAAGATTTTGCTACTCGCAGAACTATCAGACTTGGTCGCCAAAACCCAAGGTACTATGAAGTATTAGAGGGTTTGCAACCTGGGGACAAAGTTGTTGTCTCTGGTTATGACGGTTATGAAGATAAGGATCGATTGGTGTTTAAAGAGTAACTTATTTATCAAATCCCAGTAACCTTTCATATAGAATAGCAGCCTTAATAAAGAAGCATCTAAAAAATCAAATAGTCAAAATGGAAAACGCAGAAAACAAGCAACTAATCAGAACCAGTAACCTGAAGAAATTCTACTATACTGACGAAATTGAAACAACCGCACTGGCGGGGGTTAACATGGAAATCGAACATGGAGAATTTGTGGCCATAATGGGTCCTTCAGGCTGTGGCAAATCTACACTTTTAAACATCTTAGGTCTGTTAGACAATCCTTCTGAAGGTGAACTTTACTTTTTGGAGGAAGAAATTGCAGGTCATTCGGAAAGACAGAGAGCCGACTTAAGAAAAAATAACATTGGATTCGTTTTCCAGAGCTTTAACCTGATCGACGAACTCACAGTTTATGAAAACATCGAGCTTCCATTAATTTACCTCAAGCACAGCTCTCAAGAGAGAAAGAAGAGAGTAGAAGCCGTAATGGAGCAAATGAAAATAATGCATAGAAAGAATCACTTCCCTCAGCAGCTATCTGGTGGTCAGCAGCAGAGAGTGGCGATATCAAGAGCCGTGGTTGCAAATCCCAAACTGATTCTTGCGGATGAGCCAACTGGTAACTTGGACTCAGCAAATGGTCAGGAAGTGATGACATTACTTACTGATTTAAACGAGCAAGGAACTACTGTAATTATGGTTACACACTCAGCCATTGATGCTGAATATGCACATAAAATTATACACTTGTTTGATGGTCAGATCGTTTCTGAAAACATCAATACCAAGGACAAGAGCTTAGTTTAAGGTCAACTCAGAATATGTTAAAGAGCTATAAATTTGATTGGGGAGTATTGCATTAATTCAAGCCAGAACAAAGTGCTTAAGTAACTGTTACGTTTTGAAACCAAAAGTTGCGTAATTGAAATAATTAATATGCTTTCTGTCTTTTACACAAAAAGAGCCTCAAACCATTAAAAATTTCTTATTTGGGAGTAAACATAAAAGATTCTGTTACGTTTAGATGCCTATAAACATGATAACAAAATTTTATATTATTCAAAATACGATTAGAAATGACAACGAGAGAAATTAAGGGATTAGCATTAGGGCTAGTGATGCTATCGGGAATTGGGATTACTCAAGCAAACAATAAAGACAAGACTGAAAAAGAATACAATGAGCTAATTCAAGGAATAAACGGGGTATCTCAAAATGCATTTATGGAAGCACATGGTTTGAATCGTGAGCAAAAAGTATTTGTATATGATATGGACGGTGTGTTGCTGCTGGAAGCTGGCGAATCTGCATTAGATGCCAACCAATACAAGATTATATTTCAAAGTGATCTAGTGATGGAATCTGCTGAGAATCAAATTTATATTACAAATAGACAATTAACCCCAACAAATAGGCAATTAACCCCAAATTAACTATAACCAAAAAATAAACTGAAGAGGGGAACTTATTAATACCCGAATTGATTGTAGTTAAAACAGATACAAATCATAGTTAGTAAATTTTGATGTTTTGGTTAAGGTCGGAATGCTATCATGAATATTCGTGATGGCATTTTTCTATTCCACACTTTTTAGAGTGGCATATTTCCTGGCAAAATACGTCAAGATAATTTTCGCCCCAGCTCTTTTAATACTAAGTAGACACTCTAACATAGCTGCCTGTTCATCAATCCACCCATTTTGACCAGCGGCAGTAATCATGGCATATTCGCCACTAACATTATATGCGGCAATAGGAACATTAAAATTCTCAGAAAGGGATTTTATTATATCCAAATAGGCAAGTGCCGGCTTCACCGTCAAGAAATCTGCCCCTTCCAATTCATCAAGCTCTGCCTCTATAAGTGCCTCATTGGCGTTTGCAGGATCCATTTGATAAGTTTTCTTGTCACCAGATTTTGGAGCGGAGTCCAAGGCATCTCTAAATGGACCGTAAAATGCGCTAGCATATTTTGCGGTATATGACATGATAGAAACATGAGTAAATCCATTCACGTCTAATACTTCACGCAAATATCCTACACGGCCATCCATCATATCCGAAGGCCCGATAATGTCTATACCTGTTGCGGCTTGAGCAAGTGCCATTTTGCCTAATATCTCTAGTGTTTCGTCATTTAGAATTATACCATTTTTCAAAATACCATCATGCCCGTCAATGCTATAGGGGTCCATCGCAACATCTGTCATAATACACGCTTCCGGAAATTGGTTTTTAATTTTGGACAGTGCCTTTAAGTAAAAGAAATTCGGATTGAAGCTCTTAGTTGCCATTTTATCTTTGTGAGCCTCATCAACAACTGGAAAAATATCGAAAGTCTTTATGCCTAATTCCAGGCACTCTTCTATTTCTCTCAAAATTGAATCTAACGAATGCCTATATATACCAGGCATCGAAGGAACCTCAATTGTCTGATTGTCCTTTTCAACCAGGAAAAGCGGAAAAATTAATTCGCTACTTGACAGCCTGGTTTCTCTAACCATATCGCAAATTGCATCAGTTCTTCTATTTCTTCGAGGTCTTCGATCCATTATTGTTCGTTTATCTCAATATGGCTGCCCTTATCAGCATTTCAAATCCAAATATTTCAAATCCAAATGTATAAGTAATGTGACTTAATAAATATTCAGTAGCAACAGATTACTTTTTTGCAAAATCAGTTAAAATGCAAAGCTTAAGTTTGATTCAAAAATTATTTCCTTTAATTTAACTTTGACCAAGTAAATTTATACCAACTTAAAGACCAACTATGGACATTAAGGCTCATTTAGAAGTGCTACTGAGGTTAGCTCTCATCGATAAAAATTTTGATGACCAAGAAAGAGACATGATTCGGATGATTGCGAGTGCCAATGGTGTGTCAAAAAAAGAAACAGAAGAAATAATCTCTATATCTTTGAAAGACAAGCGTGATGAACCAATTGCATTGCCTACATTGTCAGATGATGAAAAATTTGAATATTTGTATAACATTGTTCAACTCATGAAAATTGACAGTAAAGTTTATCTTAGTGAGATTAATTTTTGTGAAAATATGGCTGTCAGGTTGGGATTTAATAAGAATGTAATTGGAAGATTATCCAGGCAAATATTCAGCGATCCATCAATAACAGCGGATAAGGAACAATTAAAAATTGCAGTTTTAGAATTTAAAAATTAGTCATAACCTAATAGCCATTTTATGAGTATTCAGAACCATTTAAGTATGTTGATTGATCTGGCCACGATTGACGAGAACTTTGATGAAAAAGAAAAGCACATGATCTATATGATTGGCAAAACGAATGGTATGACTGAGGCTGAAATCGATGAGTTAGTTGCAAATCCACACGAAATTGAACACCCGGAAAGTCTTTCATTGGACCAAAAGTTCGATTACCTGTTTAATATAGTGCAACTGATGAAGATTGATCATGAAGTTTTTCTGAGTGAAATCCATTACTGTGAAGATATGGCCAACAAGTTAGGGTTCAACAAAAAGGTTATTGGCGAGCTGTCAAAAGGAATTTATGCCGACCCTTCAATCACCTCAGATAGAGAAAGGCTCAGGAAAAAGGTTGAAAAACATTTAATGTAATAGGCCTTTACCCAAAGAATTAACGACATACCTCGATTTAAACACCTTTCATAAAGTTCGAGAAACTTTTCCTTCTAACTAATCGATAAGTTAAACTTTTCCTTTACTAAGTTTGGTGAAGCAGCCAACAACTATTTTGGCTTACTGCTTTGCACTTTTCTATGATGACACCTCAATTATTGTTTGAATACTCCCCGTGGTTTATCATCTTATGTGTTGCTGTTGGCATTTTTTACGCCTTTGTATTATACAGCACTAAAGGTCCCTGGAACAAATTGACGAGATCATTTCTTGCAATTATCAGGTTTTTTTCAGTAACGCTTCTGTGCTTTCTTTTGTTAGGCCCTTTTGTGAAACAGCTCTTTAATTCGACCGAGAATCCGACATTCATATTTGCCCTTGACAATTCAAGGTCTATTACTCAATTCACAGATACCAGTTTATTTAGAAGCCAGCTCCGACAGCTTCAACAAATTGCTGACCAAATGGATGAAAAGGGATATGAAGTTGTCCTAAAAACCATTACAGGATTCAATTTATCAAGCATAGAGGATTTTGATAATAGCAACAAATCAACAAACCTGAACCAGGTTTTGAAATCCATCCAATCGGATTATGAGGGCAAAAATGTTGGTGGGGTATTACTCGTAAGTGATGGTATTTATAATCAGGGACTTTCCCCTACTTTCTCCCCTTACAACTTCAAAATTCATACCCTGGGATTAGGAGATAGTATACCCAGAGAGGACATCAAGCTTCGGAGCGTCTATTACAATAAAATCGCCTACCAGGGGAACCGGTTTCCAATAGTAGCCGAAATTATCAACTCCGGTTTTTCGGATAGGGAAGTAATCGTTAGGATATTAAAAGATGGGAAAGAATTAGAACGTTCAGATGTCCGATTTTCGGGAGAAAACCAACTTAAAAGTTTAAGTTTTACGATCGAAGCTGAAAGTAATGGCATTCAGCACTATCGAATTGAGGTAATGCCATTGGAAGGAGAATCAGTATTTACAAACAATTACAAAGACGCTTACATTGATGTTATAGAGGGTAAGGAGAAAATCCTTTTAGTTGGTTTGGCACCACACCCTGACATAAAAGCCATCGCCAGTACAATAGAACATAATAAAAATTATGAGTTGAAAATTCATATCCCAGGCATAGAAGAATTTGTAGAAGACAAATACGATCTTGTCATCTTCCATCAAGCTTTCGATCGATTCAACAGAAACAATCAAATGATTAAGAGGTTCATGGATTCTGAGACTCCCATTTGGTTTATTGCAGGAAACCAAAGCAATATAAATTCATTTAATCAGTTGAATGGATTGGTAAAAATCACACTCACGAGTAATAACAAAGATTGGGTAAGACCAGCTCACAATCGAGGGTTTAGTCGTTTTAAAATGAATTCTGAAGACTATCTGTCTACTCTTACCGATTACCCACCAGTAGTTGTACCGTTTGGAAAAACTGAGCTTATCCAAGGTGGTGAAGTCTTACTATACCAGCAAGTAGGCAGTATTGTTACCAATAAACCTCTTCTAGCTGTCCATGAATCGGGTGGCAAAAAGATAGCAGTGATGGTCGGTGAAGGTTTCTGGCAATGGAGAACAATGGAGTTTGCGAAAAATGACGGGCATGAAACATTCGATGAGATGGTCTTGAAATTGATTCAGTTTCTCAGTGCGAAGGAAGACAAAAGGAAATTCAGGGTATATCCCAATAGGAATGAATTTTCCGATTCGGAAGATGTCATATTTGAAACAGAGGTTTATAATGACATTTATGAGTCTGTTTATGGAAATGAAATTCAACTCACAATCACAAATGAGGAGGGTACTCAAAGCAATTTTAGTTATACCACTAGCAGCGCAAATAATCAATACCGAATCAATGGGCTGACACAGGGTGTTTATCAGTTTGCTGCATCTACATTGTTAAATAACCAAGCTGAAAAATCCTCGGGAGAATTTTCAGTGAGTGAATTACAAATTGAATCTCTCGATTTAACAGCCAACCATGAGGTACTGAGAAAACTATCCCGGGATTCAGGTGGAGAATTTTACCTGCCCAGTGAGATAGAAGCGATGGGTGAAACACTATTAAGTGAAGAGCCTCGAGGTATTATTTATACTTCTGAAACTTTCCTCCCGCTTATAAACTTGAAGTGGATTTTCTTCATTTTATTATCTCTTCTTTCAGCAGAATGGTTTACAAGAAAGTATAGTGGAGGCTATTAGCAAATTTTACTCTCAAAACTTTACGATAATTTTTCGAGGTCGCGTATCAGTCGT
Source organism: Cyclobacteriaceae bacterium (assembly GCA_965206015.1). Lineage (GTDB taxonomy): Bacteria > Bacteroidota > Bacteroidia > Cytophagales > Cyclobacteriaceae > JAJCYL01. The sequence goes on along the minus strand of CBDBIW010000002.1, from coordinate 192,257 downwards.
CTACGATCAAAACTGATCAGGTTCTTTTGCTTTAATTCGTTTAAAATGGTTGTGACAGTTTGCCTGAATGTACCCGTTAGACTGGCAATATCTTGATGTTGCTCCATAAAATCAATTTGCAACTTAAACCGATCTGGCAGACTTTCATCATCCGTATCCACTGTGGCAATATACTTTCCTTCTGCGATATTCAAGCCCTTATTTCGGGCAGCAGAAATCCCTATATTTTTCCTTTCATCTATAAAAATGATTCTATCATCAGTAAAATCTTTAATGATTTGTGCTGTTTTGCCTGTTGAGCCATCATTGATAATGATAAATTCAAAATGGCTATAGGATTGATTCAGAATTGATTGGATGGCTCTTTTGATATGCTGTTCTGCATTGTAGGCAGACATCACAACCGATATTAACGGATTATTCATAAACGAATCCAATCGCCTGGAATGAGGTCTCTGGTGTCTTTTGACGGATAGTTATTAAACCATTTTTGAGGTGCGATAACCATTTTATCGGGGTTCTGATTAAGCCACGCGCCCCACCAACTAAAGGTGCTGTTTGCAATAATATGATGCTTGCACAAACTCATCAGGTGCATTTCTTCGTGGGCTGATGCTGTTTCTTTCAGCTCTACAAATGTTATGTCATCAATGAAATCAAGATTGTCTTTTGCCCAAATCATATCATCGCTAAAAACAAAGAAAACGGGGTTATTAGCTTGCTGCTTGATGCTCAATACAGCGTTTTTATAATAATCCAGATTGCAAACACCAAATTCGCGATTTGGTTTGCGATTGGTAAGATAATCGCCACGCCTAATATGCAGGCTTATGGATTCTGTTTCTATGATGTTCCGTTTATATTTCTGGGTTGCTGGCTGAATTTCTTTTTTTAATGTAAACTGTTTCAGCAATTCACTTCGATACGCCTTGAAATACTTTTCACTCTGCCAATAACCATTGAAATGAACATTATCCTTAACACGCAATGCTTTTTCATCAAAATGATGATGGGGTTCTTTATAATACAAACCCAACAATTCTTTATAATACAAACCCAACAATTCTTTATAATACAAACCCAACAATAAGATCCTCCTTCTTAATTTTTGGAATAAACTATTCCTTTTGTGTAATTTCCTTTTGTGTAATCCTTTTTCGCGGGCGAGTTCAAGATTGATGTTAAACAATCCAAGTTCATATTTTCGGAAAGTTTGATTTTGATAGCTACTTACATCTAACTTAACCGTGGCATTATTGGTTTTAGAAACAGCATAAGCAAAAGCATATTGAAACATTTGATTGCCGAGTCCACCGATGATATCGACAATAATCATATTAAGTGAGTGCTTTGCATAAATTAAAATGTCTGCGACAAGTGATAAAATTTACTTCACTTGAAGCAGAAAACACCAGATTTAATCGACTAATGACGTGTTTTTGACGAAAAGTCATAAATTTTTTACCCGGGTCTATTAAGTGTTGACGCCATTATTTTAAAATAGAAAAGATGGCTAAAATAAGAAAAAAGGTAAAGAAGGAGAGTATTAAATATCTTCTTTTTTTACTTTTTGTTTTTTTAACAGGAGCAAGGCTAGGGACGGAGGTGTAATAGTGCAGTTTATCAAACATTCTGATTTAAAATAATGTACTGTTGGTGTTTTGGTCACCCTCCTAAAACGCTCAAAAACGCCTAAAAAATCCGGAATTGCTAATTAAATATAGTTAATGTGTCATTTCGATGATTCATCAAAAGCAAAACTGATAAAGTAAGCATCTCAATACTTTTTGAACAGCCCTTTGATTTTCTTCTCATTCTTGCCAAAAAATGCCTGAACAAGCTATTATAGCCTTCTACGGTAAAAGTTTCTGCTTTTGATTGAATGTGTTTGTCTTTAGGGACCATGTGCTCGTATGACTTCCAGTAATCACTTGCTATAGTATTCATCCGGTTAGTGCCTATTAGCCCCCAGAGCTTTTTTGCTGTCTCAGTACTTCTGTGGCCAATAACGAAATTGATGAACTTTTTCCCCTATCGATCAACAGCAATCCAAATCCAGCAATAGTTTTTTTGTTTCCAATGTAGCTGTGCATCTGGTCAAGCTCTACGAAATCCACTTCGGAACCGCTATTGGACAAGGACTGCACTTCTTGGCCAAAACCCCTTATCCAGTTTAACACAGATACATTGCTCACGTTGAGTATTCTACCGATTGACCGAAAACCCAACCCTTCAAGATATAATTGCAGGGCGTATTTTTTCAACTCTTTTGGTTTGGCCGTAGATTTTTGTTGTACCGTATAGTGGTAGCCGCATTTTTTACACTTATACCTTTGTTTTCCTTTTATCTTGCCGGATTTAATGACAGCACTGTTTGAACACTTAGGACAATTCATGGCTTTTTTCTGTAAAAATAAGAAAACTATATATAATTAGCAATACCCCATTTTTTACCAGTTAACGGATCAAATTCATCACAATCGGTTATACCTTCGCACTTTTATCAGCGAGTTTTGATGTCCAAAAAGATTTTTTTCACACCAGGTCCCAGTGAGTTGTACTTCACCGTTGAGGGGCATATAAAAACAGCATTAAAGGAACAGATCCCTTCATTGTCACATAGAAGTCAGCATTTTAAGATTATCTATAAGCATACAGTTGATAATATACGGCAATTACTTAATCTGCCACCTGACTACAAGATTTTCTTTACAGCGTCAGCTACTGAAGTGTGGGAGCAGTTGATAAGGAATTGTGTAAGCAGTGAGAGTCATCATCTTGTGAATGGTGCTTTTTCAAAAAAGTTCTGGGAATTTTCCGGTTTGATGGGGAAAAGGAATGGCATGTCAGAATCTCCTGACGGTTCTTGTATGGCACCCGAAGATTTAAACCTATCGGAGCATACTGAATTATTGGGAATCACTTTAAATGAATCCAGTACTGGCGTGGCTTTTCCATTGGACCATCTTCAGAAGATCAGGGAACAACATCCGCAAGTACTTATCGCTATTGACGGTGTGAGCTCATTGCCCATTCCTGAATTAGACTTTTCACTTGTAGACACTGCTTATTTTTCAGTTCAGAAATGTTTTGGCCTTCCAGCTGGTCTGGGTGTATGGGTTGTTGGGCCTAGATGTATTGATAAGGCTATAGCACTTGACAGGAGAGGAGAATTAAATGTGACCCACCGATCTTTGCTTGCCATGGATAAGATGGGAAAGGATTATCAAACGATCGAAACACCTAATATCTTAAACATCTATTTATTAGATAAAGTGGTTGAGGATATGATGATGAAGGGCATTGATGTAATTAGAAGGGAATCAAGGTACAAGGCAGCAGTGGTGGATCAAATGATTCAAAATCTTGACTGGCTTTCTCACTTTGTGCATGAACCAACATTCAGGTCAGAAACTGTCATCGCTGCGCAGTGTCAGAGGGATACGAAAGATATAATTGAAAAGTTAAACAGCCGTGGTTTTGTGATCGGAAGTGGATATGGACCATATAAATTCAAGCACTTGAGGATTTCAAATTTCCCAACCCACTCTAAGGAGCTGGTTGAAAAATTCAGCGACATTGTATCATCAATATGACCAAATATATTTTTGCGTAGAGACCTATATTAGGTCAATATAAAACTATAATTTTGCGTATTATTAAGAGTATGTTGGATTATTTGGTTGATTGATAGGGTGTATTAATTCATTAAATTACCCGCACACCTGACAATTTGCAATGTACAAAATTAGACAAAATATTAATCGGTCTTGACCAAAGTGATATGGATATTGACCTTGTCAAGGCTGCGGCTATATGTAATGTTTCGGATACGAAAGAGATTTATTTTATCAATGTGATTAGGGATTTTAGTATGCCCGATGAGCTGCTAAAAGAATTCCCGGATCTTCTAAAGAAGGGAATAGAGGATCGAAGAGCAGCCATGGAGCAGGTTGTTTCGGAGCATTTTGAATGCAGGAAAGAACCGAAAATCCATTACCTCGTAGAGAAAGCACAACCCACAAAAGTCTTTATGAAACTGATAGAAGATGAAGACATCGACCTGGTGACGGTTGGGCGTAAGATAAAAAAGGTGGCGGTATTGTAATTCATCGGCTGGCTCGCAGAGCAGGGTGCTCTTAGTTAATTGTTCCTCATTGCGTAAAGGAATCAATTAGAACTATTCTGGTTCCCATTGATTTTTCTGATTACTCTTCAAGCGCAATGGGTCCAGCAATCGGTGTGGCGAAAAATTCGTCTAGCGATGTGAAAATAATAGCACAGAATGTTTATCAGGTTCCGTCCGGGTATCATTATACGGGGAAATCTTTCGATAAATTTGCAGAGGTAATGAAGGCCAATGCGAAAAATAGTTAGAAGGCGTTTATCAATAAAATAGGCACCACAGGCCAAAATATCGAGGAGATTTATTCTTTAGACAAAGGAGAAGACCCCATCAAATTGTGATCTGCGATACTGCAAAAAAGATGAATGTTGATGGTATAATTTTGGGTGCGAAGGGTAGATTTGCTACCACAGCATTATTTATCGGCAGTACGGCTGAAAAATTAATCAATGTAGATGTTGATATTCCAGTGATGGTTGGTTAGGCCAAAAGGTCCTCAGGCTGGTATACTATAATTACATCCGGGAAATTTAGATTCTCTTCAAACAATATTTCGACCAGTCGATGTAATATTCTTTTAACCACAGCGGTTTATTGACTAATATCACGCTTACACTAAACCCCGTATTTTCGATGAAAAAGGTCTTCATACTTGCAATCATATTATGTCCCTCGAGTAAACTTTTTTCGCAGGCGACTGATTACCTTAAAAGCGATTTTCATCGAGAACGAAGGGCAGCGGTTCGGGAAAAGATGCCAGACAATTCTGTTGCCATTTTCTTTGCAAACCCGGTAAGAAACAGGGCTAACGATGTTGAATACATTTACCATCAGGATCCGGACTTTTTCTATCTAACAGGTCACAAAGAGCCACATTCGGCTCTACTTATTTTTAAAGAGAAGCAGGCAGGAGAAGACAATGCCTACGATGAAATCATTTTTGTCCGCGTTCGGGACGCACTCAGTGAGCTTTATAACGGAAGCAGATTGGGAAAGGATGGAGCTAAAACAAAATTGGAGATAAATACAGTTTTTGAAGGACCGAATTTTAAAAAGTATAATCTGGACTTCTCAAAATTTGATAAGGTATTGTTCTACGATTTTAATGATGATGTACGTGACTTTGAAGAGGAGGGAGATTTGTATGAGCTTATTGCTTCATTCAAGCAAAAGGTAAATTATGACAGGAGTACTTCTCTAAACCCCGAGCCTCAAAAGAATAATTTGGACATACAAACGCTCAATCAAATTATGAATGAGCTGAGAGGGATCAAGCAGCCTGAGGAATTACAGTTGTTGAGAAAGGCGGTGAATATTTCGGCTGCAGGTCAGGCAGAAGTGATGCGAGCGATGAAACCTGGTATGTCCGAAACTGAAATTCAGGGAATACATGAGTTTATATTTAAAAAATATCGAGCTGAGCATGAGGGCTATCCCAGTATCGTTGGCGCAGGTCATAATGGCTGCGTGTTGCATTATATTGATAACTATAAACCCGATATCGCCGATGGGGAATTGATTCTTATGGATCTCGGTGCAGAATATCATGGGTACACTGCTGATGTTACAAGAACAATACCGGTTAATGGGAAGTTTACCAAGGAACAGAAGCTTATATACGACTTAGTTTACAAGGCACAAGAAGCTGCCTGGGAGGTATGCAGGCCGGGAACAAAATTCAGCGATCTTTACGCCGCAACAGTTGAAGTGATCAATAATGGCCTGGTCGAACTTGGGCTGTATAAGAGTAATGATCCTAAAGATATTGTCAATACCGAAACAGGTAGAAACAGGTATTATCCGCATGGTTGCTGTCACCACATTGGTCTTGATGTTCATGACAAAGGGGAGTACGATGTACTAGAGGAGAACATGGTAATTACCATTGAGCCTGGAATTTACATTCCCGCTGATAGCCCTGCCCCTAAAAAGTGGTGGGACATTCCTGTTAGAATTGAAGATGATTTCCTCATCACCAAAGATGGATGTGAATTACTGTCTGATATGGCACCAAGAACTAGTGACGAAATTGAAAAATTGATGGAAGAGACTAGTGCATTTGAGAGTATTGTACTGCCGGATATTGAAGAGAAGTGATTACTCATTTCTTAATACTTCTCTTCAATATCCGGCAGTACTTAGCTAAAGCTTCCTTCGCATCTTCAACGTTCAAGGCCTGAGCGGTCCTTAAATCAGTGCATGCCTTCCGTCTATTTTTCATCGTTACATAGAGAAGACCCCTGTGAAAATAAGCATCACCATATTCTTTATTGAGGCTTATAGTAAAATTGTATTGTTCTAGTGCTTGTCTGAATTTTCCTAGTTGATGCAAAGCCTTGCCCCACAAGTATCTGCCTTCAGTTTGACTATCATTAAGTTCTATGGCCTTTTCAAAGTTGTAAGCGGCGATATCATATCGTTCTTGTCGATAGTGGTGAATGCCAATGCTCAAAAAAGCATTGGCATTCTTTTTATCAAGATCGAGAACTTGTTCAAAGTCTTTTAAGGCTTCATCGTACAGTGCCAACTCTTCGTATGCCCTGCCCCGATTGTAAATTGATTTCACGTGAGTCGGCTGAAGTGCCAGATAGTGGTCGTAAGCACTTATTGCTTCTTCAAATTTACCTTCTTCAAAGAGTTGATCTCCAATAATGGCATCCTCATTCTTGCAACCACCCAAAATCGAAAGAAGTATTATTGATGCTAATTGTAACCTTGTCATTCTACCCTTGCCAATTAAGCGGCAAAGGTATTAGAATGGTTAGTATTTAAAACGGTAAGGGTGAATATTATATAATATAATTCACTGCCATTAAGATAAGCACTTATAGATTTTTATAAGCACCATAGTATTTGAGTATTTGATAAAAGGTCTGATTTTTCAAAAGAAGGATTTGAGATAATGTCGTAATCTTTCGGTGGTATGAGCGGGGTTCTGGTCAGGATTGTTTTCAGGTGGTATAGTGCACAGGTTCGGTTGATAATAGCGACCCGTTTTTCATTGCTGCTGTTGACGGTTTGTCTTTGGGGTGTTTTTGGTTTAATGCCAAAGCAATCAGGTATTACACAGTGTGATAAGCAGGGTTTTGGCATGAAAATCCTGCTGGATAGCCCATGCGGTAAGTCCAGAAAAATCGGCCATTACTATCCGGGATTTCATATTAACCTGAGTTCGATTAATACTTGATTAAATTTAAAGTGTTGAATTTCAAATACTTAATCACGAAATACATGACTCTATCTGAAAACAAGATTACTGAAAAGGTGTTGCTCACGCTCTTGAGGGTGATGGTCAAAGCATGGCTATCAATGGGCTAATTCTGATTTCACAAGCATTGGATTATGCGGCACCTGCATCAACCCATGACAATATTACTTCCTATCTCACTTACTTGCCAAGTATGGCCGCTACTGCCTGGTATCATAAAAAGGCTGATCAGGGCAAATCTCTTGAAGATTTTGTCGAAGAAAGCAGGAAATTTACTTGTGAAGACTACACCCCTTCCCTATACCGAGGTGAGCTGCTGACTGATAATCAAAAGAATCAACTTGCTGATAAACTCTCCTATTTTTACCGGATTGAGCAAGTCTTACATTCTAAGGTCGAATTTGAGAATTTTGATACCCCGATTTCATAAACAACTGATTGAGTCATTTTAAGCTTGGAGACCACAATGCCTTTGAAGAAAATGCCAACTTGTATTTTCTTCATAAGGAAAATGCAGCATCTCAATCATTGGTAGCTTGGGCTGAAACTAAGTGCAAGTTTATTGCTGACTAATCCCCAATTGACTGTTCAAAAGGGATAACCAATCCCAATATTGAATATTAGATTTTCACTGGTTTGAAATGCTCCACTGCCAAAGTCCTTATTCCAAATAAAACGATTGCCCAAAATACGGGCTGGGTCATAAAGTTTTAGACCCATATCAAATCTCAAGAGGAGAAAGGAGAAGTCAAGGCGTACTCCATATCCTGTACCAATAGCAATTTCCTTGAAGAACCTGTCCAATTCGAATTGAGCATTTTCCCGTGTAATGTCTTCTCTCAAAGTCCAGATATTTCCCATATCCAGGAACACAGCACCATCAATAAAGCCGAGAATGTTATGCCGCATCTCTAAGCTAGCCTCGAAAAGCATTTCGCCTTGTTGTTCAAAACTATCAGTAAGATTACCATCAATATCCAATGGTCTATATGATCCGGGACCGAGGCGTCTTGGTCGCCAGGCTCTGATTCCATTGCTGCCCCCTGCAAAAAAATACTTTTCGTACGGTAAAATCTTATTATCACCATATGGAATAGCCAATCCTAAATTCACACGATAAGCAAGTACACTATTCGATGAAATTGGCTCATTTCTTCTGAAGTCCACGTTAAATTTTACATAGCCATAGTATTGAAAAGCTTTAGAAAGTAATGCTTCCTCATTGACAAAATTCAGAAAAGTGCCACCACTTTCAATTCCATATAGCAAGAACGATGAGGCCCCCACTAAGTTCCCATAACCGTTGAAATTATTTATCACAGAAAATGACTGGCTACTAACGAAAGATGGTTCAAACGTATTTTTCAGTAAATTTCCCTGCAGTTCCAGGGTGTTAAGAAAGTCACTGAAGGGTCCTGGAATAATTTCAGAATAAATAAAACTGATTTCAGCAGGAGTGAAATTATAGATTTTTTTGCGCTTATTAATCCAACTGTAAGTCATTGAACTCAGAAAAGTGTTTCTTGTATATTCAGGTCTTTTGGTGAATGTGGCCCCTACTGTGAGATTAGTCTTGGGTTCATAACTTCGCACACGAGCTTCCCATTTTCTACTCATTGGAAAAAGGAATTGGGGAAATAGCAATGAAGAATTAATGCCCAATTCAGTGCTCCGATATATGTTATCCTTGCTGGATGCAGACGCAACACCCTCTACTCCAAATCGGCCAGAGAGCTCAAAAGTTTCTAGTCCTCCGAATACATTTCGATTTTTTATGCTACCATTCACAAATGGGCCAGGAAATCCTTGGGGCAATCCTAGGCTGACATTGACCCCAATTTCCCCGGACGTCTGATATTTTTCTAGAGGACTAACAGACAAATTGGCCACAAAACTAACACCCGTTGTATCATAGTTTATGCTAATAAATTTAAACATGTCCAGATTGGCCAATTGACGTTGCGTCTTGAGAGTGTTTGATCTTCTGAACAAACTGTCTTCATGTATAAAAAGTCTCCAATCAATAATTCGGCGGTTATACTTGTCCTCAAAGAAGCGAAAGTTTACTCCATTATATTTCTTGTTCTTTCTTGATTCCTGTGGCAGGTTCACATTAGCATCAGTAACAAAGTTCACAGAATCTATCACATATATTTCATGCCGCTTTCCCTCACTTTTCCGATCTACTTTCTGATTGACAATTATCCTTTTATCCGGAAGGGTTGTGGTATCGACCTCAAAGGATATGTATTGTCTACTGAAATCGTAATAACCATTATTAACTATAAGGTTAAATAGTCTCTCTCTTTCCCCCGAAAGGAGTGCCTGATCATAATTATCACCGCCAATTAACAATTTCTCTTCAGGTGATTGCATTATTAACTCCATTATTGCCGAGTCCTCAATAGTATAATATAGAGAATCTATTGTGGATGGGACTCCTAAATCTACATGGTAGTTGGATCTTACTAATTTCTTTGAATTTGCAGTGGAACTAATTTGCACATCAAAATAACCTTTGGAATACAGATATGACTGAAACTGAGAGATAGTTTCCATAGTTAATGAATTTTGATAAACAGCGACAGGTTCTCCCCAGCGCATGAGCAAATTGCCTTCTTTTATATTTTTATCAGCTTTCGCTACCTTCTTATTCTTTTTTAACCTTTTTTGACTCACATATTTTGATGAAGGGTCTTTACCTTCAACTTTTTTCAAAAATTTCTCTTGAAATTTATCCTTGTTACCCTCATACTTTGCTGTGTCGTAGAAATTAACACCTAGTTGGTACAACCACACATACGGTGTCCAGGGGATAAATGGAAATTTGCGATTGGGTTCCTGTTGATAGAGTTTCTCAAGAACCTGCCTCTCGATACGATGTACTCCCTCTATCCTTTGTTTATAAAGTATTTTTTGATCTTCTTTGAGAAATCGGGTTCCTAAACATCCTGATAAGGAGATCAGCAATGTCAAGCAGATGACCAAATTCGCTGTTAAATACCTACCCAATGTTATCAAAAAGTGATTCAAAATTCATCAAATCTTTACAATTAAAAAAACAGCGTAAGAAAACCGGTCAGTTCATAACAGAAGGCCGTAAAAATCTATTGGAACTTATCGGCCCCGACCATTCAATACATAAACTTTTTTAACTCAACGATTTTATGAGGTTGAACGGAAGAATCTAAACCGTTGGTGCGACCAAATTGAAATATAGTTACTGAAAAGGAGCTGATTAAATGCGGAACCTTCCTAAGTAATCAGGCAGGTCTTACTATTATTAATATTAAAAAAATGACAATCAATAGACTCCTCAGACAACTTAATATTAGTTTCGGACGAAATTCGTGACCCTGGAAACTTAGGTACTATAATAAGAATTGCAGACTGATACGGTCTAAAAAAATAATATGCTCCGAAAATTGTGCAGATAACTTCAACCCAAAAGTTATCAATTCGAGTATGGGGTCCTTTTTTAGAATTCATTGTTCCTATACAAACGTTGAAAAATACCTTGACAAAACTGACTTACCTGTCATTGGAAGCTAAGATGGCTGGGCAAAGTGTTCATAGCTATAATTTTTCTTCAAAGTCAATACAAGACCGTTGCAAAAGGTTGCAGAAAGAGCGTAAATTTTGAATTTCACAAGTTCCGGGATCCGGTTTTTGTGTTTACTTCTCCAGATGGGTCAAAACGAGCTTATTTCTTGTAATTTTCTCTCATCATTTACTATTTTTAATTGAACCGGACATAATAATCCCAGGTGACCGGTATAAATTGTAGCCAGTGGCGGTCGAAAAATTACCGGCTTATCAAAGGAAGAAATTGCGACGTTACGATACCTGAAATAATGCCTATACCTCAGAAGTATAAACTTGGAAGTATGGCCAATTGGCCATTGAAACTGTTTGGCGGGTTACTCGTTTTCTTCTCTTTGATCTTAAGTCAGAACAATATCATACTTGCCATTGTGTGCCTGATCGTCGGAATAGCCATCACTACCAGCACTTATGGGTTCCAGATTGATCCCGAAAATAAATCTTATCGTGAATACATGTTTCTGATGGGGTTTAAATTTGGAAAGTGGCATTCGTATGAATTCATCGAGAAAATCTTCATCAATTCAATTATTCAAAGTGAAAGAATTTACTCCAGAGCCAATCAGGGTTATACTGTTAAAAAACGCAAATTGGCATCCTTCCTGAAATTCACTGATGGCAGGAAAATCAGATTATATGAAGACGAAAACCGACCCGCCCTCATGCTAAAGCTCAATATGGTCGCAAAGGATTTATCAACGCATATTGAAGATAATACAACTAATTAGAACTCCGTAATTTCAATAGTACCAGATGCAAAAGAAGTTAAATTGGCAAGTCTATACCAATCAAGACAGGCATAAAATACTGGGAGAGATTAAGTGTGCCATATCTTCGAATGACGGCTACCTAGTGAACTTCAATATGTTTTCTGACCTTGGCCTTCAACCTTGGCCTTGAAACAGGGGAGAATGGAATTCACGGTTTGTATGATCAGCCGGTTAGCATCTGCGAAGTGTCAGATTTCGATGTCAATGTCATAAATAACGATTCGAAGAAAGAATGGCTCATCTTTATGAATATCTCGTTCGGTAAGGGAAGAGGTAAGAAACTCAAAAATGCCGTTCAGAGCTTTAATACTAAACACACCATGGAATGGTTCGAATCAAGAGGAGTTCCTCTGATGATTCAAGGCAATAATATACGTCTTCCCCCAATCTCAAAATTCACAAAGTATCATGGACTGTCTATTGAGGGAGACTGAGAAATTAAATATTAAGGTAGAAGTCGGAAATAGCTGGTAAATTGAGAATTAACCTGAATAAATTAAAATGGTTACGTGCTACTTGAAATATATTATCGACCCTTATAAACTGGAGGAATTTGAAATTTATGCCAGGAAATGGATTCCCCTAAAATCCTGGGAAGAGAAATCACACCGGGAAAATCCGGTTTACCAGATAAACTTTCTTCTTATTTCACCCGGGAGATGACCCGGCTTAAAGAAGATAAAGAGGAAATTTTATCGCAGCCCATTCAATGCGAAGTGAGAACTACCGGTGGTGCTGGGGAATGGGGTAATTCCCCATTGGTCATTGTCCAAGAATAGGAGAGTGAAGCGCAGGGGCAGACTGTCAGTGCTTCTAAGAATTTCAATATGACTGTTGAAAGTACCATTGAATATGATGGGATGATGGATTATAAAATCTCCCTGGTGTCGAAAAACGCTATCAGTTTTGAAGACATCCAACTAAACATTCCAATGGAAAATGCTGCTGAAGGTAGACGAAGTAATAGCGTTGTCAAAAATGGCTTCAGCAAAAGGTGGAATATACATACCTCAAGCAGGGCTAAGGGGTCCGAGAGACTATAATCATTGGTAGAGACGCCAATATTCCTATTGTTCTTGCTCATCACAAAGCCATCGGCAAGCCAGTTTGGGGAAAAAGTAGAATAACTCTGGCCATGGTAGATTCTGCTCGGAATCTAGGTATAGATGTCATGATGGACCAGTATCCTTATACCGCAAGCTACACTGGAATATCAGTTCTGATACCTGCATGGGCACGAGCTGATGGCCAAGAGGAATTTATTCACAGAACAGAAGACCAAGTATTGAAGGACAGCATTCTCGGTGGCATAGAGTTTAATCTCCTAAATGACAGAGGAGGCGGAGATTTGCGCAGAGTGCAGTTGGCTAAAACTCCATGGGATGAAAGTCTTTCGGGTAAAACCCTACAAGATTGGGCTCAGTTGGAAGGCTTGGAGCCTGATGCTGTAAATGGAGCCAAATTAGTCTACGAACTCAAATAAGCGGTGGAGGCACTGCAATTTGCCATGTTACAATAGAAAAGGGAGCTCTTAACAATATCAAGGCCGGCAAATTATTACGTAAGACTGATTATTGAGTCGTCTGCTACGCTGTTATGGGGTTACCCAACTTTTTCAACATATTGTAGTGTGATTTAACAGCACCAAGGAAGGTTGGGTTAACATTATAAGGTATTTGATGTTTTTCAGCCACTTTCTGAACTATTTTAGAAATAGCCGGATAATGTATATGGCAAACCAATGGAAATAAGTGATGTTCCACCTGAAAATTAAGCCCACCAGTGAAAAATGTTAAAACCCAGCTGTCAGGTGAGAAATCGGCCGTTCCAATCATCTGAGTCCTTACCCAGGATTCTTCCATCTGCCAATTCTCGTCAGGCAATGGGTAGTCAGCATTTTCTACAATATGAGCCAACTGGAAAACACTGGCCAGCACTACCCCTTCTGCAAGATGCATGACAATAAAACCGATTAAGAACTGCCACCAGGTAATGTCCATATAGACCAAAGGCAAAACAATAAATAATATGTAGTACAGTGCTTTGAATCCAAACAACACTACATACTCTTGAATTGTATGATCTGGCACTACTGTTTCTCCGACGGTCTTTTGGAAAAATTTCTTATAATCTTTTCTGAATACCCAAGAAAGAGAGGTTAGACTATATAAAAAGAAAGCATATATGTGCTGATATTTCATAAAAGGTTTGTGTTTATCTTCAGGAGACAAACAAATTAACCCGGGTGCAACTTCCAAATCTTCATCATGCCCGGGAATGTTTGTATATGTGTGATGAACCTGATTATGGGTAAGGTCCCAAATGTATGCATTGGCACCAATGATATTAAATGAGTACCCAATGAGCTTGTTCAGTTTATTACTGCTCGTATAAGCACCATGAATGGCATCATGGGACACATTAAATCCTATAAATGCCTGAACCATCCCTATTAGTGCTGCAAATACGAGATTTGCCCATATTCCAAACACTTGCGACATGATAAGGATATAAAGCCCAATCAAACTAACAATAAAGAAAGCACTCTTTAGCACCATGGCAGCATTCGCATGCTTGCTTATGTTGTTTTCAACAAAGTAATTATTAACCTCTTTCCGTGTTTCGGCATAAAATCCGGATTCGTTGCTATTATTAAACTTGAGCTTCTTTACTGCTTCTTCTACGCCAATCATTGGTTTTTCTGCTGCAATCATGAACTGCAAAGTTGGATATATTGAGTCTAACTTAACACAAATTAGATTATAATGTCACAAAAAACGTGTGGCTACACCAGCACAAAAACAAGTTTTGCTGTCTTTATTACAGACGGAGGAAATAGAGATTTGTGACAAAATTTTCAATAAATATCTGCGAATTCAAACCACATGGTGAAAGCAATGTTCTGATTGAAAATCAATATAATCTTGAAGGTTTATTCCGATTGGCAGGGATTTTTCGCAATGGTTTGTATTTCTGCCACTAAAATTATTTGACATGTTGCCAGACAACCAATAACAGTTAAGGCGGGTTCTCTAGATGAATAACCCAAACTGTGAAGGTATTGATCTTAAATGAAGAGGAACTAATTCAAAGATGCATAAAGAGAGATCGACATGCCCAGGAATTCCTCTTCAACAAGTATTACAAAGAACTCTATCTACTAGCAATGCGCTATTTGAATGATCACCACAATACTGAAGATGTAATCATTTTATCATTCACGAGAGTGTTTAAAGGTTTAAGGAATTTCTCCTATAATGGCCAGGGCAGCCTGGGGAAATGGGTTAGGACGATACTCATCAATGAATCAATTCGGATACTTAAAAAGCAAAGCCTCATTCAATTTAATGAAGATTTACAGCAATTGAATATTCAAAGCAATGTTGCTGACGGGTTGCAGATGATGCAAGCATCTGATATAGCTAAAATGATTGAGCAATTGCCAACAGGCTATAGAACCGTATTTAATCTGTTTGTTATCGAAGGTTATAGCCATAAAGAAATAGGACAAATGCTGGGAATAAGTGAAAATACCTCCAAAACACAATTAAAAAAGGCACGGCACCATTTAATGAACAGCATAAACCAGGAGAGAGCATATGGAACCGTCTGAAATGGACCAAATTATTAAGAGTAAGCTGTCCGCAAGCAGTGATTTGTACCGGCACGAAATAGATTCATCTAAGCCACTCGTATGGTCTGCTGTTCAAAATCAAATCGGACCGAAAGTACCTTTGGCTTGGTATCACCTGGCAGCTGCAGTTCTGCTTCTGACGTTATGCTTTTCTTTCATTCTATATTATGTTCAGGAAGCACATAACAAGGAATTATACCTTCTCTCTGTCGAAATTGATCAGTTGAAGGGCAATTACCTATCTCAGGTACAACAGCTAAATGCAAAAGACAATCAAGTAAAATCACTGGGAAGTGAACTCAAGAAAGTAGAACAACAGCTTTCTTATTTACAGCAACAAAAACCGAAAACCGTTGTAATTCAGTCAGATACAGTCTTAATAAAACAAGTTGAGTATATAACCACTGTATCAACTCCCAGTAACCCAGAAGAGCAAGCCATTAGTACGACTGAAAGTCAGCCCGAACAAATAGAGACCAACTCAAGGAAAGAAAGAGAAGTAGATGAAGTCATCTTTCCCAGCTATTCAACCCAGGGGCACCTGGAGCCTGAAACATTGAAATTTAAGTTTGGGCCTCTTCAAGTAAGAAATAACTAAAACTGATAATAGAATAAAAACTAATCACACATGAAACGACCAGGTCTGATTCTCACTATAGCTACACTGCCAACACTTGGATTTTCTCAATTTGTCGGTGACTCGGTCATCGTTTATGTAGACAATCGAGTGGAGATTAAAGTGGCATTACCAAATTACGGTAATCTTAAATCCTCAGACAAAGCCTGCTCCGCCTTGGAAATGTTTATCAAAATGATACCAGATATCAAGGATGAATTATCATCAGAAACTGCGGACTTGGTCAGGTATTCACATGATAATTCCTTAACGGTAGAAACCGGAGATACTAAGTTGGTCTATTTAATAAAAAACGGAGCAGTGAGTAACACCGGTTTCAGAGACCAGGCCATAATCAGCATTGAAGACTTCCAGATTTACATCACTACCGCCGATCTTTCGAAGATTCCCGAATTGGCTCTTTTAAATTGTCTTGAGAAAGTCATTGCTATTCTTCCTGATAAAAAGCCCTGGTCGAGGTCCCTATATTACGAATGTGTTAATGAGAATGTCCGGGAAATCGAGGTCAAAAATAATGATCTGGATTTTCTGGAAATAAATTCCGGAGCAGGGGCAGGCTTGGTTAAAAACACTTGGATACCGGATTTATCCTTTAAAATTGCTTTAGGTTTTAGGAAAAAAGGAATGGTGAGAAGTCCCTATATTTCCTCAACTCTTCTATTTGACTTTCCAACAGCAGATGCAATTAACGTCAACACTTTTCTGAACCTCGGTTACCAATGGGCCATCAATGCTAAAAATGCCAAACCTGATTATTTAGGAGTCGAATTGGGCTATTTGATTGCAAAAGAAGGTGATCTATTCTATAAAAATACCATGAAATTAGGTTTCAGGTGGTCTCCGGTCAAAGCTGTCACCGTGAGCCCACACCTGTATTTTAAAAGTAATTTTAACAAAGTATTTCCGGGTATAAGGGTTGGGTTTGGTTTTTGAAAAACACAATCCCGAACATCCTCGTTTTAATCATTTAATGACGCAAAAAGACTCCTTGGTAAACTCAAACTACTTGTCACAGAAATTTCCTGGTAAAGGCGGTTGGACATATGCCGCTATCCCGGAAATTTTTCAGGATAAAAACAATCCCTTTGGGTGGGTTAAGGTTAAGGGTGCCATCGATGATTTCGAAATAAATCAGTATAAACTCATGCCTGTGGGTAATGGAAGTTTGTTCTTGCCGGTGAAAGCTGAAATCCGTAAGAAAATTGGCAAACAGGCTGGAGATTACTTTAAGGTGCTAATTTATTCAGATGAATCTTCGCTCGAAATTCCGAATGAAATAATTGACTGTTTTAAGGTTGGGCCAAAACAATCCTATCAAACATTTCTGGCGTTCACTGAAGGTGAACGGAAAGCATACCTCGATTGGATTTATAAAGCAAAGAGTGACACAACAAAGACAGAACGCATTATCAAAATGATGAATCGACTCCAAAAGAAATTGAAATACTATGATCAGGAATGAACTACAAAGATTAAGTAGCCCCACGCTTTCGAGAATGGAACCCGGCTCATTAACACTGAACTATCCTTGATCATCAATAGCCTGAGTTCGGTTTTAGAATACAGCTAATTTGTAATAGTTAATATTTTATCTGACGATAATTTTTAATTATAAATATTTTAAGATTTCAGATTATGAGTAATGAATAAAAGATTATCCATTCGGAACTTGGCATATTGGAGTTAGCCAAGCAATCAGGCAACGTATCACAGGCCTGTAAAGTTATGGGTTACAGCCGGGATTCCTTCTACAGGGCCAAGCAGTAAAATAATGGCAAAACTAATTGGTCCTAGAATGATGCTTAAGATTCTTTTATTCACAACCCGGATATTTCTCCTAATCTAAAACTTCTTATTGAATGATAGAATCAGTTTGGACGTCTTCATAAATTTTTAGTGCATTTTATGTTTATGTGTAATGGAAATGGGTAGGAATTGTCTCTTCATTGAAGTTCTTACACCATTAGTACATTAGATATGTATGTCTATGTAAGATATGTATGTCCATGTAACTAATAGCATAAAGTAAGAGTAAACTGTTCAAAGCAACTGATTTAACTATTGGTTGTCTTTAATGCAAACTGATAAGTCAAAGCTCAGATGCGGTACTTATGGATCAGGATCACTTTTTCACTGCTAATATCTAGGGCCTGGGCCAGCGATAATCAAGACGAAGTAAAATCATATGAGACGGCAAGAACCCCTTCAGCGATTACCATAGACGGTCTGGGAGATGATCCGGCTTGGAATGAAGTGGAATGGTCAGGGGAATTCACCCAAAGAGAACCCACACAGGGTGAAGCCCCCAGTGAGCAAACTGCTTTTAAGATACTGTATGACGACAAGAACCTATATGTCCTCATTAGGGCATTCGATTCCGAACCGGACAAAATTGTCAAACGTATGTCAAGGAGAGATGGATTCGTAGGTGATTGGGTAGAGATCAGCATTGACAGCTATCACGATAAGCGAACAGCATTTTCATTCACGGCCACAGCCTCAGGTGTGAAGGGCGATGAATATGTCACCAATAATGGAGATAGCTGGGATGAAAAGTGGAATCCTGTTTGGTACCTCAAAACCAGTATGGATGACATGGGATGGCTGGCCGAATACCAAATTCCGCTTAGTCAACTACGCTTTGCTGATAAACCCGAACACACTTGGGGACTTCAGTTGCAACGAAGATTTTTCCGAAATCAAGAACTGTCTCATTGGGTGTATGCCCCTCCGGACGCTCCGGGCTATGTGCATCGATTTGGAGAATTGCGAGGACTTAAAGGCATTAAACCCCAAAAGCAGGTTGAGATTCAACCTTATGTAGTTGCGAGCACGGAGCACTTCGAAAAAGAAGAGGGCAACCCCTTTGCCACCGGCAAAGCCAGCGATATTAGAGCAGGATTAGATGGTAAAATTGGAATTACCAGCGACATAACCCTGGATTTTACAGTTAATCCTGATTTCGGCCAGGTGGAGGCCGACCCATCCCAGGTGAACCTTGGAGCCTTTCAAGTATTTTTCAGGGAACAAAGGCCTTTCTTTCTTGAGGGAAACAATATCCTGAATTTTCAGGTCACTGAGGCTGAAGCAGGTGGGTCATTTGGGAACGATAATCTATTCTACTCCCGACGAATTGGGCGCAGCCCCCAGTTTAGTCCTGATAAACAGGACAATGAGTTTGTCAGAGAACCGAACAATACCAGAATAGTTGGTGCGGCAAAATTGACGGGCAAGAACAAAAACGGGTTTTCATGGGGTCTTTTGGAATCAGTTACCAGGAGAGAAGATGCTGAAATCGATGCGGCCGGGAAGCGCAGACCGATGACTGTGGAGCCTTTAACAAATTACCTGGTCGGAAGGGTACAACAGGATATCAATGATGGAAATACAGTCATTGGAGGAATGATAACCAGTACAAATCGCAAGATTAACCATGAGCAATTGGAGTTCCTTCACAAAGGAGCTGTTACAGGTGGGTTGGACTTCACACATCGATGGAAGGAGCGCAAATATTACGTTACACTTAACACCGTCTTTAGCACGGTCAAGGGTACGGCCGAATCCATTACCAGGACACAAACTTCCTCAGAGAGATATTTTCAACGGCCCGGTCAGAATCACAACAGGCTTGATTCTACCAGGACATCACTAACCGGAAGCGGAGGCACATTCAATTTTGGTAAGAGTGCTGGTAATATCATCTATCAAACCGGGGTTACCTACCGTAGTCCCCAACTGGATTTGAATGATGCAGGATTTCTGCGAAATACTGATTTTATCAATCAGTATGGATGGATTCAATACCGGATATTAAAACCATTCAGCATTTTTCGCTGGATGAGATTGAATTTTAATGAATACCTCAACTGGGATTTTGGTGGTGTAAGTACCTACAAAGCCATCAATACCAATTACCACCTTAATTTTAAGAATTTCTGGAGAATGGGAACCGGAGTTACGGGAATTGCCAACCAAATTTCCAATGCAGATCTCAGGGGTGGCCCTTCCTTTATATTACCTGGCGGTATCAATCAGTGGTATTACATAGGTACTGATGACCGCAAAAGGTTAAATGTTAGGATTAACCATTGGAATTTCTGGGGATTTGAAGGATGGAATCGTGGTCAGGGATTTTGGATGCAGTTTAATTATCGTCCGATTGATGCGTTCAACATCTCAGTTGAGCCAAACGCATCTTTCAACGACAATGAAGTTCAATATGTTGAAACTCCAGAATTGGGCACGGCAAGTGATAACCCGATTATCCTAGGGGAAGTTAATCAAAACACTTACAGCCTGTCGTTAAGGTTTACCTACAATTTTAATCCCAATCTGTCATTACAATATTGGGGTCAGCCATTTATTTCAAAAGGTGAGTACCAAGATTTCAAAAGAGTCACTAACTCTTTAGACTCAGATTATACTGCTCGATTCGATTTAATAACAAATGACCAAATAGTCCACGACTCAGAAAACGAGGAATATGCGGTCGACGAAAACAATGATGGTATAACCGATTACAGTTTTGACGATCCCGATTTCAACTTTGTGCAATTCAGATCGAATATGGTATTGCGTTGGGAGTACATTCCCGGCTCGACTTTATTTCTCGTCTGGACTCAGAACAGAACCCAGGATATAAGTATTCAGGATTCCAATTCGTTCGGTTCCTTGAATTCCAGGTTATTCGATTCAACTGCCCACAATATATTTCTTTTGAAATTTACTTATAGATTCAGGTTATAAAAGCAGTCGATTTGAAAATAATAACTCTAACTTCATTTAACCTTTAGAAGGACATATTCATGGAGCACTTCGTTAATGTCGCCAGTGAGTAAGAAATCCTTGATTTTCTCAAATACTCCCTTCTCTTCCTGATAATCGCCTTGATAGAAAAAGCTTTTATTCAGGACAAACCAATTCTCGGTGATTAGGTCTTTCGAATCGTTGAAGGTCTGCTCACTGCATATAGCATATTTCAAATTTTTTGATGGCGTCTTTATTTTACCTGAAAACTCCTCTTTATTGGAATAATAAGAAGATCCTGCCTGACCGCCCAATTGCCACCAAAAAAAAGAAAAATCAATATTAATCAACCGGTTCGAGACAGCAATATCTCCTGCATCTGACTCAATATTTGCAATGAATTTAGTCATCGGAGAAATATCCAGGTTGGGTTGTATCCAAAGATAATTGTACCACAAGTTCACCATAACCAACGAGGCGGTCAACCAAACAGTCATTTCGTTGTTTCCGGAGAAATAAATGGCTAATACACTTAATACCAGCAATCCAAAACCAATAAGAAAAAAAGCAGGATCAATTAATGAAATTGGTGAAAAATAGAAAGCCAGGAAGTAAACACTTGAGGTTAAAAAAAAGATACTAATAAATAATTTCTTGTAATTGCCTTTATTCAAAACTCCATTGGCAAGGAGTGAAGCCGGAACAATGTAATCCAGTGAGTAGTGATTGTGATACTCACGAACGAATAGCACTATAAAAAGGAAACTTGAACTAAACCATAAAATGGGATAAAGCGTGTTTCTATCTGCGGCCATAAATTGCTGACGTGGACTCCGCAATTTTAACCTTGATAAAATAACCCATATCCATGGTGAAAAGGTGATTAAGGACAGCCCCTGAGAATACGATTGGTTGTTGTAAGTTATTCGTTGAACGATTTCCCGATTAAATGTCTCCATAAAATATTCCAACCCAAACTGATTGAGTAGATACAGATACCAAGGCAGAACGATGATTAAAAACACAGACCATCCTCTAATTGATAACATGACAAAACTCCAGTCTGGCTTATTAACTACTACACGATAAATTATAGCTGTTAACAAGGGAAATATCACTGCTGGGGGGCCTTTTATCATAAACCCAAAAGCCATAGCGGCATAAAAGGCAATGATATCTTTATTGTTTCTTTCATCAGATTTGAGAATTCTCAGTAAGTAATAATGTGCAATGGTTATAAAGGTTACCAATACCATTTCAGGTTTAATCAACCAGGTCATATGAAAGAAGAATGGTGTCGCGGAAAGAACAACAACAACCATTTCATTTTTCTTTTTATCAGGGAAGAGCAAATTGGCAATTTTATAAGTAAATATTAGGGTAAAAAATGCTCCGGTTATTGAAATAATCCTGGCACCAGGCAGATTCTCTCCGAAAATGAATTGACCGGTCAAAATGGCCCAGTACAGACCTATGGGTTTATTAGTTCTGGGTTCACCCCAATAATATTCTGGGACAAGGTACGAACCTGAAGTTCGCATAATCTTACTGGCATTGAGATAAACAGCTTCATCGAAATCGCGAATGCTGTGGTCCCCGACGAACAGGACCAATAGTACAAAGTACAGAAAGAGGTAAATTTTCAATAGCATCCTAAACGTTTAAAAAGTAGCAGGGAAGAAATCCGTATCTCAAATTATCTTTGAGTTGTAGAACAAACCCCATCCCTGCATGTCAAATATAAATTTGTTTTCTCAGGTCATCTCTAAGATTGACCGTAACTCATTCAAAAAATTAGTACAGGAAAAGCAGACTGATAAATATCAGAAGGGCTGTGATAGTTGGACGCATTTGGCAGGATTTCGACAGACCAAATTCAAAATTAAGTCTAAAATTTTCCTACCAGACTCAACGACCATTAGCCTTTGTTTGCGTCTTTTCGATTGGGCTAAATACAAAACCCATAAAGGAGCAGTGAAACTGCATACACTGCTGGATTATGATGGAAACCTGCCTGCCTGTGTCAATGTTACTGATGGTAAACTGCCGATAATAAGGGAGCCTGTGACATTCCTTTGTTATCCAACAGTGTGATTGTAGCAGATCGCTGTTACAATGATTTTTCCCTGCTCAACGTTTGGGACAGCAACAAGGTGTTTTTTGTGATCAGACACAAAGACAATATTCGATTTGAGTCTGTTAAAGAACATGACCTGCCAGAAGATAGACATCAACACATTCTAAAAGATGAGCTTATACAACTCACAGGCAATCAAACCAAAAAGAAATACCCTGAACGACTGCGAAGGATTGCTATTTGGGATGAACAGCATCAACAAACCATTGAATTGATTACTAATCAAATGTCCCGGACAGCAAACACAGTAAGTGAACTTTACAAGAGCAGATGGCAGATAGAAATCTTCTTTAGCGAGATAAAACAATTGCTAAATATCAAATCATTTATTGGGACTACTCAGAATGCTGTGATGATTCAGATATGGACAGCCCTGATGACTATAGTTATCCTCAAGTTCCTGAAAGAACTCGCAAAATATGGCTGGCAACTTTCAAACCTTGTGGCTTTTCTAAGCTTGAACCTATTTGTTAAAATCGACTTGCATAGATGGCTGGACAGCCCTTTTGATCATCCGCCTGATCACCGTAAAAACCAAACACAGGGGGTGCTCTTTCATTAAACAGCATTAATGCCCTTAACCTGTGTGAAAAAGAAGATTCAACATAGCTTCCTAAAACGTTTAGGACGCTATTGATCAACCATCTGTAATAGTTAATATTTTATCTGACAATCGTTAACTTTTAATTATCAATATTTTAAGATTGCAGATTAGCTTCCAAACTGTGCAAAACATGGTAGGAATATGCTGGAAAAGGCTGGAAAGAGTAACACGGTTGAAATAGGTAGTATATGCCCTTAAGTGCGGCGTACTCTAAACAATTTTCCAAACGGTCATCCAGGCTCTCTTATTGAGAATGTTGTGGATTGATTAGATTTAGGTTTTATCCATCAATTACTGACCATGTCTGATAAATCTCATGAGGTCTACTGGAAAAAGAATCTCAGGTATCTGACTATTCTACTTTCCATTTGGTTCGTTGTTTCTTATGTCTTTGGAATCATTCTGATAGAACAGTTAAATACTATTAGTTTAGGTGGATTTAAATTGGGTTTCTGGTTTGCCCAACAGGGGGCAATCTATGTGTTTGTTATCCTGATATTCGTTTATGTGCGATGGATGAATAAGTTGGATAAGGAATTTGAAGTAGACGAAAAATAATTAAAATCATGGATGTACAAACCTGGACATACCTCCTAGTAGGTGTCACATTTACTATTTACATTGGAATTGCCATTTGGTCACGAGCCGGTAGTACTAGTGAGTTTTATGTAGCTGGCGGACATGTATCACCATTGGCCAACGGAATGGCAACGGCAGCAGACTGGATGTCAGCCGCATCTTTTATTTCCATGGCCGGACTAATTTCATTTATGGGCTATGATGGTGCTGTCTATCTACTAGGATGGACAGGAGGTTACGTGTTGTTGGCCCTGCTGTTGGCACCGTACTTGAGGAAATTCGGAAAATTCACTGTGCCGGATTTTGTAGGCGATCGTTACTATTCGAATACAGCACGGACGGTGGCAGTATTCTGTGCCATTTTCGTTTCTTTCACTTATGTCTCCGGTCAAATGAGAGGAGTTGGCGTCGTATTCTCCAGGTTTTTAGAGGTCAACGTCAATACCGGGGTCATTATTGGTATGGTCATCGTCTTTTTCTATGCCGTCTTAGGTGGAATGAAAGGGATTACCTACACCCAAGTGGCGCAGTATTGTGTGCTCATATTTGCTTTTATGGTCCCAGCTATATTCATTTCGATTCTGATGACTGGCAATCCAATTCCGCAACTGGGTTTTGGAAGTACAATGGCTGATGGTGTTTATTTATTAGATAGGTTAGACGATCTGCATGAAGAATTGGGATTTGCAGCCTACACTGCTTCAAAAAAGAGCCTTACAGATATTTTCTTTATTACCGCGGCTCTGATGGTAGGTACTGCAGCCCTACCACATGTGATAGTTAGGTTCTTTACTGTTCCGGGTGTTCGTGAAGCAAGAATTTCAGCGGGATATGCGTTAATACTGATTGCTATTCTTTACACTACAGCACCAGCTGTTGCAGCATTTGCTCGAACAAATTTGATCAACACAGTTTCTAACCAAACTTATGCTGATATGCCAGATTGGTTTGGTAAATGGGAGGAAACTGGATTGATTGCGTTTACAGACAAGAACGGAGATGGGAAAATACAATATGTTGCAAATGCTGAAAAGAACGAATTGATAATTGACCGAGACATAATGGTTCTTGCCAATCCTGAGATAGCGCAACTTCCTAACTGGGTAATAGCCTTAGTAGCTGCGGGTGGACTTGCTGCGGCCCTATCAACTGCTGCGGGTTTATTGTTGGTCATTTCTACTTCTGTCGCCCATGATCTAATTAAGAAACAGGTCAATCCGGATATTTCAGAAAAAGGTGAATTGCTGGCCGCAAGAATATCCGCCGGAGTGGCAGTAGTTATTGCCGGTATCTTTGGAATATATCCACCGGGATTTGTTGCTCAAGTTGTAGCATTTGCCTTTGGACTAGCCGCATCTTCATTTTTTCCAGTCATTATTATGGGAATATTCAGTAAACGGATTAATAAACAGGGTGCTATTGCAGGAATGATAATAGGGCTACTATTTACATCGTTTTATATCATATACTTCAAGTTTTTGTCTCCGGAACTGAATATTGCCGAGAATTGGTGGTTTGGAATCTCACCAGAAGGGATAGGAACTCTTGGGATGATCTTGAATTTTCTGGTGTCAGGTGTCGTGTCTTACATGACCCCAGAACCTCCCCAGGAAGTGCAAGAGATGGTGGAAAGTATAAGGTATCCGAGGTAATTAAACCCTATAACAATTCGTCCAAACCCTTAATTCCCCAATCGGGCTCAAACCCTAATGTTTCCACGGTTCCGCTTGTGCGGTTCAGCCAGATGGTCTTGAAACCAAAGGATTTAGCACCAGCAACATCCCAGGTATTCGATGAAATGAAGGCTATTTGATCTTTCTCACACTGAAATTGATCTAAAACCAATTGATAAACCTCAGGAGCTGGTTTGTTAATACCAACTGAGTCGACGGTTAAGATTGCTTTTAGATATTGAGAGATGTCATTATGGATAGAAGCTTTACTTAACATTAGCACATCACCATTTGATAATATGGCGCATTCATGAGATTGTGATAATTGCTTAAGGAGGCCAGCAACTTCAGGGAATGAACTAAGCATGAAGTAGTGATCCATCAAATCCGCCATAATTTCATTTGTTAGTTCAACCCCAACTGCTTCGCAGGCAAATTCCAGGGCTTCCT
Source organism: Cyclobacteriaceae bacterium (assembly GCA_965206015.1). Lineage (GTDB taxonomy): Bacteria > Bacteroidota > Bacteroidia > Cytophagales > Cyclobacteriaceae > JAJCYL01. The sequence continues at coordinate 166,090 of CBDBIW010000002.1, read as the reverse complement.
TCGTTACCCGGGAAAAAGGTTTGTATTTGCTCATCAAAGATCTCAATCAGGTGTATTGCAATTGCTTTCGTCTCCAGATGGAATTGATTTTACTGGCCTGGTCTCCATAATGACGGGCTAACCGTTCATCCAATGATTTAACATCCAGTAAAGTGCCATAAGCATCAAAAACCAATGCTTTGATGTGGTCGAGGGAAGGCTTCATTTAATAAGGCTTTATTTTGTTCTGAACTGTAGTTACATTCAAGCTATTCAAACCGAATTGAGCTAATCGCATGAAAAGATTCCTCATTGTTATGCCATTGATGCTTTGTTGTCTTCTGGCTTACTCTCAAAATCACAAATTAATCATTGAACCTTCCGAATTAACCATGGAAGTAGGCGATAAAGTGAAAATGAATGTTTATGTCCGGGATGGACAGGGCAATAAAGTCGACCGTCCGGTAAGGATAATTTCTCGCAATGGGAAAGCTGTCGGTGTAGATGATAACAATAATGTGTCGGCTTCAATACCTGGCGAGCACACAATCATCATATTAAGCCCTGACCCGACTGGTAATCGTGACCAGCGTCTACGGATTGACTATAAAGTAACTGTGAAATATCCGGCTTTAGCAGAGATTGGCATTGATGAAATTCCAGATAAAGTTTATGCGGGTACAACCATTCCGCTAAAAATTAAAGTATATGATAAAACGGGATTTTACAGGGAAGATGTAAAGGTGACTTTATCTGCTACAGCCAATGCCTCCGTTGATGCTTTTTATAATGTTACCGGTCTGAAGGCTGGTATAGCCATAATAACAGCTCAGGTGGATCAAATTGTCAATACAGTAAAAATTAATGTTGTTGAAAATCCCGTTGCTTCCATCACCCTTGATGCTGATATGAAAGAAGCTAGTGCCGGAGATGTTTTTCATTTTATTGGCAAGGCATTAGATAAAAAAGGTAAAAAAGTCAATGATGCTCCAATAACCTATGCTTTCACTGGCGAGGCCAATGATGTTTCCTCCAGTGCTTCAGGATTAATAAAACAAGACGGCAGATTTGTTGCCAACGAACCAGGCTTGTATACAGTTACGGCATCTTGTGGCCCTGTAGTTTCCAGGATGACAGTCAATGCTGCTCCTAGGGATCTTAAAAGAAAAGTGGAGCTGGTAGGGCATGGAACAGTAAATAACAAGCATACTTCCGACTTTTGGGTTTGGGAAGGCGTTGACGGACGAGACTATGCTGTAACGGGTACCTGGGGTGCGGACGGGACAGCATATTTCTGGGATGTTACTAACCCGGGAAGTATAGAAAAGATAGATAGTATTCAAGTTGATGCCCGGACTGTGAATGATGTAAAAATATCAGAGGACGGTAAAATTTGTGTAATCAGCAGGGAGGGAGCCTCCAATAGAAAGAACGGACTTGTGATCATTGATGTATCCAGTCCTCGAGAAGCCGAGGTTATTTCCACATTTACAGAAAACCTCACAGGTGGAGTCCACAATGTTTTTATTTATAAAAATCACGTTTATGCACTGAGTGCTGGCCAGAAGTACTATATCATTAATATAGAAGACCCTGAGAATCCACGGATAGTCAGCAAATTCGAACTCGAAACCCCAGGGCACTCTATCCATGATGTTTGGGTCGTTGACGGCATAGCCTATAGTTCTAATTGGTCGGATGGCATTCAATTGGTTGATGTTGGCAATGGAGTAGCTGGAGGGTCACCTGAAAACCCTGTCCAATTTGCCAGCTATACTTATCCCAGTGGAGCGAATCATGCTGCTTTCCCTTACAAGAGTGAAAAGACAGGGAAGTTCTATGTGATTGGTGGGGATGAAATTTTTCCACATGGGTTGAATATGAATGGACCAAACATTGCTGGAGGATTCCTGCATTTCATTGACTTTACTGATATTGATAACCCTGAAGAAATTGCAAAATTCGAAGTTCCGGGAGCAGGATCTCATAACTATTGGGTTGAAGATGATGTGCTTTATACCGCATTCTATAATGGGGGTGTTAGAGTGGTTGACCTGAGTGGTGAATTGATGGGTGATTTAAACAGACAGGGAAGAGAGATTGGTTTCATAATGCCAAGCGATCCTGAGGGCTATATTCCAAACTCGCCATTTACCTGGGGTGCTCAACTTCATAAGGGCACAATCTTCTATAGTGACTGGAACAGTGGTTTATGGGCGGCTAAACTTGAGCCTCAAAAGCCTGAAAATGTAAAGGTGGAGACGAGATGAGTTTGAAAGGGTTTTAAGGCTGAAAAGTTAAAAACCTGTAAGATAATTTGAAGTCAATCTGAACATAGTGAAGAATCTGATATTTGATTTGATAGAATAAGAATAGGATGAAGAAATTAGTTGGACTTTTTCTGATTGTAATGCTAAGTGGTAAACTGTTGTCTCAAAACTACTATATCTACGTTACTGCGGAGTCCGAAGATGAGGTTGCCGTAGTGAAATTTGATGGTAAAAAGGCGGAGGCAATCAAAAGAATACCTGTTGGAGTCTGGCCTGCAGAAATTGAAGGGCCACATGGTATTACAGTAAGCCCCGATGGTAAATATTGGTATCTATCAATGGCTCATGGCAATCCTTATGGCACACTATACAAGTATAAGACTGGTTCAGATGAGTTAGTAGGACAAACTACTTTAGGCCTATTTCCAGCCACCATGCAAATATCAGAGGCGACAGGTTTACTCTACTGTGTTAATTTTAATTTGCATGGGGATATGGTACCAAGCTCAGTTTCTGTGGTTGACCCAGAGACTATGACTGAGTTAACCAAAATCACAACTGGTGCGATGCCTCATGGATCACGAATTTCTCCCGATGGCATGAAACATTATTCAGTAGCCATGATGAGTGGAGAACTTTTTGAAATTGACGCTCTGGATTTCTCTGTTAGCCGAAAACTTGATTTGGATGCCAGTACTGAAATGAAAACAGATGCTATGGCAGGAATGGATCACTCTAAAATGGACCACAATAAAATGGAAGGTGGCGGGATGAAACATTCAAAAGTAAAACCGACCTGGGTAATCCCGCACCCAAAATGGAATAAAGTTTACGTTGCCGGAAATGGCAGCAACGAGATACTGGAGGTTGACCTTGGTCGGTGGAAAGTGACTAACAAGTTTCCGGGTGACAAAGGACCCTATAATGTAGAAATAAGCCCTAACGGTAAGAAAATGGTCGTTACCTACAAGACTGCTGCCAAAACAGGCATTTGGGACCTTGAAAATGGCAAGGAGCTTGTCCGGCTGGACAATAATAGAAGAGTTTCTCATGGGGTAGCAATGTCTTCGGACAATCAATACGCCTTCGTTTCTGTAGAAGGAGTGGGAGGAGAGCCAGGATCAGTTGACGTGATTGATTTAAAAGCCTTGAAAATTGTTGCGACTGCAGAACTGGGCAAACAGGCTGGAGGGATATACTTCTGGAAGATTGAATAGTGTTATCCTTTGAAGATTAAATAGTTGAAAGGCTGATTGGCTTTTCTCCAAAGAGCACATCAGATAATAGAGATTAGAAAATAATTGGACAGGTTACTCGCAGTTCGAATGATAATTTCCAGTTTTAAAATATCCAAACACATTTATAATGACCATTAATAGAAGAAAATTTATACAAAACTCCATCGCTGGTACATCTGGTGTAACCATAGTTGGGGGTCTATCGTCATGTGCTGATTCAAGACCATTGCAAAAGTCATGAACGATGATTTGCGTTGGATTTTTGGCTAAAGACTGAGGTTGTATACTTGTATTTTTTCTGTTTTCTCTGTTTTTTGGGGTGCGACAGGCTTCATTTTTAACGATTAGACGCAATGATCCCAGGGGTGCGATACAAATTGTAAGATAGCACTTCCATTATGTTCTGATTATGCATCTTCTCTATCCCTCTGTACCCTGCTACTCCTCCGGCGAACCAAAGTCTGATGCCCCCAAATGTGCGTTCTACTTTAAAACGTGCCTTACCTGCCAATTTATTGAAACGCTTCTCCCAATGGGTTAAGGGCTTGTTCTTTTTTGCTTTCTTCAAAATGTGATTCTTGAGTTTTTTGCTTTTGAGAAGTTGCCCGTTCTTCTCTGATTGGTACCCTTTATCAGCTTTCAGGGCAATACCCTCAGGTAAATCGGCTGTGTCCGACACCTCAGATAGATTTCCTGTTTCATTCACACTTGCTTTGGTGCTCACAACACCCGGCACCAGTCCCTCTTCATCGGTGGGGCAATGTTTCTTATGGCCATAATGATATTTACCTCCCTTCTTTAACCATGATGCCTCCTGATCTACACTTGAAGGGCAGGTTTTATGGACACCCGCCTCTTGCTCATCTTCTCTGTCCGTAGTGACTTCATGATTGGTTTTTCCTTTAGGCCTCAAAGGAGTTTCTATCACACCGGCATCGACTATGACTCCTGTTTTAACGATGATTTTATGCCTGCTCAACTGCGAATTGACCTCCTTCAAAAGCAGCTCAAAACCACCTGATTTGGACATGGCACTACGAAAGCGGCTTAAAGTACTATGGATCCGGAGCTGCCTGGTCTATTGTTGATCCACAGAAATAGCCAAAAGAAATACGATCATTGACACGATCTTCTACTTCATAATCGCTCAATCCGTACCCTGTTTGAAGTAAACACCTCTTAAATAGCAACAGCCCGTCATAACCGGGTTTACCTGTCGCACCCTTGCCCTTTTAATAATAGGCAGAGATGACTGATTCAATCGATCCCCGGCCCAAAACAGTATTTATCTGAGTGAAAAAAGTCTTTTTTATTTTGCGGGTTCGTAGCTCACAAATGCTGTCTGCCAGGCTAAGAATGGATTGTTTTTGCATACGTAAATGTAATACATAACGAGTAATATTTCAGAATGCCTTGCAACGATCTTAATTAGTAAGTATTGAAAAATACTATTTTAAGCATTCCAGCAATCTCTCTTATTCCAAGTTGATTGGCAATTCCTGTCACATCACTTTCACTGTCAAACCGGTCATATTTAATGCTAAATAACGTCTGATCAATGGGTATTTGGACTTCATAATGAAGGGGGGCATTCTCGTCCTTTTCAAGAATTTCTTTATAGGAATAGTTCCGTTAGTGACTGTTGCAGTGAAAAACGGGTATCAACCAAATTTCTTGCATCATACGCCGATGCGGCTTCATAAAGTTTTCAATTAACGTCTTCAGCCTTCGCTGTGAAAGCTGTGATAAGAACTATGGTAAATAATACGAGTTTCAGTTTAGTTGTCTTTGGAGTATATTCAATTCTCACTGAGTAATGACTTGATCTCATTTAGATCAAATTTGTCAGATGCTGAAACAACATCGTCTTCGCTTTCAAAGTTTTTGCATTTCATGATGAACAAGGTTGACTGTCCTGGTGGTACGCTCAATTGATGACCGTAGTAATCTGACTATTGAATAAGTGCTGTATTCCCCTGAACAGTTACACGTTTGTATTGGGTTCCGTCTGATTGGGCCGATTGCGCGTGGGATGAAAAATTCAAGGCACTTGTTCAATACCATGTCAAAAAAAAATTGGCATTGCTAATTAAATATAGTTAATGTGTCATTTCGATGATGCATCAAAAGCAAAACGGATAAAGTAAGCATCTCAATACTTTTTGAATAGCCCTTTGATTTTCTTCTCATTCTTGCCAAAAAATGCCTGAACAAGCTATTATAGCCTTCTACGGTAAAAGTTTCTGCTTTTGATTGAATGTGTGTGTCTTTAGCATAGTCGTTAACTTAAGCATTGTTGAATTACTTGATAATGAGTGATTTTACCTTTAGGAGCTTGACATGCCGTATTATAAATAGCGGGTAAGAACACATTTTCAATCCATAAGTTCATTGATTTAGGATCTATAAGGACTTTTCTTAGAGTTGGAGAAAGACTTCTACATCTTTTGAAAAATTTCAAAACACTAAGCCCTTGGTCAGGTTGATATGTTTGGATGTATTTGTTACAAGTCATGAATAGTTTCCAATTAACTAATATCCAGAGCAACTGAGTTAACAGTTGACACTCAAAACGCTCCTTTCTTACTTTCTTTACTTGGTCAATTTCAAAAAATGACTTCCAGGATTTAAAGACCAACTCGATTTGCCATCTTAAATAATAGGCTTTTCTTATGTTCTCTACAGGTAAATATTGTTGTTCAACATTTGTAATGAAGGTATTGTAACGGCATCTGATCTTGTGAACCTCAGAGATATTCACTTTCCTGCTTTTTGCTGATTGACGAGCTTTCTTAAGTCTTTTTTCATATTCTCGGTCATTAAGTCGCTCGACAACTAACCTACAGGGAATTTTATGTTTTTCATAGATAAATACATCTAGTGCAGAAGTACTTATACCTAATCGATTAAATCTTCTATCAATTTCTTTCCAAGACACTTCTTTATTTTCTGAGGTATAAATATTTGCTTGAGGTGGTAGCCGGTTTAAGAAGTAAGCGGACTTATCTATGATTGCTTTCAGATAGGTAGGAGTAATGTAGCCTAAGTCACGAATGTGCAACCCTCCCTTGGTAATTGATTCTATTGTTTCATTCGAATCTTTTTGATCATTTCTACTTCGATTAGTTAACATCAAGTCCTTCCATTGGCCACTTAATAGATCATATTCGTACTGGATTTGCATTAATCCATTGGTCTTGCTGAAGTTTCCAAAACCTGGATAATCTCCATTGTAATCATCTGGTAATGATAATCTAGTTGAATCCTTAATCTTTATGCACGTAAAATGACTAGCTGTTGATAGTTTGGCTGATGAAGTAAATTGACTAGATAATTGTTCTTTAATCAGTTCTTGCAAAAACGTAACTCCTTGTTGAGTAAATCGTTTGTGCACGGCTTCTTTACTGATATCAATGGCAAAGTTTAAATGCAAATCTGCTGCAATATCTTCCAGACTAGTTTGAGCTTGATTACAAGTTGAAAACATAAGAGTATTCAACAGATCAGAAGCAACCAGTTTTCGTTTTCGCTTTACAAACCCTGTTTCCTTGGCTAGTTGATCTATTTTTTCTTTTGACAGAGTATTCTCAATGCTATACTTAAGTTCATCAGCATACTTCTGAATAAAGATTTTCCTGCTAATTTGAAGTGTGTTTCTCCCTTAGTTTGATGATATTAGTAATGTCATTGCGGGGGCAAAATCAAAGAAAAATAACCCGCTATTTAAAGTACCAAAAATGGGGAGAAAACTAACAAAATCTACCCGAGAAGGGTATGCTCACTTTAAAAAGAAAACCATCTGCACCCTTAAGTTAACGACTATGGTGTCTTTAGGGACCATGTGCTCGTATGACTTCCAGTAATCACTTGCTATAGTATTCATCTGGTTGGTGCCTATTAGCCCCCAGAGCTTTTTTGCTCTCTCAGTACTTCTGTCGCCAATAACGAAATTGATGAACTTTTTCCCATATCGATCAACAGCAATCCAAATCCAGCAATGGTTTTTTTGTTTCCAATGTAGCTGTGCATCTGGTCAAGCTCTACGAAATCCACTTCGGAACCGCTATTGGCCAAGGACTGCACTTCTTGGCCAAAACCCCTTATCCAGTTTAACACAGATACATTGCTCACGTTGAGTATTCTACCGATTGACCGAAAACCCAACCCTTCAAGATATAATTGCAGGGCGTATTTTTTCAACTCTTTTGGTTTGGCCGTAGATTTTTGTTGTACCGTATAGTGGTAGCCGCATTTTTTACACTTATACCTTTGTTTTCCTTTTATCTTGCCGGATTTAATGACAGCACTGTTTGAACACTTAGGACAATTCATGGCTTTTTTCTGTAAAAATAAGAAAACTATATATAATTAGCAATACCAAACAATATTCATTTTAATTTCCGGTCAAAGAACTCTGCTGTTGCTTTGTATGCAGCCACCCAATTCTGACAGAGCAAAAAACCATGTACTTCATCTGGAAATATCAATTGTTCAAAGTCTACTTGCTGGCGGCGTAGAGACTCGGCAATACTACTGTTTAACTAAATGGCAAATTCCTGTTATCTCCGTGAATCAGCAGAACCGGTGATTTCCAGATATCAATAAAAGCCATGGGAGAAGAATCAAAAACCAGTTTGGCAAATTTCTCTCGTGAATTGGGGTTGTAGTGCGGCAGAAATCCAGTGATGATAACATTCCAGTCATGAACGCCATGAATATGACACCGGCAGCAAATAAGTCTGAGGTCCTTACAAGTCCCTAAAACAGTGAGAAAACCCCCGTAAGAACCACCCCACAAGCCGATCTTGTCAGGTATCACATCGCTTCTATTCCTTAAATACTTCAAATTCATTAATTTCAAATCTACCAACAGAAGGTGTTTTCTATTTCTCTTGATGAAATTCTAACATATCTCTACTGGTTTATATCATATGGTTTATATCATACCAATAGTTATGCCCCTGAACACCTGACTCATTTTGATGCACATATCGCCAATTATTAATATTACGGAAATCGAACCGGATGGTATCTGTATTATTAAAAACTATAAGTGTATCAATTAGGGTTTTAAATTCAATTCGGCTTATTGGAGGTTGGTTTCCACCGGATGAACCTGGTTCGGAAATTACAATAATAGAACCAGAAAAAAGGTCATCAATCAATATTGAACTATCATCTTCACTTTGTATATAATATAGAATAGTGAATATCTGTATTGTTATAGACTTTCAAATCATATTCTGTTGTGTGAATTTTCTGCTCACAACTCCAAAATAAGAATGTTAACACAGAGATCGTTGTAGTCAAACAAATGAATGAATTAACCTTCATACCAAACATACTTTTTGCTTGATACATCATCCAACTGGTTTTCTGCGTCACTTTGTGTGGAAGGTGGGTTTGAGTCCCAATTCATTTTTACCCCATTGTTAGCGTTATTGACAAAATCCCGCACACTTCTTCCCCATTTTTTCCAATTCCATCGGTCTCGTAACCACCTTCCCCTGAAACTCCTGTATTTTTTCACCCGGCCAATATAGTTGTTATGAAAATCCATCTGGCGATCTCTGGGCTCATTCTTTCTTATTTTTTCCACTGCTCCCATTACTATCCACGATCCGGTTCTTGTAAGGTATCTTCTTAGTAAAACACTCACAAAGATGTGCCTGAAAGCATCCCCTTTTCTACCAGAATCAGTATTTTCTGGATAATATTCTTCTGCTTTGTCCTCGGCCCTATTCTTTGACTGGATAATCCTAAAGGTTGCATATCCAACGGAGCTTAATGAGCCTGCTATACCCACTACAAAAGGAATTTCTTTTGTCCTCCCACCTGCTATACCAGTAATATTGTCAAGATCATCTCGTGTTATTGGTGTGTCAGAAGTAGCCAGGGCTTCTAGCTCATAAAAAAGTTCTATTTCTCCTGGAGTCATTTGAGTAAACTCTATTTCCTCTTTGAGAGTTGTAAAGGGACGATATTCCTCATCAGGGATGGTATCTGCACCAATACTTTCTTCATACCCTCTCAATTCTTTCAGGTATCCCTCATACTCAACTTTCAAAGTTTCAATCTCAGCTTGAGCTTGTTCTATCATGCCAGAGGAGATAATGTCAGGATATAGTTCAAGGAGCCTTTTTCCCAAATACTCTTCCCACAGAAGTTCTTGTTTGGCTCTTCCATTAGCTCTATCAGGGCTGAAGTATTCTCTTTCAACAATATGTAAAGCAACAGCAGGTAATTCAGGCAAATCTGCGCTTAATGTTAAAGTGGGTTCCAGAGGTTCATCTAACTCGATAGAATCAAATAATGGAATTTCATTACAGGCATTTATTACTAACATAAATGCAGCGATCATAGAAAGGGATTTTTCATAAAATTGTCTTTAATTTAGGGAATTATATACTTGAGACCGGAAAAACACGGCCGGTGATAGGCATAACAAGAGAGGCCTCTTGATACTTTCGGGTTTTAAGAACGTTGTTCAGCAAGTCATCATATTCCGTAGTGTTTGCTCTTACACATCGGTTCAAGCCTGATATATCGCCGTCTTTTATTTTTTGAGATACGCTTATAGCCTCATGGGAAAGTGTTACCAGATAGGATTCCGCATTACGGTAAACTTGTTTTAACGCCATGCATTCTAACGCGGCCTGCTTGTAACGCTCGCGCAAAGAAACTTTCATAGAGAGAACAACCGGCCTTTTCGGATGATAGCAAACAACGTCAAAGTCCACGTTAGGCACTTGAGTAAATTTTGCTTGATAATAAAAAGGAACCACGCCTTCTCGCACCAATGTTTCGCATACCAGATATTCCAGAATGCGGCCATTTATTGATGGACTTTCCCCGTACGTTTTTTGATAAATCTCATATGCTTCTTTTATAAATTCGTGTGGGTTGTTATAATTATCTATAGCGTCCAGCACGGATTTATAGATTTCACCACTTTTACCTGCTGGGATTTCGTCAATTTTGCTCCGCATTCGTTTTCAATCCGTCTAATTATTAACTCACAATATTTTTTTTCAAGCTCAAGTCCTAATGCTTTTCGCCCTTGAACTATTGCCTCTATCATCGTTGTGCCAGAACCCGCGAACGGGTCAAGAACGGTGTCGCCTGGGAAGGATAATAGCTTAATACATCGGTGTGGCAATTCAAGGGGGAATGGTGCTTCATGACCTATACGCTTCCCGCTTTCCCCATTAAAAGACCAGATGCCAAGAACCCATTCTTTAAAATCTTCCCCGCTAATGTCGGGAGTGCCCTGCCTTTCCCGCTTCCACTCTTCTTTATATAAAACAATAATTGTTTCGACCGGGGCTATAATATGAGGTGCGCTTGCAGATTTCCAGCTTCCCCATGCGGTGCGGCGGCTAATGTTTCCTTCATTCCAAATTATCGTTGCATGATATTTCCAACCGGCCTCCATTGCCAACGTAGTTACATCCGCACTCAAAGGTTGTTTTCCGTTACGGTTTTTATCAAGCGAAACATTAACACATAATCGCCCGGTTCGGCGGGTCCAGTAATAGCAGTTTGAAAGCCATTTTTTTGTAAACTTAAGATAGTCCTTATATGCTTTTTCGTCGTCAACGCCACTACCGGTATAAGCCTTGCCAATGTTATAGGGCGGGCTGGTTACGATTAGATCAGCAACACCCCGCTTGAGTGATCCGCGTTGTGTTGCGTCAGCCTGAAAAAGGTAAGGGTCAATTGCACTGATAACCGGTTTCATATATAATCCTTAAAAGATATTAACAGTAAGAAGATTATAACGGTTTTGCTTTCCGGTCTCAAGTATATAATTCCCATTATTTATTCGGTTATATGTAATTATAAGCCAGAAAGATTAAAGACAAAAATTATTTTCGTCTGAAATGTTTAAGCAAGGATAGTACGTATGTCTATAGTGTCAAAGTAAAATTATCTTAATGGAATTTAACCTGTTATGTGAATTAAAAGATGACATGTTTGATGTTATTGATTGATCTTTGAAGGGTGAAGTAGTTTATAAACTGAACGGCGGTTTAGGCATAATTTCTTCTGATCATGAACTGACCACACAGTTGAGAGAAGAGGGTTTCTAATCTTTTCCTTGTTTTTCGAAACAGCCCTGGATACGGCCTGTATCTTTTTGATTACTTTTCGTGGGTGTGTGCAGTCGAATAGAAGAACTTTCGATAGGCTTATTTGAACCTGTTTACTGATATGTCTTGTGTCTCCAAGTAGTACACAATCAAAGAGTTGTGAATTCAAGTCTTCAGTACCTCATTATCATGTACCCTGACTTTAGTCAAATCTGTAGAATGGAACACTCCATTAACAGAGCAAATGTCGTAGAGCTTGTAACCATAAAAATACACATCTGCCGGGAAGCACAATAACCTTTGTCTGGTGCAGTAGAATCAACTATGAAATACTGTTCGGTAGCGACAAAGTGCTGGGCTTGTGTAGCCCTGACTTTATCAATGTAATGCAACAAATCTTTCTTTCTCCTGTTGAACTGGCTTCGGGCAATTAGCTGAGGAAAATCCTGGTCATGGTAACTGTTCAATTTCTTAAAAAGCAAGTTTTCACTGTCAATAGACATATATTTCACTAGTAAGAGTCAATCTGATTAGCTCTAAATCAGAGAGTTTTGGTTTTGGGCCTCTTCTCATAACATTACCATCTGCTCCAAAGTCATTCAATTTAAGGGTGTTGATCGTTTCAAAGATTATATCGGAATTACTTTTAATGTTGTGCATTTGCTCAATGAGTTTATTGGCTGTTTACACTCTTAAATTACTCATTATCAAGCAGATGAACTCATCTTATAACTCCGACCCCGCTAAAGTCTAATTCACACAACAGGTTAATTTTATTCATCTTCCTGTTCTTTCGTATGAGATGAATTTATGTCTTGAAAAGTTGCACCAAGTTAAATTATCCTGGTTGATGTGTTTCTTTCAACAGGTCATTCACTTGTTTGACTGGATTAAAAGTAATTACCGGTACTTCGATAAAAATACTAATCCAGTCCGACATTGAACCATTCCATAAACCTGGTAATTCCTGGGCTTTTAGCTCTCTTCCATCTTTAGATTTGAGCGTTGTAAATCCTGTTTTAGGGTCCACAAAGTCAGTTAGGTCAAATTTTTCACCTCTATAATTCTTGACCGCACAAGCCAGATCGACTGGATTAAAATGAGTGGATTGATCAAATATGCTTTTTTGAGACGAGTCATTGAGATCAACTTGAGCCGTTTCAACTATTTGTAATGATACCGATCCGTCACTGTTACTTGCCCAAAATGGTCCGCCTCCGGGATCACCAATATTTGATACCATTCCACTGGTTCTTATCGGACGATTCAACATTTTATGTAAATATTCTCTCTTAGCATTATCGCTTTGTGAAGAATAATCATTGGGTAGAATAAAATTTAAACGATTTCTTCCGAACTTAATAACCTCATTTTCCAACTCTACATTCCAGTCACTATCCAACTTGTGAAGTAATTCAAAGACCCGTTCCTGTGTCTCTAATAAAATCCCTCCAATGACCTTTTTATACCTATGCGTATCATCCTTGAGATAATCCGGAACCACGTTATCAATATTTTTCACAAAAATGACATCTGCCTCAATTTCATCTAAATTTGCAATGAGAGCACCATGCCCGGCAGGTCTGAATAAAAGGCTGTTGTCGTCATTACGAAATGGTTCGTTTTTCAGGTCAACCGCTATAGTGTCGGTAGAAGTTTTCTGTACTGAATAATTCACTTCAAATGTGACTTCAAACTCTTCTTCATACCTGAGGTGCACCTCCTCAATATGTTTTTCAAATATTTTTTTATGTTCCGGTGAGACCGTAAAATGAAGTCTTACTTTTCCATTTTGATCTTTTGCGTAGTGAACCCCTTCCACCATGTGTTCTTCAGCCGGAGTTCTGCAGAATCCAGTATAAGAATGAAATTTCAATAACCCCTTTGGGAGCTTTCCATAATTGAGTCCAGTTTCTTCTAGTAATTCTCTTAAAATTCTAACGTACTTCCTTTTCAGGTGGATTTCCTCTATTTTTTCACCTTTTTGACCAAAAGATCTCTTCAAGTCATTATAGAAAGCGAAATCATTGATGTTGCTAAAAAAATTGTGAACATCTTCATGGGTTATGCCTGAACTAAGCTTTTCATAGTCTTCATCACTTCCACTACAGGTTTCAACAAAAGCAAATAGAGTCTTAAACATACGGCTCGCAGCACCAGAGGCCGGAACAAATTTTACGATCGATTTAGCCGCAGTATTATGATCAAAAAAATTGATATACCTCTCTATATCATCGCTGCCTAAAACCAAAATTCCGTTACCATTTATGGCAGGACCTTGGAGCTTAAGGGGTGGAAAACCGTTTTTAAAATTCTCAATCTGCTGTTGAATTTGATCTATTGTTGAACCTCTCTCTATGATTTGCTTGTGGTCGGATTCTGAAAACATGCTGTATGATTTTGATGGGAAAATTGAATGATTTGATTAGTGAATAATGAGTTCGAATTGTGGAAAGGAAATACCTTCCCATTTATAATTATATTTCATATACTTGATATTACTGCTGTCCGATAAAAGAAAAGAAAGCTTGAAAAAGTCCACATGGCGAGATTAGGGTTTACGACAACCTGAAATCATCATGGGCTTAATCAAACAAATTAAAAATAGCAAGAAACCCTTATTTGGTCAAATTCCTGATCTTATTGCTGCAGTTGGTATCAAAAAAGCTGTTGAAGCTCATCCAGGTGACCGGTACTGTAAAAAGGGATCAATTTGATCGCTCTGTTATTTGGACAGCTTAATAACTGCACCCCTTTGGGAGATTTGGTGACAGGCTTTAAGGGAAGTGATTTTTTACAAGATATAGGACTAAAACAGTCTCCAGCACGTTCTACGATGTTCTATGGAGATCAGCAGAGGAACTGGAAGGTTTTCGAGTCCATCTTTATGGGCACTCTTTTCTCACGGTCAACGACTTTTGAGCAGGACAGCACATTACCGATCTATTGAGCAGCTAAAAGGCAAAATCATACACATTGTAGATGCCAGCACTATTAGTTTATCTCTGAGCCTGCTCAATGGGGCAACTTTCCCAACTACCAAAAAAGGGGCAATCAAAATTCACACGCAACTTGATGAACGCAGTGAATTACCCGCAGTAGTCCACATCAGTGAAGGTAAGTAGTAAAACCGTTGCAAAAGGTTGCAGAATAGAGCGTAAATTTTGAATTTCACAAGTTCCGGGATCCGGTTTTTGCATTTACGCCTCCAGATGGGTCAAAACGAGCTTATTTCTTGTGATTTTCTCTCATTATTTACTGTTTTTAATTGAACTGGACATAATGATCCCTGGTGACCGGTATAAATTGTAACCAATGGCTTCCACCAAGTTTTGCATGTGCATCTTTAAGACCGTTGCACGGGTCCTGGTGCTATAAAAATTCTAATCCAAAAAGATACCATCCCAAAGCCTACTCGATGTTAATAATCGAATGAGCATTAAATATAGATGATTAAATATAGATGTAGTCAGTAACGATCCCTATAGTGTATTTTCTCCCGATCCCACCTTAGCTTTTCACAAAAGAAGGAAACCTAGTAATACCAAACGGAATTATTCCTTCTTCTCAGCCATTTTCTGAAATTCATCACATAAGCAAGTGATAAATAAATTAGAACTGGTGATCCGACGGCTAGGAATGAAGTGTAAATGAAAAAAAGCCTGATACTCGTCGTTGGAATATTCAACTTTTCTCCCAATCTGGTGCATACACCAAAAGCATATTTTTCGAAGAATTGTTGTGCGTACTTCAATTGTTGTGTGTGCTTCATATCTGTTTATTACTGTGGCAAATTTAACATATTTATAACATATTTAGTCTCATTTTGTTCTATACCGTTGATTATATCATATTTTTTTCAGTATTATTGCAATTCCTTAAAGTATAAAAGTATAAAACCCATAAAATTCGAACTGAGAGTACCAATCTAAAATTAATGAAAAGATGATCCACATGAAAAAACTAAACTTACTGATAGTATTACTCGCCGGAACCATAGTCTTCTCTGGGTGCAATAAACTCAAGAAAATGGTAGAACTGGCGAAAGAGCAGGATTTGACAGTGACTCCAAATCCACTGGAATTACACGGGAATGATGTGAAATTCGAAATGTCAGCAGTTCTGCCACAAAAAATGTTACCAAGTGGTATGGCTTATACCTTGAAATCTTTTTATAAATACGGAATAGCTCAAGCAGCTTTGAAAGACCTGACTTTTAACGCTGACGATTTTCCAAATAGCTCAACAACTACTCCTCGTTTGAGCGAAGAGTATAGTTTCGCCTATGTTGACGGGATGGAAAGTGGCGAGCTTAAAATTAAAGGTGTTGCTTCAGACCCAAGAAGCGGAAAAACACTTGAAACACCAGATACTCCAACGGTTGCTGTTGGTCTAATTATGACCTCAAGGTTGGTTCAGAGTGTTTATGAGACTGCTTCAGTTGGTCACGGATACAATGAAGGTGAAGAACTGATTGCTACCAATATTGAATTTTACTTTGACAAGGGACGATCAGAATTGAAGCGTTCAGAGCAAAGAAGTGATAGGGGCAAGCAATTTGACGCCTTTGTTGCCGAAAAGAATGTAACAAGAACTGTTAGTATTGCTGGAACTCACTCTCCTGAAGGAGCAGAAAGAATTAACAGCAGACTTTCTCAAAACAGAGCAGAAAGAATTGAGAAGTGGTACAGGGACAATATGAGAAAGTACGACTACAAAGGAATGGCTGACTCAATCAATTTTGTGTTGAAGCCTGTAATTGAAGATTGGGGAATGTTCAAAGCTGCTCTTAATGACTATGATAATATCTCCTCAGATGAGAAGTCAGAAGTATTAAGAATTATTAACGGTGGTGGAGCATTCGGAGACAAAGAGAAGAATCTCCAGAAATTAGAATCTTATAGCAAATTAACAAGAGATGTTTATCCCCCATTGAGAGCTGCAAAGAGTGAAATCTTAACTGTAAAAGAGAAGAAAACCAACACAGAAATTGCTGTATTAGCTAAGAAAATTGCCGAAGGTACAATCTCTGCTGACTCATTGTCAGAAGAAGAGTTACTTTTCGCTGGCACTTTAACGCCATCTCTTTCTGAAAGAGAAGCTATCTATAAAGCTGCCACAAAGAAGAATCCCTCATATGCTGCTCACAATAATTTAGGCACCACTTATTTAGAAATGGCCAAAGCAGCATCAAGTGACGGTGACAGAAATTCAAATATTGACAAAGCAATTACTCAACTTGATATTGCTGCTAATAAGAAGCAAGGTGCAGAAGTTCTTACTAACCAAGCTTCTGCTTACCTGATGCAAGGTAATAACGACAAAGCCTATGAAACTTTGACTTCTGCAGAAGGCGCAAGCCCTTCTAGAGAGGTTGCTTCTAAGGTAAAGGCAATGAAAGGTGGTATTGAAATACTACAAGGCGACTATGACAAGGCGATCCAAACAATGGCCGGAGCAAATGAAACTCCTGATCTTCTATTCAATAGAGGACTTGCACTTCTTTTAAAGAAGGAAAATGAAAATGCTCAAAGTGCATTTGATGATGCTCTTGACAAAGATGGAAATTACGCCATGGCACATTACGGCAAAGCGATTTCGTACGCAAGACAAAGTAGTGAGACTGAAATGATCACAAGCCTTAAGGCTGCAATTGCTGCTAACCCTGATCTGAAAGAGAAGGCAGTTAGTGACTTAGAATTTAACAGATTCGCAAACGCAGTAAAAGCCGCCCTTTAAGAATATAAAATTACTAACCAAAGCCCCGTCAACCAACGGGGCTTTTTTTATTATCAATCCTTTGATCCTTTCGAGGTTTCAACAGTCTGATTATTAAGATTAGAAAATTAGGCTATCTGAGGTCATCTAAGAAAATAAAGTCTTATTGTTTAATTTAGCCACCCCATTAAAAAAACGTTGACAAGATGAGAGAAATTCAATTCAGGGAAGCCCTTAGAGAAGCCATGGTTGAGGAAATGCGTAGGGATGAAAATGTATTTCTCATGGGTGAAGAAGTTGCCGAATACAATGGTGCCTACAAAGTCTCTCAAGGCATGTTGGATGAATTTAGAGCTAAAAGAGTAATCGATACTCCAATTGCTGAACTCGGATTTACGGGTATAGGAATTGGAGCTGCTATGAACGGAATACGACCAATTGTAGAGTTCATGACTTTTAACTTTTCATTGGTCGCTATTGACCAAATTATAAATGGAGCGGCAAAAATGATGTCAATGTCTGGTGGGCAATTTAATGTACCTATTGTATTTAGAGGGCCAACCGGAAATGCAGGTATGCTCAGTTCTCAACATTCTTCAAATTTCGAGAATTGGTATGCCAATACACCAGGTCTTAAGGTTGCTGTTCCATCAAATCCGTATGACGCCAAAGGGTTATTAAAAACTGCAATCAGAGATGATGATCCCGTTATTTTCATGGAATCAGAACTGATGTACGGTGATAAAGGAGAGGTTCCGGAAGGAGAATATTTAATTCCTTTTGGACAAGCAGATGTTACCCGGGAAGGAACAGACGTCACGCTCGTATCATTTGGGAAAATGATGAAAATAGCAAATGAAACAGCTGATGAAATGGGAAAAGAAAATATCAGTGCTGAAGTCATCGATTTAAGGTGTGTTAGACCAATTGATTATGAGACCATCGTGAATTCGGTTAAAAAGACCAATAGATTGGTAATACTTGAAGAAACGTGGCCTCTATCTTCAATCTCTAGTGAGATTGCCTACCATATTCAGAAATACACCTTTGACTATCTCGACGCACCAATTCAGCGGGTGAACAGCCTAGATGTACCCCTTCCGTATGCTCCAACTTTGATCGAAGCCATCTTACCCAATAAAAAGAGGACAATTGAAGCCATAAATGCTGTAATGTACAGATAATTTTGGATGTGGGTATGAGCGTGTACGAACGGCTTAGAAAAAATAAAAACTTCAACGATTATGTCAATTTCTAAATCGGACGTTCTTAAAGTATTAGGAACGGTTAATGACCCTGATCTCAAAAAGGATCTGGTCACCCTGAATATGATCCGGGATGTAAAAGTTGAGGGCAAAAACATCTCATTTACAGTTGTTCTTACTACTCCCGCTTGCCCACTTAAAGAATTAATTCGAAAAGATTGTGCATCGGCCATCAATACATTAGCAACTGACCTGAATGTGGACATCGACATGACGTCAGATGTGACAACGGCTCGGCAGAATGCAATTCTTTTACCAACTGTTAAAAATATTGTTGCAATAGCCTCAGGAAAAGGTGGTGTCGGTAAATCTACTGTCACAGCCAATTTGGCAGTTGCATTAGCTAAGTCTGGCGCAAGTGTTGGCATAATTGATGCAGATATTTTTGGTCCATCCATTCCAACAATGTTCAATTGCGAATTTGAGCAGCCTGAAATCATACAGAAGGATGGCAAAAACTACATTATCCCTTTAGAACAATATGGTGTCCAGTTAATGTCAATCGGTTTTTTAACCCCTCCCGAACAGGCAGTAGTATGGAGAGGACCTATGGCCAGCTCAGCCCTAAAGCAATTCATCGGAGATGTTGAATGGAAACCGATGGACTACTTGCTAATCGATTTGCCTCCCGGAACTAGTGATATACACCTAACACTGGTACAGACACTGCCAGTTACTGGTGCGGTGATTGTAACAACTCCACAAAAAGTAGCTTTAGCAGACACCCGGAAAGGGCTTGCGATGTTCAAGCAACCACAAATTAATGTTCCATTACTCGGCATCATAGAAAATATGTCATACTTCACTCCAGAAGAACTCCCGGACAATAAGTATCACATTTTTGGAAAAGGTGGTGGAACAGATTTGGCAGCCAAAAACGAAATTCCTTTCCTGGGAGAAATACCAATAGTTCAATCTATAAGAGAATCAGGAGACCTGGGATATCCGGCAGTGATGAAAGATGACATAACCTCTGATGCTTTTATGAAAATTTCGGAAGAACTTGCAAGACAAGTGGCCATTCGGAATGACTCTCGTGAAAAAACTTCCATTGTAGAGCTAAAAAGTTAACTTTGTTTACACATGGAGCAAAGTTCACTATACCTGCAAGTCGAAGAAGCACTCAACAATATAAGACCCTATTTAGAAGCTGACGGTGGTAATGTGAAAATCTTAAAGATTAGTGAGGAAAAGGTAGTCACTTTAGAACTTCTCGGAGCATGTGGCTCCTGCCCCATGTCTACCATGACTCTTAAAGCTGGGGTCGAAGAGTCCATCAGGCGTACAGTCCCCGAAATAACAGAAGTTGAAGCTGTTAACATAACTTCACCTGCCGACTCTCATGCAAAATTGCCTTTTGCGTCTTAAACCATTTGCTATTTGACGCATCTAAGGTGAAATATTTTCTTTACAGAATAATGTGTCGGCAGGATGATCGTTTAAAGTCTTGTTGGAAACTGGGAATGCGCTACTGTCACCATCTCATTATATTAATCTTCTGCTTGCTGTTCGGTATTAGTTCTCACGGCCAATCACGATGTGGTACTGTAATGCTGCAACAAGAACAGCTTGGTTCAATTGATTACCGTATAAACGAGAAGAAATTTGAAAAATGGCTCTCAGAAAAAATGTCGGAAAGAAGTCAGAATATTTCTTTTGGAATAGCTGGTGAAAAAGAGGTAGTACCTATCCCTGTTGTCGTCCATGTACTGCATAATGGACAAGCCATAGGTGTTGGTGGTAATATTCCTGATGATCAAATATTATCACAAATAACCATACTTAACCAGGACTTTCGAAGACTTAATCCTGATGCCAGTGAAACACCAGCAGAGTTTCTAAGTGTTGCAGCAGATTCAGAAATTGAATTCGTTTTAGCGAAACGTGACCCCGAAGGCCTGCCAACTACCGGCATTGTACGTTCTCAAGGCTCACAGTTTGAATACAACCTATTCGATGACGAACTTTTAAAAAGTGAAAGTTTCTGGCCTACTGAAGATTATCTGAATATATGGGTGACTGATTTGTCTAATGATTTATTAGGATACGCTCAATTTCCTGTTTCCAATCTCACTGGACTTACCGTAGATACAAACAACAATAGCCTTACAGATGGTATTGTTATTGATTATGAGTATTTCGGCGAGGGATTCAATAATGATCCATTTAGCAAAGGGCGCACTGCTACGCATGAAATAGGCCACTTTCTGGGATTGAGGCATGTATGGGGCGATGGTGGATGCAGTGCTGATGATTTTTGCGCTGATACGCCAGCTATGAGTGATAATAGTTCGGGATGCCCCGATTCCCAGGATTCATGTGAATCAATTGGCAATGACATGTCTCAAAATTATATGGATTTTACAGATGATGTCTGTATGAATTTATTTACGAAATGTCAGGCCAATCGAATGCAGGCAATTATAGCCGAAAGCCCTCGTAGAAGAAACCTCCTCACTTCAAAAGGCGGAATCGATCCTGTAATAAGCACTAACGATATTGGAATTCGGCAAATTATAAGCCCTGAAGTCAGCATTTGTAGTAGTAATGTTGTCCCTGAGATCGAAGTACGTAACTATGGGGTGGATAACGTGACTTCTTTTAGGGTCACACTGGAAATTGACAGTCAGCCAGTCGAAACCATTGAATCCGCATTTACACTGGAGCCTTTGGTGATACTTACACTCACCTTTCAATCAATAGCTTTAGAGCAAGGTTCAGAAATGAATTTTACATTTCGAATTGCAGAAGTAAATGGAGTAGTTGACGGGAATGCGGAAAATGACGTCAAATCAATCTTTGTACAAGTGCCTGCCCAACTCGAGTTTCCAATAATAGCCAATTTTGAGGATGGAAACGACAATTGGATGACCCGAAAGCTCACGGGAGAAAAATCTGATTGGCAAAGAAGTAATGCTCCCCTTAATACTTCTGACAATCAAGCTTTTAAACTTGACATATTTAACTCGGGTAGTAATGAATTTGGAAATTTGGAGATGTTATTAAGTCCAGTATTGAATCTCGAAAAAGTAACCACTGCAGAACTACAATTCAA
This sequence comes from Cyclobacteriaceae bacterium, assembly GCA_965206015.1. Taxonomy (GTDB): domain Bacteria; phylum Bacteroidota; class Bacteroidia; order Cytophagales; family Cyclobacteriaceae; genus JAJCYL01. The sequence goes on along the minus strand of CBDBIW010000002.1, from coordinate 144,472 downwards.
ATATGCCTACGCACCAGTGCCTTCAAACGCTAATTTCATTGATGGTTTAGTGGTTGCAGTTTTAACAGAATGTGGAACTGATTTCGATCCTGAAAACATCCTCTCTGATTTTGAACTTTATGGCAATAACTTAGGTACAACTACTGTAACAAACTCAATTTTTGTTCCTGCCGGTTCGGCCGAATGGGACGATGCAACAATCAGTTTGAACAAGTTCCTCGGTCTGAAGAATGTTCAGATAGCAATAATCGCCCAGAATGGTGGTGGAAATAACATGTTCGTTGATGAGGTTGAACTATTTGCTAATAACCAGTTCAACCTTGACGTTAAAGTCGATGAAATAAAAGATCTGCCAGTAATTAGCTGTCGTAATTTTCAAGCACCAATTGTAGAGATTAAAAATTTTGGCATTGAAACCATTCACTCTATTGATTATGAATTTGGGGTAAATGTCCCTTTCACTCAGGGTCGACTTGACGGAATCACATTGGAACCCGGTGAGTTGCAAAATATTGCCGTTAGTGCCTCAGATTTAAATGAAGGTGAATTGGGGTTCACTTTTACTGTCTTATCAATCAACGACACAGAAGATGACGACCTCAAAGACAATACACTAACTGAAAGATTTAGAATTACCCAACAGGAGGATATACTACCCCTGCGGGAGCAATTCGAACAGCGTACTCTTAACGAACAAAATTGGTTTCCATTCTCAATTACAGGGGATCATGACTGGACATTTACTACAATACCCAATAAATCCGGAGAAAATCAGGCTATTGGAGTCAATGCATTTGATCTTAATGAAGTGGGTACTCAAAATTGGCTTGTTAGCCCAAAGTTAAATCTCTCTGAGCTTTCCGAAGCCAGTATGTCATTCAGAGTTTCCTATGCCAATAGATTAAATCTTGAAGACCACCTTCAGGGATTGGTCTCCCTTGATTGTGGGAGAAATTTTGACAACATCATTTATGATAAGAAAGGTGCCGAACTTGCGGTCACTAGTTCAAATACGGCTTGGGTTCCAGAAACCAATGAAGATTGGGTTACTGAATCAATAGATTTAAGTGCCTTTGTGGGTCGTACTGAGGTATTGGTTGCTTTTGTTTTTACCAATGCTAATGGCAATAACATTTATTTGGACGATTTGGACTTTTTTGTGTCCGCCGATCCCAATCTATCAGATCTGAATGAGGATATATTGAGGATATTCCCCAATCCGTCACCAGAGGATTTTAATGTTACCTTCAATCTCATTGAAAAAGAAAATCTCAGTATTCGATTGATAGATATGCTGGGTAATCAAATAATCAGTCTGGACTTTGAGAATGTGCTCAATCAGACATTGACATTTGAAACGTTAACCCTCAGAAGTGGGATGTATCTTGTACAGTTCATTGGAGAAAATTTCCGGACCACTAAACGCGTGGTTGTCATGAAATAGTCTCAAATCATATATTAATTGGCACAATTCACTTTTGTAGGCCTCCTGCTTCGCAATATTAAATTTGGTCTCTACAGAGTTGTAGGAAACATGGCAAACCCTTTCCCAAGTAATTGGGATAAGCACTAGAATTACCCTGTCACTAACTGGTGTTCCAAAAACAGCCCATTAATCTCACCCCTGCCATCCTGGAGAACGATATAACCACCAAGACTCGCTGGTTTATATAAGGCCACTTTTCTCATACAAACAAATCCATTCAAACCAGGGTGTGCCACTACCCTAATTCTGTTGGTTTTTTTAATAACTTGCCTCACCGTATCTGAACCACTTTTTAATGCGTATCGGAATATTTTTTGGAGGGCAGTCAAGGGAACGGGAAATATCTTTCGCTGGAGGCCGAACAGTCTATGACAACCTGAATAAGTCAATATTTGAGGCTGTACCTGTTTTTGTAGATAGCCTCGGCAATTTCATTTTATTAGACTGGCAATACATATATAAAGGCACTATCCGGGATTTTTACCCACCCACAGAATTTATACCCCATAGCTCTCACAATTTTCAGGTATACATTGAATCGTTAGAAGACCTCAATAAAGAAAAGCTTGAGGCCCTTATAGATCAAGTGGGTAAAAAAGTACAACCAGATCAGTTTAATGAACTATTTGATTTTGCGTTCTTAGCCTTACATGGACCATTTGGCGAGGATGGCAGTATTCAGGGCTTACTGGAGTGGTATGGTATACCCTATTCCGGTTCTGGAATTTTACCCTCCGCGATCGGTATTAACAAAGTCATTCAGAAGGACTATTTCAAAAAAAATCACTTCCCGGATCCTAATTATCAAACCATCCCTTGCGACCAATGGGCTCAGAGAGAGAAGCAGGAAGGTTTATATACTGAAATAAGAGAGAATATTGGTTTGCCCATGGTTATAAAGGCATCGAGTCAGGGGTCTTCAATAGGTATTGGAATCCTTCAGAAGGATTCTTTTGAGGAATTTGAAAAGCTAGTCAATAAGGCCTGGTTCATTACGAGAATTGAGAAAAAATTGTGGAGCAATCTTTCTGAAGATGACAAAAGGGTATTTCTTGTCAATCTCACAGACATTCGGGATGGTCCGGGTTTTCCGGTGTATCACAAAGAGAGTCTTATCCACCATCCTGAAGACTTGTGGCAATATCTTAATCTGTTTTTCGAAAATGGGAATGACTTCATTGAACTGACCTGCATTAATTCTGAAGAAGAGATAATTGTTGAATCATTTATTAAAGGAAAGGAATTCTCGTGTATAGTAATCGAAGGTCCTGACGGCCCCATAGCACTCCCTCCTACAGAGATAGTAAAAACCAAAAATCTATTTGATTATCGCTCAAAATATCTACCGGGAGTTATTAGGAAAGTTACACCAATCGACTTGCCAGAGGACGTTGTGGAGAAAATTCGGCAAGAAAGTGCTCGTTTGAATACAAGCCTCTACTGCCATGTCTATGCCCGAATCGATGGCTTTTATTCAGATGATGGAGAAATTTATCTGATCGACCCAAACACCACCTCCGGGATGATGCCATCATCATTCTTTTTCCACCAGGCAGCAGAAATTGGCCTAAATCCTTCACAGTTCCTAACCTATATCATCCGGACTTCTCTTCAATCCAGAATCTTAACTGGCAAAGATAATCAGCGGCTTCGGAGGATGATCTCTGATCTGGACAACCAGATTGCTGCTCTTCACAACAAACCGGATGAACAGGTCAGAGTGGGAATCATACTTGGTGGATTTAGTACGGAAAGGCATATTTCTGTGGAGAGTGGAAGGAATATCTATCAAAAGCTTTCAAGTTCAGAGAAGTACAAGCCCATACCAATATTCCTAACAGGCAATGAAGAAGACCATGAAATGTACATCTTGCCGGTCAATGTCTTATTGAAAGATAATGCAGACGATATAAAAGATAAAGTGACAAATAATCAACTATCACCAATCATTGAACGCATCAAGCAGGAGGCCTCAGAAATTACCTCGAAATACGTCAGTGACCACATTGACAAGCCTCAACAAATTACATATGGAGAGCTACAGGATCACATAGATGTTGCATTTATTGCCCTTCACGGAAGACCTGGAGAAGACGGAACAACACAGATGAGATTAGAAAAAGAAGGCATACCCTACAATGGCTCAGGAGTCAAAAGTTCTCAAATAACCATTGATAAATTTCGAACAAAAGAAATACTAAGAGAGGGTGGTTTTTCTGTAGCCAATCAAATGATGGTGGAGAAATCACCATTTATGGCTGGCAGGAGTGTTCTATTGGCTAAAATTGAAAGCCTTTTCAAATATCCATTGATTGCAAAACCGTCAGATGATGGTTGCAGTTCTGCAGTCAAGAAAATTAATAATCGAGCTGAACTTGAAGCTTTTTGTGAGTTAATGTTCAGAAAAACAATAGAATTAATGCCAGAGCAGGCAGAAAAATTGCAACTAAAGAATAACGAAGAGTTCCCTATAAAGTCTTATTTTATGGTTGAAGACCTGATTCAATCAAATGGAGCTAAACATTTTCTTGAAATAACTGGTGGGCTTCTAACTACCAGGGATGAAAATGGTGACATAAAATATGAAATATTCGAACCTTCAGAAACCTTAGCGTCTGGTGAAGTATTGTCATTAGAAGAAAAGTTCTTAGCGGGTGAAGGGCAGAATATTACTCCCGCCATATTTTCCTCTGAACCAGAGGAACAACTTAGAATTTCGAATAAAGTCCGGTCAGATTTTGAACAAATAGCTCGGCTTTTAAAAATTGAGGGATATGCAAGAATTGACGCGTTCGTCAGAATATTTGAGGACAATAGCGTTGAAACTGTCGTAATTGAAGCAAACTCTCTTCCTGGAATGACACCTGCAACATGTATATTCCATCAAACAGCCATAAATGGCTATAAACCTTACGATTTCATAGATGCTATTTTGGATTACGGAATAGTATCGAATAAACAAAAGGCTGAAATTGAAAGTTAACTTTATCTTTGATTCCTGACCATGCTAAACAAGATTCTCATTTTATCGAAACATCTGGCCACAATGGCCGGAATAGGAATTGCACTCATACTTTTCTTTTTCTATGTTTACCTTCCGACAGCAACCAACCATGGAGAATCGATTACTGTGCCTAACCTGGAAGGTGTAAATCTTGATGATCTTGATGATTTTCTGTTGAAAAGAAATTTGAGATATGAAGTGCTCGCAGATTCTGGTTTTTCCACCAAATACCCGACCAATAGTGTACTCCAGCAATTTCCTTTACCCAATTCAAAAGTTAAGGAAAACAGAAAGGTATACATCACATTAAATTCCAGTAAACCACCGTCAGTTCGAATGCCAAATCTTGTAGATGGCTCAGTGAAAAATGCACAACTTGTATTGCGCAGTAAAGACCTCTTTTTAGGAAGCATTCGATACGTCCCTGATCTGGCCGCCAATGCTGTTATGGAGCAACGGCTGAATGGTAAGAAGGTAGCAGTGGACGAAATGATTCCAAAAGGTTCCAAAATTGACCTGGTTGTGGGTGACGGGCTCGGGAGGCAAAATTTTGAAGCACCCGATTTAATAGGATTAAATTATGAAGATGCGAAATTCGCAGTCATCGCTTCTGGATTAAAGATGGGCAATATTCGGTTTGAAAAAGAGAGAGCTGGGTCAGATTTGGAAATTACCAATGAAGGAGACTCCATTTATCACCGCATTCAGTATCCACCAGGTGTTATTTTTCGCCAAATACCACGAGCCGAGGACAAGATTCGTATAGGTCAGAGCGTTGACCTATGGATAATGGAACAAATGGAAGAAGACACTTTGGTCAATGAACAACGTGTTGCTATAGATTTTTGATGAATCAGGATGCGAGTTGCTATAATTATCCCATTATTCATAATAGCTCAAATACCGGTCTACAGTCAGTTGACAGTCAGGCATCTCCGTACTGAGCCAGCATCAAAAAATAACCAACGGGTTTTACAAAGTCAGCAGAATTTTGGCACCCTTCAAATTCCTTTTTGGGATGATTTCTCTCAATCTCTCGGTCAACCTCATGCGGGAATCTGGGAAAACAGCGAGAATGTTAACATTAACCCTACCCTGGGTTCAAATCCTCCTACTCTTAACGTGGCAACATTTGATGGCACGGATGCTTTTGGAGTCCCTTATGACATAAAATCTCAATTTGTAGGTAATACCGATAACCTAACCTCAAGAGCAATTGACTTGTCAAAAATACCTGGCAATAAATTAAATACCGTATTTATTAGTTTCTTCTGGCAGGCAAGAGGAAACGGCGAGGTGCCCAATGATAATGATTCGCTTAGGCTTCAATTTCTAACCACCGATTCCTTGTGGGTTACTCAATTCAAGGTAATTGGTGGAGAATCTTCATTGAGAACTGACCAAGATGACAACGATGTATTTAGTCAGGAAATTCTTAAAGTAGATGGCCAGGAATTCTTTCACGACAAATTTCGCTTTCGTTTTCAAAGTTTCGGTCGGCTGACTGGGGGGTTTGATACCTGGCATATTGACTATGTGTTCCTAAATCAAGATCGAGATTTTGCCGATCTGGCCTATTTCGATCGAGGTATAACAAAGCCACCAAGTTCCTTACTAGGCGAATTCTCTGCCATCCCAGCAGATCAATTTTTTGAATCACCTTCTCAATTCGTCAAAAGACTACAGTTCGAGTTGTTCAATCTTGATGCATTGCCTCATCCGGTAGAGTTTACACTCAACGTTTATGATGTTGTCAATAATATATTGATTGATAAGACTAATGAACCGACAACGACTCCTATACTATTCGGATTAGAACGACGTGTTGTAGAGACTAATCTACCGGATCTTAACGGCTTACCATTCTCCGATTCATTAGTTCTTGAGACTGAGATTATTTATAACACAGGAGATCGGAATCTAATACAATTCGTAAATCCAGTTTCAGGTGATACAGCATTTTATGACAATGTCGATTATAAAGTCAACGATACCTTGAGGAGAACCTTTAATATTCAAAATTATTTGGCCTATGATGATGGGACCGCAGAATTTGCTGCAGGCATTAATCAGATTCGCGGTCAATTGGCGTACAGGTATGTTGTTCCCACTCGGGATACACTTACCGATATTGACATTTATTTCCCGAGGATTGCCCCCTCCGTTGATGGTTTACCAATTGAAATATATGTCTGGAAAAACTTACTGGGAATTACCAGAAGCCTCATTGCCAAACAATCATACACCATTCAACACCAGGAAGGATTGAACCAATTTACCCGCTATACATTTGAAATACCAGAGATTGTTAAGGACACTATTTATATAGGCTGGGAACAATTCAGTGACAATTTTGTTGGAGTAGGTTTAGACAAGAACAATGACACTGTCGATAAAATTTTTGTTAATGTGGACGGTGCCTGGAAGGAAACTGTAGGTATCGAAGGCAGTCTGATGTTAAGGCCTGTATTTCGGCAAGCACGGACAAAGGTAGTAGCTGCTGTCAACAGTGGCATACCTTCAAATATTTCAATATACCCAAACCCCAATAATGGAATCTTTACTATAGATGGTCAATTCGATTCTGTAGAAATATTTGATTTGACTGGCAAAAAAGTGCCTTTTGAAATACTCCCCGGTCAGATAACAATTGACTCAAATCGTAGCGGCATTTATCTTGCTAAAATCCTCAAGAACAATCAGTCCTTTATTGAAAGAGTAATACTTAAATAAGGCTACCGGTCAAAGGACAATCTGTGGCCTTTTTTTGACTCATTGAAAATGCCATTGCCATATGCCAAGTGACCAGAGATTATGGTGTGTGTTATCGAAGATTTAAATTGATGATCGTTAAATGGCGACCATCCACATTTAGCTACAATATTCTCTTCCTTAACAGTCCAAGGCATTTCTGCATCCACCAAAACCAGATCGGCAAAATATCCTTCCCTGATAAAACCTCGATCCTTAACCTGAAACAAAATAGCCGGATTATGGGCCATTTTTTCAACGATTCGTTCCAGGCTGATTTTACCCTGATGATAAAAATCCATCATCGCAACGACAGAATGTTGAATCAAGGGGCCTCCTGAAGGTGCCTTTAAATACTTGTTGTTCTTCTCATCCAGAGTATGAGGCGCATGGTCAGTGGCAATGACATCTATGCGGTCATCCAAGACTGCCGCTAAAATGGCTGCCTGATCGCTCGCGGTTTTTACAGCTGGATTCCATTTGATAAGACTACCTTTGTCCTCATAGTTTGAGTCGTCAAACCAAAGATGATGAATACATGCCTCTGTAGTAATCTTTTTCTCTCTGAGAGGTATACTATTGGTAAATAATTCCGTTTCTTGTGCCGTAGAGATATGTAAAATATGAAGCCTTGTTCCATGTTTTTTAGCAAGTTGAATAGCATAAGAAGAGGACTTGAAACAGGCTTCTGTACTTCTTATCAAAGGATGACAGCTCATTGGAATATCTTCTCCATACTTCTCAATATACTTCTCTGTATTAACACGGACTGTTTCCTCATCCTCACAGTGTGTTGCAATAAGCATGTCAGTGGAAGAAAAAATGTTCTCCAATACTTCCTCCTTATCTACTAACATGTTACCGGTAGAAGAGCCCATAAATATTTTAAGCCCACAAACATGCTTACCATCCGTCTTTAGCACCTCATCAATATTGTTATTGGAAACGCCCATATAAAAGGAATAATTGGCCAAAGCATCTCTTCCCGCAATTTGATATTTTTCTTCCAGCAGGTCCTGCGTTAATGTTTTAGGATTGGTATTAGGCATTTCCATGAAGGAGGTAACTCCTCCGGCAACTGCTGCTCTCGATTCAGAATAAATAGTCGCCTTGTGGGTTAGGCCTGGTTCTCTAAAATGCACCTGATCGTCAATCGCTCCCGGCAACAGATAATTACCATTCGCATCTATTACTTGATCAGTCCTTTTATCCGAGAGGTCATGAGAAATCAGTTCAATACGATCATCTTTAATCAAAACATCTGATTCTGATATTTTACCCTCATTAACCAACTTGGCATTTAGAATTAGCATTGAGCCCATTTCAACGGTTTTTAGCAACTTGGGGGATTTTAGTCATAATTTTAGTCATAATTTAGACCAATAAATCGAATGAAAAGAGGTGGCCGAACAAATTGAGACATTTTCAGACTTCAAGCTTAACAAGCAAATACTTTCAGCTGTTGCAGAATTAGATTTTAATATACCCACAGAAATCCAACGAAAATCTATACCCCTGATTTTAGCAGGTCATGATGTCATTGGAGTGGCCCAAACTGGAACGGGAAAAACTGCCGCATATTTGCTGCCAATTCTGATGAAGTTGAAATACCATCAAGGTAACGATCCCCGAGCACTCATTTTAGTGCCAGCCAGAGAACTTGCAATTCAAATAGATGAGGAAATAAAACACTTTAGTATAAATCTTGACTTGAACCATGTAGCAATCTTCGGTGGAGCCGGAACCAAATTGCAAAAAGAACAATTAGAAAAAGGGGTTGATTTACTTGTGGCTACCCCGGGGAGGTTTCTTGATTTATATTATGATGGTTTTATTCAGACGAAATTCATCAAGACCATGATACTGGATGAAGCCGATAAGATGATGGACATGGGATTTATGCCTCAGATTAGAAAAATTCTTGAAGTAATCCCTGTTAAAAGACAAAATCTGCTATTCTCAGCAACAATGCCTGAAAGAGTACTGGAACTATCGCATGAATTTCTGGAATTTCCCCAAGAAGTCAGAGCGGCACCCCAGGCAACAGCAGCCAGCGGCATAAAACAAATGCTTTATGAAGTGCCGAATTTCAAAACCAAAATCAACCTATTGGACCATTTGTTGTCTAAGGAAAATATCTTCAATAGGGTAATCGTATTTGTCAAGACAAAACAAAATGCCAACAATTTATATAAATTCATTTATAGAAAAATAACCGAAAACATTCGCGTGATTCATGGTAATAAGGATCAAAATGCACGAATGAGTGCATTTAACGATTTTAGGTCGGGTGACATCAGGATATTGGTAACTACTGATGTGGTCGCCAGAGGAATTGACATTAGCATGGTAAGTCATGTAATCAACTTTGATGTGCCATTAGTCTATGAAGATTATATCCATCGAATTGGGCGAACAGGTAGAGCCAATCAGAAAGGAGTTGCTGTAACTTTTGCAAACGAGGCAGAAGAATATCATGTTAACAACATCGAAAAACTCATCCGTAAAAAGGTAAACAGAGTGAAGTTTCCTTCAGGTGTACAAATTGAAAAAACCTCCTTTGAAGAATCTCAGGAAATGGCCAGAGATATAGATTTTCAAAGAAGAAAAAAAGATCCGGATTTTAAAGGGGCATTTCATGATAAAAAGAGGCCCAAAAGATAAGCAGCACACCCACCAGGGTGCATGCAACTTCTTCAACACAAATATTCGTCGAAGATTTTAGTCTATTCATCTGAAATAATAGGAACATTGTCGAAAGAGATATACTCTTAGCGGCGGAAGATAAATGACCAGTCTTTCTTTCCATAGCTGGTTGAAAAGATTTTGTGGGGAGCTTATCCCCACAAGCATCTGATTATCAGCACTCCCAAAATTTCTCTAAGTCTCAATTCCCCAATCAAGACCACTTTTTATGTGGATGGAACATAATTTGTCACTTATAAACTAATTTTGTGTACCTCAATTTTAGGGTGTTCTTTTCATATAATCTGAAGCTCATAAATGATAGTTGACGTAAACAATAGAGTTTCGTTTGAAACTCGACACAATAGCCCAACCCCACAGGAGATAGAACAAATGTTTAGCCTTTTGGGCTGTAATACTCTGGATGAATTAATTGATGAAACTATTCCTCAGTCAATCAGATTTGACAAAGAACTAAATCTACCCAAGACTTCGAATGAATATCAATTCCTTAATGAGTTGAAGGAACTTTCTCTTAAAAATAAGGTGCTTAAGTCTTGTATCGGACTAGGTTATTATAATACTGTTGTGCCTCCGGTAATCCAAAGAAATGTCTTGGAAAACCCGGGTTGGTATACTGCCTACACGCCTTATCAGGCAGAAATTGCCCAGGGGAGGTTGGAGGCACTCATTAATTTTCAGACAATGATCTCGGACCTTACTGGAATGGAGCTTGCAAATGCTTCCTTACTGGATGAAGGAACTGCAGCTGCGGAAGCCATGGCAATGCTCTATGCGACCAGACCACGAGATAAAAAACAGTCTTATGGGTTTTTGGTTGATGTCAACATTTTTCCGCAAACCCTGTCAGTACTTAAGACTAGATCAGAACCACTGGGAATCAAGTTAATCATTCAAAAGGCATCTGACACTGATTTAAATGATCCTAATTTATTTGGCATGTTAGTTCAGTACCCGGATTCCAATGGAGAAATTATAGATCATACGCAATTATTTCAATCTGCTAAAGTAAAAGATGTATCAATTGCAGTGGCTACAGACCTGTTGAGTCTCACATTGTTGAAATCACCTGGTGAGTTAGGAACAGACGTTGTAATTGGTAACTCGCAAAGATTTGGAGTTCCACTTGGATATGGCGGACCACATGCCGCTTTTTTTGCTACTAAAGAAGCGTATAAGAGACAAATACCAGGCAGAATAATAGGTGCTTCCGTTGATAAGCATGGAAGCCCCGCCTATCGAATGGCCTTACAAACAAGAGAACAGCACATCAAGAGAGAAAGAGCAACTTCAAACATTTGCACCGCACAAGTGTTATTGGCCGTTATGGCTGGAATGTATGCTGTATATCACGGTCCAGAAGGGCTAAAGAAAATTGCTCGAAGAGTAAATGGACTTGCAAGAATTCTCGAAAATGCTCTGACAACCATCGGGCTAACTCAATCAAATTCTGCCTATTTTGATACCTTAAAAATCACTTCCGATAAGGAACCCAGTTTAGATCGATTGAGAGCAAACGCTGAATCACGAGGCTATAATTTCAGGTATTTCAACGACAGCACCATTGGAATCTCTATTGATGAGACATCAACACCAGCAGATGTTGAAGCCATCATTGGCATTTTTCAAGAAACACTTATAATCGATAACACTCCTTTACAAAGCACCGAAATAGAGGTCAGATTTGAGAAGAATTTAGAAAGAACATCTGACTACCTTACGCATCCTGTCTTCAATTCTTATCACTCTGAACACGAGATGTTGAGGTACATTAAAAGGTTAGAAAATAAAGACCTTTCCTTAGTACATTCAATGATCTCTCTTGGATCTTGTACTATGAAACTTAATGCCACCACGGAAATGATCCCGTTAAGCTGGCCGGAGTTTGGTCAAATGCATCCATTTGTTCCAACAGACCAAGCCCAGGGATACGCTGAAATGTTTCAAAAGCTAGAATCAGCACTTTGTGAAATCACTGGTTTTTCCGGCATCTCTCTTCAACCAAATAGCGGAGCTCAAGGCGAGTATGCAGGGCTAATGGTTATTAGGGCTTATCACCAAAGTAGAAACGATCACCATAGAAATGTGGCCTTGATACCCTCGTCTGCCCATGGCACTAATCCAGCTAGTGCCGTCATGGCTGGAATGCAGGTGATAATAGTTGCCTGTGATGAAAAAGGCAATATTGATATAAATGACCTAGAGATCAAAGCAGTAGAGAACAAAGAAAATCTGGCTGTTTTACTGGTTACCTATCCATCAACTCATGGAGTTTTTGAAGAAGGAATTGTTGAAATCTGTGAAATCATTCATCAGAACGGTGGGCAGGTATATATGGATGGTGCTAATATGAACGCACAAGTTGGTCTTACCAGCCCAGCGATAATTGGTGCTGATGTATGTCACTTAAACCTTCATAAAACCTTTTGTATTCCACATGGAGGAGGTGGGCCAGGTATGGGACCAATTGGAGTGGCTAAGCACCTTCTACCGTTTTTATCAGGTAACCCAGTTGTGAATTCCGGGGGAGAAAATGCCATTAATGCAATCTCGTCAGGTCCATGGGGCAGTTCAAGTATACTTACTATCTCCTATGCCTACATTACTCTGATGGGAGGTGACGGGCTTACTAATGCGACAAAACTGGCCATTCTAAATGCCAACTATATCAAAGAGCGGTTATCAAAACATTACCCCATTCTCTATTCAGGAAAAAATGGACGATGTGCTCATGAAATGATCGTTGACTGTCGTGAGTTCAAGCAGGTAGGTGTTGAAGTTGAAGATATAGCTAAAAGACTAATTGACTATGGCTATCATGCCCCTACAGTATCTTTCCCTGTCGCAGGCACATTGATGATTGAGCCTACAGAAAGTGAGTCAGTTGTTGAATTAGATAGATTTTGCAATGCCTTAATATCGATTAGAAAAGAGATTAGGGAGATTGAAAATAACATCTATAGCCAGGAAGATAATGTCCTCAAAAATGCACCTCACACGCAAAATATTGTTATCAACGACACTTGGGACAGCACTTATTCACGAGAAAAAGCTGCTTTCCCAAATTCAGATTTAAAGACTAACAAATTTTGGCCATCAGTGAGCAGAATCGATAGTGCATATGGCGACAGAAATCTATTCTGTAGCTGTGTGCCCGTTGAAGCATTTGCTGAATTAAATGGGGTTGAGGCAGATTAGTGTGGATAAAAATTCAATTACCGATTCATTCAGATCCCTCCAGGATTCCATTTGCAATTCACTTGAATCAATGGATGGCAGGGCGAAATTTCTCGAAGATCAATGGGATCGTGACGGAGGTGGAGGAGGGAAAACCCGAGTTATCTCTCATGGAAATGTAATTGAAAAGGGAGGAGTAAATTTTTCAGCAGTATACGGAGATACCCCAAAAAATATAACCCAAGCACTTAACCTCAATGAAGGCCAATTTTATGCAACTGGAGTATCCATAGTATTACACCCCTTCAATCCATATGTTCCTATAATTCACATGAATGTGAGGTATTTTGAAATGTCTGATGGGACATGGTGGTTTGGTGGAGGCATTGATCTCACACCTCACTATGTTGATGCGAACGACGCCAGATACTTTCATGAGCATCTCAAGACCACTTGCGACAAGCACAACCCACACTACTACGACCAATTCAAAAAGTGGGCTGATGAGTATTTTCAAATTAAACATCGAAATGAATGCCGTGGAATTGGCGGGATATTCTTCGATCGATTAAATGACAAGGACGGCATATCGAAAATTAACCGGTTTGATTTTGTACGCAGCATTGCAGAGACCTTTGCCCCGGTATATGTTGAAATCGTGAAGCGAAATAGGAATAGGACGTTTACTGACGAGCACAAAAAATGGCAAATGCTAAGACGAGGCAGATATGCAGAATTTAACCTTGTTTATGACAAAGGAACCAGATTTGGCTTGGATACCAGTGGTAGAACGGAGTCAATATTGGTGAGTTTGCCCCCCCATGCCGATTGGGATTATGACCAAATACCTGAACAAGGGTCCCCTGAAGAGGAGACATTGAAGTTTTTACAAAAGCCGATCAACTGGATAGCACATCCACATGGAAGCACTTATTAGCTTTGACAAAGAGCTATTCTTAGTGCTCAATTCATTGCATAGTCAATCTTTTGATTTTATTATGTACTGGATAACGGATAAATTCTTCTGGATTCCTCTTTACCTGGTACTAATTATTTTAATCATTCAAAAATTCAAATTCCAAAGCCTACTCATTCTTCTGTCAATAGCTGTTCTAATCTTGTTAGTGGACCAAACAACATCGACTCTGATGAAACCATTCTTTAGCCGATTAAGGCCATGTCATGACACTTCAATTTCTACTCTAGTCCATCTTGTTACACCATGTGGTGGAAAATACGGCTTTATATCAGGACATGCTGCCAATACCTTTTCAATAGCAACTTTTCTTTATATGATTTTTGCAACCAAACGCTGGGTTTGGTTATTTTTTTGGGCTGGCGTGGTCTCTTATAGCAGACTATATGTCGGTGTCCATTATCCGCTGGATATATTAGCCGGAGTGCTTTATGGTGTAATTATTGGTGCAATTATTCACAGAATAAATGTGATGCTGACTTACAGGATATTCAAACAATTATAGAGATTCTCTTTATAGGAAGCTCCAATTGGAACGCTTTTTTCAGCAATGGCAATTGCCATGTCTTCCACATTGTCAATTTTTGTTTTATTCACAATGTAGGACCTATGTATGCGAGCAAAGAGGCTGGAAGGTAATCTTTTCTCAATTCCCTTCATAGTGTAGTGGACGATGAACTTACCCTTTTGAGTGTTAAATATTACATAATCCGCCAAGGCCTCCACAAAGTTTATTTCATCAACTCTTAATCGAACAAGTCTGGATTCAGACTTGATAAATATGTCAGTTTGGCTTTCAATACTTTGCTTGAGTGATTCAAGGTTTTCCTTGGCCTTTACAACCGCTTTTAGAAATCTCGAGTACTCAATGGGTTTGATCAGATAATCGACAACTCTGTGCTCAAATGCCTCAACGGCGTATCTCTCTACAGAGGTTGTTAAAACTATTTGGTAGGAGTTATCAAGGGATTGCATCAGTTCGATACCACTCATTTCCGGCATTTCAATGTCTAGAAATATCAGATCGATATCAGCATCGTCCTTTAATAGGATATTGGCAGCCTCTACTCCACTTGTTACCTCATGGCTTAAGCTAAGAAACTCTGTTTTTTCTACGTAGCTATTGAGAATCTTCCGTGAGATTGCCTCATCATCTACAATCATGCATTTCACATTCATTTCTATAAGTGCTTAATTCCTAAGATTGTTGTTACTAAAATTATGATCTTAATGTAGAACCCAAAGCTTTTGAACATATTTACCAACAATATCAAATTCAAGGTTAACTGTACCACCAACTGTTAATTTCTTCATATTGGTGTTTTCAAATGTGTAAGGAATAATGGCGGCACTAAATTTATTCTCACCTGAGTTGAAACATGTCAGGCTAATGCCATTCACACATATTGACCCCTTTTCTACTGTAATATTACCCACTGAACTATCATAACTAAAAGTCATTTGCCAACTGTCGCCTAGCTCTTTTATTTCATCGCAGGTCCCAATTTGATCTACATGACCTTGTACAATATGACCATCAAATCTACCATCGGCTGTCATGCAGCGTTCCAAATTGACAAGATCTCCAACACTCAATTCGCTTAAATTCGACTTTATTAACGTTTCTTGAATAGCTGTTACAACGTGTCCTCCCTCAAAAAGCTCAACAACTGTCAGGCAAACCCCATTGTGACTTATACTTTGGTCAACTCTAAGATCGCTACTGATATCACTTACAATTCTAAAATTTAGATTTGTTTCTCCTTCGTCCACCCGCTGGACTTCACCAAATGATTCAATGATACCTGTAAACATACAGGCTCAAATTAAGTTGATGCTCGTAACAATCCAATGGTATTAGGCTAACTTTACCACGTAATGGAAGATAATTACAAACAACGGGGCTTAAGAAAAAAACTGGTTGGAATATTACATGAAAAGGGTATCCAGGACAAAAAAATCCTCCATGCATTCAATATAGTTCCCCGTCATCACTTTTTTCCTCCAGAATTCCTCATCCACGCTTACCAGGATAAAGCATTCCCAATTGGTGAAGGACAGACTATCTCTCAGCCTTATACAGTAGCTTTTCAAACAGAATTACTCAATATAACTCCCGGAGACAAGGTTTTAGAGATAGGAACTGGATCTGGATATCAATGTTCAATCTTAAAAATCCTTGAAGCCAATGTTTTTACCATAGAATTCAATCGAAAACTCTTCGAGTCTGCAAAACAGTTGTTACGAAAAATGGGTCATAGTGCTCATTTCTTTTATGGAGATGGTTCTGTGGGATTAAAACACCATGCCCCTTATGCCGCAATTTTAGTTACCGCTGGAGCTCCCGGTGTGCCCAAAGCACTTATTGATCAATTAGCGTCTGGAGGTCGATTAGTTATACCAGTCGGTAATAGAAAAAAGCAGCAAATGGTTCGAATTACGAAGACAGGCAACAAATTAATTAAGGAAGAATTCACCAGTTTCAGTTTCGTTCCTTTAGTAGGTAAAGACGGGTGGAGAAATATTTAATCAGAATATTATTCGGGGGAATTATCATTTACAACACTCAAATCTTATTTACCTCTACATGAAAGACGAATACAGTATTATCGTCTAAATTTGAGTCTCAATCATAGAACTATAATGGCCCGGAAGAAACCTGCAAATCTTTCTTGTGTTACAATGACCGAATTGGTACTCCCTAATGACACCAACACTTTAAGTAATCTAATGGGAGGCCGTCTACTCCACTGGATGGACATTGTCTCTGCCATTGCTGCTCAAAAGCATTCGAACAGAATAGTGGTGACGGCTTCGGTTGATAATGTCTCTTTCTCTAAAGCAATACCTCTAGGAAGTGTAGTTACCCTTAATGCTCAGGTAACTCGGTCATTTAATTCATCTATTGAAGTTTATATTGAAGTTTGGGCTGAAAATATCCCTAGTAGAGAAAAAATATATAGCAATACTGCATTCTTCACATTTGTAGCGGTTGGTCAATCAGGTAAACCAATTAATGTCAACAAAGTAATGCCAGAAACAGAAAAGGAAAAAGAACTCTATGCTGGTGCTCTTAGGCGAAGGCAATTGCGTCTGGTGCTCGCTAAAAGAATGAAACCAGAAGATGCAACAGAACTTAAATCATTATTTAAGCTAGATTGAGATTTCTATCACAATTTATCAATTTCAAGATAGGACTAATTGGTGCCATGATAATGAGAGGTCTTGCCTTCAATATTAACAACAATTATGGATGGCAGACAGCTCTCATAGCAGCACTAAAACAGGGGATATACACCCTGGTTTTCGGTGGATTGATAATTAAATTCTGCGAAAAATATCGCTGACTTACGCTTCGAAGATTAAATCAATCATAGCTGCAACCATAATTCCAGCTGTTTTAGCAAAACATGGAGTTCATCAATTGAAAGGAACCCCAAAACCAATAGAATCTGCCATACCGACCACAATTCTCTCAGTTCCAGGATTTCTTCTTATTGGTTTTAAAAACAGGTATAGGGGTTGATTCTGAGGTTAAAGTTTAACCGAACAAAACACAATTGGTTATTAATGTACAGCATTTCCCTTTTACTATAGTCTTAACTAAATTCGCACGAAACTCGTTAATTCATGTATCAATCCCTGCTCTTTATTCATTCCTGGTTAAGATGGGTTGTTCTAATCCTGATGTTAATTATAATCATCAAATCACTGCTAGGCCTCGTTAACAAGTCCACTTATCTCAAGTCAGACAAGACGCTTCTAACAGCGACGATAGGCACCTTGGAAGTTCAAATGCTCATTGGCGTAGTCCTCTATATTTTCTTAAGCCCTGCTACGCAAATTGCATTTTCAGATTTTGGAGCCGCAATGAAAAATTCAACCCTGCGCTACTTTGCTATCGAGCACATTTTTGCGATGATAGTTGGTGTCGCACTTGCTGAGATCGGAAGAGCAAAAGTAAAAAGGGCAACAGAGGACTTGAAGAAGTTCAAGTTCCAACTAATATTTTTTGCGATTTCACTGCTGATAATGTTAAATAGGATTCCATTTGATTCAGAAAGATTGTTTAGATAAACGAAATGCCACTTCCAATAAGTGGGAAAACAACCGTTAGTAGACCTCCAATTCCTTCCAAGCATTGAGTACTTCGTTGCACTAATGAAGTATCCCAATACATTGTTTGACCAACATGAGCACTTCGTAAAGCAAACCTATAGGAATCGGTGCCACATTCTGGGAGCAAATGGATTAACCCGACTAATTGTACCTTTGATTAAAGGAAGCCAGAAAACTGCAATGCAATTTGCTGAAATTGACTACTCACATAAGTGGGCAACACCACTTTGGCGATCAATCTTATCAGCTTATGGCAAATCACCCTTTTTCGAATTCTTTGGTGACGATATTCATGATATTCTGTTAACGCAACCTCAATTTTTAATTACCCTAAACACTGAACTCCTGTCATATTGTCTGAAATGTCTTGATATAGACATTGAATTGAGGTTTACAGAAAGATATTTCGAACCTACAGAATCATCGATTACAGATATAAGAAGCCTTATCCACCCAAAAGTGGACTTTAAAGTGAATCAACTCTATACCCCAAATAGCTATATACAAATTTTTGGCAATAAATTTGTGCCGAACTTAAGCATGATCGATCTACTATTTTGTGAAGGTCCCAATGCTCGGGAAATATTGAAAAGATCGATAATTAAATGAATATAACATCAGGCATAGGGTTACGTTCAGATGGTTGGGTATATATACAAGATATGCCAACTAACTAAACTTTTAGGTTTAGGTGGTTAATTACCTATTAAAATCTATTTTTACTTTATACATTATGGCCGAATATGGAAGCTAAATTTTCAAATCGTGTAAAAGAGGTGATATCCTTAAGTCGCGAAGAAGCCCTACGTTTAGGTCACGACTACATCGGTACCGAACATCTTTTACTTGGTATGATCAGAGAAGGTGAAGGTGTAGCTGTAGCTGTTCTTAAAAAGCTTGGCGTTACCATGGCGGAGTTAAGATCTGCCGTTGAAAAAGCCACTAAAGGAACAGCAACAAGCAATGTTAAAAATCTCGCAAATATTCCTCTTACCCGCCAGTCAGAGAAAGTTCTGAAGATTACCTACTTAGAAGCAAAAATATTTAAGAGTCAATTAATTGGAACTGAACATCTACTCTTATCAATACTGAGAGATGAGGACAATATTGCAACTCAAATACTTGACAAGTTTGATGTTAATTATGAAGTAGTTAAAGAAATGCTCGAATACCAGACTGAAAATCCAATGGCAGCATCTGATACAGATGATCCGGACGATGATTCAGCTAGAATGTTTGGGAGCTCCTCCTCTACCCCGGGATCGGGAAGAGAATCTGCTGGAAAAGGTGCTGAAAAGTCGCGTACTCCGGTATTGGACAATTTTGGCAGGGACCTAACAAAACTTGCTGAAGATGACCGACTCGACCCCATTGTTGGTAGAGAAAAGGAAATTGAAAGAGTTGCACAAATATTAAGTCGTCGAAAGAAGAACAATCCTATTCTTATTGGAGAACCTGGTGTTGGCAAAACTGCAATCGCTGAAGGACTGGCACTTCGTATAGTACAAAAGAAAGTATCACGTATTCTTTTTGGTAAAAGGGTAGTAACTCTCGACTTGGCTTCACTTGTTGCTGGAACTAAATATCGAGGTCAGTTTGAAGAAAGAATGAAAGCAGTCATGAATGAGATTGAAAAATCACCGGAGGTGATTCTTTTCATTGACGAACTTCACACGATTGTTGGTGCTGGAGGTGCCTCAGGCTCACTAGATGCATCCAACATGTTCAAACCAGCTTTAGCAAGAGGCGAAATTCAATGTATTGGTGCTACAACTTTAGATGAGTATCGACAATATATTGAAAAGGATGGAGCATTAGCTAGAAGATTTCAAGTGGTAATGGTAGATGCTACTACGCCAGAGGAAACCATTCAAATACTAAATAATATTAAAGATAGGTACGAGAGTCATCATCATGTACATTATACAGATGTGGCCATTCAAAATTGTGTCATCTTGTCTGATAGATATATAAGTGACCGATTCCTGCCGGATAAAGCAATTGATGTTTTAGATGAAGCTGGAGCCAGGGTTCATATTAATAATATATTCGTCCCAGATGATATTGTAAAATTTGAAGATGCGATTGAGGATGTCAAGAAAGAAAAGAACCAAGTCGTAAAAAGTCAAAAATATGAAGAGGCGGCCCGGCTCAGAGATAAAGAAAAGAAACTCATTGAGCAATTAGACACGGCAAAAGCAAAATGGGAGGATGAATCGAAGAGTAAAAGATATATAGTTGACGAAGAAAGCATTGCTGAAGTCATAGCCATGATAACTGGTATCCCTACTAATAGAATTGCTCAAAATGAGAGTAATAAACTGCTTAGTATGGGTGAAGAGTTAGAGGCTCGAGTTATCGGTCAGCAAGAAGCTATAAAGAAGGTGGTAAAAGCCGTTCAGCGAACACGAGTGGGGCTGAAAGACCCTAAGAAGCCAATTGGCAGCTTTATATTTCTAGGCCCAACGGGTGTTGGTAAAACAGAGATGGCCAAAGTGCTTGCGAATTACCTATTTGACAAGGACGATTCATTG
This sequence comes from Cyclobacteriaceae bacterium, assembly GCA_965206015.1. Classification (GTDB taxonomy): domain Bacteria; phylum Bacteroidota; class Bacteroidia; order Cytophagales; family Cyclobacteriaceae; genus JAJCYL01. The sequence continues at coordinate 123,719 of CBDBIW010000002.1, read as the reverse complement.
ATTAGAATCGACATGAGTGAATACATGGAGAAATTCTCTGTTTCACGATTAGTAGGAGCACCTCCTGGATATGTGGGGTATGAAGAAGGTGGTCAGCTTACTGAGAAGGTACGAAGGAAGCCTTACAGTGTTGTTCTACTTGATGAAATAGAAAAAGCTCACCCTGATGTATTCAATATCCTACTACAAGTATTGGATGACGGAACTTTAACAGATGGTCTAAGCAGAAGAGTTGATTTTAGAAATACGATCATTATCATGACATCCAATATTGGGGTTCGGGATCTTAAAGATTTTGGTGCCGGTATCGGTTTTGCAACTCAATCCAACAAGCAAAACGTGGATGACGTAATGAGGTCTACCATTCAGGGCGCGTTGAAAAAAGCTTTCAGTCCTGAATTTCTCAATCGCCTTGATGACGTCATTGTTTTCAACACATTAGAAAGGGAGCATATTCATAAGATCATTGACATTACGTTAAATAAGCTTTTTAACAGAATTACCGATTTAGGCTATCAGGTCAAATTGACAGAAAAGGCCAAGGACTTCCTCTTAGAGAAAGGGTATGATCCCCAGTTTGGAGCCAGGCCGCTTAACAGAGCAATTCAAAAATATCTTGAAGATACTGTAGCTGAGGAGATACTCAAGGGAGAAGCGGAAGAAGGAGATACCATAATTGCTGATTATAAAGAAGGGGCTGAAGAGTTGACTGTCAAACTCAAGAAAAAAAAGAAAGATAAAAAGGAAGAAAAAGAAGAAAAATAAAGGAGGTCCAACCTCCTTTTTCTTCTACTTTCCTTTATTGTTCACTAAGAATTTCAGCATACATTTCAATGTATCGTCATTTATTTTACCTTAGATAAATGCAGCAAATTCTGCAATCTTACTTACGGAGATTAACAAACCTTAGCAGCAATAATCGTTCTCTTTTGCTGCTAAAATCAGGCACAGAACAATTCATCGATGTGCATGATTTTGATTATGCTGCCAATGAGCCCTCTTTTTCCATTATTGAGGGTGTTATTGGGCAAAAATCCAAAATTCCCTTATGTCCGGTTATCGACAGTAGAGATGGAGATGCAAACGTTCTTAGCCAAAGACTTAAAAAACTCCTGCGCCTCGAAAAGTTCATCTTTGAAGAAAGAGGTGGCAAAGACCTATACATCGGATGGCCCTTTGTAAGAGGCAAATTCAACAATGATCATGTTGTCCGGTGTCCCTTGATGTTTTTCCCTGTCAATCTTGAAATCTCCGGTAACTCTTGGAGCTTGGCTATTCGCAATACTGTCAACGTAACACTAAATAAATCTTTCCTTCTGGCTTACGCTCACTTTAATGAAGTTAAGGTCAATGAGGAGTTGCTGGAAAGAGTTTTCGATGATTTTGACAAGGATAGCCGCATATATAGGACTTCACTGTATGAACTCTTCAAGGAAAGTAACATAGAACTGAATTTTAACCAGGAAAATTTTATTGACAAACTCGCGAGATTTGAACACTTCAAGAAAACAGATCTGGAAAATATTTGTGAGAAAGGGGAATTAAAACTTTATCCTGAAGCCGTATTAGGAATCTTCCCCCAAGCTGGTTCTTACCTTGTACCAGATTACTTACATTTAATCAAAAATAACCCTGTTGGCAGTCTTGAAGAATTTTTTTTAAAAAAAACAACTGAAGAAGACAAGGAGGAGATTGACTTCACGAAACATTCCGAAAGTTTCCATTTCCTCAACCGTGTAAAGGAAGAACAAACAGTTACTCCTTTTGAGATGGATGCCTTTCAGGAAAATGCGATAAAAGCAGTAAAAAGTGGTAATTCCATAGTAGTACAAGGTCCCCCCGGGACTGGGAAGTCACAAATGATTTGTAATCTGATATCAGATTACATCGCCAGAGGTTTAAATGTGTTGCTGGTTTGCCAGAAAAGAGCCGCACTAGATGTTGTATACTCCAGGTTAAAGAAAAAAGATATTGTGGACTTTGTTGGGCTCGTTCATGATTTCAAAAATGACCGGAAAGAAATTTACGAACAAGTTGCTAATCAAATTGAACGATTAAGTGAATACCGACAAAAAAACAACTCCTTAGATGCCATTCAACTTGAAAGAAGATTTCTCCAAGTCAGCAGAACAATCGACCAAATCACCGAAGAACTTGAAGAGTATAAGAGTGCCCTTTTTAATGAATTAGAATGTGGGAAATCAGTGAAGGAACTATACCTCACCTCTGATCTTACACTACCATCAATAAACATCAAACAAGAATATAAAGACTTTAAATTCGATTCTAAATTCGATGATTTTCTAAGAAAATTGAAGTTTCTATCTGCCTATGCAACAAAATTTGAAAAGGAAAACTATCCTTGGCATTCCAGAAAAAACTTTGCCGAATATGGAATATCAGATCTCAAAAAGATTCAGAAATATGTTTTAAGAATACCTCGGATCAGATCCGAAGTAGCTTCTTCTACATTGAAAATTGTTGGAAACGAAATTGATATTGAAGATGAAACCACAATCTATAATAACAAGGAGAGCATTATTGAAATGCTATCTCTCCTGAAAGATGATAATGTCTTTGAACATTTCAAACACATGGTCTCCTATCCAAATAAGGACACTGACAGCCTCTGGCTTTCAAATACTGAAAGAACACTGATGGACTGTTACAAAGGTGTGGGGCCCGAGACCAGTCAGGACATCAAGGAACTAGGACGGTTACAAGAAGCACTGCATAAAAGCATGCAGACCAGAAAAAATATTTTTAAATGGATCCGCTGGAGACTTTTTTCAAAGGAGAAAATATTAATCTCAAGAGTACTGGTGGCAAATGGTCTTCAAAGTGACAAGAAAGGCTTCAAAATACTGGTTGAGAAAGTAGACAACAGACTGAACTTAGAGCATAATACCACGAAGCTGAAAAGTAAAAAATGGCTAAAATCATTCCCTTCAACATTATTAAAAATTGATCTCCAAAATTGGTTTTATTATCAAAGAAGGGCATTAAATGCAAAACTTATATTTAACTCATTAAGAAGTCTGGAGCGTTATTTCAACCTGCAGAAAACATCTTCCAATGAATTTCAAGAACAAGTCCATGCCCTATTGGAAGTGATGAGAATTGTCTATGAGGAAAAGAGTCAATGGTCAGACTATCTCACAGATAAGCAAATCAATCAAATAGCAGTTGATGAACAATTTGCTAAAGACACCGCAAAATCATTAACCAAGGATTTTGATTCATTAGTTGACAACGATTCCATACAATCCTCGTTGAAAGAATTCGAAAAAGCTGTTTTCATTAAACTAAAAGAGGAAGTTGGTGAAATAAAAGAGGAATCACTTGAAAAAGTCTTTCAAAACAGTTTACGCCTGGCCTGGATTGACCATATTGAAACTAAATACCCAATTCTTACTTCCGTTTCGGCATTAAAATTTGAAAAGTTCGAAGCTGAATTGCAGGAATCTGTAGCGGAAAAACTGCAAATAAGCAATGATATTTTATTACTAAAAACTCGAGAAAGAACTTACCATGACTTAGAGTTCAACAGACTCAACAATTTAGTATCCTATCGAGAGTTGAATCATCAGGTAACCAAAAAACGACGGATATGGCCTGTCAGGAAATTGATTAATCATTTTCATGATGAGGTTTTTGATTTAATTCCTTGTTGGATGGTTTCTCCGGAAGCAGCTTCGGCGATATTTCCAATGAATGAGGTCTTTAACCTGGTTATTTTTGATGAAGCGTCCCAATGCTTCGCAGAAAGAGGCTTGCCTGCTATGTACCGAGGCAAACAAATAGTAATTACAGGTGACGACAAACAACTTAAACCTAATGACCTTTATCGAGTAAAGTGGAAAGATGAAAATGAAGACGATTTACCTGAACTTGATGTTGATTCTCTATTAAACCTCGCAAAACAACATCTGATGCAAGTTCAATTGAAAGGTCATTATAGAAGTAAGTCATTAGACTTAATAAACTTCTCCAACAATCATTTCTATGATAATAAACTTCGTTTACTGCCAGATTTCAATGACATTAATGTAAGAGAATCTTCAATAAAATACCTCAAAGTAGATGGTATTTGGGAGCGTGGCACCAACCTTGTCGAAGCTCACACCATCGCAAATATAGTTTTTGATATTTTAAAGAACGAGCCGGAAAAAGGAATTGGAGTGATAACCTTTAACTCGTTCCAACAATCTCTGATTATGGACATCGTTGAGGAATATGCCATCGACAAGGGAATTCTTATACCAGAAAGTTTATTCATCAAAAACATAGAGAATGTACAAGGTGATGAAAAAGACATCATTATCTTCTCTATTGGGTATGCTCCGGATGGTAAAAATAAAATGAACATGCAGTTCGGCAGTTTAAATGTTGAAGGAGGTGAAAACAGGCTTAACGTGGCTATTACCAGGGCACGAGACAAAATCTTCGTGGTTAGTAGTATTCATCCTGCTCAATTAAAAGTTGATGAAAGTAAAAATCAAGGGCCCAAACTCTTTAAGAAATATTTAGAATATGCACTGGCTATTTCAGAGGGTTCAAAGATCTCTAATCCGGAAAAATTAAGAATATTCCACATTGATTGGTACTTAAAGAGTCTGCTAAAGTCATGGGAAATACCAGAGCTATCTGTTTTTGAACTGAATGAAGATTTGCCATTTGCTGACTTAACGGTTAAGAAATCAGGGGAATATAAAGGGCTTATTATGACTGACGACGACCTTTACTTTGAAGGAGTTTCCGCTAAACAGGCACATGCTTTCCGGCCATTCATTATGGCTAAAAAGGACTGGCCATATACCAATCTTCACAGCCGTGAGTTTTGGCTTGATAAAGAATCATCCCGCGATAAGTTGTTAAAATTCCTGAATAGGGGCGCAGGTGTTGAAGCTATTGAAAAATAGCGGCTATTGCTTTCCAAACGTTTCATCCAGGCTACTCCTGGGAGTCCATATTTCATGGATTAGGTCGCAACCCTTATGTTCCCAATCTCCTTTACTTAGGGCTTCCTCAGATAGCACAAAAAGTAGCTATAGAGGATATAAAGAATGATTTTCAGGGTAAAAAGACTTGATTAAATGCGAGGTTATTTGTATATGATCAACTATACTTTCCAGTTCCAATCTAAAATCGAAGGGTTTTCCTCGATCAACCACATCAAACTCAACCCTGACAATAGGTGGATAGCCCTTAGTGGCCTTTTGCCTTGGGACGAGCTGGTAAATATCTATAAAAGGAAGTTCAGCGGCCATATGGGGGCAAAGGGGACCAACCCCAGGCACATCATTGGGGCTTTTATTATAAAGCACAAATTGAAGTTGTCCGACGAAGAGACTTTGATGACCATTAGTGAAAACCCATATATGCAGTTTTTCCCTGGTTTGGACCATTACAACCCTGATGAATTGTCCTCACCCACACTGTTCACAGAGATGCGCAAGAAGTTAGGCGATGAGACCTTTGATGAATTTTCGAAAACCATCATGAGGATAGCATACCCTGATATTGACCGCCCAAAAGGCAATAAAGAAACTGGCCTGAAAAGCCCGAAGGGCAAATTAAAGATAGATGCCACGGTGGCTGACCAATACATCACCTGCCCCAATGACCCTGGGCTGGTCAATGAGGCACGTAGGAAGACCGAAAAGATGGTGGACAGACTGTTCGGATTGTTAAGGGACAAGGTTGATGTCAAGCCCGGGACTTACCGCAAGGTGGCCCGTCAAAGGTATTTGCAAGAGGCCAAAAAGAAGAAAAAGTCAACGGTATCGATCCGAAAGGCCATTCGTGTATTGCTCAACTGTGTGAAAAGGAACCCGGGCCATATTGATCAAATGCCGGATCATTTGCAAGGGCCTTTCCCGTTTTCCCACAAAGTACAACTTGAACTGATGGTCATCCACACCCTTTATGAACAGCAGCAGGGCATGTACGATCCGGTCACATCAATGCAGTTGACCGGATCGTAAGCATCTCCCAGCCCCATGTGCGTCCAATAGTACGTGGCAGGCAGGGCAAAGACGTGGAATTTGGTGCCGGGCTTGGCCTTTCCCTTATGGATGGGTTCATGACCAGGGACAACCTGAGCCGGGATGCTTATAATGAAAGTGGGGATTTGCCCAGGCAGGCTGAAGCCTATAGGCTTTGTCTGGTCATTACCCCGAACTTATACAAGCCGATAAGATTGATGCTACCCATGCAAACCGTACCCTGGTGCAAGCAAAGGTGCATCAGGCTTACGGCCACACCAAAAGGCAAGCCAGTTAAAAAACCGGCTTATCAGAAAGCCAAATCAAAAAAAGAGTATGCCGAAAGGAATGCAATCGAAGGAAGGATCGGCAATGCCAAACAGGTCTGCTCCCTCAATGAAATCAAGGCAAAGCTTAAAACAACTTCACAAACCTGGATAGCAGCTACCCTGTTTGTGCTCAACATTTCCAGAATGGCCGCTTTGACAGGCAACACTTTTTGAGTAAGCCCTATTTAGGTCAATTTATTTAAAGGCATCACACACATAGAAAATTCTCGTGAGCTACTTAACTTTGCCATCCCTTTTAAATGGTGGTTGTAGTTCAGTTGGTTAGAACGCCTGATTGTGGTTCAGGAGGTCGCCGGTTCAAGTCCGGTCTTCCACCCTTAAACTAAAAAGAGTTACATGATGTAACTCTTTTTAGTTTGTTACTGTTGCCTGTTATTGACAGGGTCGACCTGCGAAAAACGGTTGTGTAAATAGGGTTTTCCCAAAAAGTCCAGCCCATTAAAGCTGCTGCTCTTGAAAGCTTGAGGACAAAGAGGGTTGCAGCAATCCAGGTTTGCGAAGTTGATTTGAGCCTGGCTTTTATTTGATTGAGAGAGTAGGCCTGTTTGGCATTCCCAATCCTGCCCTTAACGGCATTTCTTTCAGCGTACTCTTTTCTGGATTTGGCTTTCTGATAAGCAGACTGAGGCACAGAGTAAGATCGTTGCAAGGCATTCTGAAATATTACACGTTATGTATTACCCGTTGTGCATTTAGGCTAAGTTCGTTTTAATATTGTTTATAGGTTTATTAAAGACGAAGAAATTTAAGTATTGAATCATAGTAAAAGCAGTTATTTTAGAGAGCAATCTGGTGGCTAGTCCTAAGAAAGATTTAGCATGATTAGTTGCCCACAAAAACTGCCCATGCAATTGAGAGAAGTTAGTTTCAATACGCTTTCTTATTTTTCCTTTTACTTTTGAAAAAGGCACATAATTATGTTGGTTTTTTCGCATTGGAATCGATAACTCAATATTTGAATATGTAAACAAATCTAACTGATAATCAGCACTTATCTAGCCTCTGTCCCCTATTAATGTGCAATTATTTAAGTTGTGTTTTACATCTTTAAGGTAATTAATATCGTGAATATGTGCTGGTGCTAAATCAAAGGAATGAAAGACACCGTTTTTGTCACAAATCGCATGAAGTTTATATCCAAAATACTTGTTTTTTTGTGAGGTGCAATGCCAAAATGTAGACTGTATATGGTAAGTAGAGCATATATTTGAACGTGCAGCTCTTGCATATTTACAAATAGACCTTGGCATAGAGTCTACCACAAAAACATCGGTAAATTCAGCAAACCTTTCACTTAATCGTTTTCTTATGGATTCTGTATAATCAAATCGTTTTCTACGCCTTTTATTATAAACACTTCGCTCTATTTTAGTTTCTAAATAAGAGCCTTTTAAACATCTAAATAATTGTACTTCAGTGTTTATAGAGATGTATTCAGCGGTAAGGTTAAGGCTTACTAGTTCTAAATTATTTAACTTAGGGGTTCTGATTTGTGTAAAACTATTGATATCCCCACAAGTTAATTTTAAGTTATTCAAGATAATTTCGTAATTTTCAATAAGATTGTTCATGATATTTAACTGGTTGATGTTCAATTAAATATACGATTTTTATATCACATGAGCAATCTTTTTTCTAAATGCACAACGGGTTACTTCTACTTGTATCTAAGACAACTTGCAAGGATCGATGGAGACAAATCCTAAATGAAGCTGACAAAATTAAAATAAAGCACCTTTTTACTCTCCAACAAGGAATTTCGAAAAATCAACTTAAAGAGATGGAAAAGTATGATGTTCAACTTGTGATTCCAAAAGCCTATCTATCAAGCTTTCCAACTGAACACAGAGCTAATATTTGTTTGTTAAGCATGTAACATCAACGCAGAAATAGCCCGCCCAAAACAGACATACACATTGTCAGATCACACAGCCAACCCACTACCAAAATCTGCCAAAGAGTATACCTGTTGTCAACGCACCAGAACTGAAAAACACGAAAACCTAACAAAATGTATAGTGAATGCGCTTTCGAACTACTTTCAACTGTCTGTGCAATTCGATACTTTAGTGATATTGGAAAGTGCAAGCGCACTCACCATACATAGACGTTGTGGGGAATTGACTGTGCCAATGGAAAAATTTAACTTTGAAGTATGAGAACACCACAACCAATTCCATATCAAGGAAGTAAAAGAGCTTTAGCACCATTTATTTTGAACTATTTCCCTGAAGGACTTGGGCGACTAATTGAACCTTTTTCTGGCTCGGCAGCAGTAAGCATAGCAGCAGCGATGCGGAATAAAGCAAAAGAATTTATTATCAATGATATTAATGAATCCCTTGTTAATCTACTTGAAACTATCATTAATGAACCTGCTCAGATCTCGGAAGACTACGAAAAACTTTGGAACGAACAATTAAGTAGTGAGAAAGAATTTTTCTTAGCGACAAGAGAACGATTCAACAAGGAAAAAAGGAGTGACGATTTTCTTTACGTTCTTGCACGGTGTATAAAAGGTGCGGTTCGGTACAACGCAAACGGTGATTTTAATCAATCTGCCGATAATAGAAGAAAGGGTAAGAATCCTGTCAATATGAAACAGGAAATTTTTGCTCTCTCAAAATATTTAAATGGTAAAACCGAATTTTATTCTACGGATTATTCAAAAATATTTGAAATGGCTAATGAAGAGGATTTGGTTTATATGGATCCTCCTTATCAAGGAACCTGTAAAAACAGAGATCCAAGATACTTTAGTGGAATTTTATTCGATCAGTTTGTTTCGAACCTAGAAATTTTGAACGAAAGGAACATCTCATACATAATAAGCTACGATGGAAAAACAGGTGATAAGACATATGGAGAAGATTTACCGGATCACCTGAATCTCAAAAAAATCATGATTGAAGTTGGTCGATCAACTCAATCGACTTTGCTAGGTCAAAGTGATATAACCTATGAAGCACTTTATTTATCTGATTCATTGGTGGAACGAATTGGACTTGATGTGCTTCCAGAAAATGTATCGCTTAAACCTAAACAGCTTGAATTGATATGAGCCAGAAAAAAATTCCAAAGGAATTTCTCGAAATAATAAATCAAATCACCAATAAGCGAGCTCGAATTGTTATTGATCACATCCTCAAGCATGGACACATAACAACTGAAGAACTTGAAAAGGATTATGGATATAATCATCCTCCAAGAGCTGTTCGTGACGTACGAGAGGCAGGAATTCCTCTTGAAACATTCAGACTAAAATCCAAAGATGGTGATAGGAACATAGCCGCCTATAAATTTGGAGACTTTGACAGTGTCAGAGCAGATCGCTTAAAAGGAAGAATTAACTGGCCTAAAGACTTTAAGACCAAACTAGTCGAACGCTACGGTTCACAATGCCTCATTAGTGAGGCGGAACTTGAACCAAAAGCCTTACAAATTGATCATCGAACACCTTACCAAATATCAGGAGACAATTCGGAAGTCGAATTAGATGTTGAGGATTTTATGCTTTTGAGCAGCACGAGCAATCGAGCTAAATCATGGAGCTGTGAACATTGTGAGAACTGGTTGAAAAAACGAAGTCTAGATGTCTGTAAAGCTTGCTATTGGGCTTATCCTGAAAATTACACCCATGTTGCTATGAAAGATATTAGACGTCTTGATCTGACGTGGCAAGATGATGAAGTAAAAGATTTTGATAAATTGAAGGAAATGTCAGAACAAGAAGGAACCGAACTTCCTGATTTTGTGAAGGCAACATTGAAGAAAAACTTAAAATAACTACCCCCAACAAACACTAAAATGAATATGAGAATAGAGCCATTTTAAAAGGCAATGCAAACAGGAAATTTCAGTGCTTCTAGCAACTGGGGCGCATACTCATTTTAGTTGAACGTTATGGGCAAAATATTTTTGCATTTTGAACCACTTTCCTTTAGTATTGAAAAAAAATATTCTTAAACACAAATATAGCCGTCAAAATAGGAATGACAATCCATAATGCCCCTCTAACCAGCTCACAATTTAAACTATGTTTTATGCTACTTAAGGCTTACTCAAAAAGTGTTGCCTGTCAAAGCGGCCATTCTGGAAATGTTGAGCACAAACAGGGTAGCTGCTATCCAGGTTTGTGAAGTTGTTTTAAGCTTTGCCTTGATTTCATTGAGGGAGCAGACCTGTTTGGCATTGCCGATCCTTCCTTCGATTGCATTCCTTTCGGCATACTCTTTTTTTGATTTGGCTTTCTGGTAAGCCGGTTTTTTTAACTGGCTTGCCTTTTGGTGTGGCCGTAAGCCTGATGCACCTTTGCCTGCACCAGGGTACGGTTTGCATGGGTAGCATAAATCTTATCGGCTTGTATAAGTTCGGGGTAATGACCAGACAAAGCCTTATAGGCTTCAGCCTGCCTGGGCAAATCCCCACTTTCATTATAAGCATCCCGGCTCAGGTTGTCCCTGGTCATGAACCCATCCATAAGGGAGAGGCCAAGCCTGGCACCAAATTCCACGTCTTTGCCCTGCCTGCCACCTACTATTGGACACACATGGGGCTGGGAGATGCTTACGATCCGGTCACTGCATTGATGTGACCGTTGGTCGTACATGCCCTGCTGCTGTTCATAAAGGGTGTGGATGACCATCAGTTCAAGTTGTACTTTGTGGGAAAACGGGAAAGGCCCTTGCAAATGATCCGGCATTTGATCAATATGGCCCGGGTTCCTTTTCACACAGTTGAGCAATACACGAATGGCCTTTCGGATCGATACCGTTGACTTTTTCTTCTTTTTGGCCTCTTGCAAATACCTTTGACGGGCCACCTTGCGGTAAGTCCCGGGCTTGACATCAACCTTGTCCCTTAACAATCCGAACAGTCTGTCCACCATCTTTTCGGTCTTCCTACGTGCCTCATTGACCAGCCCAGGGTCATTGGGGCAGGTGATGTATTGGTCAGCCACCGTGGCATCTATCTTTAAATTTGCCCTTCGGGCTTTTCAGGCCAGTTTCTTTTATAGATATTTACCAGCTCGTCCCAAGGCAAAAGGCCACTAAGGGCTATCCACCTATTGTCAGGGTTGAGTTTGATGTGGTTGATCGAGGAAAACCCTTCGATTTTAGATTGGAACTGGGAAGTATAGTTGATCATATACAAATAACCTCGCATTTAATCAAGTCTTTTTACCCTGAAAATCATTCTTTATATCCTCTATAGCTACTTTTTGAGCTATCTGAGGAAGCCCTAAGTAAAGGGACCATTAGAAGCATTGGGAATTTCAGAGATAACGTCTACTCATTTAGTAATTGTTACGAAACAGATTGACTATTGTATATTTTTCATCGAACTTCACAGAATGGAAGACGAAAAATTACTGAAGAAGATCAATCTGGTACTGCCTTGTTTAAATGAGGGTCAGAAACGTATTTACCTTGCCTCAGAAGCTGAGTTTTTAGGCCGTGGGGGTAAAAGGAAGATAGAAAAATTGACTGGGGTTTCGCATAATACAATCAACAAAGGTATAAGCGAATTGGGGGCAAAAGACCACCTATTGGTAAACCGACCTTTGAGGAAAGTCGGGGCAGGGAGAAAGAAAAAAGTAACTGGTCTGGTATGGGAAAAGATAAAGCAATTCATAGAGCCCCATACACGTGGGGAGCCCCAATCAGCCTTACAATGGGTCAGTAAAAGCCTGAGGAATATTGAGTCCGCCCTTAAGGGCTCGGGTGTACACATAAGCCACAGGGTGATTGGAGAGGCATTGAAAACCCATGGCTTTAGTTTACAAGCTAACCGAAAGACTTATGAAGGTAAGGGGCATAAAGACAGGGATGCTCAATTTGAACACATAAATGACAAGGTCAATCAATACTTAAAGAGAAACCAGCCTGTTGTTTCGGTAGACGCAAAAAAGCGAGAGTTGATTGGCAATTACAAAAACAATGGGTCAGAATGGAACCCAAAGGGATCACCTTCAAAAGTAAACGCTTATGATTTTCTTACAGATGCCGAAGGGGTGGCCATACCTTATGGGGTTTATGACCTGAAAGAGAACAAAGGTTGGGTCAATGTTGGCATCACAAAGGATACAGCCGAATTTGCCGTCCAAAGTATCAGGAATTGGTGGTATGAGATGGGTATTTATTATCATAACAATGCTGATTCACTACTTATTACCGCAGATGGGGGTGGCAGTAACGGTTCCAGGAACAGGCTATGGAAATATGAGCTGCAAAAATTGGCCAATGAAGCAGGGTTGACCATAGAGGTTGTTCATTTCCCACCAGGCACAAGCAAATGGAATAAAATAGAACACCGCTTGTTTTCTTATATTTCCAAGAACTGGAGAGGAAGGCCTTTGGTCAGTTATGAGGTAATGATCAAATTAATAGGGGCCACAAAAACAAACAAAGGACTTGAAGTTGATTGCCAAATAGATAAGGGTTCTTACAAAACAGGTATCAAAATAAGTGATGAAAAAATGGAAAACATCAGTATCTCCCCAAGTGCTTTTCATGGGGAATGGAATTATTCTATTAGCCCTCAGTAATGGTCATATTATTTAGTAACAATTCCTTAGACGTATAGAGATCATCAAATAATATGAAAAGTAAAGGGTTAAGATACTCATTAGCAATAATTTGAATCTTTGTTGCGGCCTCATTTATAAGCACACCAAGGTAGTGTAAACTAATTTTCAATAGAAACCATAGCCAAACCATAGCCAATTTATGAGATTCGAATTTATTGGGTTAGCCTAATATTCTTCGAAACTTTCCAATGATTTGTTCTGTTATCATTCAAACATACCGGCAATAAGAATAAACTTATGACTTGTGTCACTTGGTCTCCATCATCTACTATTATTGCTGAAGTGGCATAACTATATGCAACCCACCCAGGTCAATCGTAAGTTTTTATTTTTTTGTAAAATCTCAATTTATTAGCGCAAAAGGTTGAAAAAATTATACGATAACTATTCCAATGAACAAGAAAAGATCTGTTTCTTTTTTCTTGTTGAACCCAAGAGTTGTTTAAAGTATGTGGCAAAAAAAGTATTGCAACACTACCTCATGCCTTCAAGCACCCCTAACCCGAATAGTGCAAAATCATATTTGACCGGATCTTCAGGATCAAGCATTATTAAATTTTCTGTCAATTCAAGAGCAGTTTGCCAATCGGTTTGTTTGCGGGTAATCAGTCCCAATCTTCTTGCTACCCTGTCCACATGAAGGTCACAGGGACAGATTAATTCACTGGGTTTAATATTCTTCCAAAGACCAAAATCCACTCCCTTATCGTCCTTCCTAACCATCCACCGGAGAAACATATTGATCCGTTTACAAGCGGATTTTCTCTCAGGTGTCGCAATGTGTTTTTTGGTCCGTTCAGGATAATCTGCCAGGGCAAAGAATTGGTGGTGGAAATGGACCAGTCTGCTTTCAATACCGGAATCTACACTCTTAGGCTTAAAAGCATCTTCAAGAGAATCGTGCGCTTGATAATATTGATTGAAGAAGTGAACAAAATAGAGTACATCAGTTGTGTTGAAGGTCCGATGCTTAAACCCTTCCAGCCTTTTCAGGTTCATATCGGAATGATTGAGGACAAAATCATGCGGAGCAAAGTCCATTATTTCGAAAAGTTCTTTGCACTTATTAATTGTTGTTTTACGCTGTCCCCAGGCCAGCACAGCAGCCCAAAATCCAGCGATTTCTATGTCCTGCTTTTTCTGAAATAAATGAGGGATTGAAATTGGGTCGTCCTCAATGAATGAGGGATTGTTATACAGTCGGACTTTCTCATCAAGAAAATCCTTGAGCTCAGACTGATTCAATGGCTAGGGGATATAGGATACCTCAACAGGGAACTGTCGGTCAACTGCACCAAGTCGCTCATAGGCAGTTCTTGAAAGCTTGAGCAGTATTTTCGTATTATCACCGGTATTTGGAAGTTTGCCTACAACCCTGACATAAATGGCCAGATCATTCATCATGTTTTTGACCTTCATCACAGTTCCGACGTCCGCTGTTCGATGAAGGGCAAGATATTTTTTGGTATCAGTGATATTGGCAATTACCATGGCCATACCCTCCTCAAATACCTTTTCAAGATCTCCTTCCATAGCAGTTATTGAATTGAACTCAGGAACGTCACCTGCATCAATCGGCATTACTTCTGGTGCTACTTCAATTGGAATGGATATGGAGGCTGTATTAACCTTTTTTTGAGGTTCAATCACGGTTTCAATAATTGCCACCGGATCAACTGGAATTGTTTCTCCAGCTTTTTCCCCAACTATCAATCGCTGGCCTATGGAGATGTTTGCACCATCAAGTTCATTCCAGGTTTGAAGTTCTTCAATGGAGACTTGGTATTTCTGCGATATTGCAAAGAGTGTTTGTTGCTCTTCAACAATGTGATATTTACTGGAGGTATTTAAAGTAGATGCGCCAGTTGATTCTTTGAGTACTAACAGCGGTGTTTTTTCATCAATGGATGTTAGATAGACCTTCAATTGCTGCCCGACATTTAGCTCATTTGAAGATAAATTATTCCACAGTTTTAGATCATCGATTGTTACCGCATATTTCTTTGATATTGCATATAGTGTCTCGCCGATGTCTACAAAATGATTTATTTGTTCTGGCGTGTCGATTGTGGAATTATTACTGAGTAGCAATGGAATGGTCAACTCCTGACCAATACTAATTCCTTCAAGGGCACCCGGATTCTCATTTGTGATGGCATCAACAGGCACTTGATATCGCCTGGAAATGGCAAAAAGAGTCTCTTTTGGTTCTACCTGATGAATGACAAACTTCTTTCCATTCTTAGTCTCGACGCGAAGCGAATCAAGGCTCGAACCAGGTGTTGCCAATAGGCCAAGAAAGGAAAAAGACAAGTTGATAATCAGCACAATTTTCATAGCGTAAAGTTCACGTGAATAGATCTATTTTCAAAAGACTCATTTTGCCCATTGTAGCGTAATTAAATTAGAGAATAGAGAACTCGGCCTGAATCATTATCTATTTGAGTGTCGTTAACATTATTTCTACGTGATTCAAACTAAATTTGTATAAAATCCCATATCAGATGAAGTGGCTGTTTATTCTTTTGATTTCTACTATTACCCACCAGAGTCATGCCAATTTTTATCAGGAAGATGAAGATGTGCCGGCAAAGGTTTTTGTGATGGAGATCAAAGCGGAGATTGATCCTCGAATGAATCACTATGTAGAACTCGCTCTTGAGGAGGCGGTTGACAGTGAAGCCGATATGGTTATAATCGAGATGGATACCTACGGAGGTGCAGTGAATGACGCTGATGACATTCGCACCATGGTCCTGGAATTCGAAAAGCCAATTCATGTCTTTATCAATAAAGACGCTGCAAGTGCCGGTGCCTTAATATCAATTGCTTGTGACAGCATCTACATGGCCGCAGGATCAAGTATAGGAGCAGCTACGGTGGTAACTGCTGAGGGTCAGGCTGCACCCGATAAATATCAATCCTATATGAGGTCAATGATGAGATCAACGGCAGAAGCTAATGGGAGAGATCCCCGAATTGCTGAAGCCATGGTTGATGAGACTATCACAATTGACAGTATCTCGGCCGCAGGCAAGGTGATAACACTTTCGACATCTGAGGCAATAAAATTTGGTTTTTGCGAAGCGCAGGTAAAAAATATTGATGAGTTACTTACCCGAGTTGGCATGACTAACTACGAGATTAATATTTACAAGCTTGACTCTACAAATAAAGTCATCGCATTCTTTCTGAATCCTTTAATAAGTGGCATCCTTATTTTAGTGATTCTAGGTGGTATTTATTTCGAATTACAAACCCCGGGAGTTGGTTTCCCAATATTGGCAGCACTCATTGCACTCGTCTTTTATTTCGTTCCATATTATTTGAACGGATTGGCTGAAAATTGGGAAATAGCCCTGTTTTTTGTGGGAATAGCACTAATAGGTTTAGAAATCTTCGTTATTCCGGGCTTTGGCGTAGCCGGTATTCTTGGCATCGGTTTAACCTTGAGTTCCCTGGTTCTTGTCATGTTGAATAATGATGACCTTGATTTTTCATTTGTAGCCCCAGAGTCAATATTCCTGGCCGTTTCAACCACATTGGCAGGATTAATGGGTTCCTTCATTCTGATATTCGTTGGAGGGGTAAGGCTAGCTGATTCCAACGTATTCAAAAGAGTTGCACTACAAGATGTTCAGGCTAAGGAAGAAGGCTTTAATGCGGCCAGTTTTAGAAAAGAATCCATGTTAGGTAAGCGAGGAAAGGCATATACTAATCTTCGCCCAAGCGGTAAAATTATGATTGAGGATGATGTATATGATGCCTTTACGCGAGGCAACTATATTGCTCAGGATGTTGAGATTGAAGTAATTGGTGAAGAGGGAACCTCTTTCAAGGTGAAAGAAGTAAATAGTTGAATGAAAATCCTAGGGATAATTCCTTCAAGGTATGCATCTACTCGTTTTCCAGGGAAACCTCTGATTGATATAGAGGGCAAGACCATGATTCAAAGGGTCTATGAGCAAGCTGCGAAGGCCAAAATGTTGGACGATCTTCTTGTCGCTACAGACGATCAACGAATTGCATCCCATGCGAGTGATTTTGGAGGTAAGGTTATGCTTACGTCCGACAAGCACCAAAATGGTACGGAGAGGTGCGGTGAAGTGCTATCCAATTCGTCGGTGCATTATGATTTTGTGATTAACATCCAGGGGGATGAACCTTTCATTTCACCCATTCAGATTGATCTTTTAGCCGATTCTTTGAGTTCTGAAGTTGAGTTGGGGACATTGGTAAAACAGGAAAAAAACAGATTACTATTCGAAGATCCTAATATCATCAAGGTCGTTTTCAGCAAGGACAGCTTTGCCCATTATTTCAGTAGATCATCAATTCCCTTATTTAAGAACAAGGAGGACTACCATGGCTTTTACAAACACATTGGCATCTATGCCTATCGTACCGACGTGCTTCAAAAAATTAATCAATTACCACTGTCGACATTGGAATTGGCGGAATCGCTGGAACAATTAAGATGGTTAGAAAATGGGTATAAGGTTAAAGTTGTTGAAACTCTTCAGGACAGTCACAGTATTGATTCGCCAGCTGATTTGGAACGCATTTTGAATCCTAGGCTGAAAGAATCTCAACACTGAACTTATATGTTATCCCAGCAACGACTCCTCATTATTAGGGATGATCTCTATATCCTTAATTAAAACTCTATCCGAAATTTTCTGACCAGTTAAGGTTGCGGCAAGTCCACCTAATGCAGTCTCTTTATACCTGTCTTCCATACTTTCTCCAACTTCACCCATTGCCTGAACGCACTCATCAACTGGAATCACAGCATCAACCTGGGCAAGTGCAATTTGGGCAGATGAGTTGGCAATAGCTGCAGCACTTGCATTTCTTACTACGCAGGGCACTTCAACTAATCCTGCAACCGGATCACAAATAAGCCCAAGCATACATTGTATAGTGATAGCAACGGCATTAAAGACTTGGTCAATACTTCCTTCCAAGCAATAGACAATGGCTCCAGAAGCCATTGCGGCAGCACTACCAGTTTCTGCCTGGCAACCTCCAACCGCTCCAGCTAAGGATGCTTTTTGTTCAATAATTAAAGCTATGCCAGCACCCACCAATAAGCCTTCTAATATTTTCCGATCATCCAGGTGATGAATTTCCTGAAGGGTGACCATTATGCCAGGTAAAATACCCGAAGCACCAGCTGTTGGTGCCGCTACTACTCTACCCATGCAGGAGTTTACCTCTTTAGCCGCAAGAGCTCTGGAGATAAGGAGAGTAAATTCACGGGAAAGTACAGTGACGTTAGAATTAAATACTTTTTTGGCTCCGTTATTAATCATCCCCGAACGAGATTTCATGTCTTCAGATAAACCAGTTTTAACCGCATCACTCATTACATGATATGCTTGTTCAAGCCCAATCCAAATCATCGACTCATCTTTCTTGTTGTGAGCCACTTCGTATTCTATTACAGACTGGTGGAGTTCAAGCTTTTTTTCTTCACAATAGGATTTCCAGCCTTTGAAGTCGTTAAACAGGTAGCTCATAGCGAATAATTAAAGTAAGTATTGATGTTCAAACAATCTTTCGCACGAGATATGAAATTACGGCAATTTTGAGACTCGATTAGAAATATTATTCAACTGAAGCTGCTATCTTCGCAACTTTTCGAAGTAATATAAGATATTATGTTAAATATTGTACTATTTGTATTATGTTAAATATTGTACTATTTGGACCTCCCGGATCAGGTAAGGGCACTCAAAGTGAGAAGATTATTGAGAAATATCAGCTTTCACATCTTTCTACCGGTGACCTTTTCAGGAAACACCTACATGAAGGAACTGAATTAGGGAAAACCACACAGAAATACACGGACGAAGGTAAACTGGTACCAGATAGTGTGGTGATTGGAATGGTGGAAGATAAGATCAAAGATACCCCTGATACCCATGGGTTTATCTTTGATGGTTTTCCAAGAACAGTGGCTCAGGCTGAGGCTCTGGATGGATTGATGACAAAATTGGGTGATTACATCAATGGGATGGTTGCGCTCGAAGTTCCCGATAGAGAGTTGAAGACAAGAATAAAGAAAAGAGCACTCACCAGTGGTCGGGTTGACGATCAGGATGACGATAAGATAAATACACGAATCAAAGTCTACAAGGATGAAACTTTGCCTGTTGCTGAATATTATGAAAAGCAGGGTAAATACCACAAAACTGAAGGAGTGGGTTCTATTGATAAAATTTTCAGTAGCCTTGCCAAGGTGATTGATTTGCTATAGGCCTCCATATCAAGGATGTCTTCTTCAAATTTTATTGATTACGTTAAGATTTTCTGCCGCTCAGGGGCAGGGGGACCAGGATTCACCCATTTTCGTCGTGAAAAACATGTTCCTCTGGGAGGACCAGATGGAGGGGACGGGGGGCGAGGTGCTAATATTATTCTAAAAGGTAGCACACAACTTTGGACATTACTTCATTTAAAACATCGCAAACATATACATGCAGATAACGGCAATCCGGGAGAAGCGTCTAAACGTTCTGGATCTCAGGGTGAGGACATTATCCTAGAGGTCCCTCTGGGTACAATTGCAAGAAATGCTGACACGGAAGAACAACTGGCAGAGGTTTTGGAGGAAGGGCAGGAATTAGTGTTAATGCCTGCCGGTCGAGGTGGTTTAGGCAATTTCCATTTCCGTACAGCCACAAATCAAGCACCAAGGCATGCACAACCTGGTGAACCAGGTACAGAAGGCCGGGTCATTCTCGAGTTAAAGCTATTAGCTGATGTAGGTTTAGTAGGTTTTCCAAACGCTGGTAAATCAACACTTCTATCTTCTATCTCAGCGGCCAAACCAGAAATTGGAAATTACCCTTTTACCACACTTACACCAAACCTCGGAGTCGTCGCCTACAGGGATGACCGGTCGTTTGTCATGGCTGATATTCCCGGTATAATCGAAGGTGCCGCTGCTGGCAAGGGACTTGGCATTCGATTTCTGAGACATATAGAAAGGAACTCAATGCTGGTTTTCTTAATTCCAGCAGATTCCAAAGACATAAAGTCGGAGTTCCAAATCCTTCTTGGCGAACTCAAAAAATACAACCCTGAATTACTAGATAAAGAACGTATTATAGCCATTTCCAAATCGGACTTGTTAGACGAAGAACTAGTTGCAGCAATGAAGGCCGAGCTTCCTGAAGAAATAACTACCGTTTTTATTTCCAGTATTATGCAACTGGGCCTGAATGATTTAAAAGACTTGATATGGTTGACTTTGAATAAGTCAACTCAATAGAATCCCTTATGTCATATTGTCATATTTGGCATCAATGGCAGAGATATTGTTTCCAAAAATTGCAGAATTAATATAGGTAGGTCTATGGCAAAAGCTAAAGGAAAAAAGAAGCTAGAGGACAATGGGCAGGAGGTCTTAGCAAGTGAAGATTCTAAAACCAAAGTACCTGAATCAAATTCCGAGGAAGGTAATAAAGATGAGGTTATAGAGGAAAAACCAGAACTTGACCAACTTAAAGATGGTTTAGAAGAGCAAAAGGAAAAATACTTACGTCTTTATTCGGAATTTGACAATTTCAGACGACGAACAACCAAAGAACGGATTGATTTAATCAAAACTGCCAGTGAAGACTTAATAGCTGCATTACTTCCTGTAATCGACGACTTCGAGCGAGCTATAAAAGCTCTTGATGCAAAGAACGATACGGCAGAAAAAGAGGGGGTGGAGCTGATTTACCATAAAATGGTAAAAGTGTTGGAACAAAAAGGGGTTAAACCAATGAAGATCGCCATTGGCGATGATTTTAATGAGGAAGTTCATGAAGCCATTACTCAAATACCTGCTCCATCAGAAAAATTGAAAGGAAAAATCGTAGATGTTGTTGAAAGTGGGTACTACTTGAACGAAAAGGTTGTGCGATTCGCAAAAGTTGTAACAGGAGCATAATTAGATGAGCAAAAAGGATTATTATGACATTTTAGGTGTAAACAAGGGAGCCTCACAAGATGAGATTAAAAAGGCTTACCGCAAGGTAGCTATCAAATTTCATCCCGATAAGAATCCTGATAACCCTGAGGCGGAAAACAAGTTTAAAGAAGCGGCTGAAGCATATGAGGTATTGAGCGACAGTTCGAAACGTCAAAGATATGACCAGTTTGGTCATGAGGGTATGAGGGGAGGAGCCGGAGGTTTCAGTGGCGGAATGAACATGGAAGATATTTTTTCACAATTTGGAGATGTCTTCGGTGGTGGCGGTGGATTTGAAAGTTTTTTTGGTGGAGGAAGTAGAGGAACTCGACGACGGAAAGGATCTAATCTCAGAATTAAATTAAAGCTGACTTTAGACGAGGTGGCCAATGGCGTTGAGAAAAAGATAAAGGTCAATCGAATGATGGCGGCTGACGGGATGACTTTTAAATCATGCCACGTTTGCCAGGGCACAGGCCAGGTAAAGAAAGTTGTAAACACTATGCTGGGCCAAATGATGTCAGCTTCAACATGTCATACATGTGGTGGTGCGGGACAGCTTATTGATAACAGGCCTCCAGGAGTTGACGGGTCAGGCCTGAAACCAAAAGAAGAGGTAATATCTGTTAAAATTCCAGCCGGCGTTTCCGAGGGCATGCAGCTATCAATGTCTGGAAAAGGTAATGAGGCACCTGGCGGTGGAGTAGCTGGCGATTTATTGATTGTTATTGAAGAAAAAGAGCACGACCAACTTCAAAGAGATAATAACAACGTTATATTCGATCTTTACATCAGCTTTACAGACGCTGCACTGGGCAGCTCAATAGAAGTTCCAACTATTGATGGCAAGGTTAAAATAAAAATCGAACCGGGTACTCAAGGCGGTAAAATATTACGATTGAGAGGAAAGGGCATTAAGGACATCAATGGTTACGATAAAGGTGATCAGTTAATTCATGTAAACGTTTGGACCCCTAAGCAACTCACACCCAATGAGCGTCAAATACTTGAGGGACTTAAAAACTCAGCCAATTTTGAACCCAAACCTACAAATGCCGAAAAGGGGTTTTTCGAAAGAATGAAAGAATTCTTTTAATGAGTTTTATTAAAAATCAAATGGGTTACTGCTTATTCATAATTATTCACAACCATTTATGTGAGCAATTACGTAAACGTTAGTGGTAAATTAAAAAACTCAAATTGAAAAACTAACAACAATCATGGTATTGCCCGTAATAGTTATGGGCAGTGCTGCGGCACAAACAACATCTCAATAGAATAAGGCTTCATTTTTTGAAACAGCAGATCACGATATCTACAGATTAGCGGTGGATACACCTGAAAAGAGCAAGGCATTCTTCAATATCTATAACGAAAAGGGTAAAAAGATTTTTACTGGTCAAATTGAAAAAATGACAGACAGCCTTTACTCGCACATACAACTTTAGAGACTTTCCAGTTGGAATGTACAAGATAGAAGTTGAGAAGGGAGGCAAAATTCTTGAACAGACATTGTCTCATTTCGAGAAAATAGAGCACCCAACATTTTTTTTAAAATCCGGACGAAACAGATGATAAGAATAAAGTAAACGTTCAGGTTGTAGGAGCTGACAATCAGGTAGTCGAAGTAACAATTAAGGACTACAACGGGCAGGCAATCTTTGTCGATAAAGTATCTGGAGATATGGGTTTCAAAAGAACTTAAAACCGTTGCAAAAGGTTGCAGAAAGAGCGTAAATCTTGAATTTCACAAGTTCCGGGATCCGGTTTTTGTGTTTACGCCTCCAGATGGGTCAAAAGGTCTGCATTTTTCTTTGACTGATAGCCTTTGTCTGCTTTCAATGCGATATGTTCGGGTCAATCAGCACGGTCCAAAACTTCTTCCAAATTATTAATCTCGTTCAAATTGGCAGTTGTATTTGTTTTTCCACTTCTTTTGATGACGCTTCCTTTGAGCGTTCTTCTGACGGGCGTTCTTCCACTTCCCTATCTTGGGCTATCTGATATTTTGGCTTGCCCTTCGGTTTGAGGGGCGTATCCATGATGTGTGCATCTATGGGCACACCTTGTTTTACAATAATCGAATGAGCCTCCAATGGGGCATTGATTTGCTCGAATAAAGCTTCACAAGTTCCCTTTTTAGTCATATTGCTCTCTTGCCTCGAGTGTAGTACTTACTGATCACTACTGATATCGCAGGCCAATCTAACAGTGCATTGAGGTGAGTGAAAAGGTCTTTTTTATCTTGCTGCTTTGATGATTTCTCCCCATCGCTAAAATGGCAACTTGCTCAGATCGACATTTCCACCAGTGACAATTAATCCAATTTTTTTATCTTTAAAAGCTTCCGGATGTTTAATTACGGCCGCAACGGCTACCGCACTTGAAGGCTCAATAACTATTTTCATACGTTCCCAGACAAGTTGCATCGCATCAACTATTTCTTGCTCACTTACAACAAAGATGTCTTTTACGAGGTCCTTGATAATATCAAAATTTCTGACCCCTAGGGAGGTTTTTAGCCCGTCAGCTATAGTTATTGGGCCATCCATCGGCTGTAATTTGCCAGATTTAAATGAGCGATATGCATCGTCTGCATTCTCTGGTTCTCCTGCATACACAGCAGTATCTGGCGATAGATAATTTGCTGCCAATGCCGTTCCACTCAATAGGCCTCCACCCCCAACAGAAGTTATGATAGCTTCCAAGTCACTCAGTTCCTCAAAAAACTCTTTAGCTGCGGTGGCCTGCCCTGCAATTACTGTGTAATCATCGTATGGCGGTATAAATATTGCGCCCGTCTTGTCCAGTACAACCTCCAAAGTGGCTTGCCTCGATTCAAGCGTACTTTCACAAAGAATTATCTCTGCTCCATAGTGCGCAACTGCTTTCTGCTTTACTGCCGGGGAATTTTTTGGCATTATAATGTAGGCCCTTATTCCAGAGAGTGTAGCTGCGAGAGCAACAGCTTGTGCATGGTTACCTGAAGAATGCGTTGCTACACCTTTCCCTCTTTCATCTGGGTGCAAGGACAGGATTGCGTTAGTAGCTCCTCTCATTTTAAATGCCCCTATCTTTTGGAAATTCTCACACTTGAAAAATATCCGGGCACCACTTATTTCATTTATGCTTTGCGATGTAAGTATCGGAGTAATGTGCGTATACCTTGATACTCTTTGGTGCGCTCTTTTTATATCTGAAAGTGTCGGCCGGTTGAATACTATAGTTTTTGTGTTCATAAAAGATTTCTAAAATCTGGCTGCCATTATCAAGTTCAAGTCTCGATGTTTTAAGCCAAATTTTCCTGCCACATGCTGATTGGTAACATTTCCTTTAAAAGTGTAAACACCTTTCATAAACCAGCTTTGTGCGAAAATCATATCCTCAATACCTCCTTGGTTAGCAATTTGCAATAAAATTGGTGTTAAAATATTACTCAAAGCGATAGTGGCAGTTCTGGCTACACGAGAAGCAATGTTGGCTACACAATAATGAACTACATCGTATTTTCTGAAAACCGGATTTTTATGGGTAGTCATTTCAGAAGTTTCAAAACAGCCTCCTTGATCCATACTTACATCAATAATAACAGACTCCGCTTTCATTTGTGCAACCACATCCTCTGTTACAACACAAATACCCTTGCCCTTCTCTAATCTTAATGCTCCAATAACCACATCTGCTGCTTTTAGTGCTGTTGTTAATATGGCAGAATCGATGGTTGATGTATAGACCTGATGGCCTAGGGCATGTTTAATGCGCCTTAGCTTGTAAATATGATTGTCAAAAATTTGAATATCTGCCCCTAAGCCAAGTGCCGCTCTTGCAGCATGCTCAGCAACTGTTCCGGCTCCAATAATGACCACTTTTGCAGGTGGTACTCCAGTGACTCCGCCTAAAATTATTCCTTTACCATTGCTAACACTACTTAAGTATTCTGCTGCAATTAACATTACTGCGCTTCCGGCGATCTCTGACATCGATCTGACCAAAGGCAATCCTCCAACTTTGTCCTCAATGAACTCATAGGCTAAGGCGGTAATTCGACGTGAGTTCAGTTCTTTTAGAAATTCCGGGCTCTGTTTACCTGTTTGAAAAGCAGAAATCAATGTTGAATCAGATTTCATATAACCTATCTCTTCAGCCAATGGTGGTTCCACTTTCAGGACAATCTGAGACTCAAAAGCTTCCTTTGCGGAATACACAACCCTGGCCCCAGCCTCGCTGTATTCATGATCGGAAAATTTAGCAGTCTTTCCAGCACTGGACTCCACAACAAGTTCATGCCCTCTACCAGCTAAAACGGCTACTGATTCGGGTTTCAGCGATACCCTATTTTCTTGAAGTGACCTCTCTTTTGGGACACCAATAATCAATGAAGCATTGTTCTTTTTAATTTTTTGCAGCGATTCCTGCGGTGAAAGGCTTGCTTTTGTTAATTCTTCAGTCCCCTTTATCTGGCCCATGGTTGGTTAGGTGAATAGTACGCTTCTCAACCACAAATTTAATGTTTATTTTAAGGTATCGATCAGGAATCAGATGGGGAATTTTTTCAGGCCATTCGATAAGACATAAGTTATCAGAGTAAAAATATTCTTCTAAACCCAGATTCTCAGCTTCATTTTCCGACTGAATGCGATAGAAGTCAAAATGATAGATGGTGCCACCCTTAGCTGTTTGATACTCATTGATTAAAGAAAAAGTAGGGCTACTGACCTCATCAACTGCACCCAGTTCAGTGCAAACAGCTCTGATGAAAGTAGTCTTACCCGCCCCCACCTCTCCCTGGAGAAGCCATATACACTGGTCTCCAGCAAAATTTAATACCTTTCTTGCGGCATCCCGCAAATCTGATTCTTCCGATATGTCAATTACCATTAACTCCCTTTTGGGATCAAAGTTATGATAGGTAAAATCATTTCTTCAAGCGAAATGCCGCCATGTTGAAAAGTATCTTTATAATAATTGACGTAGTGATTATAATTATTTGGATAGGCGAAAAAGTAATCTTCTGCAGAAAAGACATATGCAGTTGAAACGTTCACTTTTGGCAAAAATATATCCTCTGGTTTCCTGACTACATATACTTTTTCATCCTGGAAGGCAAGATTTTTACCCTGTTTATACCTCAGGTTTGCACTGGTGTTTCTATCTCCGACAATTTTAACAGGTCGCCTCACCCGAATGGTGCCGTGGTCTGTAGTGATTATAACTTTCACATTCTTGCTGGCGGCCTTTTTCAACAAGTCTAATAAGGGTGAATGCAGCATCCATGACAGTGTGATGGATCTATAGGCACTTTCATCTGGAGCCAATTCCCGAATCATTTGCAGGTCTGTCCTCGCATGAGAAAGCATGTCAACAAAATTGTAAACAATTACATTGAGATCATTTGACATTAGATTATTAAAATTGTCCACCAACGTCTTACCTTGACTTGTATGGATCACTTTATTATAGGAAGATTTGATGTCTAATCGATGGCGTTTTAATTGTCTCTTCAAAAATTCATCCTCGTAATGATTTTTCTTCTCTTCCTGATCTTCTCCAACCCAAATATCTGGATGATTTTTCTCCATTTCGGAAGGCATCATTCCTGAAAAGATAGAATTTCTGGCATAAGCAGTGGTAGTAGGAAGAATGGAGTAATAATTGTCTTCTTCTGCCACATTATAACTTTCCTGGATAATTGGTTCAATAATCTTCCATTGATCGTATCTCAGGTTATCAATTACAATGAAAAAGACTGGTGTGTCGTCTATCTCTGGAAAGACCTTGGTCTTCATCAGTTGGTGTGAGAGGAGTGGTCTTTCGATATTGGGATCATTTAACCAACCCACATAGTTGTCTTTAACGAATTTGGAGAAATTGGAATTGGCCTCATCTTGCTGCATCTCCAACACCTCAGACATACTTTTATCATCAGTATTATCAATTTCCAATTTCCAATAAACAAGTTTCTTGTATACATCAATCCACTCATTATGATCCATTCGATCATTAAAAGCCATGCCCAAATTCCTGAAATCTTGCTGATAGCCCTGATTCGTTCTTTCACTTACTAACCTGCGATTATCAAGGATTCTTTTCACAGTTAGCAATATCTGGTTAGGATTGAGTGGTTTTATCAGGTAATCGGCAATCTTTGACCCAATCGCCTCTTCCATAATTTGTTCCTCCTCATTTTTGGTAATCATTACCACCGGGATATTTGGGTGGGTAGACTTAATGTAACCGAGTGTTTCCAATCCTGTCATTCCTGGCATGTTCTCGTCAAGAAAAACAATATCAAAGTATTCATGATCAATCTCATCCAAAGCATCCGCTCCACTATTAACTGCGGTAACCTCATAACCCTTATTCTTGAGAAAGAGAATGTGGGGTTTCAAGAGATCTATCTCATCATCTGCCCAAAGTATCCGGGTTTTTTGCATGTAGTAACTTCGTTTTGTCAAAAATACTTTAAAACTTCCCTGTTGAATTCAAAAACTGTGCCTTGAATAAGAGAAAAATAATCAACGACCCTGTTTACGGCTTTATTTCCATTCCCAGTGAATTAGTGTTTGATATTATCGAACACCCGTTTTTTCAGAGGCTCAGGAGAATAAAGCAACTAGGTTTAACAGAATTAGTATATCCGGGAGCAAATCACACCCGCTTCCACCACGCAGTAGGAGCCATGCACCTAATGCGAAATACACTTGATACGTTGCGAAGTAAGGGTCATTTTATTTACGACTCTGAATATGAAGCTGCTTTAATAGCCATTTTGCTACATGATATAGGCCATGGCCCTTTTTCCCATACACTAGAATCTTCGTTACTTAAAAATGTCCGGCATGAGGACTTGTCCATTTCAATAATCAACCATCTCAATCAACAACTTGAGGGTAGATTGGACTTCACTTTACAGGTATTTCAAAATAAATATCCGAGGAAATTTTTAAATCAACTGGTTTCCAGTCAACTAGATATTGATCGGCTTGACTATCTAAAAAGGGACAGTTACTTCACAGGGGTCTACGAGGGATCGATTGGAGCTGAAAGAATTATCAAAATGCTGAATGTGGTTGATGATGATTTGGTAGTGGAAGAAAAGGGTATTTATAGTATTGAAAATTTTCTAAGCACCAGAAGACTAATGTATTGGCAAGTTTACTTACACAAAACCACCGTTTGCGCTGAAAAGATGCTCATCAAACTAATCGAAAGAGCAAAATTTCTAATCCGTAATAATGCTCTCAATTGTCCAAATGACAGTTTCAGTTTATTACTAAAAAAAGATTATCGACTTGAGGATTTTATGGGTAACAATACTTTACTCCAACATTATTGTTCTCTTGATGATGCAGATGTATGGGCTTCACTAAAGCTGTGGCAAAATCATAATGATCCCATTTTGAAAAGACTCTGTGACGGCTTACTTGACAGGAAACTCTTTCGCATTCTTCTCTTGAATGATAAACCCGGCAAAAGCAAAACAGGGGAGCTCAAATCAAAGATTGCAACTTCCTTAAGCGTGGACCCAAAAGATGTTCAGTATTTTCTTGCTGAAGGCTCTGTAAATAATGCCGCCTATATACCTGAGGGGCAGATAAGCGTACTGACAAAATCCGGAAAAGTTATCGATGCGGCTAAGGCTACCGATCTTCCAAATATTCAAGCGATGAAAAAGATAGTAACTAAGTATTATGTCTGCTGGCCCAAAGAAGTTATCTATAATTTTTAAACTGTATCTACTTTTTCAAAAAGTACTAACTTTGGAGATGCTTACCCATTAGAATCAACGGTCATCCCTCTGTTTACACACCTCATCCTAACTAAATCTCGATGAACATTAAGCAACAAACAATCAAAAAATCTATAACCGTTTCTGGTACAGGATTGCATACCGGGCAGGAAGTCAAATTAACATTTGTGCCCGCGGAACCCAACCACGGAATTAAATTTCAACGAACAGATATGGATAGCCAGCCCATTGTCGATGCAGATGTGGATAACGTGGTAGACTTGTCAAGAGGTACAACACTTGAACAACATGGGACGAGAGTGGCCACTGTTGAACACACCATGGCAGCCGTCGCAGGCCTGGAGATAGATAATATCCTAGTCCAACTGGAGGGCCCAGAGCCACCAATTATGGACGGTAGTTCTAAACACTTTACTGAAAAATTGTTGGAGGCTGGCATCGAAGACCAAAATGTACAGCGCAATTTCTTCGAGGTTCCTGAAAACATTTTTTACAGAGATAAAGAAAATGAAGTGGAAATCGCCGCCATGCCATTAGACGATTTTAGGGTGACTGTCATGGTCGATTATAAGTCTCGCGTACTTGGTAGCCAGCATGCTTCACTTAACGGGATCTCTAACTTCAATCATGAAATTGCTCCCTGCCGGACTTTTTGCTTTCTGCATGAATTAGAAGAATTATTCGAACAAGGTTTAATAAAAGGAGGAGATATTAACAATGCACTGGTAGTGGTTGATAAAGAAGTAGACAAGCGTGAACTGGATAGATTGGCCAAACTCTTTAATCAGCCGAAGGTAGAAGTGAATGGAACCGGCATTTTAAACAATGTGCCTCTGCGGTTTAATAATGAGCCCGCTCGTCATAAGTTACTCGATTTGATGGGAGATATGGCATTATTGGGACGACCAGTAAAAGCTCAAATTCTAGCCGCCAGACCTGGACATTCTTCCAATATTGCCTTTACTAAGAAACTAAAGAGAGTTTTAGAAAAAGCCGAAAAAAACAGCATTCCGGTTTATGACCCTAAATCTCCCCCATTATATGATATTACCGGTATAATGGAAATGTTGCCTCATCGTTATCCGTTTTTGATGGTTGATAAAATATTTCATATTGAGGACGATTATGTTTGTGGTATCAAAAATGTCTCCATCAACGAACCGTTTTTTCAGGGACATTTTCCCGGTAAACCTGTGATGCCTGGTGTATTAATTGTAGAGGCCATGGCTCAAGTCGGTGGAATTCTGGTAATGAGTAGATATGAAGACCCAGAAAACTACCTCACTTATTTCCTCGGTTTAGATGGAATTAAATTCAGGAAAATGGTGGAACCAAGCGATCAGATGATCATCAAAAGCGAGCTTTTAGCACCCATAAGACGAGGTTTAGCCAAAATGAAAGGTTATGCCTGGGTGGGTAATAATTTGGTCGCAGAAGGTATTATGCTTGCAAGTATTCAACCAAAACCTTGATGAGCCAATCTTTGGCCTATATACATCCTAAAGCCAAAATTGACAGTGGCGTCACGATAGAACCATTTGCCGTAGTTCATCAGAATGTTGAAATCGGTGCTGGGAGCTGGATTGGACCCAATGTCGTAGTGAACGACGGTGCTATAATTGGTAAGAACGTCATAATTCACCCAGGCTCAGTAATAAGCGGTATTCCACAAGACTTGAAATTTAATGGCGAAGAAACTTTTACCATTATTGGCGACAATACAGTCATTCGTGAATTTGTAACTATCAGCAGGGGGACTGCTGACCGCAATCAAACGATAATCGGAAGAGATTGCCTTCTTATGGCATATGTGCACATAGCGCACGATTGCATTATCGGACATTCGTGTATTTTGGCCAACTCTGTTCAAGTCGCTGGACATGTGAATATCGGAAACTTCGCCATCGTTGGTGGACTGTCCGCAGTTCATCAATTTGCGAAAGTTGGTGCCCAGGCAATGGTTTCTGGTGGTTCTCTGGTTCGAAAAGATGTTCCTCCTTACACCCTTGCAGGGCGAGACCCCCTGTCCTATTGTGGAATTAATTCCATTGGGCTTCGGAGAAGAGGGTTCCAAGATGACAAAATCAATGAACTTCAGGAAATTTATCGTTACCTCTATCTTAAAGGCTGGAATAATACCAAAGCACTCGATATGATTAATATCCAACTTCCACCCTCAAGTGAAAAAGATGAGATTATGAATTTCATTCGTAGTTCGGATCGGGGAATCATGAAAGGATACCAGTCCTGATATGTTAGAGATTCATCTGAATAATGTAAGTAAACGGTTTATCCGTGAGTGGATAATTCGCGATTGTACCTATTCATTTGAGTCTGGAAAGGCTTATGCCCTTACAGGGCCAAATGGAAGTGGCAAATCATCATTGGCACAAATAATTTCCAGCTATTCAACACCTACCTCTGGTGACATCAAGTTCGTGTTGGGAGCAAAAGAATTGCCACAAAATGAGGTTTTTGAATTATTAAACTACGCGGCACCTTATGTGGAGCTAATCGAAGAGTTTACGCTCAATGAATTGCTTAATCTACATTTCAAGTTGAAGAAACCCGTGTCGGGCTTATCAAAATCTGACATACTCAATTTAAGTAAATTGGAAAATGCTGCTGATAAGGAAATTCGGAATTTCTCTTCAGGGATGAAGCAACGTTTAAAAATAGGCCTTGCCCTAACTACCAACTCAGAATTGATCATTTTGGATGAGCCAATGACCAATTTAGACGAGGGTGGAGTTAGCTGGTATTTAGATATGATCGAAAAGTTTGCTAAAGACAAACTATTAATCATTTGCTCCAATCAGACAAGAGAGTATGTCTTCTGTGAAGAGACGCTAAATCTTATGGATTGGAAGTAGGGTCACTTTTCAAATAATTGAAACAGGCACATAATCTATGGTCATTAATTTCAGAAGGGACAGGCTGCTGTCTGACGGCTCTAATCGGCAGATTGTCGAATATAGCCCCGTCCATGCAACTACGGTTAAACCGTTAAGTATATTCATCGGGATAATCCTGCAAATGATCAACTGAATGCTGAATACCTCTCATCCAGCCTTTAAACATCATAATCACTCTGTGCATATCGTTGACGTTTTCGCCTTTCTTTCCGCAATGGAGGGAAACAAAACAGGTGTAAAAGGTCTTAAAGTTTCGATAACCAGAAAGGTGAAATAAAACTTGGATAGTCATCACCTCAGATAAGGCAAATCCAGAAGGTCTGTTGGTTTTTTTTTGTACCAGGCAGGGCTTTTTGATTTCTTGGTAAGAAATTAAGGCAAAAATCGTCAATAAAACAGAAAATTCCGGTAATTTTATCAGCAGATAACATGGGCAGGTTTTTAGTTTAACATATTGAAATCCAGTGTTTTAATATGTTAAAAAAAACCTTATTCTTATATCGAACTCACGTTAAATTATAATTTTAGGATACTAAAAACCAAAATCGATTACCATGAAGAAAATTTTCACAATTTGTTTACTGCTAACTGTAATTCTTTTTACTGACCAGTTAATGGCTCAAGAATTTAAAGGGCTGGACAAAAGTCCTGCTGATGTAGCATGGTTGCCGGGGAATAGAAAACCTGCACCGATTGCCAAAGTGGTTTATAGCAGACCACAATTAAATGGTCGTTTGCTGACCGAATTGACTCCCGCCGGAAAACTCTGGAGAACTGGTGCCAATGAAACTACTGAGGTTACTTTTCTTAAAGATGTCACATTTGGTGGTAAAAAAGTAAAAAAAGGGACTTACGCTCTTTATTCCATCCCCGGTGATAAATGGACGGTGATCCTCAATTCTAAACTTAATACATGGGGACATTACGAGTACGATGAGTCGAAAGATGTAGCTAAAATCCAGGCTTCAAGCAGAAGTAACGGCGGTGCTGCAGTTGAGGCTTTTACTATTCAATTTTCTGATCCGGAAGGCAACAAAAGCACCATGTCTATGGCATGGGGAGGGACTATCGTAGATGTTCCAATTGAATACTAAGAAACTATACTTATTTGAAGGTCGACTTTATGGTCGGCCTTTTTTTGTGCCTCACAAAAGGAAACTCTATGTGATGGACTCAAGTTAATTCGGGAATATCTCTTCAAGTTTGGCCTCCAAAGATGGCCCTCTCAGGTTTTTTCCAATGATTCTACCTTCTGGATTAATTAAATAAGTGGCCGGAATGGTATTGATGCTATAATCCTGAGCAGCCTGTGTATGAAAGTAATTTAATTCTGAACCATGTTCCCACATGAGTCCATCCTGCTCGATGGCAGCTAACCATTGTTCCCTTGTGCGGTCAAGCGAAACGCCTAATATTTCAAAACCTTTCTCATGATATTTGTCATACATCCGTACAACGTTAGGGTTTTCCACTCTACATGGTTTGCACCATCCAGCCCAAAAATCGATCAGTACATGTTGGCCTCTTAATGATGACAATTTAACCGGATTACCTTCAGGGTCAGGAATTTCAATTTCCGGCGCAACGGCACCAACGGCCAGCCTATTCATTTGATCTACCTGCAATAGCAGTTGTGCTGTAAATTTAGAATTGGGCAAAGCATTTTTAAATCGATCGGCAAGACTATCTAAAAATGTAAATTCCTTCTCTAGATCTGCTAAATAATTAATCGCAAAAAGGGCTGTAATTGAAGGTCCAATGTCCCAGATTTTTGTTTTCAACGATTGGTTAAAATCAGCTTCAATAACCACATACTGCTGTTGCAATTGAAGTGCTGTTTTCATATCTCCACCAGATCTCGCCAACCGAAATTGTGAATTAAGATTCTGTAAGTTGCGCTGAAACTCTTCTCTCATCGCAGTGATCTCAAAGAAATAATCTGTATCTGGTGATCCTTTTACTTCGGCAAAACCAATTTGTTTATCTCCGTCGGCGTTCACAACAACATCAGTCTTGTTTAAAATGAAATTCACAAACTGATTATCATTGAAATTGATCCTGTAAAATGAAGGCTGGTCGATATTAACTATAAATTCAAAGCCATTATCTCCACCAATCTGGGTGGAATCAACCACCATAAAAGAACTACCGTCAATTTCCTCAAGATAAACTTTAACTCCTGGATTGAGTTTCTTTACCTCACCACTCACTTTTAAATCAACTGCTTTTTTGGATTCATTCCCTTGGCAAGCTGACAAGAATGATGCGGCTGACAAGAATATGTATGCTATGTATTTCATGATTTATTGTACCTCAATGATAAAACTTTACTATACTGCGATTGTTCAAATTTCAGTGATTGAATAACGACAGCCAAAGACATTAAGCGAAATATTATTTTTCTGTTATTAATTCTTTTTTACCAATCTTTTATTTCGCACCAAACTTATGATAGATAGAATAATCATAACAATGGACAGGTATAAAAAGCCATGTAGTAATCATCAAGGAAGAAATACTTGAATGGTTTATTCTGGTATTCATATTCCCAGTGACTTCTTGCCATTTCAATAGAATTCCTGACATTCGAGCTGCCAAATATTGATCGAGTAATCGCCTCCCAGTTTTTATCTCCTTGTAACCTCTCGCTAATAAAGACCGTTGCAAGGTAATAAAAAAGGAGTTTAGATATCTTTTGTGTTTATTTAATTTTCTTAAATAAATGATTATCAGTAATTTGATGTTTATAGTATTTTTTTAACAACCATCATTAAATTGTATCTCTCTAAAAATCAGCTCTTTAAATTTGCAACGGTCTTTAATAGTGAGGTATTTTACTATAGCTAGAGCCATTTAAATTAACCGTAATGATCAGAAACCATCTCAAAGTTGTCGTTCGTAACCTGCCGAAATATTCCTTTTATTCATTTATTAACATATTTGGCCTGGCAATGGGACTGTCAGCAGGTTTTATGATTCTGAAGTATGTCTATTATGATCAATACCCTGCAAATATAACTCTTTAGTAACTATTCATAATAAGAATAAGATTCCTTTAGTCCAAATAGTTCTTGAGCCTCTTTTCGTGGTGTGCCCACCCAGTCCTTTTCTTTGTAATATGGTAAATCATCCCAATTCGATAAACCGTCAACCTTTCTTGGGTCTTTTGTTTCAATCAAATAATCGTCCATTCTGGAAATCAGACCATTCATTAATGAAGCATGAGCACTATCATAAGCTATGTTTACCATCTGATAAGGATCTTTCTTTAGGTCAAACAACTCATGCTCGGGTCTTTTCAAAAATGCTTGCTTATACAACCCTTTTACTTCAGTTGACTCCTTGTTCAGCATCATGTATTCTTTGGTCGGACTTTTCCCTTGCAGCATATGAAGATCGATATCTCCATAAAGTGGTGGATCGCCTGCAGGCCATCTATCGGGTGTAATATTATGAATGTATAAATAATCATCTGTACGAATAGATCTGCCAGGATAACCCAGTCCTCCCTTTCTTACCAGAGCATGTCGCTCTCTGGCTGTCACTATAAAATCTCTACCAGCCTCTACCCTTCCAGATTTATTAGAGTCCATAATAGGAACCAGTGATTTTGCCGTCATTTGTTTTGGAACCTGAATTCCAGCAAGGTCCAAAATGGTTGGTGCCAAATCATTTAAACTAACAAAATCATCAACCACTCTTTTTTGTTTGACCTTTTTAGGCCAGTTAATAATCAATGGGACTCTTGTTCCATAATCATATAGATTGGCCAGTCCTCTGGGCATCATCCAGCCATTATCTCCACAAATCATAATCAATGTATTCTCCAACTCTCCACGTTGCTTTAAAAGTTCAATAGCTTCCGCCACTTCCCTGTCAAATTCCTGAATCTGATAATAATAATCACAAATATCAGATCGTACCTCTGGTGAATCAGGTAAGTAAGGAGGCACTTCAACTTTGTCTGGGTCTAAACCAGAAGCTATCCCAGCTCCATATTCAAATGGCCTATGTGGATTACGTGATGATAACCAAAAACTCCAGGGTTGCCTTGCTTCTTTTTTATCAAGAAATTCTTCAAAGTTTTTAAAAGTGTAACCGGCCGGGTTCCTATTTCTTCCACCCGCCTTGAAATCACCTGGTCCCCAGCCTTTTCTATCGTGCCCGACATGATAACCTTCCTTTTCCAAAAGGTCTGGATATGTAGGAATGGTATCAGCCAATGAGCCCCATAAATTTCCTCCGTTTCCTAATCTCCATATGTCCTGACCAGCCAATAATGCGCCTCTGGCGGGGGTACATGAAGGTGAGGCACAAAAAGCATTGGTGAATCTTATACCTTCGGAGGCCAGTCGATCAATTGTAGGGGTTTTCACAACCGGATCACCATAACAGCCCAGATGGCTGCTATAGTGATTGTCAGATAACAGGAGTAGAAAGTTAGGGGATGGTTCTGGGACTTTCTCTTGTTTGGGTACTGAACAGGAACTGATAGATAAAATTATTAAACCAGAAAATGATAGAAGGGGCAGTTTCATACGGATAGGTTAGGTTTTTGATGACATTAAATTTAATGTCATCAAATTTAAGGAATAATAAAGACATAAATGGTCAACCTTATCTGTTATTCATGCCTGAAACACATCTTCTCTGGTATTTATCAGATCATTTTGTTATCTTCTCATTGAGAATCAAAAATGGACCATAAGACTGTTGCAAAAATAGCATCTAATCTAACATCTTTTTAAAATTTACATAGTCGTTCCTTAAAAAGCTCAAAGGAGGATATTAGTTAAGAAAACAGGTTCAAATGAGTTGATAAACTCTGCAAGAAAATGCAATCTGATCACATAAAACTTGCAGGTTTTATATGCTGCCAAAACAAGTTTCATATTCACAGTTGAGTTGTTACAGCACCTTTGAAGAACCGTTTAGCCATCGACATCCGCTCTATATTTTAGCCAGCCAAATCAGGTGGAGAATTTTTAAAGAAACGTTCACACTGCTTTATTCCCGGGAAGGGTCTTCCGGCAAAACCGGTCCGTTGGGTGGTGTCTTTACTGATTGATGAGAGTGTGGAGGAGCAATGGTTTAGGAATCATCCGGAAAATAAAGGCTGGTCAGGAAAAGCAGCCCGAAAAGTGAAGACAATAGCAGGCAGATTGGTGCGTAAATCAGAGCACAAACCAGCACCAGGCCACTATCAGGATGCACTGACCCTGTTCAAAAGAGTATTGGTGCAAAACACAACTGACAGCAACAAAATTTATACGGGCCTCATCATATTAGGCCTTTCTGTTGGTACCACATGCTTTTTACTCACCTTTCTATATGTACAGCATAAACTCAGTTATGACAATTTCCAATGCAGCTGATATTTATCGTGTAGATTTTGAAGGTGTACTTAATGGCGATGATTTCATAATCGCTATATCAGGTGCTCCCGCTGCTTTAGTGGCTGATTATCCGGAAGTGATAGATGCAGTGAGGTTTCGTCAAAGAGGTAGTTTTCTTGTTAAGCGAAAAGATGACATTGAAACAATTAAAGAGGAAAATACTGCGTTTGTTGATCCCAATTTTTTCACTTCGAACTACTTCAAGGTGACATAAATGCCGTTCTTGATAATCCCAATACTCTGACACTTAGTGAGTCAGGTTCTGAAAAATATTTTGGTAAATCAAATCCAATTGGGCAGGTGCTTACATTCGACAACAAGGACGATTACGAAGTACGGGGTGTGTTTAAAGATATCAGAAGCAATTCCACTTCCATTTTGATGTATTTCTTTCTATGGAAGGGTTGGATGAAGCTAAAAATCCGGTTTGGCTTAATTTCAATTTTAACACCTACATAAAACTCATAACCGGTGCAACACCCGAATCACTTGAGGCGAAATTTCCTGCCTTGATTGAAAAATATCTTGGCCCGAAAGTACAAAAATTTATGGGGCAATTCTGGAGGATTTCGAGAATGCAGGCAATAAACTAGCCTTTTCCCTATTCCCTATGGAGGACATTCATTTGAATTCAGACAAATTAGGCGAATTGGAGGCAAACAGTGACATTAATACGCCTATAGGCTGCTAATTTGGTTGTCTCAAATTACTTAAAGACTGAATTGTCCACAATAGAGATCAATCAGCTACCAATTCGAATGCCATTTAAGCCATGATTTGGTTTATTCATAGTCATCAAACGAACCGTTATGTCGTCCGCGAGTTATTACTCATAAATAGTTACCAAAAAGCTCAGAATTTTCTTTAATCTTTTCAAAAACTGTTCTTTATTTGCCGATTATTTTGTCATTACCTGACAACTGCTTATCGAAATTTTCGATAAGCAGGTAGTGATAAGTTAAGACAATGTTGTAATTAATTTCAAGATTTTGTTACTAACCTGAGTTTGAACCTTACTTAAGAAATTTATGAAACTAATGCTGACTGGCTTCTTGCTGTTTTTCTTAGGAATGGCCGCAGTGGCACAGGAGAATTTTACTTTCGATTACATCGAGGCTAGGTTGGATGAATCTGAAATTGTGGAGGAAGATGTTCGCAAGCACTATCTGGGTGACGTAATTGCCCGCAAAATGATACTTGTTAATCAATCTTATGTATTTTATGAGGAGGTATCTACAAAGAATCCATTGCCAACAAGACAAGTTGACAAGTATGCCATTTACTCTTCAATGAAAAAATTAAATGCCTACTATAGGAAGGCTATGAAATCAGGGTTTTATACTGTGGAAGAAGCTCAATTACGTTTTAAAAAAGTGTTAGATATTGTGCTTTGCATTCGTTACCAAAATACCATGGATTTGGAGGCAGCATTATTAAAAGTTAAGGATCCAACAGTGCTGGATGACCTTTTTGGAAACAAAATAATCCTTGACGGTCTATATGATGAAGCTATAACCAGAGTGGAGTAATTCACTCTTTTGTTGTTTTTCTTTCAGAGATATTTCTTGAAAATGCCGTACGCTGTATTTAAGCGGGATTGGGTATTTTAGTGTATCTATAAAACACTTTATGAAACCCATTACAAGTATACACGCTGGAGGTTATTGCGACCTTATTAAAGAATTGGAGAAACAAAAGGAAGAAACTGTTCAAAAAGCTGAATGTGATTCCAGTCTTTCTGTCCAC
Organism: Cyclobacteriaceae bacterium; assembly: GCA_965206015.1. Lineage (GTDB taxonomy): Bacteria > Bacteroidota > Bacteroidia > Cytophagales > Cyclobacteriaceae > JAJCYL01. The sequence continues at coordinate 85,020 of CBDBIW010000002.1, read as the reverse complement.
GAAAAGGAAAGCCTAATTAAATCTATTATCTTAAAATTCGAACGACTAATTTCCAATAGTGCGAAGAACCTCTATTTTAATAGTTAGTTTGGTGTCTTTCTTCAAGGATCATAGCAATATCAGACATCCTAAATCCCTTTTCTTCCAATAATATCATTAAGTGATAAAGCAAGTCAGCTGTCTCATTTTTGAAAAGGTCATCATTCTGATCTTTGGATTCAATAACTACCTCAATCGCTTCCTCTCCAACTTTTTGAACGATTTTATTGATGCCTTTGTTGAATAGGGAAGTTGTATAAGAGCCTTCTACCGGGTTTTGCTTACGGTCAGAAATTATTGACTCTAATTTCTGTAAGAATTGCCAATTGTCAGCCTCAATATCACCGAAACAAGTGTCTTTCCCAGTATGACAAACAGGTCCTGCAGGTTCCGCTTTTACCAGCAATGTATCATTATCGCAATCTTTTAATATCTCCTTAACGATCAGATAATTACTCGATGTTTCTCCTTTAGTCCATAACCGACTTTTACTACGACTAAAGAATGTTACTTTTCCGGTTTGCTCCGTCTGTTGTAGTGCTTCTTCATTCATATAGCCAAGCATTAAGACAGCACCATTTAAATGATTCTGAATGATCACTGGTATCAAACCATTGCCTTTAGCAAAATCTAATTCCTGAATATTCATTAAGGAGCAAAGTAAGACTTAGTTCTGGGACTTTTCAAATACATAAGGAACAACAAACCCCTCTTCTGGGTGGTCCAGGTGATTACATAGCTCCTTGCTTGTTTCATACAAGAATCCACTACAAGTTGGACAAGTCGAGATGAGCATTGTTTTTCCATTGCAAAGAGGACAAGTTTCCATACCGTCACCTTCACAGCGGTCACAGGTGTGATATCCATTACCCCCTAAAACATTCGCCGAAATCAATACCCCTCCTCCATGACACTTCGGACAAGATGCTATACCGTGTCCCTGACAGTAGTGGCAAACTTCTTCGACGACCCCACTTCGACTGCAAGTTGTACAGGGAAAATATCGGTATCCGGTTGTACTGCATCGATGGCATTCACGAATGGCAGTTAATTGCTCATCAACCATTGATTCTAACTTCTTTACTTCATCATAATTATCTCCACCCTGACCAGTAAGCTCAAAATATTTAGTCACAAAATTTTTACTATTTTGAAACTGACCGATGGCGAACAAAGTCTCTGCAAAGTGATAGCACATTTCCGATGGAATGACTTCGTTCAGTGCCAGAATCTTTCTGAACTTTACATTAGCCTCCTCATAATGACCCTCAAAGTTTAGCTCCTTTGCCTCTTCAAGGTACTGTTGTGTTAACGCTGAACTGTTATCACCTTGAGCTGCGGTCTTACAGGCTGAGCAGCAAAAACTAATTGTAAATAAAATTGAGTACAATAATCTCATTTTATGTTAACACCAATGCGATCTGAATAGTTGTGGTTGTCTGTTTCATTTCCAGCTGGGAATATTAATGGTTCCTTCGAGTTTTCTTTCCATTTCGTCAGGGATTGAAGGGAAAAAATCCAAATGGGTTATTTCCTCCAGGCGATCAATGGTCATTGCAAAACCAAGTAGATCCTCATCAGATTTTTCATTCTTCATCACAAAAGCAATGGCTTTCAAATCTGGTTCCCGGATATCAAGCACAACCTTATAATATGAGTTTGGAACGGTCACTTTGTTATTACCAATTCTCTCTTTTCTGCCCGAGATGATTGGCCCTGTCACTATGTATAACATACCATTATCTCTGGCCCAATCCCTTACCTGCTCTTCCAGTTTTTTCCAGATTCCTCTATTGAATGCGGGGACTTGAGGACTCATATTACTCATGAAAAATGTATGATCAAGTGCTTTTTCTGACCATGTAAAATCTGCTGCAGGAGCAAGATGTCCCCTGTCGAATCCGGATTTTTTATAGTCATTAAGTGTAGCAGATCCTGTTCTGACCCGAGGGTCCTCTCTGAAATTGTCTTTTCTCTTAAAACGGGCATTTTCAAGGTTTGATTTCTCTAATTTATAGGCCACCCAACTGGCCTGCTCATTCTTTTCGTCATAATTGAGTGTGAAACCCTCATGTTCAACAATTAAGTCGTCAACCTCATAAGCTGGCCAGCCAAAATCGAATGAATTTGTAAAGTAATAGGCATCAACCTCCTCATATTCTGGCAATTTTGGATTTGTTTTCTTCGTCTCCAGTTGCTGTTCTGGCAACGGATTTTCAGATTTAGCATTTATACTTTCCTTAGTTTCTCCTTTACCATTTTGCGATTCCCGTTTTCGTTCACTTACTTCTGATTGCTTACTACCCGAAGTTTTGACTGGAGCCTCTTTGTTATAATAGTAACTAACAATAACACCTAAAATAATTATCACGCCAACCAGTCCGGCCGCTATTCCACCTCCTGATTTTTTTTCAGATTTTTTGGGCGATTTTCTATTTGAAGATGCTCTTGGTTTAGATACTTTTTTCTTTGCCATCTTAGATAAATCTCTTTGACACTATTTGCTCTTTCAAACCCGGTTCGTAAAGATAAAAACCCTCCCCGGATTTGACACCAAGAAATCCTGCCTCTACCATATTCACCAATAATGGGCAAGGGGCATATTTCGGATTACCAAAGCCTTCATGCAGTACTCTTAATATGGACAAACAAACATCTAATCCAATAAAGTCGGCGAGTTGCAATGGTCCCATTGGGTGAGCCATACCCAATTTCATTACAGTATCAATTTCATTAACTCCAGCAATCCCTTCAAATAGTGAATCTATAGCCTCGTTGATCATAGGCATTAGAATTCGATTAGCAACGAAACCCGGATAATCGTTTACTTCCACTGGGATTTTACCCAGATTTCGGGAGAGTTCCATAATTTTATGGGTCACTTCATTACTTGTAGAATATCCCTTGATTACCTCGACCAGTTTCATAACCGGAACAGGATTCATAAAATGCATCCCAATGACACTTTCGGGACGAGAGGTGACCGCCCCTACTTTCGTAATAGAGATGGAGGAGGTGTTTGATGCCAGAATAGCTGACTTCTGACAATTAGAATCTATTTCTTTAAATATTTGAAATTTTATCTTCTCATTCTCTGTGGCAGTTTCAACCACCAAATCTGCATTACTCACCCCGTCTTGGATGGTGTTAAACGGTTGGATATTACTAAGTACTTGTCGTTTTTTTTCTTTGCTTATCAAGTCCTTCTTTATCTGACGATCAAGGTTTCCTGAAATTATGGATAAAGCATTTTTCAGTGCGTAATCAGATATGTCAATCAATGCAACATTATATTCATTTTGAGCAAAGACATGAGCGATTCCGTTGCCCATGGTACCAGAACCAATTACTGCAATATTCTCCATTCAATTCGGGTATTCAAGTCGGGTATTCAAGTCGGGTATTCAAGTCGGGTATTCAAGTTCAGTTCAAAATTATGAAAAATCAACCCGATAATCGGGGCGATCCTTAGATAATACATTTGAAATGAATCCATTGCATTCTACTTTTATGTGTAATGTGCGAAACTATTGATAGAGTATTCAGTCATTTTCAGCTTGATTTTCTCATTCTTTAAGATTGGTTGGCTATTTTTATACATTGGATTAAATAGAGAATATAATCTTGGACACGAAACTAAAAGAGGTTACCATTTTATTTGGCGGAGACTCCGGAGACGGAATCCAATTGACCGGTGGACAATTCACTGATACCGCCGCTCAACTGGGCAACGACATTAGCACTTTTCCAAACTTTCCTGCAGAGATCAGGGCTCCACTTGGTACCCTTGCTGGAGTTTCAGGCTTCCAATTGAAATTTGGTAGTGTAAATATCTATACTCCCGGTGATGAATGCGATGTAATGGTGGCGATGAACGCAGCTGCTTTAAAAGCTAACCTTTCAAACCTGAAAAAAGGTGGAATCATTATTGCCAACGAAAGTGGTTTTGATAGCAAGAATTTGCGCCTTGCAAAATATGATGAAGGAGATAACCCGTTGGAAAACCATTCTTTAGAAGACTATGATCTTCACAAGGTAGATGTGACCAAGCTTACTCGTGAGGCATTAAAGGATTCTGGTTTAGGACAAAAGGAGATGGATCGCTCAAAGAATATGTTTGTTCTTGGTTTCGTCTATTGGATCTACAACCGGCCTTTGGACAACTCCATTGACTTTATTAGTGCCAAATTCAGTAAGAAACCAGAGCTCAGAGATGCCAATGTTGCGGTACTTAAAGCAGGTTATCACTTTGGAGATACCGCTGAAGCATTCTCAACCCGCTATGAAATAGGGCCTGCTCCTCTTCCTAAGGGAACTTACAGAACCATCAATGGCAATCAGGCCATTGGATTGGGTTTGACCGCAGCAACTCAAAAAGCCAGGTTGGAATTGTTTTATGGAAGCTATCCTATCACTCCAGCTTCCAGCTTATTGCATGAACTGGCGAAACATAAAAATTTTGGTGTTAAAACTTATCAGGCTGAGGACGAAATTGCAGCTATTTGCTCCGCAATTGGAGCTTCCTTTGGTGGAGCATTGGGTGTAACCGGATCATCAGGACCTGGAATAGCCTTGAAGGGCGAGGCTCTTGGATTAGCAGTCATTCTTGAAATTCCCCTGGTGGTGGTTAATGTTCAAAGAGGAGGACCATCAACTGGGTTGCCTACAAAAACCGAACAGGCTGACTTATTTCAGGTGCTTTATGGTAGAAATGGTGAAGCACCTCTTCCTGTTATTGCCACTCGCTCTCCGGCAGATTGTTTTGATGCGACGATTGAAGCCTGCCAGATTGCGATTGAGCACATGACACCTGTTATCATACTATCCGACGGATACATAGCCAATGGGTCAGAGCCATGGAAATTTCCTAAATCTGAAGACCTTCCAATCATTAAACCCCCGATGGCCCAGGAAAAATTAAATGGGTCAACTGAGGAATATTTGCCCTACAAGAGGGATGAGAAATTAGTGAGAAAGTGGGCACTGCCTGGAATGAAAGGACTACAACACCGCATTGGTGGTATAGAGAAAGAAAATGAGACTGGTAATGTTTCATATGATCCGGATAACCATGAATTCATGACCAAGTTACGGGCCGGGCGCATTGATAAAATAGCTGAATACCTGCCAAAACTTGAACTTGACAATGGACCAGAAAAAGGAGACGTACTTATTCTCGGCTGGGGATCCACCTATGGTTCCATCAAAACGGCCGTTCGGGATCTGGTAGCTGAAGGGCATGACGTTTCACATGTACACCTCAGACATCTTCATCCATTACCACAAAACCTTGGCGAGATATTAAAGAACTTCAAGCGCGTGTTAATTCCTGAAATGAATATGGGACAATTGGTTCAAATAATAAGAAGTAAATACCTTATTGATGCAGTTGGATTGAACAAGATAAAGGGAATGCCCTTTTCTTCTAACGAAATCAAGAATAAGGTGGCAGAATTAATTTAAGAAATTTAGACTATATAAAAATGTCACTAGTGGAAGCAACTTTAAGTAATGGAAATGCCAATTTGACTGCAAAAGATTTTGCAACAGGTCAAGATGTACGATGGTGCCCTGGCTGTGGCGATTATTCCATATTAAAACAGGTTCAAACAGTGATGGCAGAAACCGGACTTTCCAAAGAAGAGATAGTCTTTATTTCTGGAATTGGCTGTGCTGCGAGGTTTCCCTACTACATGGATACCTATGGCATCCATAGTATTCATGGTAGAGCTCCCGGTTTTGCCAGTGGTCTGAAATCCGTCAGGCCTGAATTGAGTGTTTGGGTAGTTTCCGGTGATGGAGATTGCCTCTCAATTGGTGGCAACCATCTTATTCACACTTTGCGTAGGAACTTTAATCTTAACCTGCTTCTTTTCAACAATGAGATTTATGGATTGACTAAGGGGCAATACTCTCCAACTTCACCTACAGGTAGGGTTACTGGCTCTACTCCTTATGGTTCAATTGATATGCCATTCAATCCATTGGCATTAAGTCTAGGAGCAGGCGGTTCCTTTATTGCTCGATCTATGGACCGGGATCCTGTACACCTTAGAACCACTTTAGTAGCCGCAAATAATCATCTTGGCACATCACTATTGGAAATCTATCAAAATTGCAACGTTTTCAATGACGGGGCATTCTTCACTTACACTGATAAGGCGACTAAACCTCAATCGACACTTTTTTTAGAATCCGGCCAGCCTTTAGTCTTTGGTAAGAATGCGAGTAAAGGCATTAAGTTGGATGGTTTTACTCCAGTCATTACTAACCTTGAGAAAAGTGCCTCAAAAGATGATTTATGGGTTCATGACGAGTATGATAAGATTAAAGCAAATATTTTGACTGGTTTTTTCGAACATTACCAAGATGAAAACTCCTTGCCTAGACCATTTGGAGTGATCTATCAGGAAGATCGACCCCAATACCAGGAATTGCTATCTACACAAATTGAGCAAATCAAGACTTCAAAAGGTGAGGGAAATCTTGATGCTTTATTGAGTGGAAATAGTACCTGGCAAATAGATTAAACTCTTTCAAATCTTATTCTTTGTCTTCCGTTCTCACTTGAGATTCCCATCCTGAGGCCTTAAGCGCAGGGTCAGCCTCCTTCTTCAGGAAATCAGCATCTGCTAATGAATCAGCTTCCCAATTCAATATAGCTTCATCTGGAACTACCTCGATTGGTTTTTTCCATGACTCGGAAGTCTCGTTATAGGCCAGATTTGATTGAGAAGAGAAGCATGAAATTATTGACCATCGTGGATTGTCAGATAGGTTTGCAGCTGATCTATGAAGAAGGTTACTGTGAAATATGAGCGCATCTCCGGCATTCACTTTACAATGGACTGTCTGCATAGTTTTCAAGGCATTGTTAACCATCACCATATCTGCACCTACCTGCTCACCTGCAAATCCATGATTTACTCTTCCCAACTTGTTGGAACCTCTAATTACCTCTATGCATCCATTTTCTTTCGTCGCTGGTGTTAAAGCCACCATCACGCTAATGAGTTGGTCTGGAAACATGAATTGATTTTTATACCAATAACCATAGTCTTGATGCCACTCCCAGGCACCCCCTACTTTTGGTTCCTTCTGCATTAACTTTGAATGAAAGTGACAGACAGAGGTATTACTATCTAACAATGGCGATACCGCATGTTGCATTCTTTCGGACCGGATCAGGTATCCAAATGGGTCGTTTCCGGGAGTAAACCATAAAGACAGTTTAGTCTTTCTACCCGACTGGTCATTTAGATCAAGTGAATTTTTGATCATAATATCATCCCCAAATGCCGCGTGACAAAGTCTACCGACCTCTTTGGCACCCAAAAAATCTTCAATAATTAAGTAACCGTCAGATTTATAGGAATCAATTTGTTTTTTAGATAAGCCAAAAGGTTTCATATATTTTAAACGATTTCAATTGCCACATGGCATTCGCATAAGCCAGGTTTTATTCTTGTAGGTTAGCATTCTCCGATAATGCTCGTTTCATGCTATCCATATTTAGAATGAATTTACCACATTCAGCACCAGAATCATAGTCAGTTATTCCTGATTTTGAATTGGCTTGAACCAAACTAAATTTTCTTCGGCTTACTTCATGTTTTTTGAAACCAAACAATACTTGGTTCGTTTTAGAAACCAGGGAAACTTTAAACAGATATAAAGTTTCCCTGGTTTCTAAAGAAACACATCGAATTGGAAAGTAAAGCAAAGATTATAGCTAAGACAGACGAGCTATTCCGTCTATATGGTGTCAAAAGTATCACCATGGATGAAATAGCTTGCGAACTGGGCATATCAAAAAAGACCATATACCAATACTTTAAAGACAAAGATGAGTTGGTGTATGAAACAACTCTTTATCTTTTAGAGTGTGATAGAAAAGAGTTTGATGATATTCAGGTTCAGGCTGATAATTCTATTGAAGAACTTTTCCTAATCTCTAAATGCCTTAGGAGAAATTTCGAAAATCTCAACCCTTCTATTTTATTCGATCTTAAAAAGTATCATCCAAAAGCATGGGACCTTTTCATTGAATTCAAGGAAACATTCTTCAAGGGGACGGTTAGAAAATCTTTAGAACGAGGAATGAGTGAAGGCTATTTCAGATCAGAAATAGATGTTGATATTCTCACAGTTTTAAGGTTAGAACAAGTTCAAATGTCATTCGACCCCAGAGTTTTCCCAAGGAATCAATTCGATTTTAAAGAAGTCCAAATACAGTTTTTTGATCATTTTGTAAATGGCATTCTAACCGATAAGGGCAGGACATATTACAATGAACTTTTCAACAAGAAAATGTCAATGGCAATCAATCTCAAACGTCAATTAGTAAATAATACCATAATGAAGAGAAGAACTATCTACATTATTATTTTCACAGCTTTACTTCAAAATATTCAGGCACAGGATGTGCAGAAATTCTCATTAGAAGAGGCGGTGATGTATGCCCACGAGAATAACAATGATGTGAAAAATGCGCAGTTGGTTCATAAGTCATCAGATTACGAAATTGGGGAGATTTTGTCGATTGGACTTCCTCAGATTAGTGCTTCAGTCAATGTAACCTCTAATGTGGTTGTTCCTAAAACACCTGTTCCCGGGGAATTTTTTGGTGGAGAACCCGGAAGTTTTGCGTTCGTAGCATTTTCACCGAAACATCAAGGCAATTTGAATATCACACTTGACCAGTTAATTTTCGACGCATCGTATTTCCTTGGCCTGAAAGCAGCGAAAATGCTGAAAGAATTGACTTATAAAGATGTTCAGTTGTCAGAAATAGCAGCAACGGAGGTCGTTAGTAAAGCGTATTACAATGCCCTCGTCCAACAACAGCGAGTTGAGCTTTTCGAGCGTCAACTAAATACAATTGATACTCTATTAATAGAGACAACGCTAATGCTTGAAAATGGATTTGCGGAAAAAATTGATGTCAGTCGTATCAAAGTTCAATACAACAATCTCAAGGTAGAAAAGCAGCGTTTTGATGAAATAGCGAAACTCAGCTATGATATTCTCAAATTTCAAATGGATTCCCGATAGCGACCCCAATTGAACTAACTGAAAACATTTCGGACCTTGAATTCATAGCACCTTCCATAGATATGGCCAATTTCAGTTACAACAACAGGCTTGAGTTCTCAAGGTTGAAGATCCACGAAGATTTACAGCAGGTGAATATTAAAAACATCAGATTTGGGTACTATCCAAATTTGCAAGGGTCTGCATCTGTGGCTGGAAACGCTGGGTCAGGAAGTTTTGGTGATGTCGGATCATTTGATTTCGGTGGGGCCAATAGGACTTGGTTTGAAAATGCCTCGGTTGGGCTGACACTCAATGTTCCCATCTTCGATTCATTCAAGAAGCATCATCAAATTCAAAAGATCAGAGTCCAATTGATGCAAATCAATAATCAATATGACCAAATGAGAAGCTCCATAGATTTAGAGATAGCACAAGCTCGAATAGACCTGAATTCAGGAATTAGCAACTTGGCGGCTCAAGAAGAAAACTTAGAGCTGTCAAAAGAAATATTCGATGTGTCAAAAGTCAAGTATCAGGAGGGTGTCGGATCCAATATTGAAGTGATCAACGCTACTACTACTTATAAAGAGGCGGAAATCAATTATTACAATGCACTTTACGATGTATTAATTGCCAAAGTAGATCTTGAAAAATCACTCGGAACATTAAATAGGTAATAACTAAAAACTCAATATAAAGATGAAATCTATTATAAACATTTTAATACTCTCTTTAAGCATGACATTCGTGAGCTCGTGTGGTGAGGAAACAAATAATCTTGAAGCGAAAAAGGTCAAACTTTCAGAACTCAGAACCCAGGCATCTGCTATAACTTCAGAAATAAGCCAATTGGAAAATGAAATCTCAATGCTGGATCCTGATTTTGGGAAAAATACCAACAATATCATATTAGTTTCTACATCTACCATCAAACCTCAAACCTTCGAACACAAGATTGAGCTTCGTGGATCTGTTGAATCAAGGAATAATGTGATGGTGAGTGCCGAAATCGGAGGGAAGATAAGATCAGTCAATGTGAAGGAAGGCCAATCCGTTGCGAAAGGGCAGGTCTTACTTATTCTTGATGCGGACATCACTAAAAACAACATAGCCGAACTCAAAACTTCACTTGAGCTAGCAGACATTGTCTACCAACGTCAATCCAATCTTTGGGAGAAGAAAATTGGAACTGAAATCCAATATTTGGAAGCAAAAAATATGAAGGAGTCGCTAGAACGCAAATTAACCACTACTCAAAGCCAATTGGCGCAGGCAACAATCCAAGCACCCTTTGCCGGATCTGTAGATGAGATACCTGCAAAAATTGGAGAAATGGCTACTCCGGGCTTACCACTGGTTCGCATTGTCAACCCACATGATATGTATATTAAGGCAGATGTCTCAGAAACCTATATAGGTAAATTTAAGAACGGCCAGGAAGTGGATGTCCATTTCCCGTCACAAGATAAGAACCTGATTTCCCGTATTTCTTCTGTAAGTCAGGTGATTAATAAAGAGAACAGAACATTCAGTGTAGAAATAGAACTGCCCGAAGTGGATTTTATTCTAAAACCAAATCAAGTATCAATTCTAAAAATGAGAGATTATTATAATGAAATGGCTTATGTAGTTCCTACTAAACTTATTCAGAGAGACAACAAAGGGACATTTATCTATGGAACGACTGATGAAAATGATGTACTATCCGCCAAGAAATTTCACATTCAAACAGGATTGTCTTTTAATAGCAAGACTGAAATTATTGAAGGATTACAGGATAATGAAGAAATTATTGATGGGGGATTTAGAGATGTCACCGAGGGCGTCGAAATAAGGATAACTACTGCTCAAAAATAGAATTTGAATATTTAAGCCATGAAACAGGATCAATCTAAAGCTCCAGGTGACGGTGAAATCGATAAGGATTTTGCACTAACCAATCTTGCTCTAAAGAATAAGACCACCATCTTTTTTCTTACTTTTCTATTAATCATACTAGGCATTCAAACCTACCTGACTTTACCGAAAGACTCCTACCCCGAGATTAATCAACCTGTGGTCTATATAGGCGCATCCCACCCAGGTAACTCTCCACTCGATATGGAAAACCTGATTACGAGACCATTGGAAAAGGAAATAAACTCAATTGCCGAAGTGGATGAAATTAAGTCTACCTCCGTACAGGACTACTCTACAATTATTGTTGAGTTCACGCCTGACACAAAGATTGAAGAGGCATTGACCAAGGTAAAAGACGCCGTAGACAGGGCAAAACCAGAACTTCCAACTGATCTTGAAAATGATCCCAATGTCTTTGAGATGAACTTTTCTGAGTTGCCTATTCTGAACATTAATCTATCTGGTAATTATAGTTTAGAAGAATTAAATGGTTATGCGGAATATTTGGAAGACGAGATCGAGAAAATTATCGAAATTTCAAAAGTTGAGATCAGGGGTGTCGATGAAAGAGAGGTTAAAATCATGGTTAACCCTTACAAAATGGAGGCGAGAAGTATCAATTTCGGTGACATTGAAAAAGCGATTCAGGCTGAAAACGTAACCCTGTCAGGAGGCAGCATATTAGACGATGGAATAAGAAGATCGATACGCGTACTTGGCGAGTTTGATACGCCCGACCAAATGAATGATATTGTTGTCAAACATGAAGAGGGGAACATAGTATACCTGCGAGATATCGCAGAGATAGACTTTAATTATAAAGAAAAGGAGAGCTTTGCCCGTGAGGAAATGCAGCCGGTTGTAATGGTCGATGTGGTTAAAAGGAGTGGTGAGAATCTACTTCTCGCCACAGAAAAGGTATACGCCGTCCTAGAAAATGCCAAACTTAATGTCATTCCAGAGGATGTTACCATTTCAATCACCAACGATCAATCAGACATTACCAGAATTATGGTTTCCAACCTGGAAAATAACATCATATCTGGAGTAATCCTGGTGGTATTGGTTCTCTTGTTCTTCCTGGGAACCAGAAACGCCTTGTTTGTTGGGGTGGCAATCCCCTTGTCTATGTTTATGTCATTCTTGATCCTTGGTGCGTTTGACATCACCATTAATATGATGGTACTCTTTTCATTAATTATGGCATTGGGCATGTTAGTTGACAATGGCATCGTGGTGGTTGAAAATGTTTATCGATTGATGGAAGAAGGGTATTCTCCCTGGGACGCAACGAAGAAAGGTGTTGGCGAGGTAGCTATGCCTATTATTTCCTCAACTTCTACCACATTAGCTGCTTTCCTGCCGCTTGCCTTCTGGCCCGGACTTATGGGAGAATTCATGAAATTTCTACCCATCACATTAATAATAACATTGAGTTCATCTTTATTCGTTGCCTTAGTGATCAACCCTGTTTTAATCGCAACTTTTATGAAAGTTGACCAGAGCGGTAGGATTAATCAGAAAATATTGCTTAGAAATGTCGCCATCACTTTGATTGTAGGAGCAGCATTACTGGCCCTGAAAGTCATTGTTCTGGGTAACCTGGTTATTTTGTTCGGTGGTCTGGTTTTGATCAACGTATATGTTTTTGTTCCACTCCCTCGTCGATTCCAGAGGGTCTTTTTACCCTTCATTGAAAAAATTTATTCCAGGATATTGACCTTTGCCTTGAAGGGCAAAAATCCCGTTTATTTTTTCGGAGGCACAGTATTTACACTGATCTTGTCATTTGTGCTAATGGCCGTTGTGCCTCCCAACGTCATTTTCTTTCCGGTGAACCTCCCCAAGTACGTCAATGTTTTCATAGAATTTCCTGTAGGCACAGACATTGAAACTACCAATGAGTTTACCAGGAAGATAGAAACGAAGGTGATGCAATTAATTGAACCTCATCGGGACATCGTTGAATCCGTGATTGGAAAGGTTGGACAAGACACTTCGGACCCTAATGATCCAAGTGCATTTGGTGCAAAAGACACTCCGAATAAAGCCAGGATTACTGTGAATTTTGTTGAGTTTCAATATAGAAACGGCAAAAATACCACGACCATAATGGAGGAAATTCGAAAAGAATTAACTGGTTATCCGGGTGTTACAGTCACAGTTGATAAGAACTCCGATGGTCCTCCTGTTGGCAAACCAATCAATATTGAAGTGTCTGGTGAAAATTTTGCCTCTCTTATCAGCATTACTGAAAACATGAAGAATTTCATTAATGAATCTGGTATAGAAGGCATTGAAAAACTAAAAACAGATCTTGAAACGGGAAAGCCGGAACTGATTGTTGATATTGACAGAGAAAAGGCCAGGAGGTTTGGCTTATCTACTTATACTGTTGCCAACGAAGTGAGAACTTCATTGTTTGGCAAGGAGATTTCCAAATTCAAGCAAGGTGAGGATGATTATGAAATCCAACTGAGGTTGATAGACCAATATCGCTATGATGTGGATGCACTAATGAACAAGAGTATTGTATTTAGGGATAATCAAAGTGGAAAAATTCACCAGGTTCCAATTTCGGCAGTAGCTAAAGCTGAATTAAGCTCAACTTATGGCTCTATTAAGAGGAAAGACCTAAAAAGGGTTGTAACCATAAGTTCGAACGTAATTGGAGGTTATAATCCTACAGAAATTAATGCACGGATAAAATCCTTGCTAGCAAATTACAAAATGCCTCCGGGATATGAATTTAAGTTTGGAGGAGAACAAGAGGAACAGGCAAAAGAGCTTGCCTTTTTGAGCAAGGCACTGATGATGGCGGTTTTTCTTATTTTCCTCATCATCGTGTCTCAATTCAATAAAATGACTGCCCCTTTCATCATCATGACTACCGTGCTCTTTAGTACCATCGGAGTATTTCTCGGGCTGATAGTTTTTAGAATGGAGTTCGTGATCATTATGACAATGATTGGAATAATCTCATTGGCAGGTATAGTGGTAAATAATGCCATCGTCCTGATAGACTTTATTGAGCTTAGCAGGAAGAGACGTCGGAAAGAACTGAATCAGGATAAACTACCATTTAACGAAATTGTGGCAGCTGTTGTTCAGGCTGGTAAAACCAGACTCCGCCCGGTCCTTTTGACTGCAATCACTACCATACTGGGCTTAATCCCGCTTGCCATAGGCATTAACATCAACTTCTTTACCTTATTCACTGATTACGACGCAGACTTCTATATGGGGGGTGACAATGTAGCGTTTTGGGGACCAATGTCCTGGACAATTATTTTCGGTTTGTCATTTGCCACATTCCTAACCTTGGTAATTGTACCAGTTATGTATCTTGGATTCGCCAGGATCAACAGGTATTTTGGAGTGTCTTAGACACATTTCTTCAAATATTCCTCCAAACAAAAACCATTTCTTCTTCTTAATATCATATTCGGGAATACTTTTTCCATTTTCCATCATAGGTCCCTCCTTGGCCAATAACATGCATGGTCGCAAAGCAACCTGATAGACTGGTAGTAATCAATAAGAAAATAATTGCATTCGTGAATTGACTGAACGTGATTTTCATTTTGATTGTTTTTTAAAGTTCGTTTTGGCCTGGCAAAAGTAATGCCAATCTCATGTTCGATATTCTAAATAAAAAAACCATCATTTTCATAATGGCTTTTTATCTTTTCTGACATTCCTAAATCACTACACCAATAAAAGATTTAAAAGCTAAACCCATCAAACCGGTAATTAGCATAGTCAGGCCCAAACCTCTAAGGCCATCGGGAACGTTCGAATATTTTAACTTCTCTCGTATTGCAGCCAAAGCAATGATTGCCAAAAAGAACCCTGAACCTGATCCAAAGCCATATGCTGTAGCTTCAACTAACGTGTAGTCTCTCTGTACCATAAAAAGAGAAGAACCGAGAATTGCGCAATTCACAGCGATTAGTGGAAGAAAAATACCTAATGAGCCATATAGTACCGGTGATGCTTTTTCTATCACCATTTCTACCAATTGTACCATGGCTGCAATAACTGCAATGAATACGATGAACTGCATAAAAGTCAGGTCAATGGATTCATAAGTTTTTCCCATCCACGCTAAAGCACCTTCCCGTAGAATGTTCTCTTGAATAAGCCAGTTAATAGGTACTGTAATCGTTAAAACAAAGATGACAGCCATTCCCAATCCAAAAGCCGTACTTACTTTTTTTGATACAGCAAGAAATGAACACATACCCAAAAAGTATGTGAATATCATGTTGTCTATAAAAATTCCTCTAATGATGATATTAAGTGCTTCCATCTAAATCTTTATTAGTGTGATTCAACATAACCTGTTTTATGACGCTGAACCCAAATAAGGATTCCAAGAATCATAAAAGCACCAATAGAATCTACCATTAAACCGTTTGTCGGAAAACTTGACCAGCCTATGGCTGCAAATATTTTAAAATCAAATAATGAACCAGACCCCAATAATTCCCTGAAAAAAGCTACAACCAGGATAATCCAGGCATAGCCAAAACCACTTCCCAAACCATCCAAAATAGAGTCATAGGGCTTATTTGCCATAGCGTAAGCTTCCAGTCGACCCATTACGATGCAATTTGTAATGATTAGTCCTACATATGCACCCAAAACTTTAAACATATCATAATAGTATGCTTTGAGTAACTCACTCACAAGTGTAACGAGCGTTGCAATGATTGCTAATTGTACAATAATCCTTATCCTGTTCGGAATGAAGTTCCTGATCATTGAAACAATGAGATTTGAAAATACAATGACGAATGTTACCGCAATTGCCATGGTCAGGGTTGGCTCCATTTTAATGGTAACTGCCAAGGCTGAACAGATACCTAGCACCTGAACAGTAATTGGATTGTCATCCACTAAAGGATCAGCAACTACCTTTTTCCTTCTTTTAGACAACAATGGCTCACGGGGTTGTTTAGCCTCAGCGACTGCCTGTTCTTGCTCTAAAGTTTCAGTACTCATCTTATATTCTTTCCTTTAAATTCAATTATTAAATTGCTGCAACTTTGTTGCCTGCCTTTACTTTCGAAATAAAATTTTTATAAGCATCCAGATATTTCAACATCATCGCATTTACTCCCTTACCAGTGATTGTTGCCCCTGACATTCCATCTATATGATGATCATCCAATGGCTGCCCTTTCTCACCTTTAATCATTTCTACAGAAACAAGGTTCCCGGAAGGGTCAAATATTTTCTTGCCCTCGTATCTCTTTTGAATTTCAATATCAGCAATTCTTGCACCTAAACCGGGAGTTTCACTCTTGTGGGAGAAAGACATACCTCTGACGGTATTAAGGTCTTTGTCAAGTGCGATGAATCCAGCGATCCAATCCCAAAGGCCCTGACCATACATTGGGAAAATATAAGCATCAGGTAAATCTCCATTCATGGCCTGGAATACAGGGTAGAAACGTTCCTCTCTAGGTAATTTCGCATTTTTAGCAACATTTACTTTTTCAGCAACCAGGTCGTTATCTTTTCCGTCTTTTTCGACAAGATTACCTTCATAATCAACTACATAAGACTTCATTCGTTCGCTGTAAACCGTAAGAATCTCATTTGGATCCTGGATATGAGACACATCCATAACTGCACTCAGAATACTTTTCTTAGTATCCAATTCCACTTGCTTGTCCTGAAGAGGTTTAAGTGTTACTGAGGTAATTGACAAAAGGCCACCAATGACCACGGTCAAACCGACAGCAAATAATATGATGTATGTGTTAGACTGTTGCACGTTTCAATCTCCTTTTTTTGTTAGCATTAACTACGTTAAAATCGATTAGGGGAGCAAAGACATTCATGAAAAGAATGGCCAGCATGGTTCCTTCCGGATATGCAGGGTTAAAAATCCTTATTATGACAGTGATCATTCCAATGAGGAAACCATAAATCCATTTACCTTTTTCAGTTTGAGCTGCGGTGACCGGATCTGTTGCCATAAACACTGCTCCAAAAGCCAAACCACCAACTACCCAGTGATAGTGAGGAGGCAGGTTCATAAAATCATTGGTTCCGATTAGGTTAAATAATAGGCCCATAAAATATGCACCGCCAAATACACTTACAATAATTTTCCAGCTACCAACTCCGGTAGCAACCAGTATCAAAGCACCAATGAGGCACATGATAGTGGAAGTTTCACCGATTGAACCTGGGACATATCCCATGATCAGGTCAAAGAAACTGTAACCTGCCTGGTCTAATTGACTAATCAATGGTTGGGTAACTTCTCCAGTTGTTGTAGCAGCACCCAATGAAAGAGCAGTCGCTCCGGAAAAACCATCTATAGCAATTTTATCACCAAAATAGGTCCAGACTTCACCAGAAATGTCAGTTGGATATGCGAAATACAAGAAGGCTCTGGCTGTCAATGCTACATTGAGCACATTCATTCCTGTTCCTCCGAAAGCTTCTTTTGCAATAATTACAGCAAATATGGTAGCTAATGCAACTTGCCATAGCGGAATTGTGGGGGGCATTACCAAGGGTATCAACATTCCGGTTACGAGGAAACCTTCATTAATTGGATGTTTTCTGATAACGGCAAAAACAGCTTCTACCAAACCTCCTGCGGCGTAAGCGACCAAAACAATGGGTAATACAACAGCCAATCCGGTAATAATCTGGTCCATCAAAGTCATGTCCTGTCCGGTGGCCATTGAATGCTGGTAACCCACATTCCAGATACCAAACATCAGACATGGCAGCATAGCGACCACCACGGTAATCATCAACCTTTTAAGATCTATTGCATCTCTAACTTGCACACCTTTATTGTTTGCTGTGGTGTTAGGGACAAATAGAAAGGTATCCTGCATCTCAAAGAGGTAGTAGAATTTTTCAAACTTCCCTCCCTTCTCAAAAAGAGGCTTTTGCTTGTCCAGAATTTCTCGAAGAAATTTCATTCCCTGGTTAGTGGTTATGCGGTCCTTAATAAATCAATTCCTCTTCTTACAATGGCCTGAATGTCGTGTTTTGACACATCTATGAATTCACAAAGTGCTAAATCTTCCTCCACTACTTCCAATAGCCCCAGGCTTTCCATCTCATCACAATCTTCAGCCAGTATTGCTTTAATCAGATATGTTGGTAGAATATCCATTGGTGTTACGTCCTCAAATACGCCAGTTTGAACTAATGCTCTTGGCTCTCCCACTGTGTTCGAGTCCAGAACATACTCTTTTTTAGAACTGCTCAAAAATGACATTAATCCCCAAGCCCTGTGATAACTTAATTTAGTTGTTGGTTTCATCCAACCAATAAAATCATAGTGATCGCCTTCAGGAATTACAGTTATTTGATGATCGTAGAATCCCATATATCCATCGGATGCAATTCGGTCGCCAGTCAATACATTGCCGCTAATAAATCTCACATGATCAGATTTGATGGTGCCATCTACTATTTTATTGATTGAAGCTCCAACGTATGTCTTGTAGTACTTAGGAGCAGTAACTTCAGAACCAGTAAGTGCGATTATTTTCGAAGCATCGTAAATTCCTTCGAGGAAGAGTTTGCCAATTTGAATAACCCCGTAAGGGTTCAGAGTCCAAACCACATCTCCTTTATTCACAGGATCAATATGATGGATTTGAACTCCCACATTGCCTGCAGGGTGCTGACCACTAAATTTATTGACTTCTACATCTCGAACTTTCGAAAAAACATTTGAAACCTCAGCATCATTACTCAAATTGACATGAGGTTGACCCGAAGCAAACTTTGATAACACATCAATACCTGCCTGGAAGTTTTGCTCTTGCCCATCAAATATAAAGTCATAATCGGGTGCCAGTGGATGCGAATCAAAGGCAGAAATAAAAATCGATTTTGGTGTATCAACTGGGTTAGCGACAATCCCGAATGGCCTCTGAACAATGTTGGGCCATATGCCACTTTTCATCAATATCGCTTGTGCTTCCTCTCTGCTTAATTTGGTTAAATCTGAAACGCTGAAAGTCTTGAAAGTTTCGTTTTTTACTTCCTTGTCAGCAAGAATCCTAACCTCAAGTAACTTTCTCTTTTCTCCTCGAAGGATTGTAGCTACTTCACCACTAACCGGAGCAACATACATAACCTCCGGATAAATCTTATCATAAAAAAGGGGTGTTCCAGCTTTAACATTATCGCCCTCATTAACCAATAATTTTGAGCGGTCAATACCGGGAAAATCGGTAGGTTTTATGGTAAAAGTCTCAGGTTGTGGGCAGTCGGCTATACTTTTTTCGGCTTTGCCGGCCAAATTGATCGTAAAGCCCTTCTTCAGTTGAATTGTTTGCGACATGTTTACCTAATATGAGGAGGCCGTAATTGTCTTTAGGGTTGAGCAAAATTAATAAAAAAATGTTCTAATAAAATTTTTGTCAGAATTAATAAAATCCCTCATAATTCACCGAAACAGGCTTTTTTTATTTTCCAAACATGGACTCGAATTTAGCTCATCATGAGTTCATTCATTGTTAAACAACTCCCTTAGATAAAATTGTTTTTTCCACAAGTTGAACTATCTCATTTACTTGCTCCTCAAACGTCATATTGGTAGTGTCAATTTCAATCGCATCTTCTGCTTTTACCAATGGGCTTATTTCTCTTGTTGTGTCAATTCGATCTCGTTCCTGTAAGTTGTGAATAACTTCTCCACGGGATACGGTTTGACTCTTTTCGGTGAGTTCCTTCTGACGCCTTTTGGCCCTGACTTCTGTGTTGGAAATCATGAAAATCTTCAATTCCGCCTCTGGGAAAACAACCGTCCCGATATCTCTCCCGTCCATCACCACTTCCTTATCCTTACCCAGTTCCCTCTGGATGGATACTAACTGCTCTCTCACCTCTTTTATGGTACTGACCTGGCTAACTTGATTTGAAACAGCCATCCCACGAATTTCTTCTTCAACATTTTTACCATTTAAGCAAGCATCAAATTTTCTTTGTTTTGAATTGAATGAAAAGCTTATAGAGATATCTCTAAGCCCATCAACTACTTCATTTACATTGTTCCAATCAATATTGTTATTCAAAAAATATAAGGTCACTACCCTATACATCGCACCAGAATCCAAATAGGTATAACCCAGTCTTGAGGCCACTTCTTTAGCTGTGCTACTTTTTCCAGTACCAGAGAAGCCATCTATTGCTACATTTATTTTTCTCTCCACCATTCAAAGATATAACAAGTACCTCCTGTTTTAAGAAGTGAATCTTTTAATGTTTTTCCGCTATCTTTTTGCCCCCATGTCTAATCGCCAGCAATTCACCTCTCACATGACCACTATCCTGACCATGGTTGGTGTATCCGTTGGACTTGGTAACGTATGGAGATTTCCGTACATGATGGGGTTGTACGGAGGAAGTGCATTTCTTATTGTTTATCTGATATTCACTTTTTTCCTCGCAGTCCCTGCCGTCGTCGCAGAGTGGGCACTCGGACGAAGTACAAGAAGTGGTCCCATTGGTGCCTTTTCGGAGGCTTTCAACCCATTAGTTGGTCATATCATTGGTTTTGCGTTATTAATCACCGTTACAATTGCTGATTCCTACTACATAGTTGTCATCTCAAATGTGATTACTACTGCAGGATTTTCAATGTTTATTGGTTTTGATGAGACTACAATTGGTTACTTCAATGAACTGCTTAGTAATGGACCTTTGCAGTATACCATATCAATGATCATATTGGCCATTAGTATTTATGTGATTTACCTTGGACTAAATAGGGGGATTGAAAATACCAGCAAGTATATGGTCCCATTCTTCCTCATTCTTATGCTCTACCTCATCGGGCATGCACTCTTTTTTGGGAATGCCATTGAGTATTTGGGAACTTTTCTGAAACCGGATTTTTCGAAACTCTCCTCTGAAGTAATTTTTGCAGCAATGGGTCAGGCGTTTTTCTCGCTGGGATTGGGTGGAACATTTTTATTAATCTATGGTAGTTACATGAAAAAAGACCAGAATATAGTCAAAGGTGCGATTTTGACAGGCCTTGGTGATGTAGGAGCGGCCATACTGGCTGGTGTTTTCATTGTACCGGTGATTCTCGCCTTCAATCTGGATTTAGCGTCAGGACCTGGATTACTTTTCAACACTTTACCCCGATTATTTGCTCATATGCCCTTTGGTAGGATAGTAGGCTCTCTATTTCTAATAGGACTCATTTTGGTTGCCTTCTTGTCAAATATTGCGGCTCTTGAAGTGGTCGCAGGTGGCTTAGGTGATAGCAGTCTTTTCAGGTTTACCCGAAACCAGGTCATTGTTGGTTTAGGAATTGCTGAAATGACAATTATCCTCCCCAGTGCCCTATATCCCGAGTTGATAGGAACCCTGGATCTAATCTTCGGCTCAGGAATGCAAACCATAGGAAGCGGCCTTTCGGTACTTGCAATTTGTTGGGGAATTGGCCGAATTAAGACATTGAAGGAGATTTTACCTGGCGAAATGGGCCAAAAATGGGGAACATCCTTATTCATTTGGTTTAAATGGGTAATCCCATTGGCCCTCTTATTAACATTGACGCTTTATATTGTTGACAGCATATGACTTTCAATCGTTGACTCCTACAGTCTGTTACACAAAAAAAGTAATTCAAAAGTAATTCGGAATTAACAAAAAGTTAACAGGTCTTTTGTCCACTCTAGCTCAAAAAAATCTTTTAAGTTTGTAGGCTAAACCAAATAATATATAAATAATGAAACAGGTAGGTAACTTAATTTTAACAGCGATAACAATTGTGGCAGTTAGCCAGTTATCAGCACAAAATGTACAAACACCCGCTCCTAGCCCAAATTCAAAAGTTGAACAAGTCGTTGGAGTTAGCAATTTTACTCTCGAATACTCGAGACCAGGCGTTAAAGGACGTGAATTATTTGTTGAGGTTGAAAAATGGGGTCAGAGATGGAGAACTGGAGCGAATTCGGGGACTTTCATTGAATTTGATACCGACGCTTCATTTGAAGGCAAAAAAGTGCCTGCTGGTCGATATATGGTATTTTCTATACCTGGACAAGAAGAATGGACGTGGTCTTTATATAGCGACATGTCAATTGGTGGCAATGTTGGCAGGTACGATGAGAAAAATGAAGTAGCCAAATGGACATCCAAGACTCAAACCTGGGATCAGAATGTAGAACGTTTGACATTCATTTTTTCAGACATGACAGATAACTCGACAAACATTGGTATGTTCTGGGGAAAGTATTACACCCGTTTCAATGTTACAGTTGATACTGACAACCGGGTGATGGCTCAGATTGATAAAGCCATGAAAAATCCAATGACACAAGTTGGAGGGCTTTATGCACAGTCTGCTACTTATTATTACCAAAATGATAAAGATTTGGGCAAAGCATTAGAATGGATGAATAAAGCGATTGAAATTAATTCAGATGCTTTCTGGAACATTCATGCAAAAGCTCAAATCCTAGCTAAAATGGGTGATAAAAAGGGTGCTATTGCTACTGCACAGCAATCTTTAGCTAAAGCAAAGGCTAATGAAGGTGGAGATTTCGGTTATATCAAACTGAATGAAGACGCCATTGCCATGTGGAAAAAGTAATTTAATGGTGGAAGAGAAGTTGGAAGTATGTTACATACTTCCAGCTTTGTTCTCTCTAGTTCCTCTCATATTCCGCCAACAAAATTCTTTGCCGACTCTTTTCGGCTTGCGTTTGGATATTTCTTTTTGAAGGACTTGCAAGTTGACCAGCCACCGGTACGGATCTGGGTGTTTGATGGTCTTCGAAAAAGGGTTTGAAGTCTTTTTTACCTGTTTTATTAACCACTCTGGCGTACATCCTGCCAATCCCTTTCCCTTTTTTCTCTATTAGCCACTATTACCAGTTTCTTTTTATCGTTCTCACGTCCTTTACACCTTCTTGTTGTTGACCAATAACCATTTCATCTATTTCGACAGTTCCTTACAGGGGGTATTGCTTACTGCTTTTTGGTTATCAATTCCAATTAGTGTAGTCATTGTTTCTTTCTTTTTTCAAAGAGAATTCCTGTGTTTATATAGATAAATTATACAGATAAAATTTATAATATGACCATTACTCAATTGGAGTACATTGTTGCTGTTCATACGCATCAAAATTTCGCTCTTGCTGCTCAGAATTGCGGGGTAACCCAGCCAACCTTAAGCATGCAGATTAAGAAACTTGAGGAAGATCTGGGAGTCATCATTTTTGACAGAAGTAAGAAGCCGGTGATTTCTACTGATGCTGGTAGACAGATTATTAATCACGCAAAGACTACCTTGACGGATTTCAATCAGATGAATGATATAATTTAGAGAGAATGAGTCTGAAATTTCTGGTCATTTAAGAATAGGCATTATCTCGACCTTAAGCCCGTATTTATTTCCCCTATTCATACTCAACTTCCCACCTCTATCTTTCTCTCCTCTGCTTCAACGACCAGGTAAAATAAAAAGTTGAAACAACTGTGCCATCAGGCATCTTTCCAACCGTTTTTGCTTTGACCGTAGTAGACTCATTTGTTGTAATACACCTTTCAACGGCTTCAAAAAATGCCGGACCATCCTCACAAGAAAAGCAAATTCTTTGAGTGGCTTTTTTAGGGAACTCCCCTTCGGTATTGATGATGATCAGTGCTACGCTTGGATTTTTCCCTTCAATGGCTAACATAGCCAGGGCTGCAGTAGATAATTCTGCAGCCATACTTTGTACTGCAAAGTAGGTGGATCTAAATGGATTGATATTTAACCACTTGAATGGAATGGTAGACACGGCGTGGTCAGCTTCAAGTTCGACCAATTTCATACCGGCTATGAAACCTGCCGGAACATTGAACAACACATAAAATCTAAAAAGTATAGGGCTTAAAAACCTCTTTCTGAATCTTTCTTGACTGTCAGTCAGTGTTATTGTTTTTGTTTCATGCATCAATATGAATATCGAATGGTACTTCGAAATTAACCCTTAATCTCTTATTTCTAAAACTTTAAAACCTTTCAACTTTAAAACATTTAAACCTTCAAAACCTATTAACCTTTTCCTACTCTTTCTATCTTTGCGATCCGAAACTATTCCTCACTTGACTCATAATCTTGAATGAAAAAAAGCGCAACCCTTCTCTTGGAGGACGGAACTCATTTCAAAGGTTTATCAATTGGAAAGAATGGCACTTCGGGCGGCGAGATTTGTTTTAATACCGGGATGACAGGCTATCAGGAAATCTATACTGATCCTTCATATTTCGGACAAATAGTAGTGAATACAACATCCCACATAGGCAATTATGGGGCGATTGATCAAGAGCAAGAGTCTGATTTTCCTAAAATAAGCGGATTAGTTGTTAACAGCTTCTCGGAAATGTATAGCCGTACTACTGCTGATGAAAGTCTGGACGAATACCTTAAGAAAAATAATACGGTTGGAATCTCCGATATTGACACAAGAAGCCTTGTAAGGCACATTAGATATAAGGGAGCTATGAATGCAATAATTAGCCCTGAAACCGACGAATTGGAAGTACTCAAAAAGCAATTAGCGGAAGTACCCTCAATGGATAGTCTTGAACTCTCATCTAAAATTTGCACCAGGGAGTCCTACATTTTTGGGAATGAAAACGCAGAGATTAAAATTGCGGTTTTGGATGTTGGAATTAAGAAATCAATTCTAAAAAATTTTGATGAGAGAAATGTTGTTTGCCAGGTATTTCCAGCAGAAACTTCCTTTGAAGAAATGGAAAATTGGAGCCCGGCCGGCTACTTTATCTCGAATGGGCCTGGTGACCCAGTTGCTATGTCGTACGCAGTAGAAACTGTGAAGAAAATTCTGGCTTCTGATAAACCAATTTTTGGTATCTGTTTAGGTCATCAAATTCTGGCCCTTGCATGTGGCGTTTCAACATACAAGTTGCACCATGGCCATAGGGGATTGAACCATCCTGTAAAAAATCTTGTCACCGGACTTTGTGAAATTACCTCCCAAAATCATGGCTTTGCAGTTGAGAAGGAATCTTTGGAAAGCAATAAGAACGTTGAATTAACTCACATTAACCTCAATGGTGGTGTGGTGGCCGGGTTGAAGGTGTTGAACAAAAAAGCATTTTCCGTTCAATATCATCCAGAATCTTCGCCTGGCCCACATGATTCACGCTATTTATTTGATCAATTTATCAATCTAATACACCAAAATTAAAAAGTACGAAATGAGTTATATTGAGAGTATACATGCCCGCCAGATTTATGATTCTCGGGGCAATCCCACAGTTGAGGTTGATGTAGAAACTGAAAACGGTTTCTTAGGAAGAGCTGCGGTACCATCCGGAGCATCTACAGGGGAGCATGAGGCGGTAGAACTCAGAGACGGTGACAAATCGCAACACATGGGTAAAGGGGTGTTGAAGGCAGTACAGAATGTAAATGAGATCATTGCTCCTGAATTGGTGGGCTGCTACGTTTTTGATCAAAATTATATCGATCAACTGATGATCGATCTTGACGGTACGCCTAACAAAGGTAAGCTTGGGGCCAATGCCATTCTTGGTGTGTCACTTGCTGTGGCCAAAGCTGCAACACAAGAAGCTGGACAGTCTCTTTACCGGTACATCGGTGGAGCCAATGCCCATACATTGCCTGTTCCTATGATGAACATTATTAATGGTGGTTCTCATTCAGATGCGCCGATTGCATTTCAAGAGTTTATGATAAGGCCTGTTGGTGCACCAACTTTTTCTGAAGCGTTGAGAATGGGTACAGAGGTATTTCATCATCTAAAAAATATTTTGAAAGAAAAAGGATTGAGTATAGCCGTAGGGGATGAAGGTGGATTGGCCCCAAATTTTTCAGGAGGGACCGAGGAAGCACTGGATAGCATATTACAGGCCATAAAAAATGCTGGCTACACAGCAGGTAGTGACATTACCATTGCAATGGATTGTGCATCATCGGAGTTTTTTGAAGATGGAAAGTATAACTACAAGAAATTTGAGGACGATAGAGGAAGTGTGCGCTCTATTGAAGAGCAAGTGGAGTACCTGACTTCACTCACCGAACAATACCCAATTGACAGCATCGAAGATGGTTGTGATGAGAATGATTGGGAGGGATGGAAATTATTGACAGAAAAGATTGGTGATAAATGCCAATTAGTGGGAGATGATCTTTTGGTTACCAATGTTAAGTTTCTGAAGAGAGGAATTGAAGAAAAGTGCGGTAACTCCATCTTAATTAAAGTGAATCAAATCGGAACATTGTCGGAAACTTTAGCTGCTATTGAAATGGCCCATAAGGCTGGATGGACGGCAGTTGTTTCACATAGATCAGGTGAAACTGAAGATAATACCATTGCAGACATTGCTGTTGCCACAAATGCGGGTCAAATTAAAACAGGTTCTGCTTCTCGTTCTGACAGGATGGCCAAATATAATCAACTACTTCGCATTGAAGAGGAACTGGAGAACATGGCATATTATCCGGGCAAGAACTTTTGAAAAAGAATCTCGGATAGATCAGAAAACTCTCCGAGATTCTCGTCCGGTTAATATGGGCCTTAATTGGTTGATGATACTCCAGAAAACAGGACAGTGAATTTAGTTCAAAATTGAAAACTGAATTTACTAAAATGACAGGAAGAAAGTACACCACGAAATTCAGGACCAAAGTAGTACCGGAGGCTCTCAAGGAGCGGTCAAGTGTTGCTGAACCAGCACAGAAATACGCAGTAGCTCCACCGCAAATCAGCCTGTGGAAAAGGGATTTTTTGGCCAATGCCGATACGCTTTTTGCGAAAAAAGGCAAGAGTAAGCAATCATCCCAAGCTGATGAAGAAAAGGATCAACTACTGAAGGCTATCGGTCAACTCAAACCGCTGGGATCTTCGCCAACTATGTGGCAAGTCAAGGTATAAACCTTAGTATGGACGGCAAGGGAAGAGCTATTGACAATGCCTTTATCGAATGATTCTGGAGAAGTGTCAAGTATGAGAAGCTTTACCTGTATCCTCCCGGGGATGGTACAGATTTGTACCTTTCATTAGCCGAATATTTTAACCATTACAACATGGAAAGAAGGTATAGAGGAACTGACGGTCAAATACCCGGACAGCTATACTTTCAGCTCAAAAAAGAAGCGGCTTAATGGATAGATCAATTACTCTTGTTGATCGTAAAAAAAGGCTAAACCTGTCCTGACTATTGGGGTACTATCACTTTTCTATGACTTTGTCAATGTCACTTTTTGCACCTTCGGTGTAGGCTTTCTGCAAATCTTTTTCGTATTGAGCCTATACATAATAAGTGTCTATGTGAAAAATAGAACTGAACAAACTGAACAGAGAGAACTGAACAGAGAATCGTTTGGATATTTTTCAAAATTTGAAAAATACTTAAATCTCTTCAGCGATCAAAATTTCAATCAACTTTCCGCAACTTGTAAAAACGCCGGTTAGGGTGAATCTTAAAAGTACTTTGTTGCCGAATTATTGACAAATATTGAGACAGTATTAAAGTAACCGGTTGTTGGATGAATAGGCAATTAACTATGACAGTAATTATTAGCTTTGCAATTTGAAAAATTGTAACTGCTGACTGTTATGGCATTAAGTGATCAGGAAATCAGGAGACGTGAAGAGCTGAATGAATTGACCAATCTCGGGATCAATCCTTATCCTTCAGAATCTTTTGTGGTGAATGTTGCCAGTGCTGATATTCATGAAAATTATGAAAAACGTAAAACGGATTATAAGAATGTAACCATTGCTGGTCGAATGATGAGCAGAAGAATTATGGGATCTGCATCTTTTGCCGAGATTCAGGATTCTTCGGGGAGAATACAAATCTACCTTCGGAGGGATGATTTGTGCCCAGATGAAGACAAGACACTCTACAATACTGTCTTTAAGAAATTACTGGATATAGGAGATATTATTGGAATCCATGGGTATGTGTTTACAACTCAGACAGGTGAAATATCTATACATGTTACTGAATTAAAGCTGTTAACAAAATCTCTCAGACCTCTGCCAATAGTAAAGTCTGCTGAAGATGAGGCTGGTGAAAAGAAGGTTTGGGATGCATTTGAAGATCCCGAATTGCGTTATCGACAACGCTATGTTGACTTGGTTGTCAATCCAGGAGTGCGCGAAACATTTGTCAAGAGGACTAAGCTCGTTAATTCAATGAGGGATTTTCTAAATGACAAAAGTTATTTGGAGGTTGAAACACCTATTCTCCAGCCACTCTATGGAGGTGCAGCCGCCAAGCCGTTCAAGACCCGTCACAATACCTTAGATATGACATTGTATCTCAGGATTGCAAATGAACTTTATTTAAAAAGATTAATTGTTGGTGGCTTTGACGGGGTTTATGAATTCTCAAAGGACTTCAGAAATGAAGGGATGTCAAGATTTCATAATCCTGAGTTTACTCAAGTCGAACTTTATGTGGCCTATAAGGACTATCAGTGGATGATGGACCTTGTGGAAGAGATGGTGGAAAAAATAGCTCTTGATTTACATGGAACCACTAAGGTTCCATGTGGGGAAAACATAATCGATTTCCAAAGGCCCTGGAAGCGATACACAATGTTTGAGGCTATAGAGGAGTATACGAGCATTGACATCTCTGAAATGGATGAGGAACAATTAAGAGAAACTGCCAAAAAACTTAAAGTCCCTCTCGACGACTCAATGGGTAAAGGGAAGATCATTGATGAAATCTTTGGAGAAAATGTTGAGCGTAATTTGATCCAACCAACCTACATCACCGATTACCCTGTTGAAATGTCACCCTTGGCTAAAAAACATCGATCAAAGGATGGGCTGGTTGAGAGATTTGAGGCCATTTGCAATGGGAAAGAAATTGCAAATGCTTTTTCAGAATTGAATGATCCCATAGATCAGCGCAAACGATTTGAGGACCAGGTAAAATTGGGTAAGAGAGGTGACGATGAGGCCATGGTGGTTGATGAAGATTATTTACGAGCACTTGAATATGGTATGCCTCCGACTGCAGGATTGGGTATTGGAATCGATAGGCTCAGTATGATCATGACCAATTCGACATCTATTCAGGATGTGATCTTCTTTCCCCAAATGAAACCAGAGCCCCAAGTTGCAGAGGCTTCAACTGCTGATTTTGAAGAACAAGGGGTAAGAGTTGAGTTAGTGCCGATTCTTCAAAAGTTAGGAATCACAACTATCAATGTGCTAAAGGGACAGAAGGATGTCAAATTGTTTAACGACGTATGTGGAATGCGAAAAAAAATGAAGTTAAACGATGTCAGGAACCCAACCAGGGAAGAGGTTCAAGGGTGGTTGGGTTAATTATGGGCACTCAGAAACCCCCTTAAGGGATGTACTGCCTATATTAGGGTTGTAAAATCTGGTCAGCACCGTAGGTGCAACCTGTCTATTCTACCTGATCAAAGAGGTATTTTACACCATAGTCCATATTAAATTTCTGAAGGAACTCAACATAGTCTTTCTGGAAACTTCGCTTCTTATGATGTTCCTTTTGATTGTTGGTATAGTGGATGACTGTATTTAATTGTGAGTGTGAATAAGAGAAAGCACCATAACCTTCTTGCTATTGAAATTTACCCCTAACCCATTTTTGTTCATTGATAAACTTAGAGGAGCCAGCTTTTATATCCTGAACTAAATCAGCAATGGAACCTGCCGGTTTGAAACCAACCAAAGTATGGACATGGTCTGGCATACAATATATTGCAATCAATTTCTGACCACGATTGGGGACAATACCTGACGATTACATTTTGCAGCTTCAGAGGGGCCTGACCGGCACTGATAACCGGCCATACCATAGACTGCAAAAGTGTTGACGGACTTGGAATCCATTCTTCGACTGAAGAAGACAATTTTATCTTTAACACCCTCCTCTCCCAATTTCAGCAAGTCGGGAAAGTCTTTTACTTCCACCACCTCGGTTTATACTCCTTTTGGACCAGCCCCAATTGAATTTTCCAAGGCAGTCACATACAAATCAACGGTTCCGAATTTTTTAGAATTGACAACCCTTGCTATTTCCTTCTCACCCGGGTCCAATGAGGCATCATCATTTCCTGCAAAAAGACATTATCAAATCCGAGATCTTCCATTACCTCCTTTGTCCAGTCAACCGCTGCGACTGCCTGGGGTGGTCCGGTTAATCGAGGACCAATGTTTTAGTTAGCACTCCAAGCTGTTCGTAAGCCTGTCCGTTCTGGAGTATTTCATCATACACCTTTCGGATCATTTCTGCATCACTTTGCGCCAAACTTCCGGCCAGATTTAAAAGGACAATTGTTAGGGTAATTAATATTCTTATCATAAGATGGAGATTGAACCTAAAAGGTAAAAAAAGAACGCAGGCTTTAATATTTTGCTTGCTCAAATCTGATAAGTGGAAACAACATTTCTAAAATATTTTATAACGGAAGGGATTTATGTAATTGATGGCGTTGATAAAAATCAAGAAATTAATATTGTTGAAGAGCCAAAGTTGGCATACCAGGAGATTAAGAAACCAAAAACAATCCTTTCTGAAACCTGTGTAGTTTTGAATGATTTGAAGCATCGGGAGAATGGGATGCTTCAAAAGTTATTATTGGCCATTAGGATTTCAAAACCAGATTACATTGATCAATTAGACATTCAATCCGGCCATAAGAACTACCTTGTCTTTGGGGATTTTCCTACAGAAGAAAAATATGTTATTCATGAAAAGCAGGGAATAAGATTGCTTGCCGCAGATGATATACAGCAACTTGATACTGACGAAGCGTTGAAAAGGAAATTGTGGAACCAGCTCCAGACGATGTTTCTTCAAACCTGAGCTGGTTCGGATTGTTTGTAATTGTAATGAGCCATGGCAAACCTTATCTCCGCATAGGAGTAATCATTTCCTAAAGTGTTTTTAATCCGTCCGGTTTCGTAATCTGCTGCTGCAGCAACTTTTAGAATTTTCTCAAGTTTAGCTGATTTGACGAAATCGGTAACCGGTATCTCGCCTGTTCCTACGTAGTGACTTAAGTGGCTCTCAATGGTTTCTGGGACCAAATTTCTTTCTTTAGCAATTTCTTCTACGGTCATTGGTTTTTTAAACATCTCGAACGAGATTTCTCTGGTGGGGATCTTATGGGCTTTTTCAGGTTTTGATTTCTTTGGAACTGAATTGCTCAATTCTGTTTTCGTTAACACCCTGTTTTGCAGAGCATTTTCAAGAAGTAAATGAATTTTCGTTAACAAGAGGTTCTGTTTGTAAAACAGTTGATGAACATTTTTTAGTTCGGTCAGATACCCTTTCACTTTTTTTCTGGCTCTTACCACCTTTTCATGTTCGGATATTTTTTCAGAAAGGCCTGAAAATAAAGGTGAGAAATACCCCCTTGCCTTCCTCACTCTTTCTAGAAGTCGTGGTAAATAGTCAGTTTCAGTATCGATAATGTGATTCGCTTGACGAATAAATTTATCCCCTGTTTTTTTTAATGGAAATGTTTCATTTATCAGTTCTTTTGTCCAATCCAGGTATTGCTGTTTTGCAGAGCGAGTCTCTTCTTTATTAAAGCTTTGAAGATGATAATTCAGATCAGTCAGTAGAGGAGCAAAATTGAACGCCCGGGCAATCAATTCCTGTAGAAAGGTTTTCCGGTCCGTTGTCAAGCCTTGTTGGAGTTCAATTGTGCCGGATTTATTGGACCTAAATGAAGTAACTGCATTGTCAATTTCCAAACCTGTTTGCGGAAGAGCAGTTGACAGCTTTAATCCTTCAAGCGAAGTGAGTCGGGACAGGGCAACATAGACCTGACCTGGAGCGAAAGCACCAGACAAATCAAGTATGGCTTTTTCAAACGTTAGGCCCTGGCTTTTGTGAACAGTTATTGC
Source organism: Cyclobacteriaceae bacterium (assembly GCA_965206015.1). Taxonomy (GTDB): domain Bacteria; phylum Bacteroidota; class Bacteroidia; order Cytophagales; family Cyclobacteriaceae; genus JAJCYL01. The sequence continues at coordinate 53,152 of CBDBIW010000002.1, read as the reverse complement.
CCATGCCAGACGAAGGGGAAATTGCTCAAATGTGCCAATAACTTTTTCTTCAATTTGATTGCTGTCTTTGTTGAGGGTGTATCTTTTGTTTTCCCAGTGATGTGGCTCAACTTCTATTTCAAATCCTTCGTTACATGTCACACCGATTGAAGTGGTCGACATTGAAGTGATCTTACCAATTTTCCCATTGAAATAACGCTTATCAGCTTCTGAATCATTCTTTATCAACATCACCTGAGCACCTGCTTTAAATTGCAGATCGTCTGAAATCGGAAAGAGATTATCGGGAAACTCACCGTCTATTTTAGCTTTGAAGTGATTGGCGGGCTTATCGATTTTATGAAGTTCCTGCTCATTGATTTTGTCTGCTTTGTAGTTGTGGGTAGTAATAAATACATAGCCACTCTTAATCGCTTTCGACAAATCTTTTTGGTAATAAGAATTAAGAAGCGCAATGTCCCGGGGCGTTTGTATGTTGACTCGTAGGCGATTCAAAATTCCGATAAATCCTGCATCACTTTGACGATAGATTTTGTCAAGTTCAATGTATAACGGGGGCTCCTTTTTCAGTACTTGCGCATCAAAAAAGTATGAACTCGAATAATGCTTTTGAAGAAATTTCCACTCATGATCTTTAACGACTGGAGGAAGCTGATTGAGGTCCCCAATGAATAGGATTTGAACCCCTCCAAAGGGTGTATATTTTTTCCTTCTTACATGCCGAAGGGTGACATCAATGCAGTCAAGGAGATCCGACCTGAGCATACTCACTTCATCTATGATCAGTAGTTCAAGTTCCCTCAGTAACTCCCGTTTTGTAGCATTGAATTTGCTATTTGATACTACCGAAGATGGCGTATTGAGTTGTGTTATGTTGTCGTGAGGGGAGAAGTTAATATTCTCTGGTACAAAAGCACCAAATGGTAAATGTAAAAGTGAATGGAGGGTTACTCCTCCAGCATTAATTGCCGCAATTCCTGTAGGGGCTGCTACAGTCGCATTTTTATAGGTGCTTTCAACAATGTACTTGAGAAAGGTTGTTTTTCCAGTTCCTGCTTTTCCAGTCAGAAATATATTTCTGCTAGTGGTGTTAATGTATTTGGCGGCTAATTCGGCCAACTCATGAATTTTTATTTCCACTTCATTTCTTTAAACAAGAAATTTAATCATTTAAGAGAATGTAAATGAATCATCTACTAAGGAATTGTTACTAAATAATATGACCATTACTGAGGGCTAATAGAATAATTCCATTCCCCATGAAAAGCACTTGGGGAGATACTGATGTTTTCCATTTTTTCATCACTTATTTTGATACCTGTTTTGTAAGAACCCTTATCTATTTGGCAATCAACTTCAAGTCCTTTGTTTGTTTTTGTGGCCCCTATTAATTTGATCATTACCTCATAACTGACCAAAGGCCTTCCTCTCCAGTTCTTGGAAATATAAGAAAACAAGCGGTGTTCTATTTTATTCCATTTGCTTGTGCCTGGTGGGAAATGAACAACCTCTATGGTCAACCCTGCTTCATTGGCCAATTTTTGCAGCTCATATTTCCATAGCCTGTTCCTGGAACCGTTACTGCCACCCCCATCTGCGGTAATAAGTAGTGAATCAGCATTGTTATGATAATAAATACCCATCTCATACCACCAATTCCTGATACTTTGGACGGCAAATTCGGCTGTATCCTTTGTGATGCCAACATTGACCCAACCTTTGTTCTCTTTCAGGTCATAAACCCCATAAGGTATGGCCACCCCTTCGGCATCTGTAAGAAAATCATAAGCGTTTACTTTTGAAGGTGATCCCTTTGGGTTCCATTCTGACCCATTGTTTTTGTAATTGCCAATCAACTCTCGCTTTTTTGCGTCTACCGAAACAACAGGCTGGTTTCTCTTTAAGTATTGATTGACCTTGTTATTTATGTGTTCAAATTGAGCATCCCTGTCTTTATGCCCCTTACCTTCATAAGTCTTTCGGTTAGCTTGTAAACTAAAGCCATGGGTTTTCAATGCCTCTCCAATCACCCTGTGGCTTATGTGTACACCCGAGCCCTTAAGGGCGGACTCAATATTCCTCAGGCTTTTACTGACCCATTGTAAGGCTGATTGGGGCTCCCCACGTGTATGGGGCTCTATGAATTGCTTTATCTTTTCCCATACCAGACCAGTTACTTTTTTCTTTCTCCCTGCCCCGACTTTCCTCAAAGGTCGGTTTACCAATAGGTGGTCTTTTGCCCCCAATTCGCTTATACCTTTGTTGATTGTATTATGCGAAACCCCAGTCAATTTTTCTATCTTCCTTTTACCCCCACGGCCTAAAAACTCAGCTTCTGAGGCAAGGTAAATACGTTTCTGACCCTCATTTAAACAAGGCAGTACCAGATTGATCTTCTTCAGTAATTTTTCGTCTTCCATTCTGTGAAGTTCGATGAAAAATATACAATAGTCAATCTGTTTCGTAACAATTACTAAGTAAATGCCAAAATAGAACCCGCTCCCATCAAAAAACCCACAATGGATCCTCCTAAAATTTGATTAGGTGTATGTGCATTTAATGCTAATCGGGCAGACATCACGGTTCCTGTCAATAATATGCTGGCAACCAGAGGATATAATAATTCCGTCGAAGGAAGTTTGAGTACCAACCCTAAAATAAATCCAGCTAAACCACTAAGGGCGGTGCTATGTACACTTATTTTCCAATTGATTGTAATCAATGCAATAGCAATAACCATCAAAGTCATGGTAATCAAAATCACACTTAAAAACTCATTTGGCGGAATTCGACTAATCAATATATAAGCTGTAGCACCATAATAGACAGCCATGATGAAGAAGGGCAAAACCCTTTCTTTGCGATCTTCCAACCAAAAACTGCTGATTGATGAGGTTAACCTTAAAACGCTCATGCTTATTATTGGTAGCAATATTGTCGTGAGTGCAATCGAGCCAATTAACCGTGGTGCCTGGTCAACGTTAATTGGTTTGGCAGCCTCTGGAGCGAAATAGAAAATAACTGCAAACATTGCTGTTGGCATCAACAATGGATTTATTACTAAAGAAATGGCTTTCATACTGTTACAGTTCCTTCCTTAGGCGAGCGACGGGAATATTGAGTTGCTCCCGGTATTTCGCTACAGTTCTTCTCGCAATATTGTATCCTTTGTCTTTCAGATGTCGCTCAAGTTTGTCATCAGGAAGAGGCTTTTTCTTGTCTTCCTTGTCAATCAATTCCTTTAAAACTTGTTTCACCTCCCGGCTACTGACATCTTCCCCGGAGTCAGTTGAAATTCCTTCAGAAAAGAAATATTTCAATGGAAAAATGCCAATATCTGTTTGAATTGATTTGCTATTCGCAACCCTCGATACAGTGGAAATGTCCATATTGATTCTATCCGCGATATCTTTCAGAATCATTGGTCGCAGCTGATTTTCATCACCCTCCAAAAAGAAGTCATATTGATATTCCAGAATGGCATTCATAGTATTGAGCAATGTATTCTGCCGCTGTCTGATTGCGTCAATGAACCATTTAGCCGAATCTAATTTTTGCTTGACAAATGAAACTGTTTCTTTAAGTTTCTTGTCCTTTTTATCGCTTTTGCCGTAAGCATCTAACATGTCATTGTAAGAACGACTAACCTTTAACTGAGGAGCATTTCTGGAATTAAGAGATAATTCAAGTTTGCCATCAATGGCTGTCAATATGAAATCCGGAATAAGGTATTGAGTCTTGACTAAACCAGTTGAAGTTCCACCTGGCTTAGGATTAAGTTTTGTAATGTCATCAACAGCATCTTTCAAAATGTCCTCATCTTCTATCCCTAATTTCTTGGTGATCTTGTCGTAATGTTTTTTCGTGAACTCATCAAAACAATCGGAAACGATTCGCATCGCTAGGCCAACATCTTCTCCATCTTCTAATTTTCGTTCAAGTTGCAGTTGGAGACATTCTTTGAGGTTGCGGGCTGCAATACCGGGAGGATCAAAAGTTTGTATTTTGATAAGTACATTCTCTACCTCATCAACGTCCGTCTCAACATTTTGGGAAAAGGCCAGGTCGTTAATAATAGCCTCTAACGCACGTCTGATATATCCGTCACTTTCAATACTACCAATTAATTGTTTGCCAATTAATTCTTCACGTTCACCTAAATTTAAGTAACCAAGTTGGACTTCAAGTTGCTCATTGAGTGAATTCGAAATCGCCACTGGCATTTCCTTATCATCGTCATCAGGATTTGGCCCATCCCCTTGCATCTTATATCCGCTGTAGTCGTTCTGGAGGTAATCGTCTATGTTGAGTTCGTTATCCTTAGTTTCAAACTCCTCTGATTCTTCAAACTCCTCTTTTTCCTCTGGTTCTTCTGTGCCTTCTTCCAGTGCAGGATTAATTTCTAGTTCTTCCTCCACTCTTGTTTCCAGCTCAACGGTGGGTATCTGCAAAAGCTTGATGAACTGAATCTGTTGAGGAGACAGCTTCTGACTTAAGGATTGGGTAAGTCTTAACTTTTGCAATATTAATGGTTGTTAGTAATAGTTTTTTCGACCATTGAATTTTGATGAGAAATGCGATGTCTGACTCAACATACATAGTTCATCTCATTCAAATTTAGGACAAAATCCGAGAACATAGCAAATTTTGTACCGAAATTGATTCAGACCCATTAAAACTTGGATTACAGAGTCAAAAATGGTTTTTTTGCGAGCGTTTTAAGAAGTAAATAATTATTGTGGCGGACATCAAAAGAACAAAAATAAAGACAGCTTTAACCGAAGCGAAGATTGGCGAGCAAATTTGTATTAAAGGCTGGGTGAGAACGAAGAGGCAATTTTTCATAAACCTTAACGATGGTTCCACAATCAATAATTTGCAGGTTATTGCCAGTGCCGAACGATTTGGCCAGGTGCTTTTGGATGCGATTACTACAGGGTCAAGTCTGAGTGCAACGGGTATACTGGTTGCGTCACAAGGGGCAGGACAAAAAGTGGAATTGGAAGCACAAGAAATTGAAATATTAGGAACAGCGGACCCTGAAAAATTTCCTCTTCAACCAAAAAAACATTCGCTCGAATTCCTAAGGGAAATTGCTCACTTACGACCAAGAACGAACACATTTGGTGCGATTTTGAGAGTACGCCATACTTTGGCTTATGGAATACATAAGTTTTATAATGATAAAGGGTTCGTCTATGTGCATACACCGATAATTACAGGTTCTGATGCAGAAGGAGCAGGCGAGATGTTTCGGGTAACAACCCTGGATCCAAAATCACCGCTACTAGATGACAAGGGAAGTGTAGATTATGCTAAGGACTTTTTCGGGAAACAAACTAACCTCACGGTTTCCGGTCAATTAGAGGGAGAACTAGCCGCATTAGCACTGACTGAGATTTACACTTTTGGTCCCACTTTCAGAGCTGAAAATTCTAATACCAGTCGTCACCTGGCGGAGTTCTGGATGATGGAACCAGAGATGGCTTTCTATGACATCGTAGATAGCATGAACCTGGCGGAAGAGATGCTCAAATACTTGATCAACTATGCGCTTGAGCATTGCATTGATGACCTGGAGTTTCTCAATAAACGTCTGATGGATGAGGAGAAGAATAAGAAACAGGAAGAACGTCGGGAGATGTCACTTATGGATACTCTCAAATTTATTTCTGAGAATAACTTTGTGCGCCTTACGTATACTGAAGCAGTCGAAATTCTAAGGAATTCCAAGCCTAATAAAAAGAAGAAATTCCAATTTCCTATTGATGAATGGGGAGTTGATTTGCAATCCGGGCATGAGCGTTTCTTAGTAGAAAAGCACTTTAAAAAACCAGTCATTTTATACAATTTCCCTGCTACCATTAAAGCTTTTTACATGCGGCAAAATAATGATGGACAGACCGTCGCAGCCATGGACGTTTTGTTTCCAGGAATTGGCGAGATCATAGGGGGTTCGCAACGTGAGGAGAGATATGACCAACTCTATTCCAAAATTACGGAGATGGGCATTGATGAGGAGACCTTGTGGTGGTATTTGGAAACCAGGAAGTTCGGGACAGCTCCTCATAGTGGTTTTGGGTTAGGCTTTGAACGTTTGGTCCAATTTGTAACCGGCATGGGGAATATCAGAGATGTCATTCCTTTTCCCAGGACCCCGGGAAGTGCTGAATTCTAAATGTTAGACTGGACTATACAGGATTGGTATTTGCGTTTCGTCAGATTCTACCAAACCATCCTTTAAACGAATAACCCGGTGGGCATAATGAGCCATGTCCTCTTTATGGGTAACCATGATGACAGTGTTGCCTTTTCCATGAATGTCATCAAAAAGTTGCATAATACTAAGTGAAGTCTTTGAATCTAGATTACCTGTAGGCTCATCAGCTAGAATTATACTCGGATTACCCGTTGTGCTAATTAAATCAAGGAATAAAGAAGGAGATAAATGAAGTTCAAAATACTGATTATCACTAAATTAAGGTATGTACAATTTAATTCATTGAACAAGCTCATGCACAACATCAAAAGTAATTTCGACAAGATTTTTCAAACGGTCAAACCCTTGGAACTGGACGTTTTTGATCAGGAAGGAACGTATGCCAAAACCTGGCAGATATTCCTTATTCCCTGATTGAGAGGTAGTTAGACTGGACATCACTGCTGAATATAGGTCACTGGATAGCGAAAACCGGCTTTTCAACAAGATAAAATGTGGCTATGAACATGATTTTCCGCACCTCATCTTTTCTCGCAACCTGGTGACCAATTGATGATCCGGGGTAATTATGCCAAATCATTCCAGGGATTCAAAACCAGAGTACTGGCCAGGATAACTGCGCTCGCTTTGGTGCAGTTCATCCAATAAATTTGATTTCAACAGACGAGTTAGTAATTTGAATGTTGCTATCTCATAATTAGCACAACGGGTTAGTTTAAACTACCACTACGCAAAAACACTGCGCACTTGCATTATTTATTTGAATCATGAAAGAAAATAAAACACACATTACAGGTCAAGATCTCCTTGCGTTAGGATACCCTGAAGGTAAAATAATAGGTGTAGCTCTTGAATTAATAAATTCTAAGGCTGAAGTGAAAGCGGAGGTATTGAGTCAAATCTTGGAAGATCCGGATCAATTCGTAAATGATGATCTATATGGATCAATTGCAAGTGAATTAATAGAGCCAAAAGAAACAGTACTTCCTCTAAGAGAAACCCCGGATATACACAAAGTCTATGGAGCAGAAGGAATCGAACAAGGAGCTTTAGACCAAATTGAAACTGCAATGCGACTTCCAGTTGCCAAAGCAGGAGCATTAATGCCGGATGCACACCAAGGATACGGCCTACCAATTGGAGGAGTCTTGGCTACTGAAAATGCGGTTATTCCCTACGGAGTTGGTGTTGATATTGGATGCAGAATGTGCATGACAATCTACGATATTCCGGAGTCCATTTTAGTTGATAGAAAAGAGGATCTTAAAAAGATGCTAATGCTAAATACCAAGTTTGGAAAGGCAACTTTTAAAAATCCAAAAGACCATGAAGTATTGGAAGACAGCTTGTTTAATGAGATTAAAGTGGTTGGCAATTTAAAGGATCGAGCAGCAATGCAAATAGGATCTTCAGGTGGAGGTAATCATTTCGTTGAATTTGGAATTACTGAAATTGAAGATGATAATAATGAGTTTGGGTTAGCTACTGCAAACTACTTGGCAGTTCTTTCTCACTCCGGGTCAAGAGGGTTTGGAGCAAACATTGCAAAACACTACACAAACCTTGCAATGGAAAACTGCAAACTACCACATGAAGCAAGACATCTTGCATGGTTGGATTTAGATACTGAATTAGGTCAGGAATATTGGTTAGCTATGAATTTAGCTGGAGAATATGCCTCGGCATGTCATCACCAAATTCATGAGCGAATGGCCGTTGGTCTAAGAGCAAATCCTGTTACTATGATTGAAAACCATCACAACTTCGCCTGGAAGGAAAAGGATGGAAATGGTGATGAAATCATTGTTCACAGAAAAGGCGCAACTCCTGCAGGAAAAGGTGTGTTAGGTATTATTCCTGGTTCAATGACTGCTCCTGGATATATCGTTAGAGGTAAAGGTGATGAGACATCTATTAACTCGGCTTCACATGGAGCTGGTAGAGCAATGTCTCGAACTCAAGCCAGGAATACCTTGGACAAGAATACTGTGATAGATCACATCAATGCGGCCAAAGTTGAAGTAATTGGCTCAGGATTAGATGAAGCTCCAATGGCTTACAAGGACATCAAGAAAGTGATGGAGTCTCAAAAAGACTTAATTGCTGTAGTTGGGTCGTTCCAACCGAAGATTGTAAGAATGTGCGGTGATGAAAAATTTTATGAAACGGATTGATATGAAAGTAGTTCCACCAATATATGAAATCCTCGCTTGGAAAGTCTTCGATATAAGCGTTGATGAAAAGTGGGCAGGCTGGGCAGTAGAGATGATGCAAGCTGGCTTTGAAACAGAAAGCCTGCCTATGCTTGATAAACCATACAACCAATTTGAGTTAAAGGAATTAACTGAGTACTCGTATTTCTACCTGTTTTCATTTGCGAAGGAGGATTTGGAATTTGATGAATTTCAATACCATTGTAATGATGCCGACCGTACCAATATAGACGATGAGATATTAAAGGTTTTTAAGAAGTAGAAGGAGGGAAATCCAATCAAAGTATGAGATTGAAACCTAACATCTTGGCTGTATGTGGCCGTACCAAAAAAGAAGTCGTACTGCTGAACACATTTTCAGGAATGATTCACCAGACAGAATTGAATTTACACTACCTGTTTTTGTGCTAAAAACAGTAAATAAAAATCTATAAGCTTATTTTTAACCCGGTTTGAAAATTGTTCAGACAGGTATGTCTACAATTAGGTAAAACGCATTTCTAATTGTTTTTATTTACTGATTTATCCACTTAAATTTGCGTCCCAAAATTTGAAGTATGTCTAAGACTAAGAAGGCAAAGCCTACAAGCGGAAGTGATATACTGGAGAGTCCGGAGGCTTTAGCTGAGCAGCTATCTAAAACCGAAGAGTTTCTCGAGAAGAATCGTAATGTTGTTTTCTTTATTGGTGGGATAATCGGTGTCGTATTATTGGCTTTTTTCGGCTATGGATACTATATCGACAATCAAGACGAAGTAGCTCAGAGAGAGCTGTTTCAAGCCGTATACTATTTTGAAGCCGATAGCTTGGGCAAAGCACTAAATGGTGATGGTTTAAATTATGGTTTTTTGGATGTGATCAGCGAATACAGCGGAACAAAAGCAGCCAACCTTGCAAGTTTTTATGCTGGGGCTACTTATTTACAACTTTCAGACTACGAGTCAGCTTTGAGGTATCTGGAGAACTTCGGAGGTGATGACCTTATTGTTCAGGCGAGAGCCTATTCACTGATAGGTGATGCCCACGCAGAATTGAAAGATTTCGGAAGTGCAGCAGAATATTATGAGAAAGCAGCTGATTTTCAACCGAATGAACAATTCTCACCCATCTATTTACAGAAAGCCGCAGTAGCATACGAAAAATTAAATCAAATAGATGATGCTTTGAGAGCCTATGACCAGATTGTTAGTAAGTATTTTGAGTCTACTATATACCAGGATGCGAAAAAACATAAAGCAAGACTGGAAATGAAAGCGAAAAGTTGATCTGAAAAATATTTGGTAACTAAGGGGGTAAGGCCAAATGCTTTATCCCCTTTTTTAATGTTTATATATGTCTTCAAAACAGAAAAGTCTTAGCAGCTATAGTGCCAAAAATATTGGAGATTTGAAAAATATGAGGTTTGCTTTAGTCACTTCGGAATGGAATAGTGAAGTCACCGAATCACTTTATTCAGGTGCGTACCAAACACTTTTTGGTCACGGCGTAAAAAAGGAGAATATCATACGTAAGGACGTACCAGGGGCCTTTGAATTGAACCTTGGTGCCCAATGGATGGCAGCAAAAAAAGAGGTTGATGCAGTGATTTGCCTTGGTTGTGTGATTCAAGGCGAAACAAGACACTTCAATTTTATATGTCAGGCAGTTGCTACAGGAATCACAGAGGTTTCTTTAAAATACAACAAACCGGTAATTTTTGGAGTGCTTACCACTGACAATCAAAAACAGGCACTGGATAGGGCAGGAGGAAAGCACGGTAACAAAGGAGATGAAGCTGCCATCACCGCTATTAAAATGTTAGGATTTTAATATTTATCTAAGATGTTAGTTTATAAATTCGGCGGTACTTCGGTTGGAAGTCCGGAACGTATGCATGGTGTTGCCGAGATAATCACTTCTACAGATAACAGAAAAATTACTGTCCTGTCTGCGGTGAGTGGTACAACTAATGAACTGGTGGCCATCTCGGAATTATTATCTGAAGGGAAAACTTCTGAGGTAGTCAGGAATATTGCTCAGCTCAAAAAAAAATATCAAACATTTATTGAGTCTCTGTTCAGCAGTAATGAAGGCAAAGAGCGAGGAATTTCTATTGTGAATGAGAGAATTGAACAAATTGAAAACTTAATTGACCAACCCTTCTATGAAAAGACCAATAAGTTAGTTGTTGCGCAAGGTGAATTGATAAGCACTCAACTCTTTACATCCTTTCTTTTTGAGCGCAAAATACCTGCTGTTCTTATTAGTGCACTCGATTTCATGTACCTGGACGACCAATTTGAACCAGATTTACCTCTAATTGAAGAAAAGTTAGCTGCTAACCTGGCCAAATACCCGTCTAACGATTTATTCATTACTCAGGGTTATATATGCCGTAACAATAGTGGAGGCGTGGATAACTTAAAACGTGGTGGAAGTGACTACACAGCCACTCTTATTGGTGCTGCGGTCCAAGCTGAGGAAGTTCAGATTTGGACGGATATTGACGGGGTTCACAACAATGACCCACGCATTGTTGAAAACACCATGCCGATAGCCCAATTATCATTCGAAGAGGCCGGAGAGCTGGCCTACTTCGGAGCTAAAATCCTTCACCCCTCCTGTATTTTCCCTGCTCAACAAAAGAATGTTCCGATCAGGATTAAGAACACGCTGGACCCAGCGGCAAGAGGTACCTTAATAACCTCCGAAAAGAGACCCGACAAAATCAAAGCCATAGCTGTAAAAGACAGAATCACAGCCATTAAAATCAAATCAACAAGAATGGTCAATGCCTATGGTTTCCTCCGGAAAATCTTTGAGGTTTTTGAGAAATACAAAACCCCGATTGATATGATTACTACCTCGGAAATTGCAGTGAGCTTGTCTATTGACAATTCAACTAACCTGGTGAGCATTATTGATGACCTGAAGCCATTTGGAATCATTGAGATGGATAAGGATCAATCTATCATATGTATTGTCGGTGATTTTGTAGCTCAAAAGAAAGGAATTGTTAAAGACATATTCATGTCTCTGGCGCAAATACCTGTCAGAATGATTTCTTACGGAGGAAGTAAGAACAATATCTCTTTATTAATTGATACAAGTTATAAAAAAGAGGCACTTCAAAGTTTGAATACTAGTTTATTCAAACGGTAATTATTGCTGCAATAAAGTTAACCAGGCCTTTCCAATTTCTTTTTCTATGAGATAAGTCCTGGCCAGTTTATGCAGTTTCAATGCCCTTTGATCCGGATCATCGGCGAATGCTTCCAATATTGAACTAACCTCAGGCTCCTTTCCGAATTTTTCTATTTCATCCAATTCCGGCAATGACGTTATGTTACCCAACATACCCAAATGATTTCCAGACAAGATATTTGAACCACGAATATTTGAAGGCATTTGGTCAATTCCAATCGCATCACCTGTGGCTGGTTTTGGTACTTCGAAAACTGCTTCTCCAAAAGCTCTTGTGTACCAATTTCCTCCTAATCTGCCGACTGTGTCTAATTTCTGTGGGTCAACCTTTCCATGATCATCGAATATTTCATCTTTGATGTGTATCATTACAGCCTCACAAATCACTAATTGACCAGCACCACCCCGGTCTCCCAAAGGAATTACTTCTTTCACCCGACATTCAATTGAGGCTGGAGATTCCGCTACTCGAGGGGGCCTGACCTTTTCTGAAGGCACTTCCGTCAAGCCAGATTTTATAAACTCGTTTACACCAGTATCAAATTCGGAACTAGAAAGAGACATTTGCTGGACAATTTCATAACTCACAATATTGATTACCACTTCAGGAACGACGTGGACATTATCGAGGGTGTGTTTTGTGGTATTATCTCTTCCCCGTCGGGCAGGTGAAAATATGAGAATGGGGGGATTGGCACTGAAAGCATTAAAAAATGAGAACGGGCTTAGATTAACATTCCCTTCTTTATCAATAGTGCTTGCAAACGCAATGGGTCTTGGCGTTACCAGTGACAGTAAGTAATTATGTGTTTTGGGTGTCTTGGCAGAATGGAGGTCAATTTTCATTTGAACAGAATATTTTTCCTCAATTTACAATGATGGCAACACTTTGGTTTCAACTTCACCAAAACCAATTCTTACCCCATTCTTCTCCCCATAACCTCTCATGATTACGGAATCATGATCATTGATGAATTTGCGTTCTGAACCATCTTTCATAGTCACTGATTTGGTGCCATTCCAACCTAACTCTAACATTGAACCATATGAGTATAGACTAGGACCAGACATAGTACCTGATGCGAATATATCCCCTACATTGATATTACAACCATTGACGGTATGATGTGCCAGTTGCTGGCGTGGGTTCCAATACATGTACTTAAAGTTAGATCTACACACCGTGGTAGCCTCAGCCCCTTCTGGTCTAATATCCACTTCAAGATTAACATCGAAATGCCCGTTCCCTGCATCTTCGAGATAAGGCAGAACTTTTGGATCCTGAACAGGTCCGGGTTCCCGGAAGGGGTCAAGTGCTTCAATTGTTACTATCCATGGTGAAATAGAGGACGCGAAGTTCTTCGCCAGGAAAGGTCCCAAAGGCACATATTCCCAAGCCTGAACATCTCTTGCCGACCAATCATTAAAAACCACAAAGCCAAAAATATGGTCTTCTGCATTTGCTGTAGTAATAGTCTGGCCCATCTCAGTTTTGTCCGCAGCGATAAAAGCCATTTCTAACTCAAAATCCAAACGTTTAGTTGGACCAAAAGATGGTATTGCCTCATTAGGTCCCTTAGTTTGACCCTTTGGTCTTCTGATAGGAATTTTAGTTGGTATTATCGAAGAGGCTCTCCCGTGATAGGCCACTGGCAAATGTTTCCAATTAGGCAGTAAGGCGTTCTCCGGGTCTCTAAACATAGTACCCACATTAATTGCATGCTGTTCACTAGAATAGAAATCGGTGTAATCACCTATCCGCACTGGCACCAACATTTCAGCGTCTTCCATGTGGACCATGGCCAACTCTCGATCCTTTTTATTATCTCTTAACTGCGGATTATCATGGCGGAGTAACTCAGAAAGGCGTTCCCTAACCGAATTAGTTACAGGTTTTCCCAACGAAATGTAATCATTCAGATATTTCTGATTGAAAATACCAATAGGGAGCCCAAGACCGCCCAGGTAGCCATGCTCATTGAGGTAGACCATGTCAATGATATACTCACCAATTGCTACACCAGCAACAGGTTCCAAATAATCTGTTCTAAACACTCCATACGGAAGGTTTTGAATTGGGAAATCTGAATTATCAGGTACTTCAACCCATGATTTTAGTGTAGTATCATTTGCATTAATCATAGAATCCTTCTTGAGTCAGACAACAAATCTACAACTCCTAAGAAGATTTGTAAACCGCCAAATTCAGCGACAAGGATTGCTTTCAAAATTCCACTCGGAATTTTGAAAGCACAGTAAAATACTCCTGCCCCAAAAACTTTGTTTTTGTGATTAATGACCGATAAAGCCAGCGTTAAGCGGCTCACCGAAGCCATTGAGTAAAAAGCAGTAAATGCTAAAGCAGATACAATAATGATAGCTGCGTTATCGAAATAAATACCGAACAGAAGAAGGAACAAATCAATACACTCAATAATACTGGAAGGTATAGTCCCTTCTGCTCATAATAGGTAGTGATAAGGTAGCTGCAATATCAAGAATGAGTGAAACCACTAAACCGCCATGAATAGAGGCATCTATTTTCCCTTCGATCCAACCTGGGAACATATTAAAAAGCACTGTGGTGATAATACCGAATGCCATACCCAGAAATAATGCATAGCTGTAGTCAGATTTTATCTTACTCTTATAATCTTCAACTTTCTTAACCCCGTCAATAACCTGACTGGTATTTTTCCTGATAAAGAACCCGGAAACTCTTACGAGAATATCACCAGTGACAAAAGTTAGTGGCGCACCTAAGAAATCAAATCAATTACCACGGGCTTTACTGCATAGATCAGTCCATACATTATGGTTAGGACCAGCATTGCTTTTGATAGTCTTCCTGCCTTTACCATTTCGCTTGTTGCCTTCCAAACGCTCGTCTTCATCAAGGTGAGCATCCATTTCAGCCTCAGGTGCTGATTCCAAAAACTGCTTTGGCACCGGAGCAAACACCCCGTCTTTCCCGAATAATGATTTGCCTGTTTTGAATTGTTTCAGAGCCTTGCTCTGTAATTGATCTACTTCTTCTTGTGTCATTTTATCCAGGTTACAATGTTCTTAATTTTAACTTGGACAGTGTTCAGTTTACCGTATTTGACCCAATAAAGGTTTTGATGCTTTTTTGTTTACTTTGCCCTTGCCCGTAATTGTGCCTGGTTTTTGTTTGCGTTTGTAGAAAACCCAAAGCTAAAAACCTTGCATGCTATGGGCCGTTTCTTTATATTATTTGTTCGGATAGTTATTCGTAAATTATAGAGTAATTAAACAATTGGATTTGAGTTATTTAACACATTGAACTTGTTAATCTGTTGTAAAAGGATAATTGGGTTCTTTGTAAACGTCATGCATAGCTTTGCTTGGGTCCGGTAAAGACGATTCTTCAGCGAACTTCACAGCTGCTTCAACTGAAATTTTGATTTTTTCGTCTATGGCCTGCATCTCTTTTTCAGAGGCAATTTTAGTTTTCAAAATTTGTGACCTCACTTGCTCAATCGGGTCCCTTTTCCTGTACTCATCAACTTCATCACGGGTTCTGTATTTGGCAGGATCAGACATAGAATGGCCTTTGTAGCGATAAGTTCTAAGCTCTAGAAGGGTAGGGCCATCGCCTTTTCGAGCTTTAGTAGCAGCATCTTCTACTGCATTATGAACACGTATGACGGACATAGCATCTACTGCGAAAGATGGCATGTTATAGGCTTCCCCTAATTGGTAAAGCTCAGTGACATTAGAGGTTCTTTCAACTGACGTCCCCATTGCATAGCCATTATTTTCTATAGCAAAAATCACAGGAATTTTAAATGTCATGGCAATGTTTAAAGTTTCATGGAATGCTCCTTGACGAACCGCACCATCTCCCATGTAACAGATACAAACATTGTCATTGCCTTTATATTGATCGGCAAACGCTATACCTGCGCCGAGTGGAATTTGAGCTCCTACAATGCCATGTCCTCCGAAAAAACCTTTTTCCTTGTCAAACATATGCATCGACCCGCCTTTTCCCTTGGAGATTCCGGTTGCTTTGGCGAACAGTTCTGCCATTACTGCCCCAGGATCTGAACCCAATACTAATGGATGACCGTGGTCTCGGTAAGCAGTGATATATTTATCGCCTGCCCTTAGTGCCGAGACTGAACCAGAAGCAACAGCTTCCTGGCCAATGTACAGATGACAAAATCCTCTGATTTTTTGTTGACCATATAATTGTCCAGCCTTCTCTTCAAAACGCCTTACGAGTGTCATCGACTCATACCAGAACATCCAGGTTTTTTTTGGAAAATCATTCTTCGACTTAGCTTTGGCTACAGTTTTCACGTTGGTTACCGCCATTTTATCCTTTTTCACTGGATTACAAATTCTTTGAGTCCTGCGAAAATACAAAAAAGAGCTTGAAGCCAAAAAGCGTAAGATTGTCCATAATTATCCCAGATGTTCCTGAAACATTTAAGTGTATCAAATTTTAAGAACTACGAGAATCAAAAGATTGCTTTTAACACAAACATAGTGTCTCTCACTGGAAAGAACGGGATGGGCAAAACGAATCTGTTGGATGCAATTTATTACCTCTCTTTTACCAGGAGTGCCATTAATTCCTCGGACCAGCAAAATGTCAGGTATGGCGAATCATTTTTTTTTACCAAAGGTGAAATAGACCGAAAAGGTAAGGTTCATAAAGTGCAATGCTCATATGAGATTAATGGTGGAAAGAAGTTTATGGTAGATAAGAAACCACTGGATAAATTAAGTCTCCATATCGGGGAGTTTCCAATAGTGATGGTAAGCCCCAATGATACCGATCTTGTTCGTGAATGGAGCGAATTAAGAAGGAAATTTTTTGACGGACTATTGTGCCAAATAGATAGGGAATACCTTGACAGCCTGATCAAATACAATCACTATCTTAAACAAAGAAACGCACTACTTAAGTCGGGTTTTAGGCATCAGATTCCGGATCCGCATCTTCTTGATAAATACGATCTGGAACTGGTAAATAATGGAAAATTACTTTGGTCTAAAAGAAAAGAGTTTCTAAAGACGTTTACACCTGTATTTCTAAAAAGATATCATGAACTTGCCGGAAAAGAATCAGTGACCATTAAATACATCACTAACTTTGAGCGAAAAAATCCCGAATTGGCGTTGAAGGAATGCCGCCAAAAGGACATCTTAATGCAAAGAACGACTTTTGGGATTCATAGAGATGATTTCGGATTTTTATTGGGGGAAAATCCGTTGAAAAAAAACGGGTCTCAAGGGCAGCAGAAATCATTCGTAATTGCTTTACGCATAGCACAATATGAAGTAATCAAGGAGAGCAAAGGATTCAAACCAATACTATTACTTGATGACATATTTGACAAACTTGATGATGCGAGAATTGGTCACCTAACTGAGATGATAGGTTCCGGGTATTTTGGACAGATATTTATTACCGATGCCAGACCAGAAAGAACTTCAACTTTAGTTAACCAACTTGATGAAAAAGTTCAGATATTTAACGTTGAAAATGCCAAGGTTGCATCACAATCTGCCTCAATATAGTGATAGTGCAATACCCGAAGAAAAACAAACGTAAGGCTGATACCACAACCATCAAATCGGCATTTGCCAACCTTCTGAACGAATATCATATAGAAGATAAGTTCAAGGAAAAACAGCTGATTGCTTCATGGAGCAGGGTAATGGGCAAACCGATTGCTAACCGTACGGATAAACTTTATTTCAGAGAAAAAAGACTTTATGTCCATCTGAATTCAGCTCCTTTGAAGAGTGAGTTGGATCATTCGAAGAAAAAGGTAATCGAAATATTACGCCGTGAGTTTGGCAACGATATACTTGATGACGTATTTTTTATGTAGTTGCCTCTCTATTTCATGGTAAATAGAGAGGCATATAGATCAACTGCGAACCATAGAGATTGCCAACTCGAATGGAAATGGTTTATCCTTCCCTTTCATATGAAAAGGATGATGCAGGGTTCTTTTCAAATAATGGGTTTGACAAATCAATAGCATGATAAGAGACACCAAATTGAAAATACTTTGCGTGAACCAATAGGTAATCATCAGAACAGCAGGACTTTCCATAATTACCCAGCCATAGATCGCTTTGATTGATGGCCCCAACCTTGTCTGGCAAAACGGCCATAAGGAATTGCTATGGACAACAACGAGATCAGGGTTATAAAGCCAAAAACGTATTGTCCAGTTAGCAGGACTTCATATAGCTCTGATGATTCTGTCAAGGACTCGCGGAATTATCGGCAATTTAGTCTTGAGGTGGCTGAATGGCTCCTGTTTTGTAGGCTCGCTGCCGATCCTCACCGAGCCCAGCAACTACTTGTTTAAGCATTCTGGAGGACATTCCACGATAATGCCTGGCAAGAAAATCTTCGGCCGCATCAGCATCTCGTTTAATGATTTCCGCAAACAATTTCCCTGTTGCCTGATGAATTATAGGATGGGGATGTTGTGATAGAATACCAATAAGTTCAAAGGAGGTACTAAAATCCTTGTTTCTAACGAAATGCATTGAAGCCAATAGTGCCAATCGTTCTCGCCACAATCGGCGGGATTTAGCCATTTCAAGAAGCATGGACCTGTCTTTCTTTAAAAGGTAAACTCCCAGAATTTTCTCAGCAGTTGTGTCTACCAAATCCCAATTATTCACATAATTCAAATGGTCAATGTAAAAATCAAAAAGAACTGAACGCTCTTCTTCACTGCTGGCGGCAGTGAATTTATAATTCAGCATCATTAACGTCGTCATCCTAAACTCGTGAATCTTTGCTTTCATGAGTTGGGATAGGTCATCCAATGACATGCTGTCAAAATTCTCTTTGGCTATCGTTCTTTGGCGGGCCATCTCAACCCCTAAGAATTTATCACCCGCAGCATATTCTCCAGGTCCTGCTTTGAAGTGCTTTTGAAGTGCAGCACCCTTTTTTGGGCTCTTTAGTGAGGCTAATGATGATCTTATTTCTTGAACTGTACTCATATTTGAACTGTACTTATGTTGAAACCTTATTGGCTATTGAATGGCACCCAGTAACAAAAATAAACTAATCTGTCATATGATCGTTTCAATTTAATTCAGGGTGCCGCTTTCAATGATACGTATTTGATTGACTTGTCCGGAGGTATCCATCATTACTCTGCTTACAATTCCGGAATAAGTGGCAATATCATTGGATAAAGGGAATATTTGCAGCGCATCCTATTTGAATTCAAGGCTTTAAAAACAGGTGCAGTAGCTTCCGGAATAGATTTCACAGAATCGTAATCAAGAGTGGAGATATAACCCGGGCACCCAAAAGAAGTCCTGAGATTGATCGAGGTATTTGAATTCCCCGGTAAGGCCCATTTCCCTGATGTCACTATGGTAATTGTCCAGCATGGTTTCAACTTCAGACCTCACTTTGTCGCTCTCGAATACAGTATCTCTTTCCTGTGGTTGACAACTTTCCAGGCTTGCCAGTACCAAGGCACAAGCATAAATTCTTCAATAGTGCTATCATGATTATATTAGCGGATGTTAATCAAATTAAGCAAAATCCCAACCCAATGAAAAACGCATTCTTTTTTCTCTTCTTGATATTTTCCTGTGCCCAGCAAGCCAAAGAAGGAACTGCCTCTGTGGATCCTTATGGGCATATACAAGATGAGCAGGTAAAACTGATCTTAAAACGAGCCATTGACAAAGCGGGAGGTTATGAAGCCTGGAGTACAGTCAAAAGCATCAAATACACTAAACATAACATGCTGTTCCTTGAAGACAGCACCGTGGAAGTGGACAATATCCAAAGACATGAATATGATATGCAGCCTGAATTTAGTGCCAGAATATCGTGGAATAAAGATGGTGTAAATCACCTGGTTAATTATAGCTCGCGAGGTGCTCAAAAATTCGAAAACGACTCATTGACTACTAAAGATCCTTCTCAGGATGTAATGAGTGCAATGTATGTTTTGGGTATGCCATTTAAGCTGCTGGACGCTGGAACTTATTTGAAATACAATGGGCCAGTCATACTACCAAACGGAAAGGATGCAGATGAAATAACAGCCACCTACAGCCCGGAAGAGCATGAGAATCATTCAACACAGGATGTATGGTATTACTACTTCGATGTCAATGATGGTTCATTTTACGGGGCCATGGTTTATCATGCTCCTACTTATGCCTACATTGACAATATGGCTTTTGTCGAAAATACTCCAGTTAAGTTTCACGCACATCGCAAGTCTTATCGCTCAGATAGTGTTCGAAATATCAAGTTTTTAAGGGCTGAATTCTGGTATTCGGATTATGAGGTTGAATAATCTAATCTGGATTGGACTAACGCTGGTTATCTGGGGTTGTCAGCCTTCCAAGGAAATCGACTTAAGGTGGCGTGGTCAGCTACCACCCCTTATTTATGAAAAATTACAGCGAGTATTTCTGGCAGATGAGTGGTTTGAAGTATACCAAGTGGAGAATACTGTATACGCTATTTACGAAACTTTTCAATGGCAGGAAGTAATCTCCCATCTAATACTCGGAACTGAAAAGACCTCCTTTTTGCTACTGGAAATGGCATTAAAGACATCAGTGAAGTGACTGCCGGATTAACAGATTTACCAATTATAGTGCTCAATTCACATACCCATTTTGATCATATTGGAAGCAATTCTTCTTTTAATGAGATTCTGGCCATGAAATTCAATTAGGAGATGGGTTATTGGAGGTATTGAGTATTCCCGGACATACCCCTGATACTATTGCATTATTAGACAGGAACAATGGCCTGTTGTGGACTGGGGATACTTTTGCGCCCATATCTGTTCCCCACTTAAAATATAGCCTCCAAAAATGGAAGGAAAGAAGCTAGCCGCAAATACAGCCCACTGAAGGCAGTAAGTTCTACTATTCCGGCAGGAGGGAAGAGTGTAAAAACCTTCAAAGGAAAAACACTGAGGATTGACATAGACAATCCTTCCGATGGAAACAATTATGGTATTCCTTCCGATAACCCATTTGCTGGACAGGATAGCTTAAATCAAGCAATATTTGCTTACGGATTAAGAAATCCATATCGGATGGCTTTTGACAAGGATGCTAATCTTTTTGTATTTGACGTGGGTACCTCCAGGAGGGAAGAGGTTAATTTGATAAGAGCAAATGACAGGAGTGGTCCTAATTTTGGCTGGTTTGTTTTCGAAGGCAATCATTGTAAGAATGATAACCCCAACTGCCCTTCAACTGAGCCAGGTGTAACCTTTCCAATAGTTGAATTAAAGCATCCATTTATTGAGGCGATTATCGGTGGAGCTTTTATAAAGGAGCAGAAATTCCTGAGCTCAACGGGCACATGATATTTGCAGATATAGTTGGAGACATTTGGTCTTTATCTTATGATGTTAATTCTGGTACATTAAATGCTTTTTGGGATATTCTTGAAACAATTAAAACTGAAAACACTTTAGTAGGTAAGTCCGATATTGTCTCAGTAAACGAAGATCCTGGCGGTAATATATACTTTGTCTATATGAGTGGTGAGGTTTATCAGCTAATACCTCAATAGCATCAAGGATGGGCGGAAGTCCATACTGCTCCATCGATAAAAACTTCTTTCTTCCAGATTGGAACTGTTTGTTTGAGGGTGTCGATTACAAATTCACAGGCTTCAAATGAGTCCTTTCTGTGTGGGGTAGACACTGCAATAACAACAGCTTCATCTCCAATTTGCAAGAGTCCCTTCCGGTGGTGAACGGCAATCTTTAAAATGGGCCATCTCTCTTGAACTTGTTCAACAATTTTCCGGATTTCTTTGATAGCCATAGCGTCAAAGGATTCATACTCTAAACGTGTAACCTGTTTGTTAGCAGTATTATTCCTGACAGTACCGATGAATACGTTGATTGCGCCAGCCCCTCCATCTTCAACAGATTGAATAATAGCTTTTGTGTTTAATTTCTGATCAGTAATAACAATCATATTCAACCTCCGCTTACTGGTGGGATTAATACCACTTCATCGCCTTCTCCAATGATTTGGTCTGGCTGTGCATACTCGTCATTAATAGCTACCATTAGTGACTTCAATTTTAAGAACTCAGGATAGTCTTTTTGCAAATGTTTAAGTAGGCTATAAGAATCAAGGTTACCAGCAACCTCATATTCAATTTGGTTGCTACCTAGTATATCTCTGGCAATTCCGTATGCTGCAATTCGTAACTTCATGTAGTTGCTAAATTAACGCAAAGATGACTTTAAGGATTCTTTTTTAAGATTAAAACTGTATCAATACCAAACACTGAGGTGTCGTAAAAGCAAACATTTCTATATCCTCTGACCTCAATTTATTGATGTATGTAGTTGTTAAACAGGTGGTTATGACCCAGGCACTCCTTTTGGTATAAAATTAACTGATTGTTATTGAACAATTACATTCACTTAGTATATGATTCGTAACTACATCACCACTGCTTATAGAAATCTTCAGAGAAATAAAATATACGCAATTCTCAATATTGCAGGACTGGCATTAGGTATTGGCTGTGCTTTAGTAATCTATAAGGCCACTGACTATGAACCAAGCTTTGATACCCGCCACGCCAACTACAGTAATATTTATAGGGTAGTCAGGCATACGGAGCGGGCAGAAGTCGAATTATTCGATTCCGGAGCTTCTCATCCTTTAGCAGAAGCTTTCAGAGCTGATTTTCCAAATATTAAGGAGGTGGTTTCCACAGACTTCCAGGAAGATCTTCAGGTCAATATTAAAAATGAAGCAGGGGTTTGTCAAAGGTTTTTGGATGAAAGCGGTGTTGTATTTGCTCAAAGAGAAGCATTTAAAATTTTTGATGTCTCCTGGCTTGCAGGGAATCCTGAAGAGGCACTAAAGAATCCTAATGCAGTAATTTTCCCGGTCGGGAGGATGGAGCAGTTCTTTGGAATAGAAGGTAGTGAAGCTCATCAGGCCATGGGCAGAATAGTTAACATTGGTGCATAACTATCCGAATAAATAATATAAAGAAATAGCCCATAAGATGCAAGGTTTCTAGCTTTGTATTTTCTACAAACGCAAACAAAAACCAGGCACAATTACGGGCAAGGGCAAAGTAAACAAAAAAGCATCAAAACCTTTATTGGGTCAAATATTGGAGATGATCCCCTCATTTTTATTGACCGGTCGACAGGAACCTGTCAAAGCAACAAACATTGTCAGGTGTACAAGTGGCTGCGACCAATTGGTTGCCATGATGTCCGGACAGTTGAATAAGTGCCTTAGCTTGCGTGAGATTGCCAGGGGATGAGTATAGACGGGCAATTTTTAAAAGACATTGGCCTGGAACAAAGTCCGCCCCAGGTCGACAATGGGTGAGGGGAACAAAAAACGTGGCTACAAAGTAATCAGGGAAACAGAAGGCAAATCTATCAAAGGCCAACAAAATCAGGGAAACACCACCCGACAATCAAATCAAGCTGATTCTGAAATGACTTTTTTATTTACTGTTTTTTGCACAAAAACAGCACCCGATAAATCTATACGTTTGTTTTTAGCCTGGTTTGAAAATTGTTCGGACAGGTATGATGGCCAATAGAATTGGAATAAGCGCAAAAGTGTCGAACCAAAATATGTAGAACAACTTCCTTTTGGAGAACTTTTTGCATAAAATAGTGCAGTCAAATATTTAACAATCCTATCAGAAATTTCCCAAATGATTAAAACAACCAAAACTGTAAAGTAGAAATATGCCTCATCTCCCGTCGTCCACTCAAATAGCTCTTCAGCAGAGTTGGTTGTAGTTATATTGAAGAAAGCAAAGATGCCAGGTGCTGCTATGAATCGTAATCCAAATTTCTTGACGGGGTGCATATCGCAACTATCTGCTCTCAAAAGCAGGTGGTTAATGGGATAATTGGAAAAGAGCCTCCCGATTGACCAGAAGTTCAAACTCCACCCAATTGACTATTATGAAAATCTTAATTTGACCTGGCCAAAATGCTGGCTGGCGCAACTACAATTGATAACATGGTGGCCTTTACCTTTGAGGCATTTCTTCCCTCGCCCTGAATAACTAGTGTATTTGCCTGCTTCAATGTTATCCTGCGCATCAAGTTGAATGCTGAAAGCATCAATGTTATTCTCATCTGTCTTGATTGTGGCAGCCAAACTTTCAGGCGAGTTGATCTTTATTGATCCGAATACGACCTTTTGAAACGATTTGGATCGTAATTTAGTGATTTCAATAATTTTACGCTGGCCTTCAATAATTTAAATCCTGTTTTCTGAAGCCTTTAAAGCGGCACCAGTTTTTGGGAGTGTCTGTGCGTTTATCTTCAAAGCAAATAACGAGACTATAATGCCTGCTAATAAGTAAGGTGGATTTTCTCATGATTATTTTATTTATGATTCACCAAAACAAACGAAGGAGTACTATAACCAATGGCTCAATTTCTGCGAATCTTCAGGATCTACTGGTGAATCGTTGTTGAATAGCTTTAAATCGTAGGGGCGAATTGGTTACAGTCACCAACTGGACCAATAGTATTAACAAATTGACCAAAATCATCAAAAAAACTGATTGCAAAGAATTGAAATGTATTTTTTAAACATAGTTTTGCAAACTAAATTTTAGAATTTATAACTGATATGATCGAAACTGGCTTAAAATCTTCCTATGGACTTGACAAAGTTGGAATTAAGAAAGTAAAGAAAGCATTTTGGAATTTAACCCCTGCTCACCTGGCTGAGGCTGCCATCCGCAATGGAGAAGGTCATCTTACCGATAAGGGAGCATTAATGTGTGATACGGGGAAGTTCACTGGCCGTTCTCCAAAAGACCGATTCATTGTTGAGGATGAAAAAACGAAGGATACTGTGTGGTGGGGTAATATTAATATCCCTATATCCGAGGCCAATTTCGATAATATTTATAACCAGATGATTGGATATCTGGAGGAAAAAAAAGTCTATGTGAGAGATGCATATGCGGGTGCGGATAAGACATATCGTTTGCGATTGCGAGTAATTAACACGTTAGCCTGGCATAATTTGTTTTGCTATAATATGTTCCTGCGACCTGAGAATTACAAACTGGAGACTTTTGAACCCAACTTTACGATCATTTGTGCACCTGATTTTGAGGCTGACCCGGTAGCATGCGGAACACGACAAAGCAACTTTGCAATTATCAATCTTACAAAACGAATGATCCTCATAGGAGGGACAGCCTATGCAGGAGAAATGAAAAAGGGTATTTTCTCCGTATTGAATTACTTATTGCCTCAGGAACACAATATTTTGAGTATGCACTGCTCCGCTAATATTGGCCATGAGAATCATGATACCGCAATATTTTTTGGCTTGTCAGGAACTGGTAAGACAACCTTGTCAGCTGATCCCGATCGCGGACTAATTGGGGATGATGAACATGGTTGGACAGATAAAAATGTATTCAACTTTGAAGGAGGATGCTATGCCAAGGTAATTGATTTGAGCCGGGAAAAAGAGCCGGATATTTACGATGCGATTAAGTTTGGAGCAATTGTCGAGAATACCAGGTTTTTGCCGGGCACTACTTCGATCAACTATGAAGATAGCTCAGTTACTGAAAACACACGTACATCTTATCCACTCGACTACATTCGTAACTCTGTTGAGCCTTCCGTGGGAGGACCACCAAGAAATATATTTTTCTTAACCTGTGATGCTTATGGTGTTTTACCTCCGGTTTCCAAATTAACAAAAGGTCAGGCCATGTATCACTTTATTTCAGGTTACACTGCTAAAGTTGCAGGTACAGAAGCCGGTATAACTGAGCCCCAAACTGTTTTTAGTGCATGCTTTGGTGCTCCATTTTTTCCATTACATCCTACGAAATACGCCGAGATGTTAGGAAGAAAGATGGATGGATATGATGTTAATGTATGGCTTATTAATACAGGCTGGTCCGGTGGAGTGTACGGGGTTGGATCCAGGATGAAGCTTAATTATACCAGAGCAATGATTACCGCTGCCTTGAATGGAACATTGGATAATGTGGGATACCGCGAACATTCGATATTTGGAGTATCAATTCCCATGACCTGTCCCAATGTGCCGTCAGAGATTCTTTCCCCAAGAGAGACATGGAAAAACGATGGGGGATATTATTCAAAAGCAAACGAATTGGCTGATGAGTTTAATGAAAACTTCAAAAAATACGAAGAATTTGCGAATGAGGAAATAATGTCTGGTGCTCCCAAACCAAATTACAACTATAAGAGTAACTGAAAAAAAGAGACTTTACCCCCCAATTGATTAAACTTTCCGGCGTTGCCGGAAGGTTTTTTCATTATAAATTTCCAATTTAATTAAGGAAGTCAATGGCATTATCAGCAGATTCAGTACTATCAGATCTTAAGCAAGGCAAATTTGCGCCAGTCTATTTTTTGCAAGGAGAGGAGCCATATTATATTGATTTGATTTCCAATTATATTGAAGAATATGCCATAGATGATACCGCTAAAGGGTTTAATCAAGTCATACTCTATGGCAAAGACATTGCAGTCAGGGATCTACTAACTCAAGCCAGACGCTTTCCAATGATGTCAGAGCGACAGACGGTAATTGTGAAAGAAGCGCAGGACATAAGTGACCTAAGTAAGGAAGAAGGACAGAATTACCTGGAAGAGTACCTCAATCAACCTTTGGAATCTACAATACTGGTTTTAGGACACAAACATAAATCAATTGATAAGCGCAAGAAACTATGGAAAGTTTTAGCCAAGAAAGCGGTAATAGTTGATTCAAAAAAATTATACGATAATCAAATAGCTGATTGGACAAAGAAATACATTGTGCAACGTGGTCACACTATTGAAGACAAAGCCGCCCATATGCTCTCGGAAAATATTGGTAACAATTTGCAACGTATTACCAATGAAATTGAGAAGATACTAATCAACTTTAAAGATAAGGTAAGTATTACACCACAATTAGTACATCAATATGTTGGCATCAATAAAGATTACAATTCATTTGAATTACAAAGAGCAGTTGCCAAGAAGGATATTTTGAGAGCTAATCAAATTGTCAACTATTTCGGTGAAAACCCTAAAGGAAATCCAGTTTTACCAATCATCGCCATTCTGTTCTCCTTTTTCAGCAAGCTGCTTATTTTACACCAATCACCAGATAAATCAGATGGAGTACTTGCTGCCAAACTGAAAGTCAGCCCTTATTTTGTGAAAGAATATGTCTCAGCAGGGAGTCACTATTCACTAGCCAAGGTGATAAATAATATCCATCATCTGAGAAACGCCGACTTAAGTATCAAGGGCGTAACAACCATTAGTTTGTCTGAGAAAGAGCTTCTCCGAGAATTGCTTTTCAAGCTTATGCATTAGATTTTGGGTTTTGCTCCTATTTTTCCTAAATTATTGGCATTAAGAACAAACTATCAACCATGACCAACCTTCGAAACTTTTTTTTAGCTATAATTTTTGGTTCCATAATCAGCTGTGGGACTGAAAAAAAGGAACAAACCACTGACACCCAGGCACCAGAAAGTTTAATTGGTACATGGAAACTGAAACAGCGTATTTATCAACAAGGTGGAGATGAACCGGAGCTTATTAATGCGTCGGATACAATGATTTATGACAAAAACTTAACTAACACGCACTTCACGTGGATTCAGTATGACAAAAAAAATGATGTCTTGCGGGGCATTGGAGGTGGTACCTATGACTATGATGGTAGCAGTTATGTTGAACACATAGAATTTTTTATGCCGCTTGAAGCTGGAATTCTTGGACAATCGGTAAATTTCACGGCAAATTTTAAGAATGGAGAATGGTACCATACTGGTTACACAAAAGAGATTGAGTTTGATCCTGAAAGTGCCCGGATGGTAGTGGGAGACTCTAATAAAATTGATGAAATTTGGGCCAAAGTAGAAAGTGGGGCCAATGCGGAAAATATCACTGGCACTTGGGAATTGCAGGAGTTGAAGTCATCACCGGAAGCATTACCTTTTAGTTATCCAGACTTCATTAATTATGTCAAACTTATAACTCCAACACATTTTGTGTGGATTCAGTATAACGATGAAGGTGATGAGGTTTCTGGTGCAGGTTCGGGCACCTATAGTTACACAGGAGCCGAATACCGAGAAACTGTTCAGATGATGTACCCCTCAGGAAATGTGCTGCTTGGTGGTGATGTTGTTTTTAAGTGTGAAATCGAGGATAGCCAATGGAGCTACTATTGCACTTCTTTTGAATTGGGTGATGTATCTACAGATACTATTTATATTGATGAAAAATGGGCAAGATTCGGTAGTATTTGATGCCAGCAATTAGAGGTGAATAATTCCTACATCGATGCGGTGAAATAAGATTTCCCTTTTAAGAACTTATCAGTGAGTGCCTGATCTTCAAAATATGCTGTTGGGTTAAGTGAGGAGCTTAATATGGTGTTTCTCCCGGATACGTTGAAGGCCGACAAGACTAAGTCATCCTCTCCATTAGCCGATAGTGTCACATTGAATGACGGTTGGCCGAAGTTCTCTACGTCATCTACAAATCCCTTGCTGGTTGTGAAAGATAAGTTATTAATGAATTCGGCAGTTTTCGTTGAGTCAGTCGGATGTTGTCCATCAATTAACCAACTCGCTCCACTCTTAGTCAATGTAAAAGCACTGTCAGGATATGCAAATCTGATGGTATAAATTGAATCCTTCTTCATCCTGTAAAACGTCTGCTCTCTATAACTTGCTGCATCCGTTGAAAAAGAAATTCCCATGAAATTGTCAACAGTATAAACTTCATTGTCCTCTTCAAGTCTTACAAAAGTATGGTAGGAGCGTTGGTCTTTAACACCAAAACGACCTAGAATAATGTCCAGTACTTTATCGTCGCCGTGAAATACTTTGACTCTTGTTCCTGCTGAATCTACTTGATAATCCTTCCATTTTCCAGAATCTTTGGAGGCCAGGCGACTGGGCTTAATACTCATTAAATTCAGAAGTGAGTTTTTCACATTTGATTGTTTGCCGGCCACTTGTTTTCCATTTTCAAGCTCAAGTTGCCATTCACTGCCACTGCTGGTTCTAGTTATTCTTAGCAGCTTACCCTGTTTCTCTATTTCCATAGCCGAAACTTTCGCAGTATCAATTTCTACCAATGTTGATCTGTAAGACTTACTTCTACCTTTTCCACCTGTATAATCAACAATAAAATATATGGCAATCAATCCGCCGAGTAATAATATCAGCTTATAATTTGTGAGACTCTTCAACATTGTCTATTATTTTTTAAATTTTAGCCATTAGTAATTCCCCTGCATCCATTCCTGCTTGCGTCTGTTGTTGGTTTGCTTTCGCACGAAGGCGTAAATGAGGATAATAAAAATAGGGATGAACACATTTCCATATTTTAGCATGTTTCTCGTGCCATCTTCAATTACATCGAGAGGTCTGGAGGTTACTCCTTTGGTACGCAGATCAATTAGGCCAGTATCATCAGATAACCAATCAATTGAATTGGAAGCAAAGTTCACATTATCAGGACTGAGTTGCTGTTGACCTTCGCCTGGTTCGCCATTCACAGCAAATGAACCAGTGGGCACTACGACCATTCTTGAGCCAGGATTTGATCCAATTTTCCCATCTAGTGCCACCGCTAGAATTACGTTTTGTAACGGAAAATCGTTTCCGGCCCATTTCTTATTAATGTCTATAGCTCTGCCTGGCGGGATTAATCCGGAATTAGCAGAACTGAGTGCCAGGGGTGTGATGTTTAATGCAGTATCGGCATTATTTATGGCAATACTAGTAACGAAAGGTAAAAGGAGAGATTCAAGCCCTTCCGAAATGGGGTGCTCAGGAAATTCTTGAACAATTGGGAAGTAAGGGAATTGTACCTGCGCATTGAAGGTAAAAGGACCTTGTTGTTGTCGTACAGAAACAGAAGCACAAGCTGCATCAATTACAAAATTATCACCAATGGTGAGACCTTTATTCTGAAGCCATCTTCTTAACCCAATATCAGTACTTGGCTGCAAGTAGGCTGTTCTCATATCACCTTCGACAGCTGAGAATGATACAAAAACGCTGCCTCCCTGGTCAATATAATTATCAATTAGGCTGAAATCCCGAGACGTAATGGTGTCAGTTGGATTAATGATCACCAGCACTCTATAATAAGAGGGAACTGTAGTAGTATCGGTTAATAGTAATGGCTCTACATCATAAAGCACCAGTAGTTGTTGAATTAATTGGGAGGTAGCCCCAAGAGTCGGTTCACCGTGCCCCTGAAGAAAGGCTAATTTGGGCTTGTCTTGAATAGAAATTTTCTTTAAAGAGGTAGTTAAATCATATTCCATGGCAGCACCTTGTTGGATTATCGGGATAATCTCTTTTCGATCTCCCATCTCCATGACCGCTCCCATGTAAGCCCTCATTTGTTGGACTTGGTCCCTTTCTGTTACATTAATTACCACTGGGCTTATTCCAGCCTGCTGAGCTTCTGTTTCGGTGGCCTCAGATTCATTTGGATTGACGAATTCGTAAACAAGATTGCCGTCACTTCTATTTTCGTATTCTATGAGCATGTCCAGAAAATCCTTGCGGTTACTCAACAATTGAGTTGGCAGGTCTTCAGAAAAATATGCTTTGATTGTGACAACATCATCTAATTCGTTTAGGACATCTTTAGTCGCATTGCTCAAAGTGTACCTGCCATCAGCGGTAAAATCAAGTCTAAAAAATAGCTTGTCAGATATTAGGTTGAGGACGGCAATAATGCCAATGAATATGAATAATCTATTAATAGTAGAATTTCTTTTCATGTCTTTCTGCGATATCTGTTATGATTGCCAATTTCTTCTGGACAGCATGGTCTGAGACAGTGTCAATCCAACAAAAATTATTGATAAGAAGAATATGAAATCCCTGGAGTCAAAAACTCCCCTGGAGATTGATTCGAAATGAGTTCTGATGCTCATGAAATTGAAAAAACTTCCTATGGAACCGGTGAAACTTGAAGATAGGATGTCGAACAATATCTGGAAGAACATTCCTATAAAGAGTGCCATCAGGAAAGAAACAATTTGATTGTTAGTAGTACTGCTGGAAAAGATGCCAATGCTGATATATCCAGCTGACAGGAGTAATAGGCCAAAATAGCCTCCCCATATGGCACCATGGTCAATATCTCCTAAAGTGCTGACTGTCAGGTAATATGGGATAGTGCATGCAAGAGCAATCCCCACCAATATGAGGGCGGCCAAAAATTTACCGAACACGATTTCCCAGTCAGTAACCGCTTTGGTACTTAATAGTTCGATAGTGCCGGAACGCGTTTCTTCAGCCAGACTCCTCATTGTAATTGCCGGGATAAAAAAGAATAATGTCCAGTATGAAATACCGAAAAAGACACCCAGATCAGCCTGACCAATGAGAAATACAGTATTCCCATATAACCAGGTAAAGAAACCACTTAATCCGAGGAATACAATAATCATAACATAGGCGATCAGTGAATCAAAATAAGAGGATAGCTCCCTTTTACTTATTGTCCATATCTTACTCATAGCTTTATTTTGATTTAATGGGTTAACTCTCTAAACACATCCTCGAGCCGGGTTTCTATACTGGTCATTTCCATGAGGTACCATTTCTTATTTACACACAAATCAAAGACTGATTTTCGTGAAGAGGTTTCTGGTTTACTCTGTACCTGAAAAAAACCGTCCCGCCCTTCTATTTGACTTACTGTGGCTACCGAAGAAAGTTGAAGGAGTTCTTTTTCTACATCGGATGGCTTACTGGTTTCAATTTGAACTGTTAATAATTCTTGTCCCTGCGCCTGATGCCTCAAAGTTTCCGAGGAGCCGTCAGCCACAATTCTTCCTCGGTTGATTATAAGAATTCTGTCGCAGGTCGCTTCCACCTCAGAAAGAATATGTGAACTAAGTATGACAGTTTTTTCTTTGCCAAGTTCTTTGATCAATTTTCTTATCTCAATGATTTGATTGGGGTCGAGGCCAGTTGTTGGTTCATCAAGTATCAAAATTTCAGGATCATGAATCATTGCCTGGGCAAGACCGACACGTTGACGATAACCCTTTGACAATTCATCAATCCTTTTGTGCCTTTCAACTTCCAACCCACAGAGATCCACCATCTTGCCTATTCGCTCTGAAACTTGAGATTTGGCAACTCCCTGGATCTCAGCGCAAAACCAGAGGTACTCGATAATGGGCATATCGGTGTAGAGTGGATTGTTTTCGGGTAAATAGCCAATGCGCTTTTTAATATCCTGCGCATCATTGTGAATTGAGTATTGATATAGTCTTACGTCACCACTAGTGGGTGCCATATAACAGGTGATCATCTTCATAGTAGTACTCTTCCCGGCACCATTGGGTCCCAAGAAACCTACCACCTCTCCAGTTTTGACTTCAAAGGAGATATCATTTACTGCCTTTTGGTGGCCGTAAGTCTTAGTCAGATTCTCTACGATAATAGACATAATCCTGGTTAGTATTTGTAGTTGGAAATAATCTGGTAATTTATGCCTGCCGAAATTTCGGATGCAATATTAAGAAGAGCCATTTAAAATTTCAAGCCGCAAATTTTCGCTTTTGTTAAATTTTGTTAATCGAGAAAAGACAGGAGGCAGGTGAAATTCAGCCATAAAAAAACCCCGCTCAACGGGGTTTTGATCATTATGTTTATTGCTAACCAAGATACTCAGCTAACAAGCTATTTTTCGAACTCATTCTTAATCTAGACAGTGCCTTTTCTTTAATTTGACGGACTCGTTCAGTACTGAGATCAAGCATTTCACCAATTTGCTCGAGAGACAGGGCCTCTTTGCATCCTATCCCGAAGAACATCTTTATTACTTGACGTTCTCTCTCAGATAGTCTTGATAAAGATCTTTCAACTTCTACTTGAAGAGAAGCACTATAGGTAAGATCCATGTCAGTATCTCTAATATTCTTATCTTCTAAGACGTCAAGTAAAGATCCACTGTCGTCGTCTCCGAAAGGAGCATCAACAGAAACTTGTCGTGTTACCGAATCAAGGGCACCCTTTATTTCTGAAACACCAAGTCCAAGATAATCAGCAAGTTCCTGTTCTGTTGGAACCCTTTCTAATTCCTGCTCTAACATTGAAGCAGCCTGATTGATTTTATTAATAGATCCAACTCTGTTAAGGGGCAATCTGATTAGTCGGGATTGCTCCGCCAAAGCTTGCATGATTGATTGCCTGATCCACCATACAGCATAACTAATAAATTTAAAGCCTCTCGTGTGGTCAAATTTTTGAGCGGCCTTTATCAAACCAAGATTCCCTTCATTAATAAGGTCATTGAGGGATAAACTCCTGTTTTGATATTGTTTCGCAACTGATACAACAAACCTCAAATTGGCTTTAACCAGTTTTTCGAGTGCTTGCGGATCATCTTCACGGATTCTCTTGGCCAAATTAACTTCTTCATCAACTGTTAGTAAATCTACTTTATTAACGTCATTAAAATACTTTTCTAACGATTGACTCTCTCTGTTGGTGATATTTTGCGAAATCTTCAGTTGTCTCATATTGTTCTTTTCTCCCTGATATTTTAATTAAACTAATCAGTTACTTTTGTTTTAACGTATTATGACTTGATTTGATTTCAAATCGGCCGTAAAGAAAGAGACTTATACAGCCTATGTCTGTCAGCTACACGACATTTACATTTAATATAGTAGGATTGTTGCAGGTGATAAGATACACAGAATTATACATTTAAGGTTTTGTTTATTTTAACCTTCCCAGCCCTAAACCACTAATCTCTTAATTACTCCAAAAAGATAATAGAGATTTACCTCTAAAGATATCACCCATGTTTTTACAATTAACAAACTCTCTGGTATGTAAATCATTGTTTAACTCCTTTTTGAGTTCTTCCACTTTTTCTTGTTTTGATATCTGACCTTTTTGCATACAGCCTAGTAAATAGTGTAAACCTTCGGATTGAATATTCAGTCTTCGTGCAATGAGGGTCCTCTCTTCAAATTGATATTGTTTGGTAGTATCAACATTTATAAACTCCATACCCATTTTAATGATGAAATTATTTTCTTTAAAAAAACTGAGGAAGATAAACGCTTTTGTTACCCTCATAGGACTGCTGGTCAAAGTCAATTGCTCTTATTCGGTATTGCTTGTCTTCGAAATCTGGCGTGACCTCAACAACAAAATTATATGATCTCATATCTCCCGGAAGTCTTACAAAACATCTTTCATTGAATTTGATGAATTCTTTGAACCTTACCTTATTGAAATTCGGAAAGGAGAGATAGTCTTTAATGAATTGGTCGCCTGGTATTCCGGCAATGTGTTCCTCAACCAGGGTATCTTCATCCACCAGGTAGCTGATATAATTAGGCAAAAGCAAATGGTCTAACCCTAATCCATAAACCCGTGAGGCATCGGGTGTTTTGATATGCATGTAATCATAATTGCCATTCAATAGGCTGACAATCTTTACCCTGAAAGGATGTGAATTACCAAAATTGCAATTTCGAGATGTTCAACAATTTCAATATGACTCTCAGTTTCCAGAAGTGCATGAAGGATGGCCAGATTTTCTTTGAGCTCACTTTCGGTAGATTGACTATAGATCAGGGAATCCCAGAGTGTATCTTGCCCATTTTTATCCAATACTGGAAATGATTCCTGGTAACGAAAAAGATTCTTATACTTAATTGGCAATTTCTTTTTTCTATTGTACTGCTCCAGGTATTGCCAGAGTTTCTGACGGATTGGGATAAAATCTTATTGGATAAAATCTTTTTTTCTTACTGATTTTCATGAAATACTCTCTTTGATCTTAAAAGTAAAAAGAAGGGAGAAATTGATTTTATAAATATTGTATTTCCTCAAGCGTTTAAAATCTTCTTAAACCAATCATTTAGTTAGTCAGACCAAAACAACCATCTCTGTACTCGCAGATTAAGTGCATTATTTTAGAATGTTTTAATAATTTCAAGATTCTTTATATCATAGTTTATGACCGCAAGATTTCATATACATTATAACACGCATTGGGGTGAGCAACTCTTCATTATTGGTTCCATTCCTGGAATGGGCAATTGGGAAGAAATGAACGCCGCACCAATGGTATCAAGGGGGAATGGTCATTGGGAATTTGAAATGCAAATTGGTGTTCAGACATCTCTTGAATACAAGTATTTTATTCATCACAAGGATGGTAATCATGAATGGGAGTTTGGTGAGAATCGGGAACTTACACTTACTAATAATTTAAAAATCAATGATTGCTGGAGATCTAACCATCACAGTCAAAATGTATTTTACACATCGCCCTTTAAGAAGTCCTTTTTTGTTAGAAAACCCTCATCAAAGACGCCAGTTACAAGAGGGGCAGGGGTAGTTCTTCAAATCAGGGCTCCTCAAGTGAATTCAAATCAGCAGTTGTGCGTATTGGGTAATATACAAGCACTTGGAGAGTGGGATGATTCAAAAGCATTATTGCTTAGTGATAGTAAGTATCCAGTTTGGACAGTTGACCTTAAAATCCCCGAAGAAGTAACGGAAATAGCATATAAATATGGGCTCTATGATTCCATGACAAAAAAGCTTATTGGCTATGAATCAGGATCAACCAGACATTTAACTTTAGATCATGAGTCCAAATTGCTGCTGAATGATGAGTATTTTGACCATCCTCAAGGTAATTGGAAAGGAGCTGGAGTTGCCTTGCCGGTTTTTTCTTTAAAAACAAATAGAAGTTTTGGAGTGGGTGAGTTTCTGGATTTAGTGCCTATGGTTGATTGGGCCAAAAAAACAGGCTTGAAGCTTATTCAACTTTTACCCGTTAACGACACGATTGCTACCCATTCGTGGGTTGATTCTTACCCTTACGCCCCAGTATCTGTTATTGCACTTCACCCAATCTATGCAAACCTCAAAGATTTGGGTGATTTGGCTGATAAAAAAGATCAGGCAAGGTTTGATAAGCTTCGAACAAAGCTGAACGAGCTTGAAATGGTTGACTATGAAGCGGTCTTGAATGCTAAATCGGAATTTTTCAAATTAAAGTTTGAGGAGGACAAGTTAGAATTTTTAAAAGGTAAGAAATTTAAAAACTTCTTCACAAAGAATAAAAAGTGGCTCATTCCATATGCTGTATTCTCCTGTTTAAGGGACTTGAATGGTACACCGGATTTTTCAAAGTGGTCGAATTACAGTACCATTAACCAGAAAGAGTTAGCAATGCTTTCGGATCCGGAGTCGAAGGAATTCGAAGATGTTGCGATACATTTCTATATACAATTTCACCTCGATAAACAGTTGGGAGAAGCAACCTCTTACGCTAGAAAGAATGGCGTTGTTTTGAAGGGCGATATCCCCATCGGGACATATAGACACAGTGTTGATGCTTGGATAGCTCCAGAGCTATACAACATGAAAGGGCAATCAGGTGCACCGCCAGATGCGTTTTCCAGCTCAGGACAGAATTGGGGATTTCCAACCTACAATTGGGAAGAAATGGCCAAAGATGGCTATTCCTGGTGGAAAGAAAGGCTATCTAAAATGGCCGATTATTTTGATGTATTTAGGATAGATCACATTTTGGGATTTTTTAGAATTTGGGAAATACCATGGTCATCTGTCGAGGGTACTCTGGGACGCTTTAATCCCGCTTTACCTTTTAGTACAGACGAATTAAAATCCAGGGGGATTGATTTTAACTATGATCGATATTGCAACCCTTATATCAGGGAATATATGGTTAATGATATTTTTGGTGAATTTGCTGGAGAAGTCAGAGCCAATTACCTGGACCAAATATTTCCTGGTGCCTATAACCTCAAGCAAAAATTTAATACCCAAAGAAAGATAAAAGATCATTTTGATTCCAAATTGGCGGACTCAATTAGCAATCAATTAGCAATCATCATGAATGGTCTTTTTAAATTGGCCAGAGAGGTCCTGTTTGTTGAAGATTCCGATTCAGATGGCGACACATTTAATCCCAACATTGATCTATACAATACCTCTTCCTTTAAGGACCTGGATACTTTTCAACAAGAGCAATTGTTGGAATTGCATCGGCAGTATTTCTTCCATAGGCACAATAACTTTTGGAGAGATAGGGCCATGGAGAAGTTGCCTGCTCTTAAAGCAGCCACAGATATGCTTGTTTGCGGGGAAGACTTAGGAATGGTTCCTGATAGTGTAAAGGGTGTAATGGATGATCTTCAAATATTAAGCTTGGCCATCCAACGAATGCCTGATGACAATTCTAAACAATTTTGGCATCCCGCCGATACTTCATACTTGTCGGTTTGTAGTACAAGCAGTCATGACACGAGTACATTGAGACAGTGGTGGGAGGAAGATCGTGCCAGGACACAAACCTTTTTCAATGATATCTTGGGAAATTCCGGAGATGCGCCATTTTATTGCGAACCATGGGTAATTGACCAAATTATTACTCAACATCTCTATTCGCCAAGTATGTGGGCAATTTTCCCCATACAGGATTTATTGGCTATGGACGGAGACTTGCGGAGAGTATTCCCACAAGATGAACGTATCAACCGACCGGAGATTATTCCACACTATTGGAGATATCGTTTGCACTTAAATGTTGAAGACTTGTTAAAGGTCGATGCTTTTAATGAGCATGTGAAACAGCTGGTAACTGAGTCTGGAAGAGGAAATTGAATAGTAATGGAGATGTAAGAATTTAGAAAGATGAAGCTATGAATTTTTAGATCAAAGATTATAATTCATATATCAACCGCCAGTCTGTTTTCTTTGTTTTGTCTATAGACCAAACGTTTTCGAAATTAATTGAAGATTTAAATTGGCCTTTAAAACTGATCCGTGACAAAAAAACATACTTACAAGACTCAATTAAGTTGGACCGGTAATACAGGAGAAGGGACGAAATCTTATATGAAATATGAGCGTCTCTATGAAATACGGGGAAAGGGTAAGCCAACATTGGAGGGCTCATCTGATCCCAGTTTTAGAGGTGATCCTACAAAGTACAACCCTGAAGAAATGTTGCTGATGTCACTCTCAAGTTGTCATATGCTGTGGTACTTGCACCTGTGCTCTGTAAATAAGATCGTTGTGGAGGATTACAACGACTCAGCTGAAGGCCTGATGAACGAAAATCCGGATGGTAGTGGAGCGTTTAAGGAGGTCACTTTAAAACCGGAAGTAACTATTTCATCTGGTGACCTGTCCAGGGCGGAAGATTTGCACCACGATGCCAATCAGAGGTGCTTTATTGCCAGTGTACCCCTTATTACAAATAAGCCATAGTATAAAAGGGCAAAAAAGGCACTTAACTAATTGAAATAAGTGATTTACACCCTAAAAAGGCGAAAAATAAAAGAGAGAACAAATGCGCAATTTCTGCTAATAACATGAGGTATATAACCTGAAAACCTGCAAAATACCCACAGAAAACAGCCCATTTTGATGGTTTTTTGATGTGTCTGAACCCATTTTTGACAATTAGGGAACAGTTAGGCTTGGTTCAGGGACGGTTTTCAAGAAAGTAGGGCATCCTTGAAAACATCATTTAAGTCTGAATTCTTTTTGAGAAAATTTTTTAAAAGGTTATTGATTTCGCTTAAATCTCTAGCAATATTTTTTTCTCTACCTCTAATCAAACTTTGCGCTTCCTCAAGTCTTCTTTTAAGCTCTTCAAAAACTTTATTTTCTGTAATCGGTTTCAGTGCCCCCATTGAATCAATGGCTTGCTCTAATATAGGAGTATATAAAATCCATTTTTCAAAAATCGTATTAAGCCTAAAAGATTTTGAATTGAAACTACTAATCTCATTGTCTAATTTCACAAGATCAGGATTAGTATCTTCAATTACATCTTTCAATGCACTCATAATAGTATAAGGGTTGAAGTTATCCAAGTCAATATAATACGGAATTGACCGAGAGTTCCAGCTATTTTCTTGTTCTAAATCTATTTTATTTTGATTTTTAGCATCAGAAAAATCTGAATTAATTAGAGAATCTAATGATACTTTAAATAGACCAGAAATATTTATCAATACATCCAGAGGAGGTGAAGAAGCACCTTTTTCATAAGCACTAATTATTCCATTTTTCTTGCCTAAAATTTCTGATAAGTCGCTTTGATTCATTGAATTTTTCTTCCTTAAGTAAACTAAGTTTTTGGGGAAACATGACAAATAGGAGCTCATTTTTCTAAAATAATTTTATTAATTCTATTATAATTAGATATTAATTATACTAATATTTTAATGTTATTATAATTAAACTCTATGAAATCTGACGGAAAAATAACGGAATTAGCAAAGTTCTTACCTCATGGTAGCAAAAAAGTGATTGCTGAGGGGGCAAATTGTTCTTACGTAACTATAAAAAAATTCTTTAATGGAGGGAATATGAGGTATGATAAAGGAAAGAAAATATTCCTAGCAACCCTGATATTGTATAAGGAAATAAAATCTAGGGAAATAATATCAATTCAAGATTTTATTAGCGATCAAGATGAAATAGAGGTTGCAAAACATCTACTTGATGAATAAGCTAATTTCATATCGTTTTTTAATAGAAAATTATAAAGTACCTAAAGGCACTATTGATTGTGGGATAAATTCTAATAGAAAAGGCAAATCCACTTCTTGGGAGAATTACAAGGATAAAATAGTCTACATTAAAGTAGACACCATTCCTTCCCCCACTCGCAAGAAATACGGCATTCTGACCACCGCAGAACAGGAAGAGCAGGAAGTTAAAAAGAGTGAACAACTCCGTGCCATTTACGACGACCAAATCAAAAAACACATCTACAAATCAAAAAATATTCAACACATGCGACCATGCCAGAGACCGTAAGCGCATGGTGGGTATCACAGGAGCCACCGGATACGGAAAAACCACCGCACTGTAAAGAATACTACCGATCAGAAAAGAACACCTATCTGGTTACCTGTGGCAAAAGCATGACAGCCAAGCAGCTTGTACAACACCTGCTGCGTGAAATGGGCATTGCCTTTCATGGCACGATACACGAGATCATTGAACGGATCACCCTTGAACTCAACAAACAGCATGACCCGCTACTCATCATTGATGAGGCGGGTAAGCTGTCCCAACTGGTGATGGAATACCTCCACGACCTACAGAATGCCACCGAGCATAATTGCGGAATGGTGATGGCCGGGGTCGGGTACTTCAAAGACAATCTGAAAAAAGCCTCAGATAATAACAAAGAAGGTATGCCTGAAAAGAAGGTATGCCTGAATTAAGACCGTTGCAAGGGGTTTGGCTAATTATACAATTGAGGGAAAATGAGCATAAAAAAACAAGTATAGACACCTTAAAAACATCGAAAACACAAAAATTGATGACATTATAAAGCAAAAATTCTTCAAATTATAAATGTGAATTGAAATTGATACCGGTTTTGCAACGGTCTTAAACTCATTAAAGGCAACCACGACAGAGAAAGCCGCTCATGCCATAGCCCCACAGGAAGATGATGAGTTTTCTCCTGTGATCACGACTAGCGGAAGCGATGACGGATCAGGGCGAAAAATGCTCTCAGCAGACGACCTTCTGGAACTCAAACGGCGATTTGACGCAGCAGAAATACCGATGGACAAACGCTATGTGGTGCTAAACCCTAAACACGTTCGGCAGCTTTTAAGTGCGGATTTGAAGCTGTTTAAGGACATCTCCAATTACAAGGATGGCAAACTGTTCAGGTTTGCAGGGTTCAATAAGTTAGAGCTTACCAGACTGCCCAGGTATGACCTAAGCAATGGAACAAAGATTGCTTCTGGTGCAGCAGAATCGGCTAATGACACCTATTGCTCTATTGCCTTTCACGGGCCGGAAGTCATGAAGGCAGACGGCAGAACGTTCATCTATGCAGATGAAAACAATCCCGAACAGAGGGGAACGATCGTAGGCTTTGACAAACGGTTTATCAGTATGCCAATAAGAAACAAGGGCATCGGAGCAATCATTTCAGATGCCGTGTAAACACCGGAAAAATAGTATTTATCCAGCAGTTAAAGGGTGGTTCTTTCGGATCACCTTTTTTGTTGGGATAGCTAAAACTTATTGCCCTTTTGAATTGCGGAACTTTGAACGATCGTATTTTACACTTTTGATCCTATGAAATGCGGTTTGCAGTAGGCCTTACAGGGATTTTACGGCTTCCATTCTATCGGCAGAAATGGTATTGCAAAGGATGTGGCCTAAACCATTGTATTCTTGCTCTCTGATGAAACCAGTTGGGTTACTGGTGCCAATTGGGACGTTGACGGTGGAATTGTGGCTGGACGTAATTAATTCGGAATATCAATCAGGCTCTCTATACAATAACTGAGAGAGCCTTTTGGTCATTTGTTACCCCTACCCTCATTCAAGTCCTATTAGAGACCGAATACTGTTATACAAAAGTTTAACAATTCCGTGACCCTTTTGTGACAAAATCTATCGTATATAGTGCAGACAAACAACACGACATGTCTACATTAACAGCAATCCTGACAAGTATTTTTTTTATAAACGCACCAACTCAAAAGTCTCATTTTGAGTTAACGGATAACTTCTTTTCAAAATACGTAGAAAACGGACGGGTAGATTATGAAGCACTGGTTAGCAACCCTCAAGATCTTAACCTACTCTATGATCAAATTTCGGAGATGGAACTTTCTGGCAAATCTCCAGAGTTTGTAAAAGCCTTCTACATCAATGCCTATAATATTCTGGTTATCAAGCAAGTAGTAGACCTCTACCCAATCAAGAGCCCATTAGAAAACGGCAAATTCTTTAACGCTATCAAACACACAGTAGCAGGTAAGAAACTGACCTTGGATGGTATCGAAAAGACGACGCTACTTAAAACATATCCTGACCCTAGAATCCACTTTGCCGTAGTTTGTGCAGCAGTTGGATGCCCTCCAATTCATAATAAAGCATTTACTCCTGAAAACGTAGAATCCCTCCTGACAGAAAGAACAACGAATGCCATGAACAGTGAATATTTCACAAGGGTTTCAGGGAAAAAAGTAGAGTTATCCGAAATTTTTAACTGGTACAATAAAGATTTTGTCACGAAAGATCAAAGACTGATTGACTTCGTTAATCAATTTCGAGACGAAAAAATCCCTCTAAGTGCCCAAGTTTCTTACTACAAATACGACTGGAATCTGAATATTAAATAACTAAAAGCTAATCCTCAAAACGATGAAAACTATCCTCACATACATTGTTGCACTTATAACAATCTCTATAACATCCTGTGACGTTGTGGAAATCGACCAACTGAATGCTACTGACAGTAACGACG
Source organism: Cyclobacteriaceae bacterium (assembly GCA_965206015.1). Lineage (GTDB taxonomy): Bacteria > Bacteroidota > Bacteroidia > Cytophagales > Cyclobacteriaceae > JAJCYL01. Next base: position 11,165 of record CBDBIW010000002.1, on the reverse strand, counting down.
GGTTATTGGCTCAAAAAGGGCTTCAGGGTCCAGTCAACGTTCCTTCAAGCGAAGTGGAGATTCTTAATCTTCTACACGACGGCTCCAATAAATTATGGGAATCAGAAGGCTTCATTCTATTCGGAATGAGTGGGTTTTTATCATGTAGGCTAGATGATAAAATGACCCTGTCGGCCGATGGACTTTATACATACGATGGAGGCTCTTCTTTATGTGGAGCCGAAGACAATGCACGAGTAAAAGAAGGTACATGGAAGTTAGCAACTGATCTTTTGTCAATTGTTTTTACTGAAGGGTCAAATTCTTACAAGGCTGAACTCGTGGGGTTAACCAATGACCAAATCACCTTACGCGGTGATTACCGAGGTCTCGAGGTCAATGCTGTATATGCCTCCAATTAATTACCGCCTATAAATTTTTTGAGAATATGAAGAGCTTAAGCGTAACATTTCTTTTAATAATTATGACGGTTGGTTCATTGGCTGCCCAGAACGCTTCCTCCAATCTCACCACTTTTACCCCGTCAGCACTACTCAGTCAGGGTCAATATGAGATCCAAAGCTTCAACAATCTATACACTCAGAACTCAATAAGGGACGCAACTGGAAGCAAAGTTAATCTCAATCAACGTCAAATATTCCTCACGAGCATGTTGATGTTCAGTTACGGCATTTCTCCCGCCACCAAATTCAATATAGGTTTGGATGTTAATATTAATAGAGCAAGGTATACTTCCGGCGAAGGCAATGCTTTGAGAATTTTTGGGTCTGCTGAAGGTGATTACATAAAAACGGTAATTTCTTCGGTTGCACCCAGAATAAAATTCAACCCAATAAGTGCAATTCCAAGATTATCGCTTCAGTCATCATTTTCGATCCCGATAGGAGGTGGCTTGGAAATGCCACGTTTTGCAGCACATGACCGATTCAATTGGTTAACTCAATTATTCTACGATAAATCGTTAGGAACTGATTGGCAACTGTTTCTTGAATTGGACTTCCTCTATCGATTTAAAAATCAAAAGTTCCAGGATAATTTCTTTAGAACTCCAGCCAGTATTTTTGTAAGCTATTTCCCCTTATCAAAATTTACAATGTATACAATGTTACAGCACAGCCCGGCTTTTGGCAGACTAAATGTTGGAGAACAATCTGAATTCGGCAGATTAAGATGGTTTAGCCAATGGGGAATTGGAACCAAATATCAGTTAACCAATCAGTTGGGCATAGAACTTTCCTATGCCAATTTCTTTGCTTCACGGAATGACGGGGCTGGTCAGACTATAAACCTTGGATTGAGGTTCATCAAGTGACCTGGATTTACACTCAGCTATTAGAAGGGCGGCCGGTGGTTGCTTTTTTTATGGTTGCCCACAAAGGATTAACAACAATCCGCAAAATGTTACGAAAATGTGACAATTAAGCAATTATTCTGCAATGATCAACGCCGTTTTTTGAAGTTTACTAAAAATTTAAAAATAAGATGAAAAGATTATCCACGATTCTATTTATGAGCACCCTGATTTTGACATCATGTGGGGATGATGACGATGACGATGACAGCCCTGACACAGGTTCAGTATCGCTGGACATTACCGGACTGGAAAATCTTGGATCCAACTATGCGTATGAAGGTTGGATCATTGTTGATGGTTCTCCGGTTTCTACTGGTGTATTTACTGTTGGCAGCGATGGTGCTTCGTCCCAAACCTCTTTTGAGGTTGATGCGGAACAATTGGCTATGGCTACAGCTTTCGTATTATCCATTGAGCCAGTTCCCGATAGTGATCCCGCTCCTGCTGCTACAAAATTGTTGAGCGGGGCTTTTTCTGGAAATACCGCTAGCGTAACAGTTGATGAGCAGGTGGGTGATTTCAGCGATGCTGCAGGCACGTTCTTTTTAAGAACTCCTACTGACGAGACTGGAACTAACAATGGTAATGATCAAAACGGTATTTGGTTCGGTATGCCTGGTATGCCTCCTACTGCAGGCTTAACTCTTCCTACTTTAGGTAATGGTTGGGTTTATGAGGGGTGGGTTATCGGTGAGAGTGGCCCAATCAGCACCGGTACATTTACAGCCTTTGGAGTTGTTGACGGTTCCAATAATTTCAGTGGCACTGAAAACAACGTTGGGCCTCCAATTCCAGGAGAAGACTTCTTCCTTAACGCACCAAGCGGGGAAACATTCCCATTGGATGTAAGGGGAAGAATGGTTGTAATTTCAGTAGAACCGGTTCCTGACAATGACGCGGCTCCTTTTGCAGCCAAACCTCTGATTGGTACAGCTGGTCAGGAAACTGCACCAACAACATTTGACTTTGAAAAGAACCTGGGCACACTAGCTTCGGGTACGATTACAAGATAATTTCCATAAGACCATGAAGACCGCTCGTGAAGGCTTATTAAGCTTGACCGGGACGGTCTTCTCTCACTTTATTAATCCTCATAATTGCTTGCATGGTGGCGTGGAACAGTCACTCTAAACCAAATAAATGGAAACAACGGATTAGGCAGCACATACTCCATCCCAAGAACTTGTCAATTACTCCTTCATTTGACTGATATAGTTCATCCAATACATAAATAAACTTGTATGGGCAACAGGCCAGGAACGTATGAGTTGCTTAAAGTTTTTCGTTTTCAAAGGCTCCTGAACTTGTATAGTAATTGCCCTCAAATGGAAAAATAGCCCACCCTCTTTTTCCTTCAGCAATTAATTCTCCAGTTGGTCTGTGTATGATCCTCACTTTATATCATGCCCCAACCCACGCTTTTCTCAATGCTAGTTGCTCTTGCGTTGCCTGCGGATTGATCTCAATGGCATTCGCCACGTCGACTGTTACAGTCACAGCGTTGGCCTTTAATTTAACTTTCTTGTCTTTACCATTTACCTTTCGCATGACTGCAACTTTAACTTTATCTCCAGTTGCCACATTGTTACGATAATTTTCCACAAGCTGCTGAAAACCTTGTGGTGTAACCTCTTCACCATTAAATGTAAGAAGCTCATCTCCTGGTTGATATCCCATCTCTGCTCCAAATGCATTCATATCATCAATGTTATTAATTGCCATGCGGCCAGATTCCGGATTTAAAGTTAGACCTATATTGCCCATAGTTAATTGCTCGACTGTACCCGCTTCAATGAATTAAATCGTCTCATTCGGAATGTCAAAAATTCTCATTCAGAATGTGACGTTCTGAATGAGAATTTTGTTTGGGGAATAGCACAATCAGAAGATAGCTGAAAATCGGACAACCCGGCAATAGTACAAATTCTGTTTTCACCCGTTTTTACCCGGACAGCCTCAACTGCCCTTTTCTTTGGGGTTACATCTGATAATTAGTGGTGAGTACCTCTATTTTCTTTTTTCCAGGCTTACCGGAGCCCTGGTTTACGCGGACTACCTTCTCTAACTTTTGGGTATTCCAACCGAATTGCCTGGCATACTTTGTCAGTACGTCACCTGGGTAACTGGACAACAAAAACCTTCCCTTAACCTCTGAAAGCGTTTCCAAAAGCATTTCAAAGTCCTCCCTGGTATAGCCATCGTAGTGCCCGCAGTTGGAGTTGTAATAGGGCGGGTCTATATAGTGGAAGGCGTTTTCATGATCCCGCGAGCGTATGATTCGTAAGGCATCGGTATTTTCTATCTGCACGTTTTGGATACGTTCAGCGTATTTTATGGTAAAATTATCACGTTTATTAGCGATGTTTATACTAGTGGTTGCCTTGCTGGTTTTATCATATCCGAAGGGACCATCGAGTATGGAGCAAAAGGACTGAGCGGCTAACACCCAGACCGCCCAGGCCCTCTTAGCCCGTGTAAACAGGTGCGGATTGTTATACACCACCGTAGCATCGCTATGCATAGAGCGGCTGTGCAGGCTGATCCTTACCATTTTTTCGAGTTCTACAAATTCATTTTGGACGCACTCGTAGAAATTGATAAGCTCTCTGTTGGTATCGTTAATGACTTCAATCTTGCCTGGTTCTTTTGCCCAAAACACCGCCCCACCACCGACAAATGGTTCTGTATAGGTAGTATGCTCCGGTATCCATGGCAATATGTGCCTTAGCATCTTTTGTTTACCACCATAATAACTGATGGGTGTCTTTAGCTTTTCTGTTTTATTTTGTTCAATTTTCATGTTCATTCTCAATTTGGTTTTTGTTTTTGTCATATAAAAAAGTACACCAAACACTATTTAGACTCTCCGGTAGAGGTATGGCCTCAATGGGTGGGGAGTTGTGTCTGGTGCACTAAACTCATTAAGTTCCTGTTCGGGGCCGGGCAGCCTGTTGGGGCTTTTTTTTATTACATTTTTCGGTTCTGCTTTTAAGCAGCGAGAGTGCTTCTTTTCAACCCTGTTAAGACACGCCCTGAACCATGCCTCTCTTGCTGCTGCGAGTCCGGAGGTGTCTTCTGCGGTGGTCTATTGCAGGTCCCTGATAAAGTTCCCGGGCAGGGCCACCTCTACTGTAGTGAGCATATGATGTGAACCGGTTGCGCGGAAGGTTAAGGTGCAGTTACCCCCGGACCAAACGGCAGATACGCTCATCGAGCCACTATTAAATATATCATGGCCACTTAATTGTGCTGTACCCTCTTGAAAATGTCTAAAAACCAAAATTCCATGCCTTCGATACTCCGGGTAATAATTTCCCGTACAGATTGCTGTATACTTTATATAGCTTGTCCGGTAGACCTGACCAGGCTCAGTAGCTCTCTGAAAGGTGTATACAACTGGTTGTGACAACCCCCGGGTTTCCTTAGAGCCGAATTGCACACGGGTAGCCATTTTCAACTGGTTTCCTCCGCCCAGTCCTACCTGCGCTTTGGTCACGCCGTGGGGATTGGGATTGTTTGTGCGGTTGACGTGGGTGTTGATGAGCCCGACCAGTGTGTTGTAGGCGTTTTGGTCGTCATTGAGTGCCTGAGCGAGTTCGTTGAGTGTATCCAGGGCGGTGGGTGCATTATCGATCAGTTGCGAAATGGCTGTTGCTACTTTTTGGTCCACTTCTCTGCTCAGGGCCGGTACGCTGGCCAGGCGTGTGAGGGCGATGATCGCCTGCCTGGTGCGCTGGGGTGTCATCAGTTGAATATTGCTATTGCCTTCTTCGGCTTCGGTCTGGTTGGCCCGTCTGAGGTTCAAGTCCGGGTCGGTTTGGTGCCGGAAGCTCTCGAAAAGGTTGGAGAAATCCTGTGCGTCGGGGGTGGCTCCGTTTTGGAAAGTTTCTTCTAATTGCTTTCTTGTTTTGATGGTCATAGTCGTACTATTTAGATAATGGTTTGAAATTCAATTGTTTTTCCTGCGGTTTTCACCTTGTCCAGGTGGAGTTTGATCTTGTTTCTGACCTCTGGCAGGTCGGGGGCTAATATTTTTATGGTGCCGTTCTGCGATACGGTTCCTACTTCTATTTTCATGTGAGAGTCCTGAAGCTTGTGTTGCAAACTTTCTGCTTGCGAATTATGATTCAACTCGTTAACCGCCTGTTTTCTTAGCAGAAAGATCTGGTCAAAGAGTTGTTTTAAAGGATAGCACCACACGGCAATGAGGTGTTCCTGCCACTGTCTGCGCCAGTGCGGCGGCAGGGCCTGTTGAATGAAAGCATCATAATCGATTGTATACATTCTGTTCCATTTAATTTATAACGTTGTTGTGGTGTTATCCCCGAATTAGTGTGACTGAAGAATCGTTACGGTCGAGCTTCACATAGCCCGCTATGGTTTCATATTTCCGGTTCACCCGGTGGTTTTCGGTGAGGCTGACCCCTGCCGCACCGGCGTACGCACTGGTAATCTCTACATCGATGATACCGGGAATGGCCTGGAGGGCATCGGTGGCTTTGCTCAAATACAATACGGTGTTAAATTCGATGCTTTGGTGAAAGCGGTCCAGGGTCTGGTATACCGTCCGCCTGACATGTCCGGTAAGCACAGCAGGGTCTGCCTCCACCACAATGTTGTAGCTGATCTTATCAGGGAGATCGCTTTGCACAGTGATCAGGGTCCCTGCGATCTTTATCCTGCCTATGTAGTCCCTGAACCCGTCTTGCTCGGCTTCGGTAAGCACAGGAGAATCACCGCCGGTATCCTTAGCCACTTTGAAGGTAAGTGAGCCATCGGCCGGTGACTCTGTGACGCTCACCTGCTGAACGATCCGGGCGGCGGGATTGGGGGTCAGATATGCCGGGCGGTTGTTGATGACCAGCAGTTGGTCGCCATGCTGATAGTCAAAGGCTTTTTGTCGATACCACCCGATGCCGCCGGGTTCGTCTTTGTTGACCATTTGCCTAACCTCTGCGTTGAGTTGGTCTACGGCATGTTCTGCCTGGGCAATACCCAGAGCCATCACTTGTTTGGCGTAGTTCCACACTTGCACCACGCTGTGGTTGGCTTCCAGTTCCGAAAGCCCGGGATATTCCTTTGCCTTCTGGTTCATTACTTTCAGGATCTCTTCTATTGTTCTTGCCATATTGTTTTAACTTTTAATTTTCTGTCTGCGGCAGGATAAATTCCTTGTTGATCCGCCAAAAGCCTATGCCACTGGCTCTGCTTCCTGTTACGGTGGCTATGTTTTTGGGCAAAATATGGGAAAGACGAACATTCAGCGGTTCGCCTGTTTCCAACTCTTGTCCGTGGTAAACATTAGCGGTGATGCCGTTCAGTTTATTCCTTCTGACCAGGTCAAAGACCCCTTCCGCGCTGCCATAGTAGCAGACGGCAATGTCCATCAAACTCTGTCCTTTCCTGACTTTAATTTTTTCCATCCCTTCCCGGTCCTCAATTTCTTTCCACGCGGGTCACATAAATATCCCCTGCGGTCCTCGCCTGCACGAGCCGTTTATTATCTTTTTTCAATTCCGCGGCCACAATGCTGAAAAGCTCCTGGTCGGCTATCTTCCCGTCCACAAAACCGGCTATCCCCACGCCTATGTCCGGAAAGAATTTGAAATCCCCTTTCCGGGCGGTCAAAATATCCCGGACCTCGTTTTCCAGCCCGTCTCCAATGGCCGGTTTTCCGTTTTTCATCAAAAAATCATTCATTGGTCCGCGTCGTCACTAAATCCCCTGATGACTACTTCCTGATTCAATTCCCCCGCAGTGAAAGGCAGCTCCACATCGTACACCACCAGGTGTGTAATATCAAGCGCATTCAGTTGCTCATTTCCGCTGACCTGCCAGTACACCTTCCGGCAGAGTTCAAGAAGCTCCTGAATCGTGTCCCGGGGATAGGAAGGCACCAGCGTATTAACCGGCTGTACCGGCTTTTCCCTTTTTTTGAACCTCCCCGGAGCTCCTGCCGCTTGTGCAGGCAGGATGCCTGTGCCCAACTCGCCCAGACGCTTCGCTTCTCCTTCCAGACGCTGGTTCACCGCATCTTTCAGACTATTGCCCGGAGCGATTCCCTGCGTCGGGGTTTGCTCCGGGATCTGCTGCCTTAATTCCTCCAGGTAGCCTGCTTCACCAATGAAATTTGCCCGGATCGTCACATCGAAGTCATCGACCATCCATCGTTCTTTGATGGAGCCTTTGAGTCCTTTCTGCGGGTACTTGCGAATGATGCGGTTGCGCCGCCTTACCCACACACGGGGTTCGACAGGAAAAGTGAAGGGTTCACCACCTGCTACTGCTGTGATCTTCAGCTTGAATATATCGCCGCCGGGAGGTACTTCTATCATGCTTCACCCATTCTTGATACGCCATTCAATACTTTTAACAGGGCTTTCATATGATCCTCGGCACTAGCTGCCAGTTTCTCTTCATATTCTTGTTCAAAGCCCTCAAAATGATTATTCATTTCACCCACGCCATTCAGGTTATTGATATGGAGGTTGATGATCCGCTGCGTCCTGCCTCCGGTGTTCACCTGGTCGGTCAACTCCCCTAGTGTTTTCCTGTCTGGATGATCTCCATTTGTGCCCTCCTTTTTTGTTGCTTTTTCAGTTGTGCCCTCCTTTTTTGTTGCTTTTTCAAACGCTGCCAGTGCCTTTTTGATCTTTTCAGCCTCCCTGTTGCCTGGATGACCGGAAAGATCGTGCACACCGGGTAAAAGGGCAGCTTTTTCACGATGAAGGGTCAGGGCATTCAGACGCGCTTTCAATATTTTTTCTTCCTGCGTGTCAGAGATTCCCGCGGCCAGGATAAGTGGGGTCAGTTCCTGATTGATCCCACTGAGTTGGTCCCGGGCTTTTTTGCGTTGTGCTTCAGCTTGTGCCAGGTTATCTGTCGGTTTGACATATACTCCTCTTCCTGCGTAGGTGCTGGTATATTGTTGTTCTGTACCCTTTGCTATGTCAAAGATTCTGTCACCGGCCTGTCTGATCCTGCTTTCTATCTGTCTTTTTTGCTTAAATAATGCCTCTTTCTGCTCTATTTTGACCTCTGATCGTTTTTCATTCTCCAGGTATTTTTTCAGTTCCTCAAACGCTTTTAAAAAACCTTCACTATCCAGAGCCAGTTCGATGTCAAGCTTTTTACCCAGTACATCCTCCCCGAATTGGGCATTGAACTGCCCGATGAGCTTTTGCCGCTCCCGGATGGAAAGACCGGCTGTTTTCATTTGTTCCAGGTAGTGGTCAATCGCATTGATGGCGTAAGTTTTTTGATTTGCTTCAGGGCCATTCATCATGGCAATGCCCAGGTCTAACACACCATCCACCACCGGTTTGAATAATAAGCCCAGTTCTGCCAGTTTAGCGGAGAAAGTGCCAGTAAGGGTACTCCATTTCCCGCCCATGCTCTCACTCTGCTTCTCCATCATCTGGTAAAACTTCCCGCCCCGGGAAGTGACCGAGCCAAACGCTTCGGCAACCTGTTCGTAGGAGATCTTGCCCTTGCTCATTTCCTCTCTGAGTTCGCCCATACTTTTGCCGGTCATCCCGGCCATCTCCTGCAAGGGGTTGAAACCGGCGTTAATGAACTGGAGCAGGTCCTGCCCCATGAGTTTGCCGGACGAGCGCACCTGTCCCATGACCAGTGCCAGCGAACTCAGCCGCCCGGCGTTCCCTCCCGAGACATCGCCCAGACGGGAGAGCGTCGGGAGGACGTCCTGACCGGCAAATCCGAAGTTGAGCAGGGTTCTGGTCGCATCGAGTAATGCGCTATTGGCAAAGGGCGTTTTGTTGGCCAGGCTGTTTACGCTGTCGACCAGGGCACTGCCCTGTTCTTCACTGCCGGTCATGGTCTGGAAAGCGATGCGGTTTTGCTCTAATTCCACCCCTCCGGTGATGGCTTTTTTAGCCAGTGAAAAGCCGGCATACCCTAGTGCTGCGGGGCCGGCAAATCGCCCCACCAGGCCACCCGCCAGGCCGCCGCCGGGCATGCCTTTGTTGCGCAGACCTGTACTTCGGAGTTTGTCAACCTTTCGTTCGGTCTCTGTGATCACCTTGTTGAGTCGCTCAATTTTTTTAGTATCAAAAGCCCTGTTTTTCCGTTTGCGAAGCCGTTCCAGAACATTGTTTAGCCCGTCAATAGTGGTTTTGGTACCGCCCAGTTTTTTTTGAAACCGGCGCACGTCCTCACCCGCCGCATCGCTCATGGCTTTTGTGCTACGGCTTATTTTACTGAGTTCTTTGTCAATCCGGCTTTTTAATTCAAGCGTAAATGTGAGCGTTTCAGCCATGACTTTCCCTTTTTCTTATTGCTACAAGCTGGGCAAAGCTCAATGCCCATTCCTGGTCAGTGAGCTGGTCGGGGTTGACCCCAAGGTGGTAACGCAACTGCGTATCTACATAAAGCAACGGACTGGCCTTCGCCCTGCCGTCGGCTGTGTTCACCTTGTTTATATAAACCCCAGGCGTTTCTGGAGCCAGTAGTAGCTCATCAGGGCGGCTCTGAAAAAATAGCTGTCCTCTTTGAGTACCTCCTGGTCACCGGCCACCATGCACGTCTCCAAAATCATTTCTCCGGGCGTGATGCGGTCTGTTTTGCCGTCGGCAGTGGTCTCGTGAAGCAGGGCTGCTTTCACCTCCCCGCGTACCGGCTGACGCAGCCATATTGTTTTGTCTGCTTTCCCTTTGAGAGGAATGACCATCTTTTCAAGCTTCCCCCATTGCTCTTCGAGTGCCTTTTCGTGGATTTTTTCCACCGGCTTGAAAGCCCCGTTCTCTTTTAATACCAATGCCATTATTACAATCTTTTATTTTAATATTAAAGTCTTTTAATGTCCAGGAACATGATCGGGATTTCGATCACCATTTTCGTATCGCCTTGATTAAAGCGTTGTTCTATCTCCCCGTAACGGACCCCCTGCAGGACGTCGGTTCTCAATTTCGGGGTCTCGCCCAGAATGTGATTATCCGTCTTGTAGACCACTACGATACTGGTACCCCGCAGCAGTTGCAATTCACGGTCGGCCCGCAGCGATTCGAGTTTTGCCAGATCTCCCTGCAAGAGGCCAATACTGCCCTCGAATGAAAAGTTGCCTTCCTGTATGGCTCTGGGTTTGCTGCCCTTCCCGTAGATAAATTCCTTCTCCAAAGAGGTCTTGTAAGCCACATGCTGCAAGGAGGTAATGTCAATGCCGGAAGCATTGACCGTAATGTGGCTGTATTGATATTCCCTGCTGTCTGTCTGTGCCATGCCTATAAATAAATCAGGTAGTTAATAGAATTGGAATAGCCCACCGGAGTGATGCGCAACTCCACGCCCAACTGTTCGGTTTGCAGTATATTGCTGCCTCTGACCTGAGCTTCCACCGAGGAGATCTCTGTGTTCCCGAGCATTTGCACCGCCAGTGCCTGCTCAATATCTGCCTCTATCCTGCGGGCAACGTCCTCCCGGATAGTGCCGTCTGCATTCAGGGGTACTTTTTCGTCCACCTCGCGAATGCCCGTGCGGTACGCAATGCGCTTGATCTTGTCGATGACCCGCACACGGGAAAGCCGGTTCACAAAACTGCCTGACAGGGTAAAGTCATTGGCAAAGTACACGCCGGCTTCTCCCGGAAAATGGCGGTACGTAATATAATGCCTGTCATGGATCACGCCCAGAGAAGTGAGCATGTCCTCCAGTTTGCTTTTACTGGTCAGATAGCCTGTACTCACCGGTACCGCTCCGTTGCGCTTTCTCGATAGCCGGGTCTCTACGCTCAGGGTGCTCAACAGCCCTCCCAGAAAGCCGACAGACGCATTACCGGTGTTGTCGTTCGCCGCTA
>CBDBIW010000001.1:0-4513 GCA_965206015.1 Cyclobacteriaceae bacterium | reverse complement strand
CTCAATCAATTCACGCGTAAAATAATCGTATATCTGGGAAAATCTATGTTGGAAGAAAAACCTAATAGACGGATCACCAAAAACTACCAGAACCGGATCGTGTTAGAGATTTTGGGATTTACTGAAGTAGAAACGACAAAAATACAAGAAGAATTAGAGATTCTAATCAAACAAAGAACAGAAAGTAAAAAGTCAAAATAAACAGTGGTTGTAAATAAGTCTCGAAGATGCAACAGAACCAAACAAACGAACATTAATTTCTACCATTCTGCCTCCTAAAAATTTTCTTTCAAATTCCCTATTTTACCTAATTCCAAATGCCGTTTCAACTGCTGGAACATTTTTCATTTGTGGATGAAGAATTAAAAAATATCTCCCTGACTGAGTTTGATTTGTTGGAATAATTTCAGACGGTTCTGGCGAATTTCCCCCTTAATAGGAAATTTTTCTTGTACTATTGATGAGAATTTATTCAGTTGAGAGCAAAAACCTGTTTTTTGTGAATTTCATTGATTTTAAGATACGCACCTTTTCCCCTCGCGAACTGTTCTTTTCATTGATTGGCATTGCCATGCTTTTCTCTTCAATTCGTGGGGAGATTGCAGCAATCTTTGGCTTGCTTGGAATTATCATTGTACTGTTTGGATACGTATCATACAAGTTTGTTCCTTTTGAGATACAGCTGGCGGATTTTATCTTGTTCCATCTGAGGAACAATTCTGCAAAAAAGAGAGAAAAGGAGGAAAAATCATTGCTCTCAAGCCATGGAATGCCGTTAAAATTTGATGATGATGTAACAGAAAAGGATGTTCCAAAACCTGCAAAGATGGAGCCTGTCAGAATTACAAATCTTGATGAGCCATACACCATTACTCTGAAAACAAAAACCACTCAGCGATTTTTACCTGTATCGATATACATTGATGAGATTTTGGTTACCAACACATCCACTGACAGACATGGAAACGTCTCATGTACTGCATTAATTGAGGAATATGGCATAAAGAGATTCCGTGTAATTGCAGATGATAAGATTACACTGTATGATGATCACGTGGAGTTTGTACCATGATGCTTTTGATGCCGTTAATCTCTGCAAAGGTTCCCTTTCTTGCACGGGTTATTTTTCTTGTTGCTCTACTGCAAAAAAAGATTGACAAATCAGAGAACAGACTGGTACGGCTGCTAAACTGTGACCTGCCTGGGTTTTCAGATGTAATAGGCCAGGTTATCATCGCATTGGGAACAAGTGCACTGTTTGTTGCTGCCATGTCTCAAATGATAACATACATTGCATCAGAGTTTACAAATATTACCACTGCCGTACCTGGCTTTGATTTTGATGTAGTTGGCGGTGTGGAGGTTGGAAATTCCTCATTTTTAATTTTCTCAATTCTGCGTGACGTTGCATTTCCAATGTTTCTTTTTGTATTCTTTTTGTTTGGATTGTTACTTGTGATAAAGCAGGCACAGCTTGCATCAAATGAAACAATGAAGAAAATGCTGCAAGGCGCATTTATTGGAATTATCGTACTGCTGATATTTCCATACATCTGGGATTCAATATCTGATGTTTCAGAAAAGAGTGGATTATCGATGATGAATCCCCTATACTCCCATGATGAGAGTAATCCATGTGTTGAGATTTCAGGTACCCGAAACCTGCTGTTCTTTGAGCACATGGAGAGCATAGCAAAACATTCCAAGGCATTGGGACTGGAACCGGACACTAATTCCATATGCAGACCTGATTTACTGCCAAACTATCTGTTTGCAAAGGCACTGTTTGGCGCTGATCAATCACTAGAGTTTCAAAAGGAAGATGGCAGTGATTTGGAATGGTGGGATGTTAGCGGACAAGTCAATGCACAACTGGCAGTATTTTCTGATAGTCTGTTTAGCATACTGTTTGTAGGGCTGACCAAAGTTTCCATGCTTTTGTTTTTGGCCATGATGGCAGTAATGATTGGGGACATTCGGTATATTTTGCTTGATGTAATAGCAATCGGGCTGCCGATTCTCTTGGTGTTTAGATGTATTCCTTTTCTTGGAATTGACAAACTTGCAGACAAACTAACATCCTTGTTTGTCCCGCTGTTGTTTGTGCCAATTTTTGCAGGACTGATAATGCTTGCAGGTACTGCAAATCTTGTACAGTATGAGGAGGATGTAACTACTGTCACACTTCCGTCCCCTACAATTTCTTCAGGAGAGACACTTGGAGCATTTGATACATTGGGGTCTCCTTCTGGACAGTCTGCCCTTGAGACAAGTACGGAAATACGCGTTGACCGGTTTCTTTTCTCGCTTCGTGCCATGGCAGTACTGATACTGGTAATAATGTCGCCAGTCATGTTTGTTCCAATGCTGGGATCAGTTGCATCAATGGCTGGCAGAATGGCAATGACTGGTGTTATGACGGGGGTGGTGGGAAGTGCCCAGTTGTTGCAGGGGGCAGGATCTGGGGGAGCTGCTGCATTTTCTGGAATAAGGGCAGCTGGTAATCACAGTACATTAGGTGCCCTCAAACGTGTCATGACCAATCCCGGAGCAATGGCATCAGTGATTGGCGGAGTGTCTGGTGGTATCAGTGGCAGTATTGGCAAGGCATTTTCAAATGACCTTAGCGGTGCAGGAAGAATGATGCCAGGTGCTGGCGGTATAGGTAGGGGGTTTGGTAGTAGTGGAGATTCGACTGGTTCTGATGGTTTCCATAATGCCTTTGAAAAAGAGTCACGTGGAACAGTAGAGGAACTCACACAACAAGAACAGGAAGAGGCAGTTGATGATGGCAGCAGTGGAAATAGTGGACCAAGACAGAGCACAATGGATCAGTTCACGGGTTCCAAAAAGGGGCAGGGTAAGGGTAGGGTGACATCTAAAGAGACTAAATCACAATGACGGGAACAAATCCGAATAAATCTTTAAAAGGTGAAACACCACATAGTAATATGCTAAAACGACAACACGCAGAAGTGGAAATTGCCAAGATTCCACTAAAGAAAAACCAGACACTGGAGATTACCAACCTAAAACTATCAATTCATAATTCAAAGAAAATTCTATTATCCGTATCACTGACTAATGTCCGCTCAATTACTCCTATAAAGAAAGACAAAATTCGTGTACAGTTCACACAGCCAAAAATGCTATTACACGGCATAACCAAAATGGAGAGAAAGTATGTAGATTTGAAACTTGATAAAAATCCTCTTGATGCAAGCCATATTTGCAGAAAAATCCAAAAGGAACACGAAAGACTAAACACAAAGACTAGAAATCCTCACGGGTTTTTGATGGTTCATGGATGGGAGCACATCATATCTGTATATGAAAATATCAAGACAAACAAGGGGAAGGGGCGTCTCTATGTAACAAACAAGGGAGTGGCATTTGAGGATTCAGAAGGGGTATCATTTGATGTTCCATTTGAATATGCCCTGATGATTACAGACCACAAAAAGCAGCTAAGGGTATTATACAAGGAGCCATGGAATCTTCACCAGAATTTCAAGTTTGATTTTACCATGAATGATAAGACTGACACTGTAGCAATTCGCACGCAGATGAACCGTGCCTTTGCTGCATACCGCAAAGATGTTGGATATGCATTTGCACAACTAGAAAAGAAATACGGCAAGTGCTCATATGATGAGATGTTTAGTTTGTTGCACACCAGAAATCCTGAATTTGAAAACTATTTGAGATTGCACGTAAAGCACACTTTTGGATATGCCGCACCAAAGTTTGATTACTATGATCTTACAGATATTATGAGTTGTAAACTTGCAGGAATTGATGTTGATCTGATAAAAGACATTTCACCACAAGAAGACATTCAAAGAAAAGAATCACTTGAATTCTACACCAAATTAAAAGAGTACAACAAAAAATTCAATGAACTCTATGACGTTCAAGTGGAGATGGAATCCCAATGTAAAGACAAAGACGAGCTTGTCATTTTACAAAAGAGCAAAGAATACAAAAATATTATCAAAAAAATAGATGATCTAAAAATCAATCATGGAATTCCAACACTTGATAATCTGGATGATTTTAAAGACGCTAACAGTATCCACGAAAAAAACGCAATAAATGCAGCAGATGCACGAACCGTCAAACTGTACAAAAAATGGATAGAAAACGTCCCACTAATTGACTGTACAGACGAATATGATGATTCCTGGATGAACTATTTACTAACTGAACTGAATTGTGAATCAGGAAAAGTTGAGACTTTTGGTAGCACTGCAACTGTCGACGCATTAAAAGAAGAGATGAAAATCAGGGACAGAAACATAACCACATTACAGTCCTTTACAACACCAGACAACATTGCACCTGAAGACATTTACAATAATTCTTGGCATGATAGAAAAAACAAAATCTGGTACGTATACAATGATAATCTCTCAGAGAGACTGCAAAACCAGGCAGTCTCTGATCCTGACCACTCACAGGCAATGTGCGGCAGGAGAGTATGGGGGTTCTCAGAAGATCAAGTGGTAATGTT